>NZ_BDAE01000009.1 GCF_002091675.1 Pseudomonas luteola NBRC 103146 | reverse complement strand
GCCCAAGCAGTTCGCCGCCACCCTTGTCGTTGCTGTTAGTCATAAACATACCCGTTTGCCTATCTCTTATCCTAAGGGGGAAACGGTGTCCTGTCTTTCAAGGGGCTCGTTCAGAGATGTAGATCGCATCGGCAGCAGCACGAAAACTCTTATGCTCAACCAGAGCACAAAATGCCTGAAGATCATTTAGGTCGAAGTTGACGGCCATCGTACTCACATAACTTGTGTTGAATAATGGACATATATTATCGGATATAGCTATGGCAAACCGCTTTTATGGGCATAATTTGATGCAGCCCTTAATCGCGCCATTATGTGCTAACCCTCTCGCCCTTAGGTTAGTTGAGGCGTTCCTCCCAAATGATACGTAACTGTGAGTGAGAATGCTGGAGTAGATCAGTTCTGACTGTTCACGCTTGAATACATTTGTCGAGAGCTATACTACTTAGAGCATTCGCAACATGCGGATCGGCTATAAGAGTAGGATCAAATCGCCTAAATTTGTAGGTCTATAGCAAGGAGTAGCTTTTGTTGAGGTGATTGAAAAACCACTTGGTGTAAGTTTGATCATATGCTGGACTAAAGGATTAACAAGATCCGGCTAGATGTCCAACATTTAAGATTCCTCGGTACCGCTATAGAAACAAATAGCTTAAATATTCATAGGAAGGAGGAATAGTTTCATCTTTGTAGCGTCTAGCGTGTTGGATGATAACTTGAAGATTAAGCGTTTGGCTTTAACTAATAACGCATAACGGACTAAATGATTTGACTTGCCAGCTATTTTATCTTTCCTTGCAATATCTGGGAAGGACATTATGACATTGGCGGGTCATAACGTTATTGCTTTTGAGATACCGATTAAATCCGCATTTTCATAACTTGTCTTGCAGACTTATAAGAATCTTGTTGCAGTATTGATCGTTATTAAAAGGTTGGTCGTGGCTGATCTGTTTATAAAAAAACTAAGGGTTTCATGACGTAATAAACGTACCTATCCATTTGTCGGATTTGATGGCAATAAGTTTTTCTGAATCTACGCTGTTGTTACCAGTGCAACTGGTAACTATCAAGATCAGAAGAAGGATGCGGTCTCTCTGGTTAACTGGCCTACTGCCATCTTTAAGGCCATATATTAGGTATAACGACAAGGAAATCGATATGCGTCTTCACCACCTTTTCACTGCCACAGCCCTAACCCTTGCGACTGCTACTGCAATGGCTGAAATGAATGAGTCTGAGATTAACCAGGCTGGGGATGGCAATACTGCTGAGCTTACCCAAACCGGAAGCTCTAATAAGGCAATACAGAATCAAATGGGCATCAATAGCAGGCAGATCGTCGAGCAGAATGGGAACACAAACTCGGCTACTGTTTTTCAGGCAGAAAGTACCAACGACGCTGAATCAAGGGTGTACCAGACGGGTGACAATAACCTTGCGACCATTTACCAGGAAGGCGGTAGCTATGCTGATGTAACGCAAAATGGTAATGCAAACGTTTATAACTATGACGGTACAGGTGGCTTAATAGGCGTAGCGTCCAGCGAGCAGATTGGTAATAACAACGTACATAACATTGTCCAGACCGGGCTGTACTATGCTCCCGTTTTTGCCTACACAACTGGCAACGCGAATAACATCACGGTAGAGCAGGACACGGGAGGTGTAGGTAGTGGATTCTCCGTCACCCAGAATGGTGATAACAACGCTATTACCTCTACTCAACGCTATATGAATAATTCGGTCGTAGGCGACCAACGTGGAAATGCAAACGTTGTAGTCGTTGACCAAGACGGCAGTAACCCTAAGTATCCTGAGGACGGCGGGAATAGCTTGAGCTTTAACCAGACCGGTGACGGTAATAGCGTAAACGCCACTCAAATCCTGAATACATCAGCCGGATTCACACAAAATGGTAATAACAACACCATAACTTCCAGGCAAGAAGGTAACGCCGGAATGTTTGCTTCAGCACGGGTTTATCTGGATGCAACCCAAACAGGGGATAACAATACTCTGAATGTAGACCAGAGGGCTGCGCAGGGATCTAATGAGATCACTACCAATCAGGAAGGTAATGGCAATACCATGGATCTTGTGCAGGATAGAACGATCGATAGCTCACTGGAAGTCGCTCAGCTGGGTGACGACAACTACATGAGTATTACTCAGCGCCAGACTGTCAATGATGTCTTTAAGCTCACTCAGGAAGGCTCAGGCCTATCTGTAACGCTTGAACGTACTGGTCAGGGTAATCAGGCTACGGTATCTCAAACCGGCATGATGAATACAGCGGCCATTATTCAGCAGTAAGCCAACAAAGTACGCCATGAGAACCTTGAGTTCTCATGGCCTCTCTGAGCTTCAAGCCTGTCACAAGAGGCATGTCGCGTTTCCAGACAATTGGTCAACACAGCTATCTGTTTGGTCTGCTAATAAGGCTTGCTTATGAGCAGGAATTTAAAAAACTGTTTACTTAAATTTGCCCCGCCTTGAAAAGTATGGGCGGATGAACCAATACACAGGTAGCCTTGCTTTGGATACTTAGCCGAAGTGCTTATAGATTCCATTCGCTATAAGGCCCCTTAAATGTTCATTGCCTAACTGCAAGTAGTCTCTTTATAACGCTTTCTTAAATTGAACTCTAGGGTCTGTCTGAACAGTCCATCCACATGCATTGCTCGATACAAGCCAGAATAACCACAGCCTTGAAGCTACTGGCCAGTTTGTCAAAGCAGGTGTATTTCCTTCAACTAGCTGAATAGCATTCGTTTACGCGTATATCAAACCGTCAAGGCGCGCCTAGACACGTGGTGCGCTGAGTAATTACCGATCGCATACTAAAGTGGTTGCGATCATGACGTAACTCTTCACGATCGTAGTCCTTGTCAATGCTTCCTGTCATTAAGCATTGCAGAGTAAGGCAAGAGGTATATTTGGTCCTGACACCTTGATAGCTTAATCATTTCTATTGTTAGTTCATTCTCTGCAGCTGATCTTTCGTAGGATACTACGCCGCCTCGTTCATCTCTAATTTCTGCTAGAGTGCACAAAAGATGCCAGTCTATTAGCTTGTTTTTAAGACGGAACTTAACATCTTGAGCTCATTTAAAAGGTTGCCTACGGCACTATTCTGCTCTTCGCAGCTTTGTAAGGAGCTTAATTGATCCTCTAAGTCGGAGATGAACTTTGGGGCATCTTTTAACTCGAATCTATTAAAGTGAGCGATGCATTCCCTCGCTAGTCCCAACTTGGTTTGAACATCTTCTAAAGCACGCATAGTATTCAAAACGCTTTCAGCCTGCTGGTTTGGTAATTTTAAATCAGGCCGCTTATCGACGAGTGAAAAATCATGCAGCCAGTCACCAGCCTGAACAAGATGAAACGTCTCGACTATTTTTTTGCCAATAGCCTCTCTATCGTTGCCAGTGAGCGGCATGACACTAAACTTATTCGATGCAATAGTTATCAAGTTTGTTAGCGCTTTAGATTTTTCGCGCTTTGCTGCTAAATCTCCGAAAGTACTGAGCTCATCTGGCCTTGCTGCCATCTCATAAAGAGTGTTTGTTATGCGCTCTAAACCTGCAGTATGTTTCTCCTGCGGTAACCGAGCGATTCCATAAGCGAAAAGGGCTTCACTAAGCGTCATCGCGATGCTTGGATTTTCGACATTTATATCTGGTAGTGCGTTATATAAATGATCCAACTGCTCAAGTTTGGATTCAGACTTTGATTGAAAATTAATTAGATATTTAACAAATTCCATCGCTATAGACGATTTGTCTAAATTATTTGCGTTGGGTAGATGTTGAAGTAACGTATCCATCGCCCTGATATTTGGAGCTTTTTGTAAGGTCGTCCAAGCCTCTATAACGTTGTCAGGAACCTTGATGTCATTGTGCTCAATCATGGCTTGACATAATGCATCGTTAGATTGTGACAATGCCAAGCGATCAGGGAAAGCCAAGTGCTTTGCCACCTCGCTGACAATATCCTTATTGGCCTTTTTCCAAGCACCTGAAAATCGTGCTACTTGCAGCGAAGAGGCACGCGGACTTGATGGTGGAGCATCTGGCCGAGGCGGTTTTACTGGCAATTTCTGGGGAGGCAGCGGAGCAGTTTCACTCTTCCGAACATCCTCTTCAGGTGTTGGAGAGTGAATGGTAACAACAGAAGGAGTACCAATCGGATACATGATGGACAGGCCTGTTGGATATAGAGAAAGTTCCTGCGTGGTTTTCTACTAACAAAAGTTCCCACCTATGGCCTGGACTGAATCTGCTGTGATCAGATCCTTTACCTACGCCGGACGCCGATCCGTTGGCTTCATTAACGAGGCGGTTTTTGCTTGAGCCTCTAATCCATAGGGCTTAAACCTTCAATTGCTAGTCCAAGCGGTAGTGATGCAAGAGCGAAGATAACGATGCAGCACTTTTCTACTAAGTCGCATTGTTGAAGGACCCCTGGCAATACAGCTCGGAATTGGCGCGGTTAAAAAGCGTCGAGTGGCGGCATGACGCAGCGTCGTGACATGTTATGTAAGCCATATTGCTCCACAACCAGAAGTTGGACCAAAGCTTGCCATCTACGGATGCCTGTCTTGACCCGAATGCAAGCGTGGAGCCTCGCCTTGCCTCACGCATTCAACGTTTAAATCGAGAAGGTCCGTGACCCATCGCTCTACAGCGCACCTGACTGAAAAGCTGCAGCCGAGCCTGTTAGGTGCCGGTCAGGACATTGCGTCAAAACGCAGGCAGATTTGACAAACAAAGTTAACTATCATAATTATTTAGATGCTGGCCGATACCGAGGTCAAGCTCAAAAATGGGCATACAACAACAAGGAAAACCCATGAAACTTCTACCAGGTGTATTTGCCACCTGTCTTTGTCTCTTATCGAGCACAACGTCGTTCGCTGAAAACGCCCAAACACCTCATCAGCCTAATATTCTCCTGCTAGTTGCTGATGACCTGGGCTATGCAGACCTTGGCGCAATGGGCAGTGAAATCAGCACACCTAACCTCGATCAGTTGATTGCTGGTGGAAAACTCTTGCTGGACTTTCATAGCGCGCCGAGCTGTTCTCCTACCCGTGCCATGTTGCTTACTGGCAACGACCAGCACCTGTCAGGTATTGGCATGATGGCCGAGACACGTAATCGGCTGTTTGCTCACCAAGCCATCCGTCCTGGCTATGAGGGCGTATTACAAGGTGAGGCTGTTACGCTGGCTGAACTACTGCGAGACGCCGGCTATGAGACTTCCATTGCAGGGAAGTGGCATCTGGGCAAGCTGCCGGAACAACAGCCTCAGAATAGAGGGTTTGCTGAGTCCTATGTGGTGTTGGAGGGAGGGGCAGCTCATTTCAAGCAAAAGGAAATGTCTATCCAGGCCAACTACTCGGCAACCTTTGTCCATAATGGGGAACCGCTTGCTCTGCCCGAAAACTACTTCTCGACCACCTATTTTACCGATCGGCTGATCGAGACGACCCGGGCGGCGCATGAGCAAAACAAGCCTTTCTTTGCATTTGCAGCCTTCACGGCGCCTCACTGGCCGCTCCAGGCGCCGGATAGCTATCTTGCCAAGTACCGTGGGTTCTATGACAGGGGATATCAGGTGATTGCCGATCAACGCCTGGTTCGCCAAAAAGAGCTGGGCCTGCTTCCAGCCGATTTCCAGACGCGGGCGGTACTGGAAGGCGTGCCTGAGTGGAATTCCTTAAGCGCGGAAGAAAAAATGCGCTCAGCACGCTCAATGGAGGCCTATGCGGCAATGGTTGAGTCTCTGGATCAGGAGATTGGCCGCCTCGTCACTCATCTTAAAAACCTGGGCGAGTATGACAATACACTTATACTGTTCATGTCCGACAACGGCCCGGAGTCGGTGAACCGAGGGGATTCAATCAAAGAGTGGGTAGCCGAACACTTTGATAATCGTCTGGACAATTTGGGGCGAGCCAACTCGTTTGTGACCTACGGTCCGGCCTGGGCGCAAGTTAGTGCTCAGCCGGGACGGCGCTATAAGCAGACCATTTTTGAAGGTGGAATACGGGTACCTGCGTTTGTACATTTTCCGGCCAGGGCCCTCAAGGGCCAGACAACGGAGTTTGCCAGTGTTCGTGACGTCATGCCAACCTTTCTTCAGGTAGCCGGTATAGAGCATCCCGGTATTCGCTATAAGGGTAGGGCGGTCATCCCGTCACAGGGCAGCACGATGTTGCCGTTTCTTAGTGGAGAGGAGCCGCAGATTCATGCCGCCGCGCAGCCGATGGGGTGGGAGCAGGACGGTGCAGCAGCGCTTCGTCGAGGCAACCTGAAGCTGGTCTATGCGCCCAAGATAACAGGCGCAACCTGGCGTCTATATGACTTGGCCACCGATCCCGCCGAGCAACAGGACTTGGCTGGGCAACATCCTGAGCAGGTTAAGGACCTCCTGATAGACTGGCGGCAGTATGCAGGCAGTAACAACATCTCTGTAGACGAGGCAGGAGTGCCGCGCTTTCCTGCACTGCAGCGCCCGGCCGATAGCGCACCAGATCTGTGAGCGTACGGCGTAATCACCTGATCGCTATCGGCGCTCTTTTGCTCGCGATCCTGACCGGAGGGCTTTTGCGCTACCTGGCCGTGGCGGATTCATCGCCAGTGCCAGGCTATTTGTGTGAAACCTACGACGGGCTGCCCCTGACGCGGCAGGGCAGAGAGCGGCATGGAATGATCCAGCTAAGCGCAGGCCGGTTTACGATGGGGTCCGAGCGCTTCTATCCCGAAGAGCGGCCAGCGGTCCCCGTTGGCATCAAAGGTTTCTGGATAGACCGTCACCCTGTCACCAATGCGCAGTACGCAGCATTTGTAAGGGCAACCGGCTATCAGACGCAGGCGGAGCGCGGGCTCAGTGGCGAAGCGGCCAGAGGACTTCCTCCGGCGGTGCGTCTGCCCGGCTCGCTGGTATTTGTCCGTTCAAAAGAGCATCCGGGATGGCAGTTTATTGCTGGAGCAAACTGGCGGCACCCGGAGGGCCCTGGCTCGGGCATCGAAACTCGACTCAATCATCCGGTGGTTCATGTCAGCTTTGATGATGCTCTGGCCTATGCCGCCTGGCTGGGGCGAGAGCTACCAAGCGAGGCGCAGTTGGAGTACGCCGCCCGCGGCGGCCTAATGGAAGCGGACTACGCTTGGGGTGACAAACCACTGGATCATGAACATCCACAAGCTAACACTTGGCAGGGCGACTTTCCCCTTGCGGATCGAGGAATTGATGGATACCGGGGGACATCTCCCGTGGGCTGCTTTCCACCCAACGGATTCAACCTTTTTGACATGGGAGGTAATGTCTGGGAGCTTACCCGTACTTGGTATCGTCCGGGCCATGAGAGTGTTGAAACCAACAACCCTGAAGGGCCTGATACGGGGCTGGACCCGCGGGAGCCTGGCGTTCCGGTGAAGGTTATAAAAGGTGGCTCCCACCTGTGCGCCGAAGATTACTGTCTTCGTTATCGGCCTTCCGCCAGGCAATCCCAGGTCAGTTATTTAGGCACCTCGCATATCGGATTTAGAACGGTCTCGACAGAGGCGCCGACCCGCTAGGCAGCTGTATTTCCAAGCTTGGGTTACACCTGGCCGTTTTGAGCGCGACAGAGCAGGCGGATGGCCTGTCTTACGATACTAAAGGCATCCATGTCTTGAATGAAAATGGGGCTGCCCAGGGCGGCTCCGCTCCTGCAGTAGTGGTGTTCGTCTTGTCAGAAAATAATTTTCTTAGGCACGTCAGAGAGTTCATGGCTTCGAATTTCGAAGCGGGTTATAGCGCACCCAACAAGCACGCGATTAACTTCTGAAATCAGGCGTCCGGTATTCTCATTAATGAACTTATCTAGTCTTTTAGGTGCTGTGCCTAATTCAGCTTTTTGCTCATGAAAAGAGGGTGCTGGAGTGCATTGATTCAACTATCTGAAAGCGTCTCGATGTCTGTCTAGGTCACAAGATGTAGCTATTCTTTGGTAGAGCAAGAATACGGCAATCGCCTTATCCGTAATTACCGTTAAACGTTTCGTCTCTACGCGCTGAGCTCGTGGTGTGTGGGACGCAGCTTGGCTTGTTCAAAGCGCCTCGGCAGCCTGCCTCACATTTGGAACCGGCACTGACCATAAACCACTCATTCAAACGCTCCGCCTGAACTAGGCTACTAACGGGCCGGCAAGATCTGTTGCTAAAATAGGTAACGAATCCAGATGAGCTGGATGGCCTTGGTCAGGTTGGAAACCTATGCACAAACCCGGCGCTATTCACCGATTGGTTTTAAGCGGCACCATCATTTTCGAGGCAAGGTAAACATGAGTGTATCCATACAACGACCAGTTCCTCAGAACTTACTGCCCTTGGATTCCCAGAACATGGGCTTTTCTCAAGGTAGTTATGGACAAAATGGGCAAGTCTCATTTGGCTTAGGCGATAGCAGCCCCGTCAATTTCGGCAGCCTATATGGCGCCGACAGCAATTCTTTGAATCACAGTTTCAGCAACAAATCTATACAGGATCCGAGCGGTGCCAATACTGTAGAGCAATCGCTGAAAGATATCCTTGAAATGCTCAAGCCCCTGATTCAACAATTGCTGATGCTGTTGCAAGGTGGGCAGCAACATGCCTCTTCCAACAACTCCGCCGGGAGTGAAAAAGGCAGCGGAGGGAAAGGCAATACTTCGGTCACTTTTGGTAATGAAGTCCAACCCAGAGATGTTTCATTTGCAGCACAAAGCCCTAGCGGCAAGGAGGGGGAGGCCAGGGCAAACGACGCAGGTGATGGTCAGACAGTGAAGTCCGGCAATGGCATCACTTCAGTCAATGCCGGTAATGCACCGAAGGGCATGCCGCAGGGTCTTTGGCAGAACTGCGTCAAAGCGGGAGAAAAGTATGGAGTTGATCCCTTTGTGCTTGCAGCTCAAGCTAAGCAGGAGAGCAGTTGGGGACAGAACATGGCTAATGGCGACGGTGTGATGCAGGTAGAAGCCGCTACACGTAGCGAAAACACCGGCATGTTCCGTCTGCAGGCAGGTCATGAATACGACCATTCTAGTAAAGCCGACCAGGTAGAGATGGCCGCTATGATCATGAGCAACCTGGGTGGCGACACCCGGAGTCAGTTGGAGAAATACAACGGCGGGCCTAACTGGCAGCCAGGCTCGATCGATTCTTTCAAGCGAACCACCGACCCTCAGGGCTATGCGCAGAAAGTAATAACGACCGCGGATGAGTTGCGCGGCAGCGTAGCATAAGCGAAACACGGAGGGCTTAATTGGTCCTCCAATTATTATTTTATTACTAATGCTACGGGCGTAAGCATTAATTGTTGCTATGTAATTACCAAACTGATGTGCTGTTGCTCTCAATTTATTATGGATGAGTGCACCTTTTGCATAAGGGACAAGAGGTGCGGTTATTTATAATTCAGTCTCATGGCTGCGCTAACTCTTCACAAAGTTTCTTGCGAAATACCCGGCTCTTTTATTTCAGTGACTTTTATAAAATATTTACCAGTCCAATGAAAAATCACCTCTGGATCAGCCGTGAAGTGAGTGGCTGTGCGGCTTCGCAGCACTTTTAATAAAATCGAAAATCTCAACGGAAGCACATCCGGCCGGCTGAAAATAACGAATGAGGAAAGCGCTTCTCTGAATTGAAAGAGTTTATGTGCTTGAAGAACCGGAGCTGAAGCTTAGGGATTGTGTCTGAGTTGTTGGCTGAACCAGGCGATTTCATTAGAGTTAATTATTACAGTAACAGCTGAAATTCAAGTGTGATCAATAAACTCATTATCTCTAAAAGTCTGAAACTGAATCATGTAGGAACCGATATCTACTTCAAGCCACATAGGACTGTTAGGTTTGAGGTGCTTATTGTCATGGAACGGTCTTTTTTTCGTATGCCTTTTGCCTCCCTACGGGCTGGTTTTCTTTTCTCTATTACTCTATGTGCAGGTTGTCAACTTACTGACTCAGTCCAACTACCTGAGGCACGCGCGCCACGCTTGGTCATTCGTGAGGGGCAGGAGCCGGTCATGGTATCTGACTATTCCCGGCCACCTATGCTACACGAGAAACGGTCTGACATCTGGGGAAGGGTAAGCAGTCGGTTTGTTCTGGTGGACCAGATTGGGCGTAACGATCGGATTAATCAGCAGCTTAACTGGTTAATCCAGAATCGGCGTTTCATAACCACCGCCAGTGGCAAGGCCGCACCTTATTTGCATTTTATCGTTGAAGGTCTCGAACAAAAGGACCTTCCGGCCGAACTGGCTTTGTTGCCTATGATCGAAAGTGCCTATGACCCGATGGCCATCTCAAGTCAAAAGGCGGTCGGACTATGGCAATTCATGCCCCGTACTGGTACAGATTTCGGCTTGCGCCAGACGTCGCTTTATGACGCGCGGCGCGACGTTATCGCGTCAACACACGCGGCCATGAGATACCTGACACGTCTACATCAGCAGTTTGGAGGTGATTGGCTATTGGCTTTAGCCGCCTATAATGCTGGTGAAGGGACCGTATCGCGCTTAATAGAGGCCAATCGCAAGAAAGGGCTTCCTACCGATTATTGGCATCTGGATTTACCCCGTGAAACGCAAAATTATGTCCCACGGCTCCTGGCCCTATCCATTCTTGTCAAATCGCCTCATGGACATGCCATAGAGCTGAAGCCTGTAGCGGATGAGCCATACTTTATTACGGTTCGCTTGGCCCGTCCTGTAGAGCTGGCGCAGTTGGCGCTTATATCAGGTATCCCCAAAAAGGAACTACAGAGGCTAAACCCTGCCTATGTTAACGGCAACACCATAGGCGGGCCGGGGCATCTCGTCATTCCCATCGCTAAAGAGAGGCTATTGACAGCTAATCTTGATACGCTTGCGCGCTCTGGCAGCTCCGTTCATACGTCGGAAATGCAGAAAGGGCAGTCGGCTATTGCCGCCACGCCTTAATCGAATGATGTGTAACATAATACCATTGAAATTTAATATTCAATTATTTGTGAATTCGGAATTTTATTTCCATACTCATAACTGTTAGGCGGAATAATTTATAAGGCAACCTATCGACAAGAACTGGCTCGGCTTTTTAGCAAAAGGATGATATGTCGAGTCGTACCACCTCAACGAAATACTGCAGCCATCCAAAAAAACGCTGATAAAAGCCATCCAAGAAAATTATTCTAATCTTTTACAAAATGTAAAATGGAGATATGTTTGATAAACTAAGCAAACCGCACTGTTAAAGATAATAGCCCTGCTACTGCCTGACTCTTGGCCTTCTGATCCATTCAAAACACCTTGGATGATGTACAGGTTTTGTCTAGAGAGATGTCGGTAATATGAAGCTTTTATTACCTTCTACCAATTTTTAAGCCCCTATTTAATTTCGCAAGGCTCGGTGCATCTGACCTTAATTTCTGCACCTTCTATTGTTTCAAATAGCTGTTTTAATCCTATGTTTTGATTAATAAAAGCAAGAAAAAGATAGTTTGCTATTTGTTAACCTATTCACACAACTCAATTCACATATTGACGATTTTGGTTACAAAGATATTACTATTCTCGACCTTCAAGGTGAGAGTTGTCGATGCAAACAGAAACCGCTATACAAGATCGTGCGGACTGTAATAATAATAACGCGCACAACGTTCTTGGGGCTGGCCTGGATTTTAACCATCTTAAAATGGACCTTCTGCTTTATGGCGAGACGGGTACAGGAAAAGACACGCTAGCAAGACAAATTCATGATCTCTCGGAGCGGTCCGGCTCCTTTGTTGCACTTAACTGTGCTGCTATACCAGAGGCACTTGCCGAAAGTCAGTTATTTGGTACTGTAAACGGAGCCTATACGGGCGCCACACGTTCCCGTCAGGGGTATATAGAAGCGTCAGACGGCGGGACTCTTTATCTGGACGAAATCGACAGTATGCCTTTGGCGCTACAGGCCAAGCTGCTACGTGTCCTGGAGATAAGAGGAGTTGAGCGATTGGGATCCACTGAGTTTATTCCTGTTGATCTTCGTGTTATCGCCTCTGCGCAACGCCCGTTGGATGAACTTGTGGAACAAGGGTTATTTCGTCGAGATCTGCTTTTTCGACTCAACATGGTAACCATCCGGTTACCCGCGCTACGTCAGCAGCGTGAAAAGATATTGCCTTTGTTCGACCAGTTCGTTACAACCATGAAAAATGAGCTTAACAAGCCAGCGCCAATCCTGGGCAACCATTATGTCCAATTGCTTCTCAGCCATTCCTGGCCGGGCAATATTCGTGAGCTTAAATCAGCGGCCAAGCGTTTCGTCCTGGGGTTTCCGCTGTTGGGGGCGGAGGGCTGTGATGCTGTGCTTTCTGAAGAGCCAGCTGGGCTCAAATCACAGCTGAAAGTTGTCGAGCGGCTGCTGATTCAAGATGCGCTCAAGCGACATAAGCATCAGCTCGATGCGGTTATTCAAGAGTTGGATATACCTAAACGTACGCTGTATCACCGAATAAAGGAGTTAGGCCTTTAGTTTTCTTCCCAAAGGCGAAAGGAATCTCGCATCGGGATGTCCCCGCGCTCTTGAAGTATTCGAGGTCAAGAATGAGCGAGTATGATTTGCTTGATGAAGCATTGGCGGTCTCACCTGACCTGCCTGATCTAGATGTCATTGCACAGAGCCTTTCCGAATTCGCCGTCGATCTGTTGCTGGCGGGCGAGACTGGCTCTGGTAAAGATACATTGGCTCAACACATACATTTGCTCTCAGGGCGTAAGGGACCCTTTGTCGCAATGAATTGTGCTGCGATTCCGGAATCGCTTTGTGAAAGCGAATTGTTTGGCGTGGTGAGTGGTGCCTATACCGGTGCTGATCGTTCTCGTGTCGGATACATCGAAGCCGCACAAGGAGGAACTCTTTACCTGGACGAACTGGACAGCATGCCGCTGGCCTTGCAGCCCAAACTGTTGCGCGTATTGGAAACGCGTGTGCTGGAGCGGTTGGGATCGACTACACCGATTCCGCTTGATATCTGTGTGATCGCGTCTGCCCAGCGCCCGCTGGACGAATTGGTCGAGCGGGGTGAGTTTCGGCGTGACCTGTATTTTCGACTTAATGTGCTAACGGTGAAGTTGTTACCACTGCGGCTCCAGCGTGAGCGCATTCTTCCACTGTTTTACCGTTTCTTAAAAAGTGCGGCGAGAGAGCTTGGACTCGAAGCCGGTAAAGTTGATCCGGTTGTGTCCCAGATCCTGTTGAACCACGACTGGCCTGGGAATATTCGCGAGCTAAAGTCTACTGCCAAGCGTTTCGTGCTCGGTTTGCCGCTGTTCGACAGCGAGTTGGTAAGCGAGGGGGAGTCACCTACAGCACTCAAGTTCCAGTTACGGCTTATCGAAAGGGTATTGATTCAGGAATCGCTCAAGCGAAACCAGCACTCTATCGATGCAGTTAGCCGCGAGCTGGACATTCCTCGGCGGACGCTTTACCACCGTATGAAAGAGTTGGATGTCTGAATCACGTCTGGACCGTTCAGCCTGACTTATGCAGGCTGAACGGCTCAAGGAAGGCGAAGCTTTTCGCATTAATGCGCCTTGGGTATCCCGAACTGCTCCAGCGTAGGGTCAACGTTGTGGTCGAATGTTTCCTGTTTCTTATGTTTGTTTACCGCATCGATAATGGCTTTGATACCAAAGCCGATGGCTAGAACGGCATCAATTGCCCAGCCAATCGGTCCGGCCGCGGCGCCAATGGCACTGGCGGCTGCCAATCCCGCTGCTTCGCCCGCAACCATTCCGACTACACGTCCTGCGACGGCACCCGCCATACGTCCAAGTCCGGCAGAGGCATCCTTGCCCAGGCTTTGTGCCACGGCGTTATAACCCAGCTTACCTAACTCAGCTGAGCCTTTGGCTCCATCATAAATAGCCTTGGCTGCGCCAGCGGTGTCTCCGTTATTCAAGCGCTCTGAGACAGATAAAAGGCTAGCTACGCTAACAGCGCCGCTGCCAGCTAACAGGGTCTTACCGCCCTTACCGAGGTCTGACGCAGATGTCTGTTTCTCCACATTGTCTCTTAGTTGAGAATACAGCTGCTGACCTGTCATTTTCTTCTCGTCAGCATCTTTTGGAAGCGTACCCGCATCCTTCAAGTCCTTGATTACGCTTGCCCCCTTGGCTGTGGTAGTTAAGGCTTTCATGGTCGCTTCGGCGTAGCCGCTCTGCGCTGCAGTCGTAGCGCTTTGCGGAATAGCGTCTTCATACGCCAACTTCTTCGCATCTACCTGGGACAGGACATCTTTAGGGTCTGATTTCTGGTCCTGTTTAAGTGCACTCTCGGCTGCTTTACCTTGAACAAAGTTCTCCTGATAGGAGCGATCAATTTCCTGTTTAAGGTCCGGACGGCGGTCCAAGACCTGACTGGTAGTGGGTACGTTATCTTTACCCTTCAGGTCTCCTTGTAACTGGAGTTCTGCCGTCATATGCCCAATAGCCTGGCTATAATCCACAGGCTTGCAGTCTTCAGGCTTCTTGCCTTTGTTATCCTTGGCGGCCTGGTCCCGGGCGGCTTGCATGTCTTGCTCAAGTGCCTTACCAGATATCAGATCCTCGTGGCGTTCGTTGACTGCCTCTTTCAGGGCGGGGTCGCTGGCAATCAAGGTCTCTTCCTGCGCAGGAACTGCCTTGTCCAGATAGGTTTTAACGCTTTCGTCGGTCTGCAACTGAGCAATTTTTTGCTGTAGCGCCTCGGAGGTCTTGTCTACTTTTCTTAGCTTGCTTCCTCCCTGGACTTGCTCGAGCGTTTCCTGCAACTTGATCATGACGGCGGCTTTTTGCTCACCCGTGTAATTGTCGGGGTGGTTGAAGACATCTTCATTGAGTTTACTGATGTCCACATTAGCCACTGCATTACGGGTAGCGGCGTCGCTCATCATGGATGCGAACTCGCCACCATTCTTGGGAGCTTGTTTTTTGATCCAATCATCTATGTTTTTGGTGCTGATCTTTTTGTCTGCATTGTGTAGTGCAAGACCTTCCCCCTCGAAGCCGCCTTGATCAAGCATGTGCAGAAAACCAGGCTGTGAAAAGGTCTGGGCTGTTTGAGCAAGCTTTGGAGAAAGCCCTGGGTTCCCTGTTTGAAGCCCCTTCAAGGCATCATCAGTAATGTATTTACCAACACTTTTTTCTTTGTCTGGATTACCTGCTTTGGCTAGCGGTTCGTTAGCACGCAGCATCGCGGCGGAGCGGACCATAGCCAATGATTGTGGGTCCGCGCCCGGGTTTTCCTTTTGATACGCCTCGACATCCTTGGATGCCGCCTTTGCAGCGTTCTCCATGTTCTTGATAAAGGACTTGTAATCGTTTTTAGAAATGGTGCCATCGCACTTTCCGCCGTGCTTACTGGTATCCAGCGCTTTCTCGAGCGCAGGATTGGCCTCGATGAAATCCTTGGCCTGGGCTGAGCCCTCTTTACCTTCAGCCGCCATCTTGGCGGCGGCAATCGGGCGATTGAGTTCTTTTGCCGCCTGCTCTCGTTCCGCCGGTGGCAGATGAGCCACCAGCGCATCGTATTTCTTCAGCTCCTCCGGAGCGGAGTACTTGGAGTTATCCAGAAAGTCCGCATCGGCGGCTTTAGGCTTAGTGGGCGTATCGCTGGTTTCAGTACCGCTGACTGTACCTACGGTACCGGTTTCTTTTACTTGCGTTGGCTGCTCAACAGAAGGCCGTGTACGGCTCATATCCGGACATTCTGGCCGGGCCTGCCCTGATGGGGGCTGGGTAGACGGGGTGGTGGGTTGTTCCAGATTCTTCAGCAACTGTACAAGGCGGGAAATTAATCCGTCACGCGTAAGCGACGCGTTACCAGGCAGCGTCTGCCGCGTGGATGGAGCGTTGGTACCGAACTGAATAATGTTACCGGTATTGCCTCTGCGCTCAGCTGGCGCAGCACTGGGTTCCGCGCCCGTTGGAGAGAGTTCAAAACTGACGTCTGGATTGGCAATAGTTCCCATTCCTGGCGTGGGGTTGGATACGCGCATGGATACTTACCTGTGTAGGAAGCCGGAGTGTGGGGGCTGAGTGGCAGGTATCGCTGCGCAGTTCCATTCAGGTAGCGCTTTGTTCCTATACATGAGCGCCAGAGTGAATACGGGGCCGGTAGTAAGAGCAGCCAGAAGAATTTCTTGAAGTGACATGGAACCGATCCCTAAGGCGGTGCCACGCATGTGCACCAAGCAACGATGCTGGTATTCCTCGAATCACTACAAAGGTGCATATGCCATGGTTAATCCTGTCAATAATCCTAATACCGGTTTTACGGGTTTCGTTGGTGACGTGACCAATGCCGGTGGCCAGTTTGTACAAGGCGCTAATCAGGCCGAGGCTAATTTCAGTACTCAACAAGCCATGAATGAAATGACGGGTACTAGCAGCTCGGTTGAGGCCCAACGTGCTGAGATGAAGAAAAACGATGAAAACAACGCAGCATTAATTGGCTTGCAAGGCCAGGAAAACCGCCAGATCGCTATCCAGAACACGCTCAACTCCATCCAGTCGGCGCGAGATGATGCCTCTAACAAGAAGATCAGTTCCGCAGCGCAAAACGCCAAGGGCATCAGCTACTAACACGTGCTGCCCCTCGGTTTGAGGGGCGCAGGCCTTAAGGAGCAGGAACTATGTCAACCGTAATGAACAGTATGATCCCCAATCAACTGCCAAGGATGGATATTGAGTCGCTAATGCTGACCGGATCCAAGGAAACCCAGAGTAAGCCGTCACTGGAAGATGTGATCAAGCAGCTCTTGCAGGAATTGACCAAAAGCGGCTCGCTGGATGAGTCATCCCCATTGGGAAAAATGCTCGCCCAGCACATGCAAGAAAAAGGAATACAGGGATCTGGGCCGGAGGATCTTAAAAAAGGTCTGGAGAGTCTGATCAGCGACAAGCTGGGCCCGAACTTCGGCGCTGCAGATTCCGCAGGCCTTAACGGTGGCAGCCAGCAAGACCTCATGTCCAAAGTGCTCAACGGATTGGCCAAGTCTTCCTTGGATGATCTGCTTTCCAAGCAAGGAGAGGGCACTACCTTTTCCCAAAGTGATATGCCCATGCTGGAAAAGATTGCTGAGTTCATGGACAAGTTTCCCAAGGACTTTCCACCCCCAGATTCAGGCTCATGGAAAAATGAGCTCAAGGAAGACAACTACTTGAGCGAGCAAGAAACAGGCGATTTTCGTGCAGCGCTCGATAAGCTTGGCTCGCAGTTGCAGGCTAATGCTTCGGAAGGTAGCCAGGGGCTAGGGCAAGGGGGCGGGGGGGGTGGCCTGGGTGATCCGGCAGGTTTGGGCAACCAGAGCTCACCTGGTGGCGTACAAGGCGGCAGCGTCGATGAGCTTGCCAAACTCTTAAGTGCATTGATCGAGAAAGGGCTAGAGGCGACCCTCGCCGAAGGTGGAAACGGTGGTGGTGTGGGCAATGGTCAGCCACAGGGCGCTGGTCAACACACTTTGAACAGCAGTGCAGCGGAAACCGCGAATGCGTTGGTGCAGGCCTTGTTACAGGGCGGCGGCTTACAAACACAGGCATCGAGCTGACCCACCTTTTATCGACACCGTCTGTTGGAGTCTTCAAATGACGATTACATCCGTTAGCAAAGCAAAGCAGCCAAGCGCTGATATAGACCAGGGGCTGATTCAGGAGCCTTCACAGGCGGACGTCGATCTGTTTTCCGCAGCGATGAGTGCTGGGGCCGCCGCCGCGGTGCCAGGGCAATTACCTGCCCTGGTAGCTGGAGCACTGGTGGATCGCGTCCAGAGCACGGACAAGCTCTCACAGCAGGCCATGCGCAATATGAAAGCGGCTGCAAGCGCTGATGACCCTATGGACATGACCATGATGAGCCGCGCGCTGTCAGCGTACTCATTGCAGATGGCAGTTACTACCAAGGTGGTCAACAAGACTGCACAAACGCTCGATAAACTGACCAACCTGCAGTAGGTAAGCCATTGTGAAAGGGTCTGTCGCGACGCTATTGCTCAGTATTCTGCTGCTTGCAGGATGCAGTCAGGAAACCGATCTGTTCAGCGGACTTTCCGAGCAGGACTCCAATGATGTCATTGCGTCGCTGGCTGACCAGCACATCGAGGCGCATAAACGTACGGAGAAGACAGGTATCGTCGTCTCCGTGGACAGCGCCCATATCAACCGCGCAGTAAGAATACTGGATGCGGCAGGGTTACCGCGGCGCACTCATACCAGTCTGGGTGAGATCTTCAAGAAAGAAGGTGTCATATCCACCCCTCTGGAGGAGCGCGCCCGCTATATCTACGCATTGTCACAAGAGCTGGAAGCTACGCTGTCCCAGATCGACGGCGTGATTGTGGCCCGCGTCCATGTGGTACTGCCAGAGCGTGTTGCCCCGGGCGAGCCTGTACAACCCGCCTCGGCGGCGGTGTTTATCAAGCACGCTGTAACCCTTGATCCAGACAGTGTACGGGGCCGTATACAGCAGATGGTTGCAAGCAGTATTCCAGGGATGTCAGGTACTACGATGATGGATTCAAAAAAGTTTTCCATAGTGTTCGTCCCGGCCGCCGAGTTTCGCGATACTCAGCAACTGGTCAGCCTCGGCCCGTTCCTCGTGGATAGCGAAAAGGCGGCTTTCTGGAGTCGGATGGTGTGGGTAGCCCCGGCAGGAATGGTTCTACTTGTACTCGTACTGATGTTGCTGGTTCGATCCGACTGGCGATCGGCCTTGTTGCAACGTGTCACCTCGCGGCGCGGAGGCGGCTCTAATTTGCCGAGCCGGATCTGATGTCTACAAACGTCAGCGAACGCTGGGTCCAATGGTGGTGTTGCGCCTGGCGCGACGCGCACCCTGAGTGGAGGGCCCGTTTCATTGACCAGTCAGGGCTTCCGCCAGCTATTTGCGAGACACTGGCCATACAGCGTGTTGATGTCTTCCTAAAATTTGCAGGTGTTGTTTTCCTGCAGCCTCCTGAGCCTGAGTCCCACACGCTGAAGTGGCTGTCGCTGGATGACTCACAGAGTCAACTCGCCTTATCGTTGGTAGGCCGCATCTGCTCACCTGAACATCCTGATTCATCGGTAAACGACGAGTACACGCCGTGGTGTCGTAGCGTAGCAAAGGCGCTGCGCCCGGGTCTTTGGCTAGATAGCAAGTCACTGGATCCGCGCCTATTGCTAGGTGTCTGGTTGGGCGTCAGTTACTGGTCGAGGGTTCGCCTCTACTGGTCGCCAAACGCCGTGGAAGAGAGCCCTCTAAAGGTGATAGCCGCCAACACCATGGCCTGCTCCAGACTACAGACACTCTGGCCCGCTGTCTTTTGGCAGGTAACAGAAGGTATGGAGATTCAACATGCTGGCTAGGCGCTCTCTGTCCCTCGGTGCGGCTGTCATTAACGAACCCGTGCTACGCAGGGAAGACCTTGTTGATGCACTACGTGCAAAGGATATTCTCGAGCATGCCCAACAGCAGGCTGAAGCGATTCGAGCGCAGGCTCTGGTAGAAGGACAACAGTTGATCGATCAGGCCGTTGGCGAGTTCTGGTCGGTTGCCAATGACTTTCTTCAGGAGCTCTACGAAGAGCGGGAGGCCTTTCGGCGAGAGGCACTGATTTCGGTAGAGGAGCTGCTTAATCTGAGTCTATCCAGATTGCTGGATGAGACCCAGCTTCCGGAGCGAATCCGGGCACTATTACGCAACCTGGCTGACAGCCAACCCGTTGCGGTCGCTGCAACCCTGAGCTGTCATCCTGATCTTACCGAAATAGTAGGCGAGTGGCTGTCACACAGCCGCTTTGCCAAGCTGTGGCGGCTGGAGAGCAACAGTGCTTTGCCTGTGGGGTCGTTGAGACTTACTCATACAAATGGCTCGTTTGACGTCGACTGGGAAAGCCTGCGCAACGGCCTACTGCTGTAGCCATCTCCAAACGAGATGGAACCACCTACCATACAGGATCCACTCAGGGCCGAACCCCTAAGATGGAGTCCCATCATGCTCAATTTGAAAACCCTGCAGAACCGTCTCGATCACGCTTACAAGAGCGCACAATCCGAGATGGATGAGGCCAGCATGATCGCCACCGATACATGCGATGTTGAAGACATGCGCCTGTTTAACGAAGCCAGCCGGAAAAGCGCGGTTGCCAGCACGGTCCTGGGTGAGTCGCTACGGGCCAAGCACAGCATGACCAAAGCCATCATCGACGGAATCCAGTGACCGTTCGACGGCGCGGCTCCTGCACCGCGCCGCCTTCTTTTTTGACCAGGGAGCGTGAAATGCGAAAGGCCTTGATGTGGTTGCCTTGGTTGTTGTGTGTCATCAGCCCTCTTGGATGGGCTGCAGTACCTGAAAGCTGGAAACATACGGCCTATGCCTATGACGCCCGGCAAACGGATCTGAACAGGGCGCTTGGTGATTTTGCCAAAGAGTTCGGCATGAGTCTGGACATGCCTTCAATGGATGCTGTCCTAGATGGGCGTATTCGAGCCGCCAGCCCTCAGGCTTTTCTAGACCGTCTGGGGCAAGAAAACCATTTTCAATGGTTCGTTTACAACGAAACGCTGTATGTCAGTCCGACACGGGAGCAGACCTCTACACGTATCGAGGTGTCACCGGATGCAGTTGATGATCTGCAGCAAGCGCTTACTGATGTAGGCCTTTTGGATCCACGCTTTGGGTGGGGCATCCTGCCGGATGAAGGGGTGGTATTGGTTCGTGGCCCGGCTAAGTACGTGCAGTTCATTCGTGACTACAGCCAGAAAGTCGAGGCACCGGAAAAGGCAGAGAAACAGGATATCGTGGTATTGCCGCTGAAGTATGCCAATGCCGCTGACCGAACCATCCGCTACCGTGATCAGCAGCTGAACGTGGCGGGGGTGGCCAGCATTCTTCAAGAACTGTTGGAGAGTCGCTCTCGAGGCGAGTCGATCAATGGCATTAACCTCGCGCAACGCCCAAGCGGTACCTCAAGTGGATTAGGGGCCGCGAACCCTCTTGGGTTGAGCTATGGCGGCATGGGAAACGACATGGATTTTGGTGCGATAGAGCAGGGGCTGGATCAAGTCCTGGGTCGCTCAGGGCGCAAATCAAAGGGCGAAGAAAGCTCGTCTCGTAGTCGAATCCGTGTAAGCGCAGATGTTCGTAACAACGCCGTCCTTATCTATGACTTGCCCAAGCGCAAGGCAATGTATGAACAGGTCGTCAAGCAGCTGGATGTTCCACGGAATGTTATCGAAATTGATGCAGTAATTCTTGATATTGACCGTAACGAGCTAGCGCAGCTGTCCAGCCGCTGGAACTTTAATGCCGGTAGTGTAAGCGGAGGTGCAAACCTGTTTGAGCCTGGAACGACATCCACGTTGTTCATTCAAGATGCCGGAAAGTTTTCTGCTGATCTGCGCGCCCTGGAAGGTAATGGGGCGGCCTCTATTATCGGAAACCCGTCAATTCTGACCTTGGAAAACCAGCCTGCCGTTATCGACTTCAGCCGAACGGAATACCTCACCGCGTTGGCCGAGCGGGTCGCCAACATCCAGCCTATTACCGCCGGAACCAGTCTGCAGGTGATTCCACGTTCGCTCGATCGTGGAGATAAATCCCAAGTGCAGCTTATTGTTGATATAGAGGACGGGCAGATCGATGTTTCTCAGATTAATGATGAGCAACCGGCTGTTCGCAAGGGAAACGTCAGTACTCAAGCGGTGATTGCGGAGCATGGGTCGCTGGTCATCGGAGGATTTCACGGGCTGGAAGCCAATGATCGTGTCAGAAAGGTACCGCTTCTGGGAGATATACCGGTCCTTGGTAAGCTGCTTTTCCAATCACGCAGCCGCGAACTAAGCCAACGTGAGCGACTGTTCATTCTCACGCCTCGGCTTATAGGCGATCAGGTAGACCCGGCGCGCTATGTGCAAAATGGTAACCCTCATGATGTGGATGATCAGATGAAACGAATTGATACCCGGCGGGATGGCTTTGTCCAGCCTATGCGTGGGGACATCGAGCGGGTCTTTACGCAATTGGTAGACGGTGTTTCGCCCACCGGGCTTTCCTTGTCCTCCGCCTTGCCTTTTGAGCCTGACAGCCTGTGCGATCCGGCCAATGGTCTGGTTCTGGATCGGCAGCGCTCCCAATGGTTTACCCGAAAGGAGTGGGGCGTAGCAGTCGTGGTAGCCCGTAATCAGACCGAAAAGCCCTTGCGTATTGATGAGAGCCGCTGTGGTGGCCGGTGGGTCATGGCGGTAGCGGCCTGGCCTCATGCGTGGCTGGAGCCCGGTGAGGAGAGCGAAATATTCATTGCCTTGCGCCAGCCCCAGCAGTCCTTGAAAAATGCTGCCCAAAGTCGTCCCTCACTGCTACGGAGAGCTATCCAATGATGCGTGGCCGCTATGCAATCACTCTTATCGCACTCGCCTTATTAAGCGGTTGCGCAAGCCGCGCTGGCTGTGTGGGCTATGCGTGTGAGCGTCCCGATTCGACAGATCGCCAACTGGTCATCTGGTGGCCTCAGGATATGCGGCAGGGTTTGAATGACCGGGACCCTGACGTGGACTTCACGGTGGTGCCGTTAAGAGATTGAAGATGGATGATTCGGGTAATGGAAAAGCACGCCTTTTACACCCAGCTGTTGGCAGGGCAGGCGGCAACCTGGTCGATAGCAGAGGGAGTCTGCTTCGCCAGTTGCCGCGAACATCTGGAGTGGGGAATGGCGCTGCGTATCCAGCGCGGTGTACTTACCCGCGAGCAAACCCGCCAGATATTGGCGCGCCGATTTACTGATGCCGAGCGTTACCAGAATTACCTTTTATCCCTGGATCCAAGATGTGGGTTCGCTATTTGGCATGCGCTGCCCACGCTCTCCGAATCGGTTAAATCCCTGGATGGTATTCAACAGCAGCAGTTAGTTCTTGCTGGGCTTGAATCTCTGACTGAATAAATCGCCTCGTTCTAAGCGTGCATGTCACTGGCTGTGACTACCCATTTGATAGAAAAACAGCCGGCCGTAAGGCTCGTTTCTTTTGAAATAAGACGATTGCTCGGTGATGAAACTCGGGGTGGTGATCCTACTGCACCTTCAATGTAGAAAAGAACGAACAAACGATTGGAACCGATAGAAGCCATCTTCCACATAGATGGCATTGCTTCTCAGGAGCAATGCCCTGGTGGCGTAGCACTTCTACTGCTACATCAATGGAGAACAATAGTATGGCTTCGCAACACTATCACCGACTGCTGGAAGAAATCAGCCAGCTGACGCTCATTCCTGAAACTGTCTTGTCTCAAGAGTTGACACATCTGTCCATTCGCGGCGTGGACTTTTCGATGTACCCAGTTGGAAACCAGGCACAAGCCCACCTCGTGATTCATTGTGATCTCGGTTCGTTGCCGAACAAACGCCGAGAAGAAGTGCTGTCACGCTTGCTTGATACCAACTTTCACATGGTGAACTCAGCAAAACCCGTAACGTTCTGCCGTAACGAACAGTCCGGGCACATGATGCTCAGTGCGGCGCAACCATTGTCAGGCCTGACTGGTCAGGCGGTTCTGGATCAAATGGGATCACTGGCGGACTACGCTCTCGCATGGCGTCAGAACTTCTTCCTAAGCGATACAACGTCCAAACCTCGAACGCCTGTAGTCGCCAAAGAAACGCAGCTGCCACGTACCTCGTTTTCCAGGAGGGCTTTGTAATGCTCCCAATCCATACCGGGCGCGCCGCTGGCGCCCAGGGCGTGCATACGTCAGAAACTGATGAGATTCAACGGGCCTCGGTGGAGGGTGTAACTACCTCACACCAAGGAGCGATAGAGCAGAGCCAGATGCCCGGCGCGTACCCCCCTTCGCCTACCGCGACTCCTTTTGAAATGTCGCCAGAGCTCAGATCCGAGGCGGCAAAATTCGCAAAGAAGCCTCAAGTCGCTAGCAAAGAGTATTTAAGCGAGCGCATGCAACTTGAAGGTTCCTATCTTGCAGAATTGCAGAAACATGCGGAAAAAACGGATTCGCCTGACAGCGCCTTTGTCAGTTTCCCCCAGATTGCAAGGGATCTTGGCCTTGAGAATCCAGTTGCCGACAATATAGAAAGGCTACAGCAGCAGACGACTCAGGAGTTAAAAGAAATTCTGAAGGGCGCCAAACCCGATCAGGATAGAATGCAAGCGCTAACGATGCAGCTTAAAAAGCTTCTCTCGGAACAAACAGAGTTGTTTGCCCACCAGGCAGCTAAGTACGAAGAAGTGAAGAGGATGGATGGGCTGCCTGAAGAGGCCAAGATAAATATTCAGCGTAGCGAGCTAAGTTTTTCGGCCTATGCGACTAAAACAGCCTGCGATGTCCCAAACATGGTTGCTCAGGCTCATGAGAAAGCTTCATTGATCGAACACTCTCTGAAAGCAATTGGACATGAGGATGAAGCAAAGCCATGGACTGCTACTACAAAAGAACTGGAAGGACTTCAGAAAGATATCTCTTCTGACTTCAAAAAGGCTGTTGATCAGGCAAAACTAACTTTATTGGTAGATGAATACCAAAAAGTCAGTGGTGACTGGAAAAATAAGGGGATGGCATTCATCGGCCAGGGCGCGCGTCAGGGATGGTTGTCCGGATTTGCGCTCGGCACGGTAAGGGCCTTCACCTTGGCCGGTTTGGAAGGCAATAAAGCCGCTCAGGTATTTGGTGCTGGAGCTACCACGGGTATTGCACATGAAATCGGAACCCAACTATTGGCACCGGTCGTTCTGGAAATAATGGGGGGGGCGACGCGCCCGATCAATACTGCGGAAGTTTTACCTGCGCCTAATAAGTTTGTCAGTGAAAACGGTGTTGTGCGCGAGCGTAACGAAGATGAAATGAAGGCAGCGCAGAAGGAGGTCGCAGATCTTCGTAAAGAGCATGAACAGAGCAAGAATGCCAATAAAACAGGATCTCTGCCGGGTGAGGCAAAGGCCTGGTCTTTCTTTTCTGGCATTCAAGGAGCAAGTGCAGCCATTACAAGCAATATGGACCTGACAAGTACCCAGCAAGCAGGTGCTATTACGTTAGGCTCCATCATTGCTGGTTTTTTCATGGGTGCCACACATGGCGCCGACGGGCTCAACGCCAAAATGAAAGATCAGTATGGACGTGCGCTTCCTGCCCACACGATGAAAAAACCATCCGATGCTCCGCTTAAAGCCAGGCTGAAGGATACCATCGATGCAGGGTGGGCAAAACTGAACCCAGCGGACACCAGCGCTCGCAAGGTGTATGAGAACAAAATTGCTGCCCTGACGGTGGGGCTGGGCTATCAGAGAGTATTAGACCCAGCCATCAAAGCCGTAGAAAACAGCTCTCCTGCTGTCAAAGCTGGGGTAACAGGATTCGTTACAGGCGTTCAATCCATTATGCTGCTATCTCAGGCGTGGGGTGGTTTTGGGATTGGTGCGCAGACCGCTGCCGATAAGAAGGCCGCGGCGGCAGAGCGTAAGGAGAAGAACCTTCCTGAGCCGGAACAAGGTCGGTTTGATCGTCTCAATACGGCGAGGCTTAATGTGTTCAACCCGGGACGGGACGCCTATACCCATGCTACTAAGGATGGTGTAGCTAGATTGGCGGAAAATGCTTACACGGTACTCCAAGGTATTGGCGAAATACCCGAGACGGCAGTCACCGATATGCTAGAGGCTACACCAAGTCTGCTAGAAGACGCCGGAAGGATGATCGGAAGCGGCGCACAGACGCTATTCAGGCCGAGCCGTGAAGCCCAAGCCAATAGTGCAGACGGTGGATCGGCTGCAGCAGAAGAGCATGAGATGGCGACCCTTAGCTCTAAGGGTAAGACAGTCTCGAGTGCCGAGCGTGGTGAGTCAAGCGGACAGCAAGGACGTGGCGAATCAAGCAAACAGCCACAACGTTAATACCACCTCGCATGGACGCGAACGCGCGAAGTGACCGCTCCAGTTGACTGTTGCTCTTCTTAACAACAAGCAAGAGGCCGGGCATTGACTTCAATGCCCGGTACTCAGTGATTGTCTAACCTACATCCGATACTCAGCACTACCTCGACATATGACGGTTGCCTAGCTTTGCGCCAGCTCAGTCATCAATGGGCCTACGCTTGGGCTGTGAGCCAATCATTACTGTGTACTATCCTGCCAGGCCGTCAAAAAATCACGTTCTACAGACCTATAAATAAGTTTCCTTATCTGTAAGCGTTACGCCATCTCTAGCACGAGTAAATAGTGAATAGTCAGAAATCGTTAATTACTCGACCCGAGCGATACTACCGCACATGCACCCTTGTAGCGCAGTGATGGCGAATCAGCTTAACCGGGACAATAGCACTATAACTATCTTCCCTACGGTGCACTTGTATCAGAAGGAGATGCCGGCAAACCGCTAAAAAGAAGCCATTACAACTGCAGTACAAACGCTGTGGTTCGCCCAATCCGCCAAAACTCCTACTACCTCCCAGTCTAGCTATGTCCACGATAAAGGCATGAGGCATCGCAAAGAGCTATGGGGGCCTGACAAGTCGCCATTACCGAAGTATTAGGCCCAAGTCGAAAACGGTCGGCTTTATTTGGATGACTGGGACAATAAGTGCGCTCTTAGTGGTATTGGATTTGTTCTGCGTATCAGCATGTTAATCCAAGCGCTGAGCTCAGAGGCTCAGGGGCTAGTAGAGGAGTCTATGGGGAACAGGCCGGTATGTATGCCACAAGCTTTTTCTTGCGGGATCAAACGCCTGGTTTGGAACCAACAATGTCCTGATGCCACTTAGTTCGGCAACCATTTGAGAAGCACTCCCTGTCGATTTGATCGAGGCACCGTCTATGCGTATAGATTCAACAGGACCATCTGATAGCGTATCACCAGAATCTCCCGGCTCTTCCAGGGCTTCCCAATCAGAGATAAACAAGGAGGATGTCATCGCCTTTAACTGCACGCAGACGCAGGAGCCTGTAACGTTTGGGAAGGAGCCCAAGGGTAATCGCACGGTTAAAGACGCGATGGCCAATGCTGGAGAACACCTAAAGTATGTTCCGGGGCTTGGTAACGTTTTAAAGGGCATTGGGAATAGTGACGAAGGGGCTCTCAACACCCTATCCGGTGGGCTTGGAGGAGTTACGAAAACTGCAGCGACTAGTGTAGAGGGTATCGTTACGGGCGGCTCACGGAATCCTGCACAGGCGTTGACTAACGCCTATGTTGCTAATGTGCAGAACTTTGATAAATGAAGAGCACCGCTAAAGCGTTAAGATAGGCAAGTAGTACTCCTGATCGAATGCTTGCGACCGGGAGTACCTTTAGCAATAAAGAGCTCATTAAGCAGAATGCGTATCAGCTAACCATACCAGGCTGGGCGACTGGAAATTTCTAGTCACTATGTACGGTGGTTCGTTGCCAATGCCCACCCTAGGTAGGCTAGGCACTAGCTACCCAGCGCCTAGCGCCTAGCGAGCATTTTGTGAGCATAGTCAGTTAGGCCATAGACTAAAGCCGTTTATGGAACCCCGATAACATCACTCCCTGAAAGCAGTATCCTTTTAATCAAAGGAGTGTCAGCGCTTCAGTCGTTCAGGCATATCATTTTTTATACGTATGTGAGTCTATTTCAGTGACTGTAGCCGCCACCTCATGATTCTAGGCACTAAGCCGTCATGATCGTGATGCCAGTCCACGTTAAGATTTTAGTAGCCGTAAAAGGATACTTAAGGCTCTGCGGTTTCTATAGCAACAGGTAGATGCGGGTGAACATGGTGCGCCTCTATAGTTCATCCTCCACACGAATAACTTCGTCCGTTACCTCATCCAGCTGTTTTATGACCTGATAAAGATGAGCCACCGCCGTTAAGGTAGGTCGTGGGATGTACTGCCCTGTGTTCACCTTGTAAAGCGTTCGGGCAAGCCAGATGCTTTGTACGACTGGAACCCGTGCGTGCTTGGCACGGGCAATAAGATCCAGTGCGCTATCGTCCTCTCCCTTGCAAAGGATGCGTGGCAGCGGCGTTTCACCGGGGCGGTAGAACAGCGCAACCGCATAGTGGGTTGGATTGACGACCAGCATGTCAGCATCCTCAACCGGTTTGGGTGGCGCAGAAGGCGCTTTGTTCAAGAGCTCATGAGCCAACTGCTTACGATGTCCCTTGACGTGTGGGTCGCCCTCGGACTGCTTGTACTCATTCTTGATGTCTTCATGGCTCATGCGCAGTTTCTTGGCGTGGAAGTATTTTTGTAGAGCGAAATCCAAAGCGCCAATGACCAGCAATAAACCCAGCGTGGTACGGAGAATGTGGCGAAACAGGTCCAGCAGTGCATGCCAATAGGTCGTCAGGTCTGAATTCGCAAGCAGTATCAAAGAGCCTAATTCGGGCTTTACGACCATGTAAAGCGTTATCGCAATAGCGGCTGCCTTGAGTATGCTCAAGAGCAGATTAGTCAGATTCTGGCCTGAAAACATCTGCTTGGCATGGGAAAAGGGATCAATTTTCTTGATGTCGAATTCGAGCGCCTTTGGTGCAAATAGAAACCCAATCTGCATCCAGCTGCTTGCCAGCCGCATCAGCATCGCCGCCCCGACACTACAGAGGATAAAGCCAATCAGTACTGTGGCACCTTCGCTGGCCACCTGACCTATTGTGGTGAGAAAGGGGCGACCTGTCGCCACAAGCGCAAGATCCAGCAAGTGCTGCAAACGGCCCATGCTGTCATCGGCCAGCCCCAAGGTGATTTCGCTCACTACCATCAGGACCAGTAATTTACCGAGATCCTGGCTTTGGGCAACCTGACCTTTTTCGCGCGCGTCACGTAACTGTTTAGGCGTGGCTTTTTCTGTTTTCTCGCCCATGGCTCAGGGGACCTGTATGAGGTGATTGAACAGGAATTTAAGGTCTTTGAAGTGTTGAATCTGCCCGTTACCCAGCTCCAGCAAGGTAGGCAGGTAAATGATCAGAAAGGCGATACCCGCCATGCTTTTGGCGGGCATGGAAAGGATGGATACATTCAGCTGCTGAGCGTATAAACCAATAATGGCGAGCGCCGCCTCGATAAGCAGCAGAAGGCCGATAAACGGGGCGGCATACAACATCATGTGCTGTAAGGTTTGATTGAGCTGTTCAAGAAAGATGTTTAGACCATCGGCCGTCATACCAGGTAGCCAGGCGGTTGGAGGCCATACCAGATAGCTGTCCCAAATCACTTGTGTGATCAGTGACAAACCTCCCGAAAGGATCACCAGCAGGATCAGCGCTTCCTGAAACAGCTCTCCAAGCGGGGTCGCATCCGGGCCTAGCGCCGGGTTGATCTGGCCGCCACTGAGCGCGCCGCGCTGACTGTCGAGCAGAGCGCCTACCGACGCGAATAACCAGAACGGCATATAGAGCAAAATGCCAAGCAGCGTACCGAGGACTGCTTCCTTGATCAGCAGTGCCGACATTGCAATAAGGTCCTCTTGCCCACTTAGTGCCTGGCTAATTGAGGGCGCCGGAATCATGGCTACTACAATGACTACGGCATAGCGCAGGGGGCCCTTGAGGTATTTGAAGCAAAAGGCGGGCACCAGGATCATGCAGGGCAAGAGCCGCGCCATACCCAAGCCGAGGCCGAGCATCAGGTCGAAGGCGTGCTGCGCATCGAACGGCATTAGTGTGCGCCGCCGGAGCGGGAGATCAGGTCGAATGCCATGTTAATGAACTGAATCAGCTCCACACCGATCCAGCGGCCGGTCATCGCCAGTGTCAGACCCACTGAGGCCAGCTTGATACCGAAGGGCAGCGTCTGGTCCTGGATCTGCATAAGGGCTTGGAGTAGTGAGATGACGACCCCTACAAGTACCGCCACCGCCAGGGGCGGGGCCGTGAGGATAACGACCAGGATCATGCCCTGTTTGAACAATGCCAACGCTTCCATGGCTGCCTCACATGTAGGAGTAAAAGAGACTGTCGAGCAAGCGGGTCCAGCCGTTGACCAGTACAAACAGCAAGAGCTTGAGCGGCAGTGAGATGGTCATGGGAGAAACCATCTGCATGCCCAACGCCAGGAGCAGGTTGGAGACGATCAGATCGATGACGATAAAGGGGAGATAGATAAGAAACCCGATCTGAAACCCTGCCTGAAGCTCGGACAGAACAAACGCCGGGATAGCAAGTAAGAGATCATTCTTTGTAGCCTGATCAGCCATCTCCTTGGGCCACATCCGCTGGGTATTTTCAAGCAGGTGAGCGGAGACGTCCGGGTCAGTATTGCGTGTCATGAAGCGTTGGAGCGGATCAATCACACCGCTAGCGCTGGCTTGTAGCTTCTCAATGGAGGACATGTCCAGTGGCTGGGCCTTGACCCTTTGCTGAATTTCATGTGCCACCGGTGCCATGACAAACATCGTTGCCGCGAGTGCGATTCCATACATGGCCATATTGGGTGGAACCTGCTGTACCCCGATAGCATTGCGGGTAATCAGCAGGGTCATGGCAATCTTGAGAAAAGCCGTACAGACAATCAGCAAAAAGGGAATCAGCGACAGCCCACCAAGGAATAGGGCCAGCAGAACGGGGTTCATCCCCTCCATGATCATGAGCGCGACGCCATACGGATAAGTTGCAGACCCAGGCGTCCATCAACATCGACCAACTCACCTTCAGCTACTATATGGTCGCCATGACAAAGGGTAGCGTAGCCGGGAGCGATGCCCTGAACTTCCAGCACGGTACCGTGGCCCAGCCGATGCAATTCATCCAGGCTCAAGGTGAGGTGCCCGCAGCGTACGGTAAGCGCCAGCGGCAAATGTGCGGTAGGTTGAAGCGCGTTGGTGTCAGCCAGGGGCTCATCCCGGTCTTCATAATGCTCCTGGCCGTATTCTTCTTGAATAGCAGGGTCTGCTTGCGTGTCCAGTTCTGCTTCTGGGTAATGGTCAATGCTACTCATGAGCGCCGTTGTCCTCATCAATCAAAGTCAGGAAAAGCTGCTGTTCGCGATGCTCGGCATGCCCGATCCAGCGACGATCCGCCAGCTCCAGGCGACCATAACCTTCACTGTTGAACAGGCAGAGGGAGGGCAGCAGTACGTCGCCGATACGCAGCGAGTCGAGCTGACTGGCAGAAAGCATCACTTGCCCAAGTATCAGCGGAAACGGAATTTGCAAGGTCTCGGGAAGCGCTGCCCGGTGAGAGGTCCAGCCGGGGATATCGAGCCAACGTAAAAAAGTCTTGGGCGTACCACTCAGGAAGGTATAAAGCGCTTTGTCTCCATGTCTTATGCTCAGACGGCAATGTACAAGCAGCCCTTCAGGTACGTATTCACCCAGAGGACTGATAGGCGCCAGGCCCTGCGCGACCGCTGAACTCAGGTGCTGGCTGATCAGCTGCCAGTACCAGGATTGAAGCTCACCACTAGTGGATACAGGCATCTCGCCAACCAGATTTAACACTGCGCAGGCATCATCCAAGTAGAAGGACCCCGCAGCGGTATTGAACCAACCTCCTGAGTCGAGGGGCTCATACTGAGAGACGAACTCTAACGAGAGTTCGCCTGTTACGCCGCGGGCACTAAAGTGCAGAGAAACACCGGCCCCCAGGGCTCTTGTGGCAGCGGCGAACTCACTCTGGACGGAACGCAGCGCAAGCATTTTCATGTATACGCCTCTTCTAGCATTGACAGCTCTACTGGGTCACCAAGTGCGTTGGTCAGAGCCGATTCGCAGGCGCGCTGATGAGGTCTTAGCCGACTTAAAATCTCGCGACGACTAAACCCCAGCTCGATCCCCCAATGGTCGTTATGTCTGGTGACCTTGACGTGAATTTTTCCAAGGTTGGGCATCAATACGGTGACGGCTAGCGGGGCGACTGAATTTCGGGTCAGTTGCTGTACCAATTCATCAATCAGCTCTGCCGGAGCCTCTTCGGTCTGGACAGAGAGCGCCACGCCTGCGCTGCCACCGAGATCCTGCTGTCCGGCATCGCTGCTGACGGGCTGAATGAGCTGAGAGAAAAACAACCCATCTGCATTTAGAACATGTTCTGTCTCATGTTCAGGACTCAAGCTTCGCAGCCGCTCATTTTCACCTCGGCGAACGGTCAGTAACGGCGCAGAACTCTCCTTGCTAGGCGCACTCACCGGGGAGGAAAGCGGCCGGGGAGGGGCTGATGGTCGAGCTTCAGTTTTCATCGTGCATGGTCTCCGTCAGGCAGGACAGCTTTTCAACGGCACGCTGAGCATTGCGCGCCTCGTCTTGCGCGTGTTCCAGTGTCTCTTGCTGTTGTTCGACGGCCTGAATCTGAAGCTGGATGCCCTGGCGGAGCCGCGAGAGGTGATCAAGCATGCTGCGCTCCTGTTCATGCCAGCGATCCACTTCGTTTAACGTATGCCGCTGATTAAGATGCTCCACCGATAACGCATGACGTTGCTCACGCTGCTGGACCTGTTCGGCTGTAAAGCTGCTACGCAATTCGCTCAGGTGATCACGGCTGTTCTGCAGGTCTCTTTCAGCCTGCAGGCGCAAGCGTTCGGCTTTGGCTTGTCGATGTTGGCGCAAAGGGGCCAAAATACGAATCACCTCCTCTAGCGCAGCGCGTTGCGGATCGATTTCCAGCTCGTCGTCCATGATTACTCCGGCAGCTGCTCAGTGATTTGTAGGAGACCTGCAAGGGTCTCGTTCAAAGGCACAGGCTCGCGCAAGTCTTGCTGTAAAAAGCTATTGATCGTTCCGTGCAACCTCACCGCGCAATCGGTAACCGGATCACTCCCGGGTTGGTACTCGCCCAGACGCAGCAACATTTCAACCTGACGGTATGCAGCCAGGAGCTGGCGCAACCGGTTGTTGGCCTGCTGATGCTCACGGTCGGTGACGTTGGTCAGGATTCGGCTGATGCTGGCCTGAACGTCGATGGCGGGATAATGCCCTCGCTCGGCCAGCTTGCGAGACAGCACGATATGGCCATCCAGTAGTGACCTGACCTCATCCGCAACAGGATCATTCATGGAGTCCTGCTCGATGAGTACCGTGTACAGCGCAGTGATAGAGCCGACTTCGCTCATCCCGGCACGTTCTACGAGCTTGGGAAGTAGGGTGTACACCGAGGGTGGTAAGCCACCACGGCCTAATGGCTCGCCAGAGGCAATGCCGATTTCGCGCTGAGCACGGGCGAATCGGGTCAAGGAATCGATGAGCAACAATACTTTCAGCCCTCTGGCGCGATAAGCCTCGGCAATAGCCGTGGCAGTAAAGGCGGCGCGGGCGCGTTCCATGCTCGAGCGATCCGAGGTGGCACAGACCAGTACCGAGCGCTGCCGTAGGTCATCGTCCAATTCGTGGTCGAGAAACTCGCGCAGTTCCCGACCTCGTTCTCCAATCAGGCCGAAAACGATGACATCGCAGGCCATATTGCGCGCCAGCTCTGCGAGCAATGTCGTTTTGCCACAGCCGGCGCCAGCAAATAAGCCCACGCGCTGGCCTTCCCCTAGCAGTATGGCGCTGTCGATCGCGCGCACGCCTGTAGGCAAGGCATTGGTAATGCGTGGTCGCTGGGTCGGGGGCAGGGCGTCAGCAATGACCGGTAGCGTCTGGCGATTATCATGAGGGCCTGCAAAAGCCCCTCTGTGGCCCTCCAGCAAAGGGCGGCCGAAGCCATCGAGGACGCTGCCCAGCAACTGCTCGTCGACACCTATTCGATGGGCCATACCCAACGGCCAGATGGGAGCGCCAACTTGAATGCCCTCCGGTGAGCCCAACGCACTGAGTAGGGTCCGGTCATCGGTAAAGCCGACAATTTCAGCCAGAATCGCGCTGCCGTCTGCTTTGCTTACCTCGCACAGATCACCTACTTTGGCTGCAGGAATCTGACATTCCAATAGAATTCCGCTCACGGCACTCACCCAGCCGCTCACGCGCACGGCAGAGTAACAGGCAAGCCGTGACGTTTGGCTGGATACCCAGTCCTGTAAGGTACTATTCACCAGACCACCTCGTAGCGCCGCTCCCCCTGGAACTCCAGGCGGCCATCGTCGATCCGGGTCAGCCGAATGCCATCGAGCTCATCGCCCACGTACAAGCGCTTTCCTTCTGCCGTCACGATATGGGCATGGGGGCCCGACATGATCTGGACAATAGCGAAGGGAAGGGAGGCGCCGCCTACCGATACCTCGTCGATCAGCGTTGCCTTGGTTTCATAACGGTCTTTGAAACGTTGCAACATCCGCGCGTAGACCAGATGGGCTTCCTGCTCAAGGCTGCCACGCAGCACTAATCCGTCAGGCGTCGACTCGATTGCGATGTCAGTTAGCAACCGATCACTTAGCATCGTCTTGAGCTTTGACATGGCTTCCTCATCGCTTAATTGAAGGCGCTGAGGTGCGGCATGTGAAGACGTAGCTTGAGCAGAGCTGTTCTGCTTAATCGCTTGGTTATCGGCCACGGCAGATGCCGGACCACTGGAGGAAATACTCCAGGCGCTTCCCACCACACCCAGCAAAACACCCAGGGCTATGGTGGTCATACGGCTGAACAGAAACGTTTTAGGTTTTGAACTGGATCCGTTTGACGTTGACTCTGTAGGCTGGTTACTGGTTTGCGAGCGGCCAGAATCTGGAGTAGGCGTTGCCACAACGGGCCAGGCATCCTGTGCCGCGGATATGGTCAGCCAAACCGAGCCTATGACAAAGAGTCGATTAGGATAGAGATCGTCCGGTGATAGGGGATGGCCCTCCTCATCAAGTACCACACCTTCTTCAGCGTTCAGTACCCATCGCTCGCCTTCTCGTTTCAGGCAGCCATGTCTTTGCTCGACCCCAGCGTCATGCAGCGCGAGATCAAGCTCATCGTTCGCACCGATCAGCCATTGCTCACCTATCAGGGGTAGGGCGGCTCCCTGGTGAAGGCCATTCAGCACACGCAACTCGAACATATCTGCTCTCCTTGGTTCAGGCAGCGTAATCGTTGTCCATGGCCGCGGTATCGTCTTCGAGTTCGAAGCGACCCATGACCTTTACCTGAGCGGTGGTTCCGATTTCCGCAAATGACATGACAGGCACGTGGTAGAACTCCTCCTGTAACAACGTCCGTAACGGGCTTCGCAGGTCCTGAGCCACCAGCAGAACAGCCTGTTCGCGCACCCGAAGGGGAAACGCGAGGTGAAGTTGCTGCACCAATAACTGACTGGTCTCATTGCTCAAGGCAAAAAAGGTTTCGGTTTGGGTCTGGCGCAGGCCATCTCTCAAAATGCCTTCGCTTTCAGGCGTCAATAGCCAGACCAGCAAGCCTTCTGCACCGGCATATTGGTGATAGAGCTGAGATTTCAGGGCGATCCTGACGTAGTCCGTCAGGGCTGTAGGCTCACGCTCGTACTGCCCATATTCGATCAGCGTTTCGGCAATCACTCGAATAGAGCGCAATGGCACGCATTCGGATGCCAGACGCTGAAGGACCGCTGCGAAACGTGCCAGCGGCACTGCCCGCTGCATCTCCTGAGCCAGCTCCGGCTGTTCCGACTCCAACCAGCCCAGGATAGCCTTGGCCTCTTGTAAGCCAATAAACTGAGGCCCGCATGCCTGCAATGTACGCTCCATGCGTTCTACAATGAGCGTGCTGGCCGTGACCCTCTCAACCTCCTCATGTTGCAGGTCAGGCGTATCAGCCGGCAGCCAGACCCATTCAGCCTCCTGTCGATCCGTACTGCCTTGAACTGCCTGTTGAGGCGCCTGCTCAAAGAGACGCGCCTCCACTGCCACATGGCTATGCGTAAAAGTGGCCCTCAGGACGGGCACTTCATAAACGGTGAACCTGAACTCATCAGGTGCCAGCAGAGGCGATAGTTCAATGATGAAAGAGGGCAGCGTCAGGCCATAATGCACTACGAGCCGGTTACGTCGCTGGCGAATTTCGCTCACCAGGGACTCGATCAGGGCAACATCCTGCGCGGGATGGAACTGCAGGACAAACTGGCGACTCGGCAAGAACGTACGCAGGTCCTCGTTACCGTTCAGCTCCGGTGCTAGCGCTTCAGACTGATCCTGGGCAACCGGGCGGGCCCGTCTCAGTTGCAGGAAGCCGCCACAGCCGCAGACGATGGCGATAATAATGAATACGGTCGTAGGCATGCCGGGAAGCGCGGCGAACCCAAGCATTGCTACGGAGGCGATGATCCATGCCTTGGGTTGGCTGGTAATCTGCTCTGCAATTTCACGACCGATATTGCTCTGGGCTCCCGGATCGCCGTTGGGTACACGCGTAATGACGATCCCGCAAGTGACCGAAATCAGTAGTGCCGGTATTTGCGCAATCAGCCCGTCACCGATGGTCAGTACCGTGTACAGCTGCAGGGCGTCACCGGCTGTCATGCCATGTTGTACTACCCCGATCGCGATCCCCCCGATCATGTTGATGGCGACGATGATCAGGCTTGCGATAGCATCGCCGTTCACGAACTTCATCGCACCGTCCATGGCACCGAACAGCTGGCTTTCCTTACCTAGCTCGGCCCGGCGGTTACGGGCTTCCTGAACAGTGATCAGGTTGGCTCGTAAGTCACTGTCGATGGACATCTGCTTGCCTGGCATCGCATCCAGAGTAAAGCGCGCACCCACTTCAGCCACCCGCTCCGATCCTTTGGTGATCACCAGAAAGTTCACGACGGTAAGAATGAGGAAAATCACCATGCCCACCGCAAGGTTACCGCCTACCACAAATTGTCCGAACGCCTCCACGATATGACCGGCATCCTGGTTCAGCAGAATCAGCCGGGTGGTCGAAATCGAGAGTGCCAGGCGAAACATGGTTGTAAGCAACAACACTGCGGGAAACGTGGAGAACGCCAAGGGGCGCGGCAAGTGCATGGCCAGCATGATCAGCAGGCAGGAAATACAGATATTGATTGCGATCAGGACGTCTACCAATACCGTAGGCATTGGGGTAATCATCATGAATACGATGGCTATGACCACAAAAGCGCCTACTACCTCTGAGCGCCGCATTGCAGCCAGAGCGATAGCATTCAGAACATTAATCAAAGGTTCCATACGATATCGGTCTCCTGGGCGCGTTGTTGCTCTTTATCGGTCAGTTCCGTGCTAAGGGTGAGGAGGTTCTCCTTGGCTTTCTGGAAATCGCTCTTGTTACGCCAAAACCAAAATAGTAACGACATTCGCTGAGTCAGAATGCGCATCAATTCGTTGAGAAACGCCAGTTGGTGTTTGAGCTGCTCACCGCCAATGAGCTGTACCAGGGTTCGTGTTTGTACAGGTTCCATGAGCTTGTTCATTAGCGTGAGGAGATGCCTGAGCAGGGCAATCGCCTCAACCTGAATCTGCGGGTTTTTACCGCGCATACGACCCAGTATGTGCTCACACTCATGTAGCAGGGCGGCTACATGCTTTGCGATGATGAGATTGCTCATCAAGGGAGATGCTTGGTGAAGAACATTAGCTGAGGCTGCGTTTGCAATGTCCTCAGCCATCTCGGAGCGTATTTCACTGAGCGATAATTCATATTGACCTTGCTCTCGCAGCTCATTCAGCAGCGCGTCTACCAGAGCAATGACATTAAGAGGGCCATTAGCCGTTACGCTATGGAGTGTCTGGGATCGGGTACGCCGCTGCGTCTCGGTACTAAAGCGACCGCGTACTTTTGTCAGAGAGCCGGTCGAGGGCCGAGCAGGTTTGCCGTATTCCTTATACAAGAGCTTGAACTGACGTCTGAACAGGAGCTGTTCGCTATCTTCGCCTTCGTTCCTGGCCTGTCTTGCGGCCACTCGCAACATCTGGTGAGCCAGGACGGCATTGCCACCACAGCTTTCAAGAATATGTTTGAGCGTTTCCTTCGAGTTCTGCAATTGGCGATCTTTGAGCTGCCTTCGCAATGACTGCGCCGCCTCGCCTAGTGCTTTATCCAGCCCCTTGAGGTAAGTGGCGTGCAGCTGTTGAGCTGACAGTTGCAGTCTATATGCCTGTGACTGCAGGCCCGCAGACAGCGCGCTTTGATCGCGTCGGCTCGCTGTCTGACCCTTCTGGGCCAGCGCAGCGTCTTCTTTGGCCAGTGCATGCGTACCTTTCTCGTCGGATGAAGCAACACCCGGGCGTGTCTGAGTAGGTCCGGGATGAGGAGCATGCGGCGGTGTCTGCACCTCGGGGTGTACATGAGAAGGGGTGGGCAGAATCGGCTGGGCAATTTTCATGGCGTACTTCTGGGTAGAGTCATGAACCATGAGTGGTATGCCGAAAGGAACAGTTCCAACGTTACAAAAGAGGTTCTTCTGCATGCTGGCGTTGTGCAATATTTCGTAATGCCCAGCGGTGAGTTATGCAAGAAGTTGCGTTAGGTGATAATTTTAAAATTTAAAAAATATAAATAAATCAGTAGTTTAAAGAGGATTCTTCGCGTGGCACGGGTATCGCAATAGAGAACTTGCCAAATCCAATGGAAGGTAAGTCCAATGCATACAAGAATCTCCACCGTCCCTTGCGCATCTACCGGTATTCGCCAGCTTTCAAGTGATCAGATCCAGATGCTGAGAGCCTTTATTCAGAAGCGGGTTATGAATCAGGACGATGTCGACGATATTCTTCAATGCACTTTTCTCGAGGCCCTGCGCAGTGAACACAAGTTCCAGGGAACCAGTAAGCCGCAAACCTGGCTTTGCGGTATTGCATTGAATCTTATCCGGAACCATTTCCGTCGGCTTTACAAGCAGCCTTATCAAGAGAGCTGGGAGGACCATTTGCATTCTGAAGTTGGACAGGGGAGCGATATCGGTCATCAGGTAGACGGACATCGCCAACTGGTCAGAGTCGTCCATGCGATCGACCGATTGCCTGTCAATATGCAACGTGTAATCAAAGTTAGTCTGGAAATGGATGGTAATTATCAAGACACCGCCTTGTCGCTGGGGGTGCCAATCGGTACGGTTCGGTCGCGGTTATCCAGAGCGCGAGAACAACTAAAACGGCACGTTGAGTCAGCCACCTGATCTAGATGTGGTAACGCTGTAAGGCGCTTCTGTATTGATATGCCAGATTAGAAAAGGCTGAAACCGTTGTACCGTTTCGCTCATTCAGAAGTGTTACCCTTTAAGGCTCCAGCACGACCCTGAAAATGAGCGCAGGCAGATACTGTTGTACGTAAGTATCCAGCCTGCGCTCAAACTCCATGCGCTACTCATGACCGCTAGCGGCGCTCAGCGAACCACCAGGTGGCGAACCACCGGGTTGTGTCACACCATGTCCTCTGTCCTCGGAGGAGCAGGTGGTGCCAACGTTGAGGTAGCTACTGGTGCTGGGATGGATGTTGGGGCAGTTGGTAAGGGGGAATTCATCAGATTTGCATATCTCTGACTTAAGCCACGTTGACCACGATGATAGAGATCTTGAGACCTTTGAACTCCACTAGAGAATGTACTGACTGTCGAGTTGCCTATTCCGACAGCCTTGTCCTTCGTATATGCCGCTCCGTCGACTATACCTCTCGCTACGGAATTAATAGCGCCTTCCACGCCTTTGGCCACATGTGCGTCCGTTGCCTCAACCGCTTTTTTAGACTCTGACTCCCCCAGGCTTGCGCCTGCTGCCCATAAGCCAAACGCAACCGCACCCAGGATGTTTTTTACCGCCTCGGCGGCAGCGGCTACTTTGCCATCGCTAAGACCATGCTCTGTAGCTAGCGTCCTTGTTGCCGTCGTAGCGCCTCCCATGGCAGCAAATCCACCGGCCAGGCTCATGTTGCCTACGATACTTGTGGGGGAGAACACGGTTTTGACGGCATTACCGGATACAATCGATTTAATTGCGGAGGCAGTACCTGCGCCGAGCCGTGCAGGAACCATTTTCAACAGCGCAGTAGAATCCAGATTCCTCAGTACAATAAATTCATCCAACCATTCGTGCTCCTCGGCAATCGGCGTTGGTGCTTGGCCTTCCGGGACGGTATCGCGGCGGCCATAGAGCATGGCGGGACCTAGCAGGCTGCGGCCTTTATCACGGCTAAGGTTATAATGCTCGATAGCCATGCCTACGATAACGGCAGTGATTGGCCGCATATATGCTTCAAGGGCTGCAGCCAGCTCTTGTTTCCCTTGGCTCTCTAGACCTACGCGAATCGGATACAAAGCGGCATTGCGAATGGCAAACCCGACTAGCCATTTGTTGCATTCATCCATAGCATTGCCGAATGAGTTTTTGTCGTGTGTCTCGCGCTTCTCTGACAGCGATGCTTGAAACGATCCGTGCAATTTCTCATCTGGAGGTTTTTGATAATACTCAGGTTTTAATCCAGACAGCATATCGTTAACACTTGCATCCGCAGCCCCGGCGTACCAGGAGGCCAAAGCATTTTGGAGGGCCGCCTCGCCTTCGGGCGTATCTCGACGGTTAAAAACCTCAAGCATGGATGGCCAGGTATTGGTCGCCATCGTGACGGCGGCAAATGGAGATCCCCCAATACCAGACTTGAAAGTGGCAAAGATCCTATCGGCGATATTTGCGTTTCTTTCAACTATGTCCATATCGCTTACGGTATAGCCTGCGTTAAATAATCGTTGAGCCCGATCATCTCGAATAGCATCCAGTTCATCGTTATGCCCCCGTGCTGTGGCAGCGGCGGTTTGCTGAACGTCAGGGATGTTGCGTCGATATGGAAGGATATGGGTATCAAGCCTGTCATATATTTCCTGGTGGAAGCGATCCATATTCCGAGCGCTTCGTGCAGGACCAACAGGTGTAGTGAGTTCGATCTCATTGGCATGGTGAATAATTTGGTGCGTCGTGGCGATACGCTGAGTATCCATAGGGGAAGTATCCTCATCGTGATCGGCAGGTTTTAATAAGGGTGAATCGGGTGGTCTTATAGAAACTCCCGCCAATCGCTGCCACCGCTATTGCGTCTCGATCCGGATACTTTAAGCGGTAGCACCCTGCGACCTTAGTGAACGCTGCGCCTTAAGTGTTCCATAATTTTGAAGATACTTTTAGATGAGATAAGTGGTGGGAAGAGGTGATTTCCAAACCTGGGAAGAGACCTGTAAAGGGGTAAAGCTACTGATCTCGGCGACTCCCTAAGTCGTATGCCAAACACAGCTGACCAATACAAGTTAAGTGCAAGGAGGAGCTTGCATTCCAGCGGTCACAAAAAAGCTCATCTGTTTTACGCCTCTAAGGAGTTCTCTTGATGGCAGAGATCTCTAGCAAGCTGCCCAAGTTGGTGGGTATCAGAAAAGGCATACATGTAGGCACCCACTATCAGCGTGACACGCCATTAGGCTTCGCACTCATAATGTAAGAAGGTGCCAAGCGAAAGGCCTCTACAAACTATTGCCAGAGCGGCAGCTGCACACATCCAAGACGGCAACACTGTATTGACGGCACCACAAGTGCTGCGCTGGCGTTGCATCTCTGCTCACGGCAGGTGACCAATAGCCTACTGGCGGTGATGACGATCGCGAACGCCCGAGACTCCTCTGGCAATGACTGACAGCGATGTATGCGGATTGATCTGGGTACATAGGGGCCATTGGCAGAGCTGACAGTGAGTCGCCTGTAAGCGTTTATCACTTTATCACCTCACAACTAACGCCTTTCGAGCCTCCCCGTTTATCACAGTTGAGAATGCTGCCATTAGCTAACGGGACGCGAAAGAGCTAACCTCTTCTATGCCCTCTTTTCCTCAAAAAATTTGCGCACCCTAAGCGTGCCAGAAGGGGGAGTCCAGGTCGTTAGCTTGGGAGTTGAGTAGCTGATACCACTGCTCAGTAGTTGGTACATCAATATGGTCATTTCTATCTTTTTCTTCCTCGATATCAGTTACATAGGAATCAAGAAAGTACTGTTTTATATGAGGTGGTATTTGTGGAAGAATCTGTTTCACGGCCTGGTGAAGTAAATTGCTCTCATTAGGAGGTATTAAAATAATATCATGGTCTTGTTGAGCGGTAGTCGGGTTCATGCCGTAACTTGCTGTCCGCAAATCAGGTAACGCATGCAGAAATATCTCATGGAAGACAGTAAATGCAATCATTGCATGCATCTCAAAGTCTTGATCCCAGTCTTCGCTGGCAATTAATCCGATTGAAATCCTTGATCTATTGCCATTCGAGTTAGTAACGCCACGGTCCATATCGCCTTCACGATCATAAAAATCAAAGTCTATTTTATTGAAGTCTTGAGGAAATGATTTGCCGATTACGTTTATAATCAGCATGCACATGTCTGCTACTTCTTTAGGCGGCTGGCGCAGAAAACGTACTTCTGCCTCGGTGCCGTTGGTATGCAAAGCATAAAGGGATGAGGCGCTTATGGCGGGCCGCCCTGTTTCGGTCGAAAGCGCCAACTCCTCATTAGCGCCCGCTACAGAATAAGTGCTGGACGCTGCAGCTGGAGAAATAGGACCGTCGCGAAAGTGGTGAGGATTGCGTAAGCGTATTAATGCTTGCGTCAACTGGCCTCGTGAGCCCTGTGCAGATAGATTGTCTGATATTGGGTGCGGATCTATTCTCCTTATGGGCGGAGCAGGCGCACATAACGTTATAGACTCAGTGCCACCCGTCGACAGCACATCCAATGTAATTCTAACAATATCATATTGCGAATGTTCGTTCAGTTTCGCTTGAACCGTCAAATTAGCAGGGCCTGCGTTAGGAACAGCCACCTGCTGCCTATATTCTGCTTCAGTTAGCTTGCTGGAATGTATATGCAGCGCTCCATCCGCTATGCCGTTATATGCCAACAGCGCAAAAAGTTGATGGTGAGGGTCCGGCTGCGCCTCAACTTGGGTTAATGCTAGTAAAGCATTACGGCTCAACCTGGCTAAGGGCAGAGCAGAAGGGTGAGTTTGCTCAGTCTGCAAAGAGGAGGGCGATAGTGGCTGACTCGCGTCTAATGAGGTGGCTTGATACCTCATCTGAATGCCTGAACCAATAGAGTCCACAGTATTATCTCTTAGCCGTCTGACTTGAATCTAGACCTCTACGTGGTCAACCAGCCTTTTCAGTTCCTGATTTTTTAGCCATGGGAAGAAAAGATTTATACGCAACAATCTACGGATCAAGCCTTACCTTCAAAGGCAGATCGATAACTGAAAACTCAGGATAATATGCAAAGCAATTTCGGGCCGGACCCGGATTATATTAAATTAAGACGAAGCATTGTCCGCCTATAGCCTAGCACTAAAAGTATCTTTCACTTGCTCGAGTGTAATCCTATGTGGAGTAAAGAGATGACTATAGATTTGCATGGGTGCTAGATTTATTTTTGGCCAATTTAGAATCATCTGATTTTTGGAACTCATCCCCAATAAAGACCACTCAAGTAGTCATCTATTTGAGTGAGACCTTTATATACAAAATCATGAGGGGGGGAATCAACAATGTTTACAGTACTTCATGCTAGGGGATCAGCGCTATATGACAACAATACCCAGACCGTTAAGCTGTGGGAGGCGATACCAGGTAATCACAGAGGAGAGACGGTTACCGTTTCAGCTCGCTTAATGACTGAATTGCATACAGCACAAAGCGTGATAGACACAGTAAAAGAAAACCTCAGCTACGGTGCTGGCAATTTAAAGAACGACTTTATGCTGACCTCAGGGGAAAGCTACCAACGATCGATTGCGGCTAGACACATCCGTGATACAGATTTTCGCGGAGATGATAATGGACTCGCGAAATCCGCTTTGGCAGCTCAGGCTGGGACATGCTCCGAATATTCAGCATTAATTATTGCCTATCTTTCAAATATGGATCTACATCGTCCTATCTTTACTTATGCTGCGGCTAATGAGCCGGATCATCAATTTAATGTGATAGGCGATATACGTGAGTCAGCTGACGCTGTAGTGGTTGACGCATGGCCTTCATTCGCGAAAGCCCATTTGTTAAATAATGCGAGTTTTCAGCCGTCATCTACAAGCGTTTTAGACGTTCACTATCCGGGGATGAACATCAAACTAGAGCTTGAGGACATGGCGGAGGTTGCTAAGTTGAGCAAGGAACGTGTAGCGCAGATTAATAGGATCAAAGACACGCCTTCCTATGAGGAAGTATTGAGGCATCGACCGGATATCGGACTCAGAAATAAACTGCATGGGATCAATAATTTAGGTGTTAGATATCAAAATAGAGATGATTCATCTGACATATTCGAAAATAAGGTAAGTTCTCATGATTACGAACGCCAAGCGCATGGAACATTTCTAGTGCAGCATCATCTTTCTGATGGTGCGTATGATATGAATCCAGAAAGCCTGCATAATGCTGAAGAGGATAGCTGATCGTGAGTAATCAGCAATTTAATAATGTTGTCACACCGTTGTTAAACTATCTTAGCATACAAACCCCTATGACTAATGATGAGCAGGCTATTCTTATTGACTTTAAAAATTTACAGCTGCAAATCACACCTTTAAACAATCAGGAACTGCTGTTAGTTGCTAGTCTTGGTGTTTTGCCTTCGGATAGCCTGGGTGCATTGGCTAAAATACTGTTAGGAGCAAACAGTATTGATCCTATTGCTCCACCTATATCAGTATCAGTAATAGGCTCTCAGAGCACCTTAATACTGTGGAGCCGTGAAAGATTTGTACATTTAAACTCTGCTGAAATTATTGTTTTGTTTGATCGCCTAGTTTCTAAAGCTAATAGATTGATTGAGGATATTCGAGCCGACTCTCTGTCAAGCAGCGCTCCGGTTAAAGGTGGGGAAATAAAACCATCTAAGACAGTACTGACAAGCAGCTGCAAATGGTAGAGCTATTATTTAAGGGCATTTACTTGGATAAGCTTTAGACACTTAAAATTTAAGCATCCTAGCTGCCATACAAACTGAATCATTCAATACGGCTTATATGGGCAGCATGATAGTGAGTTTACTTAGAGGCGAAGCACTTAAAATCTCACTTAGATAATCTATCTGCAATGTCAGGGGCGTAACGCCCATCAAGCTGGACGAACAATAAACGGCAGTTGCTATTGGAGCGGTTTGACCATGCGTGGTTGGTACCGCGTTGCACCACCACACTTCCAGGCTTAAGCAGGACTTCTGCATCGTCGAGTACGATATAGATCTCTCCTTCGATCACGACACAGTAATCAACTGCCTCACTTCGGTGCATCATTGGATGCGGTGAGTCATGTTTAACAGTCAGCCCGTCGACGTAGTTGACTTGCTCAAACAGCTCTGCAATACGCGCTTCATGCTGATCAAGATAGGTCTCATCTGGGGGAAGATCAACGAAGCGAATGCGAGTCCCGTTTGGCGGTGGGTTATGCATCACAGGGCCGGTTGTTGGATCAGCGGCATTGTTTATCTTTACAGGCGAACCTGTAGTTTCCCAAACTTCGTGAAAGACAAGGCCCGGGATAGCTTCCATTTCAACGACCGAAGGTAATGCCCCTTCGCTGCAAACTGTGGACCTGCCGTTGGCATCGTGGCCCGTGACGATACGATGGATAGGCAGAAAGGACATAACAATATTCCTCCAAAAGTTCTCTTCGATTCTATAATGTGATTGTTACGATAATAGTATTTCTTACAGATCCAGGAATATTATTTTGGTAGTTATATTTGAATCCTAGGCTAGCCAGGAAATGATCATTTGGAAGATTTCTTTGCCTAACTAATAGGATAATGAACTAAGATTCATATGAATATTTGTTGTCTAATGTTCATATTCAAAAATATCCACTCTTGAAAAGACTGTCTTACGCAAAGCATCTCCACGTCACTGCCTTTTCCTATGAATTTCATTCTTACTCGTTGAGTCAGAGTGAAATAGTGCTCTGGTCGAAAGAACGGCTAACCAGCCTACCATCGAGAATGAGCCACACCTTGTGATCCACTCACTTGGTAGGGTTTGTCTGAAAAGTTATGTTGTACAAGTTCTTACGTATATCCCATTGACATATCCCGTTATGGTTCTATTATGGGATATACATTAAATATATCCCGCGAGGTGTGCTGTGGAACAAGGCGCAGTTTTTCAGAGCAATCGCAGTCAGGCCGTAAGGCTACCTAAGGCTGTTGCCCTACCAGATGACGTAAAGCGCGTCGATATTGTTGCCCTTGGTCGGGCTCGACTCATCACTCCCGCAGGGGAGTCCTGGGATAGCTGGTTCGATTGTGAGAGGGTTACTGCAGACTTCATGGCGGAGCGTGAGCAGCCGGCAGATCAGGAGCGCGAAACGTTCTGATGCTCAAGTTCATGCTCGACACCAATATTTGCATATTTACTATCAAGAACAGGCCCCAGGAGGTTCGAGAAGCCTTCAAACGGCACCACGGTCAAATGTGCATCAGCACTGTAACGCTGATGGAGTTGATCTATGGAGCGGAGAAGTCTTCTAACCCTGAGCGCAATCTGGCGGACGTAGAAGGCTTTGCGGCTCGCCTGGAGGTGCTCAAGTATGATCAGGAGGCTGCTGCCCACACTGGACAACTTCGTGCTGAGCTTGCCCGCCTGGGTAAGCAGATTGGTCCCTATGACCAAATGATTGCCGGGCATGCACGCTCCCAGGGGCTGATTGTCGTTACCAATAACCGTCGAGAGTTCGACCGCGTACCTGGCTTGAGAATTGAGGACTGGGTTGCCTCACCCGAATAAACGAGGGTCAAAGTGAGTACTTTAGTTGTGCGCTTGGAGCGCTTAAATTTCAGGATCGTTCATACTGCCGAAACAAATCTGTAGTTTGTCCAGACATCGTCATGCTCAGGCCTTTTACTTGCCTGGATGTCATAACAACAACGTAAAACGAGGCAACCATGGTGAAAAAAAGAGCGTTCAGCGAAGCCATGCAGGGACGAAACCTTCGTTATATGGGTAGTACAAGCCAATCCTCCTCAACCTCTCGCGTCGGCTTTGTACTCCTTGAGCACTTTTCCCTTCCTGCTTTTACCCAGGCGCTCGATACACTTGTGACGGGAAACCTGATCCTGGCAGATACCTTTTCCACCGTAACCCTTAGTTTTGATGGCGAGCCGGTCATGAGTGACCTTGGGCTTGCGATCTGTCCTGACGCGGCGCTTTCTTCAGGGCAATGCAATAGTCTGGATCTGCTCGTCGTGTGTGGAGGGCTGCGTACCGTCCTGTACCCGATCCCTGCGCTCAGCCGCGCGCTCAAGGTTGCTGCAGAGAAGGGGGACGCTGTAGCAGGGCTGTGGAATGGCGCGTGGTTCCTCGCTCAGGCAGGTCTACTTGATGGATACAAGTGTGCTGTCCATCCCGAGCACCGAGTGACCGTCGCTGAACTGGCGAAAGACAGCCAGGTGACCAGCGAAAGCTTTATTGTTGATCGTGATCGGCTAACCGCGGCAAGTCCTGCAGGTGCGCTTAATATGGTGCTTGGCTGGATTGGTAGGCGTCATGGACATCAGCTGTCGGATGCCATCGTAGATATACTGGCCTTTGAGGAGTCGCGTTACCGTCGGGTGCGTCCCACCATGCATGAGAAGATGAGCGAGCCTCTGCGCGAGGCTATCAATCTCATGAGCGCAAACATTGAGGAGCCACTGAGCCAGGAGCAAATATCCCAGTGTGTAGGCCGCTCCAAACGGCAGATCGAGCGACTCTTCCAACTGCAACTGGGAACCTCTCCGGTTCGCTATTACCTGGAGCTGCGGATTACGGAAAGCCGTAGGCTGATTCAGCATTCTGACCTTTCTCTGCTTGATGTCGCCATAGCCTGCGGGTTTGTTTCTCCGAGCCACTTCAGTAAATGCTACAAGTCGTTCTATGGATATGGACCATCCAGGGAAACGCGTTATGGCTGCGTTAAGGGTAAGCAGCGAGTCATGTAATTTTTAGCAGCTCAATGGGATAGGAAACTCTAAGAGCCTGTTCACGATTTTTCGAAGAACATGCATAGCCTATGAATGAGAACCAAAACCTATCCCAGCGACATAAGTCGAGAACGATCCGACCGAATGAACGCTCTTCAAATCCGCTCAGCCATATAGAGTGACTTATGGCCCGGTATGATCCTGTCCCAGGATCCAAAGCTTGCGTGGGAAGGCTTCTATGATTGATCAGGGTCCAGATCATATGCGCGCCGCTTTTCAGGATCTTGCAAAATTTCATAGGCTTCTTGGAGTTCTCGAAACTCAGCCGTTGCCTCGGGACTTTTGTTATGGTCAGGATGCTTTTCTAAAGCAAGCCTTCGATAAGCTTTGCGAATTTCTCTTTCTGTTGGCGACGCGGTAAACAATCCTAAGCGTGCATAAAGCGATTTGACCGCGGGCTTGGCTTTGATGTCCTCGGCCACGTTGGCTGCGCCGTTGGTAGTTGTTTCATCCTCTTGCGAGTGCGTGGATGGTTTATCATTGTCGATCCCGGGTTCCCTCGTTTGGCGAGGCGGCGGAGCACTACTCGCACGCGGTTTCCCAGCAGATGGCCGCTCGCCATTGAATTCAGGGCCATTGGGCTCAGCGCGAGTTGAGTTCTTTTCAGGCCTGGGTGACTTGGCATTTGCGCCTTCATCCGCTGGGCGCTGACCGTTGAGCTTCGCATGTAACGCCACTTGGCTCAAATGTGACTTCAGATGGGGCTTGGGTGCCTCCTGGCTTGCCTTATTCTCAGCCGCTTGCGCCTCATTGGGGTCCATTTCGTAGTTTTCATAATCTGCATGCGAAAAGCTGCTGGCCGATGCATGCCCGAAGAAAGGCGCTTCCCCAGATGCTTGTTCCGGGTTGATCTTGGGACCCTGACCTGGACGAGGTGGAAGCGGCGGTGGAGTCTCTTTCGGTGTTCGTCCGGTAGATGGCTTGAATTCTGTACTAAAGCCAGCCTGTGCCTCACGGGCTGTACGTGGAAAACTGTTTGCCCGTGGCCTTTGAGGAAGAGGGGGCGATCCATAGGTACTATTAGGATTACCGTTCTGGCGGCCAGGACGCGGAGGAAGCGGCGGCGGAGCTTCCCCATTACCAGATAATTGAGCTGCTGGGTTATTGATTGCGGAGACGAACCCTCCCGTGATATTTCGGATTACGCTACCTAAACCAATATTACCTGGTAAGGCACTGCGCGCCTTTGCCATCAGGCTGTCGTTACCAGCTTGTTTGGTGCTGGGTGACAGTGTATTTGCCAGCTTTGTACCTAAAGAGAGTAATGCTTTGCCCTTACCATCACTCATACCGAGAAAGCCTAATACCTCAGACATCGGCTTTTCGAACCCAATACTAATGGTGGTAGCCCCATAGGCAGGGCGATCCAAGAAGATTTCTCGGCCCATACCATTGGCTTGAACAGCTCTGGGCTTTTCGTCCCCACTTAACACTTTCAGGGCAACATCAAACATTTTTTGTTGGAGTGGTCCAAGCGATGCTCGCTGCTGATCCAACCATGAGCCAGGGAAATGCATCTTGGCGCCCATAGCGATGTTTTCTGCGACATGAAGATCCAGATGCACCGAAGGCTTGTCAGCTTTGCCCAGCTCGACCTGCAGTGATGTTAACGATGCATTGGATATATGGATCATCGGGCGCCTCCTAGAGCGGATACCCGACTGAGTGGCTCAGGAGCAGGCTTTGTTCCAATATACGCGACGATAGTTTTTGAGGTGACTTTACCCCTGCGAATATCGCCCAGCCGTGGACATATTCTCTATTACTATCCATAAATGTTGGAGCAGGAGTTAAAGGGTTGGCTGGAAAATCCAACCGGTTGGCCTATATTTTGTGAAAGCATAAGAACACGGTTCTGCCGCATTCATGTTTCAGCCTCAATTAGTGCCCGGCAAAGCGTTCCGGATCAAGGAGGCGAACGCGTCAATCACCTCATCCTTGCTATAGCGCCCTCGTACTAATGCGCCTGAGAGTGCTTCTCCCGCGCCAACAAGGCCCGTACAGCATCGCTCCAATTCGCCAGACGAAAAAGCTGCGTGAGGTTTGAGCACGGCTATGAACATTTGCACGCAGTTATCCAACAGCTCCTGAAAGACTGCTGCTTTCTCTTCGCTGCCTGCCAGAGCTGCGCCTATTGCATAGAATTCGTCGGTTGTGTCTCCTGCGCACTGAATGTAGGCGCTTGCCAGGAGTTGGGCAGTTTCTTCAAGGCTCCGCGGGGTTAAGGACATTGCGTCACGGAAAGCGTTAACCCGCTCGATATCAATGCATCTGTAGAGCTCGATCAACAGGCTCGAGCGGGTATCGAAATGATCATAGACCACCGGTTTGGAGACGCCTGCGCGGACGGAGAGATACCCCAAGGTCAACCGGTCTGCTCCTTCCTCCCGCACGATCAGCAATGCGGTATCCAGCAGTTGTCTACGCCGCTCGGCTTTTGGAAGCCGGCGTGTAGAGGAACGTATAGCGGAGGGCACTGTTTCTTTTTGCACTTGATCATTCCCGAACCAAAAAAACCTACCAATGGTAGGTTCAGATAAGTGATAGTCGTGATAGTTTACCTACCAGTAGTAGGTTGAAGCCTGGAATTAGGAGATCATGTAATGTCACTTAATCCTATCCTGTTAATGGGCGGTTCTGGCGCAGTTGGTCATCAAACTGCCCGGGCGCTGCGCGCAGCCTATCCTGATGTACCACTGCTGATTGGCGGCCGCGATGCTGCCAAGGCCCAACAGGCCGCAGAACAGATTGGCGGAGCGCAAGGCGTGGTCATTGACGCTGGCGCCGACGATCTGGGCCTTGGGGATCGCACCGTCAGCGGCGTCGTAGTCTTCTACATGGACCATGCTATTGCCGGGCTACGCTACGCCCAAAAGCACGGTGTGCCTCATCTCAGTATTTCATCTGGCATTTTCGAGATCGCACCGGAAATCGCAACCTACATGCACATGCCTAATGCTGCACCCATTGTCCTCGGTTACGAATGGATGGTGGGCGCTACAACGGTATCCACACTGAGCATTGCCAGTGCGTTTAGCCGCGTGCACGACATACGCATCAATGCGCTGGTCGATGAACAGGATACCGGAGGCCCGACTGTTGCAAGCGACTTTGAGCGCCTGAACAGGATGCTGCCAGCCGCGCTGACCCGGCGTGCCGGTGTATATATTTGGCGGGAAGGAGAGGATGCCAAGGTCAGCTTTCGTGCAGTTGATGGTACTGAAATCGAAGCGTCCGGGTTTTCATCCATTGACGTCGTTGGCCTAGGGGCCGCAACAGGCGCAGCCAATATCCAGTTCAATATGGGCATCGGGGTTAGCTCAACCCGACGTCAGGGTAAACCTATGTCGACCGAGATCATCATTGAGCTTGAGGGCGAGGACCTAAATGGCGAACCACTGCGCACACGTCATGCCGTCATCCATCCAGAAGGCGCGGCACCGCTAACAGGCCTTAGCGTAGCAATGGTCCTTGAAAGGCTGCTCGGGCTGGACGGTCAACCGCCCACCTCACCGGGCCTTTACCTCCCCTACCAGTTACTGAACTCCGCCACGTATTTGAAGCGCCTAAAGCAGGAGGGGGGTGAGCTACGTAAACTTCAGGTGTAATGAGGCTACAACACCCAGCTGATGGCGTCCGATAACATGGGCGTAAACTACTGCAGCCCTGGCGGGCTGCAGTGCATTCTCCGCTAATATAGCCGATCAGATCACCTTTGGGCCTGCTGCACAGGCCAAACTAAGGTTTTGGTTGGGCAGGGATAGAGTCTAGACGGCGAAAACACCTGGACGCACCTTATCCGGGTCAGCGGATTTTGTATGCATCTTCAGCTCGGCCGCAATCAGCGGGCAGGGCCTAACGGTCTCTTGTCTGACACTGCTTCGCTGGGTGTCATCAGTTCAGTGATCCATTGGATAAATACACGTAGTTTGGCGCTGACATGCCGGTTTGGCGGAAATGCTACGTACATTGGCATTGGGTCGAGTTGCCAGTCTTCAAACACAGGAACCAGCTCACCTCGAATCAAATAATCTTTGGACATATAGTCTGGTAACCAGAGGAGACCTAGCCCTGCCAGCCCGGCTGCCAAATAGGCATTACCATCGTCCACGGCCAGCGCATAATGACCCGTGACATTGACGCTCTCATTGCCGGAACGCATGGCATAGGGAAAGACCTTGCCAGTGCGCGCCCAGAGAAAGCCTACGATACGGTGGTCAGTACCTTCTAATTCCCGAGGGTGAAGTGGCGTTCCCCGATGCTCCAGATAGCTCGGCGCGGCGTACACCCCAAGCCGTAAATCGCCTATATGGCGAGCAACCAACGATTGATCGGTAATCTTGCCACCACGTACAACGCAATCCACATTGTCGCCAATCAGATCGACCATACGATCACTGACACCCATATCAAGTTGGATATCAGGATACTTTTCGTAAAACGCTGGAAGTGTCGGGATCAGAACCAGACGGGCAAAAGGGCTGGGCACATCCACTTGTAACCGCCCTCTGGGAGCCAAGGAGGCGCTGGATAAGCTCGTTTCGGCATCATCCATATCCGCAAGCAGTCTGACCACGCGCTCATAATAAGCGGCCCCATCGGCCGTCACATTGACACGGCGTGTGGTCCGGTTGAGCAGCTTAACGCGTAACCGGGCTTCCAGTTGCTGCACCAGTTGGGTAACGCTGGTCTTGCTCATATGAAGTGTTTCGGCAGCCTTGGTAAAGCTGCCTGCCTCCACAACACGAGCAAACGCCTGCATTGCATCAAAACGATCCATCGTTGTTCCTACTGTCTTGTAGATTATTTGGATTTTACAAATAGTGATGACTGCGCCTGCTAGTTTATTCAACAGGTAAGCGTTCCTTAAAGTCTCTCTACACCGGGCATTGACCCATAGGAGAGCAACCATGAGCACACGCAACGCCGTTTTTCCAACTGGCCGTCAGGCATTGTATGAGCGCAATCGTTATTCACCCGCGATTCGCTCCAACGGTTTTTTGTTCGTTTCAGGACAGGTTGGTAGTCGTGAGGATGGTTCACCCGAGCCGGAACTGGAGGCACAGGTGCGGCTTGCTTTTGAAAATCTGAACGCGATTCTGGCTGCAGCAGGCTGCTCGTTCAAAGATGTCATTGACGTAACGGTTTTCATCGTTGATCCCGAAACACGCTTTGATACGATCTGGAAAGTACTGCCCGAATACTGGGGAGAAGCACCTTATCCGACATTAACCGGCATTGGCGTTACATGGCTCTACGGCTTTCAATTGAGATAAAGGTCATCGCTAAGCTTCCAGACGCTATCACTAGCTGAACTGTGCAGTGAAAAAGTACTTTAAGCTCGGCAGTTGAGCTGACGTTCATGAAGCCCAGCTTACTTACTGCCGAACTCTTCAAAAAGCGCCTCATATCATTGAACAAATGGAGAAGGCTACGATTTAACAGGCTGTAACATAGGGTTACAGACTTAATCCCCTTTTGCTCGTAATAAGATCATTTGAGTGATAGGCCCTGATCTTACGTTGCCTGAGAATCGGCCAACCATAAGGCTCGCTTTATGGCTGTGGGGTCTTAATTGTAAGCAAAGCACGCTTTATTGTCTCGTCGCTATAGGTTCACACCCTTGCATGTAGAGAAAGTGCCCCGCCTGATTTCATTTTGGCCCTGACCTGTTTACTCACACGCTATCTACTGCGTTATAGGAAAGTCAGGAGCCCTTTATGTCTACCGTCAAACCCTGCTTCATTATTGCTCTGCTCTCATTCAGCATTTCTTGTCTTGCAGACAGCAATACCGCTGATTTAATACAGGACGGTGAAAATAATACAGCGACGATAGAACAGCTTGAGACAACGCTTATTAGTCAAGCGGCTATCAGGCAATCCGGCAGCAACAATATTGGGTATATACAGCAAGGTAGTGAAAACGCCAGCACGGCAAATCTTTACCAAGAGGGAACAGATAACGATGCCCGACTTTACCAAGCGGGTAACGGCACTCAAAGCCATATTGAGCTACAACAGCAAGGACAGGGCAATCAGGCCAATATTGCTTTTGGAGAATCGCATTATTCAAATAATTTTTCGGGTATGCAGCTAGGAAATTACAACGCCATTGAAGTGCAGGGAGGCTATGACGCGTATGGAGCGATCAACCAGAAAGGCGATAGAAATGGTGTTCTGCTCAGCTTGTCAGGCTCGGCAGGCGTTGATCAAACTGGTAATGACAACTATGCCTCAGTTAACGCCTCAAACGAAGGTGAGCTGTCTATCGTTCAGGAAGGCTCAACCAACGAGCTGCTCATATCGCAAATAGCCTACAGTGGCGGAGAGTTGATAGGCACTACCGTTGGTAACAGTAACGTGGTCAATATTGAGCAGCGTGGCGAGTACCAAGTGAGTCTTAGATACGTTCAGCAGGGTGACGGTAATCAGCTTGCTATTCAACAAGGCAGCTGGTTAGGCGGTTACGTAGATGTGACCCAAAATGGTAATAATAACCTGTTATCCGCTAGCCTGGGCGGAGGCGCTGGAGCATTGCAGGGAGAGACTGAAGGTGATTCTAACCGAGTTGAGGCCACCCAATGGGTAGATAGCTCTAGAATTTCTTACATTCAGACCGGAGATGCCAACACACTTCGAGTGTATCAGTCCGGTACGTATAGTTCGGTAGAAAGTATTGCCTTTGGAAATGACAATCGTGTAGATATCAGCCAGAGCGGTGAAGGCTCGATTGACGTTGATCAAAGCGGAGATCTGAACATCGCTCGACTTGATCAAGTTTCCTCCTATGAGAATCCAAGTAGCGCAACGCTGGCACAGGTAGGCATTGCGAATGAGGCCATTATTCAGCAATCCTCAAACTTTGAAGGCAGCAGCCGTGCTGTGCTCAGCCAGACAGGTACTGGCAACAGGGCCAGCGTTAGTCAGTAATGTTTAGGCAGCGCGGCAGCTAAACGGTCGCGCTGCTACGAATGGATGTATCTATGCGCACATGGAAGTATTGGCTCGGAAAACTTTTCAATAAAAGAGCAACGGTTATCGATTCTGAGAATCGCCGTTTAAGTGAAGCGTACGCCATTCTCCGGAATTATCCGAAGGATGCAGACTAGGCGTTGTTAAATCAGCACTATAATGGCTTCGTTCGAGAGTTTGCCGTTAGAGCGGTATCCAGCCAAACATGTGTCGACTCGCTAAGGGCTTTGCTTAAGACCTTAAATGATCCGATTCCACAGTTAAGAAGCCTATCTCTTGACGCACTCGAGACTTACCTCGCTATGGATCCAGCGTGCCGGAGACTGGATCAATCAGCAGTGGCTAATGGTTGATTCGGTAAACAGCATGCACCATCGAGAGCGGTTTCTTGAAAGAGAACACGCCTACGAAGCAGCAGGGCTGTTACCCGTCGGAAGCACCAAACGGCTAGCCTAGCTGCGGGTCGCTCAGTTGCTACAATCACTAGAATGAACGTTAAGGGCATACGAGGCACTTTGAAAAAGAGTCAACTTCCAGTCAAAACTTGCCCAGTGTGTGGTTTACCATTTGCCTGGCGCAAAAAGTGGGAGCGCTGCTGGGAGGACGTACGCTACTGCTCAGAGCGTTGTAGGAGGCATAAGCGTTCGGAGCACTAAGCCGCTGAGCCGGACAGTTGAGGTTGTGGTGGTTTAAACACATCTTCAAAAGGCACGACAGCCAGACAAATCGCTTTTCATAGAAGCTTAGCAAACTAACGCAGGGGAGAGCGTTTAAGAGCTTAAATCAAAAGACCAGCGCTATTTCGAGCGCTGGCGGTATGGCTTAGCGCTGAATAATGGTAGCCGCGTTATTGTTACCAGACTGGGTCACGACTGCCGATGCACCATTTAGCTCACTACCTTGGGTAATGTTTGCGTGATTGGCAACACCCAACTGGGTCGCGTTTGCAGTGAAATTGTCAACAAAACCTTGCTGCGCGATATTTAGAATATTCTCATCACCAGACTGAGCGAATATAGCGCTTCCGGTTTCAACTGACTGATCGATATCCACAGTATTATTGTTGCCAAGGGTTGAACCCGAGAGGGTAATTGAGCGCCCACTGGAATAAATATCAGCTTGGTTACCCAAGCCATCCTGTGTCAGTGTGATCTTGCCGAACTGACTGCCCATATATGTGTTGGCGTGATTGCCGTCACCGCTTTGCGTCAGCTCAGTACTGTTATTTCCCATCCTGTACGAGGAGCCTGAAACACTGGCAGTGTTGTTATTACCTGCCTGATTAACTGAGGCGTACGATGACGATCCAAGGTTGACATCAATACCGTTATTATTACCCACCTGGCTCAACGTGGCGCCAGAAATACCACCGGTTACTTCACCGCGAATTGAGTTGTTGTCACCAACCGAAGACGTCGTTACACCTGCTGCATAGCCAGTCACCGTAATATCAAGCGTGTTTGCGTTGCCTTCCTGGTAGGTACTGACACTTGAGCCGAATGTATTCCCACCTCCGTTTTCGCCAATACGGACAGTGGCGTTATTGCTATCACCCCGCTGAGTTATATCAGCGTTGTTATCGGAACCCTGTAGCTGATAAACCGATCCACTATTGCTAGTGCCGTTCTGAAAGATCTCAGCCTGGCTATTCTCTTGGCTGTCCTGTTGAAGATAGGCGTAATTTCCGCTGCCCTGCTGCTCTAGCGAACCTGTATTGTTAGTACCGACTTGCTGTACTTCGGCAGTATTCATCTCCGCGAAAGCTTGGGAGCTGATTATGATCAGGATGGCAGCAGCAAGAGGTTTGATGGTAAGCATATGTTCAGCCTTTTCCTTGACTTAGCAAGCGTGAGAGGTGCGTTTTTGTGATGATTTAAGGTTATGTTCCACCAAGTAAAAGACTGCCGGCACTCCCAAGCTCTAGACGAACATCCACTAATTTTTTAAAAAAGCAATGGCATATAGAGGTGAGGGTGGGTCTTTAGCCTGCTCTTATTTAGCGGTCTAAGCATTGTTAGACACGCTTGATCGCAGCGCTACTAGCTGAAGGATTGATTCTAGAAAAAATAAAGGATTAATTCTGAGGATATTAAGGATTTTATTAGTAATCAGATTGATCTGAGTGCAACCTAAAACTCTTTTTGCTTAGATGTTACTGCTCCATCAAATCTTAAATTGGCTAAAAAAGGGTTTTAGCCAATTTAATCATTAACCAGATGTTCTCGAACCGTCATAGATGGTCCTGGCGCCACCTTCGGCCTAGCTATCTCGCCAACGCTTCAAACATCAGCACGACATAGGACATACGAGAAAGCCTGTCAGTGTTCCTTAGTAAGGATGTCATGGATGACCGGTATACCTTGATTCATACACCATTGATTAAGGTTATTTGATGCCTCGAATTATCGTTGCAACCACGCCCCAGGTAGGTCATGTACTTCCCGTTTTGTCATTGTTGCCGCGCCTGAAAGAGCAGGGGTACGACATCACTTTTATTACGGGGTCTGCATCAAAAGAACGTGTTGAGCAGGAAGGTATCCGGCATGTTACGTTACAAGGTACAGCGGATTATGATGCGCGGGATGTCAACCAAACCTTTCCTGACCGTAAAAAGCTGCGGCCTGGTCCTCAGCTGCTTGACTTCGATTTCCGCGTCCTATTTATCCAGCCATTGGTCGACCAGACCAAGACAGTTCAAGCTGTACTAGGCGAAAGCGATGAGCCTGCTGTGCTCATAACCAATCATATGTTTGCAGGAGGATGGCCATTCCAGCTGCGATCCTCTGGCGCACGACCTGCCGGCTTGATCTCACTCGGGATAACACCTCTAATGCTTAGTGCAGACCATCTGGCACCCTTTGGTAAAGGACTTCCTCCTGCTACTACCGAACACGAAAGACAACGTTATGTACAGTTAAGTCGTGATTTTGGCAGGGAGATGCGGGGCTCAAAAGCAGCCCTTGATGCCGCCCTGGGCACATTCGGTACAAGGCCTATGCCTTATTCCTTTATGGATGCCACCACGCTACTTCCGGACATATTTCTGCAGATGACTGTTCCAGGACTGGAATATGCCGGAGCCTGTCTTCCTCCCTCTGTAAAATTGATAGGTACTGCGCCAAGCCAAGTACAAGCCTATTCTTTACCAGCTTGGTGGGGTGAAGTCGATGCAGCGAAAGCAGAGGGTCGGCCTGTTATTTTTGTCACTCAAGGCACCGTAGCTCGTAACCTGGAGAACCTGGTATATCCAACGCTTGATGCTCTTGCAGCTAGTAACGCGCTGGTAATTGCTACAGCCGGTAAACCAGGGGAGCACACCAAGCCATTTGTTACCCAAAATGCCTACATGGCTGACTATTTGCCTTATGAGCAGATGCTTCCGTACGTCGATGTCATGGTTACCAACGGCGGGTACGGTGGCGTACAACAGGCATTGCGACATGGCGTTCCGCTTGTGATTGCAGGCACCTCGGAAGACAAGGCAGAAGTTGCAGCACGGGTAGCGTGGGCAGGTGCAGGTATCAACCTCAAAACAGATCGTCCCGCCACGCAGGATTTATCAGAGGCCGTCGCAACGGTTTTGAGGGAGGCGCGATTCAAAAGGGCCGCGATGACATTGAGTCAACAGTATAGGGAACTCGATCCTGCCTTAGCACTTAAACAGGCGGTTGATTCTTTTTTCCAGTCTGAGTTATCACTTTCAAGCCCATGACTGATCGAGATCTTTAAACCTAAAAGCTTATCGAAAGAGATAAGGTGGTCAGAGCACTAACAGGGAACGTTACCAACCTTATGTCTGCAGTTGTACGAGGCTCAACCCGCAGAAATTATCAAAAAACCGTTTCGCTGATGTTTACTGTACAGAGATATCAGGTAGAGACCATGGCGAGGTTGATCAGTCGTGAACCTTGGTGGGCAAAACCACCTGAGCAAGAACAAGATGAATTGAGTCTGGAGTGGGGATATCTTGAAATCTATGACAATCTTGAATTCAGGTTTGTCTCGATTAGACCCTCTGACGAAGAGATTCGCCTGCGTAAAGGCTGCCGAGTTATTAGCGAGGCACCATCAGGCTCATCCTAAAAACGTCAGTCATTCATCTTTATGAAGCAGAAATTGATCGCAGGAGTAAGACCTGAATAGTTTGTACTGCAGGTAATGAATTTCCGATTAGTGCTTTAATCGGAAATGAAACACCGGGGAAATGTGTCGATTATGCTCCTATGAGACTTATTCTTAGATTCGCATAATATATCTTATGTTAAATGGAGTATTAGAATTATCAGTAGTACCGGACCTGCGTATAGAGCCCATGTCCGGGAACCCCTCTCACGTCTCCTCTGCTAATCACGTATGACTACTCTCAGTCGCCACCATCCGGTTTCGCCCATTACGTTTGGCTTCATATAAAGCACTGTCTGCACACTCAATCAATGTTTGTCCAGTCAGGACGCCGTCCTCGCCGGGCATATATGTATGAATACCACCGCTGACAGTGACCATGCCGAATGGACTGGTGTGATGCTCAAGCTTTAGCTTACGTATCTGGTCCTGGATACGCTTGGCAACTATCCAGGCGCCTTGCCTGTCGCAGGCTGGCAAGATGGCCGCCATTTCCTCACCACCATACCTTGCCGCAAAATCACCCGATCGTGGGAGACTATGCTTTAGCGCCTGTGCGACCTGTTTCAGGCAATAGTCGCCTGCAGGGTGTCCGTAATGGTCGTTGTAGCCCTTGAAAAAGTCGATATCCAGCATGATCAGGCTTAGCGGTTGCCCCGAGCGTTCTGCCCGCTTGAGTTCCTGATGCAATGCCATATCGAAATAGCGACGATTGGCCAATTCAGTCAGTCCGTCAGACAAGGCCTGCCTTTCCAGCGCACGGTGCGCCTCGATCAGTTCAGCCTTGACTGTATTGGCATGCCCGATCTGGCGCATCAACACCAAGCCGAACAGCGACATCACGATAATGAGGCTGGCGACAATGATGGCTGAGCGTTGCGTATCACCGGTCCAGTCCGACAAGAGCTCTTTCTTGCTCATTGCCACCATTACCAACAAGGAATATTTATCTATCAGCTGGTAGCCATACAGGCGCTCAACCCCATCAATTACCGCTTTGATAGTCACGATGCCGGAAGGCGCCTGAGCCAATGCTGTGGTAATGACGTAGCTCTGGGCAAGGTGTTTGCCCACCAGATATTCGTCTTTGAAGGGGCGTCGACTCAGAATCGTGCCGTCCGGCATCGCCAGCACAATGGCACCTGAAGGCCCCAATTCGATGTGCCTGTAGAAGTCGAGAAAATACTCCATCCTGACCGTAGCCAGCACTACGCCTGCAAAACGCCCTTGTTTGTCGGTAACACGCCGGGATATCGGGATAATCCAATTGCCTGTAGAACGGGAATGAATGGCACGGCTAATGAAGGGGTCTTCAGTTGTGTTCTGATTGTGAAATCTAAAGTAGCCTCGGTCTGAGTTCTGGCCTTTCCATGGCGTTTCACCTAAAGAGGTTGCCCTCCAATTGCCCTGCTCGTCAAAAACAAAAAGGCCCTCGACCTGCTCTAGGGAGCCCGCATATTTTTCAAGCAGCGTATGCAGCGCTTCTGGTTTAAACGATATCTCATCACCCTGCTCCAGCAAGTGCTGAAGGCTCATGAGCGCTACATCCACTTCTTGGAACGAGTCCTCAGCATGTTGGGCCAACGCGCGAGTCAGGTTGAGCGTTGTGCTCTCGGACTGCTGCAGTTGAACGTCTCGCGCATGCCAGCTTTGCCAGAAATCAAACCCTACCAAGGACACAAACACCAAGCCCAGAAAGGCCATCGTTAACGTTTCCAGAGGTAGGCGTTTGAGTTTCTTCGAAACCATTGAATCGGGATGAGACATAAACCTACCTTAGGGCATGGACTGCAACGAGGGCTTACAAACGCCCTTCCATAAAGGACGCATTTATCACATTCCGTTGCGTTACCTAGCCGAAACGTAGGGCAGAACGATGTCTGTTAATCAGCATCATCCTGCCAGTCGGTCACACTCTGAACCGGCGAACCATCCCGCTTAGGTCTCCAGCCAGGCGAGAAAGCTCCTGGCTGGCTGTATGGGTCTGTTCTGCACCCGCGGACGTCTGGATAGACAGATCACGAATACGAACCAGGTTACGATCCACCTCTCGGGCCACCTGTGCCTGCTCCTCAGCAGCGCTGGCAATGACCAGGTTACGCTCATCGATACCGTTAACCGCATCGTTGATTGTGCCTAGTGCATGGCTTGCCGCCTCAGCCTGCTCCTGGGTTTGCCTGGCCTGATCTGCACTGGTCAGCAAGGCGTCTACGGTATGAGTAGTCCCCTGCTGAATGCTGCCAATCATGGCCTCGATTTCTCGGGTAGAATCACTGGTCCGGTGTGCCAGTGAGCGTACCTCGTCTGCTACAACAGCAAACCCGCGACCCGCGTCCCCTGCTCTGGCCGCCTCGATTGCAGCGTTCAGCGCCAGCAGGTTGGTCTGCTCCGCTACGGACCGGATGACATCCAGCACCTGGCTGATGTTGCGTGTCTGTTCGGCCAGCTGACGTGCCTGCTCAGAAGCGCTCAGAACGTTGTCCGTCAGGACACCAATAGCACTGAGGGTATCGTTAAGCTGACGCTGCCCTTGGCGCGCGGTTTCGGCTGCTGCCTTGGAGGCGACTGACGTCGACGTCGCGTTACCCGCTACTTCTTCAACGGCCTGGCTCATCTCGGTGACTGCAGTAGCTGCCATCTCAATTTCGCTGTTCTGCTGTTGCAGTCCCTGCGTACTTTCGCTCATGACTGCGCTCATTTCTTCAGTCGCAGCAGCCAGCTGCTCAGCCGACCGGTTGATCTGCTCAAGCGTATCGCGCAGATTGCCCTGCATTTTTCCCATAGCTTTGAGCAGCTGAGCGGCCTCATCTGTACCGGTTGTTTCCAGCCGGTGGGTTAGGTCACCCGACGCGATGGCCTCCGCGGCCTGCACAGCTTCGAGAATAGGCTTGGACAGACTTAAGGTCAGACGCCAGGCGAGCAGAATCGTAAGGCCCAAGGCGCAGCCGATAACCGTCAGGGTAATGGATACGGAGCTGCTATACACTGCCTGTGCATCTTCGCCAAAGGCTTTGGCAGCTTGCTGGTTCAGGGTACGCAATTTCTCGGTCTGCTCGTTCATGCTCAAGCCAAGGCTGGCCATGCCACCCGTGACCTGCTTACGGGCATCATCGATCCGGCCGCTGACCATTAATGCTACAAGCTGATCCGTATTGGTCATGTAATCACGGTAGATAGCCTGCAATTGCTGTAGCGCCTTGCCCTCTTCCGGCGTACTGACCAGAGGCTCATAGCGCTTGAAGCCAGCGTCAACCAACTGTCCTAGATCCTTAATTTTCTGCTGAGTCTTCCGCAGTATTTCAGCATCTGGCAAGGCAATCAGGCGCAACGCCTCTATACGAATACGGGCCATTTGCAGGGCCAGATTGTCACTTTCAACAATACTGGGCAATGAGTTCAGTTCCACTTTCCGAGACTGATCCTGGATATGAGACATCTGTGCCAGGCTGAACACCCCCAGCCCGGTCAGGATGACCGCGATAACGCCAAAGCAAAACAGGCTCCGGTATGCAATTTTCAGGGAGCGAAGGCTCATAGACATAACCTTGATAAGGGGGCCAGAGAGGACATGCAAAGTGATACGTATTGAAGCGGCATCAGTGCGGAATTCTTGAGTCAAAAGTTGCCGGATGGTCTGTTGATCCGCCCGGTTGTGCCTCACATCGCCTGAACCGGATTATTTGCTACAGCGGCGAGAACGGAAGCCGATATAAAACAACCTGATAGCAGATTATCGAATCGCCTCCCTGACCATGCCTATTTCTCCGCCCCCGCCAGCCATGAAAAAGGACGAGCCGTTTCGTTCACAAAGCCACACTGAGCTGACCCGTCGCTCTGTGTTGATGTTTACCGTCCTGATGTTGAGCCTGTTCGCCCTGGCAGGCGCCGTCACGAGCTATATCGCCTGGTCGTTAGATAATAAGGCCATTACCAGTGGTGAGCAGGCCTTGCGCAATGCTATCGATACCCGTAAGAAGTCCACAGTGGCGACACTCATGGACTATGCCCGCTGGGAGGAGAATTTCATGCACCTCTATCCTGCGGTCGATACGAAATGGGCGCGTGAAGAAGATAAGCTGGCCGGCTCGCTGCTGTCGCAGTATGGGCTGGACGCCGTCCTGGTTGTCGACGGCTCGCAAAATACCCGTTATGCCTTTTTAAAGGATACGGTCGACCCCAAGGATGCACTCCAGTGGATCGAAGGCGACTTGCCGGCAATGCTGGACCGACTCCGGAGCGAGCCTCCGCTTACGTATGTTCAGGGGTTTTATCAGGTTGATGGCGTACCGGCGATTGTTTCGGCAGCTTTGGTTCAACCCATTCAGGTGGCGTATCTACCCAGGCGAGACCAGCTCCCTATCATGCTCTTTGTTGAACGGCTGGATCAGCAGAAGCTGGCGTCGATGGGTACGGCCTCTGGCATTGTCAATTTAAAAGCCGGGCCGGCAGAAAAGGATAGCGCCAGCCTTATCATAAGTGAGGACTATGGCGTTCCTTTTCTGCTCAGCTGGCAGGCAGAGCGTCCTGGCGGTGTACTGCTAAGCGTAATGCTGCCTCTGCTGGTACTTACAGCATTTGCCCTGTATCTGGTTTTAATCAAACTCAAGCGCCGATCACTGCGCGCGGCTGCATTGATCGACAGCAGCCATGAAGCCCTGGAGCATAGCGAGGCTCGTTTTCGGGATGTTGCCGAGGCTTCTTCAAACTGGATCTGGGAGACGAATGCCCGACGTGAGCTGACCTATCTTTCTGACCGGTTCGCAGTCAGCACCGGCTTTAGTGTTCACGAGTGGCTGGGGAAGCCGCTACAGGAGCTTATTGATTTCAGCGAAACGGACTTCCAGGAAAGCGCCCAACAAGATCAGGAATCAGCAGGTACCCCAAAAGCCCTGGAATGCTTTTACATGGACCGCGAAGGACATAAACGTGTGGGGCATCTTTATCTTCGGTCTGTTTGGACGGAGGGCGTCTTATCCGGATATCGCGGGACCCTTAGCGACATTACAGACGAAATGGAAGCTCAGGCCCATTACGAGCATCTGTCCAAGTATGATCCGCTGACGCAGCTCCCCAACCGGACATACATGTATCGGTATCTCAAGGAGCACTTGGGAAACGGACCGACACCAGAGAGTCCTTTAACCGTTTTTTATCTGGACCTGGATGACTTCAAGCACGTCAACGATACTCAGGGGCATGAGTTTGGTGACAAGGTCCTTATCGAAGTGGCCAACCGATTCAAGCGATGTATGGACAGCAGCGTATTCATTGCCCGGCAGGGCGGCGATGAGTTCGTTCTTGTTCTTACTGGGCCAATGCAGCCAAACACTTCTGTATTGGCAGAGTGTCTGCTGGCCTGTCTTTCTACTCCGATCACGATTGACGGACTTGAGGTTCATGTCAGCGCCAGCATTGGTATCGTGCAGGCGCCTGCACATGGGGTTATCAAGAACGAGCTGCTTCGGTTTGCGGACATTGCACTTTATGAGGCCAAGGGGGCAGGCCGTAATACGTGGCGGCTGTACGACAGCGCGATGAACGAGCGGCTGCTTCAACGCCAGCAGATCGAGGAAGACCTGCGGGCCGCCCTGCAGCGCGATGAGTTACGACTCGTCTTCCAGCCGCGCTTTAGTATCCAGAACGGAAAAATCATTGGCGCAGAGGCACTGGTACGCTGGAGCCACCCTACCCGCGGTTTGCTGAGTCCTGCTGTATTCATACCGGTTGCGGAGCAGAGCGGGCTTGTAGTTCCGCTGAGCGACTGGGTTCTGCGCAAGGCATGTCGCGAGGCGCTCGAATGGAAAGGCCCCATTTTCGTGTCGGTTAATCTGTCCTGTATCGAGTTCCAACGCAATGATCTGGTAGAGCGTATCCGCCAGGTACTGGAAGAAACGCAACTTGAGCCCGCACGGCTTGAGCTGGAAATTACCGAAAGCGTGATGTTGGATAATGCTGAGAGCGCTTTGGCCCTGATGCATGAACTCAAGGCGCTGGGTGTGAAGCTTTCCATGGATGACTTTGGAACAGGCTATTCCTCGCTCAGCTACTTGAGCCAGTATCCATTCGACGGCATCAAGATTGACCGCAGCTTCATTATGAGCTTGAGCGAGGGTGGCCATAGCAATCAGGCCATCATCAAGGCCATTGTTGCTCTGGGCAAAGCGCTCTCGATGTCCGTGACCGCAGAAGGTGTCGAAACAGCCGAGCAGCTTAATGCACTAGGTATCCTGAGCTGTGATCAGGCGCAGGGGTTTCTGTTGGGCAGACCGGTTCCGGTGGAACGCCTGGTTGAGCAGTTGAATGAGCAGCTTACCCCGGAGGGCAAATCTCAAAGCTGATGCGATTCCAGTCGCGCCTCCAGACGGGCGATCTGCCTGATTAGGTCCTTGCCGGTGGCGCGCTCCAGATCGAGTTGACGGGCCAGGTCATCCAGATGCCGGGCCTGTGTGGTATGCAAGGCCTGGAGTCGCTCATTATCCCGAATCAGTTGGATGTTCTGCTCCCGCAAAGAGGCATTCTCGGCCAGAACCGCTTGATGCTGGTTGCGTAAGTCACTGACGGCGGAATCCGACTGCACCTGATCCTGTAGCCGCTGGCGCTGCATCACCTCCTGATAACCTTCCAACGCATCCCGTGCCGTCTTGAGTTCAGCGCTTAGCGTTTCGATACGCTGGGCACGGGCAGCCGACTCACGCTGGCTATGAGTCAGGTCTACCGCCTGCCTGGCTAGCTCGTTATTGGCTGCGTTGTATCGGTTTGCGTAATCTCCTGCGAGTGCTTCGGCTTTCGCTAGTCTGGCTTCCAGGTCCTTGATACGCTCTTGCTGGGCGTTCGCACGCTCATCGGCAAGTTGGAGCTTTTCATTTATCGACTTCGCCTGAACCGCGAGCGTCTGCTCGGCCTCGTCTATTTCCAGCTGGGCCCTCTCCAGCAACTTGCGTTCGAGTTGTTCGATCAGTGCCAGCATGTCCGCCCTGATCCGCCCGCTCGGTCCTGAAAGGCTTTGCTCGTCAGCTTCGATTTCTTTTTTATAACGTTGAATAGTTGTAAACGAGCCTCCTGTCAGCGCCCGGATTTCAGGTACAGAGGCAGACCGGCCCGCTTCCTTTAGCTGCCGAATGGCAGTGGCCACCCTCTCCTTGTCTACACCGTTACGGCTCATGGCTACTCGCTTTACGTAAAGAATAAAAATCGTAAGGCTAATCGTAGCGCAACTCTGTGCTCATCCCAAGCAGGGGATGGCGTAGCCAGAAAAAGGCAGGACTATATTTAACACCTTGATTTACAGCGCTTTTCGCCAGACGGTGCTCTCCTGCGCATCACGATGTCAGCTATGATGGAGTGAAATCAACTCAGGAGCGCCCATGGCTACCAACATTGAACGGTTCGATAATCTGGTCGGTCGGCTTTTTGGTGAGTTGTACGAGGCCTTCCCTATTCCGCGTAATCTCTTTTGTACCGATATGCAAAAGCACATCGAGGCGGCGGGCCTGAATGAAATAGATGACTTTAATCCCTGTGCGGATGAGGCTCGATTCTTTACCGCCTCGGTCAGATGGCTTGGCAATGCAGGCTTGATCGAACATGGCGATGTAGTGGCTGGAACCGCTCATGATTGTGTCCTCACTGCCAAGGGGCTCGAGATCTTGAAGGCAACGCCTGCATGCCTTGAAGGTGCTCTGGGTGATCGCCTTGTTCAGGCAGCGAAACACGACGCTGACGAGGAGCTTCGCCAACTGACCGGGCAGGCCTTGAGCTATGGGATATCCCTCGCGCTTCATAAATTCTGAGCCATTACAAACCTTTGCACGCTTGCAGATAAACCGCTTTCGCTGTGGTCCAAGTAGTAGCGCGTTTGATAACTGAGAAGCCTTTTAAAGGCAGTGTTCATCCGACGAAAGGTCAGGCAGCTCGGGGCTTTCAGCTTGGTTTTAGCCCGCTTGCCCCCATATAGGATGGACTGCCTGAAACACCTCTTTAAACCCTTCTCATCAGTTCTCGACGTTCACCCCTGTCCCGTCGGTAAGGGGTATGTTGCCTTGGAGATATCTGTATGAAAATGTCAGAAAACATCGACGCCCTTGCCAAGGCCCTGGCCGCCGCACAGGCTGAGATTGAAAACGCCACAAAGGGAAGCATTAATCCGCACTTCAGAAGCAAGTATGCGGATCTGGCTGAAGTATTGAATACAACCCGACCGATTCTGAGTAAGTTCGGCCTTTCGATCGTCCAAATGCCGGGCTTTGAAGATGGCAAAGTCAGTGTCGAAACGGTACTGATGCACGAGTCGGGTCAGTGGATCAGCAATACCCTGCTGGGCCCCTGCATGAAAATGGACCCTCAAGGGGTTGGTAGCGCGATTACGTACTATCGCCGTTATTCCCTGGCAGCCTTTGCAGGTATTGCCCAAGAGGATGACGATGCCAATGATGCTTCTCAGACCAATGCCAACCGCCAGCCTGCCGTTTACATTAACAAGAGTCAGCTCAAGCGTATCGAAAATGCGGTAAGCGAGTGCAGCCCGGCCGTTCAGAAGAAGTTTGAAACGGATTACCCGGACGCCAGCAAGATGACCGTTGACGTCTATGACAGCATTGTCAGCAGTCTCGAGTCAGCCGCCAAAAAGTACCAGGAACGCAAGAACCAGGACAACGCGGCATGATTTCCCTCACCTATCCATTGGCAAGCCTGCAGGGACGCTTGGCTTAGCTCTAACACTAAAAAATAGCAGACTGATTTTTACTAGCCCGCATCAAATGCCCTTTTGGCTATCCAATGAGCCAGCACCGCTTAGACGGTATATGCAGCTTCTACGGTAGCCTGTCCGTTTTCCTTGGTTATAGTGATGCTGTTACGAATCCAATCGCGTAGATCCGTATGGCTGATAACCAGGACCGTTCCCTTGTCATGGGACTTTTCCTCCAGCAAAAACATTAATCGCTCAAGACCGGCCTCATCAAGGGCCTGATCAATCTCGTCTGCCATAAACAACCTGATGGGTTTACTGGCTCGCGATGCGACCAGATCTTGCAGTGCCATGGCGGTTGCTAACCTGACTTTACGCTTTTCTCCTCCTGAGAGACTTTTAAAGGTTTCACCCCCGGTTGCGCTGACCACATCGATAGAGAACTTCTCGCGTAACTCTCCCTTGGCCGTTAATGCAATGGTAGACCACACTGCGGTCACGTTTCCGTCCGTCAATGTAGACAAATAGTGAGCCGTCCGAGCATTCAGGTAGGGGGTTACGTTATCCAGAATATGCGCACGAACGCCTGACGGGCTGAATACCCGGGCGGCTTCTTCCGCCAGTGCAAGCCGTTGCTGCGCTGCGCTCAATGTAGCCGTCAAGGCTTCTTGTCTCACCCTTGCCTGTACCAACTGCTCACGTGCACGCTGTATGGCTGAATCGTGCGGATTCTTTGCTGATTCGAGCTGCGCGATGCGCTCCTTCAGCACCTGTAGCTGCCTGGCCTGTTCCTGCCAGGCGTGCTGTTCAGCCTGGGTTTTTCGTCTTTGCTGCTCAAGCGCTTCCAGGGTTGCACTCTGCTCGGAAACATCAGTCATTTGCTGGCGATAATTCCGTAGGCTGTTTTCCAACTGGTCAAGCGCCTCTTTCGCTGTCTTCGCTTGATCTTGTAGCGCAAGTACCTTTTCCTGCTGCGTTTTCACGGATTGCCGGGTCATGTCTCGTGAGGCATCAAGATCCTGTGGTTCGATGACATGACCGCATTGAGAACACGTAGTACCTACTTGATCGTCAATGTGCTCCAACGTGTGAGCGAGCCGCTGGGTCTTGGCTTGTTCACGCTCTAGGGTCTGTTGGATTGCGGCATAAGCAAGCTCCGCCTCCCGAAGCGCCTTGGCATGGATACGCTCCTGCCGGCGTTCCTCATCGGACGCGGTGATCCTGCTACGAACGGCCGCGGCCTGCTCGTCCAGGCTTTTCAAGCGTGCCTGAAGATACTCTCCCAGGCTTGTATCAAACGCATCCCGAACGGCATGGTAGTGCTGGGTAGCGGTCTGGACGGCGGCGCTCTGCTGACGTATCCACGCCTCGCGATCCTGCTCAGCCGCCTCGACATTGGCGGTAAAGGTAGTGATGGCTGTTTCCAAGGCCTTGGCCTGAGTGGTGAGCTCTCCTACCTCGACCTTGCATTGATTAAGTCGGGCCCGAGCGATCTCATAAGCCTGTTGCAACTGATGGATACCTGCGGCCTCCTCTACCAGGAGCTTGAGGTTTCGGTCTGTCATCCCAGGTAGGTCGGGCATAGCCTCCTGACCCAGATAGATCGCGTTAACGAACACTTCGCGCGAACAGCCCATGACCTTATCGACCAGCACCTGGGTCAGCTTATCCGAGCCCTTGGTCAGGTCCTGCCATTCGCCCTCCATGAAATGCTCAAGGCGCAATTGATTCTTGTATTGGCGATGCTTGCGATGACGACTGATGCGATAGCGTGCGCCCGTCTCGTCAAGCAGCTCAAGTCTGACCTCTGTACCCTTTCCTGCGGTACGGTTGATCACCGCATCACCAGACTCCTGACGAGCGGTTTCGCCATACAGGGCCCAGCACAGTGCGTCGGCAATTGACGACTTGCCAGCGCCGTTACTCTTTTGGCTCGTATCATCCAGGTTCTCGCCCTGGATCAGTACCAGACCTTTGTCGTTCAGGGGAAGCGACTCGACATGTCCAATCGCCATGAAGTGAGTAATCGAAAGGCTCTGTATCCTCATGGATCGATCGCCTCGGCTTCGCTGAGTATGTCGTTGCACAGTGCTACCAGCGCGTCACCATGCGTGCTGTTTTCCTCCACCCACCCGCGGATCGATTCGCGTAGTGTCGGTGCGCTGGAGACCGGCGAGCGACGCTGCATAACAGCAGAGCGTGGCAAGGGGATGGCCTGTACCAGGCTTCCCAGCGCACCCCATGTCTTGAGCTGATCACGAAGGTGGGAAATCTCCTCCTCGGTCGCCTCGCCCAGCCGTGCCCGCACATAATTACCTTTGCACTGCTCCCTGGCTTCGTGCTCATCCCAGCGAATATCCAGATCCATGAAGCGGGGCGCAGAAGAGGTACGAAATACCACGTCGGTATCGCTGACCAAGAGATAGCCTGCCCGGGTCCCTATATCGTTCCAAGTCTGATGGGTGGTGGCGCCTACGCTATAGACCTCACCCTTGAAGCGCTTATGGTTATGGTAGTGCCCACTAAAAACGCGCTTGAACCCGTATCGGGCCAACTCTGCTGCGTTAAAGCCATGGTCTGGCAAGCCGGTTAGAACACCATTGACTGGCGCATGAATCATCAGGGTCCATGCGTTGGGGGCTTCCCCTTTTGCATTCAAATCTGTCAGGCAAGCGTCGATATGCCGGCGGACATCATCGAGTCGGTCATACCAAGGCACCATGACAACATGGTCATCCTCGAACAACGTTGGCGTTGAAATCACTTCAATACCAGGAATGGTACGCAAGCTCTCGCAAGCATTGCCCAGCGCGCTACTGTCACGGGACTCAAGGTCATGATTACCTGGTAACACACGAATGTTCAGATCCAGGTCTTTCGTAAGCCGTGTGAACAGGTCGATAGTTGGATTAAGAACCGTGGGCGAAACGGAGCCACGTACATGAAAAAGATCACCTGTAATGTAGAGCGTATGTCCTCCTGCCGCACGAAGGTCATGCGCCGCCACCTGAATCTGATCCAGAATATGACCGAGACGGCTATTGAGCCCATTCTTGTCGACACGGGAAAACGCTGACCAATTATGCAAATGTGCATCCGAGCAGATGCCATAGACGAGGCTCATAGGCTGTCAGATCCTGCTGTAGGCGATAATACGTTTGACGTCGAGAAGAGACAGAGGTTGAACACCTCTACTGTATTACAGCGCCAACGGTGCAACGGCACGCAGCGGTAATGGAATCAAGATGGGGGCAACGGCAAAAAAATAAACGGTAGCAGGTGATCTGATGAGCCTTTAGCGAGACACCTGCCCTACGGGCGTTCCTACCAGGTCGTCTATTTGCAACTGCGCCTTCTGCTTGTTGTGTTTGAGCAGCTCATGCTCTATATCGTCCAGCAGCGTCTGGAACAGCGCACCATTTTTCAAATACCGGGCGGAAAAACGCCAAGTATAAGGCTCGCCTCCATCAAGAGGCTCTGCGGTAATCGTCAGGCTACCCTCTTGGTCGATGATGCCTTTAAGAGCAAATGAGTCAGCAAAAATGTAGGTAAGGCGAGACAGACACTTCATGATGCAAGCAGAACCAGGCAGTAGTGTTTGTTAGAGGCAGCGTTTTGCTATTTATTCGCCACTACAGCGTGCCGTCTGTCTAAAGGGATAAACGGTTAGCAAAAAAATCATCTTTTTTAAAAAGTTGCTCAAGTTATTGATTTGGCAGCCGATGAAATAGGCAGGCAGACAGGATACCCTGCCTAGCTGAGCATGCTGCCCCAGGGACGGGGCCCTTTCTTCCCGCCCAGTCCCTTCATTCCCATGAACATCTTCGGGTTTCGATGTTCAATGTCATCGTGGTGCTATCGCTGCCGTTGCAGTCGATACTGCCTTTTCGGAAAGTCTACCAAGCTAACGCAATGATCTTGGCTACACTTGCCACAAGCCGGAATCGCCCGCTGCGCTGAGGGGCGTCATGGTTGTATCACCTTGTCCCACTGCTACAAGGAAGGCTGTTATGGAATTCAAATGGCTACTCCGTGAGCTACAACGAGATCCCAACGACCAGGACTGGGTCAAAGGCTGGGGAGTTTATCGGAACACTCCATGGCATTTGGCTTGCGTTTACAACAGCGAGGCGGTAGCTGTCTCCGAGGCGGTAAGGCTTGGCCAGGGCTACGCCGTTTCCTGGGGAGCACATAAGCTCGGCACCAATCAATTCATTATTACTGAAAAATCCTGATCTCCCTGCCTGGGTGCGATATGGCTCTGCCCAGTCGCACCGATTCATCTGACAGACAAGCGCTTCATATACCTGCCTATAAATTCCAGATCGTTTCGCAGTGTCATATTTCTGCTACCTGCTACCCGTACAAATATGTAACGAGTTGTTCCGGCTAACCACCTCAGCACGTACAGGGAGCGAACGAGTCATGCCTTCTCTCACCCGCAGAAATCTATTGCAGGCAGCGGCCGTCGGGTCGGCCATCGCCATGCTACCCGCCTCGATCCAACGGGCATTGGCCATTCCCGCCCACAACCGTACCGGTAGTATTCAGGACGTCGAGCATGTAGTCATCCTGATGCAGGAGAACCGATCAATCGACCATTATTTCGGAACGCTGCCGGGCGTACGCGGCTTTGCTGACCGGCTGACGATCCCATTGCCGGGCGGACGCACTGTCTGGCAGCAGCAAGGTCAAGAGCGCGTTATCCTGCCTTATCACCTCGACAGCCGAAAAGGTAACGCCCAGCGTGTGCATGATACGCCACATTCATGGGCAGACACCCAGGCGGCCTGGGACAGCGGTCGTTTGAGTGCATGGCCAACCTATAAGACGCTGACTTCGATGGGATACTACGAGCGTAACGAGGTGCCCTTTCAGTTTGCCCTGGCCAATACCTTCACGCTGTGTGACGCCTACCATTGCTCGCTGTTAGGTGGAACAGCACCAAATCGCCTGTTTCTTTGGACCGGTACCAACGGCCCCACTGGCTCTAACGTCGCAGCGGTTGTCAACGAGTGGGATGCTCCGGGGCCGCCCGATGAGGGATATGACTGGACGACCTATGCAGAGAGACTTGAGGATGCGGGCGTCTCGTGGAAGGTCTATCAGTACCTGCCGGACAACTTTGGTGATAATGCCTATGCAGGCTTTCGCCAATACCGTGCCGCAAGCGTCAAGGTTGGCAACCCCGCCCAGCCCTCTGCAGACTTTAACGACTTCGTCGTCTATCGCGAAGCGTTGGAGGCCGTCGCCCCGTTGTACAAAGGCAACGGTAATACGATGCCAGCAGCGAACAGCAACGACCTTGAAACCATGTTCGAGAGCTTTAGACGCGACATCCGACAAGGCAAGCTGCCTCAGGTGAGCTGGCTGATCGCACCAGCGGAGTATTCGGAGCACCCCGGTCCCTCCAGTCCTGTTCAGGGAGGCTGGTATACCCAGGAAGTCCTTAATGCACTGACTGAAAATCCAGAGACCTGGAGCAAGACGGTACTTCTCGTCAACTATGACGAAAACGATGGCTTCTTCGACCATGTGCCGCCACCTGCCGCTCCTTCCCTACGCGCAGATGGAACACTGGCAGGTAAATCAACCATTGCTTTCGATGCCGAAGTGTTCCAGCACAAAGCACCTCCTGGCTCGAGGGAACAGCCGGCCCCCGATGGACGTGTGTACGGACCAGGGCCCCGTGTCCCGATGTTTATCATTTCGCCGTGGAGCCGAGGCGGCTGGGTGAATTCGCAGGTCTTCGACCATACTTCGGTACTGCAATTCTTGGAAAAGCGCTTCAACGTAAAAGAGCCCAATATCAGTCCTTGGCGGCGAGCGGTATGCGGAGATCTGACGTCTGCCTTTAACTTTGTCGATCCGAATCAGGAGTTGTTGCCGCCCTTGCAGACTACCTCTCGCCGTGCAGCGGATCAGTTGCGGGAAAAACAGGAGCAGCTACCACAGGTCCCTGTTCCGCCTACTGACCAACAACAAGTCCCTGTGCAGCGACGTCTGGCTCGCCCTTCCCGAGCATTGCCGTATCGGATCGAGGTCGAAGCGGAAGCCAGTCCGGAGACGCAACAGCTAACCCTGACCATGCGCAACACAGGCGTGCAAGGTCTCGTGCTGCATGTATACGATCGGCTGCATCTGGAGGATATCCCTCGCCGTTATACCATCGAGGCAGGGAAGCTGTTGAGTGATGTCTGGGTCCCCACTACTACAGATGATGGCACCTACGACCTGTGGTTGTTGGGGCCTAACGGCTTTCATCGAGCACTGCGTGGCAACCTCAAGGCTCCGCAGCCAGAAGTAAGGCTGCAGCGTGACGGTAAAAGCCACAATCTGGTCATGACAATCACCAATACAAGCCTGCAGGCTATGACCGTTCAGATTGATCGGTGTCCCTATACGTTTGAAAAGCCCCACGAGTTTCAGCTTGGTGCGGGTGCCACACATAAACAGCGTATATCGACGCGCGTGAGTGGTGGATGGTACGACATTACGGTTCGGGCTGATCAGGGCAGCTGGGAACGGCGTCTGTCTGGCAGACTTGAAACTGGCCGCCATTCGATTAGCGATCCCTTGATGGGCAATACCTGACCGTCAGAGGCGTCTCACAGGCATCCTTGAGCTGGATGCCTGCCTTCCAAAACCGGTTACGCCTTAAGCTCGGGAGGAACCGTCCCGTCGTGCTCGGCCAGCTTTTGCATAACGGCCTTGTGTAGCCAGTTGTTCATCTGCTCCGAATCTCCAAGCTTATCGGCAGGACACCCAAGCTCGGCGGCCATTTCCTTGCGTGATTCATAACTGCTGTCCAGGTTAAGTACCTTGAGCAGGTCGACGATAGAGGAGCGCCAGTTCAGCTGATCAGTATGATTAGCAGCCATCGCGTCGAGACGCGCCGAAATATCCATCGAATTTTGCACGCCGGTAGCTGCCGGAGCCTGTAGTTGCTCGGCACGAGCGCTGTGGGCAGCGTTGGTTTCTTCAGAATCGGTAACGATACGTGTAGACGTTTTGCTGGCATCGATAACGCCGACATCAGCCTTTCGCTGCTCTTCGTTACTAACGCCGTCCAAACCAAGCTTGTCAAGAATCGAGCTAAACAGTCCCATGATTGACCCTCGTGATTAAACCTAGAGTACTTATGGACCCTCAGAGAGGGCCTGTGATTCAACGCTTTATGCAGCTGTAAGCGAGGCGATCACAAAAAACCATTTTTGCAAAATAATCTCTATAAAAATCAATAGCTTGAAAACATAACCTAATGTTAATCACTAATTTTAACGAGAAATCACTTTAACTCTCTGATCTTTAACGCATTTTCTAAGATGTAGATGGCTTGGCCTCACGATAAACTGAACGAAGATATCTATCACCTATCAGCATGGATTTTTATATTATAAATCAATGACTTATAAGACTGTCATAAGATTTTACTTTTAATGTAGTGGTTCAACTGTGGGTATGGCTGCTGTTCAGCAACGCACCATTACCGTACTTTGACATCGTTGAGTAACAGAGCGGCCTGAGAAGCCTTCCGCCATTATTGCCGCGCTCAATCGCCTACTGCTCCGTATCCACTCGGGTGCAGAAGCGCAGCGCGCCTTTCTCGATAATATGGCGCACCCGTTGCGCACCCCGCTTGTCGGCTTGCATACCCAACGCCAATGGTTATGCGAACGATATGTGAGCGCTCTTGATTGCAGTCGCACGTTGAGCCTGCGAGCGGATGATTCACTAGACCAATCAACTACTGACCTTGGCCCGAGCCTCAACCTCCCACTTGTATACGTTCGCCCTCACCCCGCTGCGCCTGGACTAACAGGTTGAAGAGGCGGTTCCTCACTACCTGGGCGGCAGATGCTAGACGCCTTGACCTGGGGCTTGAACTGCAACAAGGCAATGCCTTTCTGCTGCGTCAATCTGGTCGACAATGCTATCCGCCATATCCCGCCTGAAGGTTGCACCACAATGCGAGGCAAGCTGTCGGACCAGGCGGTCATCCTAGAAGTAGAAAACAGTGGGCCAGGTATTCCACCGGATGAACGTGAGCGTATCTTCGAACGATTCTATCGGCTTGAGTGGGGTATGGTACGGGCGTTGGAATTGCCATCATGCGAGACATCGCCCATGCCCGTATTCAGCTGAGGATGGAAAAGGGCTTATGGTTCATCTGATATTTTCCTTCGCTACATATTTCGGATTTCCGTCTACGCTCATAAGGCCGGATAACACCGGCCCTGTAATAGCAAAGCGTGTACAGGTCATTACTAGATCGTAGGGATATCCGTCATGTTCAGGTTGAAACCACTCGCACTGCTTATCGGACTACTCGGTACCACCCATAGTTACGCCGCGTCAAATACGGCCGACTTGACTCAGAGCGGTGCGCAGAATACGGCCGCGCTGACACAAACCGGGCAAGGCAACCACAGCGTTCAGGTCCAGCTGGGCACCGACACCCGTCAAACGGTGCTGCAAACGGGCGAACTCAATGCGGCATCGATCTACCAGGGAGAAAGAACTCGCGGGACTATTGATATCGATCAGAGTGGTGAAAGCCACCTGGTGGAGATTTATCAGGACACCCGAGGATGGTCTACCGTGGCGGTTACGCAGCGAGGCAGCGTGAACGAGGCGCGTATCGATCAGGGCAGCAATAACGCCGGGCGTGTCACGAGTTACCAGGAGGGTACTCACAACCTGCACGACTTCCGGTTGGAAAACATGAGTGGGACGCCCAGCCTCAGTGCCCGCACCCTGGGCAATGGCAATACCATGAGGGTTGTGCAGGGCGAGGATGCTCAATACTTCATGGATGCAGACCTTGTGCAAAACGGTGACAACAACCTGATCGACCTGCAACAGCAATGGCGTCGTCAGGAGGCCGAGGTCAATCAGCAGGGTAATGGCAATATCGTTCAGGTGCAGCAGAGCGGCTTGGGGCCTATCGAGGGCGAGCTGAGCGGGTCTCTGATGCAGGCCTCCCAGAATGGGAACGACAACGTTATGAACGTCCGTCAGGGAAGTGACGGCAATACTCTCATCTCCAGCCAGAACGGTGACCGTAATACTCTGGATGTGCAGCAATGGGGGTGGTCTGGCTACCTGACCACCAAGATGACCAACCGCCTGGAAGCTACGGTAAACGGCAACGATAACCGCATGACCGTGGTGCAAATGGGGGGTGCGGGTGCCCATGAGATTACGGCCGAGCAGACCGGTAACAACAATGAGATGAACTTAAGTCAACGAAACACGACTGACAGCTCCCTGGATATGGCGCAGCGCGGGGATGGGCTGGTCATGACAGTGACTCAAATGAATACTCAGAATGACCATTTCGCGCTGGTGCAGGAAGGCACCAACCACACCCTAAGCCTTGAGCGCTCAGGCATAGGTAATGAAGCGATCGTTTCTCAACTGGGTACAGCCAATATGGCCTCGATGATTCAGCAATGATCGCCTGAACCAGGCGGGGTATTCTCCCCGCCTTTTGTTTTACAGACCGGATACAGTAGTACCGTCTTTCAACGGATCACGTGGCCTGTTCAACATGAGTTCCTGGTACGAGCGTCGTGTTTTGCCTTATCTGCTCGATATTGCCTGTGGGATTAAACCCGTACGCCTGCAGCGGCAGTCTCTTATACCTCTGGCGTATGGTCAGGTGCTGGAAATTGGCATCGGGACCGGGCTCAACCTTGAGCACTATGACAGGTCTCGGGTAGAGCGTATCGTCGGGCTGGACCCCTCCCTGGATATGCACCGGCTGGCTCGGTCTCGTGCTCAACGCGCAGGCCTTGACGTCGAACTGGTTGGCCTGTCGGCCGAGCGGATTCCCTTTGAGAATCACTCCTTCGACACGGTTGTGGTGACCTATTCGCTGTGCACGATTCCAGATCCGGCCGCTGCACTCAAAGAGATGCATCGCGTACTCAAGCCGCAGGGACAGCTCCTGTTCTGCGAGCATGGACAAGCCCCCGATGAAGCGGTGCGTGTATGGCAAGATCGGATGACGCCGCTCTGGTCCCAAGTAGTGGGCGGCTGCCACCTGAACCGGGAAATAAGCAAACTTATCCATGACGCCAAATTCGAAATGATTGAATTCAAAACGTTTTATTTAACGGGCTTACGCCCATTAACGTACCATTATTGGGGCGTTGCCCGTCCCTTAGCCTGAGTCTTACAACGAGAAAACCTGCTGATCGCTACGGCGTTTGAAGAACAGGCCCAAGTAGCCCGGGCCGTTGACTACAATCTGCTCAGCATCCGTGAATTGTCGATACAGACGTCCGCAGGTGCCAACCAGACCGCTACGGCCAGCGCGGAACTGTCTCGCCTAGCTGTGGATATGAACCGACTTGTGATGCGGTTTGCGACGCAAAGCCAGATAGAGAAAGCCCCGGAACACCGGGGCTTTTCCTTTTCAGTCCACCAGCACAACCTGAAAATGACGCTTCTTGCCCAGGCTCAATCGGCTGCCCTCCAGCGTGGGAGACAAGGGCTCGTCCGGATTCTGGACCTGCACGTCGTCCAGGCGTAGCCCACCGCCGTCCGCGAGTCGGCGCACGGCACTGCGCGAACCCTGTAGTCCGCTAGCCACTAGAAGATCGGTCAGGGTGAGGCCCGTTTGCAGTGCGGCGCGGCTGGCTTCCACTTTGGGTAGTGTGTCGCTCTGGCTGCCCTCACTGAACAACGCCCGTGCCGCTGTCTCCGCGTCACGCTGGGCCGCTTCGCCATGGCACAAACGGGTCGCCTCGTTGGCCAGAACGATTTTCGCCTCGTTAAGCTCTGCACCCTGCAATGCGCCTAGGCGACGTACTTCGTCCATAGGCAGTTCGGTAAACAGTGCCAGGAAACGCTGTACGTCCCGATCATCGCAGTTGCGCCAGAATTGCCAGAAATCATAGGCAGATAGCTTATCGCCGTTGAGCCATACCGCGCCTTGTGCCGACTTGCCCATCTTCTTGCCGTCACTCGTGGTCAACAGCGGCATCGTAAGCCCGTAGAGCTGCGGGCCATTCTGGCGACGTGACAGCTCAACGCCATTGATAATGTTGGCCCACTGGTCAGCGCCGCCCAACTGCAGAGTGCAGCCATACCGATGGGCCAACTCGACGAAATCATAAGCCTGAAGCAAGGTGTAGCCAAATTCCTCGAAGGACAGAGAGTGCTCACGATCCAGGCGATTGCGGATGGCATCGAACGTGAGCAGGCGGTTGATCGAGAAATGCCGTCCTACGGTATTGAGGAAATTCAGGTAACTCAGCCCATCAAGCCACTCGGCATTGTCTACTACCCGGGCTTGCCCGTCCGTATCGCCCACTTCCAGGTAGGTCGTAAATGCCTTGGCAATACCGGACATATTCTGAGCGATCTGGGCGTCGTTCAGCACCGGGCGGCTGCTATCCCGAAAGCTGGGATCGCCAATGCGCGTCGTGGCGCCACCGATCAAAAGCAGGATCGGATGCCCTGCACGCTGCATCCAGCGCATGAGCATGAGACCTTGCAGATGCCCGACGTGCAGGCTATCAGCCGTTGCGTCAAAGCCTAGGTACGCGGTCACTGGTCCGTTATTGAGCGCTTGGCCAAGACCGTCACGGTCGGTGATCTGATGGATGAAACCACGTTCTTCCAACAGGTGAAGCAGGTCTTGCTGGGGCTTGTTCATTGAGTACGTCTCCTTGGCTTTCTGGCCTGCGGAGACTGGGAGAGGTTGCATTCACCGAGCCGCCACAGGCGGTTCGGAATGCAGCGCAGCACCTACCACCCGAAAGAGTTCAGGTAGTAATAATACGCAGCGATGGGTGTAATAAAGGTATTCATGGGCGACAAAGCTAACCGGTTCAGCAGGAAAGTCAAGCGAAACGGCAAATCACTAGAATTCCTTTCTTTCAACAGCCTATGACTTTTTCTCGTTTGTAGTGAGGGAAGCGGCCGACGCATAGTCTTCACATTATGATTAACGGCAAATCTCCCATGCTTACCTTCAACCCTGTCTTCAAATCGCCACAGGGCTCTCCCATACGAGAGTTGTTCAAGTATCTTTCCGTACCCGGCATGATCTCGCTGGCAGGCGGCTACCCTGCCTCCGATCTGTTTGATGCAGCAGGGCTTGCAGAGGCGATGACAGTGGCCTTTCGCAATTCAGTCGGTTGCCTGCAATATTCCAGCAGTGAAGGCTTGCCGGGCCTACGCGAGGCACTTGCTCAGTTGAGCCACCAGCGTGGTATTCCCTGTGATGCGGACGATCTGATCGTCACGTCTGGCTCGCAACAAGGGTTTGATTTGCTGGTTCGTGTCCTGCTGTCGCCGGGTGACGCCGTTCTGGTCGAACAACCTACCTACCCCGCTACGCTTCAAGCCTTACGGTTGGCTCAGGCCAGAATAGAAACCGTCGCCTCGGATCTGGACGGTATCGATCCTGCGCAACTGGATAGTCAGCTGACCCGCTGTACGCAGGAGCAACGACCGAAGTTTCTCTATCTTTCCCCCACATTTGCCAACCCTACCGGACTTACGCTTGGTCTGGAACGCCGCCGCGCCTTGCTGGAGGTGGCGATGCGTCATGACCTGCTGATTATCGAAGATGATCCGTATGGTGATCTACGCTTTACCGGTGTTGCCATTCCTACGCTGGCAGAGCTGGCTCGCACGCAGCCGGAAACCCGAGATCAGGTAGTCTATTTGTCGAGCCTTTCAAAAATCGTGGCGCCTGGGGTTCGTATTGGCTGGATGATAGGGCCTGCCGAGGTACTCAAACGCTGTACGATCGCCAAGCAAACCGCTGACTTGTGTACCTCCGGCTGGATGCAATCCATTGCCGAAGCCTACTTGAAGCAGGGTTTTCTAGAGCGCCATCTACCGGTGCTTACCGCGGCCTACCATGCCAAGTGCCAAGCCCTGGTGAACGGTCTACAGACACACCTTGGCCAACGGTTCGAATGCCAGATACCGGCCGGCGGGCTGTTTGTCTGGGGGCGTTGGTCAGAGGGGCTGGATGCCAAGGTGGTCCTTGAGCAGGCTATTGAGCATAAGGTCATGTACGTTCCAGGCAGCGCCTTCTACGCCGAAGTCCCTGACCACTCTACGGTACGGCTGTCGTTTGCTGCGCCATCGCTCGAGCAGATCGGCCACGCGGTAGAGCGGTTGGCCTTGGCCGTTCAGGCATTCGGGCGTAAAGGCTAACCGACTATACCCGCCTGCCTCCAGGCGTTGACTCTGGCATCGCCGTGGCCCAGAAGATACCGCAACACCTGCTCGGTATGCTCACCGAGCAGCGGTGGAGGACGTCGGTACTCCACGGGCGTTCTGGAAAGACGTATCGGGCTTGCCACCTGCGGAACGGTTTGTCCCAGCGGATGCGCCATCGTAAAGGCCAGACTGCGTGCCGCTACCTGCTTATCGGCAAAAACCTGGGCCACTGAATTGATCGGACCACAGGGCACACCCACCGCTTCGAGCAGGGCGATCCATTCTTCAGTACGCCTGAAAACGGTAACCTGCCGAATCAGCGGAACCAGTTCCATACGATGGACGACCCTCGCCTGGTTGGTGGCAAAACGAGGATCATTCACCCAATCCAGCCGGTCTGCCACCTCGCAGAACCGGCGGAACTGAGCATCATTGCCAATCGTGAGGATCATATCGCCATCAGCTGTTGGAAAGGCTTGATACGGTACGATGTTGGGATGGGCATTGCCAAGGCGCGTTGGCGACTCACCGGAGACCAGATAATTCATGGCCTGGTTGGCCAAGCAGGCCACTTCAACATCGAGCAACGCCATGTCGATATGCTGCCCTTCACCGGTCTGAGTCCGATGGTTCAGCGCAGCCAGAACAGCAACCGTGGCATACAGCCCCGTCAGGATATCTACCAGCGCAACCCCTGTCTTGACCGGGCCACCGCCCTCGTCATCATCCGGATGGCCTGTCAGACTCATAAGGCCGCCAAGCCCCTGTATCAAGAAGTCATAGCCTGCCCGCTGTGCATAAGGGCCGCTCTGACCAAAACCGGTAATCGAGCAGTAGATCATTTCCGGGTTAAGAGCACTGAGCGAGGCGTAGTCCAGGCCATAGGCTGACAAGCCTCCAACCTTGAAATTTTCTAGCACCACATCGGATTTAACAGCCAGATCCCGAAGGATCTGCTGACCGTCGGGCTGGGTGAAGTCTACGGCTATCGACTGTTTGTTGCGATTGGCTGACAGAAAATAGGCCGACTCGCCCGTGTTCGCCCCTAGCGGGTCTTTTAAAAAGGGCGGCCCCCAATGACGTGTATCATCTCCTCGCCCGGGGCGCTCGACTTTGATGACTTCTGCCCCCAGGTCCGCCAGGATTTGTCCGGCCCAAGGCCCGGCAAGAACCCGTGACAGGTCTAGGACTCGTAAGCCTGCAAGTGCTCCAGCCATGAGCCAGCCTCCCTGAGAGTGATCAAAAGAAGGCCTGGATACCGGTCTGTGCCCGTCCCAGGATGAGCGCGTGCACATCATGGGTTCCCTCGTAGGTGTTGACCACCTCAAGATTAACCAGATGCCGCGCAATGCCAAATTCGTCAGAGATACCATTGCCTCCAAGCATGTCCCGGGCCATACGGGCAACGTCCAGTGCCTTGCCACAACTATTGCGTTTCATGATTGAAGTGATCTCCACAGCGGCCGTCCCCTCGTCCTTCATTCGTCCCAGACGCAGGCAGCCTTGCAGGGCCAACGTGATATCGGTTTGCATGTCGGCCAGCTTCTTTTGAATGAGCTGATTTGCAGCAAGAGGTCGACCAAACTGCTTGCGATCAAGGGTGTATTGTCGAGCGGTGTGCCAGCAGAACTCGGCCGCACCCAATGCGCCCCAGCTGATCCCGTACCGGGCGGAATTGAGGCAGGTAAAGGGACCTTTCAGGCCGCGTATTTCTGGAAATCGGTTTTCCTCAGGGACAAAGACGTTATCCATTACGATTTCTCCCGTTACTGAGGCACGCAGTCCCACCTTGCCGTGAATGGCAGGTGCGGTGAGACCTTTCCAGCCTTTTTCCAGAATGAATCCGCGGATATCACCGGCCTCATCCTTGGCCCATACAACAAACACATCGGCAATCGGACTGTTGGTAATCCAGGTCTTGCTACCGGTGAGGCGATAGCCGCCCTCTACCTTTTTTGCCCGGCTAGCCATTGAGCCTGGGTCAGAGCCATGGTCCGGCTCTGTCAGTCCAAAGCAACCAATCCATTCGCCTGAGGCCAACCTTGGCAGGTATTTCTGGCGTTGTGCCTGAGTACCAAATTCATAGATAGGCACCATGACCAGAGACGACTGAACACTCATCATGGAGCGGTATCCTGAGTCGATCCGTTCTACCTCACGGGCGATCAAGCCGTAACACACATAATTAAGTCCACTGCCGCCGTATTCACTAGGGATCGTGGCGCCAAGCAAGCCTGCCTCCCCCATTTCGCGGAAAATCGACGGGTCGGTCTGCTCATGCCGGAACGCCTCCAGGACACGAGGCGCCAGTTGGGCCTGTGCAAATTGCGCGGCGCTGTTGCGTACCATCCGCTCTTCATCGCTGAGCTGTTGCTCAAGCAGGAGAGGATCTTCCCAATTGAACGGTGCATTGGCTGCCATTGCAGGTCACTCCGGTGATCTTGTTGTGAAGCAAGGCTAGAAGACGCCTAACTGTGCTGCAACCGAGCAATGTGCACAGGGTTGTGCGTAAAACTCACTTCACGCCATGATGATTACCGCTGCTGTAGGCATTTGTCTGTGAGCAAGAGGTACATGTGAGAAGAAAAATACCCAGTACGGCTGCGCTGATTGCCTTTGAGGCTGCTGCCAGACACCAGAGTTTTACCCGGGCCGCAGATGAGTTGGCTCTGACACAAAGTGCGGTATGCCGGCAGATTGCAGGTTTGGAGAGCTTTCTGGGCATTGAGCTGTTTCGCCGTACTCGCCGGGGTGTTCTACTTACTGAAGCGGGATTATCCTATAGCCGGCAGGTAGCCCAGCACCTGGATGCAGCCGAGCGGGACGCTCTGGCTGTTATGGGCAAGCATGGCTCAGGCCGGCTCGAACTCGCGGTAGTACCCACCTTTGGGACACAATGGCTCCTGCCACGCCTTAAGCGGTTTCAAGTACTTCATCCAGACATAACGGTCAATCTGACCAACCGTACCCGCCCTTTTCTCTTTGCCGACACCGATTTCGATGCCGCGCTTTACTGTGGAGACGGTGAGTGGTCAGGCACACAAACCCATTTTCTCATGCACGAATACCCAGTGCCGGTGTGCAGTCCGGCACTGGTCGATCACAAGGATGGCATTACCGCTCAGGCTGTTGCAGCGCTTCCGCTACTGCAACAGACCACACGGCCTTATGCCTGGCGACAATGGTTTAATGCGCAGGGCCTGTCATTCCCCCATGACCTGCATGGTCCGCGTTACGAGCTGTTTTCCATGCTGGCTCAGGCCGCCACCCATGAAATGGGGGTTGCGCTGATTCCGCCGTTCCTTATCCAGAACGAGCTGGAGCAGGAGCGGCTTATCATCTTGAATACCTCTAGCTACCGCAGTGATCGTGCGTATTATCTTGCTATCCCCGAGCGTACGACCACATCTCAAGCATTACAGACCTTTTGCGACTGGCTGCTTGGCGAGGCACAAGAGTACCGCACAGGCAGCTCATCATCAGAACACGGCATGGAAGAGCCAGTACAGCAACCCTGAAAGCATCATCGCGGCGGGTAAGGTAAATACCCAGGCCAGGGCCAGGTTGCGTACCGTAGACATCTGCAGGCCACTGCCATTGGCTGCCATGGTTCCCGCTACACCCGAGGACAAGACATGCGTGGTCGAGACAGGCAGGCCATACAGGTCGGCTGCGCCAATGGTAGCCATGGCGACCAGCTCGGCACTGGCGCCTTGAGCATAGGTCAGGTGCGTCTTACCAATGCGCTCGCCCACGGTAATGACGATCCGTCGCCACCCAACCAGGGTGCCCATACCCAGCGCAATGGCGACTGCCACCTTTACCCAAAGCGGAATGAACCGTGTCGCCTCATCGATCTGGCGCTTGAATTCATTGAGATTGTTGCGCGTGTCGTCGGAAAAGGTATCGAGCTTTTGTTTCTTGAGCAGGCTGATGCTTTCTGAAGTCAGGTACATGTCGTTACGCACGTTCATCATGGCCTGGGCAGGTACGTTGGCCAGCGTGCCGTAACTTTTCACCTCATCGGCGATCAACCCGGTCACTGCACCCAACGCCGGAATGACCTCCTCCGTGGACTTGCGGGTACGTACATATTCCAGAAGTACGCCACGTGGATCGGCCGGTGCAGCGCCAGGTACATCCTTTACAATTCCTTGTTGAGTCACCTGAGCTACAGCAACGAACTGCGGCGTTTGCGTGGCGGGCACTGCACGGTTCAGCGCATAGGCCATTGGCAAGGTACCTACCAGGATCAGCATGATGAGCCCCATTCCCTTCTGACCGTCATTGGAGCCGTGGGCAAACGACACGCCGGTGCAGGTAAGGATCAACATCCCCCGAATCCAGAACGGGGGCGGCTGAGTGCCTTTGGGCTCCTGATAGAGTGCCTTTTGCTTGACCAGCATGCGCAATGTCAGCAGCAGGAGCGCTGCACAGATAAATCCTACCAGGGGTGAGAAAAGAAGCGCATACCCCACCTTCAGCGCCTGACTCCAGTCCACCCCGCTGCTGCCGTCTCGCCCTTCCAGCCAGGCATTGGTCAGCCCGACGCCCAGAATCGATCCAATCAAGGTATGGGATGACGATGCTGGCAACCCAAGCCACCACGTTCCCAAATTCCAGACAATGGCGGCAATCAGCAAGGCAAAGATCATTGCAAAGCCATTGCTGGAGCCGACCTGCAAGATGAGGTCAACCGGCAACAGTGCAATGATGCCGAATGCCACGGCGCCGCTGGAAAGCATCACACCCATGAAATTCCAAAAACCGGACCACACGACAGCGACCTGGGCAGGCAGTGAATGCGTATAGATAACGGTAGCAACTGCATTGGCCGTATCGTGGAACCCATTGACGAATTCGAATCCAAGCGCAATGACTAGAGCCAGGCCCAGCAATGCGAACGGCAACCAGGTGGTAGCCACTGATCCGGCTTCACGGACATCACTGACAATACCGTAGGAACTGATGAGAATGCCGGCAAAAAGCAATGAGAAAAATAGGAAAACACTTCGGCGACTGAACGTCTGGTCCAGCCGGGGACGCGTGGCTGCGGGGGCCGCATCATGAGCCTGGATCGTCGACATACGAGGGAACCTTATAGGACTGTTCACCTCACGCTATGCCCTCTTTGTGACATTTTGTATGCAAATATCGACCGTTTGTCCTTAAAGCGTCATCTTGTCATGAATGTTTCTTCTAGACATTTTGGGTACTGCTCAGCCCCGCCGCCAATGATCGAAACCTAGTGTCAGGTCTTCAGACGCCATTTACTGCAAAAGACGCTAGCCACTTATAAGTCAGGCCTTTCATCAGTAGTGCGTCTGGTAAACCAGGCGGGTCGCTGATCTCAAGCGACCCGCCTTGCCGGCTTATCCAGCCAGCATCTGTTTAGAAGATACTGATTGGGTAGTCGATGAAGATACGCACTTCGTTACCGTCATCGTTGTAGGAGCGGACATTGTTTGACGTGCGCAGGATGGAGTTACGCAGACGTATTGAAAGGTCCTTGGCCGGACCGTTCTGGACAACGTACTTCACCTGATTGAACAGCTCGCGCTCCTTGCCACGCCCATCTCCGGCATCGATATGATCACCGCGAACATAAGCCAGCTGATAGCTCAGGCCCGGAACCCCATAGGTGGAGAAATCCAGCCCATAGCCCAACTGCCAGGAACGCTCGTCCTTGGCGTTAAAGTCCGACCAGTAAGAGTTGGCAAGAAAGATCGTCATGCCACCGTCACCTATGCCGCCCGCGTTCTGATACCAGCCGTAGGGATAGCCAATATCACCCGTGCTGCGCTGGTGCGCCAGAGTGAAGGAGTGAGGCCCTACCGAGTAGGTAGCCGCCAGACTCCAGATCTTGTTGTCGCGGGCATCGGCATCACCTGAATAAGTCTGGGCAAAGCTCTTGTCCAGCCGCGTCTTATAGCCATTGAAGTCAAACGTCAGAGACTGGTCCTTATCGATGGGCAGGACGTAGTTCAGGTTGATGTACTGCTTTTTCAGGACGTCTTTGACATCGGACGCATAAAGCGATGCCATGAACTGATCCGTGAACTTGTAGCTGCCACCGATGACATCGATCTTTTTCAGCCCACCGCTATCATGCCCTTCGGCACTCTTGCGGGACTCCTCGGTGAAACGCCCCACGTTGAAGACAAGCCCATCGATTTCCTTCGAGGTAATCAGCGTACCGGTATAACTTTCCGGCAGTAGGCGTGAGGTGTCCGAGTTCAAGACCGGCAGCGCCGGCATCTGATCACCGTAGGTGATGGTCGTGTTAGAAAAACGTGCCTTGATCGAGGCGCCGCCCTTGGCGATATCGCTGGCCGCCTCACCGCTGTCGCCCTGTTTGAAGAAATCGATACCGCCAGCACCCGAGCGGCCCTTGCCTCCGTCCAGGCGCAGACCGTACAAAGCAAATGCGTCGACGCCAAACCCTACGGTACCTTGTGTAAATCCAGATGCAAAATTGGCCGTTACGCCCTGCCCCCACTCCGCCTTGTCTTGATTACCGTGCTTATAGTCACGGTTCATGTAGGCGTTGCGCAGGAACAGCTTGAGGCTGCTGTCCTCAATAAACCCGTTGGAGGTCTGGGTTTCAGCTGCCAATGCCTGGGTAGCACTCAATACGCCACAAGCAATCAAGGTAATCCGTTTGTTTAACATCTACTGCCGTTCCTTTCTGACTAATACGGTGTGACGATCAGGCTTGTTTCTATAGGTCTTTCCTGACGGACTGGAAGGATTCCCGCACACGTGAATGACAGGAATGCTCATGGCTTACCGGTTGGGTGTCGCCTCGGCGGGTAAGCCTACGCGAGCGCTCCAACGACCTCATAAGGCCTGGCAAATCATGAGCTCTCTCGTGAAAGGGTATATACGAGAGCAGCCACCTCGCACCCGCAAGAAAACAGGTGCCTGTTCTTCTCTACTGGTGATCGCAAAGCGATAGGCCATTGTACTGCCATATCAGGGGGTTATGTAACTGTAAGAAAAGGTTGCCGAACATGAATAGGTTTCAGGTTAACGCCGACGCCAAACGTGCTTGCGGGCGCGTTTGGCCCGGCCATATCAAGCCGTATAAACGGCTCGGTTAGTGCAGCAAGCGTGGAATGTGAATCCTCCTGTGCCAAAAGATGTCTATACCTCATCAAGGGCGCCTGTTCGCGCTTGGAGTTTGGCAATCTGATTATCACGGGAGATACGATGACGGCACATCCAGCACCGGGCATCCTCAATACAATAGAAGGTCAGCGGCTTTCCGGCGTCGATGCCGAGCACTGGCGGAAATGGGGTCCCTACCTGAGTGAACGCCAATGGGCAACGGTGCGTGAGGACTATAGTGCCGATGGCAACGCCTGGAGCTATTTCCCGCACGAACATGCACGCAGCCGTGCCTATCGCTGGGGTGAGGACGGACTGGCCGGTTTCTCCGATGTAGCCCAGCAGTGGTGTCTGGCGCTAGGGCTCTGGAATGAGCGCGACCCTTTTATCAAGGAACGTTTGTTCGGCCTGACTAACGCCGAAGGCAACCATGGCGAAGACGTCAAGGAACTGTATTTCTATCTGGATGGCGTTCCAAGCCACTCCTACATGCGCATGCTCTACAAGTATCCTCACGCCGAGTTTCCCTACGCCGACCTCGTAGAAGAAAACGGTCGCCGTGGGCTGGGAGATGCAGAGTACGAAATTCTCGATACGGGTGTCTTCAACGACAACCGCTATTTTGATGTGACCGTCGAATACGCCAAGAACACGCCGGACGATGTGCTGATGCGTGTCACGGTGGTAAACCGCTCTACCGAGGCGGCACGCCTACATGTCATGCCCCACCTATGGACACGCAACACCTGGGTATGGACCGGAGCGCCGCAGCGACCGCTGCTATCCATCATGGACGACGGAAAAGTCAAGGCAACTAACTACAACTGGGCGGATTATATCGCTACCGCATGGGGTGACGTCACGCCCGAATGGATCTTCTGCAACAACGAAACCAACAAACCAAAGCTGGAGGGCGTCGAGGCGGCCGGTCCGTTCAAGGATGGCATCAACGATTACGTGGTGAGTGGGGATGAGCAGACGATTCGCCGAGACTCTGGCAGCAAGGTCGCTGCACGGTTCGTACTGGATCTTCAGGGAAATGCCCGGTCGGTTATCTATCTGCGATTTGCACCAGAAACCGCTGACCCTCATCTCGATGTAAAAGCAGTCTTCGCCAAACGCCGTGCTGAAGCAGACGCGTTTTATGCAGAGTTGCAACACAACATCATCGATGAGGATGCTCGTAATGTGCAGCGACAGGCCATTGCCGGCCTGCTCTGGTCCAAACAGCTCTACTATTTTGAAGTCAACCGCTGGATTGATGGTGATCCCAATCGTCCTGCCCCGCCCCAGGAGCGTAAGAGCGGGCGAAATACTCAGTGGCGGCATCTCGTCAATTTCGACATCGTATCAATGCCGGATAAGTGGGAATACCCCTGGTATGCCTCATGGGACCTTGCATTCCAGGCGGTGGCCTATGCCATGATCGATCCGGGTTTTGCCAAACAGCAACTTCTTCTGTTAGTCAAAGACCGCTTCATGCACCCCAACGGGCAGCTACCGGCCTACGAATGGAACTTCGAGGATGCCAATCCTCCCGTACACGCCTGGGCCTGCTGGCATGTTTATCAGCAAGAAAAGGCACTGACGGGACACGGTGATCGCGAGTTTCTGGAGCGCGTTTTCCATAAGCTTTTGCTCAACTTTTCCTGGTGGGTCAATCGCAAGGATGCCGAAGGCCGCAATCTCTTCCAGGGTGGCTTCCTGGGCCTGGATAACATCGGCATTTTTGACCGTTCCGCCGTCTTGCCGCCCGGCTCTCACTTGGATCAGGCCGATGGAACTGCGTGGATGGCTGCCTACGCGCTTGACCTGATGCGCATTGCACTGGAGCTGGCCAAGGAAAACCCGGTATACGTCGACATTGGTGTGAAGTTCTTCGAGCACTTCCTGCATATCGCCGGCGCGATCAACGCGGGTGAAGAGCGCCATGATGGACTCTGGGATGAGCAGGATGAATTCTTCTATGATGTGCTGCACCGTGGCGATGGCACCTGTGAGCCGATGCGGCTGCGCTCGATCGTAGGACTCATCCCGCTGTTCGCCGTGCAGGTATTAGAGTCCAAGGAATATGAAGGCCTGCCTGGCGTGCGGGATCGTCTGAAGGAGTTCGTACGGCAACGTCCTGACTTGGCACGACTGGTTTCCCGTTGGACCGAGCCCGGTCAGGGCAACCGATTCCTGCTGGCGCTGCTGCGTGGCCAGCGGACCAAGAGTCTCCTGGCGCGAATGCTGGATGAGAAGGAGTTTCTGTCACCATTCGGCATCCGCTCACTGTCCAAGGTACATGCCGAAGCCCCCTTCGAGATGCGGCAGGAAGACGGCTCCATGCTTAGCGCACGTTATCAACCCGCCGAATCTGACTCCCGGCTATATGGCGGTAACTCCAATTGGCGGGGGCCGCTGTGGATGCCGATCAACTATATGTTGATCGAGTCGCTGCATGAGTTCTACCTGTATTACTCGGACAACTTCTCAGTAGAGTATCCGACTGGCTCCGGCTACCTCGCCTCCCTGGAGGAGGTCGCCAGCGGCCTGAGCGAGCGCTTGACACGCATGTTCCTCAAGGATGAAAACGGCCACCGTCCCAGCATGATGGCCTATCCACAGCTCCAGAATGATCCAGACTGTGCAGACCTTGTGCTTTTCCATGAGTATTTCCATGGTGAGAACGGGCGCGGTCTTGGAGCTTCCCACCAGACCGGCTGGAGCGCACTGGTCGCGCTGCTGCTTCAGCCTCGTTGATGGCGGTGTATGAAAGGCCGGACCTCGTCCGGCCTTTTTACAACCGGCATTTCAATGCAATCCTGCAACCTTTAGTATCCATAGCGATGTGCACGCGCGGTTCCACCGGTTCAATGTGCTACGCCTTATAACAATCCCAACAAGGAGACCTTGATGTTCGCCCGATGGACATTGCCATTTGCTGTAGCGGTATCGCTTTCCACCTCCATGCTTCTGTCCCCTGCACTTACGTTTGCGGCCTCCAATCCTGCCGTGGAGGCCAGGCATGGAATGGTCGTTTCGTCGCAACAGCTGGCTTCACAGGTGGGCGTGGATATTCTCAAGAAAGGGGGTAACGCCATCGACGCCGCTGTTGCTGTCGGTTATGCGCAGGCCGTGGTCAATCCCTGTTGCGGCAATATCGGTGGCGGTGGCTTCATGACAATCCACTTGGCGGATGGCAACGATACCTTTATCGACTTTCGCGAAAAGGCGCCTGCTGCCGCCAGTGCAAATATGTACCTCGACAGCAGCGGCAAGGTCCGTAAAGATGCCAGTCTGTACGGCTATCTCGCAGCCGGTGTACCCGGTACGGTATTGGGTCTGGACACCGCTCACCAGCGGTACGGCAAGCTGACCCGAGAGCAGGTCATGGCACCAGCGATCCGGCTGGCACGGGAAGGCTTTGTATTGACTCGAGCCGATACCGATATCCTCGACACTACCGTTGAACGCTTCAAGCATGATCCGGAAGCCGCACGACTTTTCCTGCGCAAGGACGGCTCTCCACTTCAGCCGGGTGACCGTCTGATACAGACTGACCTTGCCAACACCCTTGCTGCCATCGCCAAAGAGGGACCGAACGCCTTCTACCAGGGACGCATTCCCCAGGCTGTCGAAAAGGCGGCCAAGGCAGGGGGCGGCATCCTGACGGCAGAGGATTTTGCGCGTTACACCATTAACGAAACCGCACCGCTTACCTGTACCTACCGAGGCTACACCTTTGTGTCTGCCCCACCGCCCAGCTCGGGAGGTGTGACCTTGTGCGAAACCCTCAATATTCTTGAAGGTTATGACCTGAAAAGCATGGGCTTCAACTCGGCGGATTATATCCATACCCTGACCGAAGCCATGCGGCAGGCCTACATGGACCGCAACACCTCTCTGGGCGATCCGGCCTTTGTCGATAATCCCATCGAGCAGCTCACCAGCAAAGATTACGCCGCCCAGGTACGTAACCGGATTATTCCCAACAAGGCCACCCCGTCGGCGCAGGTTATTCCAGGCATGGAAACACGAGAAAAGCCAGAGACCACGCACTACTCCATCATGGATGAACACGGAAATGCCGTTTCCACGACCTATACCATCAATGGCCGATTCGGATCAGTCGTTATTGCGCCCGGAACCGGGTTCTTTTTGAATAATGAGATGGATGATTTTACCGTGAAGGTGGGTGAGCAGAACCTGTATGGTCTTGTTCAAGGCACAGCCAATGCGATAGCTCCTGGCAAGCGGCCGCTGTCGTCGATGACGCCCACCCTGATCAACAAAGATGGCAAAACCTTCATGGTTCTGGGCTCACCCGGTGGTTCGCGCATCATCTCTATCACGTTGCAGACCGCCCTTAACGTCATTGATCATGGGATGCCGCCTCAGGAAGCAGTCGATGCGCCACGAATTCATCATCAATGGATGCCGGATGAGGTGTATTACGAGCAACGCGGCGTATCTGCCGATAGCCTCAAGCTCTTGCAGGACATGGGCTATACCATGGTGCAGCAGACACCATGGGGAGCAGCCGAGTTGATCATGGTGGGCCTGCCGGGTGCGCCTGGTGTCATGGCAGATGACTCCGGCAACGACTCGGCAGTATCCGGGCGGGTGCGGGAAGGCTTTCTTTACGGCTCCAACGACGTACGCCGTCCCGCAGGCGCCGCAATCGGCTATTGAACCCTCCAGGCGGCGCTACCAGTCGCCGCCTGCCTCCGGCATCTCGTATTCCCGGTACTGGGTCACTGCCATGCCGATCTCCGGATCGTCATGGAGGGTTGGCTCCTGACTCAGTCGTTCGACCAGAAAATCGATAAACACCTTGAGCTTGGGTTGCAGGTGCCTGGTTGCTGGATAGAGTAGCCAGGCTCCTCCGCAGTATTGCGTCTGGAATGACCACTCAGGCAGCACTTGAACAATCAGGCCCTTGCGTAAGGCGTAGCGCGCGGTGAAATAGGGAAGACTGCCGATACCGATATGGTGCAGCACAGCGTCCAATCGCGCGCCGGTATGATTAGCGGCATAACGGCCGCGAACGTTGACGCTCACGCTCTTGTTGCCTTTTCTGAACCGCCAGCGTGAATCGGCCGGCTCCTGCCCCAGGTAAATGCAGCTGTGCGTTGTCAGCTCCCGAGGATGCTCCGGCGTGCCATGCTCCGCCAGATAATGGGGCGTCGCCGCCAGTAGATGGTCGATCTGCACCAGTTCTCGTCCCATCAGGCCGGGCGGTGGCTGATCCGTAATGCGGATAGCCAGGTCCACATCACCATCGATGAGATCGACATAGTGGTCGCTCAGATTCATCTGCACATCCACATGCGGGTAGAGCCGCAAAAATTCGGGCAGGTGCGGATGAATCAGAAATCGCCCTACTGCCTTCGGTACACTCAGGCGGATAACACCCTCCGGCGTCTGACTGAACTGCCCGCTGACCTCCATGACGGCGCGCGCAGCGTTCACCATGTCGACACAGCGCCGATAGACCTCTTCTCCGCTTTCGCTCAAACGAAGCTTGCGTGTCGTCCGGTTGAGCAGGCGTGTCGCCAGGGCTTTTTCAAGCCGGGCTACACTTCGGCTGGTGGAAGACGGTGTCGTGCCCAACTGACGTGCAGCCTCGGAAAAGCTTCCGGTTTCGACGACCTTGACGAAAACAACCATCTCGCCCATTAGCATGATCGATAGATTTGTGCTCACCGCGCAAAAGTCCTTTGGAATGCAGGCGGATTATCACAATATCACCCCTTCCCTAGAATGGGGCAGGCATCTGCTTTGCAAAGGGCTTTAGACATGACTCAGCGTCTGTATTATTCGAGTGACATTCTGGTCATGGAGGTTGAAGTTACCGCCTGTGCCCCTTGGGAAGATCTCTATGCGGTGGAGTTGGCCGCCACGCCCTTCCATCCCCAGGGCGGCGGGCAACCCAGCGATACCGGCTGGCTGGGCGACACAGAGGTCGTCATGGTCAAACAGGACGGCGAGCGTATCGTCCACTACACACGAGAGCCTGTAACACTGGGCTCCGTGCAAGCCCGTGTCGATGAGAACCGACGTCGACTGCATACACACTTGCATTCGGCCGGTCATCTGATCGGTCATATCGGAGAGGCGTTTGGCTGGCAACCCGTCAAGGCACACCATTGGCCAGGAGAAGGCCGTATTGAGTTCATGCCCGGTCAGGAGGCTCGGCCTCTGGATGCAGAGCAGCTGGAATCCTATTTCGACCAGTACGTGCAACAGGATCTACCGGTCAGCATCACCCTCGATGGCGAAGGCCAGCGTAGAGTTGGCTTTGGCGATTTTACGCCTTACGGCTGTGGCGGCACGCATGTTCGCTCCTCGCGGGAGCTTAACGGACTGAAGGATCTCCTGCTCAAGGAAAAGAAAGGAAAACTCTCCGTTCATTACGATGTGACTTCCCCATGACGTGATCACACGATGGTCAGGGTCTGCGACGTGTAACGACCATACGAGCACACCAGGAAGTCACCCTATCACCCAAGGAACCTGCTCATGATGCTTGAAAAGCAGCGTCTCGAGACGTCGTCCATCAACGCTCTCGCTAACGAAGAGGTCATGGCGATCCACGTCAGGCAGTTCATTCCTCAGGAACTGGCGTCGAAGATAGCCCAGCAAATTCTCGGACAGGGTTTCGAAAGCTACCTTAACGCACTTAACGCACCCAGTATCGGCCGTATCGGCATGGCCTTTTACGAGGCTGAAAATCAGCCGCCCCGGCTGGCGGACTATTTTGAAAGCGTCTACGAAAACATTGAAGAACTGCGACGGCGTTGCCAGCCGTATCTGTCCCCTATCGATCTGCTGCGCTGCACGCTCGATGAAGTCTGGCCTGCGGGCGCCCGGCTGCAAACCCTGTATGGACGCAAGATGTATGTAGGGCTTTCCCGCGTCGTCAAACCGGGCGTTCGCTTCCTTGCCCATCACGACATCTTTGCCAAGGATGCTCCGCAGAGCACCGAGGCCATGAGCCTTGAGGCCCAGATGGCCTGCAACGTTTACCTGAACATGCCAAGCGAGGGCGGCGCCCTGCAGCTCTGGCGAACCGAGCTTACGCCCGATCAGTTCGACGCCCTGCGTGGCACAAGCTATGGGATAGACCCCACCCTGCTGGGACCACCCGATGTTGAAATCCGACCGGAGCCGGGTGACCTCATTCTCTTCAACTCAAGAAAGATGCATGCGGTCACTCCCGGTTCGGACCATTTACGCCTCAGCCTGTCGTGTTTTGTTGGATACCGAGGCGCTGGCAGCCCGTTAACCTTCTGGAGTTGAAATTGACGTCCTCTTACTTCACCGAATTTTTAAGCCTTGCCATCATCCATTTTCTGGCGGTGGTCGCACCAGGGCCCGATTTTGCCATCACGGTACGCCAGAGCGTTCGCTACGGACGTCTGGTCGGGCTGTTTACGGCGTTGGGCATCGGAGCAGGCATTTCGGTACATGTGCTCTATACGCTGCTGGGCATCGGTGCCCTGATGCACGCCACTCCCTGGCTGCTCAGTGTTGCAAAAGTCGTTGGGGGCGCCTACATCCTTTATCTAGGCATCAGCCTGCTCAAAAGCAAGCCGACCCAGGCATTGGATGAAGTGCAAGGCGGCACGGTGGCTGTCGATGAGCAAACCATCGGCAAAGCATTCCGTATTGGGTTCCTCACCAATGCTACCAACCCCAAGGCAACCCTGTTTTTTCTGGCGATCTTTACTACCGTGGTGAGCGCACAAACCCCAATGAAAATCCAGGCGCTGTATGGCTTGTGGATGTGTTGTGTGAACGCAGCCTGGTTCATGATCGTCAGCTTTCTGTTTTCGAGCCCTCGTGTGCGACAACTGTTCCTGCGCATGGGGCACTGGTTCGAACCTACGATGGGGCTAGTGCTGGTGTTCTTCGCCGGCCGGTTGTTGCTGTCGATCATCTAAGTGTTTCACGGCTCGATAGCCACAAGCTGCCGGGCCGTGTCGAAACCTGGCTGGAGCGGTTCACTGCACAGCTGTTTGTCCCTACCCCAGCACGGAGCTGAATAGACTCATGCCACAAGCCATTCGATCCTACTCGACCCGTACCGCCGAAAAATTCGTCCTCCGGCTGCCTGAAGGCATGCGTGAGCGTATTGCAGAGGTTGCTCGCAACCACCACCGCAGCATGAACTCCGAAATCATCTCGTACCTGGAGCATAGTCTGGTGCAGGACGGCCTTCTGGAAGCTGATCCCGACATGCGCATGGACAGCCCGACCCTGAGTCTGCACGAACGGGAACTGCTCCAGCGCTTCCGCCAGCTTTCCGGTCGACAGCAGAATGCCCTTATCTCGCTGATTGCCGATGACCTTGAACGCGTAGGCGAGCACTGAACCAAGGTTCTCCCTCCAGGGCTCCCAACTGCTTTACCAGGCTGCCCAGCACCACCGGGCCAGCCAGGGGCACGCGACTATCCGGCCACCCAATCGTGCTCCAGAGGATATGGAGATGCGCCTGGCGACAGCGTAAAAAGCTGTCGCTTTCTTTAACGTAAGGCCCGCACTGGCGGGCTTTGCTCTACGCTCAGAAGCCTTTGCCTGAAAAGCCAGAAACCCATTCAGGCGAAGGCCATGGCCTCATGATGGATTCTCTTTTCCTTCCCGGACAGGCTGGGTACTGTTGCCATGGGTGAGGAATCGCCTGAACCGATCCATACAATTCATGTTACAACCCGCTACGCCCTGATCCGAACATCTGCAAACCTCATGGGGTCGGACCCCAAGGACCGGCCGTAGGCCAGCATGTATCTGGATCATTAGGACGACTTATGCCGTTGTTGAAGCTGCTGCATTTTCTGGGATTGATTGGGTGGTGCGGCAGCCTGCTCTATCTACCGGGCCTGTTGATGGCCCAGGTTCATGACATACACAAGGCCGACAGACCTTATCGGTCTGGTACAGGCGACATTACTTCAGAGCTAGACGCTCCCGTTCCGGCCCTACAGCTGCTAAGGCCTGAGCTGCTGCGCTATGTATTCACGCTCATTGCCACCCCTTGTGCGTTGGTAGCGATTATCAGCGGAACACTTCTGTTCATCCGTCACAGCCTTTTCGATCCGTGGTTGATCCTGAAGCTCAGCCTGGTAGCCGTCATGGTAGTAGGTCACGCCTTATGTGGTGCGCTGATTCTGAAAAGCGATAACCTGGCGCCCAGGACCATACGGGCATGGAGCATAGGCCTGGCGGTTGCGCTCAGTCTGGTTATCGGGGGCACGCTGTATCTTGTCCTGGCCAAGCCAGGTTGGAGCGGCGCATGACCAACCGATCAGCTTTCCACGTCCACCCCAACCGCATGTTCGTAGACCAGACGGCCCCCCAGATAGCTGGCAAGGGAAATCAGTACAGCAGTAACGCCGGTCAGGTAAAAGCTCCAGAGCACGAGCTCTTCACCCCCCTGATACCGCACCATCCAGTTGAGCGAAGCCAGGGACAACATCATTACGGCCAGAATGGCATGGCACCATGCTGTAATACGTCGGCGTATATCCGCCACGGTAGTAATGTCGATCAGTCCGGCGATACTGGCTACCCAACCACCCGTAGCCCCTACACCTGCCAACCACAGTCCGGCTCGTGCCCAGAACTCATCACCCGTCCACCAGAAGCCGAAATCGGCACCCACCAGTGCGATCAGTGCCGCGACGGGAAAGTGAATCAGCATGGGATGAATCGGGTGGCCCGCTACGGCGGCGCGGCTTTCGATGTTATCGGTCGCAGGCATGCAGGACTCTCCAGTCGATGGCAGACCTTTAAATGGACCGCATGGGGACTGACAGTTCCCCTGGTAACCGGCTGTAGCGGTACACAGTCCATGCTCGACCCCTATGGCCCAGCAGCCCGGGCCGTCGCCTGGACCTGGTGGGCCATGTTTGGTTTCTCCGCCGTCGTCCTGGTAGGTGTAGTAGCGCTCTGGTTGATCGGAATGCGTCGCCCGCCGGCAGCTGTACCGGAGGAAAAGGTTGCGCGCTACAACCGCCGCTGGATTGTCTGGGGAGGCATTGTGCTGCCTTGCGTCAGTATCGTGCTATTGCTCAGCTTTGGCATTCCTCAGGGTAAGCGCATGCTGCCGCTGCCAGTGGAAGGCGTACAGCCGCTCAAAGTTGAGGTGATCGGTCATCAGTGGTGGTGGGAAGTGCGCTATCCCGAAAGCGGCGTGGTAACGGCCAACCAGATGAACCTTCCGGCCGGTCGCCCGCTGGATATTCACGTCAGCAGCGCGGACGTGATCCACTCCTTCTGGATTCCGCGCCTGGGCGGAAAGATCGACATGATTCCCGGCCGTACAAACGTCATCCGTCTGGAAGCGGACCGACCAGCGACACACCGCGGGCAATGCAGCGAATTCTGCGGCATGCAGCACACCCACATGATTCTCTACAGCGAGGTCCAGACAGCTGAGGATTTCGCAACCTGGATCCAGGCGCGACAGCAATGGCAGGCGCCTGCGCCAAAGCCCGAAGCCAGAGGCCTCTTTGAGCGCGAGTGTGCCGCCTGTGGACTTGAGTCGCCGCTTGGAGGGATCACAGGCGAAACGTTGCTGATAGGGCCGGATCTAGGCGACGTAGGTAGCCGCAGCCACCTGGGCGCCGGAGTGCTCAAAAATGAACCAGGCGCCATTCGCCGCTGGCTTTCAAAGCATCAGACCCTCAAGCCGGAAAACCGCATGCCGCCGCTGGATCACCTGGGGGATACGGAACTCGATGTACTTGCCGACTGGCTGGAGACCCTTACCCCATGAGCGACATGACCGCCCACACCTACGGCGAGCAGGCCGAACAGGATCGTCTTCATCAGGATCTTGATCAGGTCTGGGGTAATCCCCGTGGCTGGCGCGCACTCAGTATCGTCAACCACACCACCATTGGGGTGCGCTTTTTGGTGACGGGCCTGTTTTTCTTTCTGGTTGGACTGCTTCTGGCCATGCTGATTCGCACCCAGCTGGCTATCCCGGGCAATACATTTCTGGGACCGGACGAATACAACCAGGTCTTCACCATGCACGGCACGGTCATGATGTTTCTGTTTGCCGTACCGATTCTGGAAGGTCTCGCCATCTACCTGCTACCCAAGATGCTGGGCGCACGCGATATGCTATTCCCACGCCTTTCATCCCTTGGCTACTGGTGCTACCTGTTCGGTGGATTGATCCTGCTGTCGAGCCTGCTATTGGATGTAGCTCCCAATGCCGGCTGGTTCATGTACACGCCCCTGTCGGACCGGGTGTACTCACCGGGACTCAACTCGGACTTCTGGCTGATCGGAATTACCTTTGTCGAGATCTCCGCTATCTCGGCAGGCGTCGAGATCGTCGTATCCATTCTTCGAGCGCGCGCGCCCGGCATGGGACTACACCAGATGCCGATCTTCGCCTGGTACATGCTCGTAGTAGCCATGATGATCCTGATCGGCTTTCCGCCCATGATACTGGCAAGCCTGATGCTGGAGATTTCCCGTGCTGCCGATCTGCCCTTCTTCGACGTGGCCCGCGGAGGCGACCCTGTGCTGTGGCAGCATCTGTTCTGGCTGTTCGGCCACCCTGAGGTTTACATCATCTTTTTACCGGCCGCCGGTATCGTTTCGACCATTCTCCCGGTGTTCTGCGGGCGTCCGCTGGTGGGTTACCGCTGGGTTGTACTGGGTGTGCTAACGACTGGTTTCATCAGCTTTGGTCTATGGGTACACCATATGTTTACCATCGGCATTCCCCAACTGGCGCAACTGTTCTTTTCGGCGGCCAGCATGCTGGTGGCAGTGCCAACAGGGATTCAGGTGTTTTCCTGGATTGCGACCCTGTGGCTGGGTAAGCCTCGATTCGAGCTGCCCATGCTCTGGCTGGTAGGATTTATCGTCATCTTTGTTGCAGGTGGGCTAACAGGCGTGATGCTCTCTCTCGTGCCGTTCGACTGGCAGGTGCATGACACCTACTTTGTCGTCGCCCACTTCCATTATGTGCTGGTAGGCGGCATGTTCTTCCCGCTAATGGCCGGCATCTACTACTGGCTACCGCATTTCTCAGGCCGGATGCCCTCCATGACGCTTGGGCGGTGGGGCTTCTGGCTGACTTTCATCGGCTTCAACATGACCTTTCTGATCATGCACTGGACGGGCCTTATGGGTATGCCACGGCGGGTCTATACCTATGAAAGCGGCCTGGGCTGGGATTTGCCCAACCTGATCTCCTCGATTGGCGGCTTCATCATGGCCTTTGGTGTTGCAACGTTTCTGCTCGACCTGTTCCTGCATTTCCGCTTTGGCGAGAAGGCCGGTAAGAATCCGTGGAAGGCGGATACGCTGGAGTGGGCAACGCAATTGCCACCCACTGCCTATAACTTCATCAGCTTGCCGGAAGTGACGACCCGCCATCCCTTGTGGGACCAGCCGCATCTGCCGGAAGCGATCGCCAATGGCGAATATGGCCTTTCGGTCAGTAGTCATGGTCGCCGCGAAACCTGGGGTGTCGATCCGGTTACCGGACGGGTACGCCATGTGATTCACCTACCCGGCAATTCGATATGGCCCTTTGTGCTTTCGGCTGTACTGGGTGTGATGTGCATCTGCCTGTTAGTCAGTGCCTATACGTTAGCGGGTCTGGGTGCGCTGGCGGCGCTGATCATCTGTCTGCGCTGGAGCTGGGAAAACGGCGCTCATCCCAAGGCAGCGCCTGATGCGCATACCCAGCCGGATGAGCCTCCCTTGCACTCCCGTACGTTTGACGGTCCGGGCCTCTGGGGCATGGGAGCCACATTGATTTCCAACGGCTCCCTTTACCTCTCACTATTGTTCGGCTGGTTCTACCTGTGGAGCGTGTCGCCCAATTGGCAGATTCCTTCGCAGAATCCGCTCAACCATGGACTTATGTTGGCCGCGTTGCTGCCGGCATTCATCGTCACCGGCTGGCTGCGCCGTGTCGTGAGTCAGCTCAGGGAGAAGCACATTACGCACCTAGGGTCTCAACTGGCAGGTATCACTGTGCTTGGCCTGGTGCATACGCTGTTGCTGGTCTTGGTAATCATTGAAGCGCCTTTGAAGCCTACCGAAACAACCCACGATGCCGTGCTGCTGACCATGCTGGGTTACAGCCTGCTCCACGCCGTGGTAGGTGTTCTGGCTACTGCGCTTCAGGCCTTGCGGGTGTATTGGGGGTATGTAGGGATCAATGCACCTTATGAGCCCAAGATCGTGCTGCAGTGGTGGGTTTACACCACAACGGTAGTTGCCATCAGCTACATCGCCACGGTGCTGTTTCCTCTGACCTGGAATCCTTACTGATGCGTCCAGCCCATCCCTTGCAGTTGGTTGCAGGCCTTGTTGTCTGGAGCGTGTGGTTTATCTCTATCTATGGGGGGCTTACAGTAGCCTGCCAGATCACGCCGCCTGCTGCAGAAGCTGGTGCCCTCAATCGTATAAACCTCATGCTGGGTTTGCTTACGCTCGCCACACTGGTTTTTTTGCTATGGAATGCGCGGCGCTGCTGGCAGGCTATTGGCCTAGGAGATTCCGAGGAGGCGCGTCGGCAACGCTTCCTGGCAACGCTGGGCGCCGGACTGCACCTGGTCAGCGCAATCGCCACGCTGTTTGTGGGTATTCCCATTCTGTTGATGCCGCCATGCCTCTAGCCCTGATAATCCTGCTGGGTATTGCACCTTCGGCCTATGGTCATGGGCTACTAGAGGGTCATCTGACCGAACGTCTACCTATATGGGGCTGCGCTGTACTGCTGGCTGCCATGTGGGGGCTCTATTACATAGGGCAGCGCCGGGTTCCGCCTCATCGAGGCGAGGCGCTCTGGTTTCATGCCGGCATGGTCGTCGCAGCCCTGGCAACGTTTGGTCCGTTCGATGGCTGGGCGGAAACCAGTACAGCGATGCATATGGTCCAGCATATGCTCTATATGATTATCGTTGCGCCCCTGTGGGCGCTCGCCAGACCGCTGCCCCAGTGGCAGGCTGCGTTACGTGGACGCGGCCGACGCGTCTGGCATCCTATCCTGAAGGCCGGTCGCTATCCAACGGCTGCAGCCCTGCTCCATGCGCTGGCGATCTGGGGCTGGCATGCCCCTAAACCTTACCAGCTCGCCCTGGATAACCTCTGGTGGCATGTCACCGAACACATCTGCTTTCTTTTTACCGGTTGGTTATTGTGGTGGTCGTGCCTGCATGCCAGTCATGCGCGTGTTCCTCAGGCGTTGCTTGCGCTTCTGCTCACACTCATGCATACCGGATTACTGGGCGCGCTTCTCACCTTCAGTACCCAAACGCTTTACCACGAATCAGGCGACCTGTCTGACCAACAGTTGGCAGGCCTCATCATGTGGGTGCCTGGCAGCCTCGCCTATATGCTGGGTCTGGGCTGGATTGCCTGGCGATGGCTGAGCCGTCAATGGCGACGGACGTCGGAGCGGGCCACCTGAGAGCCTGCCGTCAAGATTGACAGGCTTTCAGGTGCTCACGGCAAGGCGAACACGTACGGAATGCCGCTTGTTTCCTGATCGGTGTTGACAATAGCCATGGGCGGAGGCGGGCTCGCCATGTCTCACATCAACGATGCGGGCTACTGGATCTTCACTAAACTGGCTGGACTGAACGTGGGCGACGGCCTGCGGACCTGGACCGTACTGACCACACTGCTGGGCTCCCTGGGGTTTATCTTGACCCTGTTGCTCTGGCCCTTTGTCTGAACACTCGAAGGAGAGACCATGCCCCGCTTCGCTGCAAACCTGAGCATGCTATATCCCGAACACGACTTTCTCGACCGCTTTGCTGCGGCCGCGGCCGATGGCTTCAAGGCAGTCGAGTACCTGTTTCCTTACGACTACCTAGCTGCCGAACTCAAGGCACGGCTCGACGACTACGGACTTGTCCAGGCGCTGTTCAACGCACCACCTGGGAATTGGGCGACCGGAGAGCGCGGTCTCGCCTCCCTCCCCGGCCGCGAAGCTGAATTTCGGGATAGCATCGCCCGTGCGCTGGACTATGCTGCCGCTCTGGGTAATGACCGCTTTCATGTCATGGCCGGGCTGCTGCCGGCAGGCGCAGATCGCGCAGCACACCGTGAGGTATACCTGCAAAACCTCACCTATGCGACACAGGAAGCGGCCAAGAGTGGCCTGACGGTAGTCATTGAGCCTATCAATACGCGTGATATGCCCGGTTTCTTCCTGAACCGGCAGGATGAGGCTCAGGCCATCTGTTCAGAAGTGGGTGCTGCCAACCTCAAGGTCCAATTTGACTGCTACCACTGCCAAATCGTAGAAGGAGATATCTCTGCAAAACTACGTCGTGACATAGCAGGTATTGGGTATATCCAGATTGCTGGCGTACCGGACCGCCACGAACCAGACAGCGGCGAAATCAATTATCCCTATCTGTTCCAGCTGATCGATGAATTGGGATACACCGGTTGGATCGGCTGTGAATACCGTCCCCGTGGAAATACATCTGAAGGCTTGGCATGGATGCGTCATCTAAGCGCTTAGGTCCTTTCTTCATGTCGGCGGGCGTTTCTGCGTCCGCCTCCTCTCATTACCTCCTTTAACAGCGTTACGCTTGCTCGGTTGCATTGGGCCGACTCCTACAGACCGCTTACGTTCCTGTAAATCTTCTGGTTTTAGACACAGCTCTCAAGCAGTCTAGAACCGGCCCTACCGCTCGTAAGTTTCTCTGAACGAACCGTTCATGACTCACTCCATTTTCACGAAGGGCATGAAAACACCGAGCGAAATCAACAGCAGGATAGACGGATGAGCAACGACCAGTCTGATAGGCAAGCAACCGAAACGATACCTATCGTTGAAGAGCGTGCTGAGCTTCATAAAGAGACTGTCGAATCCGGCCGCGTCCGGATCAACAAGACCGTCGAGTCCAAGGAATACACCGTTTCTGACGCCTTGCGGTATGAGGAAACGGTTATCGAACGGGTCAAATTCGACACGCCAGTCGACCCCGCTCACCTTCCACAGGTGCGGCAGGACGGTGATGTCACCATCATCCCTGTTTTCGAAGAAGTTCTGGTTGTTGAAAAACGCTTGATGTTGAAGGAAGAACTTCATGTCCAACGCGTCACTCGTGAAGCACAACGTACCGTGCCGGTCACATTGAAACGCGAAAACGTGACTGTGGAACGCAGCCACTCTCATCCGGAGTCAGATCACTCCGGTTCCGCGCGGTAATCGCAGTCTGCACCGCCCAATCGAATCGCAGCACAGCTGCCGAAGAGAACGAAAGGTGACCTTATGAAACAGCACATTCTAGTTGCAGCATTTGACCACGTTAACGAAGCAGAACAGGTTAAGCGTGAGCTTTTGTCCAAAGGCGTATCCCAAACGAACATCCGTATGGCCGCCTCTAACGAATCCCCCGTGCTCGACGGCACGACAGATACTTCCATGCGGTCCGACACCCGTACTCACGACGATGAATCAATGACCGACAAGATCGGCGGCTTCTTCCGCTCCATCTTCAGCGATAGCGATACCCATAACAGCCGCTACGCCGATACTTATCCTGAAGCGGTACGCCGTGGATCCACTGTAGTGACTGTTACCGTCAATGACGACGCACAAGTAGGTGTCGTTGAAGAAATCATGGAGCGCAATGGCGCAATTGATATCGACGAGCGCAGCGCCAATTGGAGCAACCAGGGTGCGATCGGCTCTTCAGCGACCACAATGGGCACCAGCACTGCTACCGGACCGGTATCGAGTGACTACCCCAACACAGCTTCTACACTGGGTGTAGGGTCCACTACCCTCGCTGACCAGACGCCTACTGAAGCGACTGACCGCACGGCCATTCCAGTCATGGAAGAAGAATTGAAGGTCGGCAAACGTGAAAACAGCCTGGGCCGCGTACGAGTGGTATCACGTATGAGTGAGCGTCCCGTTGAAGAAACGGTCAACCTCAGCGAACAGCATGCCGTTATCGAACGTCGCCCTGTCGACCGCCCAGTCTCCACTGACGATCTTTCTGCCTTCAAATCTGGAACGGTAGAGATCCAGGAAACGGCAGAAGAAGCCGTTGTTGAGAAGACCGCTCGAGTTGTGGAAGAAGTCATGGTAGGTAAGGAAACGACTCATCATAACGAAACGGTTCGTGACACAGTACGCCGTACCGATGTAGACATCGAAAATGACAATGTCGCAACCCGGGCTGGCATGCGTGGCACCGATCATATGGACGATGTTGATCCTACCACCCGCACCAAACGCTAATCGTCTGTTTAGCGAAAAGGCCACCTAATGGTGGCCTTTTTGTTTTTACGTTTCTGATTACTTGGTTATATGTATGGGTTTGGTGGCTTTTTTAAACCATTAATAGGGCTGGTATTATTTTGTGATACCGTTATTTGTTTTAAGGAGCAACAACAACCGCGTCCCATTTATGAGTGATAGCCGTCACAATTTATGGGCAATCTGGTAAAGACTCATTAACAGAACATTAATAAACAGCGCTTTTCTTTCCATACAAAGCAAACTAGATCACATAAATAAGCAAATCTGCCGCTTGAAGCGGCGAGCTTTTTTGGCAGGCGCTAAGCATAGGTGCTACACGGGGATATAGGATTTTTCTGTGGCCGAGCGCACAAACGTTTTGGATCAAAATCCCCGTACGCGACGGTGAAAGGCACTTATGCGCGGTCGGTAGTAGATGGCCGCGGTGGATATCAGTGATAGCCATTCATGATGCAGTGCCAAGGAAACCACCCCGCTCTGGCTTGTCGCCGGGCGAGCCCTTGGCCATGGAACGGCGTTGTTAAGAGGATCAGGACGATGCTTTTTAACTCGTTTGCGTTTATAGCCGGATTTCTTCCAGTCGTACTACTAGGCTTTTTTGTATTGGGTGGGACGGGTCGACAACGCCTGGCGATCGTCTGGCTGACACTCGCCTCCCTGGTATTTTATGGTTGGTGGAACCCAGCCAACGTTCCGCTGTTGGCCGCAAGCATGATCTTTAATTACCTGCTGGGTGGCTATCTACTTCGCAACCCTTCCCGCCGGGCCCTGACACTAGGTATTGCCGCCAACCTGGCACTGCTGGGGTACTACAAATACACCGGTTTTCTGCTCGGTACGCTTGATGATGTGCTCGATACAGGCTGGACGGTCAGTGACATCATTCTACCCTTGGCCATTTCGTTCTTCACGTTCCAGCAAATTGCCTATTTGGTCGATGCACACGACGGTGAAGTTGTTGAACATGATTTTCTCAACTACTGCCTTTTCATTACCTTCTTTCCGCACCTGATCGCCGGACCGATTACCCATCACCGTGAGATGCTTGAGCAGTTTCGCGAACGCAACAACTTCAAACCCCGCCTGGATAATCTCACTATTGGCACCACTATCTTCCTGCTGGGGCTATTCAAGAAGGTTGTTATCGCCGACCCGCTGGGTGAAAAGGCTTCGCCGGTGTTTGCATTGGCAGCCGACGGCGTGACGCCCTCTTTCTTCGACGCATGGACCGGCGCGCTTACCTACACCCTTCAGATCTATTTTGATTTTTCCGGCTATAGCGACATGGCGATCGGCCTGGGACTTCTTTTTGGAATAAGCCTACCGGCCAACTTCAACAGCCCGTTCAAGGCACGCAACGTGATCGACTACTGGTCTCGCTGGCACATGACGCTGACACGCTTTCTGACCGCCTATATCTACAATCCCATCGTCATGCGGATTACCCGTGCACGGCTGGCTGCCGGTAAGCCCCTGCCCAAGCGCGGAAAAATGTCGCTTGGTACCTTTGTAGCGCTGGTGGCCTACCCTACCCTTTTCACCATGTTCATTTCCGGCGTCTGGCATGGGGCCGGCTGGCAATTCGTAGCGTTCGGGCTACTGCACGGTTTTTACCTTGTGGTCGCCCATGGCTGGCGCGCCTATAAGGTCAGTAAAGGCTGGAAGCTCGACAGTGATAACCGAATCCATCAGGTCGCTGCGTTGCTGCTCACCTTCACCTGTGTGGTGGTGGCCATGGTGTTCTTCCGAGCCGAAAGCGTGTCCGCTGCCATGGCGATCCTCACCGGCATGGTGGGCCTGAGCGACGTCTCGACCAAGCTCGACAAGTCCGACTTTCTGGCCATCGCTATGTTGCTGGCCTTTGTCTGGACCATGCCCAATATCGGCCAGTGGATGCATCACTTCCGCACTGCCCTGAACTTTCGGCCAAAGGAAAACTGGATCGAACACTGGTTCCCCTTCGTGGCGTGGCGGCCTACGCCAGTGCTAGGCGCTACCTTGGGTGTATTGGGCTTTTTTGCATTGGCCTCTGCGTTCTCTGCGGCCCCGACCGAGTTTCTTTACTTCCAGTTCTAAGTGTCGAAACAGGAGCATTCCATGATGGACCTATTACCCTGGCTTCCCCCTCATCCAGATCTCGGCGCAGCGATCAGCGAGGCCAAGCGAGAGGCAGACCCTGCCAAGCGGCTTAGTCAGGCGGCTTACTTATCTGGATTTCGACGCGACTTCACCCTTACCGCCCGACTGGATAAACTTGCCGCAGAAGGACTGAGTGGTCTCACCACAGCAGGAGATCTGGCAGCCCTGGGTTTGCGTCCCTTGCGCATCGCCCTGCTTTCCTCCCATACCGTGGACCATCTCGTTCCTGCCATTCGGGTCGCAGGTCTCTCCCGGCGTCTGGCCTTGTCCGTGTATGTTGCCCCGTATGGCATGTATCGACAGGCCTTACTAATGGACGACCCTGCGCTATCGTCCTTTGCCCCCCAGGTGATTCTGTTGGCCGTGGATGCAAAAGACACTGCTCTGCAGCTGCCCCTGGATGCATCAGAGGCGCAGGTTTCAAGCGCCGTTGAGACGCGTATCGAGGAGTTACGCCACCTCTGGCGCCTCGCCCGGGAACGTTACGCAGCGCAGGTTATTCAGCAAACGCTTGTCACTGCAGAACCCTTGCTGTTCGGCTCATTCGAAGCCCATGTTCCAGCCGCGCCCTTTGCCGTAATCGAGCGGCTCAACACCGCCATCCGTGCAGCGGCAAAGGAAGAAGGTGTACTGCTGATGGACCTGGCGTGGCAAGCTGCACAAGGGATGTATGGCACCGGTCTGGCTGAGCCTGTGCGGTGGCACCAAGCCAAACAGCTGGTCAGCCCAACGCTGGCCCCCCTTTATGGCGATCAGCTGGCAAGGGTTGCTGCTGCCGGGGTCGGTCTCTCACGCAAGTGCCTGGTTTTGGACCTTGATAACACTCTGTGGGGCGGCGTGATTGGCGACGATGGTGTTCATGGCATCCAGATAGGCCAGGGATCACCGGCCGGTGAAGCGTTTCTGGCATTCCAGCATTACGCAGGGAAGCTGGCCAAACGAGGCATCATTCTCGCGGTCTGTAGCAAGAACGATCTGGCAGTAGCTGAAGCGGCGTTCGACCACCCGGAAATGGGTCTCAAGCGCTCCGATATCGCCGCCTTTGTCGCCAACTGGGAAGACAAGGCCGGCAACCTGCGGCGTATCGCCTCCATGCTCAATATCGGACTCGACAGCCTAGTCTTTGTCGACGATAACCCGGCTGAGCGTGACATTGTTCGCCGTGAGCTACCCGAGGTGGCGGTGCCGGAACTTCCCGAGGATGTAGCCGACTACCCTGCTCGCGTAGCGGCTGCCGGTTATTTCGAGACAGTCTCGTTCACCACAGACGACACTGCACGCAGCCGTCACTACGCCCTTAACGCCGAACGCAAGGTTGCCATGAGCCAGGCAACCGACATGGAAGGTTACCTGCGCGGTCTGCAGATGGTTCTTACCGCTACCACCATCGGCCCGGCAGAGTTGATCCGTACCACGCAGCTGATTAACAAGACCAATCAGTTCAACCTTACGACGCGCCGCTACAGCGAAGCGGAGGTCGAGCGCCTTGCAGCGGATGATCGTGCCATTACCCTTACGGTGCGCCTGAGTGACAAGTTTGGTGATAACGGTCTGATCAGTGTGGTCCTTGCACGTGCAGATACCGCATGGGCTCAGGATGAACTTCTTATCGATACCTGGCTGATGAGCTGCCGCGTTCTGGGCCGTCAGGTAGAAGAGGCCGTACTCGACGTGTTGATCAAACGCGCGACGGCAGCTGGCTGGGCAGCGCTCATCGGCGAATATCGCCCTACCGACCGGAACGGCATGGTTGCCGAACATTATGCAGCGCTGGGCTTTGATCATTGCCCAGCACCTGAAGGCGCTATCCCCAACGCCAGCTTCTGGCGTTATGACCTGCTCTCACCCCGTACTTCCCGCCACTTCATCGAGGTTACTGACGTATGAACGATAAGGACATTCTCAACGCACTGACCCAGGTCTTCCGCGACGTGTTCGATGACGACGACATTGTGCTTGCTCCAGACATGACCGCCGACAACATCGACGGCTGGGACAGCCAGACGCATGTCATCCTGATCGTGGCGGCAGAGCAGCGTTTTGGTATCAAGTTCAGGACCGCAGAGCTTGAGTCACTCAAGAATGTGGGCCATTTCGCTCAGCTGATACAATCCAAACTCGAAGGAGCGGCGGTGTCATGAAGACTTCAGCAGCGGATGACAAGCCCACCTCCAGTTCCGGCAGCAGGATTTCTGCCGGCTACCTGCTTGCACTATTTGGCGGAATGGCGGGTGCCCTCGCGGCGTTCTGGATGCTGCTGCTCGGCCTGCGCGGCACAGATAACCTGCCCCCACCGGCATTTTCCAATAGCCTGTGCGTTGACGAAAAACTCAGCTTTCTACGTGAAAATCCCATCGAATCGCCAGACCTGCTGGTGATAGGGTCATCTGTAGCCTGGCGGCATATCGATGGTGATGCCATCGTCAGGCATTCCCCAGGTACGCGCCCGCTGAACGGCGCCTTCTGTGGTCTGCATGCCAATCAGTCGGTATACGTTGCCAACTGGCTACTTGACCGGGAACCTACCGTCAGGCATGTCCTGATGGTAGTCGACCCCCAGGATTTTGCGGGTTGCTGGCGTGTTTCGGCTGCCGTATTCAATCGCAACGATGTTGATCAGTACGTGTATGAGAAAACGTCACCCTGGCTTTACTACATGCACTATTTCTCCCCCGGCTCGCTGATGCGCAATGCCTTGAAGGTAAAAGATCAGCGCGCCAACCGTATCGAGTTCGATCCCTTAGTGTTCAATCGCTACGGGGACGGCCCGCTCAATACGGTGAACAGTCGTGAATTGCTTTATGGCCGCCCGGAAGCGCTGGATTCAACCTGTTTCAATGCCCTGCAAACTCTGGCTACCCGTTTGTACCAGGAGGGACGGCAATTAACGGTCGTATCCACGCCATTACATCCTGACTGGAAAGCCCAGCAAGATCCAACAGGTGTATTTCTGGCTAATTTCGACCAGCAGCTTGCTACCGCCCTGGCGCCAACCAAGGCCCAGTATTGGAATGGCGACAAGGAATGGATTACCGCCAAAACATCCTTCATAGATGCAATCCACCTGCGCTGGTCAGCCGCCCAGAAGTTTTCCGAGGCCATGGTGCAAGAGATCCGAATCGCCAGAAATGACGTCGCGCCTGGAACCTGAGCGTTCTGAAATACGCCGACACGGAGGTCGGCAAGTCTCATGCTCACCACCTTGCAGCCATCTGCGATATACACTATGTCTTGATACTGGTGCGGCACCAATAAATAGAGGCATTTGTGGATTTACTATTTCTGGGCACGTCCGCTGGCGTACCGACCAAGAAACGCAACGTAACCGGGCTTGCCCTTCAGGAAGAGATGGGCAGCGACTGGTTTTTGGTCGATTGCGGCGAGGCCACTCAGCACCGGCTACTGCGTACACGTCTGTCGCTGCATGATCTGCAGGCCATCTTCATTACACATGTCCATGGTGACCACTGTTATGGCTTGCCAGGCCTCCTGGCCAGCGCAGGCATGTCAGGCCGAAAGAAGCCACTTCCCATCATTGCCCCGTCGGGCATTGCCGAATGGTTTAACGCGACTCGACAATTCACCCAGCTGTACCTGCCCTTTGACGTAGAGTTTCTGCCGGCTGAGGCGCTGGGGCAGTGGGCATTTCCACGGTGGACGGTCGATGCTACGCCCCTCTCCCATCGCGTGCCCTCTTTCGGCTATCGGTTTACCGAAACAGCCCGTGAACCTCATCTAAACACTGAAAAATTGAATGCCGAAGGTATTGCACGCGGCCCAATCTGGGGACAGCTGCGTAAAGGCATTGATGTGGTACATGAAGGCCAAACGTTTAAAAGCGCCGATTATGTGTACTACCCCCATGCGGCTCGCTGCCTGGTCGTCTGCGGTGACAACGATCAGCCCGAGCTGCTGCGGACCTTTTGCCAGCCAGCTCAGGTACTTGTTCATGAGTCGACATATACACAAGATGTTGCAGACAGGGCTGGCGATACATTCGGACATAGCTCAGCGGCCGGGATTGCGAGCTTTGCCCAATCCTGCGGGCTGCCCAATCTTGTCCTGACGCACTTTAGCGCCCGCTATCAAGCCAATCCGGAGCAGTCTCCCTCCATTGAGGATATCCGTAGTGAGGCTGCATATCATTACCAGGGCTCGCTGTTTCTGGCAGAAGACCTTGCTCGATATCGACTAGCCAAAACAGGGGTACTAAGCCTTGTTTCTGTGTGATCACTGGGTAGATGAGACCGGTAGCATCGTATGCCCTTGAACGCTCACGCCATTGACTCACTGCTTACGTCCAACGTCGACGGCGAGTAGCAGCTGTGATCCGGGACTAAAGCTTACCTGTTTCAGCTGCGTGGTCGTATATAAAGATTGATGAGTGTTTCAAGATATTACAGGATTAAGACGTAACAGATAGGTCCATGGTTATACACGTACAATTTTCATGTAGAAGATTAAAAAGCAAATCTGCACAATTGCGCCGTTCCAACGAAGCGCTATCTTAATCAGCGTCTGGTATCTACTTAGCAAAACTTGTATTTGAATAAAGTTCAAAGAATTTAATAACTTAGCAATTCTGCAACTTATCTTTCACCCAGCTTTCCATTGAATACAGGTTGTATTTGAACCTGTTCTGTAGTGATGTCATAGCTCATGAAGTGTGCTCCTCTGTATCGCCGCGTTTAGTGTGTTGGCGAAGTTGTTGTACTCGCGGCGATACAGTTTTTTATTCCCGTTGTTTTTCCGTCTGTACGCAGCCGCATACGGAGCGTGAGGGCAGTAAGCCGGAGTTACCTTTTCATCAGGACATGCTTTCACAGCGTTTTGCATGAGAAGTTTAAGATGAGCTCAATCAACAACATTGTAGTTATTACCTCCCCCCTTCCTGGTCTTAGAGCCTTATGCCAGCTCGCCAGCACGTTTCCTTCTCGCCTGGAAACCTGTGTCGTTGTGATGCTTCGTGTAGCAACCGACAGTCCTGTAGAGGCGCTCGTAACGCTTATGGGACGCTATACCTTCCTTCCCGTAAAAGTATGCACACCCGGCGAGCTACTCGTGGCGGGCTGCGTCTATCTCACTCCGCCTGGGTATCAAGTCACTATAGAGCCCAAGGGCATGATCAGGCTTAAACGGCTTGATTCCGCAAGGCATGAGCATGCCTCAGCAGATGAACTGTTCACCTCTGCAGCCAAGGTATTTGGGCCGTGTACAATAGGCGCGGTGTTATCAGCATCGGGACGAGACGGCGTCGAGGGCTTGCGCGCTATCAAAGGCGCCGGGGGGATCTGCATCGTAGAGGATCAAAGACAGGCTATTAGCTCGACCACGGCTATTCATGAACTTAGCGCCTGTAACCCGAACTACTGCGTGCCGGTAAAAGAAATGGGGCTTTTGCTTGCCCAACTAACGACTCAGCACTAACCCGCTTCATGTGACATCGCGACGGATCGTATTTAACCGTTTTTGCTTAATGATCAATGCTGCAAGAGGTGTCTTATGTCCGTGCCTGAGTTTTCTGACAAGGAAATCCTCACCTACACACTGGATGTCTTGAGAGAGCAGATTTGCCTGTATCGCGAACAGGTACCTGCCCCACTGCTTAACAATATCGAACAGGTTCTGGGTGGGCCGGTATGCAAGCCAGCCGAAGAACTCGAACAGCTGCGTTTCAACCAGTGGCTAGCATTGCACGCGTTCGATGCTCCTCTGGATGTTCATGAGAGAAAATGGTTATGGAAGGGCTGGCTGGCTCGAGCCAAATATCCTGAAAGTACTACATGAAGACAGCCATAGTTAGGCCAAGCAGCTGTCTGGCCTAACTATGGGACAAACATCAAAGCAGGCTCAGCCAAGCCGATCCCAATAACAGCAGGCCCATGAGACGGTTGAAGTATCTGACACGGGTGGCAGAATCGAGCCAGCGCGAAACGCTTGAGCCCAGCACCGCCCATGCCGTCAGACATGGAATCGATATCGCAAAGAATACAGATGTCAGCTGTACCACCTGCGCGGCCTTGTCTGACCCGGCTTGCGTAAACACGCTGATAACGGCGATCGCCATCATCCAGGTCTTTGGATTTATCAGCTGCAACCCGGCCGCTCCGCCAAACCCGACGCGCTTGTCATTGGCCATGGACTCACTCATCTCATTCAATGGCGTGGCTGGGCTGCTAAAGATCTGCCAGGCCAGATAACTCAACCACAGCACGCCGGCAGTGCTCATCACGAGCTGGATCAACGGGTAGCTCGTCAGGCTTTCGCCAATCCCCACGCCTGTTACCAGCACGATACCGGCCGCGCCCGCACACCCGCCCAGCACAATAGGTAATGCCTTCCAGAATCCATAGCGGGCACTGTGACTTAGCACCAGGATGTTGGTAGGCCCTGGAGTGATGGAGGCTACCAGAGAGAACAGAATGAACGGCACAGAAATCATCATATCGACTCCACAGTTATACGGCTGAAGTCGATTGTGGTGTTAGCTGCGTGAGGCGTCTGGAAGATTTGAGCAGCGCTTGCGGTAGCTGGCTGGAGTCAGCCCATAGGCGCGGCGGAACCAACGGCCCATGTGGCTCTGATCCGCAAAACCGAGTCTCATGGCAACCTCGGCCGGTTGATCGCCTTTCGCCAACATAAAACGAGCCTTGGCGAGTCGCAGCTGGATGAGGTAAGCATGCGGTGCCAAACCAAAGGCGGCCTTGAAGGCTCGGGTCAAGCGAAATCGATCCACACCTACGGTATTAGCAAGCTCATCCAGGCCTACATCGTCCTGCATGTGAGCGTGAAGATAATCTCGAACGCGATAAGCCACCAACGGAAGTCTGGGATCATAAGCTCCCCGCATTCGCCATTTCACATGGTCGGTCAGCTTGATCAGCAATTGATCCAGCGCGGTCTGCCTTACTATTCTCAACTCATTGTATTCGAGCGCCTTGAACGCATCGGCAATAGCGATCATGAGTTCGGTCTGATCGGTCAGTGTCGCGCCAAAACTGGGAAGGCATTGTACAGGCGCATCCTCATGCAACATCCTCAGCTCACGCTCGATCCACTGCGGCTCCAGATAAAGCATGGAGTAGGTAAACCCACCCTCTGCCGGCGCATGGCCATCGTGAATCTCACCCGGCTCAAGCATGAAGACCTTACCAGGGGTGCTGACGTGCAGCGCATTGCGGCAGCTGAACTGCTGCACGCCTTGCTCGGTAAACCCTACAAGATAGCTGTCATGCCAATGGGGATCATAGGCATGACCCTCAAAATGAGCACGAATGGTCTCGATGCCGGTTTCGGCGTCCTGGTTCAGGTGAACCCAGCTTTTCCTGTCGTCTGTCATAGTTAGGACTTTCGCCTTGATATCATGGACGGCAACAAACAGATCGTCTTGGGATCGTATCAGCCTCTTTCCGATTGAATCTGGAACATTTGTGCAATCATATTGAGCGTTGACTTAATTGGCGCAGCCAGGACCAGCCCAGGAATATGTTCAAACGACATGCGTGCAGACCAACATCCCGCTTGTTTCTTGGAACAGTAACGGTTAGATCTCGAAGCGATTTAACCCGGTTTCTCGAGCCAGACTTTCCGTCTGAAAAGAGCACCATTGAAGAACACCTTGCCAGATGCTTACGGGACGTACTGGTACTTACACCTATACAACAGATCACTGATCCTGGGGAAAACGATCTAATTATAGATGTCTGCGTCAAGGATTTTCGCTGGGGAACAGTCTTGTTACCTAATATGGGAGCGATTGACTGTCTGCTTCTCTGGCCTCCCAAAATTGCATTGGAGGCAACGCTATATAGCGTAATACCAGGCGCCCCCAGGACTGTCTTTTTTGCGGAAGAAATAATGACGTGGAGATCATACTTGCGTCTGCGGCTTTCCTGGAAAGCTGTTTTAAATCTTAAGCCAGCGGTAGGACGACAAGAGCTTGAGGGCCTATTGTATCTAGCCTGTAACCGACTTTTGCTTCAGGTTAGACCGTATCTGTAGTCCATAGACACACCTCATTATCGATGTCTCAAATAGGGCCGCGCTCAAACCGGTACACATCCATCGCCAATATCTGATGGTTTATCTCGCTGAACCATACGTGTGCCTCGCTCTGCTCACCCGCTGCACCCAATGCAACGAAAAGAGGTAACAAGTGCTCATCACTCGGGTGAGCCTGAACGCCCTCCAGTGACTGCCCACGGTAGTCCAGCAGAGCGGCTATATCTCGAGTCTTCAAGCGGTCTTGCATCCACGCCTGAAAGTCTGTGACGTAGCGGGGAACGGACCGGTGCGGCCTGCGAAAATCGCCCAGGTTATGTGTCAGACTGCCTGACGCGATAAGAAGTACGTCGTCAGCCAATGATGACGCTAATGCCTGACCGAGCTGGTAGTGATAGGCAGGACCCTTGTTTTCATCAATGGACAGGTTGACGACTGGAACATCGGCATCAGGATACATGTAACGCAGTGGCACCCACGCGCCATGATCCAGCCCGCGATTAGGATCAATACGTACCGGCAACCCTTGAGCCTGCAACGCCTCTGCCAGCTGAAAAGCCAGGTCAGGTTCACCCGGCGCGTTGTAGCGCAGCGCATAAAGCGCCTGAGGAAATCCATAAAAGTCATGGATAGTGTCATGCTGCGCGGTCGTTCCGAGCACTGGATATGGCGCCGAAAAATGAGCGGATACCATCACAATGGCTCGCGGACGTGGTAACACCGCGGCAAGCTCCGTCCAGGCCTGCCCTGCCCGCCCTGCATCCAATGCCTCCATTGGCGAACCGTGGGATATGAAAATCGTGGGAAGTCGGCTCATGGTGTTCTCCTCAAGGATGCAGCGCGGTTTAGAACATTAATCCTTACGAAACGATGGCTTCAGAGCCAAGGCACCGGGTCCCAGGAGTGCCAACGCAGCGGCCGTGACCGCCAGAAAAACAGGATATTCCCAGCCGCCATCAGCTGCGGTAAATGACCAGCCGTTTCCAAAGTGTACGGAAGAGGCTGCCAGTAATTGTACTGCCGCAACGGCTGCAACCCAGCGAGGCAGGATGCCCAGTATCAGCATTGCACCCGCCAGAATTTCGAAGAACGTAACCGGATAGGCCAGCACGCCTGGAAAACCAACCGATTCAAAGAACTGTGCGGTACCCGGCAAGGTAAAAACGAACAGCTTTGTAAGGCCGTGGGCCAGAAACATGATACCTAGCGCTAAGCGCAACAGGAGCGCGGCATAGGGAGCGGTACGAGTATCCATCGTTAAATCCTTAGAAAAAAGTGCGGTCGGTCAGATACCGCTATTCTTTGTATTTCCCTTTTAGAGATAAATAGGGTAAATAAAAATGAATTATTTACATTTTAGAAATTGATATGGATACGCTTTCTGCGCTATCTGCCTTCGTCAAAGTAGTGGAACTAGGGTCATTCGCTGCGGCCGCTGATCGACTTGAACTGTCCCGCTCGGGACTTACGAAACTGATCGCCTTTCTTGAGCGTAAATACGATGCGAGACTGCTTAACCGGACGACACGCAAGCTAAGCCTTACCGATGCGGGTCGTGCACTCTATGAGCGGATTCTTCCGTTACTGGCCGAGTTTGATGACCTGGAAACAGCCCTGCAGTCTGATGTCCAGCATCCGCGGGGGCGGCTACGGGTCAATGCCCCGTTCTCCTTTGGTATCCTGCAGCTGGCCCCGGTAATTGCCCGATACATGGAGCAATACCCAGAGGTATATGTTGATCTTGAACTGAATGACCGAGTCGTTGACCTTGTAGAGGAAGGTTTCGATCTGGCAGTACGTATTGGTCAGCTCGACGACTCCAGCTTAGTCGCACGTCAACTGGCCGTACTCGACGTAGTGGTGTGTGCCTCACCGCTCTACCTGAAACAGCATGGAACGCCAGCGCATCCACTGGAACTCAGACAACACCGCTGCCTCAACTATACGTACGCGCGCCAGGGTAATGAATGGCTCTTTCAACGCGACGAAGAAGAAGTACGAGTCAAGGTATCCGGGATGTTTCGGGCCAATAACGGCGATGTTTTGCGAACTGCAGCCTTGGCAGGTCATGGAATTATTCTGCAGCCAAGCTTCATCATTGGCGATGACATAAAAGCTGGCCGCCTGGTGCCGCTACTGCAAGCGTGGAAGACCAGCTACACCCCCATTCTCTATGCTGTTTACCCTCACCGCCGCTTCCTTTCAGCCAAAGTGAGGACATTTATCGAGCATCTGCAACATAGTCTAGGAGGCGGTTTGCCTACAGGTTAGCGATGGATTTCACGACACTGGTCTCTGCAGGTGCAGCGGGTTCTACACGCACTGTTCGGATAGCTTCTACCAGATCCTCCTCCGCTACATGCGCCGCCGTTTCCTGGAGCAAAGAACGCAGATTCTTTTCAATCGTTGTGCACAGACTATCCATGGCGATCTGGTGCTGGCTGTCGGCAAAAGGTGCCTGAAGCTCGGTTCCTATTCGCTCTAATGCGAGCAGCATGAAACCTACCACAGAGGAAACAACAGGGGTGTACCAGCCTAATGTACTGACTAGCCCCATGGGCATGATGATGCAAAAGAGCGTTGTAAAAAGTCTTGGAAAATAGACATAGGGATAAGGTAATGGCGTGTTGTTAATGCGTTCCATGCCGCCCTGGCAGTTGGACATATCCACGAGAGTCGATTCAATTCGTGCCAACCGGATACTATCGAGGCGACCCTGGTTTAGCTCTCTAACCAATAGTTGTGCGGTGCCGTTGAGTATGTCATTGGGGAAATTGCTGCTGCCTTCAGCCATTGATAACTCGTGCCGGGCCAAGTAGGGTCCCGCAGCTTCTGCGCATGAGGTACCCTTCAGATGTGCGCGCAGTGCATTAATATAGGCCATATGACGTAGCAGAAGAACCATCTTTACTCGATTACGCCCTATGCCCACATCATCAATAAGTGTCATCACCTGCCGGCCGAAACTGCGAGAGCTATTGACCATTGCGCCCCACAAGGTACGCGCTTCCCACCAGCGGTTATAGGCACTGCTATTACGAAAGCTGATCAGCACTACCAATGCTGAACAAAGCAATGTCAGGGGCGTGAGTGGCAAGTCAATCGGGTCTTTTACGTACAGCATAGCCTCTGCTGTGACGGCTATGTCCCACACAAGCAGCCAGAACAAAGACCAACCTACATAAAAGAAAGTCTTGCGTAACAAGGCGACTTTCTTATGGATCGACCTGGACATCGGAACACCTTTAGCAGCGCAATGAATGGTTGCCTATCTCTACTGGCTCGCCGCGGACTTGCCGTAAAAGAGTTTTCGAATCAGCAACCTGTTCTATTCAGAACGTGTCGGCCATCTGATTCATAACCTTTGGCAAGGCTCGACGGGTGGTTAGGCTAACTAGCGCGCTAAAAGCGTTTTATAAGGTCTAGCCAGGGCAACGGACCGCCTATCGATATCTCTCAGCTTTCTGATTCACCAGTAATATTCAACCGATAAAACTCATGCAGCTTTTCCTGCAGTAGTTTCTTGTCGGGCAAATGGGTCTGGTATTCCGCCACAAGCGCAGGCGACAAAGAGCGATTCAACGCGTACTCAACGACTTCATCATCCTTGCTGGCACAGAGCAGAACACCAATTGCCGGATTTTCATGCGCCTTGCGTACGGTGCGGTCCAGCGCCTCAAGGTAGAACTCGAGTTTACCCAGATATTCCGGCTCGAATCGGCCTACCTTGAGCTCGATTGCCACCAAGCAGTTCAGCCCCCGATGGAAGAACAGCAGGTCCAACGCGAAATCCCGTCCACCCACCTGTAAGGGATACTCGGAGCCGACGAAGCAGAAATCCCGCCCGAGTTCGATCAGAAAATCCCTGAGTCGCTGCAGCAGTCCGTGGTGCAAATCAGCCTCTGCATGTCCCTCCGGAAGCCCAAGAAATTCGACCATATAGGCATCCCTGAACACACTCAGCGCCTCAGGATGACTTTGTCTCAGCGCTGCCGAGACTTTTGCAGGCTGCGTAACGGAGCGCTCAAACAGTGCAGACTTGAACTGCCGCTCCAACTCACGGCTGGACCACCGTTCCTGCATGGCCAGCCGTAAATAGAACTCACGCTCTTCGGGGCGCTTGCTCTGACTGAGAACAATGAGGTTGTGGGTCCATGGTAACTGCCGTACCAGAGCGGCTAGTGATGGTTCGTTACGGTACGCTTCATAGAACTGGCGCATTCTGAACAGATTGGCGCGAGTGAAACCCCGCAAGCCGGGTTGAGTCTGTGCAAGATAGCGCGCCAACTGATCGACGACCCCGTCTCCCCACTCCGCGGTTTCAAGCTTGGCGCTGATATACGCCCCTACCCGCCAATACAAATCGATCAACTCGATGTTGACGGCCTGAACTGCTCGCTGGCGAGCGGTTGAAATAAGACTGGCTACCTCAGCAAAACGCTTGTCATCCAGAGGCAGATTGGGCGTGGTCTGATCAGACATACCGTGGAGAACGTCCAGGATAATTATTGGAAACGGCGGATTTAAAGTGACTCTTTAGGTTATCTCGACCTGGTAACGAAAGCCTTCTGCCGCACCTCGAGACACTCTGTACTCAATGGGAAGCCGGTCATAGCCCAGCGCGATACGCTCGATCACGACAACCGGTTTGCCCTCCTCGATTTCCAGAATCCGAGCCGTTTCAGCCGAAGCCGATTCCACCGTCAGCGTTTCCTGCGCTGATGCGACATGCTGGCCGCATTGCTGCTCGTAAAAGGGATAAAGCAGATTGCCGAACCTGCCCGGGTCTACGTCTAGAAGCCTGGAAAACTTCGAGCCGGGAAGCCAGATATCCTCATAGAATTTCCGCTGTCCCTCGATAACGCGGACGCGCTCCAGATGTACTACCTGCTCATGCTTCTTGAGAATTAGTGCATGGATCACGGCCTGAGGAGGCTGCTCGAGCGTGCGGCTGAGTACCTGACTGGTCGGCACAGCCTGGCTACCGGACGAATCTATTTGGCGAAAAAAACGAAAGAATGAGGCATTGAAGCTTGGCCGACGAACAAACGTCCCCCTGCCCTGGCTTCGTTCGAGCAAGCCCTCGCTCACCAGCGTATCCACTGCCTTTCTCACCGTCCCGATGGCAACGCCATAGAGCTTGGTCAGTTCAGCCTCGGTGGGAATCGACTGGCCTGGCAACCATTCACCTGACGCAATCCTGGCCAGTATTTCATCACTTAACCGTTGATAGAGCGGTAAACGCTCATCCTGTCCCAGCTTTGCGTTGTTCATATCGTCATCCAAACGACTGGTAGACCTACTTTACCACGAGCATCGTCGGGTGATGCATTGACAGCTAACACGCATCGCTATACGTTCCTCTATTCATATAGATGAATATATGTTTTATGGGCAAGGGCGGTGGTGACCTTTGCCAAAAACACACAACAAGGGTAGTGCCCATGTCTCAGCCATATATGCCTATCACGGGTATCGATACCCATGCACATATTTTTTCCCGTGACCTTCCCCTGACCGAAAACCGCCGCTACAGCCCTGACTACGATGCCCTTGTGGAAAGCTATCTGGCTCATCTGGAGCATTGCGGGCTTTCCCATGGCGTGTTGGTACAGCCCAGCTTCCTGGGGACCAACAATAACTTCATGGTAGGTGCGCTGCGGGTTTATCCGGAACGGTTACGTGGGACAGCGGTAGTCAATCCCGAAGTCAGTGACGCCGAACTCAATGAATTGGAAAAGGCAGGAGTAGTGGGTGTAAGACTGAACCTGGTCGGGCTTCCGCTGGAAGATTACTCACAGCCACGGTGGCAAACCTTTTTTAAGAAGATGGCCGACCGAAACTGGTCGGTCGAAATCCAGCGTGCCATGGAAGACCTCTGCCTTATCGTTCCAACGCTATTGGATGCAGGGGTCAATGTTGTCATCGACCACTTCGGCTTGCCCGCCGGCTGTATAGATCCTGAAACGCCAGAACATCAGGCCTTCCTGTCGCTCCTGCCTGACTCGGCTATATGGGTCAAGCTGTCCGCCACCTATCGAAGCAAGGCCAGTCTAGAGCAAGCCACCCAGATGGTTGATATATTGCGCAACGCCTATGGGCACTCTGATCAACTGTTATGGGGTAGCGATTGGCCTCATACCCGCTTCGAGGACCAGACCGATTATGATGCCCAGTTTTCAATAATGACCTCCCTCCTCCCGGATGCGCTGGAAAGAAGGAAAGTGCTGGTGGACAACCCGGCCAGACTGTTCAAGTTCAAGCCCTGAAAACCAGACAATAACAACAAGGAAAGACAATTATGATGAGTCTGCTCGTCGTGACGGCGATTGCCGTTGCCATTGTTCTCGGGTACAAGACCCGGATCAATATCGGCCTGTTTGCTATCGCCTTCGCTTACCTGATCGGCTCGTTTGTGATGGGTATGAGTCCGTCGGAGGTCATCAACCTCTGGCCACTCAAAATCTTCTTTATCATTTTCTCGGTATGCCTGTTTTACAGTTTTGCCATCGTTAACGGCACCTTGGAAAAACTGTCGGAGCATTTGCTGTACAGCTGCAGAAAAGTGCCCTATCTGCTGCCCTACGCCGTCTTTGTTACTGCCGCCCTGATTGCTGCCTTAGGCGCGGGTTACTATACCGTACTGGCCTTCATGGCGCCGATCACGTTGCTGTTGTGTGAACGTACGGGCATGAGTCTCATCGTGGGCGCGATGGCGGTGAACTACGGAGCCCTCGGAGGGGCCAATTTTGTTTCCAGCCAAAGCGGGATCATTTTCCGCAGCCTGATGGTGAATGCGGGAATTCCGGAAGAAACCGCCTTCATAAACAGCTTTGGTATTTTCGCCAGTACGATCGTGATTCCTTTGCTGGTCATCACCGGGTTTCTCTTGTTCAGCGGGCACAAACAATCCATGCGGGAGGCTGCGTTCAACATCAGTGCACCTACGCCGTTCACGAAAGATCAGAAAACCACGCTGTGGTTGACCCTTCTAATGATGGGGCTTGTCTTGCTGGCTCCTATCGCCCACCTTGTCTTCCCGCAGAATGACACGATCAGCTTTATCAACTCGAAGATGGATATTGGTCTGATCGCCAGTGTTTTCTCCGTGATTGCCCTGCTGCTCAAGCTGGGCGATGAGCGCAAGGTCATGGCTACGCTCCCCTGGTCTACCATCATCATGATCTGTGGCGTAGGCATGCTAATCTCGGTTGCGATCAAGGCCGGCACGGTTGATCTCCTGGCGTCCTGGATCAGCGCCAATATACCGGCCGTCCTGGTACCTGTTGCTTTTGGTGTGATCGCGGCGCTGATGTCCTTGTTCTCAAGTACATTGGGCGTGGTAACACCTGCGCTCTTCCCGATCGTGCCTGCAATTGCCGCTAATCTGTCCATTGATCCGATGATCATTTTCATCTGCATCGTAGCGGGGGCACAGGCAACCTCTATTTCGCCTTTCTCTTCCGGTGGAAGCCTGCTGCTGGGCTCATGCCCCACTGAACAAAGCCGCTCTGCTCTCTTTCCCAAGCTCCTGTTCAAGGCAGCGCCACTCGGCTTCATCGCCGCCCTGGTGTTCAACTTTGTTTTAACATTCTGCTTGTAACATTGGCGTGTTCGCCAAGCCCCGGGTTAAACACCCGGGGCTTTTTCGTCTTGATTACAGAAGTGTCATAGTAGTTTGGTTGCTTTATAATGGGCTGGTATTACTAAGAAAAAATAAGCATTTAATGCAAAACGAAGGCACCAGGGTTGATTCAGTGGTTTAGACGCTTCACTCTAACGTCGAGCCTGTACTCGAGCGGTGAGTCTACTGTCTAACGTCAATTCTTCTCGCGCCCTACGCTGGTTTCGGCGTTTAGGCTGGGCCAGTGTAGTTTTCCTGTTATTGCTGGCATCCGGTTCGCTCGGCTTTGCGTTGTTGATTCGCTCGCTGGGTATTACACACTGGAATCTACAAGGGCTGTATCTGAATACTCACTCGATAGGGTTACAGAGCCTATCGCTTGTCCAAGCCGATAAAGATGGTACAGAGCAGTCACTCAACACCGGGCCACTGATGTTTGAGTGGACCGGGCGTCATCTCAGGATCGATCACGTTGAGCTCGCGCTGGCTGCTATTCCAAACGGTACCAGCGGTGAGCCTATTGGCCCTCTGCACCTTGACGCTCCTCTCGCAATACCGACATGGCTACCCGATCGTCTGGATGCACCTGATTTCACGTTGTCTCTGCCCTGCGCACAAGGCCAGTGCAGGTTGGAAGGCTCCTTGAGTGCAAGCCAGGCAAACAACCAGGCCTTGCCCCTCAGCCTGGAGCTCACGCTTCGTCATGAGGGGCGCACATTACAAACCCTGGCCTTGCTTGAGGGCACACCAGAGGCACCTCGCCTGACAGCCAACCTTGCCATTGATGATCAGCCAAGGCTTGTGCTACGGACTGCGCTAACGCCCCACGGCGACGGAGTGGCTTGGGGCGGTGACCTCCTGATTCCTGCCTTTAATGAAGGCCCCTGGGTTCTGGACTGGATCAACCAGTGGTGGCCAATGCCTGCCGTGAACGCTGAATCCCTGCCGGGTGCTCTTCGAGTACAAGGTAACTGGCAGTTGTCCCTACCTAACACAATTGACGACCTCCAGTCCCTGCTTAATGCACAAGGCAGTATTCGGCTTGATGCGCATTTACCCCAAGCCTGGCCGGTGCCAGGACTGGGATCACTTCAAGGCGATGCCAGCGTGGATGCTACAGTGGATCACGGCTATGTAATGCCTCGAGCCCTGCAAGCCGATCTGCAACTTGCAGTAAGGAACCAACCTTGGCAGCTCCAACTCCCGCAGGGTATACGACCCGACCAACTCCATATCCGGGCGCAGACACCGGCATCTATTGATCAGCCGGACGTGCTGCTCCCCCTCGACTTTACCCTAACCTCCCGTGGCGAAGCGGCTCTGGACCTGAAGGGACGCCTTAAGGTTGCTACTCAGGCCCCCTGGCGTCTCCAAGTGGATGGGCTTGATCTGCATGGAACCGTTCCAAACTTTAAGCAATCCGGCGTTGCCGTTCACACTCTCGACGTCAAACTAAAGGCGCAAGGGAAGATGGATCAGCGCAATGCTGAGCTGACCTTCTCCAATATCATGCTAGGTGCGCGCCAGCTGGACATCGGTAGCGGTACTTCGGGGACACGCCTGGACAACGTATCTGCAACTTCGCCTGAGCTCAACCTGATGGGGCGGCTGGACGATCAGCAGGACGTGCATTTCACATTGAAGGGCAACACTCAGCTCGAGACCAAGCGCATTGCTCACCCGCAGCTCAAGGCTGCCAAATGGAACTGGGATGGACAGCTTGAGTTGACGGATCGGGCGCTAGGTCTAAATGGTACACTCAGGACCGATACAGGCCTCAGCCTCAAGACCCGGCTTCATCAGTCTCCTGATCAGTCGTTCGTCCTAGAAGGCACACTGGACACATTATTCATGCGGGCTGGAAATCCCTTTGCAGCCACATTTACCGCCTGGCCGGCCTTGCTGGAATTCAATACGGGACGTCTTGACGGTCAGCTTGCCCTTCGTATCCCTCAACAAGGCGACATGAACCTGCATATTGATCTGGATGCTCAAGGTCTGGGCGGCATTTACGATCGTCTGGAAATGAATGGCGTTGGTGCAAAGGTTGCGCTTGATTTGAATAAGGATCAGCTGAGCGTAGCATTGCCTGCGTTCAAAGCCGATAGCCTTAACCCAGGGTTTACTCTAGGTCCTCTTGAATTGAGCGGCGCCTATCGCGCTCGGCTGGATGATCCACTGGCCGGCACGCTGTCCTGGCAACAGGCTCAAACGGCCATATTGGGAGGTCGCCTGTGGATACCGCCAAGCCAAGGCAACCTGGGCGACTTCACGCTTGCGCTGCCGGTGCATCTCTCAGGCCTGCAAGTCGCTTCACTATTGGAAGCCTACCCGACCGAGGGGCTCAGCGGCGAAGGTACAATTGACGGGCAGTTACCCCTGCACTGGACGCGCCAGGGTATTCGCGTCGAGCAAGGCGTTGTCAGCGCACGTGGAGCAGGCGTGCTACGCTTCCGCTCGGATCGAATCAAAGCGCTGGGGCGGAGCAATCCCGGGATGAAACTGGTAGCCGATGCGCTCGACGATTTCCATTACGAGGTACTTCGTAGCGGCGTTGATTACCGTGAAGACGGTACACTGATGCTTTCACTCCGCCTGGAGGGCCGCAACCCTGATATTGAAAAGGGCCGAGCGTTCAACTTTGGAATCAACCTTGAAGAAAATATTCCGCAACTACTGACCAGTCTGCAACTGACTGACCGAGTCAGCGACACCATTCAACGTCGTGTGCAGGAACGCCTGCGTCGTGATCAAACTGGCCCCAAAACCGAGGAGAAGCCCTGATGGGGTTGCGCCCACTATTCGGCATGTTGCTCTTATGCCTCCTGACAGCAGCCTGTACACCTACCGTACAGGTCGCGGTTCCAAACGAGCCGATCAACATCAACCTGAACGTAAAAATCCAGCATGAAATCTACATCAAGGTAGACAAGGCACTGGACAACGTTCTCAGCGAAAACAGCGGTCTATTCTAAGGAGCCAGCCATGCGAACCCGTGTTGCCAGTTTAATGCTGGCCTTGCTTTTCACCAGTCCCGCCTGGGCCATGAGCCTCAACGAGGCGATGGCCACCCTGAGCCATGCCAAGGCAAGTGGCCAGGTGGGCGAACAACCCAATGGCTACTTGGGCGCGGTTGATGGGAGCAGCCAAGGTACCGAAATTGCCAATCTGATCAATCAGGCCCGCCGCGATGAGTACCAGCGTCTGGCTCAGCAAAATGGCATCCAGCTGGGTGATGTAGAAGCCATCGCCGGCAAGAAAGCGATCGAGAAGACACCCGCGGGGCAATACATCCAGCTCAATGGAAAGTGGGTCAGAAAATAAACGGTACCTGCATGAAAAGCCAGCATCTTGCTGGCTTTTCTACATCTGCTTACTTGTAAGCTACTCGTTCAGATCCAGGCCTAACGCTTTGGCCAAGCCTGTACGGATACAACAAATTCGCCAATATCATGACTCCGGCTGGCACTTAATCACTCTCTTTGTGTCCATTTCTTCGAACCACATAGGGAATACGCCGAGTCCTCCGAGTACATCCGTTTGACGACGGCTTCTGGCAGATATCTGGAAAAGCACTGACATATGTATAGTCAACAATCGACACAAGGTACCAACCGCACCCCCTCCACTGTTCTCGTTGTAGAAGATGAGGAAGTGATTCGGGAATTCGTCCGTGAGCTTCTGGATGGCGAGGGCTTCAACGTCATGACCGCAGAGTCGGCCGACGTGGCTCATGCCCTTCTGCAGGACAAGGCGGCAGATATCGACCTGCTGATCACCGACATCCGTATGCCAGGCTCGATGGACGGTGCCCAACTTGCCAATCATGTAGGCGCTACATGGCCTCATATCCCGATCATCGTAATGTCCGGTTATGACACGCCAGCCACCGCCAGCATCAAGTACAAGGTCAGGTTTCTGCCCAAACCGTGGTCGATCGGCCAGCTAATCGATATGGTGACGGGTGTTGCGTACTCTGCGACTCCCAGCACCTGACCCTTCTTGAACGGGTTGAACAACACCTCTAGTTGATCAACCCGCTGCGGCACACGATTAAACCACTATCCATGAAGCATGCTCCGTGTTCGCCATAGGTCAGCTTGCGCTGCTGTTTTCCTAGCGCCTTTCGGGCAAATACGCCTGCTCGCTCAACGCTCTAAACAATCTTCACGGGCATATATGCGGACCTATGAGTATTGATACGCCTCCCTACCCCGTTACGCCTGATGGCCGCTATTTCGTGGTACGTGGTCAACTCTGGCGATGCACCAATCCTGCACTTCCAGAGGCGCAACGCAAGGTGCTTACCCACGAGTTGATGACGGCGCGCAGAGAGGTGGGCCAAGCGAAGCGCAACCACGACAAAGCGGCTGAACAGCAGGCGCGCCACCGGGTCGATGAAGCCAAGCGCGCTTTAGGTGAGCGTGGGCCCGTGTGGTGGACAGACGGAGCGCCCGACTATAACCGCCGACAAGTTGCCAACACGCCCTATGCAGGCTGGTTTGAAACATTGACGTCCTGAGAAATACCCAACCATTTCAGGCAATGGGTAGAATCAGCAGTAACCTCTAAAGGGGAATACTATGCTGACGGTTCTGGGAAAGGCGACATCGATCAATGTTCGCAAGGTCATGTGGACGTGCGAAGAGCTTGGCATTCCCTTCACTCTTGAAGAGTGGGGCACAGGGTTCAGGCCAACGGATGATCCGAACTTTCTAGCTCTGAATCCCAACGCCATGGTCCCGGTTATCCAGGACAAGGGATTCGTCTTGTGGGAATCGAATTCAATCATTCGCTATCTGGCGAACCACCATAATGGAGAGGTTCTATATCCGGTAGAGAATAAGGCTCGCGCCATCATTGATCAGTGGATCGACTGGCAGGCCTCTACGCTGAACCCCTCCTGGAGCTATGCCTTCCAAGCGCTGGTGAGGCGGTTATCCAGCCATCAGGATCCAGAACAAATCAGACAGAGTCATCGCCAATGGTCAGCATGTATGGCCATACTTGACGCCCAGCTTCAGAAAACCAAGGGTTATGTAGCAGGTGAAGTCTTTTCGCTTGCGGACATTCCGATCGGTCTTTCTGTGAACCGATGGTTCGAAACGCCTGTAACACATCCCCATCTACCCGCCTTAAACACTTATTATGATCGGCTGGCTGAGCGCTCCGGTTTTCTGGTCTATGGTAGAAATGGCATTCCGTAATTCAGCACGGACCTCATAACTGTAATGTTCAATCTGCTGCATTCTGTATATGGTTGTCTCTGGAGGCATACCGTTAAGGTTACGTTGATTCTCTAACGGAGCCTTGCGCATGTACCTTCCGACCCCTTTCAAGGAAACGGATCCAGCCGTTCTGCATCGCTTCGTCAAGGAGCACCCGTTGGGTGCCTTGGTTATACAGGGAAGTCATGGTTTGTCTGCCGAACATCTTCCGTTTTTGCTGGAAAGCGAGGAGACGGGTCTAGGCATTCTCAAGGCTCATGTGGCGCGTGCCAGCCAGCTCTGGCAGGAAGCGCTTAATGGTCATGACGAAACGCTTGTCATCTTCCAGGGGCCAAGCGCCTATATTTCACCTTCCTGGTATGCCAGTAAACTTGAAACGCACCGGGTCGTGCCGACTTATAACTATGCCACCGTACATGCCTACGGACGGATCAAGGTCAGAGACGATGCCCAATGGGTCAGAGGCCTTGTGGCTCGCCTGACCCGTGCACATGAGGCTACTCAGGACACGCCCTGGAGAATGACCGATGCGCCAGCCGACTTCATTGACGAGCAATTGTCTCGAATTGTCGGTATAGAAATCCACGTTTCCCGCTTGGAAGGAAAATGGAAGATGAGCCAGAACCGCAGCGAAGCGGACCGTAAAGGGGTACTTCAAGGCCTACACCGTGAATCTACACCTCAGGCCACCGAAGCAGCAGCCGAAATGCTTCGCACCTCACCAGAATAAGCCCAAACCCACCCCCTATTACGTCTGCGGACGATACCCTTTTAGAAAGAAGGCTACCGCTCTTTGCACGGCGGGGCCGATCAGGCTCGGGTCAATGGCGGGCTCTAACGCCAGCATAGCCTGCTCATGGAACTCGGCCTCCAGCAAAGCCTTGAGATGTAGCGCCGCTACCCAAGGATCAGAAGGTTCCAATACACCGTTATCCATGGCGTTACGGAGCACCTCTGCCATTCGAGACCAGCCAATCCTGGGTCCGTTCTCATAGTAGATAAGCCCTACCTGGCTGTTTCCGGCACTCGATTGCACCAGGCGTCGGCCCTGCATGATTTCAGGTCGAATAATGGTCTGGACATATTCATTACCAAACCGCTCCAGCATCTCGGGCAAATCGTCGTCTAGCGGAAGGTGCGCAAATATTGGCTCAAAATGCTTGGCAGCATTGGCGCGGATACATTCGGCAAACAGCTCTTCCTTGGAACTGAAATAGTTGTAGAGCGTCGCTTTTGAACCGCCTACGCGGCTGGCAATTTCAGACATGGATGCCTGATCAAAACCCAACTCCATAAAAACCGTCGAGGCAACGTCCACTATTTCGCGGCGTTTGCTTGGGCTTTTCGTTCTCATCCTGCGTCCATGATCACCAACATAATCCTGCCATGCTAAGGCAGATCGTCACACCAGGAAACTTAATAGCGTTTTAATACTCATAGGCCACCAGATAAAAGCAAAGTAATAGCTCTTTGCTTTCAGAAGTGTGAACTTGTCCAATAACTAAACTGAACAGTACGGTTATTTTAGGCGCCCTTCATTTTCCAAATGAGATCAGCCTCACGCTGATTACGTAAATCCTAGGATGGACCCCCACCAACATGCAGAAACCTACTCGTGTTTTTCCTGTGGCCAGCAGATCCTTGCTAGCCGTAGCCTTGGCAAGTGCCAGCTGCGCCTGGGCTGCCCCTCTCAAGCAAGGTCCGGAAGTCGAAAGCAGAGTCGAGTCGATCCTGTCTCAGATGTCCCTGTCGGACAAAATCAGCTACATCAATATCGATAACGGCTACATGATGCGTGCCATGCCCAAGTTTGGCTTGCCAGGCACTCTAGCCCGCGATTCCTCTCTTGGCGTAACCGTTGAAGGCACCATGTTCGGGGTGCAGTACCCTGCCCAGTCCGCGCTGGCAGCAACCTGGAACGTGGACCTGGCCAAAACCTACGGTCTGGCTATTGGCTACGACACTCGCGCATCGGGCGGACAGCAACTGCTCTCTCCCGGCCTCAACATGTACCGTACGCCTTACAATGGCCGCTCTGCTGAGCACCTGACCGGCGAAGATCCCTTCCTGGGTGCCGTGCTGGCGCCTGCTGTCGCCAATGGCATCGAAGCTCAAGGTATCTGGACAGGTGCCAAGCATTTTGTCGCGAACGAGCAGGAGGCCAACCGCCATTACCTGAATGTGAAGGTCGACAATCGCACCCTGCGTGAAATCTACCTGCCCGGCTTCGAGTCTCTGGTCAAGAATGCCAACCCTGCGTCGATCATGTGCGGTTTCAACAAGATCAACGGTGATTATGCCTGCGAAAGCCACAGCATGATCGCCGACATGCTCAAGGGCGAGTGGGGCTTCAAGGGCTTCGTTGTCAGCGACTTCAACTCCATCCAGAACGGCTACAAGGCGGCGATGGCTGGTGCTGATCTAGACATGCCCAGCGGCCTACAGATGAACGAATCTGTTCTGATGCCGTACGTGTGGAGTGGTCAGTTGCCGGTGTCAGTGATCGACGAGAAGGTCCGTCGTAACCTGCGCGCCATGATTGGCTTTGGCTTTGACAAAGGCCTGCCGACCGCATCGCACATAGGCAACGATCCGCGCAGTCTGAGCACGTCCCTTGATATGGCCCGGCAGGGCATCGTTCTGCTACAGAACGAGAAAGCAAAAGGCTCTTCCAATAACCTGCTGCCGCTGCCTAAAACCGCACGCATTGCTGTGATTGGTGATATCGCAAAGCAGCGTCCACCCTACCCCTTCGGTACCGGTTGGTCTGCCGCCAATACCTATACCACCGAGCTGCAAGGCCTGCAGCAACTGGCTCAGGATAAAAGCCAGATCACCTATATCCAGGCACTGTCTCTCGATCCGCAAACGTCGGAGTGGTACACCTCCAGTGACAGCACCGGCTCCACCGAGACCGTAGCAGGTCTGACAGCTGAATACTTCAACAATCCAAACTTCTCGGGCGAGCCCGCCGTCAAGCGTATTGAACCCGGTATAAACTGGGATTTCCTGAAGGCACAGAACGTCACGGCCAATGGCGTCACTACCATTGATGGCTTCAGCCCGGACCAGGATAATTTCTCGGCCCGCTTTACCGGCAAAATCAAACCGACCGTCAATGGCGACCAGGTATTCAAGGTACGTGGTGATGGCGCTTACAAGCTATGGGTAGACAACAAGCTGGTCATCGACTTCGATGGCAAACCATTGTCCAACGACCTGGCGGACTCAATCTCTCACTCGGGCAAGGCATATAACCTCAAAGCCGGCCAGACCTACGACATCAAGCTCGAATATAGCCGCGTCAACGATCACTATATTCCAACGTCGGGTAGCCTGTATGGTCTGCAGATGAGCTGGGCGTCGCTGGCTGCGCCTAAAGACCTGAGCCAATATGACGCTGTCATGGTAGCCGTAGGCTTCAATAGCGAGTACGAAGGCGAAGCATCGGATCATGGATTCGATCTGCCTGAGTACCAGAGCGATCTTATCCAGAATGTCATCAAGGCCAACCGCAACACTATCGTTGTGCTGCATGGCGGTGGCGGCATGAACCTTGAGCCCTGGGTGAAGAAGTCCAAGGCCGTATTACATGCCTGGTATCCTGGTCAGTTGGGCGGTCAGGCCCTGGCGGAAATCTTGTTTGGCGATACCAACCCCTCTGCCAAGCTGCCGATCTCGATCGAAAAACGTATCCAGGATAATCCTGCCTATGCTAGTTACCCGAATCCGGATCTGTACGTGGGTGACAATGCCCAGACCGAGATGACATATTCGGAAGGCGTATATATGGGATATCGCGGGTTGGATAAGCAGCGTACCAAGCCACTCTTCCCGTTTGGTTTCGGTCTGTCATATACCACGTTCAGCTTCTCTGACCTGAAGATTGGTCCAAAGTCGCTGACACCTGGTTCAACCATCGACGTCACCTTTACCGTCACCAACACCGGCAATAAGGATGGCTATGAAACAGCCCAGGTTTATGTCAGCCCCAAAAAGGCTATGATTGACCGCCCGAAGAAAGAACTGAAAGGCTTTACTAAAGTGTTCCTGAAAGCCGGCCAGTCCAAGCAGGTCACCGTTCAGCTGGACGCGCGTTCGCTGGCCTACTTCGATGTGAACACATGGAATTGGCTTGCTGATGCTGGCCGTTACATGATTTCCGTAGGAGACTCTTCGGATAATCTGCCGCTGGAAGGTATGCTGACCAACCTGTACCAACAGTCGCTGCCAACCAATACTAGCAACCCGCTGCCGCCGAAGATGCAGAAGGCCGTACAGGTCGATGCCTCACAGGCGTATTGAGTTAATCCCGCAACAGGAAAAAGGCGCCGCACAGGCGCCTTTTTTGTTGAGGATGGAAGCTTGATCAGAAATTCCATCGCTAGAAATCAAAATGGTCGGCCTCAAGAAACCAATAACGTTCCAGGTAGCCTACCTGCTGTCATGAACGCTCAAGGATTGCCCAAGAATGCCGATCTGCTTATTAGGCAGTAGCCGCTGCCAATATCGCAGACCCAATCCTTGAGTCGTACCCATCATGACCACACACGTTATCAATTTCACTGGCCCCATCAACTCAACCACGTGTGGTCAGCTGATCGAGAAATGCTCCAATGCCTTGCAGCAGGACGCCTCTAGCCTGCTCATAAAGATTGCGACCATGGGTGGCGACTGCAGCTACGGCTTCTCAATGTACAATTTCCTGGTATCGCTTCCGATTCCGGTCCATACGCACAACCTCGGGACCGTCGAGTCCATGGGTAACATTCTGTTCCTGGCGGGACGCCACCGCACAGCCTGTCGCCACAGCAAGTTTCTGATTCATCCATTTCACTGGAGCTTGCATGGGGCAATTGACCATGCGCGGATGTCTGAATATGCCATGAGTCTGGATTATGACCTGGACCTCTATGCCGAGATCGTCATGGAGCGCACTGCGGGTGCGAGCGAGCGAATGGACATTCGTAATTATCTGAAGGCCTCTCCCCGTATCCTTAACCCCGAAGCGGCGTTGGCTACAGGCATGATCCACGCCATGGATGACGTCGCCATGCCTGTTGAAGCCGTGCACAGCTGTATTCATCTATAAGAGGTTTCACTGTATGCAACCAGGCGCGGTTTAATAGATCGCTCCTGGTTACCACAAGAGGGCGATCAGACACGTTTTTTGCGCTTTTCGTTAGTGGAACAGAACAGGGCCAGCGTCTCGCATGAAGATTTCCAACGTCTTTGGCCCAACGCCCTTGAAGGCTAACAGACGCTTTTCGAAATCCGAACGGCCTTCGCTTTTATTCTTGATATCCATGATGCTGCCACCGTATTCAACTTGAAGTATCTGGCATACCTCCAGTAGCCGCGTGGCGGCAGACTCGTCATAGCGCGTGTAACGTCCCTCCCGTAACAGCCTTACCAAGCCGTGCCAACCACACGCCAATACTTTTAGCGGCGTATCATGGCCGTGAGACTTGAACATCAAACGCCATGTCTGAGCGGCAATCGTTTGCGAAATACGCTTGCCAAACAGATAACTGGCCAGAAACCAGCCAAACAGCGCTTTCTCATCTCCACTATATAGATCCAGTCCCAGCTCCTTAGCTGAAATCTCGCTTTTCATCTCGACGCCTTCTTCAGTCTTACCTTCTTGCGACTGGCATCAGACAGGTACGGTTCATCATGGAGGCCTTATACGGTCAATATCGAGACACGTTTTTACAAGTGTTTTCATGGATCTGCTTGGGATTGGGAACAACTCGATTGGGATGTCAGTCACAACCAGTAGGCTATATAAGCCCAGCATCATCGGAGATGAGATTAATTGCTAGTGCTGCCTCGCCAGGCACACCAAGCGATCCGGTGTTTTTTAAAGCTAGATCAGGAGAATCACCATGAGCCCAGCACTGCCAAAAAAATTTGCCTTCACGTGCGCCCTTTTGCTGTCAATGGGCACGGCGACTGCCTTTGCCCAAAACGCTACCCATGCTGATAGCGCACACGGCACCTCCGGCCATGCACAGTCGGCTGATACCAAGAAAGCTGAGGCCATGTCGCCTGAAGATTTCGTAGACGATGCTTCGGCCAAAGGCATTGCTGAGATTGAAACAGCCAAGCTGGCGCTTGAAAAGAGCCAGTCCCAAGACATCAAGACCTTTGCTCAGTCAATGATCGATGATCATACCAAGATGAATGAGCAACTCCAGCAACTGGCCCAACAGAAGAAACTGGAAGTCGCTGATAACGCCAAACTGATGGATATGGCCAAGAAAATGATCCTTCAGGTACGCGATGAGTCGTTCGATGCTGCCTATGCCAATAATCAGGTTGTCGCCCACGAACAGACTATCGAGATTTTCCGTAACGAAGCCAACACTAGCAAAGATCCGGAGCTGAAGGCTCTGGCACAAGCTGCTCTGCCCAAGCTGGAAATGCATCTTGAGCATGCCAAGGCGCTCCAAAGCAAGTATGCCAATAAGCAGTAACGGCATAGTCACAAAAAGGCAGCCTGAAGGCTGCCTTTTTTTATGCATGGTTGCTTAAAGGTGCCTGATCATTATCCAGCGCAACTCTTGATATGTTCTTACCATGAATGGTTCATATTCTTGAGGCTCAAGTACACACTCAGCCATTCAAGCTGACGCGAGACGGCACCACTAATAGTTATGTGTGGCTGGCAATCAATAGGGGCAAAATGTTGGCTGAATGCCCGCCTTAACAGGCTGGCGAAATCATATGAAAACAGGAATAGCGCTTGGTCGCCTTGGCTAATCAGGGTATATATCGACGGCGATGTACGCTATGACCGCCGCAAAACGCGGCTTAAATAGAGACAGGTTACCTGTCGTCGTCACTTACAGGCGTATTGCTGATCATGATGTCTTTCGTGATCAGATCAGCTCACCCAATGCCTCCTTCAATAAGGCAATGCTCGCCTCGTTACGCTTGTAGTATGTCCAGGGACCTATACGCTGAGAGGTAACCAGCTGGGCGCGCTGCAAGGTGCTCAAGTACAGCGAAACCGTAGGTTGGGAAAGCCCAGCTTTGTCCTGGATAATACTTACACATACCCCAGTAGTTTCAGGATCAACTTCCTGGCTTGGAAAGTGCCGGCGAGGCTCTTTCAGCCAATTCAGGATCTTGAGACGGGTAGGATTATCGAGCGCTTTAAGCGCCAAGCTGACATCGATACTCATTGCTGGTATCCGGTAACGGTTCCTTTATAGTAAACAGCCAGTCAATGTTATCACAGCGGAACCCCTTGGCATTTTTACCAAGGGGTATTTGAACAATTTCTCAGGACTCGTATCGAGAATAGTCTATGTAGCCGACCTCTGTGCCCCCATACATCGAGGCAGGATCCACTGGAGTCCACGGCCAATCATTGGCAATCCGTTCAGGCAGATCGGGGTTGGCAATAAAAGGACGGCCAAACGCAATCAGATCGCCCCACCCGTCCTTTAGCACTCGCTCCGCACGCTCCAATGTATAGCGTCCCGCATAGATGATACGGCCCTTAAACGTGTTGCGGACCGCCTTGCGGAAATCATCGGGAAGCTCTGGTGCGTTATCCCAGTCTGCCTCGGCAATTGACAGGTAGGCTATTCCTACATCTTGAAGCACTTTAACGGCTTCCAGGTAGGTTTCCTGAGGATTTTCCTCAACCAGCCCCAGATACACCCGCGCCTCATCCGTTGTCTCAAAGAGCGGAGCAAAACGTACGCCCATTCGATCCTTGCCAACCACTGCAGCAACTGCTTCGGTAACTTCCCGCAGGAAACGCAAACGATTGTGCAGCGAACCGCCATACTCATCGGTACGCTGGTTACTGTGCGCCGAGATAAACTGATTGATCAGATATCCATTGGCGGCGTGTATTTCAACTCCGTCGAAACCAGCGTCCAATGCATTACGGGCTGCCTGCGCGTAAAACTGGACCAGCTCTTTTACCTCAGCCGTACTGAGCTCACGAGGCGTTGAAGGTGCACTGAGGACTCCAGTCCCAGGGCCGGTTTCGATGAATACGCTGACGTTCTCAGCGGCTATGGCTGAGGGCGCAACAGGCGCGGCCCCTTCTGGCTGCAACGATGTATGCGATACACGGCCTACATGCCAGAGCTGAGCGAAGATAATACCGCCTGCCTTATGCACCGCGTCGGTTACCAGTCGCCATCCCTCGATCTGCTCAGGTGAGTATATGCCCGGCGTCCAGGCATAACCTTGGCCACGAGGCTCGATCTGTGTTCCCTCAGTGACCATGAACCCTGCGCTAGCCCGCTGCTGGTAATAGGTTGCCATTAGCGTGTTGGGTATGTTGCCTGGCTGGGTGCTACGCGAACGAGTCAATGGCGGTAATACAATGCGACTCTTAAGTGTATAAGGGCCTAGCGTGGTAGTTTGCAGTATGGATTTGCTCATTTAAATACTTCAATATCAATGAATAAATGTGACGCTTCGTCAAAAGCCTAAGCTCACGGCTGCCCAAGTGAATCTACAGAATGGCAACCATGAGCCAATGAAGTAACTACTCTACGCATCATATTTATAGATTTCAATATTAGGATGTCTAGTGCGCTGGCTTTAGTTCTTGAATAGCTACTCTTGGCTCTATACGAAAAGTACCTGCGCTCGGTGATGCTTGATTAAAAAACCGATTTGGAATGCTCATTTACAACACGTAAACTCCGCCTCCTTACCGATTCCTGCCTCGCCTGACCTTCGCTCGAAGACTTTTCGTACAGAGCTTAGCGCCTTAACCTGCTTACTATACTAACGATGAAAAGCCCCGCGCCAATGACACAACGCGGGGTGGTCCATAAACCTTTCCTAAAGCTGAGCCTCTTGAGTCCAGCCTTATGTTGATGCGCTATTTTTGACAGTTGGCTCGGGCTGCTGACTGTTGCATTGTTCATTGAACAGTTTTTGTAGCTTCAACATACAAGCCTGCGCATCCTGGGCGCTGTCACAAAGCTTTGCTACCTGAGGTGCAGAATGCATGACGCACTGCTCCACCGCACTGGATGAAACAGGTACCTTTTGATTTGGGGATGATTCGCGTGTAGCAAGGCCTACAAGACCGCCCATAACAATAAAGGCAGCAGTAATCAGGATCAGTCGAATGACTTTAGAAAAATCGTTGCGTCGCCAGTAAGCAACCAGCGCATCGAATGGGGTACTCCCGGCTGGCAGGCGTACAAAGCAGGCGCAAGTTACTAGCCCCATGATTCCAAGTGCAATAAGCCCGGCCTTTTGCCCCATAAATAAGGCCATAACGGCTAGGGGAATACCGTTGCGTAGCAGCGTCCAGCGCGAGGCTTCTGGGTTGAATAACCGCCCAGGTAGCACCTTATAAGTGAGGATCAAATCGAGCGGTTCTAGCCATTTGGCTACCGGTCGCCACAAGCGCGTGAGTAGTTTGGTTACCCATACGGCAACAAGCGGCCAAAGCGTCAAGGAATAGAACAAGGTAAATATGTCAAGACGCCCTTCCTGCCACCGCTGTGGCAAGGTATAAAGAAGTGCAAATAGAGCAGCGCCTGCCCATACCCAGCCATACGAAAGTGGCTTGCCTTCTTTAGGTTCTATCTTGACAAACGCATCGAGTCGCGCATCTGGAAAACGCTGCTTCAAACCAGGGTAGCGATGATTCAGACTATCCCTTAGGGTCTCACGCGCCGCTCTGTCTTCTGGCTTGAAAGCCTTGGCGAGACGAATCTGCTCGGAATGAGAGATAGGCCCCAGCAACAGATGAGCAGCCCTTCCTTCAGGGGTTGTCGGCTCTGCATTGAGGAGCTGTTGCAGGCGGAGGGCATAAGCCTCCTGCTCACAGCGCTCTACCAGGGCACACCATGTCTCGTACGGCGCAGGTACAATGCCCTTCCGGTCATCCCAGCCAAACAGGCAACATACGCCCTCGAACAATGAAGGGGTAAGATAGTCGGCCTCGTCCAGCATCTCCAGCACCCAACCCTGCAGTTGTTGCTGTCTGTCGAATGAATTCGCCCAAGGTTGCTTGCTCAGTACCCTGAGCTGCGCTAGAAAGCCTAGCTCGTTACCTGCTTCGCCAAGGTCATCGAGATGCTCACGCTGATGTCCCAGAAGCTCTGCAGTCAGATATGCTTCCTGACCGGCGCTGAGCACGACACTCTGCCAGGGTGTCAGCCACTGCAGCAGTTCAACCGCAGCGAGCAGAAGGGCGGTTTCATCGTGCCTAAGACAGCGTTCGAGCAGTCCCGCCTGGAATGGAGCTGCGCAGTTCAACTCCTGTGCCTGAGCCCATTGCTGACGTAGGTTCTCGGCAACGGTTTCCTCCAGCAGACGCCTGGCATGATGTCCGGCCAAGGCCTCGGCATTCAGAGCCGGTTCGGGATAATCAGGCGCTGGGCGAGGCCGAGGTGCATCACCTGGAAAGAATGCCGGCTCTTCAACCTCGTCCGAGCCATGAGCCTGGGTTGCTTGTAGCCAGACACTATTGTCTTCAGGCAGCACGGGCTCAACGGCCGCATCGGAAAAGGTTTCTGGCGTGCGTATGGAGGGCCAAGGGGCATCCTCGACCTCCTCGACGGTTCGCTCTCTGGCCCAGCTCAGGGCTTCCTCATACGCTTCGCGCAGCCGCTGAAACGCCTCGGCATCATCATCGGGGCGATGCACCTTGAGCAGCTTGGCGTACTGCCGCTTGATAGTACGCTCATCGGCCTCATCATCGAGACCCAGAATTTCCCAGCAGTCCATAGGGCTTACCATGTCCCCCGCTCAAGCCTGTCGAGCTGCTCTGCAATCTGCTTGCGCACTTCACTGATCTTGCGCTCGTCCTGCGTTTCCAGGATCTGTTGAAACTGGGTAGCCAGATACCCCGCGGTCTCGCGCTCGTCGCCCAACAACTCTTGGTACAGACGTTCCAGACGCGCCACCATATGGGTATTTACCTGCTGGTCGCGCGGGTGAATCTTGAGTTTTTCCAGGGCTTTGAGACGCTCTTGAATCTCATCGGGGCTCAGAACGCCGGGGTTGTTTTCAATGACCAGCCGATGGTTGGCACCCGTCAACGGAATGGTGACATCGGTTTCCAGAATACCGTTGTTATCGTAGGTAAAACGCACGTCAATGCTGACCTCGCCTGCCTTGCGAGGAGGAACATCAATCTCGAGTTCGCCCAACTTGATATTGTCCTTCACCAGTCGGCTTTCGCCCTGAAAGATCCTGAACAGGACCTTGCTCTGGTTGTCATGGAGCGTTTGTACCGACCTGACACGGCTGACAGGCACTACGCTGTTGCGCTCGATAATCGGCAGGTAATGCCCGCTTTCACTCTGCTGACCAAACGTGATTGAGGTTTCGATGCCAAGCGTATAAGGGCAGACATCGGTCAGGACAACCTCCTCAAGGGCTGCGTCACGACTTTTGAGGGCCGCCTGAACGGCTGCTCCCTGAGCAACGACCTCATCAGGGTTGAGGCGGATGGAGGGGAAACGGCCAAACAGCCCTGCTGCCAGCTTGCGTACCAAGGGCATGCGGGTCGTACCGCCGACCAGCAGCACTTCATCAAGGTCAGCCACACGGATTCGCGCATCCCGCAGTGCACGCTCAATCGGGCCCCGCAGGCGCTCCAGCAGCGGAGCGAAGAGTTCGGCAAGCTGTGCCTGAGTAAACGTCTGGCGCCACTCCTGCTCGTTATACCGCAGGACAAATTCGCTACTGGATTCCTGCGCCAAGGTTTTACGTACGCGCTCCGCCTCACGGCGCAGCGGCTGGCGGACCTGCTCCAGAGTAGGAAAGCCGCTCTGCTGGCCTTGAAGCGCGACGAAACATTCCATGAGCATGAGATCGAAGTCTTCTCCACCCAGGAAGTTATCGCCTGCACTGGCGCGTACTTCCATGACTCCGTCGTATAACTCAAGAATGGAGACATCAAAGGTGCCGCCGCCGAGGTCAAAGATCAGAAATGAGGTTTCGCTATCTTTCTGGTGAAGCCCATACGCCAAGGCCGCGGCTGTCGGCTCGTTGATCAACTTTTCGACCTTGAGTCCTGCCAGCTCGCCCGCGATGCGGGTAGCCTTGCGCTGTGCATCGCTGAAATAGGCCGGAACACTGATGACCGCTTCGGTCACCGGCTCGCCGTATTGACGCTCGACGTCAGCCTTCAGGCTTTTAAGCACCAGTGCGGACAGCTCTTCCGGCCGGAAGGTGCGCTCACCCAGGCGAACCTCCTGCGCGCTTCCCATGTACCTTTTGAACAAGGCGGCCGTTCGTGTGGGGTGGGTATGCAGCCGCTCACGTGCTGTCTTACCCACCAGTATCTGCCCCTCATCGTCGAGGCCGACTACACTAGGCGTCAGCGTATCTCCCAACGCATTCCTGACCAGCTCCGGCGCACCCTCACGCCAGACGGCGACCAGACTATTGGTGGTTCCCAGGTCTATACCAACGATCATACCAAGCGAGCTCCCTGCTAGAGGCCCTTTCCCTTGCGTAGCCGAAGCGTCGGCACTCAGGAGACAAGACCCAAGACACTATCCCTATAAATGGGCGTATTGAAATGAATGGCTATTGTAGCGAGACCACTGCGCGCAGGCATCTCTTTGATACAGAGATCAACCAGGGCGTGACAGACGCCCGCAGCTGGGTAGTCACCCTGGCTGTAAAGCCAACAGCGCTGAGCTGGATATGTCCGCTTGGAGAGTCAGTGCACGGCGAGTACCGTGCACTGAGGAGAGGATCAGACGCGGAAGCGGCTGACCATGGATTGCAGCTCATTACCCAGGCGCGCCAGCTCAACGCTGGAGGCCGCGGTTTCTTCGCTTGCCGCCGCCGTCTGCTCGGACACATCGCGAACATTGACGATGCTGCGATTGATCTCGTCAGCCACGGCGCTCTGCTGTTCAGCCGCCGCCGCAATCTGCAGGTTCATCGACTGGATGTTGGATACCATCTGAGTGATGTTTTCCAGCGAGCCGCCTGCCTTGCGGGCAAGCTCGACGCTGCTATCAGTCAGCTTGCGGCTATCGTTCATCATAGACGCGACCTGTTGCGTACCAACCTGCAATCCAGCCACCAGCCCTTCGATTTCCTCTGTAGACTTCTGAGTACGCTGAGCCAAACCGCGAACCTCATCCGCCACCACCGCAAATCCACGACCGGCTTCACCAGCACGCGCAGCCTCGATAGCAGCGTTAAGCGCCAGCAGGTTGGTCTGCTCAGCGACAGACTTGATGACATCCATCACGCTGCCGATCTTGTCACTTTCCTTCTGCAGATTGGTCATGGCCTCGGAAGAACGGTTTACTTCAGAAGCCAGACGCTCGATTTGTACAATCGCCTCGTTGACTACCTTGTCACCCATGCGGGCCTGCTTGTCCGCCTCGCTGGCAGCCGTGGACGCATCACCGGCATTACGGGCTACTTCCTGTACGGTCGCGGCCATTTCATGCATGGCGGTAGCCACCTGATCAGTTTCGCTCTTCTGGCCGTTTACACCTGCGCTGGTCTGCTCGGTCACAGCGGAAAGCTCTTCTGCAGCACTGGCAATCTGGGTCACACCATCGCGGATACCGGTAATCAGCTCACGCAGTGTATTGCCCATGTTCTGGATACCCTGCTGAAGAACACCCAGCTCATCGCGGCGGGTAACACGGGCAGAAGCCGTCAGGTCACCCGAGGCAATACGCTGAACTTCACCCAGTGTTTCTTTCAACGGCTGGGTAATCTGGCGGGTAATCACCCAGGCAGCCAGTACACCCAACAGCAGAGCCAGAATCGTGCTGCCGATCTGCAGCTGACGCGCATGGCTGCTTTCAATTGCCAGACGATCCAGCTGGAACTGATACAACTCCTCACTGATCTTGACGATCTCATTGCCCTGATCGGTCATTTCCTTACGAGCCTGAGCAATATCCGCATTGGCCTTCTTGTAGCCGGCGACAGCCGTGCTATAGCGATTCAGCGAGTCCTTTACCTGCTGGGCCGTATAACTCAGCTCATCCTTGAACACGGACATCATGTGATCAATGCCCTTGCCCGTTGTCTCGATCTGAGCCAGCAGTGCCTGTTCATTCTCGGACGTTGAATTAGCGGCATAGACACTGACCAGGAACTGCGTTTTCAGCAAGTCTTCCTTGGTCTTTGAGATAGTCTGAAACTGGGAGAAGCGACGGTCATCATAGCTGGGAAGCAGCAGGACGCTATTGGTCATCTTGTCGATCAGCTTGGCCGCGTCAGCCGACTCGCTCTTGATCGTCTCACGAGCCGAATTCGCAACCTTGTATGCGTCACGCATGTTGCCCAGGGACTTCTGATAATCGCCGTTGATGCCGTCCTGCTTTTTCAGCAGCGCAACATTGGCCGGGTTGGTAAAGCTACCCAAGAGCTTCTTTTGCTGCTCAAGGTAGATACCCAAGTTCTTCTGCAACCGCTCGGTGCTGGTTTCATCCCCATTTGCCAGCATGAACTGCAGACGTGCAATACGCAGGTCTGTCAGCGTTCTGTTCAGCTTGGAAATCTCCGTCATCCAGAGGCTTCGCTGAATGACGCTTCCCAAACCACTCCAGCCGCTCCAGGCAAGAAATAGCGTCAATGCCAGTACCACACCGAACCCCAGCGTAAGCTTGCGCGTAACGCTGATATTCCCAAACCAGCTATTCATAAGTCCTTCCGTCAAATGTCGTTTCGAGTCATTCAGCTGGTGTGCTTGTTCTTCTTAGGGCCAGCCTATCTATCTATGCGGAAGGGCTATCGGCAGCTGCTTGGATAACTGAAGAAGGAAATACCATAAAAAATCTGACGGAATGCGTCAGGGGCAACGCCTACAGTGATATTTCGATACCGCCGCTTAGTAGTCGCGCCTGCTCAGCTGCACGTCCGTTAGATCGACACTGGGTGACAGAACCATGTGTCGATCAATCACTTGCCTGTCGAGTTCTTGAGGGAATAACCCATAAGCACTCTGGCCATAAGGCCTGTGCACTGCAGACAAGCGTAAAAAATTAGCTTTAATAGATCTGCTATTTGCTAATTAACTGAGCAAGAACATAAATCAGTTACGACAGCATAAACTTATCCATTTATAAAGCTCTTTTCTTCTACCCATACAAGCCTATCGTTCATAACGAACATTACACGCTGCTTTGTTTAGCGTTCTTTCAATTGATTTTTTATTCATTAAGTGACCACTCAGTCATCTGGATATAATCCAAACCAAGTCAAAAAATATTAAAAAGAATTAATGCCGTTTATCGGATTTTTTAGCCATACGTTATACTGATCCGTTCATACAAGAGAGCCAATCAAATTATAAATCCATTATTTATCAATAACTTATAATTAACATAACATGCGCTCATGCCATCATATTTTTTCATTTTGAATCTCAATTCAATATCACAAGAATGGCATTTAAAGAGACACCTCAAGCAAACAGTCAATACACCTGATTTAAAAAACGAGACGTTAATTCTATATTCGTATCAGGAAAAACGAATCTGGGCGTATCGTTAATCCTGCCTGGCTAAATCTCTAGATAAAGCGAAGGACCGGAATAATGCTCTCATCCAAACAACCTGTTTTTTTATTAGTTTCACTTTTTGCAGGGGGAGTCTGCGGTATTGCATACGCTGCCGAAGACACTGCATCGTCACAAGCCGCACAAAATGTTCAGAACGGCAGCGACCCACTGTTCATTTACCAGTGGCATTTACGCAATAGAGGGCAAAAGGTAATCGGTGATGTCACACCACTTGCCGGCGTGGATCTGCGGATGGGTGTATTGCATGAGCTGGGTATACGAGGGAAGAACGTCATTGTCGGGGTGGTGGATGATGGCTTGGAAATACGTCATGAAGACTTGTCAGGTAACGTCGTGCCAAATGGCTCGAAGAACTTCGTAAACGGATCAAACGATCCGACGCCGAGTGTCGATACCGATGAACACGGTACCTCGGTGGCAGGCATCATTGCCGAAATGGGATGGAACGGAAAAGGAGGACGAGGCATCGCACCCGAGGCGAAGCTGAAGGGCTTTAACTTCCTGGCCAGCGATGCAGACCCGGCAAGCCAGGATGCAAACATTCTGTACGCCTGGGGCAGCGGCAACGAATCCAAGGATGTAGCCGTCTTCAATAATAGTTGGGGCAGCAGTACACCTTACTATCCTGCATTTTCTACTAACGAGCAGGCCGCCTGGGAGCGTTTGATGCAGTCCACGCGTAATGGCAAGGGCGGAATTTATGTCAAGTCGGCCGGCAACTCCTTCAAGGAGTTCTTTACCTATACTGCGTTTGGCCGAGTCAATATCTGTTCTGAAAAGGCAGCCGAGCTAAATGTGACTTGCGCGTCTTCAACAGTTGATCCCAACAACAACCTGATCACGATTATTACCGCCGCCGCCGTGAATGCTCGGGGGCTCCGCTCGTCTTACTCCACAGCCGGATCGTCGGTGTGGATCTCAGGCTTTGGTGGCGAATTTGGCAATCAGAGGGCCTATAACCCTGACCTTACCAATGTACGGGAAGCGATCAGGCCGACCTACTATTCCCCTGCCATCGTAACCACTGATCTAATGGGCTGTTCCCGGGGAGCCAATACCGCGAATACTGTTTCCAATGCCTTGGAAGGCAGTCAGTCGTCTATCGACAACTCCTGCAATTACTGGGGACGCATGAACGGCACCTCTTCTGCCGCGCCCACGGTGTCGGGTGTGGTTAGCCTGATGTTGGGCGCTAATCCCAAGCTGACTCAACGCGACGTGAAATATATCCTGGCCAGCACCGCGCGACCGCTTGATCCTTATCAGCCGGTAGTGAGCTACGGCGGCACAGTGATCGAGCCGGGATGGATCACCAACGCGGCAGGCCATCACTTCAGCAACTGGTATGGGTTTGGATTGGTGGATGCAACCGCGGCCGTCAATAAAGCCATGAGCTTCAAGCTACTGCCAGCGATGAAAGATACGCAGTGGAAAGCCTCCAATGATCCTGCCAGCCCGATTGGCGGTGTGAATGCTCCAGCAACATTGCGCGTGCGGATCAATCAGAGTATCAAGGTCGAGGCGGTACAGCTCAGTTTCCAGACCAGCCATATGAAGCCGTCAAACCTGAAGGCCGTTCTAACCTCGCCAAGCGGTACCAAAAGCTATGTCATGACGCCTTTCTCGACGCTATCGGATGTTACGTCCGGGACCGGGTTCACCGTTTCACTGGCGGCGAGCAACGCGTTTCTGGATGAGCCGGCGACGGGTGACTGGACGCTTTCGTTAACGGATGTGGTTGATGCGGGGGGTAATGCCGCCAAGCTGCAAGACTTCAAACTTCGCGTGGTGGGGCACTGATCATGAAAATAGCCACTTTATTCTTCTTAACCGTTACCCTGGCTGCAACACCTCTGGTACAGGCGCAGACCACAGACGCGGCTCGTCTTCAGCAGGCGGCAACCGGGGCCAGCTTCAATGTCGGAAACACCCCGTTTCGCCTCGTGCCCAACGCAACGGTTCAGCGTATCGACTCCACTGCCTCTGCTCAAACGCCGTCAACCACGCAAAGCCAGAGCCGCCAGCAGACGCTACAGGCAGACAGTAATGTGGTGGGACAGATAGGGCCGTATGCGATCAGGCTGCCGCAGGGTAATCAGGCTCAGCTCAAGTCGCAATCCGCGGCGGCAGCCAGCACTGCCTCAGGTCCGAGCGAGATGGGCGTCGCAGTGAACCTGACCTCCGGGCAAGCCGTGCTCGTGCCTCCGCGCCTGAAGGTATTTGTACAGGATGCGTCTGTTATTGATCAGGTTGCAAAAGCTACTGGCGGTACGATGGTTCAAGCCTCTTCGGCGGCAGGCATGGGCGTCATCCGTTACAGTTCGGTAGACGCTGCTCAGTCAGCCCTGAGCAAGGTAAAGGGCATGCAGGGTGTGAACGACGTGTCACTGGACATCATCCAGGGCTTCATTCAAAAGCAGTAAGTTCATGATAAACACCGCGCTGTCGTCGAGAGACGTTCAGCGCGGCATTTATTTTCATGGTTAAACGTTACTGCTGGGTAATTGTTGCGCGATTTGCCGTACCTGTTTGCGTAATGCCTGCAGTGTTGCCATAGAAGGTATCGCCACCCTGAGTAATCAGCGCCTGGTTGGCGATGCCGTTCTGGGTAAGCGACACTGAGTTTTGTGTCTGATATCCCACCTGATCGATCTGAGCAATATTCAGGTCCCCGGTTTGGCTGTAGTTGATAGTGCTGGTGTCACTGTACTGGCTGATTTCAACGTCGTTATCATTGCCAACGGTGGAGCCAGAAAGGTTGGAGCCTCGTGTCCCTTGCACGACATAAAGCTCGTTATTCGAGCCTTCTTGTGAGACACCCAGACCGCCAAACATATTGCTCTGTCTGACAGAGGCAAAATTGTTATCACCCGACTGGGATATCCCACCGTTGGCGAACTCACGCGTGGACTGTTCCAGCGAAGCGCTGTTGCCATTGCCATATTGGCTAATGCCAGCACCGCCACCGCCTGACTGTCTGAAGTAAGCCGTATTGTTATCGCCTTCCTGAGTAACACTGCCTGATGTGGTGCCGCCGTACTGCACAGCTTCGACCCAGTTGTTATTGCCACGAGAAGTAACACCGAGCACTGTATCAAACCCGTTTTGGGTTACGTGCATAGTATTGCCTGTTCCTTCCTGGGTGGCTCGCAAATCAGCGACTTGCGCTATTCCGCTACCCTGATTCAGCGTGGCCAGGTTCGAATCGCCCCGCTGCTCAAGCGCCACACTGTTATCTTGGCCGCCGCCCCCCTGGTAGATCTGCCCTTCGTTGGCAGAACCTTCCTGAGTAATTGATACCTGACCGTTATTGACCTGTTGCTGTTGGATAACCCCAATATGACTGCTTCCCAGCTGATTGATAGAGGCCTGGCTATTGATAGCGGTACCAGCCTGTTCAAGGGTTGCCGTGTTGTTTTCTCCGTCCTGCATAACGTCGGCAGTATTCATTTCAGCCCATGAGGGCGTGGCGAAGGCCAGCAGGATGGCAGCAGCGAGTGGTTTCAAGCGGGACATACGATTTCCTTTCCTTGTATCCATAGGGGTCGCTAACTGGCGACCCGGTTAATCGACCAGATCAGCACCGGTTGGCGTGCTGAAGAATGGCGTGTTCCTGGCTATCCGTAACGCGGTATTGCCCTGCGGTAGATGAACCTTGTGCATGGCTTCCACCTGCGAGTGCATCACCAAGACGCCGGTCGATTCTTCAAGGAAAAGGCTAAATATAAAATCGATCCAAAGGATGTAAACGAACCGCTTTTGAGCCTTCTGGTATTAATTCCTGTTACGGCACCTTTGAGATGCATGGCTATTTGAGACTTTCGAACAGAACATGCATCTCGATAGGTGACTGTGCCGCCCAAGGGACCACAGCGAGCTGTTGGCGACTACGCAACGGTGGCGCTAGGTTGATAGCTGAGTCGCCGCGGCATAAAGCCGAACTCCAGCCGCGAAGGCTCTTTGAACATGGAGGCCAGGTTCTTTTCGATATTGCTGCACAGCGAGTTCATCTGGATCTGGTGCTGGCTGTTGGCAAACGGGGTTTGCAGATCGGTCCCGATCCGCTCGATCGCCAGCAACATGAAGCCTACGACGGTAGAAACCAGTGGCGTATACCACCCCATAGACGACACCAAGCCAACCGGAACGATCAGGCAGAATAGCGAAATGAACAGCCGCGGGAAATACACATAGGGAAAGGGTAATGGCGTGTTGGCAATACGCTCCATTCCACCCTGATGGTTCGAAATCTCCACGAGAGTAGATTCCATACGGGCCAGACGTATGCTGTCCAACCTACCCGCCTGGTACTCCTGCGCCACAATCGCTGCGGAGGCGTTCAGGATATCGTTGGGAAAGTTATTGGTGTCATGTCGGCGGGCAAACTCATCGGCAGGTAGCAGCGTCGCGACATCCGCGGGGCAAGCTTGGCCCTTGAGGTGAGCGGAAAGCGCCTTGAGGTAGGCCACGTGTCGGCGAAACAGCAGCGCTTTGATTGGATTTCGCCTATCGTCTTGATCATCGATCAAGGTCAATACCTGGCGACCCAAACTCCGTGAACTGTTTACCATGGCACCCCATAAGGTACGTGCTTCCCACCACCGGTTATAGGCGCTTGTATTGCGAAAGCTGATCAGGACGACCAGTGCTGAACAGAGCAGCGTCAGCGGCATAAGAGGCAGGTTTAGCCGATTGTTCATCAGCAACATCGAATCGGCCGTAACGATGACATCCCAGATAAACAACCAGAACAGCGGCCAGCCGACATAGGAAAAAACCTTGTGCATCCAGGTCAGCGTTCTCGAAATCCGAGCAATCATGAAACGACTCCCTTGGTGACTGATCTGGAGATCAGTGGCTGTATATCGTTCAGAACGGCGTTAACGCAGCTGCTGCCGGGTTTTCCGCGTGTCGTCAGCAAAAGCCAGGACCCAAGTTGTCCAGATAGATATAGGTGATCTCATGTGATGCATCCTCAATGCAGCTTTTGATGTGATCACGCTAACGAGGCTGGCTTAATTCTTCCTTAAAGGTTGCAAAATGTTTTAAATCAGGATGAGTAGTCGTTATCCAATGGACATAAGAGGCATGCATCCACATGGCGCCCACTGCGTTCTTGAACGGCCTGAACTTCTTTCTTGCGGATGTTCGTGACGGGCTTGGCCCATTCCTTGGAATCTTTCTTCAGCAACAGGGCTGGACCGCGGACCGAATAGGACTGGTCATGACACTAGGCGGGTTAGCCGGCTTGCTCCTGACCACACCGCTGGGAATGCTGGTGGACGCACTACAGGCCAAGCGCGGTATTGTTGCATGGGCTGCCTTGTGCATTCTTGTGGCCTGCGCCCTCAATTATTTTCTACCTACTTTTCTCTTTACCAGCATCGCGCAGATGGTTGCCGGTATAGCCGGTGCCGCTATTCCACCCGCCATTGCAGGACTTACCCTGGGCCTTGTAGGAACACGAGGGTTCGACCATCAGCTAGGTCGAAATGAAGCGTTCAACCATGGTGGTAATGCCTTTGCTGCAATCGGCGCTGGCGTATTCGGCTACTGGTTTGGCCTGGGCGCTGTATTCGTCCTGATGGGCGTTCTGACATTGGCCGCCTTGTATATGCTAGCCAGGATACGGGCTGACCAGATTGATCACGAGGCAGCCCGCGCTGGCTCGCCGGATCATGCGCAAAAGCTTTCCTGGTCAGCCCTTTTCCGCAACCGCCCCCTTCTAACCGTGGCAGTTACAGTGCTGCTCTTTCACCTGGGCAATGCGGCAATGCTCCCGTTGCTGGGCCAGGCAATGGTAGCGCGCGGCACCGCTGGCGACCCCAGTGCCTATACCGCGGCTACGGTAATCGTGGCTCAGGCCACCATGATCGTCATGGCACTGCTGGCGGCCAGATTGGCCCAGACCAAGGGCTATTACATCGTGTTTATACTGGCACTGTTGGCCTTGCCTCTTCGCGGCCTGCTGGCCTCATTCATCCAGGCACCCTGGGTTCTGATCCCTGTCCAGTTACTCGACGGTATTGGTGCGGGCTTGCTGGGCGTAGCCGTACCGGGGTTGGTAGCCCGCATTCTGGAGGGTTCCGGGCGATTCAACACCGGCCTTGCTGCCGTCATGACAGTACAGGGCATCGGTGCTGCCTTGAGTACCAGCCTGGGCGGATTTTTCGCAGCCCGTTACGGCTATGCTGAAGCGTTTAAAATACTGGCGCTGGTCGCCAGCGCAGGTGTGCTGTTGTGGCTCTGTGCGTCTTCCTGGATGTACCCTCTCTGCACGCAGCAAATAGCGCCTCGTGGTGCCAGGCAATGAGTCCGTCCGGCTGCTCAATCAGAGGGGTCATAACGTGTTTCACATTCGCAAGGCAAACCGCGCAGACACGGCGGACACCTGGACAGTCCGCTGTGAGGCCATTCGGCATCAATGCCCATCGTCCTACAGTGACGAGCAGATCCGGATCTGGACCAGTGGCACCTTTACGCAAAGCTATGAAAATGATGTCGAGGACCATTTCCATGTCCTGGTCTCGGATGAGCGCATCATCGGAACAGGTATGGTTGACCTGACATCCGGCAAGATCGACGCAATCTTTGTATTACCCCACTACATGGGACAAGGGGCTGCGCGCCAGATGCTGGAGCATCTCGAAACGCTTGCCGTTCAGGCAGACCTGGACTACCTTCACCTGGATGCAACCCTGAACGCGGCGCCGTTCTATCGAAAGTGTGGTTTTGTAGGTGAAAAGGTATCCACTTACCATTCGCCTCGTGGTCTTACGCTGGACTGTATACCGATGTACAAGATGCTTCGGCCAACCGGAGATATCCCTCGGTAAAGCCACAGATAAAGTCTGCCAACGCACCACAACAGAGATCGTCCACGCATGTTAACCGTTCGACGTGCACAACCTGACGATGCCGGCTACCTCCAACGGCTATACAGCCAACTTGTGGACAGTGCGTTCATTACTGTGCTTCCGGCTCGTCTGGAGGAACTTCAGCATGATCCTGTCCATGAGCTTTTAGTGGCCGAATATGGCGGCACCTTTATCGCCAGCGCGTTGCTGATCTTCTGCAAGGATGCAATGTTTGGTTTTCAACCGTTTGCGGTGGTAGAGAATGTAATCGTTGACGAGGCGCAACGCGGAACGGGCGTCGGCAGGCAGCTGATCAGGGCCATCGAGCAACGCTGTATCGACAAGGACTGCTCCAAGATCATGTTATTGAGTTCAGCCCACCGGACTCAGGCCCACGCCTTCTTCGAGCGGGCAGGCTTCAAGGGTGACAGCAAGCGCGGCTTCGTCAAATATCGGCGAGACTTGCTGGCATCTGGCTTGCCACCTGACTAGTCAAGCCAGACGCAGAATCATTGCCCCGATAGCCATGACACATACCGCTGCAATTCGATCCCGACTCATGCGCTCTTTCAGAACAAGCACGGAGATGAGCGCCGCAAATATAATCGAGGTCTCTCGCAAGGCAGCGATAACGGCCACAGGCGCCAGGGTCATCGCCCAAAGCGCCAAGCCATAAGACGCCAATGTTCCAGCTCCCCCTACCAGTCCCACCAGCCATTGAATGCGGAAAAATGATACGAAGGCATGGGCATTGCGCCAAAGCATCCAGACCGTCATAACCGCGCCTGTCAGAAGAAAAATCCATAAGGTATAGGCCAGCGGTGCGCCCGATACTCTGACGCCCGCCCCGTCTACCAACGTATAAGTAGCAATAACCAGGGCGTTAAGTAGCGCCAGACCAACCCCTGCCCCGCGCCTGGATGCACGTTGGCGCGCCATCAATAAGATACCCAGACAAAGCGTGCCGATACCCACCCAGGCCGTCGTGCTCAGATGCGCGCCTAATCCCACCGTGCTGATGACCGCTACCAGCAGCGGCGCCGTTCCCCGCATCAACGGGTATGTCAGGTTCATTTCAGCGACGCGATAAGTCTGTGCCACCAGGTTGTAATACACCACCTGCAGTACAGCAGATGCTCCAATGAAAGCCCAGCTGGGCGCTGCCGGCGGAGGGACAAATGGCAGGATCAAGGCTGCTATCAATGCCGCTGCAGCGGTAATCACTGCAGTGATAAGGATCTTGTCGCTTCCACTTTTGACGATTGCATTCCAAGTGGCATGCAAGGCCGCCGCGAACAAGACGACACCATAAACGGTTACAAGCATCTGTACCTCTGCAGGGTGATTGGGCCTGTCGCACCAACGACTCAACCGCTTCAGGCGTAACGTTCACGCGCGGCGCTTTTGATTGCCTCCAGAAATGCACGCACTCGCTGGGGCAGCTGGGTACTGGCATAAACGGCATGTATCTGTGGGTCATGCCCGGTTGAGGAGGTCAGTCGATAATGGCTGCATACCCGGACTAAACGTCCCGCCTGCACCGCCGGTTCTGCAAGCCAGTCCGCCAGCCGGCAGATACCAAGACCTTGGACAGCAGCGTTATATAACGCTACGCCTGAACTGAGACGGTAACGGGGCTGGGCCTTGTAACGGACCTGAACATCGCCCTGCCTGAAATACCAGTCCTTGAGAATTCTTGGGGAGGTATGCATCAGCAGGTCATGCTCGACAAGCGCCTCGGGCGCTTCAGGCACGCCACGTATGGCGAGATATGTCGGACTTGCATAGAGGTAACGCCGATAGCTCCACAATGGCGCGCCGATCAGCTCGCTAGGGTAGGCAAAGCCACCACGAATAGCAAAATCCAGTTTGTCTGCAATGGGATCATGTGCCGCATCGCTTACCTGTATATCGATGCTGATCTGAGGGTTCCGCCGCCCAAACTCCGCCATGACGCTGGGCAAGAAATCCATCATCAGGCTTTCAGGGGCGGAGCAGCGAATCCACCCTTGCGCCAACGTACCCTGTACCGAGAGTGATTCCTCTGCCTCGGCCTGCAGTGACAGCATCTGCCTGGCGTAGCCATAGTATGCCTCCCCCGCCTCGGTCAATCGGACCTGCTTTTGTGAGCGCTGCAAAAGCTCATGCCCCAGCTGCGCCTCAAGGCTCTGTATGGCGCGCGTCACTGTACTGGGAGAGCGTCCCAGCAGGCGCGCCGCACTCACAAAACTATGGCGATCCACTACTGCGCAAAAGGCCTGTAGTTCCCATAACTGACCCAGTGACATACCGCCATCCTTGTTGCGATTTCTGCAATACCACATTGCAACACAAAACCCAGCGTTGCTCTATCGTATCCGTCTCGTGTCATCAAAGGATGTTGAAATGGATGTAGTGTTGGATCCCACCTTTCTGCTATTACTCGGGCTGGTTGCCTTTGCAGCAGGCTTTATCGATACGCTGGCAGGCGGCGGCGGGCTGATTACCGTGCCTACCCTAATGCTGGCTCAGATCCCACCGGTACAAGCCATTGCAACCAATAAACTCCAGAGCACCTTTGGGGCGCTAATCGCCACATTGACCCTGCTTCGTAAACGCAAGATCGCCTGGGCAGATGTCAAAAAGCCCTTCTTGACCTCCTTTATTGGCGCAGCCGTGGGCGCCGTGGTTATTCAGCGTGTAGATGCCTCCGCTCTTGAAGTCTTGGTGCCTTTCATATTGGGTGGTATTGCGTTGTACTTCCTGCTTGCCCCAGGCGCAGGTACTGTTGAGCGCAAGCCGCGAATGGGGGAGCGGCTGCACCGTCTCCTGGTTGTCCCCCTTATCGGGTTTTACGACGGTTTTTTCGGTCCTGGCACGGGCTCATTCTTTTCACTCAGCGAGGTAGCCTTGCGGGGCCGCGACCTTATAACCGCTACGGCAACTGCCAAGTCCCTTAACCTGGCGAGCAACCTTGCATCCCTTGCAATCTTCATCATGGGCGGCAAGGTACTTTGGCTGGTAGGTGGCATCATGGCAGTCGGACAGCTTGCGGGTGCCTATCTGGGCTCACTGGCCGTTATCGGTGGCGGTGCCCGACTGATCAGGCCTCTCATCGTAGCCATCTGCTTTGTAATGATTGGCCGTTACCTTTATCAAAACGGTTACCTGTCTTCTATAGCGCATGTATAAGATCGCACTCAGAGACCATGCAGAGCGAGCCCAGCCATGATGAGCAACAGGATTCCGCACAGGGCATGGCTGGCTCTATGCCAGTTTGGTGAGCTGGCACGCCGGAATCCCTCAACAAGCGCTGCCGTCAGAAAGCAGCACAAAATAGAGGCACTCATGACTCCGCCAAAGAACATCGCTGTGTTTGCAATACTGGGAGTGTCGCCTGTTATACCCGACAAGGCGCTTCCCAACGCGCCCCAATACACAATGTTTTTTGGATTAGTCAACGAGATGGCAGCACCCGCCATCAAGGCGCCCTGCTGCGGTTGACCTGATTCACTTGTACCGACCGGCAGGCGCCACGCATCCTTGAGACTCTGAACGCCTAGCCAGGCCAGATAAACCGCACAGAGTAGCGTTAGGGGTATGCGAATCGGCTCATGGCCCAGCAGGACTGACAGCCCTACCAACCCTAATACAGCCCACACGGCATCGCCCAACAAAGATCCTACCTGAACCATTAGGGCCGGCCTGAAACCATTGGACAAGCCACGCCGCAACGTTTCAGCCAGGACAGGTCCAGGCGACAGGCAGAACGCAGCGCCAAACAAAAAGGCCGATAGGAAGATTGTCAGCATATCAGGCGTCTCGAAAAGAAAGGGCGATCAGTATGGGTTGCCCCTGCTCAATAATCTTGAACAGGATTGCAGGACCTGTAGAGGCGTTGATATTGGCCAGGCGGTATTCCATAAGCCGAACGAAAGTGGCGACTCAAGTGGCTCTGATCAGCAAAGCCAAGCGTATAAGCAACATCCGTGGCGGGCATACCCTGCCGCAGCAGTCCCCGTGCTCGCCGCGCTCTCAGCTGCATGGCCCATTGATGTGGGCTTAACCCCGTTTCCTTTTGAAATGCTCTCAGCAATTGATACTTGGATCTCTGGGTCAAAAGGGCTAGTTCGTCCAAAGTAGGCATTTGCGCCAAGGAGTCGGCAAGACACTCCTGAATACGAAGAACCACCTCTGGCTCGGCTGAATGCGTGGTCAGTGCAACACCACTCAGCTCCGTGATCTCTGCGAGTAACAGGATCAACGCCTGATGAACGTGTGGGTTGCTCGTGGAGCTGCCTTGTAATGCCATTTGCACCACGCAGGCAAAGCGGTTTGCAATGGCTGGCTGATAAAGCAAAGGACGCTCGAACTCAACTTGATTGACCCCAAGGCTTTGGGCCAGCCAGTCCGCCGATACATAAAGCCCTACGTAGCGCCAGAAGGCTCCCTCATGGGCCCCGCCGCCTTGTATTTGGCCGGGGTTATACAGAGTGATGGATCCCTTGCCGGCATTGAATATCCTGCCATCCAGCCAGATGTGCTCCTCGCCTTCCAAATTGACTCCAATTACACACTCATCATGGCTGTGCTTGGCGAATCGGTGACCCGTACCGCTGGCATCCACCAGCTCAACGGGACCTGACCAGGCATGCCGCAGGGTAAGCACGTCTTATAGCCTCTCATCCGATTTGAAGAGACTACAGTTTAAGCCAAACGAACGTACGATAGGTTGATTGGATACCCGCTCGCGTTCGGACCTACTGTTTCAGCTGATGTTCGGGGTTCTCGCTTTCTGCCTGCTCACCCCCGGTTGCATTGAACGTATCCCAGTCTTCACCAAACAGCTCAACCGGATGCATGGTACGGCTGGCGCCATTACCGCAGGCTAACGAGTTTGCAGGACAATACATATCGCACCCCCAACAGATGCGCTCCGGATGCTTAGGCTGCAGAGGAAATTTCTTGGCCATCCGAGACTCCTGAACGTATGAGGTGAACCCCTAACGTATCGAAATTTGGATAAACGTTTTTGATCTCACTCAAGTGTTACGACGATTATAGCGGTGTTGATACCCACCCAATGATATAACCCTACTGTGTGACTTGTAGCAGCTTGGCATGCTACGACTGTCTAAGGACTCATCGCACCCCAGCGAACAGCCATACATTTTGTTCGATAGAAGTCGATGCTGACGATGTATCAATGGATTTAAACGTTAAGACAATAGGTTTGCACGAGGGAATGCATACGTGCCCACTTCATAGGCAAACGCTGACTTATCAAATGCAACCACAAACTATGTAGTGATCGTTTTGAGAGCCAGGATCTGGTTATGAAGCCACACGCTAGTAAACCTTTAAAGGTAACATTTACACGTTATAATCCTGAACGGTTTGTCAGAACTATTACACAACTGTCTGACTTTTTAGTCTGGTTGAGTCAGCCGCATGTACGATAGATCCACGATGCCTGCCGGTATACCTAACCAAGCAATAGCGGCTATTTCAATGCTCAGGTTGCCAAACCTTAAAAGATACGCCAACCATGGTACTTCACTGATTCAATACCTTCGACATATCTAAGTGATTGAAAAGCTGAATTTTCCAACTATTACACACTGGTCACTTATCTGGAATGAATGATAGCGCTTTTACTGTAGCGTCAAGTTGACTTCATCTGTAAACTTGCTGTCCACCTTGAAGCTATGGACTGGCTTCTGTGAAAGATTATGGATGGTCTGGGAAAGATTTCTCTTGCATTGCTTGCTCTCATGACAAATAGCGGCTCTGTGCAATCATCTATTCTTTTACTGATTCCCTGTCCTGAACTTCATTGTTTTTTAGGATGCTGGCGTTTTACGCCAGGCTTGTATAAGGAAGATGTAACACATGGAATGGTATCTCTCGGTAGTCAGTAACTACGTCAAGTTTGATGGCCGTGCTCGACGGAAAGAATATTGGATGTTCGCCCTGTTCAGCGCGATCATTACTGTTGTACTTGCCGTTGTAGATGGAGTAATTGGCTGGGGCCCTTGGTTATGTGGTGTCTATACCCTGGCTATGATTCTTCCAAATGTGGGCGTCACTATCCGACGTCTTCATGATACCAACCGAAGCGGTTGGTGGGCTCTTATCAGTGGCGTTCCAGCAGTAGGCGGAATCATTTTCCTGGTGCTTATGTGCCTTGAGGGAGATCTTGTCGATAACCGCTTCGGGCAGAGCCCTAAAAACGTCTAAGCCTAATAGAGGGTTATGCAATTGAAGTTTTGAAAACCGCTCATTGCGTACCAGATCGGACATGAATTGATCATGTCCGATTATGCTCCATCTACTTTTCTTGATTGCTCGTCAAAAATATTCCCTGCTAAATAACAGGCACCTCATGCGCAGATAAGAACAGTCTTATCTTCCAAGGTTATTTAATTCACGAGTAGCAACAGTGTTGAAAACGATAGCGCTTACACTAATGGGTGCGTCTTGATAGGCAGGCTTGTTGGTGGTGCGTTTCTATGGGTTGGACGCCAGCCCAGGGTATCGGCGGTAAACATTCAAACCCCAGGCGGCCAGTTAGATATAAGCCGAGATTACGCTTACTTAAATTCCACGACGATTATTGATTGCCGTCAGCCCTTTCACGATTCGATAAATCGTCCAGATTGCCCAGCCAAGCAGCACGAACCATCCGATGATAAGCAGGGTTGAAGCAAACCCCAGTACAAGCCACAGAAGTCCCCACCAGAATGTACGGATCTGATAATCCAGGTGCGAACGAGAAATCGGATCTGCCGTATCTCTGTTGACATAGGCCAGGATAAGTCCAATCAGCGCGGTAACGCCGTTGAAGAAACCTACAATGTACAGAACATAGACGATGCCAGCCATATTCGAATTGCTGACAATCGGCTGCTGCAATGGAGCAGGCTGGACGGTTTGATTGATATCGGTCATGGCTAAGTCCTTTTAATGAGCAGGTGAAACGCGCACTCCAAATGCGCCTGTGCACATGATAATACGTTCCAGGACATCAAACTACCCTGGCCTCTGTATTAGCAACCTGAAGAGTTGTTCTCGGAACATTTGACGGCCGTATTGAGGCGTCTTAACAAGCGATGGCGTCAGCCGGAACGCCTACCCTTTTACGGAAAGGCTGAACTTAAAACGGCAATGTCATTGATCTTGGTCCGGGCTTGACAGTAGCGCATGTACCTTTCGTACGACTCAATGTTCTTTGGCTCCTTATGTGTTCTTTAAACGGTAAATAAACAACCCTAAGCGCAAATAACCACACAAAAAAAGCGTGTAATTACAAGAGCCTAGACGTATCTATCTTCCAACGTCCTCAAGTGCACGCTTGCCACAAAACGTGCCAACTTGCATCGCGCAGCCCATACCGCTTATCGGAATTAAACACTCCTATTCGCGAAGCCAAAAAGTCGTTGCTAGGCTCGAAAGGACCGAGATAAGGGAGCCGACGTTTTGAGCCAGTTCGTTGATCGACTACTGTTCTTCAAAAAGTACAAGGGATCTTTCTCGGAAGGTCATGGAGTAACCACTGACGAAAATCGCGCCTGGGAGGACAATTATCGGTCCCGCTGGCAAAGCGAGAAGATTGTGCGATCTACCCATGGCGTCAATTGCACAGGCAGCTGTAGCTGGAAGATCTATGTCAAAAATGGATTGGTGACCTGGGAAACTCAGCAGACCGACTACCCGCGGACCCGTCCTGATCTTCCCAACCATGAGCCGCGTGGCTGTCCTCGTGGCGCCAGTTATTCCTGGTATCTCTACAGCAGCAACCGCATCAAATATCCGATGGTACGCGGCCGCCTTCTTGCGCTTTGGCGCGAAGCACGCAAGACGCTTTCCCCTGTTCAGGCCTGGGAATCCATCCAGGGCGATGCTGCCAAACGGCGGAGTTACCAGGAAGTGCGAGGCTTGGGTGGCTTCGTACGAGTGGATTGGGATGAGATCAACGAACTTATCGCCGCTGCCAACATTCACACAATCAAGGCCTGGGGGCCTGATCGGGTGGTCGGGTTTTCACCGATTCCCGCCATGTCGATGATCAGCTATGCGGCCGGCACACGCTACCTCAGCCTGATCGGAGGCACGTGCCTGTCCTTTTACGACTGGTACTGCGACTTGCCACCCTCATCACCTCAGACCTTTGGCGAGCAGACAGACGTTCCGGAAAGTGCAGACTGGTACAACTCTGGCTATCTGCTGCTCTGGGGCTCCAATGTGTCCATGACACGGACGCCCGATGCTCACTTCTACACCGAAGCCCGGTATCGCGGGGCCAAAAGTGTGGTGATCGCGCCAGACTTCATCGAGGTGGCCCGCTTCGCCGACTTGTGGCTACATCCCAAGCAGGGCACCGACGCGGCCCTTGCCCTGGCCATGTGTCATGTAATCCTCAAGGAGTTCTTCGTCGACCGGCAAGTGCCTTACTTCCAGGAATACGTCCGTCAATACTCCGACTTGCCCTTCCTGATTGTGCTCGAACGTCATCCCGAAGGGCTCGTTGCTGGCCGCATGCTTCGTGCCGCCGACTTTGCCGATAACCTCGGCCAGGACAACAATCCCGACTGGAAACCCGTTGTGATTGACGAAACGACCGATGCTATCGTAGCGCCACAGGGCAGCGCCGGGTTCCGCTGGGGTCAGAAAGGCAAGTGGAATCTGGAACCCAAGGATGGCGCCAGCGGAGCAGAGATCTCCCCGCGCCTAACGCTGCTAGGCGAGGCGACTGCAACCGTTGCTTTCCCCTACTTTGGCAGCGAAGGCAAGTTTGGTCTTACTGACCATGCCCCTATTCAGAAACGCCGGATACCTGTACGTCGTGTGACGCTCAAGGACGGACGCGAGGTCGAAATCACGACTGTGTTCGACCTGATGCTTGGCAGCTATGGCGTCAGTCGCGGACTGGGCGAGGACGGCGCAAGCAGTTTTGACGAAAATATTCCAGGAACGCCCGCCTGGCAGGAGTCGATCACAGGCGTTCCGCGGGATCGTTGCATTGCCGTAGCTCGTGGTTTTGCAGCCAATGCCGAAGCGACCCAAGGACGTTCCATGGTGATCCTCGGTGCGGGCTTGAACCACTGGTACAACATGGACATGACCTACCGCGGCATCATGTCGATGCTCATCCTGTGTGGTTGCGTAGGGAAGTCCGGAGGCGGCTGGGCGCATTACGTCGGGCAGGAAAAGCTGCGGCCTCAAGCCGGCTGGCTGCCGGTCGCGTTTGCGACAGACTGGTCGCGTCCCCCACGACAGATGAACGGGACGAGTTTTTTCTATGCCCACACTGATCAGTGGCGCTATGAGCGTATGGAGTTACGCGAGCAGATCTCGCCACTGGCAGATCCCACGGCGTGGTCTGGAACCATGCTCGACTGCAATGTTCGAGCCGAGCGCATGGGGTGGCTGCCCAGTGCGCCGCAGCTCAAGACCAATCCCTTGCATGTGGCGCGTGCCGCACGCGCTTCAGGCCAAGACCCGGCTGCGTATGTGGCCGACGCCCTTCATGCAGGGTCCCTGCAAATGGCCTGCGAAGATCCAGACGCGCCCGAGAATTGGCCACGCAACCTGTTCGTCTGGCGCTCCAATCTGCTCGGCGCTAGCGGCAAAGGTCATGAGTATTTTCTGAAACACCTGTTAGGTGCACGCAACAATGTACTTAACGAGGAAAGCGATCAGCGGCCCGAAGAAGTGGTTTACCGAGAGCAGGCTCCCGAGGGCAAGCTTGACCTGTTGGTTACCATCGATTTTCGCATGAATACCACTACGCTCTTCAGCGATGTGGTCCTGCCAACTGCCACCTGGTACGAAAAGGCTGACCTCAACACCTCCGACATGCATCCCTTTATCCATCCACTGCAAGCCGCGGTGGACCCGGTTTGGGGCGCACGCACGGATTGGGCCATTTTTCGAGAACTGGCTAATACGTTTCAGCGGCTTGCGCCTGGTGAACTGGGCGTTGAGGAAGACGTAGTGCTGACCCCAACCCTGAAAGATACGCCATCCGAACTGTCCCAGCCCTATGGAGGGCAAGACTGGAAGCAGGGAGGACCGGCTGGCATTCCAGGACGCACCATGCCTGCTATCACCTTGGTTACCCGCGACTACCCCGCGACTTACGACCGCTTTGTCAGCGCGGGTCCCCTGCTTGAGGAACGCGGGAACGGTACCAAGGGCATGGTGTGGGATACGAAGGCGGAGGTAGCACACTTGCGTGATGTCAATCTACCTGACCCCGGCGCAAACAATCGTCCACGTATGCGGTCGGATCTCGACGCGATCGAAACGGTGCTGGCGCTGGCACCTGAAACCAACGGACAGGTAGCCTATAAAGCCTGGCAGGCCCTCTCGGAGGTAACCGGCCGTGATCACACTCACCTGATTGAACGACGTGCCGGTGAAAAGATTGAGTTTCGCGACATCGCTGCCCAGCCTCGCCCCATCCTGACATCACCGGTCTGGTCCGGCATCGAAAGCCACGAGATCTCCTACAACGCTGGCTGGACGAACGTGCACGAGCTGATCCCATGGCGAACACTAACCGGACGCCAGCAGCTCTATCAGGATCACCCCTGGATGCGGGATTTTGGCGAAGGCTTCGCCACGTATCGCCCTCCGATCGATACGCGCTCGGCGTCTCTTGAGCTAGCTCAGGCGCATGACAACGGCAATCCGCCGCTTGCCCTCAACCTCCTCACACCTCACCAGAAATGGGGCATCCACAGTACCTATACCGAAAACCTGATTATGCTGACCTTGGCGCGGGGTGGGCCCATCGTCTGGATCAGCGAGCGTGATGCCGCCAAGGCAGACATTGAAGATAACGACTGGATTGAGGCGTTCAACCGTAATGGTGCACTGGTCGCACGTGCGGTCGTCAGCCAACGCATACCTGAAGGGGCCGCGTTCATGTATCACGCGGCCGAGCGTACGGCAAATGTGCCGGGCAGCGAGGTTACGCAGAATCGCGGCGGCATACACAACTCCGTCACCCGTGTTGTGCTTAAGCCCACACACATGATCGGTGGTTATGCCCAGTTGTCTTGGGGATTCAACTATTACGGCACCGTTGGATCGAACCGGGACGAATTCATCGTGCTGCGCAAGATGAGAAACGTCGACTGGCGCGATCGACCGCTGTCCGAAAAGATCGCCGTGATGAAAACCGAAGAGGAATCTCGCGTGGAAGGGCAGCGGACATGAAAGTCAGGGCGCAGATCGGCAAGGTTCTCAATCTCGACAAATGCATTGGCTGCCACACCTGCAGCGTGACCTGTAAACAGGTCTGGACGACCCGTCAGGGAATCGAGTACGCCTGGTGGAACAACGTAGAAAGCAAACCGGGCATTGGCTTTCCTAAGGACTGGGAAAACCAGGAGCGCTGGCGTGGTGGTTGGGTGCTTGGCAAGGGCGGTGAACTGCGACCGAAGACCGGCGGCAAATGGCGGATTCTGTCCAAGATATTTGCCAATCCGGAGCTGCCGGAAATCGATGACTACTACGAGCCGTTCGATTACGAATATTCCTATATTCATGGCGTGGGTGAAAGCGAGGCTGCCCCAACGACTCAGCCGGTTTCGATTGTGACTGGCGAGCGGATGGAAAAGGTCAGCTGGGGACCCAATTGGGAGGAATCACTCGGTACTGAGTTTCACAAACGCTCGCAAGACTACAACTTCAAGGAAGTCGAGAAAGCGATCTATGGAGAGTTTGAAAACAGTTTTCTGATGTTCCTCCCTCGTCTGTGTGAGCATTGCCTGAACCCTACTTGCGTTGCCGCGTGCCCGTCAGGGGCTATTTATAAGCGCGAAGAAGATGGCATTGTCCTGATTGATCAGGAGAAGTGCCGCGGCTGGCGCATGTGCGTAACCGGGTGCCCTTACAAGAAGGTTTATTACAACTGGCATACGGGCAAGTCCGAGAAGTGCATCTTCTGTTATCCGCGCATCGAGAGCGGTCAGCCGACCGTGTGTTCGGAAACCTGCGTGGGCCGTATTCGCTACCTGGGTGTGATGCTATACGACGCCGACCGGATTCTTGAGGTTGCCTCTCAGGCCAATGTTCAGGATTGCTATCAGGCGCAGCTGGACATCTTTCTTGATCCGCACGACCCGGCCGTAATCGAGCAGGCCCGTAAGGACGGCGTATCGGATAACTGGATCGAGGCGGCCCAGCGCTCGCCCGTTTATAAAATGGCCTGTGAGTGGAAGGTAGCCTTCCCGCTTCACCCTGAATACCGAACCGTTCCGATGGTCTGGTACATCCCTCCCCTGTCGCCGATTCAGGAGGCGGCCGATGCAGGCGCCCTGGCTACCCTTGAAGGCATCCCGGACGTAGATAGCCTGCGTATCCCGGTCCGCTACCTGGCCAACCTGCTGACGGCGGGAAAAGAGGAGCCCATCCGCGACACGCTACGCAAGCTGCTGGCGCTGAGAGCCTACATGCGTCGGCGCAATATCGAAGGGATTGTCGATACCACCGCGCTCGATGCGGTCGGTCTGACAGAGCGACAGGCCGAGGAGATGTACCGCGTAATGGCAATTGCCAACTACGAGGACCGGTTCGTGATCCCGACCTCGCATAAGGAAGTGGCCGAAAATGCTTACGACCAGCGCGGCATTGCCGGCTTCCATTTCGGGCAGATGACTTCCGAAGGGAACAGCCGTTTCATGCTGTGGGGCCAGGACACCCGCAAGACCCGGGGTGAGCGCTTCCCTCTCGACAGGAAGTAACGTGATGATAACGTGCAAGGCACTTGCCGGACTGTTGCTTTACCCCGACCAGGCCCTCATGGAGGCCTTGCCGGATATTCGATATATCCTGAATGACTCACCGCTGCCCGCCACACAACGTGACCAGGTCATCGCTTTTTGCGACCATCTGGCAGCGTCTGATCCTTTACAGGCGCAAGGGAATTATGTGTCGCTGTTTGACGGTGGCTCACGCGCCCTCTCGCTCTATCTATTCGGTCATGTGCACGGCGACTCACGGGATCGGGGCCAGGCCATGGCCAACCTCGTCGAAGATTATCGAGCCGTTGGGCTAGAGCTGTCAGGCGATGAGTTGCCTGATTTTCTACCGGTCTTTCTGGAATACGTTTCGTGTCATGCACCTTCCGACGCCGCCGTCCTGCTCGGTGAGATTGTAGAGATCGTTGCGCTTCTGGCCAGTCGTCTCGAGAAACGCGGAACACCGTATGCTGCAGTGCTGCGCGCTATCGAGGCGTTAGGCTCACGGCCAGCAGACACCGAGGTAGTCGCCTCCAGACTGGCCGAGGGAGAACAAGAGGATACCCCTGAAGCACTGGATGCCCGCTACGAAGAAGCACCTGTCAGCTTCATGGAGCCCGCAGTTGCCGATAGTGCCTGCTCGAACGCAGCCGCCCTGGTTGCACAGTTCGAACGCGATGTGCAGGTTTCACCCATCCGTCTCATAGAACGCTAGAGGTATGCCGCATGAATTGGCTCAACCAGTTCCTGTTCGGGTTTTACCCGTACCTGTGCATGATCTGTTTTTTTCTGGGCAGTTGGGCACGATTTGACCGCAGCCAATTCTCTTGGCGAAGTCAGTCAAGCCAGTTTTTGAGACGTCGCCAGTTGGTTTGGGGCAGTAATCTTTTTCACATCAGCATTCTAGGCCTTTTTGTCGGGCATACTGCGGGGTTACTTACGCCGCCTGAGGTCTACCATGCCCTCGGCCTGACCGTGAAAGCCAAGCAGATCCTGGCTATCGTGACGGGTGGTGCGCTCGCCGCCCTCGGCGTAGTGGGCGGAATTTTGTTGATCCATAGGCGCCTGACGGATGCCCGCATTCGCCAGACCAGCAAGCCGACCGATATCTTCATCCTGCTCTTCATCTTCTTCCAACTCTGCCTCGGGATCAGCACGCTGCCCGAATCGTCGCAAAATCTGGACGGCACCTACATGCTGGTGCTTGCCGAGTGGTCTCGCAGCATTCTCTTGTTCCGCCCGGGCTCGGCGCAGCTGGTGGCCGACGTGCCTTGGGTCTATAAGCTGCATCTGGTTTGCGGTATGACGCTGTTCCTTCTTGTGCCTTTTACCCGGCTCGTCCATGTCTGGTCTGCGCCTGTCTGGTACCTGGGCCGCCCTGGATGGCAGATCGTTCGCAAGAACGCCAACATTTCCAAGGAGGGCGTATGACGCCTTCCCAGCATATGCTCTGGCTGTTATCCGGTGTTCTGTTCATGGAGGCAGCCCTGGCAGCGGGCGCTGCCGATGATGTAGCGCCGCAGCCGGGGATCGCGCCATTCGGGGATCAGATTGCCGAGCAGCGATTGCCGCTTTACCACCGTGTTGCGCCGCTGGTGGCTATCGCTGGACCGATTGAGGACGAGGGTGTGGTTGAAGCCAAGCGCGTAGGTTTCGCCATGATTGTGGATCTGAGGCCAGCGGAAGAAATCGCATCCGAAAAACAACATGCGGAATTCGCACGCATCCGCTACGCCAACCTTCCCGTTCAGGACCTGCCGACACAGGAGCAGGTCAAGCAGTTTTCGGACTTGCTGGCCGATCGCAGTAACCTACCGCTGTTACTGCACGGAGGAACCACCGACCAGCCCGGTGCCATGTGGGCCTTGTACAGGGCCTCGCTCGGCGTTCCGCCCAACATTGCGCTGGACGACGGCATAACAGCCGGACTACAGCAGAGCACTTCTGCTGTCCGTACCCGGCTCGACGAGCATAAAAAAAAGTAGGGACATGACAATGATCACCGTTGACGGTATTGCCATTACTGATGACCTACTTTCGCTGGAGGCCCAACTGCAGGATGCCGATGACCCAGCCGCTGCCTGGGAACAGGCCGCACGTGCACTCGTCGTTCGAGAGCTGCTTTTGGCCGAGGCTACACGCCACGGTATCACCGGTCAGGATGCTGAGCCCGGTGAGGAGGCCGACGAGGCCGCCATCAGGCGTCTGCTCGAAACTGAGCTGAAGCTTCCAGAGCCAACCGAGACAGAGCTGGAGCGCTGGTACCAGCACAACCTTGATCGTTTGAAGCGTCCTGACCGTTGGCAGGTCCAGCACTTGCTGATCGCAGCGAACCCCGGTGATGAACGTGCCATTGGGGCGGCACGGGAAAAGGCAGAAACGATGCTTGCAGAAGTGCTTGATGACCCGACAGCCCTGACCGTGTTGGCGGGCCGCTTCTCTGACTGTCCTTCAAGAACGCAGGGTGGCGATCTGGGATTGATCGAGCGTGGAAGCACAGTGCCGGAATTCGAAACCCACCTTGCCGGACTGGCAGCAGGTGAGGTATGCCCCACAGTCGTTCAAAGCCGATTCGGCCTGCATATCATCCGTGTGCTGGCTTGTCATAAAGGACGGGTACCGCCACTGCAGGCAGTACGCCCGCGAATTATCGCCTTTTTGCAGGAAACCAGTTGGCGGCAGGCCGTGCAGGGCTATATCGCCTCACTGGCCGCACGCGCCAGCATCAAGGGCTTCGACCTTTTTGCAGGCGAGAGCGCCCCTGCTCGACCCTCAGCGTGGCCGGCAGGATCATCGTGCACCGCAGCGGACGGCTCCGCTGGCCACGGCCCGAACCGAGACCCTGTGATCATTCCCGCGAGGAACTGCTCTTGAAAACCGGATCGGCAGCAATCGCATCCTCAACCAGCACCCAGTCCTTGCGTGTGCTGGTGATGAGCACCTTGGCATTTCTGATCTCCTTTGCCGTCTGGATGATGTTTGGCGTGATCGGCATCCCTATCCAGACCTCCCTGGGCCTCAGTGCATCTGAGTTCGGCCTGCTTACCGCCACGCCAGTCCTGACCGGCGCCATTTTCCGGTTGCCGCTGGGTATCTGGACAGACCGCTTCGGTGGTCGAACAGTGATGACCCTGCTGCTTCTGACGTGCACCGTTCCTCTCTGGCTCGCCTCCTACGCAAACCAACTCTGGCAATTCCTGTTGTTGGGGCTGGCACTCGGACTTGTGGGAGCCTCATTCTCGGTTGGAACGCCCTACGTGGCTCGCTTTTTTCCCAGCGAGCGCAAAGGATTTGCGATGGGGGTATTCGGGGCAGGTACCGCTGGCGCCGCCATCAACATGTTCCTGGCGCCCACCCTTGTTGCCCGCTACGGCTGGGAGAGCGTGCCGCGTGTGTATGCCGTGGCGCTTCTCGTGACGGCGGTTCTGTTCTGGATAATTGCCGCACCGGATACCAGAGCCCCTGGACGCTCCGTTCCGGTTAGACAGCAGCTGGCTGTTCTGCGGGATGGGCGCGTCTGGAAATATTGTCAGTATTATTCCGTTGTATTCGGGGGCTTTACAGCGCTCTCGATCTGGATGCCACAGTATTACCTGAACGAATACGGTCTCTCGATTGCTCAGGCTTCACTGCTGGCAGCCTGCTTCTCCCTTCCTGGAGGTGCCCTTCGAGCGCTCGGCGGCTTGCTGTCAGATCGGCTTGGTGCTCATGCTGTAACGTGGTGGGTATTGTGGATCGCGTGGATCAGTCTGTTTTTACTCTCCTATCCACAAACCGATTTTACCGTTCAAACTGTCCGGGGACCGATGAGCTTTCATCTTGGCCTTCCGGTTTGGGGAGCAACAGCACTGCTATTTATTCTGGGTATCGCTTTTGCCTGCGGCATGGCTTCTACCTTCAAATACATCGGCGATGATTTTCCACAAAACATGGGCATCGTTTCAGGCATCGTCGGCATGGCGGGAGGACTGGGAGGGTTCCTGTTGCCTATCCTGTTTGGCACACTGCTCGACTTCCTGGGTATCAACTCAAGCTGCTTCATGCTGCTCTACGGCATCGTATGGGTGTCACTGATCCTGATTTACATCACCGAAGTACGACGATCACCTCCATTGGGAACCTCCTCTAAAGAGCAGACCCATCATTCGTAGCCGGGCAAAGGGCGGTTCACCTCTGCCCCAACGCAGTAACAGGTCCGTCTTGCGAGTGCGCCTGATTACTCAAATAGCAGGTAATCAGGCGATTGCACTGCTGGCATCCGCCAGGCGTATAGTCACTGGGAGCAACCCTAGCCACTACGCGCCTTCAATGACAGCTAATGGGCAGAAGCAGCGGCGTTAGCACGTACTGTATGCAGTTTCTTATAGCTGTCGATCAGTCGCAGGTGTCTATCCAGCCCCTCCAGCTTCATGCTGGTGGGCGTCAGGCCAAAGAAGCGGATGCTTCCATCCACTGAGCCCAGCACTGCATCCATGCGCGGATTGCCGAACATCCTGCGAAAGTTGACTTCATAGTCGGCCAGCTCCAGCTCCTCGTCCAGCGACACCTCAAGTACTGCATTCAAAGCCTGATAGAACAGGCCACGCTCAACGGTATTGTCGTTGAACTGCAGGAAGGCACCGACCAGTTCATGCGCTTCCTCGAACTGCTTCAGTGCCAGATAGATCAGCAACTTCAATTCAAGAATCGTGAGCTGTCCCCAAACTGTGTTGTCATCAAATTCGATGCCGATCAGGGTAGTGATATCGGTGTAATCATCCAGCTCGCAGTTTTCCAGGCGCTCAACCAATGCTTCCAGAGCGGCGTCATCCAGACGGTGCAGATTCAGAATATCAGCGCGGAAGGACAGCGCCTTGTTGGTGTTATCCCAGATCAGATCCTCTACCGGATAAATCTCCGAATAGCCCGGCACCAGGATACGGCAAGCCGTTGCCCCCAGGTCCTCATATACCGCCATGTACACTTCCTTACCCATATCCTCGAGGATACCGAACAGGGTCGCGGCTTCCTCAGCATTGGCATTTTCACCCTCGGCTGAAAAATCCCATTCGACAAATTCGAAATCCGCCTTGGCACTGAAGAAACGCCACGACACCACACCGCTGGAATCAATGAAATGCTCAACGAAGTTGTTCGGCTCGGTCACGGCCTGGCTTTCAAACGTAGGCTGAGGAAGATCATTGAGACCTTCGAAGCTGCGCCCTTGAAGCAGTTCTGTGAGGCTGCGCTCAAGCGCTACCTCCAAGCTTGGATGCGCGCCAAACGAGGCGAATACGCCGCCGGTACGTGGATTCATCAAGGTGACGCACATCACCGGGAACTCACCTCCGAGCGATGCATCCTTTACCAATACCGGGAAGCCCTGCTCTTCCAGTCCTTGGATGCCAGCCAGAATAGCCGGGTATTTTGCCAGCACGTCCTGCGGTACGTCAGGCAGGGCAAGCTCCCCTTCCAGGATTTCACGCTTCACCGCGCGCTCGAAAATTTCCGACAGACATTGCACCTGCGCTTCAGCCAGCGTGTTACCAGCACTCATGCCATTGCTCAGGTACAGGTTTTCGATCAGATTGGACGGGAAATACACCACCTCGCCGTCCGACTGACGTACAAAGGGCAGCGAACAGATGCCGCGCTCGACGTTGCCGGAGTTGGTGTCATACAGATGCGAGCCGCGTAGCTCCCCATCAGGGTTGTAGATTTCCCGGCAGTATGCATCGAGAATTTCAGATGGCAATGCATCCTTACGGCCTGGCTTGAACCATCGTTCGTTCGGGTAATGCACGAACTCTGCATTGGCAATGTCTTCACCCCAGAACTGATCGTTGTAGAAGAAGTTACAGTTCAGACGCTCGATAAACTCGCCCAAGGCTGACGCCAACGCGGCTTCCTTGGTGGCCCCCTTGCCATTGGTAAAGCACATCGGCGAATGAGCGTCGCGTATATGCAGCGACCACACGTTGGGAACGATATTTCGCCATGAAGCGATTTCAATCTTCATGCCCAGGTCGGCCAGAATCCCCGACATGTTGGCAATAGTCTGCTCAAGCGGCAGATCCTTGCCTGCAATAAAGGTGCTCGTGTCAGAGGCCATGCTCGGTATCAGCAGCGCCTGGGCATCGGCATCTAGGTTGTCCACTTCCTCAATGACAAATTCCGGGCCGGTTTGCACCACCTTCTTTACCGTACAACGGTCGATGGAGCGCAAAATGCCCTGCCGGTCTTTGTCAGAGATATCTGCCGGCAACTCGACCTGAATCTTGAAAATCTGCTGATAACGGTTTTCAGGATCAACAATATTGTTCTGCGAAAGACGAATGTTGTCGGTAGGGATATTGCGTGTCTGGCAATACAGCTTCACGAAATACGCAGCACATAACGCTGATGAAGCCAGGAAATAATCAAAAGGCCCAGGCGCCGAACCGTCCCCCTTGTAGCGGATAGGCTGATCGGCTATGACCGTGAAGTCATCGAACTTAGCCTCAAGCCGAAGGTTATCGAGAAAATTGACCTTGATTTCCATGCAAAACTACCGAAACGTGAATAAGCGAATTGGCTGCCATTATCCCGCATCTCGACAAGAAGTTTTTGCTTTTGGACGAAAGCGAAAATAGATCATGAAAATATTCAAGAAATATCGAGCCGGATAGGCGAAAGCGCCAGAATGGTCTCGCCTGAAAGCCAGATTTCTGACTGCCCAAGGGGTCCCTTCTTGACCAGGCACTGCCTACTCGACCTGAAAAATCAAACCCGATAAACGGTCTTCCTGCTGAAAGCATTGCGCCATCAAGTATTTAGCAAAGCTATCAGGACTTTAATCCTAAATGTTTCCTTATATGTAAAGGTTTTGGCACGTCACTTGTAATCAAGGGCACAAGCGTCAGGATGCGCCTCTTGGTATCTCCTAGTACCAAGACCTCATTACTTTTTATTTAGGGCAGCCCCCTCGTATTCATGGACGCGAGACCTAGCCCATCACTAGCAGAGCAGTATGGTGATTATGAGCACGTCCATTCATTTTTCTAAGCGATTCTTCAAGAGCCTGCCCCTTCTCGTAGGTCTTACCTTTGGCTCGGTAGCCGCCCAAGCCGAACCGGTCGATCTGGTTAGTCTGAACCTGTCCGGTGCGGGATTTGCTCCCCATGTTCTACCTGGAATCAATGGCACCAACTATATTTTTCCGGTGGAATCCTATTTCCAGCAGTGGAGCGCCAGGGGTATCAAGACCTTCCGCTTCCCCATCATCTGGGAGCGCCTGCAACCCAAGCTGGGCGGTCCTCTTGATCCTACCTATGTAGCCCTGATAGACCGCACCTTTGGTTATGCGCAAAAGCACAACATCAAGATCATTCTGGACCTGCATAACTATGCACGCTATCGCGGCCAGGTGATTGGG
>NZ_BDAE01000008.1 GCF_002091675.1 Pseudomonas luteola NBRC 103146 | reverse complement strand
GGGGAGTGCTGCAGCATGCGTTTATAACCTGATAATCCGACCCGGATAATGGCCAGGATGCTGCGTAGCGGACTGTCTTGCACAAAACTTTCCTGCCATTGGGCCCAAGTGTCGGCACGTGCAAACGTACACTGCACAAAATTGATGCGTGTCTGAACATCCATCGGTTCAAGCTCTAGCCCTGCCACCCGGCCTCGCTGGTTCCGAACGCGAGTGGCAAAGCTGTACTCCTCAAGGCCGCGCTTTAGTTGCAAAAAGATCTGCTCGTCCGACTTGAGGTCCAGCTCTGGCGGCAGCTCCAGTCCCACACCGCCGTCGGAGTAGTCCGTCAGCGTACATGCATAAACGTGGCCGCCCGTCAGGCGTATGGCGGCAGGTAGTCTCAAGTCGACGCGATGGGTGCGACGAACCTGACGAACTTCTGCGGCAACTGCAATGGCGCCTCCGAGGATAATCAGGTTATAGACGGTCCAGAGCATGCTGATGATGACAGTGCCTTGTTCGACGGCTGGGCCGGTAACGTAACGATAGACACCAAACAGCAGGCCTACCACATTCAATCCAGCCAGGAACAGAAAGGACTTTGAGATCGTCCAGTCAAAGACGTTTTCCTCAACCAGTCCCCCTTTAGCCGTTACGTTGAATTTACCCTTGTGCGGATTGATCAGCGCCACTGTGGTAGGCCGGGCGATGTACCAGGACAGCACCGTCTCGTAGATCTCGCTCCAGAAGGAATAACGGTACCGACCCTGGATGCGCGAATTGGTAATGCTGGCATGGGCGATGTGAGGCAGAACGAACAGCAGAATCAGCAGCGCCGGGGCATACAGGATATACGCATGCAGGATCAGAAAGGCCAATGGTGAAAGCAGGTAGATGAGCCTAGGCACGCCAGCGAGAAAATGCAGCATTGCGTTGCAGTAGCAGAGTCGCTGGGGAAGCGAGAGTCCTTTGCCCATCAGCGGGTTGTCCAGTCGGAATATCTGCACCATACCCCGAGCCCAACGAATTCGCTGGCCGATATGGGCTGAGAGGCTTTCGGTGGCGAGGCCGGCTGCCTGGGGAATACGAATATAAGCGGACGTCCAGCCGTTGCGGTGCAGACGCAGGGACGTGTGAGCATCCTCGGTTACGGTTTCCACGGCGAAACCACCGATGCTTTCCACGGCGGTGCGCCGCAAAATGGCGCAGGAGCCGCAGAAGAACGTGGCGTCCCACATGTCGTTTCCGTTCTGGACCAGACCGTAAAACAGGGTGTTCTCGTTTGGCGTACGCCGGAAGTTACCCAGGTTTCGCTCGAAGGGGTCTGGCGACAGAAAATGGTGAGGCGTCTGCATAACGCCCAACTTTGGGCTTTTCAGGAACCAGCCCATGGTCATCTGTAGAAAAGAGCTGGTCGGAATATGGTCGCAGTCAAAGATCACCAGGAAATCACCTTTGGTGACTTTCATGGCCGCATTCAGATTGCCTGCCTTGGCGTGGCGATTATCCGAGCGAATCAGATAGTGCACCCCAACTTCCGCGGCAAACTGGCGAAATGACTCCCGTTTACCGTCATCAAGTATGTAGATGTTCAGCTTGTCTTTTGGCCAGTCAATACCTAGGGAGGCCAGTACCGTCGACCGAACGACGGACAGGTCTTCGTTATAGGTGGGAATATAAATATCGACCGAAGGCCATTCGGCAATGTTGAGGGGGAGCGGATAGGGCTTGCGATCCAGCGGCCAGATTGTCTGGAAGTACCCAAGGATCAGTACCAGCCAGGAATAGGTTTCTGCCAGCAACAGGAGCAGGCCGCAGATGACATCCAGCGGATTTTCCCAGTTTAGCGTCTGTGTATAGCGCCACCAGAAATACCGACACGATACGAGCAGCGAAAGGATGATAAGCGCTAACGTCGGGAAGCGCCCCGGCATCTTGCGAATGACCATTGCCAGCGCCCATAGCATGGCGATAAAAACGATCTGCTGGCCGATCTCGAATGGCTGCGTTACGCAAAGCAGCAAAAGCGGCGTGGCAATAAGCGCAAAGGCACCACCTAAGATACATTTCGTTCTAACCGAAAGAGACGACCAGGTCTCTTCTTTCAGCGTAGCGAGTGGCAAGCGTTCCGGCAGACGTGCGGCTGAACGATAGAGGCGACGCCGATGTTCAAGCAGGGCAGGAAAACGTTGAAAACCCTTGGAGAGGCCAGCTAGGTAATCGGGACCTTTGCCATTGACGGGCCTGACCAGAATCAGCCAGATACTTTGCATGACAGTTCTAAGAGGATTGCCCAGGCGCCGCGTGGATAACTGAGGGTACAGTGCGCGCCAGTTGATAGCGACCCATTGCCAGGTGGGACGCTCGAATCGCAGGAATGTCCAGCCCAGTAGCCACAATACCGTCATCAGTAAGGCAACCGGTGCGCGATGGCGCTCGCGGCTCTTGTGGTAGTAAAGCGAAAGCCAGGATTTGGCAGCCGGTGCCAGGATCATGTGGCGCCTGCCTGCGCCACGCTCCATGTAGCCAGCGAGAGGAAGTTATGGCTGGCCAGAGAGGCCGGAGCGCTATCTGCTAGCGGCCGCTTCAGGGCCAGGGCCTCGCGTACAGCTTCATCCTCGTGGATGATGGTTGAAATCAGTGTCTTGCCCAGGACCAGGCGCCAGAGTTGTATGAGATCCCGAGAGAGCTTGTAAGCGGGTTGGTAACGGTTCACCAGCCAGAAGCGGTTGGGTGTATTCAGCTGGCCGACCAGTGATTGCTGATTAATCAGGGCATGGCAGGCCGGGTCAGCCTGTACGATTTGAATCCATTGCAGGTCCGTAATCTGACCTAGTGCCTCGCGAAAGCTCGAGTGCTGTGGCACGTCGAAAATCACATAGGTATCGTCCGGCATCGCAAGTGCGCGCAGGGATGTGGGCAACCAGTCTGCAGCCAGCTCATGTAGATGGGAAAGCGAGGTCGGACGACCAAAGGGCAGCAGCCAGATGTGCTCTTTATAAAGGAAGGCGGTGCTTTGCCAGGGGTATCCTTCGGCGAGAGCCTGTGCCCATCCGGCATCCTCTGTAACGGATAAGCCAAAGTGCAGTCCCAGTAGATTGCTGGGGCAAAGATCGATCAGCAGAACATGCTTCTGTAAGGTGGCTAGACTGGCCGCCAGGCCTGCGGCTACTGAGGTGGTTCCACAGCCGCCCCGTATTCCCTGGACGGCTATAACGTGCATATTTTATGAGGCATTCTTCAGTTTGGCTTGCTCTTGAGTCGGTAGTACGACCTGAAGCGTCTCCAGGAGAAGAGGCCATTCGGCCAACGCTTTATTCAGATTCTGTACAGTCTGAATCTCAGCGTAGCGGAAATTTTGCAAATCGTAATGACGAATTAGCGTGGAAACGTCTTCACGACCACTGTTGCCTGTGGCAACGATCTCAGTAACGGGCAGGGTAGCCATTCTGGTATTGCTCCTGTTTGCAAAGCATCTGGGCTTTGCCGCGTTTATTTCTAGTGCACCCAGCGGCGTAAGGTGCAATGGATAAGGCACTTGGAAATAAAAGCGTCATCAAGGGCAGCCATAATAGAGTTGCCCCACTACCGCCTGCGATCCGTGTCTTGAGTACAGTCTGTCCGGTCGCAGCCATGCCTTGAATTTGATTTCCTTAATCTACTCGATTCATTTTGTGAGCCAGTGCAAATTATCGGCGGCTATTCCCACTGCTTAAAGGCCTATCTGGCGTCTTCTGACCGAACGATTTTTTCTCAGGATGATTGGCGTTTTGATGGCATCTGTCTGTTTCCCTTATTTCTAGTTGACCTGAGCGCTGTGTCTGGCTAAATGCCGTCCGGTTGTGACGCTGAGTGCGTCATCCGCTGAGCAGTGAGGGTGAATGAACGCTTCGTGGGATATCTTTTGCAGTGTCGTCGATAATTATGGCGACATTGGTGTGACATGGCGCCTTGCGCGTCAGCTGGTAGCCGAGCATGGTCAGCAGGTACGCTTGTGGGTGGATGACTGGTCGTCCTTTGCACGTATTCATCCAGCCGCAGGCACCAGTGATGATCCTGTCCAGCGTCATCTGGGCGTCGAAGTACATCATTGGACAGCCGTCTGGCTCGACGATGTCATTCCGGCAGATGTCGTTGTCGAAGCGTTTGGCTGTCCATTGCCAGCTCCCTATATCGACGCAATGGCTCGACGTGCCTCCCATCCCCTCTGGATCAACCTTGAATACCTGAGCGCCGAAGCCTGGGTGGAGAGCTGCCATCGCCTTCCATCGCCGCAGCAGGGGATGCAGAAATACTTTTTCTTTCCCGGCTTCACTGAGGGAACGGGAGGGCTGCTCAGAGAACAGGATCTGCTCGATAAGCGTTTGCACTTTCAGGCGTCTACTGACGCACGGGCACGGTTTCTGGCTGCCCTGGGCATTACCCAGACGCCTGGCGAGCGCATCCTTTCATTGTTCAGCTATGAGATTCCAGCACTATCGGAGTGGTTGGATGAACTAGCCCAGGGCGCTGAGCCCACCTTGCTGCTCATTCCTGAAGGCCGTGTATTAAGCAACGTGGCCCAGTGGCTGGAGGCTGAAGCGTTAAAGGCAGGTGAGGAATACCACCGAGGCGCATTGCGGCTCTGCATTGTTCCGTTCCGCCAGCAGGATGACTATGACCTGCTCTTATGGTGCTGCGACTTCAATGCTGCACGGGGCGAGGAGTCATTCATTCGAGCGCAGTGGGCTGGCCGCCCCTTCATCTGGCATATCTATCCGCAGGAAGAGCGTGCCCATATGCTCAAGCTGGATGCGTTCCTGGACCGGTATCTCGTCGGAGCAAGCCCGGCTGCGCAGGTAGCTACGCGTACGCTATGGCACGCATGGAACGGAGAAGGATCTCTTGGGCAGGCGTGGCGTGAATGGTCAAAACATGAAGCCGAAATGACCGCTCATGCGGAAAACTGGTGTGCCCGACAGAGTGAACTCAATGACTTGGCGTCAACGCTAGTACAATTCCATACAGAGCGGCTATTATACGGCGCTTGATTTTCTATCTTCTTCCAAACGGATAACCGCATGAAAACCGCACAAGAGTTCCGTGCCGGCCAAGTGGCCATGATCGACAACGCTCCCTGGGTCATCCAGAAGGCTGAGTACAACAAGTCCGGCCGTAACGCTGCAGTGGTCAAGATGAAGCTGAAGAGCCTGCTTTCCGGCAGCAGTACCGAAACGGTATTCCGTGCTGACGACAAGCTGGAACCAGTCATTCTGGATCGCAAGGAAGTAACCTACTCCTACTTCGCCGATCCGCTGTACGTGTTCATGGACAATGAATACAACCAGTACGAGATCGAAAAAGACGACCTGGGCGATGCGGTTAACTACATCGAAGACGGCATGACTGACATCTGCGAAGCTGTTTTCTACAATGATCGTGTAATCTCCATCGAGATGCCGACCACTATCGTTCGTCAGATCGCTTACACCGAGCCGGCTGTTCGTGGTGATACGTCTGGCAAGGTGATGAAGACTGCTCGTCTGAACACCGGTTTCGAACTGAAAGTTTCCGAGTTCTGCGATATCGGCGACCATATCGAAATCGATACTCGTACCAACGAGTACAAGTCACGCGCCAAGGTTTGATCGGCGAGTGTCACAAGAGCCCGGCTGATGCCGGGCTTTTTTGTGGGCCGTGTTTCGTTGGCCCAAAGCACAGTGATGGACAGGATGATGTATGGATGTAACGGCGATTGTGCTTGATATCCTGCTGGGTAGTGTTCTGGGCGTAGTGGGTGGTCTTTTTGGAATTGGGGGTGGTCTGATTGCGATCCCTGTGCTGGGGCTGCTCTTCGGGCTCGATCAGCAGTTGGCACAAGGCACAGCGTTGGTCATGGTCGTTCCTAATGTGCTGGTGTCAATCATCAAGTACAACCAACGCAATCGCATCGATTGGCGCCGTGCAGGTATTCTCTCGGGAGCGGGTATCCTGTCAGCCATTGCAGGGGCGATGCTGGCGGTAGGGCTGGATGCAGACCTGATGAGAAAAGGCTTTGTAGTCTTCCTGCTGTTTCTTGTGGCCTACAATCTCTGGCAGCTGCGCATGAAGAGCCATACGGTGATCAATCCACCTGGAGTCGCCTGGTTGGCAGTGCTGGGTGTGTTTGCCGGTCTGGTAGGAGGCCTCTTCGGCGTAGGCGGCGCGGTGATCGCGACCCCCATGTTGACGAGTGTCTTCGGCCTGTCCCAAGTCATAGCGCAGGGGCTTTCGCTAACCATGGCGCTCCCAGCCACCAGCATTACGCTGGCAACCTATGCGGTTCATCATGAGGTCGACTGGCTTATTGGCATACCACTGGCAATCGGTGGTTTCTTCAGCGTCGGGTGGGGTGTAAGAATGGCCCACGCCTTGCCGGAGCGTCTGCTGCGTGGGCTGTTCTGTGGTTTTCTTCTGGTGTGTGCCATATTGCTTGCGCTCAAATGATCAGCCAAGACGGAAGCCTTCGACAATGAAGTTTGCGAAGGCCTCCGTAACCTGGGACTCAGTGTTCGAATTACGAACCAGCATGATCCGGGCGGAGGGCAGGCGGGGCAGACCGGCTTCTTCCTCGTTGATGATTTCCAGTTCTGGCGTAGCCAGGCTGTGCAATTGCGCTGTTACGGCAAGGCCGGTGCCGGTCATGGCCAGGATGGCCGACAGGCTGTGGCTGCTATAGGCAACCCGGTAATTGATGCCCGCTGTCTCCAGGGCATTGCACATCCATAGACGGCAAAAACAGCCATGATTGAAGACCGCTACAGGCAACGGGCTTCGCTCAAGAGCGGAGCTGCCAATGGCCTGCATCCAGCGAACGGGTTCTTCTCTAAGGAACTGACCGATTTCGTGGCCGGGCTCGCAGGTCACGATGCTCAGATCAAGGTCATGCCGCTGCAACAGCTGCGCTGATGTCTCGCACTGAACTTCGACTTGCACAAGCGGATAGGTCTGAGCAAAGCGTGACAAAATGCCGGGCAGAAAGCGCATAACGTAATCATCGGGAGTCCCGATGCGAACGGTACCTACCATATGGGGCTCGCGTAGCGTATTCAGCACCTCACTGTGCAACGCCATGATACGGCGAGCGTATCCCAGCAGCACCTGACCCTCAGCCGTGAGGCGAACCTGGCGTCCCTCTCGATCGAACAGCTGACGTTGAACGATATCCTCCTCGAGACGTTTCATCTGCATGCTAACGGCAGATTGGGTTCGGTTGACGACCTCGGCCGCACGCGTGAAGCCACCGCTGTCAGCAATGGCGATAAAGGTGCGCAAGAGTTCACTGTCAATGCTGGGGAAAAGGCTCAAAGCATCAATCTCCTGAATGCAAGGCATCAGAACTATTCGTTAGATTGATCTTATACGCGGGCCAAGAATGATGCCACTACATGAAGAGGAGGTATCAGCATGAACGCTCATGAGGTTATCCAGGCTTTCGATAGTGCGCGCCGCAAAATATCGGCTCTCTTGTTCTGGCAGAAAACACATGGAGTCATCAGGGCTTGGCGTGAGCAGGCCAGGCAACGCCAGACCTTGGCGATGTTAAGTGATGACGCCTTGAAGGATCTGGGCTTGAGCCGGGCGGATGCAGAGCGGGAGGGTTCCAAATGGTTCTGGGAGGGACCGTTTTCGCGTTGATGTCTGGCAGAGGGTTGACTAGGGTGTCCGTACCTGGCCCCTGGAATTCATCATGTCTGTCCCTTTGTCCCTGTCGTTGAAAGAGGCTCGCCGACTCGCCCTGACGGCCCAAGGCTTTTACGGCTTCAAGCCCAGGGGCGAGGTACGGCATCGGCATATCGACGCGTTAATGAAGCGCTTGTGCATCCTGCAGATCGACTCGGTCAATGCGCTCGTGCGGTCACATTACCTCCCATTATTTTCCCGGCTCGGGTTCTATCCCCGAAAGCTTCTGGATGAGATGGCATGGTCATTAGAGAAACCGCACCAGCTGTTCGAGTGTTGGGGGCATGAAGCCTCCCTGATGCCTATGGAGGATTATCCGCTGATGCGCTGGCGCATGGAGCGGGCCGCTCAGGGGCAAGGCATCTATCGGGAGCTGGCACGGGTTGGGCGTGAGCAGCGCGCCGTGATTGAAGCGGCGCTACAGGCGGTACGGGAACGAGGCGCGCTTGGCGCGGGAAGCCTGACGACCCGAGTCGGCAAGGCGGGACCCTGGTGGGACTGGAGCGTCGAAAAAAAGGCACTCGAATGGTTATTTGCGGCTGGAGAAGTAACGGTGGCAGGCAGGCGTGGCTTTGAACGTCTATACGATCTGCCTGAAAGGGTGATTCCGAAGGCCATACGAGAAAAGCCGCCACTGAGTGAGGCGGAGGCCCAGCGCGAGTTGATCCGCCGAAGCGCAGCAGCCATGGGTGTGGCGGCCGAAAAGGACCTACGAGACTATTACCGGCTCGATCCTGCTGATGCCAAGGTGCGTATCGCAGAATTGGTGGAATCCGGCGAGCTGCTGATGCTGACTATAGAGGGCTGGAAAAAGCCGGCCTTTAGCCTTGGCGAACCGCAGCAATCCCTGCGCGCGCGACACGTGAGCGCGCTGTTATCACCTTTTGATTCGCTCATTTGGGAGCGCGCCCGTACGGAGCGATTGTTCAATTTCAGGTATCGGCTGGAACTCTATACGCCTGCTCATAAGCGAGTGTATGGCTACTATGTCTTGCCTTTTCTCTTCAATGAGCACCTGGTTGCACGGGTAGACCTGCGCGCTGAGCGCGCCCATGACCGGCTGGCGGTACATGCCCTGCATGGTGAGGAGGGACACTTGAGCGAGGAGGCTGGTCGGTCGCTGGCAACCAATCTCCGCCAGTTGGCCAACTGGCTTGGCCTGACGGAGATCAGTCTGCATGGCAGTGCAGCGGTGCTCAAGGCACCACTGGCTGAGGTCAGCGGCGGACCTGCTTGAGGGTTTCCGCAATCATGAAGGCCAGTTCCAGAGACTGGTCGGCATTCAGACGTGGGTCACAGTGGGTATGGTAGCGGTCGCACAGGCCGGCCTCGGTAATAGGTCGCGCACCCCCAATGCACTCAGTCACGTTCTGGCCGGTCATCTCGATATGAATGCCGCCCGCATAACTGCCTTCGGCTTGATGCACTTGGAAGAACTCACGAACTTCCGATAGAACGCTGGCAAAGTCACGCGTCTTGTAGCCACTGGAAGCCTTGATCGTGTTGCCATGCATCGGGTCCGAACTCCAGAGCACCAGGCGGCCCTCTTTTTGTACAGCCTGAATCAGGCGGGGCAGGTGATCACCCACCTTGTTGGCGCCCATCCGCACAATCAGATTCAGACGGCCGGGATCGTTGTTCGGGTTCAGCGTATCGATGAGGCGTATCAGGTCTTCCGTTGACGTCGTCGGTCCAACCTTTACGCCGATCGGGTTATTGACACCCCGCAGGAACTCCACATGTGCGCCGTCGGGCTGGCGGGTACGGTCGCCAATCCAGAGCATGTGCGCAGAGCAGTCGTACCAGTCACCCGTCAGGCTGTCACGACGGACAAACGCCTCTTCATAATTGAGCAGCAGGGCTTCGTGAGCGGTAAAGAAGCTGGTTTCCTTAAGCTGCGGTGCGCTTTCCAGTCCGCAGGCACGCATGAAGGCGAGAGTTTCGTCAATGCGGTCCGCCAGTTGATGGTAGCGCTCGGCCAAAGCCGAGTTCGCAATGAAGTCCAGGTTCCATTTATGTACCTGATGCAAGTCGGCAAAGCCGCCCTGGGCGAAGGCACGCAACAGGTTCAGGGTTGCCGTCGCCTGGTGATAGGCCTGCAGCAGACGCTGAGGATCCGGTACGCGGTTGGCTTCATCAAAGGTGATGCCATTAACGATATCGCCGCGATAGGCTGGCAGCGTGACGCCATCCTGGGTTTCTTCACCCGAAGAGCGAGGCTTGGCGAACTGGCCGGCCATGCGACCCACCTTGACCACAGGGCACCCGGCGGCAAAGGTCATCACCACGGCCATCTGTAGCAGCACCTTGAACGTATCGCGGATCTTGCCGGCAGAGAACTCCGCAAAGCTCTCCGCGCAGTCACCGCCCTGAAGCAGAAACGCCCGGCCATGGGTAACTTCGGCAAACTGGCGACGCAATTCACGGGCTTCACCTGCAAATACAAGCGGTGGAAAGCCGGCCAGGGTGCGCTCGACGTCGTTTAGACGCTTGGCATCGGGGTAGACGGGTTGTTGCTGGATGGGCAGTGCTCTCCAGCTGTCAGGGCTCCAGGGTTGAGTCATGATGGCTACTTGCTTTACGGATTATCCAATCGGGCAGGCATGTTAACCGATTAACAGCCTTTGGCGCTGATAGACGTGCTATATCAGTCTGCCTAAGATGGTGTGCTCTGTATAAAGGAGTCGACATGGATACTCAGGAGCGGTTACTGGCGGAAGTACACGACGAACATGGTCGTATTCGAGTCGTGGAAGCAGGGGAATACCGCTTTCTCGAGTTTGGAGACGAAATCGAGCAGAGTTGCGTATCGACTGCCAATCCCGGCTGGCTGGAATATGAGTATGGCCGGGCCATGCTGATGGGCGCGCTTTGCCATCCTGAACCACGGCGGGCGGTATTCATGGGCTTGGGTGCCGGAACACTGACGCGTGCCTGCCTTGATCATCTGCCATTGCAGGATGTCGAGGCAATCGAGCTGCGCGAAGCGGTACCGCCGCTGGCTCGACAGTATTTCGGTCTTGGTGACGATCCGCGCCTGCATATCCGTATTGGCGATGCGATGGATCTGTTGGACAGCTGCGAGCCAGCCGATCTGATTTTCGTCGACCTCTATACGGATGTAGGCCCCTCAGCCGCTCACTTGGCATGGGGGTTTCTGACAGGCTGCCAGAGCCGCCTCAATCCTGGTGGCTGGCTCATCATCAATCAGTGGAGCAGTACCGACGACAAGCCCCTGGGATCTGCATTCCTGCGCGGCATGTTCAGGCACCACTATTGGGAGTGCCCGGTGCCTGAGGGCAATGTCATCATTCTGGTGCCGGCCAGCTTCGAGCAAACCCTGGACCGGAGCGGACTGTCGGTACGTGTCGGTGCCATGGAGGAGAAGACTGGTTACTCACTGGGCCATCTGGTCGATCTGATTCGTCCGGCGAGCTAAATGCTTAGCCTTGAAAGCATTTTTGAGAAAGGCTGGGCTAATCCTGAGTTTTCCGGTATGATACGCCTCGGTCTTTTCAGACCTTTCCGTTCAGGAACTGCATTTTCCCGGTTCGCACCGGCCATAGCCTTGCAGTGCGAACTATTCCAGATGTAACACCACGTAATTTACTCATTCGCAAATCCTCACCTCGTCTGCCTGGGTGACTTCGGTCTATCGGAAATTAGCAGCACTAGGTCTTGGGTCTTTGCGATGTACAGAGGCAAGACAATGACCCAGGAAATCGGCGGTTTCGCCGCTCTCGATCTTAATCCTAACGTACTGGCGGCAATCAAGTCCGTTGGCTACGAAGAACCTTCTCCTATTCAGGCCCAGTCGATTCCAGTCATTCTGGCTGGCCACGACATGATCGGCCAGGCTCAAACGGGTACTGGCAAGACAGCCGCTTTTGCGCTTCCGTTGCTGTCCCGTATCGACCCTGCTCGCCGTGAGCCACAGGTCCTGATATTGGTGCCAACCCGTGAGCTGGCCCTGCAAGTGGCAACAGCCTGCGAAACCTACTCAACAGAAATGCCGGGCGTTAAGGTCGTTGCCTTATACGGTGGCGCGCCCATGGGCCCACAACTGCGCACGCTGCGTTTGGGCGCTCAGGTTCTGGTTGCTACGCCAGGCCGCCTGTGTGATCACCTTCGTCGGGATGACAAGATACTGTCCACTGTTGGACGTCTTGTGCTCGACGAGGCGGATGAAATGCTCAAGCTGGGCTTCATGGACGATCTCGAATTCATTTTCGAAGCGATGCCTGAGTCGCGTCAGACCGTGCTGTTCTCCGCTACGCTGCCGCCGTCGATCCGTGCGATCGCCGAGCGTCATCTGAAAGAGCCCAAGCACATCCGCATTGCAGCCAAGACCCAGACAGTTGCCCGTATCGAACAGGCTCACCTGATGGTTCACGCTGATCAGAAGCCAGCCTCCGTGCTGCGTCTGCTGGAAGTGGAAAACTTCGATGCCCTGATTGCTTTCGTGCGTACCAAGCAAGCCACGCTGGACATGGCTGAAATGCTCGAGCGTCAAGGCTATCGCGTCAGTGCCTTGAACGGCGACATGCCCCAGGCTCAGCGAGAAAAAGTGATCGAGTCGCTCAAGGACGGATCGCTGGACATCGTGGTTGCAACAGACGTTGCTGCGCGGGGTCTGGACGTGTCTCGTATCACGCACGTACTGAACATCGACATGCCCTATGACCCAGAGTCCTACGTACACCGTATCGGTCGTACAGGTCGTGCCGGTCGTGAAGGTCGTGCGCTGCTGCTAGTAACGCCGCGTGAGCGTCGCATGCTGCAGGTCATCGAGCGTGTAACAGGTCAGAAGGTTGGCGAGATTCGCCTGCCCGATGCCGAAGCGGTACTGGAAGCCCGCATTTCCCGCCTGGCGGACAGTCTGGGTGCGCTACTTGCGGACGCAGAAGAAAACCGCGGTGCGCTGCGTGACGAGCTGTGCGAGCGTCTGCAGTGTGATCCGACAACATTGGCCGCTGCGGTATTGGCCAAGCTGACTGCTGGCCGTGCGCTGGATATCGACACGGTTCGCCGTGAGCAGCCGCTGACACCGGCGCCTCGCTCCGATCGTGGCGAGCGTCAGAGCAGTGGTGGTCGCAGTGAGCGTGGCGAGCCACGTGATCGTCGTCCGATGGCGCCACTGCCGGAGGGTCGCGTACGTTGCCGTACAGCTCTTGGAGCACGTGATGGCATCGCTGCCAAAAACCTGCTGGGTGCTATCCTTAATGAGGGTGGCGTTCAACGCGAGGCGATTGGTCGTATTCAGATCCGTGAATCCTTCAGCCTGATCGAGTTGCCGGAAGAGGGACTCGAAGGGCTGCTGAATCGTCTGAAAGATACGCGTGTAGGTGGCAAGCCGCTGCGTCTGCGTCGTTATCGCGAAGACTAAGCAGTGTGATCTGCAAAAAGCCCTGGCCTTGTGCCGGGGCTTTTTGTTTTCGGGTGTTGGATGCCTACTGTCTAGTTATCAGCAAGGAGGTCATGTGGAAGCAGCATTCTGGATATCCAAGTGGGAGCGCAACGAGATCGGTTTTCACGTGCCTGAAGTCAGTGCTTATCTCACACGAAACTGGGCGTCACTGGAGCTAGCTGCCGGGTCGCGCGTACTGGTTCCGCTTTGTGGAAAAACACTGGATATGGTCTGGCTGGCAGAGCAGGGCTATCAGGTCGTGGGCATTGAGCTCTCTCAGGTGGCGGTCGAGTCATTCTTTGCCGAGCAGGGGCTGAGTCCTATGCAGGAAAAGCGCGGTGATCTGGTGCTCTACAAGGCGGGACCTTATGAAATTGTGCAAGGTGATTTCTTCAAGGTAGGCGCAGAGCAAGTGGCGGCATGCGCTGGCTTCTTTGACCGGGCAGCCTTGATTGCCTTGCCGGAAAATATGAGACCTTCTTACGTTAAGCAAATGGGCAGGCTTATGCCAGCCAAGGCGAAAGGACTCCTCGTAACTCTTGAATATGACCAGGACCAGCGCGCGGGCCCACCGTTTTCAGTGTCGGAGCACGAACTCCATGCCTTGTATGGCTCTGCTTGGGGGCTGACCTGTCTGGAGCGCAATGATGTACTGGCGGAAAACGCCAAATTCGCCCGGCAGGGGGTGATCCGGCTTGATGAGGTGGTGTACCGAATCAGTCGGTAGGAAAGGAGGAGGGGCAGCAATGCGCTGCCCCTGAGTCAGAGAATGACTTTGTCTCGCAGCTTTTCAGCAGCCTGCTGCAAGGCCTGGATGACTTTTTCCTTGTCATAATTCTGGATGCTATTGGTATCCAGGTACATGGAAAAGCCTGGGGCTTCATGCTCCATGTAACTGGGTGAAGCGCCCAGATCACGGCGGAAGTCCACAACCTGATAGATCTGAACCGGACGGCTGAAGCCCTTTACGCTGATCTGGCTTTTATCCCGGCACATGATGACGTCCTTGATCAACGAGTAGGTCTCATGGCTGATCAGAATTTCCCCGGCATCGGCCGCACTTTCAAGCCGGCTGGCAAGGTTTACTTCACGGCCGATGATCGTGTAGTCCATCCGTGTGCTGGCACCGAAGTTACCGACCGTGCAGTAACCCGTATTGAGGCCCATGCGGATTTCCAGAGGCTTGGTAATGCCCTGGCTACGCCACTGCTGCCTGAGAACTTTCATGTGCTTGCGCATGGCGATGGCCATGGATACCGCTGCAACCGCGTCCTTCTTCGCGCCTTGGGTATTGGGATCACCAAAGAACACCATGACGCAGTCCCCTACGAATTTGTCGATCGTACCACCGTACTTGATGGCAATTTTCGACATCTCGTTGAGGTAGTTGTTGAGCATGTCCGTCAGCGCTTCGGCTTCAAGCTCTTCGGACAGCTCCGTAAACCCTTTGATGTCGGAAAAGAACACGGTGAGCTTTTTACGCTGGGTCTCCAGGATGACGTTCTTTTTACCGGTAAAGATCGACTCCCATACTTGAGAAGGCAGGTATTTAGAAAGATTGTGGGCCAGGTTCGCGGCTTTCTCATGTTCAAGCTTGAGCTCTTCCTGCGCCTGACGCAGGCGAAGTCGCTGTTCATACATGAAGTACGCTGTCATGCAGAGGTGCAGACTGGTGCCTACGATACTGACAAAGGTAACCAGAAGCGGTGTGTGCGGTTCGATGTGCTCCAGCGCGACCGCACTGGTCGCCAGTAGAGCGCTGAAGGCTGTCAGCAATGCAATAGCAGCATAGCGGCCCCCTCCCATCAACAGGGAGGTAAACGTCAGTAGCAGCAGGACCATGAAGCTGGGTACCAGCGAAAAGCCCAGCAGCAGAATGCTGATACCCGCATGCACCGAATCGATGAACAGCAGGATCAGGTCGGTTTCCTGGTTGCGGTTGCGGCGGAAGCGTATGCTGACCTGTTGAGCCACATGGGGATACAGCAGCGTGTAAGGCACCAGCCACAAAATGTTGTATGCGAAGTGGTGGGCATAGGCGCCTGCGGCAATGGTGGCTGCCAGGGCAAGGTAGGCCAATGCGCGAGAATAGTATTCGCCTAGGTACTCGGATGGGCTGTTGGCGTGTCGATGGGTCAGAAACTTCATAGAGTCGAACCATCTGGAAGAAAAAGTGATGCCATAGTAACCCTCAAAAGTCTTGCAAAGAGCTGTGCCAGAATAGCGTTGCTGGCGAGCGCGATCTTATCTGAGGTCGTTATTCTCGTCCAAAGTCTTTACTTGTTACCGATGAGCAGAAGTTTGGCATGGAGTAATGGCACAATTCAGCCGGTCTGTACAACAACGATCGTTTCGATGAAAAGAGGTGTTCATGGATGCACTCGATGTGCTGCTTAACCGCGTTTCCGTTGCTCGCTTGACCGAGCCTGCCCCTACGGCAGAGCAGTTGGAAACCCTCTTTGCTGCCGCGTTAAGGGCGCCCGATCATAAGCAGCTGCGCCCCTGGCGCTTCCTGACGATTCAGGGGGAAGGGCGCCAGGCGCTGGGCGAGTTATTTTCAAGGGCGGTTCTGGCTCAACGCCCAGAGAGTCCGCCCGAAGCCTTGGCCAAGGCGCGCAACATGCCTATGCGTGCGCCTTTGCTGGTGGTGGCTGTGGCCTGCATTCAAGAGCACCCTAAAGTACCTGCGCAGGAGCAGATCCTGGCAGCAGGATGTGCCGCTCACGGTCTGGAGCTGGCAGCTTATGCCATGGGGTTAGGCGCTATATGGCGCTCCGGCGATCTCACGCATGATCCTGTTGTACGCGAAGGGTTGGGCATTGATGCTCACGAGGAAATCGTCGGTTTCATTTACCTGGGGACGCCGGACGTTACTCCGCGCAAGCCGGTAGCGTTGGAAACGAAGCAATTCGTCAAGACTTGGCCGGCGTAATCAGGCTTGCGGGAAGCTCCAGTGTGGCGACGAACCCACCCTCGGGATGGTTGGCGAACACGAGCTTTCCCCCGTGTCGCTCGACCGCGCGCCGGGCGATGGCCAGGCCCAGGCCGTAACCCTGACTCGTCTGGTTGGCTGCACGATAGAAGGGTTCGCCCAACCGTGGTAGGTCTTCATCCGCCACCCCTGAGCCGTAATCGCGCACTGCGATAGTCAGTGTTTCCCCGGTCTGGTGGGCTGTAATTTCCAGAGGCGTTTCAGGTGGATTGAAGCGCAGTGCATTACGGATCAGGTTATCGATGGCGCGTTCGAGCAGGTCAGGCCATCCGTGCAGCATCAGGGTGGCGGATACATTTACCTCGATCCGCTGCTCGGGTGCGGTCAGCTGAGCGTCATCGCACAGGTGTTCGATGAGTGCATTCAGAGGGATGTCAGCCCTGTCGCCAGATTCGCCGTCCAGGCGGGCCAGCGCCAGGATCTCACCGATCAGCGTTTCCAGACGATTGCATTCCTGTTCCAGCCTGGGCCACATGGTGGCGCGATCTTCAGGGGTCGCGCGCTCGGCCAGCGCAAGGGCAATGCGAAGTCGGGCAAGAGGCGAGCGTAACTCGTGAGAGACGTCTCGAAGCAGTTGACGCTGGCTGACTATGAGACTTTGCAGGCGGTCGCCCATTCGGTTGAAGTCTTGCGCCAGTACGCCAAACTCGTCTCTTCGCCGAGAAAGCTTGGCAAGGCTGTCCTGCTGATAGGCCGTACGTCCCAGATCATGCACAGCGCTGCGCAGGCGGTTCAAGGGTCGGGTAATCGCCAGCGTTAACAGCAGACTGAACAGCGTCAGAACTACAAAGGCAATGACCAATACACTGATAGGGAAGAGCACTGAGTCGCGCCGCCAGGCGTTCAGCTCGGGCAGTGGGATATGGTAAATGAACAGGTAACTGCGCCCGCTTTCGCTGCTGGTATATTCCGTAGTAATCCGGCGCCAGGGCGGCGGTCTTCTGGGGCCGCGTTTTTCCATTTCCATGACATGCGGAGGGAGGGTGCCGGGCACCAGTGGCGTCCCGTTCTCGCCCAGTACCTGTATATCGACGCCAAAGCGGCGCTTGCGGTGTTCGAGCAATCGTTGGGCCGCGTCTTCGCCTTCATGCTCGTAGCGCTCGACCCACTTGGCGGGCAGCTGTTGAAGGCCGGGATGGCGGGAAAGGATCCAGGAATCCTGATCGAGAATATGCCCCAGGAGCATGGTCAGGCCGACTGCCGACAGGATTGCCAGCCAGAAGGTACCGAATATTCGCCAGAACAATGTTCTCAATACCATGTGGAACCCTGGTTTGGATGGAAAACTGCCCAGCTGGGCTGGGCAGTTTTAGGCATCAATTGGATTTGTGTTCTTTCTTCCACTGCTGGAATTCAGCCCATTCCGCTTTGCGCTGTTCCTGCTTCTTGGCCAGCTCGTCGAACTTTTTGCGCTGATCAGGCGTGAGCTGATCGCGAATGGTCTTCTGCGTCTTTTCGCGGTTGGCCTTGAGCTCATCCTTCATGGACTGGCGCTCTTTTTCTGGCAGCTTGTCCAGATACTTGTGAATGATGTCCTGGCGATCGTGCATCTCCTGACCCATCAGCTTACCGATGGTACGGTGCTGCTCAGGCGTCAGATCAAGCTCGCGGAACGGGCCGCCCATCATGTCGCGATGTCCCTTGGGACCGTCCATATGCATGCCGGGCGGGGGCGGCGGCATGTCATCGGCTGGCGCAGGCGCTGCAAAAGACAAAGTAGGCAGCAGGGAAGCGAACAGCAGGGCGGGAATCATCTTGCGCATAAGGTTCTCCTTTTTGAGAGCCGGTATCGACCGGATGAGTCCACTTTAGCGGAGGCAAGGTCAGGCGCCGTCAATCAAGGTAAAGCTTGGGTAAATACGCAGTCAGTAAACTGTGTCAGTACCGTGCCGGCTATTCACTGTAGTAATAGCCGCGGCCTCTAATGGCCATGATGCGGGGTCTGCCATCCGCATGGGCACCCAGTTTCTTGCGCAGATTGCTGACATGCATGTCGAGGCTGCGATCGTAAAGCGTAAGCTTACGTCCCAGGGCAATCTGGGCCAGAGCCTGTTTATCCAGAGGGTCACTGGGTTGGCGAAGTAGGGCTTCCAGAATGCGGCTCTCGGTAAGTGTCAGGTTGACCTCGTGCTCGCCGATGTTAGCGACGCCTCGGGCAACGCTCAACGACAGATCGCCCAGCTGTAAACGGGCTGCGGGCTGCGCCGGGTGGCTGCGGCGTAGAACGGCGCGCAGGCGCGCAGTCAGCTCTCGTGGGTCGCAGGGTTTGGCCAGATAGTCATCCGCGCCCAGCTCCAGGCCCAGGATGCGATCCAGGGGTTCGCCACGGCCGGACAGCATCACGACAGGTAGCTCGGGGTAGTCGCTGCGTAGCTGCTTGAGCAGCTCTAGACCACTTCCATCGGGCAGCATGACGTCGAGTACCACTGCAGAAGGGGTGTGGGCAGCCAGTTCCTGGCGTGCAGTCACGCCATCGTGGCTGGCGCGTACTTCGAATCCTTCCTGCTGCAACCAGGCACTTAGCAGATCGCAAAGCTCACGATCGTCATCGATCAGAAGAATTTGGCTCATTACGTTAGGCTCGTCGGGAACCGGAAGCAGGCTGCCGACGTATGACAGGCCGGCAGTTGTATGAAGACTTCAGCGGTTCTAGGATTTCTTGGAGTCGCTGTCATGCAGATGCCTGGACAGGTAAATGCCCTGACCAATCATGAAGAGCAGCGTCATGCCCAGGCTGCCAAACACCTTGAAGTCCACCCAGATGCTCTCGAACGTAAAGGCAACGAACAAATTGGCAAAGCCGCAGACCAAGAAGAAGATGATCCAGGCAATGTTGAGGCGTACCCAGATCGCATGGGGCAGGGTCATGGCATGGCCCAGCATCCGTTCAATCAGCGGTTTGTCACCAATGAAATGACTGCCGATGAAGGCCAAGGCAAACAGCCAGTTGACCACAGGCGCTTTCCATTTCAGGAAAGTTTCGCTGTGGAACGCCAGGGTCATGCCACCAAACACCAGACAGGCCACCAGCGTCAGCCATTGGCCTTTCTCCAGACGTCGCTGCTGGATGAAAAGGATGCCATAGACGATGACTGACGCAATGATCAGAACCGCTGTTGCACTAAAGATGCCGCCCAGTGAGAAGGCATGACCTGCGAACTCGACGGTTCGAGGTTCAAGCTTGAAGACGATGAAGAACAGAAGCAGGGGGATGAAATCGATAAGTTGTTTCATTTAAGCAGCCGGAGCCAAGACATCCGGGCATAATAACAGACGAATCAAGACGAGGAACCAGGATGCGTGTCGATCTGCACTGCCACAGTACGGCTTCCGATGGGACATTGGCCCCGGCCGAGGTGGTTGCACGCGCCTATGAGCGGGGCGTTCGGTTACTGGCCCTGACCGATCATGACACCCTGGAAGGATTTGCCGAGGCGCGACAGACGGCCGATAAGCTGGGATTGACGTTGCTGACAGGCGTTGAACTCTCCTGTACCTGGGGCGGCGCGACCATCCATGTATTGGGCTACGGCTTTGACAGCGACTCTCCAGACTTGAAGCAGGCGCTGGAGGCCCTTTACACGGGGCGTTGGGCGCGGGCCGAAGAAATTGATCGACGTTTGGCTGCCAAAGGCATGCCGGGGGCGCTTGAAGGCGCTCAGGCTATTCAGCAGGCGCTGGGTGATAGCCGTAATGCGCCTTCCCGCCCTCATTTCGCTGAGTTTCTAGTGCAGGCAGGTTATGTGAAGGACAGGGGCGAAGCATTCCGCAAATGGCTGGGCGGAGGCAAGATCGGTGATGTCAAGCAGCACTGGCCGACCCTGGAAGAAACAGTCACAACCCTGCATGCGGCCAAGGCGTGGATCAGTCTGGCTCATCCATTGGCTTATGACTTTACACGGACTAAACGGCGCAAGCTGATCGGTGACTTCATCATGGCCGGCGGGCATGCCCTAGAGGTAGTCAATGGAGTCCAACCGGCCGAACAGGTTGGCATGTTGGCAATTCTGGCGCGTGAGTTCGGTCTGATGGTTAGTGCCGGAAGTGATTTCCATACACCGAGTGACTGGTCTGACCTGGGCATGTACCGTCCGGTCCCTGAAGACCTGCCTCCGCTGTGGGCACGATTCGGCCATGCCATCTACCCAGCCAGTCAGGAGCCAACGTGAGCCAGTACATCGAGATACATCCGCAAAATCCCCAGCCGAGGCTGATCCGTCAAGCCGTGGATATCATTCAAAGCGGCGGCGTGATCGCTTATCCCACCGACTCGTCTTATGCATTGGGCTGTCGGATCGGTGAGAAAAATGCCGTAGAACGCATCCGGCGAATTCGCCAGCTGGACGACAAGCACAACTTCACTCTGGTATGCCGCGATCTTTCCGAGCTTGGTTTGTATGCCAAGGTCGACACGAGCACCTTTCGACTGATCAAGGCGCATACGCCAGGGCCCTATACCTTTATTCTCAACGCCACCCGTGAGGTGCCACGCATTCTGCTGCATCCCAAGCGCCGTACCATTGGTGTGCGAGTGCCCGAACATCCAATTACTCAGGCGCTTCTGGAAGAGCTGGGGGAGCCGCTGATGAGTGTCAGCCTTATCATGCCCGGCGAGAAAGAGTCGCTATCCGACCCTTATGAGATGAGAGACCAGCTGGACCATCTTGTTGACCTGATCATTGATGGCGGAATGGGGGGACTTGAGCCCTCTACGGTGGTCAGCCTGACCGACAGCGAGCCGGAAGTTCTACGTGTTGGCGCTGGTGATCCAGAGCCGTTTGAGCGTGAGCGTGCATGAGCGAGCCAGGCAGTCCTGACGTGAACGAGCCTTCGGCACGCATAGAGGCGGCAGTACCGCTGGTTTACGGGCAGGCTTTTACCGAGCTGCCACAGGACTTGTATATCCCACCAGATGCGCTGGAGGTCTTCCTCGAAGCCTTTGAGGGACCGCTTGACCTGCTGCTTTACCTGATCCGCAAACAGAATATCGATATTCTTGATATTCCAGTGGCTGAGATCACGCGGCAGTACATGGGTTATGTCGAACTCATGAAATCGGTTCGTCTGGAGCTTGCTGCAGAGTATCTGGTCATGGCAGCCATGCTGGCGGAGATCAAGTCGCGCATGTTGCTGCCTCGCTCTTCGGAGGTGGAAGAGGAAGAGGATGACCCTCGAGCTGAATTGATTCGCCGATTGCAGGAGTACGAGCGCTTCAAAAAAGCTGCTGAGGATATAGATACTTTGCCTCGGGTAGGACGTGACATTACCGTACCCACTTTACCGGCACCTGACGCCAAGGCGCGCAAACTCCTGCCGGATGTGGGGCTGAACGAGCTGATGCTGGCCATGAGTGAGGTTATGCGGCGGGCGGATCTCTTCGAGAGCCATCAGGTATCACGGGAAGTCTTATCGACTCGTGAGCGCATGAGCGATGTGCTCGAACGCCTCAAGGGGGGGCAGTTCGTGCCCTTTATTGCCTTGTTTACCGTCGAAGAAGGCCGTTTAGGTGTGGTGGTGACATTCATGGCTATCTTGGAGTTGGTAAAGGAATCGCTGATCGAATTGGTACAGAACGAGCCCTTTGCAGCGATTCATGTACGGGCCCGAGGCGAAGACGCGCCTGTTGCCGATGCAGATATTACCCAGTCCTGACTACCAGCCTAGGCCTAGCGCCGTCATCAGGGAATCGATTGCAGTAAATGTCTGGTCCGCCTGTGGCAATGGGGGGCGAGCACGCATCAGGACAGGAATTTTCAAGTCGCGCGCAGCGATCAGTTTAGCCTCGGTGGCGCTGCTGCCGCTGTTCTTGCATACAATCAACTCGATCCTTTGATCTTTCAACAAGGCGTATTCGTCTTCTATCTGGAATGGCCCTCGTGCGTTCAGGAGCGTAACGTTGGAACGACTCTGCTCCGAAGTGACCAGGCAGCGAACCCACCAATGCTGGTGAGGGGGTATCTCATCGATATGGGTTAGCGGCTCTCGTCCGAGCGCCATCAGGACGCGGGCAAAGGGATAAAGCTGGGCCGTCAGCTCGGGCCAGTGATGCCATTCCCGCCACTCATCACCCGCGCAAGGATGCCAGGCCGGACGATGCAGCACCCAGTATGGGATACCTGTTTGTCTAGCGGCTTTCTGAGCATGTCGGCTGATCTGTTCAGCGTACGGATGGGTCAGATCGAGCAGCAAATCAATTCGTTGTTCATGAATGAAACGAACCAGCCCATCGATACCGCCAAAGCCACCTACGTGGCAGCGGCAGGGTAAGTCATCGGGTATCTGACCCAGGCCAGCCAGGCTATAGATGGCATCAGCGGGAAGCTGGTAGGCAAGGCGCAGACCTTCGCGAGTGCCGCCCAGCAGCAGAATCTTCTTCAAGGCGCGCTTCCCATCAGATTGCCAGCGCGGTCGATGGCAAAAACGTCCAGTGCCGTGGCATCGGGCAGTTTACTGAGCGCCACATTACGGGCGAGTCGGCAGATATGGTCAGCCAGGAGGAAACCGGCCTCATGGGAAAGCTTGAGCGCCTGTTGACTGGTAGTGCAGGAAGCAATAGCCGCTTGCAAGGTGACACCTGCGCCGAGAGCTGCCGCCTGCTCAGCCAGCCAGGGCAGGTCTATGCTGGAGCTACGGCTGTGGAGATCCATGTGTCCGGCTGCCAATTTGCTGATCTTGCCAAAACCACCGCAGAGAGACAGTCGTGGCACCGACACGCGCTTGGTGTGTTTTAAGACTGCGCCGACAAAATCTCCCATCTCGATCAAGGCAATTTCAGGCAGGCCGAAGTGGGTCCGCATGGCCGCCTCGCTGGCATTGCCGGTGCACGCAGCCAGGTGAGACTCCCCGTTGGCGTGGGCAACATCAATAGCCTGCTGAATTGAGGCGATATAGGCTGCGCAGGAAAAGGGACGAACGATGCCGCTGGTACCCAGAATCGACAGCCCTCCCAGGATGCCCAGGCGGGCATTCATGGTCTTTTGCGCCAATACCTCACCGCTTTCAACGCCGATAGTCACTTGGAACCCGCCAGGGTAGCCAGCCTCAAGGGCGAGCCGCTCCAGATGGTGGCGCATCATCTGCCGGGGTACCGGGTTGATCGCGGGTTCACCAACCTCCAGTACCAGACCTGGTCGGGTTACTGTGCCAACACCAGGACCTGCTAGAAAGGTAATACCGGGTTCGGCTGTCAGCTCGACCTGAGCGAAAACCCGTGCGCCATGGGTAACGTCCGGGTCATCTCCAGCATCCTTGATGATCGAGGCGGTGGCACCCGTAGCACTACGCTCGCAATGCTCGATGCGAAGCAGAAGGGTTTTCCCGCCCTTGGGCAGGTCGATGGTCAAGGCATCACAGGTTTCGCCACGCAAGAGCAGGCGTGCCGCTGCCAGGCTTGTGGCCGTGGCGCAGCTGCCTGTTGTAAAGCCGCTGCGCAGCGGACCTTTACGCTCGGGAGATTCCTCGCGCATGGGCGTTGAGTCGTCCTTCAGCCCACCACTGACATGAGTGCGTCAGGTTTGGAGTGGACGAACGGGCAGGTGAACGGTCTCATGCAGGCGGCTCCTCGCTGGCTTTCTTGCGACGCTTGTATGCCGGACGATATACATGAGCCTTGTCCTCCCGGTAAAGAAAGGATTCGGAAAAATCATCTGGTGCCAGCACACGCCCGACAAGAATCAGCGCCGTGCGGTGGAAGCCTTTGGCCCGAACCTTAGCCAGGATGTCTTCCAGCGTACCCATTACCCAGTCCTGATCCGGCCAAGTAGCTCGGTGCACCACAGCCACCGGGCAATCGGCGCCATAGTGCGGGATCAGGTCCTCGACAATCTTGTGCAGTCGGTTGATTCCCAGGTGTATGGCAAGGGTTGCGCCATGCCTAGCAAGGTCCGGCAGTTGCTCACCTTCGGGCATAGCTGTCTTGCCTGCATAGCGCGTGAGAATAATGGTTTGAGAGATATCCGGAAGTGTCAGCTCTGTACCGAGCAAGGCAGCGCACGCAGACGTGGCTGTGACGCCCGGTATCACTTCGAAAGGAATGTCCAGCTCGCGTAAACGGCGAATCTGTTCGCCAATTGCGCCATAGAGTGACGGGTCGCCTGAATGCACGCGTGCTACATCCTGGCCCTTGGCATGGGCAGCTTCGATCAGCGTCATGATTTCCGCCAGATGAAGCTCGGCAGTATTGATGACTTGTTCGGCTGTGTTGCCTTGGAGAACAGCCTCGGGGACCAGAGAGCCTGCATAGAGAATGACCGGGCAGCTGTGAATCAGTCGCTGGCCTTTGATGGTGATCAGCTCAGGGTCGCCAGGACCGGCGCCGATGAAATAAACCGTCATGCATCGGCTCCCAGTTTTTTAGCATAGCCGCGGGGCGTGTATACCCATTGGCCAACTCGGCGGGTTTCGCTGTTGCCCACCAGCACAATAGTCAGCATATCGACCTGAGCTGGGTCCAGTTCGTCTAGTGTAGTGATAGTGATCTGCTCTGTTGCCCGGGTGACGTTGCGACCGATAATGACAGGCGTGTCTGCTGGGCGTTTTTCCAGTAACAGCTCACGGGCACGTGCCAACTGCCAGGTACGCTTTTGGGAGACCGGGTTGTAGAAGGCCACCACAAAATCTCCCAGGCCTGCCGCACGGATGCGTGTCTCGATGGTTTCCCATGGAGTAAGCAAATCCGAGAGCGAGATGGTGCAAAAATCGTGGGCAAGTGGGGCGCCCACACGGCTGGCGCAGGCTTGCAGGGCTGAAATGCCGGGCACTACGGCAATCTCCACCTCGTGCCAGGCGGGCAGCGCCTCGTGCTCCAGTAGCTCGAACACCAGAGTCGCCATGGCATAGATGCCTGCATCTCCGCTGGAAATCAGCGCCACGCTTCGGCCTTCGGCGGCCAGCTCCAGGGAGCGGCGGGCACGGCCGATTTCATCACCCAGCGGGCTATCGTGACGTGCCTTGCCGGCCACGATCTCGCCGAGCAGGTCGACGTAGAGCGGGTAGGCAACCAGGTCTGTAGCGCCTTCCAGCGCGCGGCTGGCAGCGGGGCTCAAGTGCTCCAGCCCACCTGGGCCGGTACCGATGATAACTAAACGTCCAGTCATGAAGGATCCTGATAGGCGCGTGCAAGAGCAAAGGTCGCACGGGTGTTCTTGTGTTTGGGAATGATCAGCTCGGCCGGACCGCCCGTTACCTGCTCGGCCATTGCAAGGGCCGCTGCCTCTGCCACGCCATAGCAGCCCGTTTCGCGAAAAACGATAGCGGAGCGTTGAGTGAGCTGGTTTTCGTACCGGTTGAGCGTGTCGGCCTCGAAAAACCGAATAGGTACATTTAATGTTTCAGCCAATGCCAGCATGCCGACTTCGTCGTGTTTCAATGCGATGCTGGCGAAGCCATTGATGTCGGCTACGGTCAGCGAATGGGCAGCCAGGGTTTCTGTCATCAGTGTATGCAGTACTGATTCCGGGCAGCCTCGCTCGCATCCCAGGCCAGCAATGTAGAGAGGACGGGTGTAGCGCCGGGCACTGGTGATAACGCATTGAGCCTGCAGCTGCTCCGCCCATTCCTGCGCCCAGGCGTTGGCGCCGCCTTCATGGCCGGACAGCAGGGGAATGATGAACCGACCGGCTTCATCCAACACCAGCACCGGCGGGTCGCGGTACTTGTCTTGCAACACCGGCGCCAGGGTGCGTACGGCGATACCGCTGGCACAGATCAATGCCAACCGATGTCCGGCCTGGAAGCGTTGCTGTACGGTTTCGATAAAAGGCTGAGGACGATGCAGCCACTCGGCACTTCGATCCAGTAACTGCAAGCGTTGAGCGAGCGCAGCGCCGGCATCCGTCAGACTGACAATGGTCAGCATGGCTGTGCCCCGATTAGGAACAAGGCAAAGTAGGGGCCTTGTTCTCCATCAGGCATCGCTTCATGGCATCGAATGATCCGCTGTGTGTCACGGCTGGCATATTCGACATAAACGCTATCAGCGTCACGTCCGGTACGTCGCAGCAAGCGCAGGATTTCACCGTACTGGCGGCCGGGTTTCATGATGACGAGCGGTCCGGGCTCATGCAGGGCGCTGGCCAGCCGCTCCGGGCCGGCAGTAGCGGGCAGGATACGCAGGCTTTGTTCGAGTCGCGTCAGCGGGTGACGCGCTGCAGCGGCTGCGGCCATGATCGAACTGATGCCCGGCACGATCTCGCAGGGAAACCGCTCGCCCAGCCGGTCATGTAGATAGATGAAGCTACCAAACAATAGAGGGTCGCCCTCGCATAGAACCGCCACGTCCTGCCCACGCTCAAGCCGATGGGCAATATCGGCGGCAGCTTGGTCATAGACTATGAGCGCCGCATCACGCTGACGCTCGAACGGCATGCGGATGGGCAGCTCCAGCTGATCGATCAGGTGTTCCTGGGCGATAACCCTCGCCTGGGAGGCACCTTGCTGATTGGCAATATAGGCTACTACCGGACACTGCCGGATCAGGCGGGCAGCCTTGAAGGTAAGCAGCTCGGGGTCGCCGGGGCCGACACCGATGCCATAAAGTGTACCAGTCATGGTTTGATTCGCTTGAAAAGAAGTACAGGCAGGTGCGGGCGCATGAGGCGTTGACCGGCGAGACGGTCGCCTCTGGAAACGGCCAACTGGACCCATTCGTCGTCTTGAGTGGGCGCAGTCAGTGCAAAATCATGCAGGGCCATACGCGCATCTTCGGTGACGGCACTGGTAATCAGACGTCCTCCTGACGGGAGTCGAGCCCAGCATGCATTAAGAATCACTGAAAGATCGCGGCCGCCACCGCCTACGAATATGACGGTCGGTTCTGGCAGTTCAACAATATGTTCAGGCGCACGGCCTTCATGGATATGCAGGTTCTTGATAACGCCGAAGCGGTCACGGTTCGTAGCAAGATGGGTGAGTCGCTCGGCGTGATACTCCAGGGCATGAACCTGCCCATAGGGGTTCCATCGGGCCCATTCCACCGCTACGCCACCACACCCTGCACCAATATCCCAGCCGATATCACCTGCACGGGGCTCAAGCAGCGAAAGAGCACACAGCCGTACCTCGCGCTTGGTCAGCAGACCTCTGCCTGCCTCGTCACCGTCTGTGCTGAACGCGGCGTCGGCGATGCCCGGGAATTCAGGCAGTACGCCACCTGCACCTTGAGTCCTGAAGATCACGACGTTCAAGGGAGAAAAGACTTCAGTCGACTCACTGAGAAGGCTGGCCGTATGAGTGGACACACGTTCCTCATAGGTACCCAGGTTTTCTGCTACCCAAACGGTGGAATCACCAAAGCCTCCGGCAACCAGCTCGTCTGCGATCGCGGCAGGATGGCTGTGGGCATCGGTGAGCGTTGCAAACCAGCGGTTGACCTTCAGGGCGGCGCGCAGACTGGAAAGGGGACGACCATGCAGGCTGACCACTTCAGCCTCTTGCCAGGGTTGGCCGATCCGGGCAAAGGCGGCCTGGATACTGGACACTGCCGGATAAAAGCGAAGCTTTTCAGCGGTGAGGTGCTTGCGCAGATGTCCGCCAAGGCCATAAAAAAGCGGGTCGCCAGAGGCAAGCAGGACGATGCGCTGACCGGAATGTTCTGCCAGAAGCGACCAGAGCGCTGAAAACGGGCTTGGAAAATAGGCTCGGCGAGGAACATCGAGGCCTTGCTGCTCGAGCGCTTCGAAATGACGCGGTGCACCAATGACCAGCTCAGCCGAGCCCAGTGCCTGCCGCGCTTCGGCCGAAAGGGCTTCGCCTGAGAGCCCAAGGCCGATGACTTCCAGCGTAGGGCCATTCCAGGTTCGTTCGCTCACCAGCGTATCCCTTGCTGCACACGTGCCAGTGCATTGAGCGTAGCGGCGGCCAACGCGCTGCCGCCCCGTCGGCCACTGAGCGCTATCCACTCTACGCCGAGTGCTTGCCCATGAGCCATGAGCGCATCCTTGGATTCTGCTGCACCAATGAAGCCAACCGGCATCCCGATGACAAGGGCGGGCCTGGGGCCACCCGTTTCCAAGTGCTCAAGCAGTCTGAACAGGGCTGTCGGGGCGTTGCCAATGACTACAATGCTGCCGGGCAGATAGGGCTCCCACAGCGACAGCGCCGCCATGCTGCGCGTTTCACCCGTTGCTTTTGCCAGCGCCGGGATACGCTCGTCATTCAGAAAGCATAAGGGACGTTCACCGAACAGGCGTCGGGTCAGGCCGTGCCTGACCATTTCGACATCACAGAGGATAGAGGCCTGCGCCTCCACGGCGGCAAGACCGGCTTCCATGGCATGTCGGCTGAAGTGCAGCGCTTCCACAATCTCCGGTTCGCCACAGGTGTGCACCAGGCGCATGGCAATCTGCGCCTGGTCAGGGTCGAAGCGGCTGAGGTCGGTCAATGTCCTGATCTGTTCAAAGGACTGACGCTCGATGGCCTCCGGGTCGCGCTGATAATCGAAGGGCATGCAATCAATCCGCCGGGGTCAGTTTCTGAACAGCTTTGAGCGGCGCTGCCTGGGCAGGTGACAGAGCATGATCGTGACTATGGCCATGGTCATGATTGTGGTGGTGATGACCATGATGGTGATGATGGTGATGATGGTGGTGGTCATGATCGGCATCGGTGCCAATACCGCGCACATGGTGGTGGTGTCCGAACTGGGGAGCACCGACACGGTCTTCGAAGCCGATGATCTGCTCGCGGTAATGGCAAAGCTGGCAGTTCATGTTGCCAGTGCCTTCCTCGGTTTCATGGAGTTTGTCCACCAACGCCTCGATGACCAAGGGATGGTCGTTGAGATAACCGGCCTTGACAACCCGTACCTCAGGATGCGCCTCGGCATAGGCATCTACATCTGCATAGATGCGATCGATCAGGCGTCCTGTGAAAAGGAAGTAGGGGAATACGATGACATTGCGGTAGCCCAGGCGATGCACGACAGGCAGCGCGTCGGCTACCAGCGGCTTGGTTACGCCTGAATAGCAGGTCTCGGCCCAAGCGAAGCCCATGCCTTCCCACAGGAAGCGCGTGATCTTGGTGATGTTGGAGTTGGCGTCAGCATCGGACGCGCCTCGCCCGACAACGACCAGGAGGGTTTCATCGCGACGGTAACCATCGCCAAACTGCGCTTCGGCCGCCTCGATACGATCGCGTGCAGCGCGCATCATCTTGGCGTTGACGCCCAGTTCCACTCCGTAGGTGATCTTGACTTCCGGGTTCGCGGCCATGAACTCGTTGAGTTCGCTGGGAATGTCGTTCTTGGCATGGCCGGCGGCCATCAGCATGCCAGGAATGGCGGTAATGTTGCGAGCACCTTCTGCGATCAGCTTGTTAAGGCCTTCAGCAATGGTCGGGCGGGCGAATTCGAGAAAGCCTGTAGTGCACAGACGATCTGGAAAGCGGCTCTTGAGGTGTTCGGCGAGGCGGAAGAACTCTTCGACGCCCGGCCTGCTGCGAGTGCCATGCCCCACGACGAGAATGGCGGGTGCGCTGTTACTTAAAGTCATCAGGTGTTCTCAGCTGTATCACGGGTGTAGAACCAGGCGCTCAGCCAGCCCAGCACAATCCAGAAAACGGCATTGGAAACAAGTGCTGCCAACTGAAAATGTTGCTGCAGGGATTCAGGGGCTAGGCTTGCCTGTTCGGCAGGTTGTGGTGCGCCAATTATATGGGGCAGCGCCAAAAGGGCCAATGCGGCCAGACGCAACACCCTATGGCGGGTGAGAAATAGCAAGGCTAGAGCGCAGGCTGTGGCAGCCGCGGTGCCGATCCACCAGCCTTGCCGTGCGGTCAGTTCAGCCGCTGCAGTGCCGGGCAGTTCCGGTGGCAGCCCCAGGGAGGGCGCAAGACAAAAGGTCAGATAGCCGGTAGCGCCCCAAAGCAAGCCATGCCAGGCGTGGCATGGGGCTCGTAGCGTAAACAGGCCTGCCAATATCAGGCTGAATCCAACCGCAACGACCAGGTTGCCGCCGAGTGTCGAAAGCGTTCGTTGCCAGCCGTCCTCAGGCGCCCAGGCCTCGTCGTCATGGTGGTGAGCAGGCGTGTCAGCGGCATGCGCGTGCGCTTCACCCGCTACCTCATAGGTTTCGGCTTCCAGGATCAGCGGCGTGATCCAAAGATTCTGCAGTACGCTCAGGAGCAGTGCCGCCAGTAGTCCGGCAAAGCCGGCTGTAAAGGCAATCCGTTTGTACATGTCGCAGCCTCAATGGCAGGGGAAGCCTTCACTATGACGGGTGTCATGAGCGCCATTATGAATGGCGTCGATGTGTGAGAAGCCGGCTAGAAAGACCAGGCCTGCTCCCAATACGCACGCCAGGGCGGCGGCAGTCAGGCGTTGAGTCAGGGTGCCGGATGCCGTAGGCACATGAGACAGGGATTGGCTATTCATGGATTCCCTCCTAGGAGTGTGGCGAGGATGAGGGAACGCACGAAGGCGCGGTCGCTTGCGCGCCACGCCATTCAGCTGCGCCCGCCCACCGCGGGTTGCTCAATCGTCAATCAGGCCGGTCTCCGGACTTGTGAAGGGGGTGGAGCAAGGGGCTCCAACGCCTGCAAGATCGGCCTTCCCATGCTCTACAGCCGAGCACAGTGGATATCGATCTACACTCACGTACCGTTGCGGGGGCAGTGCCGGACTTGAACCGGCTTCCCGTTTCACCGCCACGAACCGCGTAGCGACACCTGAAATCAGGCGCAAGCAGACCACGAACACGGGCGAAGCGTCAACTTCATCGATTGACACTCCAGAGTGTCGCTCGTAGCCTTTGCGCCTTCAGGGTGCTTTGGCACATGACCAAAGCTAAGAGGGAATGCGGTGCGAGACCGCAGCTGCCCCCGCAACTGTAAACGGTTGTTTAATCGATGCTTTTCAGGAAGCCACTGCTCTTGGGCGGGAAGGCGAGAAGCGTTGCCGTGAGCCAGGAGACCTGCCTTGAACACATTTCAGAATGCGGCTGCACGTGTGAGCCGTATTCTTTCCGACAACCGGGCGGGGTGATCCGGTGTGGCGTCTGGACTGCGTATGAGCGCGTCTTCGTCATGCCTGCCTGTCCCTTTTTCATAAGGCAGCTCATGAAAACCTTGGCCAAGATTCCTGTCACAATCATTACCGGCTTTCTCGGCGCCGGCAAAACCACATTGCTGCGCCATATTCTGGAAAATGCCCAAGGGCGGCGCATCGCTGTCATTGTGAATGAATTCGGTGAGCTGGGTATCGACGGTGAAATCCTGAAGCAGTGCAGCATCGGATGTACCGAAGAAGAAGCCGCAGGCCGGGTATTCGAGCTGGCTAACGGCTGTCTGTGCTGTACCGTGCAGGAAGAGTTCTTTCCGGTGATGCGCGACCTGGTGGCCCGACGTGCCGATATCGACCACATCCTGATCGAGACGTCTGGCCTGGCGCTGCCCAAGCCACTCGTGCAAGCCTTCCAGTGGCCAGAAATCCGTAATGCGTGCACCGTGGATGCCGTTGTCACCGTGGTGGATAGCCCGGCGGTTGCCCTGGGTACGTTTGCGGCCTATCCCGAAAAAGTCGATGCCCAGCGTCAGCTGGACCCCAACCTGGATCACGAGTCCCCACTGCATGAGCTGTTCGAGGATCAACTGGCAAGCGCCGATCTGGTCATCCTGAACAAGGTCGACCAGATGCCGCAAATGGCCCTGGCGGCCGTGCGTAGCCAGATCGAGAGCGAATTGCCAGCGTCCGTGAAAATCATCGAAGCGAGCAATGGGCAGCTGCCGTTGTCTGTCCTGCTGGGGCTGAATGCCGAGGCCGAGCTGCATATCGACGCGCGAAAGACGCATCACGGCCATGAGCCTCATGAGGAGCATGATCATGACGAATTCGACTCGTTTGCGGTCGATCTGCCAGAGGTAGAGGAGAGTGTCTTGCTGGACGCATTGACCGGGCTGGTGCAGCGCCACGGCATCCTGCGTATCAAGGGCTTCGTCGCCATCAAGGGCAAGCCGATGCGCCTGCTGGTGCAAGGGGTAGGTACCCGCTTCGACAAGCACTTCGATCGTGCCTGGAAGGCGGATGAGGTTCGGCAGACACGTCTGGTCGTGATTGGCCAGGATCTGGATCAGGCTGCCATCAGCGCTGAACTCCGCAGCGTACTGGCTTAATACGATGCATCTCCTCAGGACTCAGCCCGGCGGCTTTACTCCCGACGACGGAATCGCTCATCTTGCACAGACCCCGGGTGACCTGGTGATCCTGTGCAGTGCCGATTCTCATCTAGCGTTGCTGGCCGAAGCGACGCGTGGGCTGCCTGAGGACTTTCCAAGCCTGCGCTTGGCCAACCCCATGCAGCTGATGAATCATGCCTCGGTCGATCTGTATGTCGATGAGGTGCTTCAGCATGCCAAAGTCATCATTGTCTCGTTGCTGGGCGGGGCGGCGTATTGGCGCTACGGTGTAGATCAGTTGGCCCAGCTGGCCGCACAAGGTGCCAGACTGATTCTTGTACCCGGAGATGACAAACCCGATCCTGAGCTAATGGCGTTGGGTAACTCTTCCGTTGAGGATGCCGAGCGGATCTGGCAGTACCTGCGACAGGGCGGCATGGATAATGCCCGCATGCTGTATCGCTTCATCGGCCAGCGATGGTTTGGACATGAGGCGGTGTGGGTCGAGCCTCAGCCGCTACCGCGTGTTGTGGTGTATGCGCCAGAGCGTGATAAAGATAAGGCGCTGGGCTCGTGGCAGCAGCGTTGGCAGGAGGATGGGCCGGTAGCAGCCCTATTGTTCTACCGCAGTCATCTACAAGCGGCCAATACAGGGTTCATCGATACGTTCTGCGAAGCATTGATAGCTCAAGGGATTAATCCGTTACCCGTTGCCGTAGCCAGTCTCAAGGAGCCGGAGTGCCTTGCTGAGGTCGAGGCACTGCTGGAGGCGACAGAGACCGAGCTGATCATCAATACGACAGGCTTTGCCCAGTCCAATCCGGATTCTCCTCATCTTCGCCCGTTCCGTCGCAATGTGCCGGTATTACAGGCTATTTGTGCCCAGGATAACGAGTCGGGATGGCGGGAAAACGCCCAAGGGCTTGGTCCACGCGACTTGGCGATGCACATTGCCTTACCGGAACTGGATGGGCGGATCATCACGCGCCCCGTCAGTTTTAAAGGTCTGGCCTGGCGAGATGAGCGCAGCCAGAGCGATGTAGTCTGTTACCAGCCGGTCCGCGAGCGAATGACATTTGTAGCAGCACTGGCTCGGAGCTGGATCATGTTGGCTCGATTGCCAAATAGTGAAAAGCGTACCGCCTTGATCCTGGCCAATTACCCGACCCGGGACGGCCGGATTGGTAATGGTGTAGGGCTGGATACGCCTGCCGCTGCACTCAATATTCTCAAAGCGCTGGAGACCGAAGGGTATCCGGTCGAAGGCCTGCCCGAGAGTGGAACGGCCCTGGTCCATTCTCTACTGGGCGGCGTGACGAATGATCTGGGAAGCCTGGATCTACGGCCATGCCATCAAAGCCTGGGGATGGAGGACTACCTGCGCTTTTTCGCCGAATTGCCGCAGGTGAACCAGGACGCGGTGCGGGAACGCTGGGGCGATCCCGAGCAGGACCCCATGTTTCGCTGCGGCCGCATGATGGTTGCCGGGCTGCGGTTCGGACTGACGTTTGTAGGTATTCAGCCGGCGCGGGGCTATCATCTTGATCCCAGTGCGGTTTACCACGATCCGGACCTTGTGCCGCCGCATGGGTATCTGGCGTTCTATTTTTGGCTGAGGCACGTCTATCGCGCCCATGCGCTGGTGCATGTCGGCAAGCATGGCAACCTTGAGTGGCTTCCAGGGAAGGGTGTTGGTCTGTCTGAAACCTGTTGGCCAGATGCCGTGCTTGGCCCAACGCCCAACATTTATCCTTTCATTGTCAATGATCCGGGCGAAGGGGCGCAGGCCAAGCGTCGTACCCAGGCGGTTATCATCGATCATCTGATGCCTCCGCTGACGCGCGCCGAGAGCTATGGGCCTTTGCGCGATCTTGAGCGGCTTGCCGATGAGTTCTATGAAGCGCAACTGCTGGATCCGCGTCGCGCCCGCGAGCTGCAAGGCGATATCGCACAGCTGTTACGCCGCTCCAGTCTGGACCAGGAGCTGAAACTCTCGGATACCGAAGCACCCGAAGACTGGTTACCCAAGGTAGACGCCTACCTGTGCGAGCTGAAGGAATCGCAAATCCGCGACGGGCTCCATATCTTTGGTGAGTCTCCGCAGGAGCGCCTGCGGCTTGATACCCTGCTGGCGTTGGTTCGTATTCCCCGCGGTAACGGGCAGGGCGGTAATGCCAGTCTGCTTCAGGCATTGGCTAAAGACCTGAGCCTGAATATTGATCCCCTTGATGCTGCGTTGGGAGAGCCCTGGCTTGGGCCGCACCCTGAAGCGTTACGGGCAGTCAGTACGGAGCCTTGGCGCATCGCCGGTGACACGCGTGAGCGCCTGGAATTACTGGCCGGTCGACTGATTGAGCAGGCACTGGGCGGTGAGTTGAATGAGGCGCAGTGGCCCTATGCGGGGCTGGTGCTGGCCCAGCTCAAAAGCCATATAGCACCGCTTCTTGACGCCTGCGGTCCGGCGGAAATCGCAGGAATCATCAGTGCATTGGCAGGACGGTTCGTCCCGGCAGGCGCCAGCGGAGCACCTAGTCGAGGCCGTCTGGATGTGTTGCCTACGGGCCGCAATTTCTATTCGGTAGACGTCCGCAACCTGCCAACCCAAACGGCATGGCGAATCGGTTGGCAATCAGCCAACCTCTTGCTGGAGCGTCATTTGCAGGATCATGGCGATTACCTGCGGCAATTGGGGCTGTCCGTTTGGGGAACCGCTACCATGCGAACAGGTGGCGACGATATCGCCCAGGCCATGGCACTGTTGGGCGTGCGCCCCGTCTGGCAGGCGGGTAGCCAGCGTGTCAGTGATTTCGAGATCCTGCCTTTGACAATCCTGGACCGGCCGCGTGTAGACGTCACGTTGCGGGTTTCGGGTTTTTTCCGTGATGCCTTCGCCAACCTGATTCGGCTATTTGATGCTGCGGTGCAGGCGGTGGCCGCGCTGGACGAGCCGGACGATATGAATCCATTGGCCGCCCGGGTCCGTGAGGAGCAGCGTGTCCTCGAAGCGAAGGGGCTGGCGACTGACGAGGCGCGGCGCCAGGCTGGCTGGCGGGTATTTGGTTCCAAGCCCGGCGCCTATGGGGCGGGTCTGCAAGGCCCGATCGATGAGCGTCAGTGGCAATCTCGCGACGATCTGGCGGAGGTGTACCTCAATTGGGGCGGCTACGCCTATGGCGCAGATGACCCAGGCACGCCTGCACGGGAGCGCTTCGTCGAGCGGCTCGGCCATTTACAGGCTGTCTTGCACAACCAGGATAACCGTGAGCACGATCTGCTGGATTCGGACGACTACTATCAATTCCAGGGTGGCATGCTGGCCGCCGCAGAGACATTGCAGGGCGAGGCAGTAGCGTCTTATCACGGCGACCACAGTCAGCCGGAGTCGCCTCGTATCCGTACACTCAAGGAAGAGCTTAACCGAGTCATTCGTTCCCGGGCTGCTAATCCCAAATGGATCGATGGCGTGAAGCGGCATGGATACAAAGGTGCTTTTGAGCTTGCAGCCACGGTGGACTATCTGTTTGCCTTCGACGCCACGACAGCGTTGATCGATGACCACCAGTATGCGCTGTTGGCCGATGCCTATGTGCTCGATCCGGCCACCCGCGAATTCATCCAGCAACACAATCCTGATGCCTTACGAGAAATGACCGAGCGATTGCTGGAGGCCCAACAACGCGGGCTCTGGCAGGAGCCGGGGCATTATCGGGAAGCGCTGGAAAACATTCTGATGGACAGCGAGGAAAGCTAAGTAGATGTTTCCTCATAATACCAGCCCATTAATGAGCCCTCTATGACTGATACTCCGCAATTTCCTTTGGCTGCCATTGTAGGAGCTGACTCCTTGAAGTTGGCGCTTTGCCTCAATGCCATTGATCCGGGTATCGGTGGGGTATTGATCGAAGGCCCGCGCGGTATGGCGAAGTCCACCCTGGCACGCGGCGTGGCCGCCCTGATGCCGGGTGGTTCATTCGTGACCTTGCCATTGGGGGCCAGCGAAGAGCGCATTACCGGCACACTCGACCTGAACGCCGCCCTGGGTGAAAAGCGCGCTGCATTTTCACCTGGCGTGTTGGCCAAGGCGGATGGCGGAGTGTTGTATGTGGATGAGGTCAATCTGCTGCCGGATCATCTGGTTGACCTGTTGTTGGACGTAGCCGCCAGTGGTGTAAACACCGTGGAGCGCGACGGGATTTCCCATCGACATCCGGCGCGCTTTGTACTGATTGGCACCATGAACCCGGAGGAGGGGGAGTTACGCCCCCAATTACTGGATCGGTTTGGTTTCAATGTGGTGCTGAATGCCCATCCTGCGCCAGCGGAGCGAGCCGAGATCATGCGCCGCCGTCTGGCGTTCGACCTTGATCCGCCCGGTTTTATTGCCAGTTGGGCCGGAAGCCAGGCGGACCTTGTCGAGCGCTGCCAGGCTGCACGTAGCCGGTTGGCAGGGGTCGCACTGGATGATCTGTCGCTGTCGCGTATTGCCGAGCGCTGTTTTGCAGCGGCAGTGGATGGCATGCGTGCGGATCTGGTATGGCTAAGGGCAGCACGCGCCCATGCGGCTTGGCGCGGCAGCGAGATAATTACCGAAGATGATATCGATGCGGTGGAAGAGTTCGCGTTGCGTCATCGCCGACGACAGCAACCCCTTTCGGAGTTACCGCCACCGCCATCTTCTGATCGTCCCGTCTCCGAACCCTCTTCAAGCCATTCGAAGAGTGAAGGGCAATGGGGTGAGCTACCGCCTCAGGCGACGGCGATTGGCGAAAAACGCTCAGGTGAGGGTTGGCCAAAAAAGCGCTGAGCATTCGCCCGCGTGTAACCCAAGTGGCGGATGCTCGACCTTTACCGGGGAATGCCAGTAGTGGTCGGCACGGTGCTTCTCGCACAGGTGAGGCAGGGGCAGTTGCCTGGGTACCGACTCTGCTGAAGGGGCTTCCTCGACGTGAGGCTGACCTGATACGCCGGCCTCGCTCTCAGTCGCCACGAGAGCATTGGTTGTTCATTGTCGATGCCTCGGCGTCCATGCGACGTCATGGCGCCTTGGTGCAAGCCAAAGGCGTATTGCTGGGTTTTCTCGAGCAGGCTTACCGTGCACGGGCAAGCGTAGCGGTGCTGGGCGCAACAGGCGTACAGCCGCACTGGCTTGCCCAGGCTCGTCGAGCCAGTCAGCAGGTTCCGGATTGGCTTGCAGACCTGGGTGCAGGGGGCGGTACTCCCTTGCTTGAATCCCTGAAGCACGCACATGAGTGGCTAAAGCAACACCAATGTCGTCTCGGCAATGAGCCGGTAAGTGTCGTTGTGATGACCGATGGCCGGGTACGCGCCTGGACCTCATTGCCTCGTCTTGATGCGTCTGTCCTTGTCATCGATACCGAGCGTGCTCCGGTTCGCGTTGGACGTGCGCGTCAGCTGGCAGCTGATCTACAAGCCGTCTACTGTCACGTCGATGAGCTACCCATTGGGAAGCTGAAACATCCGTTGCGCTAAATAAGGCAGCGATTTTGTTGCGTAACCGGTAGGCTATACAGCAGAACTACGATTTTCTTTGAGGTATGCGTCCTTGTTTTCCGATTTCGACCTGCACGAGCGTCTGCTCAAGGCACTGGACACGCTGAAATTCAAAAAGCCCACCCCGGTTCAGGAGGCCGCCATCGGCCCGGCACTGGATGGGCGAGACCTGCGTGTGACTGCCCGTACCGGCAGTGGCAAGACGGCTGCCTTTGTCCTGCCGATTCTGCATCGTCTGTTGTCCGAGCCCAAACCCCAGGTGGGTGCTCGGGTGTTGATATTGTTGCCTACCCGCGAGCTGGCCCAGCAGACGCTCAAGGAAGTCGAGCGGTTTGCCCAGTTCACGTTTCTAAAGGCCGGACTCATTACCGGAGGTGAGGGATTCAAGGAGCAGGCCGCGGCGATGCGCAAGAATCCCGAGATTCTTATCGGAACGCCCGGACGGCTGATTGAGCATTTGAATGGCGGTAGCCTTGAGTTGGACGATGTCGATTTTCTCGTCCTGGACGAAGCCGACCGGATGCTTGACATGGGCTTCTCCGAAGATGTGCTTAAACTGGCAGACGCGTGCACTTCAGAGTCCCGACAAACGTTGCTGTTCTCGGCTACCAGCGGCGGTAGCTCCCTGCGTACTGTCATAGAACATGTCCTGCGTGAGCCGGAAGTGCTCATGCTTGATCGCACCGGGGAACTCAACGAGGCGGTCACCCAGCAGATCATCACTGCCGATGACGTGGCTCACAAGGAGCGCCTGCTGCAATGGTTGCTGGCCCACGAGACCTATCGCAAGGCCATTGTCTTTACCAATACCCGTGTACAGGCCGACCGCCTGGGCGGCGTGTTGACCGCCAGCAACATCAAGGTTTTCGTTCTGCATGGCGAAAAGGACCAGAAAGACCGCAAGCTGGCGATGGAGCGCTTGAAGCAGGGCGCCGTGTCCGTGCTGGTTGCTACGGATGTAGCGGCCCGTGGCCTGGATGTGGAAGGCATGGATCTGGTCATTAACTTTGATATGCCGCGCAGCGGGGATGAGTATGTCCACCGTATTGGCCGTACCGGACGTGCCGGCGAGGCGGGCATGGCAATTTCGTTGATCTGCCATACCGACTGGAACCTGATGTCCAGCATCGAGCGCTACCTGAAACTGCGTTTCGAGCGGCGCGTGGTGCAACCGCTTAAAGGCACCTATCAAGGGCCGAAGAAGCTCAAGGCGTCTGGCAAGGCTGCCAGCACCAAGAAGAAAAAGACCGACACCAAGAAGCCAGTGACGAAAGCCAAGACATCGCCACGGCCCAAGCGCCCCAGCGCTTCCAAGGTGGTCAGCCAGGATGGCATGGCACCTCTGCGGCGTAAGAAGACGGACGCGGAATAAACGAGTTGGCCCTGTTTTTACAGGGCCAACTTCGTCTCAAGGCTAGTTCGTTGCGTAAGACGAGGAGAAAGGCGAGCCGCCCTGGCCAGAGGTCTGAGGTGTTACGGGTCGCCTGAGCCAGTGCTCAAGCTCAAGCGCACCCATGGGTTTGGCAATGTGGTAGCCCTGGCCTTCGTCACAGCCTAGCGCCAGTACACTATCTAGGATCTCTGGCGTTTCCACGCCTTCTGCGGTGACTTCATATCCCAATCCATGCGCAAGCTCCACCATGGTACGAACGATCAGCGCGTCCTTATCATCGCCCGGTAGGCAGCGAATGAAGCTCTGATCGATCTTAATGTAATCCGTCGGTATCTGGCGGAGATAGATCAGATTGTTGTATCCCGTTCCAAAATCATCGATCGAAATGGATGATCCCAGGTGCCTGAGTGCGTCCAGCTGGGTTCGAGCATTCTCAAAATTGCACATGAGCGAGTTTTCCGTCACCTCGAACTCCACACAGGAGGGCGGTACGCCATGTTTGGCCATCTTCTCCGCTACACGTTCGGCAAAGTCTGGATCGTCCAGGTCGTGGGACGAAATGTTGATCGACACATTGAAACAATGGCCGTCTGCTTTCCAAAGCGCATATTGGCTCAAGACAGCATCGATAACCCAATAACTGATGGAGCGAATCAGGGCCGTTTTCTCAGCCAGTGCTATGAATTCGGTAGGCCCAATGGCGCCCAGCTTGGGATGAGCCCAGCGCAACAGGGCTTCCACGCAGCGGCAGGTGCCCGACTTGAGGTCTACGCGAGGCTGATAAAACAGGGAGAGCTGACCTTCGCTGTGCAGGGCGACCGGCAGGCTGCTCAACAGGGCAAAAGCCCGTTGCTGAGCAAGATCATGGGCTGAGTCGTAATAACGGCTCCCCATTCGCCGCTCACGGGCGATATCGGCTGTCGAGATCAGTGCCCTCAGCCAGTCGCGGGTATCGCCGGGCTTGAGCTTGAGAATCCCCAGACCGGGACGGGTTTCAATCGGGATGCCGTTGTAGTCGATAAGCCCCGTCATGCCGCGCTCGATGCAATCGAGTACTTCCTTGCCTTGCAGATCGGTCATGCCGTGGACCAGAAATGCAAAGCGGGCCGTACCGATGGAGTACAGCCGTATCCCCGAGGGCAGCAGGGAAAGCAGTCGCTCCTTGATGGACTGGAGCAGTCCTTCGTAGTGGTCCTGGCCCAGCGCATTGAGCAGGCCATTGAGATAGAACGGGTCGAACACATCCATGGAGACGGCCAGCAGCTCTTCGGAGCTGCGCAGCATCGATTCGGCATCTTCCAGCAGACGGCTGCGGTTAGGCAGCTGGGTAATAGGGTCTACGTAGCTGAGTGAACGCAGCGTCTCGATGCGCTCCATCAGCATATCGCGCAATTTACTGAGGAGCCGTACCTGAGAGGTGTTGAGCTCCGGTCGTGGATTGGTATCTACCAAACACAGGGTGCCCAAAGCCAGGCCTTCGTGTGTCCTTAGCGGGATGCCGGCATAGAAGCGGATGCCAGGGTTGCCGGTCACTAGCGGGTTATCCTTGAACCGTGGATCGGTTTGGGCATCACGCACCTGCATGATGTTTTCATCCAGGATGGCATGAGAGCAAAACGAGATATCCCGAGGCGTTTCCTGCGCGTCGAGTCCGCGGATAGACTTGAACCATTGTCGATGCTCATCCACCAGCGAAACGATGGCGATAGGCACGTCGAAGAGTTCGGTAGCAATTTCGGCTATGTGGTCAAATGCGGGGTCAGCTGGGCTGTCCAGCAAGTTTGAACTGCGCAAAGCAGCCAAGCGCTCTGTTTCATTAGGCGGAAGGGCAGCGCCGTTACTCATAAGCTAAATCCTGCAGACATGTCTGCTAAATAACACACCCATACTTTCGCATGAGCGCTCTACAGCTCATTTCCACTAAACAGTTAGTAATCGCAACGGTTTAGTACAACTATAGGAATAGCTTAGCCTTGGCATCTGCGCCAGAGTGGCGCATCGGCATCATGAGTACCCTAACGGTCAGCCCTTAACGACGCGGCTGACCGCTGCTTGGGCGCTATCGTCCCAGATAGTGCATGCTAAAGAGTGCCGCGGGATCTTTCCATACGGCTATTGGGGAAAAGCCAGCTTCCCGGCTCAAGGTTTCAAATCCTTTCAAACTGTATTTATAAGAGTTTTCGGTGTGCAGCGTTTCGCCCTGACGAAACATGAAGCGCTGGTCTTCGACACGAATCGTCTGGGCGCGGCGGCTGACCAGATGCATTTCAATGCGAGACTGCTGTTCATTGTAAAAGGCGTAGTGGCTGAAGCGCGAAGGATCAAGGTCGGTATCCATCTCGCGACGGATACGCTCCAGCAGATTGAGGTTAAACGCCGCGGTAATGCCCTCGGCATCGTTATAGGCCACCTCCAGGCGGGCCTTGCTCTTGACCAGATCCACACCGATCAACAGTCCGCTGCCCGGTGGTAGTAATCGGTGAAGGTTGCGCAGAAAGGAGCGTGCTTCTGTTGGCGTGAAGTTGCCGATGCTCGAACCGGGAAAGAAGGCCAGTACAGGCGCTTTTCCCAGCGTTTGTGGAAGCTCCATCGGCTGTGTGAAATCCGTGCACAGCGCACTTACGTCCAGCCAGGGGTAGTCAGCGGCCAGGCGGTGTGTGCTGGACAGAAGAAAGTCTCGGGAAATGTCCACACCCAGGTAGCTTTGAGGACGCAGGGCTTCCAGCAGGAGCCGAATCTTGCGGCTGGCACCACTGCCCAGTTCCATGAGCGTCATGCCGGAGCCTGCAATAGCAGCGATATCGCCAGCCGCTTCGGTCAGGATGCGCTCTTCAGTACGAGTCGGGTAGTACTCTGGTGTACCGGTAATGGCTTCGAACAGTTCGGAGCCGCGCTGATCATAGAAGTACTTGGGCGGAATGGCCTTGGGTTCGGTTGCCAAACCATTCAGGACGTCTTCACGTAGGGAGTCGCTGGCGACGTCCGGTTGTTGATCGTAGAAGCGAACCGCTAGAGCCATGATCAGATCTCCTTGGCAAGGCGAAGGCCGGCAAATTGCCAACGCATGGCTGGGTAGAAGAAGTTACGGTAGGTCGCGCGAATATGATCGGCAGGGGTAGCGCAACAGCCGCCCCGCAAGACCATCTGCCCGGACATGAATTTGCCGTTGTACTCGCCCAGACTGCCATCCAGCGGCTTGAAGCCGGGGTAGGGGCGATAGGCGCTGCCGGTCCATTCCCAAACGTCTCCAAACAGCTGGCAGGGTTGATCGGGCGTGTGAGTCCTACAGGCCACAGGCGAGAGATGGTCCTGCTCGACAAAGTTGCCTGTACGCGAAAGACCGGCGGCGGCCACTTCCCATTCGGCTTCGGTTGGCAGGCGGGCGCCGGCCCAACTGGCGTATGCATCCGCCTCGTAAAAGCTCAGATGACAGACGGGAGCCTGCTCATCGACAGGTTGCAGGCCGCCCAAGCCCATGGCGTACCAGCGGCCGTCTACGTTCTCCCAGTAGAGGGGTGCTTGCCAGCCGGCCTGCCGCACTTGGCTGAAGCCATCGGACAGCCAGAGATCACTGCGGCTATAGCCCTGATCTTCGATAAAGGCCATGTACTCACCGTTGGTGACCAGGCGATTCGCCAACTGGAACTCATCGACAAAGACGCGGTGGCGTGGTGTCTCGCAATCAAAGGCAAAACCGTCACCGCTATGGCCTATGTGGCGTACGCCAGCCGGATATGAATGCCATGTCAGCGGAGTGGAATCAGCGTGTGTGGCTGGCTTGAGATCGTGCCGATACACCGGATGGAGAGGGTTCTGGGCCAGGATATGCTTGATGTCCATGAGCAGCAGCTCCTGATGTTGCTGCTCATGGTGTAGCCCGAGTTCTGTCCGACGGGCGATTTCTTCAGCATGCTGTTCCGGCAGATGGTTTAGCAGTTCGAGCATGGCCTGATCGACCCATTGGCGAAAGCCATAGACCTCTGCAACGGTTGGACGGGAGATCAGCCCGCGCTTGGCTCGTGGGAATGGGGTGCCATGGGTTTCGTAATAGGAGTTGAACAGGTAATCGTAAGCGGGATCTAGCGTCTTGTAGCCCGGCAGGAAGGGCTTGAGAATGAACGCTTCGAAAAACCAGGTCACGTGGGCCAGATGCCATTTGGGCGGACTGACGTCTGGCATGCTTTGAATCAGGTAGTCTTCGGTCTGAAGGGGAGCACAAAGCTTTTCAGTAGCGGATCGAACCTGTGTAAAGCGTTCGATGAGGCAGCCAGGGGTGTCGAGAGCGAAGGCATCCACAGTGTTCATCTCGCGGGCGAGATGGCTCATGGCATTATCTCCAGGTCGTTCCGACAGATGCCGGAGGTGGGCTTCGTAGAACGGACCCGGAGATAAACTTAAAGTTCTTTCTAGAATAGAGCCGACTAAGATCGATTGCTTCTGGATGGTCGAAGGCTTATAGCCGTATCGGGGCTGATGTCAGAATACGGCTATAATGCTACCGCTTTACCACCAGGTTTCCAATTGCACGCCGAAGTTTGAACCGTGACGCTGAGAGCCGAATGCCCCTGAATCAGACAGCGCGGTGTCTTGCGCTGCGCTTAGCTGAGCGGCACGGTTCCACTGCGCATAAGTCCAGTAGAATCGGATTTCGGGACGATCCATCAGGCCCATCCCGCCTAACGCAAGGGTGGGCGCCACGGTGAACTTGGTCAATTTGCGTGTGCCGCCTTCTTCAGGGTCGATCTGATCGTGGCCTGCTTCTACCAGAAGCTTGAAATGCTCGCTGAACGCATAGGATGGGCGGACACCAAAGGAGTACCACGTCTGGCCAGCGTTGTTAGGCGCGCGGTCACGCTGTACCAATGCCAGCAGCATTCCGCCAAAGCGCGGGGTAATCTGCCAGCGGGGCGATTCCAGAACCCTTATGCTCTTTACATCCTTGTCGGCTTGTACGTTACCGGTCTGGCCAAGCCCGATACCGGGACCTTCGCCGTATTGAACCGTAAACCGGTTTTCGCCACCAAAGAAATTCACCTGCTTATGTTCGGCCGAGATGGACCAGCCGCTGTGCGAGTCTTCAACATGTCCGGCTTTCTGAATGTAGCTCAGGCCAATTTCAATCTCGGCGTCCTTGTTAGCCTTGATGCCGCCCAGGTTGATGTCGTGTCGGTTGGCCTTGTGCTTCTGTTCGATATTGTCTTCTCGGGAGAAGGCATAGCTCAGGCGTAGTCCTGTGTCACCCAGGCCATAGTCCTCGATACCCGCGCCTGTGCCGCTTGGGTTCCAGTAGTAGAAGTCATTGATGTGAATGTCGTGACGCTTGTAGTAGCGGCGACCGAACCAGAGGCCACCGCCGTTCAGTTCGGGCAACGCCAGACTGGTCCAGATTTGTGGCAAGCGGACATTGCCATTGTCGCCGCTAAACGTGGGTGACTGGTCATAGACATTGTAAAGGCTTGCCATGCCGTGCAATTTCCAGAGCGTCCCGTCAGCGCCCTTGTACAGTTCCTGGTGACCCTCTAGCTCCCAGTAGGTCTCGCACTCGTTACCCAAGCGGTATTTGGCAGGTGCTCCTGGAAGCTGAAAGCAGGACTGCTTACCGCCTGCATCGGCACCCCCTATACCAACACGTCCGTACCCATCAAATTCGAATGCCTGCCCTGTGAGCGGAAAGATGCATGCTAAAAAAGCCGCAGAGGTGCCGCGAATCATTGTTTTCATTAGTTATTTTCTCTATCCCGATAGCGCAATAGTTCTTTTTTAAAAAAAGCTTTTCTCGGACTCGCTGTTTCTCGACGAGTTGCGTAGCGCCTCGCTGAACTACTTTTGTATGACCTAGCTCTCAATTTGTAGACGAGCTGTACAAAAGTGCCAGTCGCATCGCTGTACGGCCCCTTTATAAAAATAGTGAGGACAAGAAATATGGCGGCCTCAGATGTTTCCGCTGTCCAAGAGACGGATTCCCCTTCTGGCAAAAAACTGCACGAGCACATTTACGAAACCAACCTTCCGGCCCGGCTCGACCGCCTGCCCTGGGGGCGCTTTCATACCCTGTTGGTCATGGCTTTGGGTATTACCTGGATTCTCGATGGTCTTGAAGTAACATTGGCGGGTTCGGTAGCCGGCGCCTTGAAGGCGAGTCCCGCGCTTCAGTTGACCAATGCTGATGTTGGATTGGCAGGTGGCGTTTACATCGCCGGTGCAGTTTTGGGTGCGTTATTTTTTGGCTGGCTGACGGACCGGCTAGGGCGTCGCAAGCTCTTTTTCATCACACTGTTTCTCTATGTAGGTGCAACGTTTCTGACGGCGTTTTCCTGGAACCTGTGGAGCTTTCTGCTGTTCCGCTTCCTGACAGGCGCAGGCATTGGAGGCGAGTACACGGCCATCAATTCCACCATTCAGGAATTCACGCCAGCGCGTTATCGCGGCTGGGTTGACCTGACGATCAACGGCTCGTTCTGGGTGGGTGCAGCCTTGGGTGCCATGGGCTCGATTGTGTTTCTGGACCCCGAACTGCTTCCAGGCGACCTGGGGTGGAGAATGTGCTTTGGCATTGGAGCGGCGCTCGGGTTGATCATTCTATTCATGCGCATGTGGATACCCGAAAGCCCGCGCTGGCTCATGATTCATAATGAGCCAGAAGAGGCCAAGCGAATTGTCGATAACATCGAAAAACGCTTCGAAGCCGAAGGCTACAAGCTTGAGCCGGTCGATCCCAAATTCCATTTGCGCATGCGCGGTCGGGACCATACGCCACTCAAGGAGGTCTTCCAGAGCTTGTTTGTCGTGCATCGCCAACGCGCATTGGTAGGCATGACCCTACTGACAGCTCAGGCCTTTTTCTACAACGCAATCTTCTTTACCTATGCGTTGGTACTGACAGATTTCTACGATGTACCCTCAGAAAATGTCGGCTGGTATGTACTGCCATTTGCGCTCGGTAATTTCTGTGGTCCACTGCTCTTGGGGCGACTGTTCGATGTGGTTGGCCGCCGGATCATGATTAGCTCTACCTATGCTATTTCAGGTGTCCTGCTCATTATCACGGGCTATATGTTCCAGCAGGGTATGCTGGATGCAACGACTCAGACGATTGCCTGGATGGTTATCTTCTTCTTTGCCTCAGCCGCAGCCAGCTCGGCTTATCTGACCGTTGCTGAAACGTTCCCGCTGGAAATCCGCGCCTTGGCGATTGCAGTGTTCTACGCCTTTGGTACCGGGCTTGGCGGAATCATTGGCCCAACCCTGTTTGGACAACTGATTGAGAGTGGTAGCCGAGTCAACGTCTTCTATGGCTACGCCATTGGCGCTAGCCTCATGATTGCAGCAGGGATAGTGCAGTCGATCTGGGGCGTGGCAGCCGAACGCAAGTCACTCGAGTCAGTCGCGCGACCGCTGTCGCTGGCAGACAATTGAGTCAGAAGGCTTGATGCAATCGTCTGTTACTAAGCCGGGCGAAGTGGAGAAACCCACTCGTCCGGCTTCGTTTATACCGCCTTGTCTGTTATCGAAGTCGCTCCCATAGTGGGGTCATGACTTATCCTTTACGTCCCGCTTCCAGCCAAGAGACTCTGGCAGGTTTTCATCCTGCCGTGCAGTCCTGGTTCTCGCGTACCTTCGCCTATCCAACCCAAGCCCAGCAGCATGCCTGGCCTGCCATCAGGGCAGGACAGTCGACGTTGGTCGCAGCGCCTACCGGCTCTGGCAAGACCCTGACAGCCTTTATGGCAGCAATCGATGAACTGGTACGCCTGGGTGTTGAACACAACGGTGCCTTGCCGGATGAGACCTGGGTTGTTTACGTTTCACCGCTCAAGGCGTTATCGAACGATATTCGAATCAATCTGGAAAAGCCGCTCGCAGGTATCACGGCTGAGCTTGAACAGTGTGGTCTGCCGTCTGTAGCGATCCGAACGGCCGTCAGAACAGGCGATACACCGCAGCGCGAGCGTAATGCCATGCGTAAACGGCCACCACATATCCTGGTGACGACGCCGGAATCGCTTTATGTACTGCTGGGCTCAGATTCTGGACGCGTACTGCTACGGACGGTGCGCAGCGTCATTGTGGATGAGATCCATGCCATCGCCGACGGAAAGCGGGGTAGTCATCTGAGCCTTTCTCTTGCGCGCCTGGAGGCTCTGTGCGAGCGGCTACTGGTACGTATTGGATTGTCGGCTACACAAAAGCCTATCGGCGCCGTCGCGCGCTTTCTGGTGGGGTGCGATAGAGCAGGGCAGGAAAGACCTTGTGCGGTCGTTGATATCGGCCATGATCGTGTTCGGGATCTTGCTCTTGAAGTACCGCCCGCTCCGCTGCAGCCTGTGATGTCCAATGAAGCGTGGGAAGGGCTTTATGATCGTCTGGCCGAGCAGGCTGAGGCCCATCGAACGACGCTGATTTTCGTCAATACGCGGCGTATGGCCGAGCGCATGGCTAGACATCTGACGGACCGGCTCGGCAGTCGGGCAGTGGCCGCCCACCATGGCAGTCTGGCCAAGGAGCAGCGCCTCGACGCCGAGCAGCGCCTCAAGCGTGGCGAACTCAAGGTGCTTGTAGCAACCGCATCGCTGGAATTGGGCATCGATATTGGTGAGGTTGATCTGGTCTGCCAGATCGGGTCACCTCGCTCCATTGCCGCTTTTCTTCAGCGTGTAGGCCGCTCGGGTCACCATGTCGAAGGGATTCCGAAAGGGCGACTGTTCCCAACGTCTCGGGATGATCTGATCGAATGTGCAGCGTTGCTTGATTGCATCCGACGTGGCGAAATGGATACGTTGGTTATTCCTAGGCAGCCGCTGGATGTGCTGGCACAACAGGTCGTAGCGGAAACCGCATGCCGTGAGTGGGACGAGGACGCCTTGTTTACGCTGGTCCGATGTGCCGAGCCCTATGCGGCACTGTCACGAACTGACTTCAACGCGGTAGTGACGATGCTGTGTGAAGGCTTTAGCCATCGGCGAGGTGTTCGAACCGCCTATGTGCACCGCGACGCCGTGAACGGGCTCTTGCGCGGTCGTCGTGGTGGCAGGATGACTGCGGTCATGAGCGGTGGGACCATTCCTGAAACCGGCGATTATTCTGTCGTGCTGGAGCCGCAGGGGCATGGGGTCGGGACGGTCAATGAGGACTTCGCGGTCGAGAGCCTGGTTGGCGATATCTTTCAGCTGGGCAATACGTCCTATCGAATTCTCAAGATCGAAAGTGGACGTGTCCGCGTTGAGGACGCACAGGGTCAGCCGCCCACTATTCCATTTTGGCACGGCGAAGCACCTGGGAGAACAGATGAGCTCTCACACGGTGTTTCGCGCTTGCGTCATGAGCTGGAGCTACGCTTATCCGATACGGCGTCGGTCATCGAATGGCTGAAAGTGGAAAAAGAGCTTCCAGCGGCGGCGGCTGAGCAGATCGTCGATTATCTGGGACGTGCTCGACAGATGCTGGGTGCGTTACCGACCCGGCAGACGTTGGTAATGGAACGGTTTTTCGATGAGGCAGGCGGCATGCAGCTTGTCATCCATTCGATTTATGGAAGCCGTGTCAACCGAGCCTGGGGACTGGCGCTGCGCAAGCGGTTCTGCCGCCGTTTCAATGTGGAGCTGCAAGCGGCGGCGACAGAGGATGCTCTCATCCTTTCGCTCTCTACGAGCCATAGTTTTCCGCTGGAAGAGATGTGGCGGTACCTGCACTCAGCAAGTGCGGAGCACATTCTTATACAGGCGCTGCTTGAGGCACCGCTTTTTGGCATTCGCTGGCGCTGGAATGCCACCACCGCATTGGCCTTGCCGCGGTTCACGGCAGGTCGGAAGGTCGCGACTCAGGTCCAGCGGATGCGCAGCGATGATCTGCTGGCAACCGTCTTTCCCGATCAGGTGGCTTGTCTGGAAAACATTGTTGGCGAGCGTGAGGTTCCCGAGCATCCGCTGGTCAAGCAGACCCTGCATGACTGCCTACAGGTATCCATGAATAGCCGCGCCTGGCTGGAGCTGCTCGGGAATATCGAGGCGGGTACGGTCGCGACAAAGGTTTGCGATCTGCCTGCACCGTCACCCCTTGCAGCCGAAATTCTTACCGCACGCCCCTATGCCTTTCTGGACGATGCTCCTTTAGAGGAGCGCAGAACGCTGGCTGTGATGAATCGGCGTTGGTTGGATTCCGCGACTGGCGATGATCTGGGTGCGCTCGATGCCGAGGCGATTGACTCAGTACGGGAGCAGGCCTGGCCGCAGGCACGTGATGCCGATGAGCTGCACGAAGCGCTCACAGGACTGGTGTGCATGACTGAAAAAGAGATGTCTGCGCAAAACAGCTGGAAACCGTTTCTGGCCAGGTTACTCAAGGCAGGTCGGGTATGCCGTGTTGTTACGCCACATCAGGTCTTTTGGGCCCCGGTTGAGCGTGTACGCCTTTTGGAACTGGTTTATCCGGGAATGACACGTGATCCTGATGGCTCACTGCCTGTCGAACTTGATGAGATATACACTCGGGAAGAGGCGCTGGTAGAGCTCATACGTGCCCGGCTGACAGGCTTCGGTCCGCTGACGTTAACAACGCTGAGCCAGCACATGGGACTTTCAGCCTCAGAGCTCATGGTGGCACTCGCTGCACTGGAGCGGGAAGGTTATGTTTTGCGGGGGCGTTTCACGCCTGTCGCTGCTGAAGAGGAATGGTGTGAGCGTCATCTGCTGGCTCGCATTCACCGCTATACCGTCAACCGGCTACGTCGTGAGATTGAGCCGGTGAGTTGTACGGATTTCATGCAGTTCCTGTTTGACTGGCAGCACGTCACACCTGAGACCCAGGCCAGAGGGATCGAAGCCTTGTCAGCGGTACTGACCCAGCTGGAAGGGTATCAGGTGGCTGCTGCAGGCTGGGAAAGTGAGATATTACCTGCGCGCCTGCCGGATTATGGCTTTCATTGGTTGGATGATCTGTGTCGTAGCGGGCGTATGGTGTGGATGCGCCTGGATCCCGTAAGCAAAGCTGCTGGCGGACCTGTACGAGCTTCTCCCATTGTTTTATTGCCCAGACGCGACTTGGCTGTCTGGAATGCGCTGTCTGCTCATTCGGCCGAGCCGGAGCTTTCACCTAAGGCACAAAAGGTCATGGATGCCCTGTCCCGTCGCGGCGCGCTGTTTTTTGACGAACTGATGAGCGAAGCTCGTTTGTTGCGGACAGAGCTGGAAAATGCCCTGGGCGAGTTGGTCAATACAGGGATGGTCAACGCAGACAGCTTTGCCGGATTGAGGGCGTTATTACTGCCAGCCGCCAAGCGGGGCAGCCGTACCACGAGTCGTCGGGGCAGGGTGCCTCTGTATGGCGGGATGGACGATGCAGGCCGCTGGGCATTGATCCGGCCGCCTGCAGCAGAAGCCGTGCAGCAGGTATCCAAACCCCCACGCTGGGGTGATGACGTCATGGAGCACATTGCCTGGGTGTTGCTGAAGCGATATGGCGTCATCAGCTGGCACCTGCTGGCACGGGAGGCAGACGCCTTGCCGCCCTGGCGCGAACTGCTGCGCATCTATCACCGTCTCGAAGCGCGAGGAGACATACGCGGCGGGCGTTTCATAGCGGGTCTTTCCGGTGAGCAGTTCGCCTTGCCGGAAGCTGTTGCGCTACTACGCGCCGTGCGAACACGTGCCGCAACTGAACGCTATGTGCGTATTGCCGCCGTAGACCCACTCAATCTTGCCGGTACACTGCTACCTGGAGCCAAGGTTCCTGCGGTCATGGGGAATCGGCTGCTGTTCAGAAATGGCGTACCGATTGCGGCCTGGGTGGCCGGTAAGTTCAAGGTGTTGATCGCCTTAGAGCCAGAGGAAGAACAAAAGGCCCGGCTACTGCTGATTCGAGGTGACGCCTACCTTGCACAGACAGGCGTAAGCAGCGTTTATGAATAGTCTGCTCATTACTTTGCCATTTGTCGTGATTAGATAAGTTTAATCAGGCGCTTACTCAATAAATTCAGGCAGCAGGTCGATACCTCCTACGACACGACTGTGTCGACCCATTAAACAATTATTTCTTGGTAGAGGGCATGCCTGTGTCCGAGTCCGTTTATTCCCTGAATACCTACTACCGCAAGGCCGATAAGTTGATGTTGGCTGTGGTTTGGGTCATGTTCGTCTATTCGCTCTGCCTGACCTACTGGGAAGGAAGTCTTACGCAGGCCCTGCTTGTCGGTGGAGCATTGGCTGCTTTGCCTACAGTGCTTTATAGCGTTGCACCCGGCTCACGCCTGATGCGTTGCACCATAGCCGTTGTATTCATGGGTTTTGCTGCCTTGCAGATCCACCTCTTGCAAGGCATGGAGGAAATGCACTTCGGCGTCTTTGTACTGTTGGCGTTTCTGGTGTATTACCGTGACTGGTTACCTATTCTCATAGCGGCGGGCGTTATCGCTGTTCATCATGTTGGATTTTATGCAATCCAAGCGTCAGGATGGGATCTGCATGTCATCCATCGTAGCGAAACATGGGGCGTTATTTTCCTGCACGCGTTTTATGTGGTGTTGGAAAGCGCCATTCTTATCTATCTGTCGCTTCATACCCGTAAGCAGGCGGTTGTCAGTGAATCCTTGTTACTGGCAGTAAACTATCTGACACGCCATGGTCAGGCGGTCGATCTGAGCTATCGCATTTCACTGAAAAACGAACTGACAGACCGGTTCAACGGATTTCTTGACTCGCTCGACCACACTGTTGGAAGTGTCGTTTCTAACAGCCAAGGGCTCTTTGTTGCCGGTGAGGGGATGGCTAAAGCCACTTCTCACATGCGTGAGGGCTCACGCATACAGCATGAGCAAATTACTAAGGTTTCATCTGCTATTGATCAGATGGGAGCCACAATCGGTATAGCTGCTGAACAGGCTCAGCAGGCTGCTCAAGTAGCCGGTCAGGCGACTAAGCGTGCTTATAAAGGCAGTACCGATCTGAATGCCATGCAAAAGGAGTTCAGCCTTCTGGCTGAGCATCTTGAGGGAACCGATGAGGAAATGCGCGCTTTGGCCGCTCACTCTCAACAGATCGGAAAAGTGCTGGAAGTCATCAAAGCGATTGCCGAGCAAACTAACCTTCTGGCGCTTAACGCAGCCATCGAGGCGGCCCGGGCTGGAGATCAGGGTCGAGGGTTTGCGGTGGTGGCAGATGAGGTGAGGGCATTGGCGCAGAAGACAGCGGCCTCGACCTCAGAGATCGAAAACATCATTGGCTCATTGCAGATGGGAAGCAAAAGTGCAGTAGAAGCCATGCAGGAAAGCCGAGAGCGCGCGGTTCGCTGCGCTAGCGATGTGCACAAGAGCGCTCAGTCCTTGCAATTGATCTCCGATGACATCCGTGCCATTAACGATATCAATGCGCAAGTAGCAGCTACCTCCTGTCATCAGGTTGAAGTCACTGGCGAGGTAAGTAAGCACCTCTACTCTGTACGGACAATCACCGAAAAGAATGCTTTAGAAGCGGAAGGGCTTGAGCATGAAAGCCAGCGTTTGAAAAGCCTCTCAGAGCAGTTCCATCAATTAAGTAGTGTTTTCAAAACCAGTCTTTAACCTATTGCACCCAGCGGTCTTATGACCGCTGGGTGACTTAAAACAGAGGGTGCGACGCCTTCAGCAATAAAGCGGTATCGCAGTAGGCGTTGTGTCCTGAATAGGATGAGCAATCCTGTCCCTGAAGACTGGTTCCGGTGTAAGAAAAGTTGAACTGAGTATCAGCCCATTTGCGGGTCAGATTTACCGACCAATCATTATACGAGCGAACCATGTCGCCACTTGCCAGCGTCACCGGCGAGTTCAGCATGTAATTTCCATAACGCATGGAAAGGCCCATTCCGAGAATCGGAGTAGTACCCAGGTCCGCGTAAAGAGATGTGTTGCTACGGTCGGGATCATTGGCGAACGCCGCGCCAAAGCGGCTGCCGAAGATGCTAATACCGGAGTAGATTTCCCGGCTGGGTTCTACGTCCTGCGTGACGTGATCGTAATTGATCAGGCCGAATTCATAACCGTATCCGCTGCTGGCAAAGCGATGCTTGTAGCCCGCATAAGTATCCATTTCAATGGACAGGTTATCCGCGGAGGATCCGCTGTTCGCCGTCCACTGGCCAAAATACAAGCCAGTGTCATGGGTGAAATCCAGACCGCCATTTACTGCGCCGTTAGAAGGCTTGACGAGTCCCTGGGCCATAGTGCGCGTCTGGGTCGTTCCCAGGGTCATATCGAAGCCGCCCAGGTCACGCTGCAAGAGCGTCTGGGCTGTAGCAGTACCGGAGGCAAGAGCCGCCACAATAAAAACAAGCCATGAAGGGTTTGGCATGGGTTTCACTCCCCTAGGTTTAACAGGAGCGGCGATTGCTCAGCAGCCTGCACTAGCAGGCAAACAGCCAGAGGCCAAAGCAATGCCTGACGTCAACATTCATCCGGGGTTGAGCAGGTAGTTAATATTCAAAAAAGTCCGCCACGTGGAACACGCTACGTTCTTGTTATGACAGGAGGAGCCAGGCACTCAGGCACGTAAAACAGGCTCAGGGGAATAATATCGATCTAGCCGAATTGGAAAAGGTCATTCGTCGGTTAAATTTTGACCAATATTACAAACTTAGGAATAAGACCTCAGGTAATTACTCAACAGTTCCGCTGATCGTGCTAATTTTTCGTTCTATCGCACCGTTGAGGTTCAAGGTCTTTCTGTATATCCGTTAATCGACTGACGATCTGATTACGCTGTGTTTCATCCGTGGTTTTGTACACGTCGTCAATAAGCGAAATCGCTGCCTCCTGAGTTTTCGAAAAGCTTTCCCGGTAAGCAGGCGTCCACAGGCTTTCCCGATCCTGCAGCAGCTGTTTGACGCGCTGTGGGAAATCTGGCTCGCCGCGATGTTGCAAGGCCTCAAGCAGTTCTCGCTGCCACTGAATCCGATTGCCGACCCAGGCCTGATTTTGATCACCAAGTTGCACCGACCATTGCATGATTCGGTCTTTCTGAGCCGGATTGAGCGAGCCTGTCCAGAAGCTGATGCGTTCCTCCATACGAGCGGCCCGATCTCGAATCTGTTCGCCGCGGGAAGGGTCGAGGTACTTTTTACGACGGTCCCTGATGTCACGGTCCAACTCTTCCTTCAGCTCTGCGACCTGCTGATCGGTCAGCTGTTTTAACAGATCGGTACTGGTCGGTGTGATTTCAACCGCCAGGGTATCGACGGCCTGTTTGAGTTCATCCATGCGAGCCCTGATCGTTACTGGGGATACCTGCTGGTTACGCACCATAGTCTTGATGCCATCCATCCACTCCAGATAGCGAGGCAGCTCGTGGCTACAGTGCCAACGCAGATGGTCTGCCAACCGTTCGTCAAACCAACGACGCTGCTCGGAGTTCATGTCGAGGTAATCGTTCATCGACCACGGTATAAGCGTATTGAGGTGCTTATAGGCAAATCCGACACGGGTACAGGCCCCGACGCTTAGGGCAATGGCAAAGATGACCAGCCAGGGTGAAAGCGGAACACGCATGAATACTGCCTCTTCCAGAGCACTACTGTTTAGTCCTTCAAAAACTGGTTCTGGTTGCATACTTGTCTGTTTGCAACGTAGCGCACAGGCCGTTTGGGTTGAGCGAAATATAGTGTTACGGCTGGGGCAATAGTTCTGGAATTGAATAGGGCAAAATTGACTCAATATTAAGGTAAGCCTGCCGATAATCTGTTGAGTGCGTTATTCAGGCAATTTTCCGGCAGACATGCAGTCTCTGTATTACAGGTAGTAGATCTCAGGAGATCGGTGATGAAAGAACGTATTCAAGAGCTGGCGTCCAAATTGATCGAGGCGCTGGGCCTGGCTGATCAGCCGCGTCTTCAGCCTATTCCTGTGCGCAGCCGCGAGCGGGAGCGTTTGGCAGAAGAGCAGCGTCGTCGCGCACGTCGTCGCTAACCCCTACTTAAATTCTATGCATTGAACGCTTGTCTTTGCCGTAGCCCGTATAGTCAAGTCGGTAACGGCAACGTCCAATGCAGGAGTCGATGCTGATCACGGCCCCTCTTCCCTGATTAACCCCCTGCAACCTGAATCGCTAACACTGCTTTCACAGCACTGATCTACTATAGGGTAATACCATTCCTGTTCAAGGGTGCCGAAACGGACTACGTTTGTAAGCGCTCGCTTATTGTAACTGTCTATGTGAGTGGGCCTTTTTAACCAAAGTAAAGCGCTACAGTCAGTTCTCCGGTTAAAAGGGGGAACACTATGTTTAAGTGGGCGTTGGCAGCAGGCGCGTTGCTGTTAAGTGATGTAGTCATTGCTCAGGGACAGGTCGCTACCTATCCCAGTGAGAAAGGCAAGGTTAGCGTTACGGTCATTAAGAAAGGCTTGGACCATCCGTGGGGGCTGGCTTTTTTGCCTGATCAAAAGGGAATGCTGGTAACCGAGCGGCCCGGGCGCCTACGTGTACTCAAGAGCGACGGCTCTGTATCTAACCCTATTGCAGGCTTGCCGGTTGTCTACAATCGCAGCCAGGGCGGCTTGATGGACGTGGCTTTGTCTCCTTCTTTTGCTGAGGATCGTCTTATTTATCTCAGTTACTCCGAAGGGGGAGGCGAGGATGACAAGGCTGGTACGGCGGTTGGGCGAGGCACGCTCTCTGCTGACATGACCCGTGTAGAAGGCTTTACCGTGATTTTCAGGCAAGAGCCCAAACTTTCTACCGGTGCGCATTTCGGCTCGCGGCTGGTGTTTGATCAGCAGGGCTATCTATTCATTGCGCTGGGTGAGAACAACCAACGTATCACGGCGCAGGCGCTCGATAAGCTCCAGGGCAAGCTTGTTCGCATCAAGGCCGATGGCACCGTTCCGAACGATAACCCCTTTGTAGGCCAGTCAGGTGCTCGCCCGGAGATCTGGTCCTATGGGCATCGCAACCAGCAGGGCGCGGCCCTGAATCCCTGGACCGGACAGGTGTGGACGAATGAGCATGGGCCTCGTGGAGGAGATGAGGTCAATATTCCGCTGGCAGGTAAAAATTATGGTTGGCCTGTGGCTACCCACGGGATCAACTACTCCTATACACCCATTCCGGAAGCAAAGGGCAAGGACGTACCAGGGACAGAGCAGCCATTGTATGTATGGGAGAAGTCGCCGGGCGTCAGCGGCATGGCCTTCTACTCAGCCGATCAGTTTCCCGCCTGGAAAAACAGCCTCTTCATTGGCGCTCTTGCTCAAGAGAATCTGATCCGGCTGCAGCTGGAGGGCAACAAGGTTGTCCATGAGGAGCGTTTGCTGGAAGAAAAAGGGGCACGTATCCGGGACGTTCGCCAGGGACCTGATGGTTATCTGTACGTATTAACGGATTCGTCAGAAGGGGAAGTGCTGAAAATAGGGCTTGAATGAAGAAGGGCGCATACGCGCCCTTTCTTAGTTATAACCCGTGCCGTCTTTCATGCGATCAGGGCTGTTGGGAGAAGGCGGGTTACGCTCCGAATCCACCTGGGCATGTTCTGTGCGGCGTGGCTTTTCTGCTTGATCTCTTTTTTCGTTTTCGGCATTTCGCGTTTGTTCAGTCATGGCTCACCTCGCATTGCGTGGTTATGAATGGCTCATAAGGTGTGACTGAACTTATACAGACCCGTTCAATGTTTTCGGCCAACGGTCATTGCAGTGTCTGAAACGTTGGCTGCTCAGCTATCAAGGTCTTTAGCAGCTCGTTGACCTGCCGGGTAAAGGTATCAGTAATCGCTTCGCCGGTTGTATGTCCCATGAAGGGAAGAAACCAGATACCCATCCAGGTCTTGATGGAATCATCGTTACGGTGCCGGGCAACTGGGTGCAGGCTAGGGTCGAATAACTCGCCTGTCAGGGTAAAGTTGTCCTTGGCCACGCCGGGGACAATAAATAGCGTTGCGCCGGTAAGCATGCCGCTGGCAACAGAAGCTGCCATGGCGCTGTGGTTGTATAGCTTCAACTTGAGCACGTAATCACCAGGCTCGGCACGATCAGGCGCCAGGCTGTAATGACTGAAGAGCTCCGAGGCCTGCAATGCCTGGACGAGGGCCGGTTCCAGACCCTCACGCGCTACTGGAATAGATCGGGCATCCCCATCGCCGGGTTCGCCACGGTAGAAATTGAATTCCACGTGTAATCCAGGACGGGCGAAAGACGGCGAAGCGATAGGCCCTGGTGTGGGGGCGACCTGATCGCCTGGAAACACCGCACATCCTGATAGGGTCAGAAGCAGAACGAGTCCTAGTTTACGAAGCATATATCATCCTGATGTCTGTCGTGCAGGCATAAAAAAAGCCCAGCTTTGCAGCGGGGCTTTTTCGAGAAGTCGGGGTAGTTAAACTACCTGAACCTCATCAGCCTGCAGGCCCTTCTGGCCTTGCACGACCAGGAAGGAAACGGCTTGGCCTTCCTTCAGGCTCTTGAAGCCAGTGCTCTGAATGGCACGGTAGTGTACGAAAACGTCCGGGCCGCTCTGCGGAGTGATGAAGCCGAAGCCTTTTTCATCGTTGAACCACTTGACGGTACCGGTTTGGCGAGTAGACATGGATTGCTCCCTGAACAAAGATTTTTGACAGCGCTGGAACTGCCCAGGCTGCGACTGAGTGCAAAGAGTCACCACTGCTAAGCGTGGCCATGGCCTCGCCGATAAACGGTACACGTGCAACACAGTGCAGGCACTGTAACGCTTTCGAAGATTTTGTCTAGCCCTTTTGCCAGGGCATTTCATGGTTTATCGGTTGAGCAGAATATGTCAGGTATGATAGTGGCTTCTCAATGAGGTACTAGCATGGCTTTAATCGGGCGTTTTAATAGTCTGCAAATTATCAAGCGGACGGACTTTGGCTTATATCTGGATGCCGAGCAGGACGGTGAAATCCTGTTGCCGAACCGCTATATCCCGAAGGATCAGCCCACCGAGGCGGGTGATTGGATCAATGTATTCGTTTATCTCGACAGTGAAGACCGGATCATTGCGACGACTCAAAAGCCCAAGGTTCAGGTAGGGCAGTTCGCCAGTCTGAAAGTGGTCGAGGTCAACCGTATCGGAATTTTTCTGGATTGGGGCCTACCCAAGGACCTGTTGCTCCCGCACTCCGAAGAAAAGCGCCCGTTGCAGGTTGGGGATTACTGCGTGGTCTATGTCTATATTGATCAGCGCACCCACCGAATTACCGCAACGGCGCGCCTGGATCGATACCTGGATACCGTACCGGCGTCTTACACAAGCGGTCAGGCAGTCGATCTGCTGGTGGCCGAACAAACGCCCATGGGCTTCAAGGCCATTATCGAAGGGAAGCATTGGGGACTCATTCATCAAAATGAGGTCTTCAAGTTTCTGCGTAGCGGTATGCAGGAAAAGGGCTTTATCAAGGAAGTGCGCCCCGATGGAAAGATCAGTCTTTCCCTGCAACCGTTGGGACGTCAGGCTGTCGATGCGCTGGGTCAGCAGATACTTGGGCTGGCAAAAGCCCGCAATGGCGTTCTCGAAGTCAGCGACAAAAGCTCGCCAGAACTGATCAGCAAGCTGTTCGGCGTCAGCAAGGGGACGTTCAAGAAGGCCATTGGCGGTTTGTACAAACAGGGGCTGATCGTTATATACGACGACAGGATCGAATTACCTGAGACGGACGATTGATAGCCGCCTCACCTGAACATTGACGGAGGCAGAAATGATTCGTGAACTGGTGAGAATGGGTGATGAGCGCTTGTTGCGCATCGCCAAACCTGTGCCGGCATCCATGATTGGCAGCCAGGAGTTGGATGCGCTGGTGGCGGATATGTTCGAGACTATGAAACAAGCTGGTGGTGTGGGTTTGGCTGCTCCGCAGATCGGTGTGGATCTGCAGTTGTTTGTAATGGGCTTCGACAGCAGCGAACGCTACCCGGATGCACCGGCAGTGCCCCAAACCGTTGTTATCAATCCTGTGATAACGCCGTTATCACAGGAGATGGAGGAGGGGTGGGAAGGCTGCCTTTCCATCCCCGGCCTGCGCGGTGTCGTTGATCGGTATGCCCGTATCCGTTACGAGGCAGTGGACGCGAGAGGCGAAACGATTGATCGGATCGCTGAAGGCTTTCATGCGCGCGTGGTTCAGCACGAGTACGATCATTTGATCGGGCGGCTCTACCCGTCGCGTATCACTGACTTTTCCCGGTTCGGATTCACGGATGTCCTCTTTCCGGAAACCTCACCGGCAGCTCAACGCTAGCAGGCTCAGCGTTGAGTCGTGAGCGTCTCGATTGCCCGTGTGAGACGCTCATAGTCCACCGCTCCGCTAAGCTGGGTTGCCTCTTCGTAGGCTTGGCCTTCCAGACGGATTAGTAAGGTGGGTACCGCTGTAATACCCAGTGTCTGGGCCAGCGCTTCATCGTCGAGCACGCTCTGGGTATGGCGATTTTCTTCAAGCGCCACACCTAATTCGAATGTATCGATGCCCTGCAGGTTCGCAATATCCAGCAGTATGTCGTCACGACCGATGTCGCGCCCTTGTTCAAAAAAGGCCTTGAATATCCCTCGATGCATGGCATCGAACTGTCCAGATTGCCGGGCATGTTCAGCTACTTCCAGTGCTCGTCGGCTACGGGGTTGCACGGGAGGCAGGCGCAATGTCAATTCCCGTTCTTCCGCCATGGGATATACCGCTCGCGCCCATGTGCTGCGTAAGTAATGGCTATCCGGGATAAGGGTTGGGATGGGGTCTGGTCTCAATTCGAAGGCATGCCATGTAACGGTCAGCCTGTCGCCATAATGCGCCTTCAGCTGATCGAGCAGCGGCAATTCCAGATAACAGAATGGGCAGACGTAATCGCTCCAGACGTCGATATGGATAGGCAATGTGCTCATAGGACTCTCCTTTGCAGGAACGACAGGCGTAGACTCTTGACTCTCGCTATGCCTGTCGGTTCGCAGGGGAAAGGCCCGTATTCCGCTGCAATAGCGGTAGAACGTGTTCAGACAGCAGGGGCGCCAGAGCAACCTCATAAGGTGGTGTCAGCGGTATCCAGGCCAACGCCTCAAGCTCCGCCGCTACAGCCAGCGCGGGTGTATCTACATAAGCCATGAAAAGCTCTGCCTCAATCATGGTGTCTGGCTCGTTGGCAGCGGGCGCCTGGAAGAGGCCAAGGGGCTGACAGATCTCGGTATCCAGCAGCAGATTCAGTTCTTCCTGAATCTCTCGTGCAAGTGCTTCGAGACCGCTTTCGCCTGCCTCCAGTTTGCCGCCAGGCAACATGAAGAATCGGGTATGTCGTTTACGTACCACGAGTAATTCGTTTGCCGGGTTGAGCAGGCAAGCGGCGGCAATCTTTAGGCGAGTAATAGGCATGACACATCCTTGTCTTGGAAGAGGGCCGCTATTGTCCGCACCTTGGTCAGTACTGACCAGCCCTATGCGCAGCTGGGTATGAGGAATTGATGCGAAAACCAGAGGTAATCGATTTTTCCAACATTTCACAAAAAAACCTTTAAAGGCGGCGTATACCGATGCCGGTTATCGTGAATAGCGCTACTTGACAAAATCGAAACGAACTCCTCCGTGCCGCTGAAGTCACCTTATTAACGCGCAGTTTTATGTCTTTTGAGTCACCGCTGCGCTTACCAGCCGCTATTGTGCGGAAAAACGTAAAAATGGTGGGACCAAGCTATGACATCACCCTACGAGAGTAATACTCGAGAAAGCCAGCAGCAGAGTATGCCGTCTGCCCAAGAACAGGCCGAAGCCATGAAAGATAAGGCCCGGAGTGTGGCGGATAATGCAATGGTGCAAGGTAAAGGTCAGATTGATCGTTACAGCGACAAAGCCGCCAATGAAATCGAAACCGTCGCTAACAGTTTCAAAGCGGCAGCGTCGGAGCTGAGCGATCAGGATCGTGCCGGTCTCTCAGGCTATGTCTCCGATATCGCCCAAAGCATGGCCGGGCTAGCTGATACGCTACGTGGCAAAAGCGCTGATGAGTTGATCCAGGAAGCAGGCCGATTGGCCCGTGAAAACCCGGCACTCTTTTTGACCAGCAGCATCGCTATTGGCTTCGGACTGTCTCGCTTTGCCAAGGCCAGCAGCCGCAAAGTCGATACCTCCGGTACGGAGATGTCGTCCTCGAACACCAGCGGCTCCGGAGTAGGTTCCGATCTGTCCTCCGGTTCGTCCTATACCGCTCGGGCAGGTGCAACGGGTGAAACCACAACCACACCGCCAACGCTGGGCGAGAGCGACAAGGAAACATCCTGTCGTGTAATGGGCTCCAGTGCGGCCATGGGAACCACATCTTCGGTTAACCATGCCGGTATGGGTGGCTTTGAGCATTCAGATGGCACGCGTACCATCGATCCGGCATCCCAGACCAGCACACCTGTTATCGCCGAACAGGAAAGCACCTATCAAAACAGTACCTCCCAGTTGCCTAAAGGCGATACTACGGCCACTACCTCAATTGTCCGTCCAGTGCCTACATCCGACTTGGGCGATACCCCACCCTATGGTTCCCCCGCGCTTGATCCTGATCGTGCATCAACCACAGCGCTAGGCAACACCAAGAAGGACACTAACGGAGGTCTGTAATCATGAAAGAACAACCGAATCTACGTGATGCTACCTATCAAGAAGAGACTGGCATCGATTCAAATTCAACCTCAATTGCAGGTCTGGTGCGTCAGCTGACACGCGAAGTGCCTTCTCTGTTTACCAAGGAATTAGCACTAGCCAAGGCTGAGATTACCGAAGCCTTGAATACTACCAAGGCTGCCACAATCAGCATGGCATCAGGCGGTATTGTTTTGATGGCCGGTTTTATCATGCTGCTGCTTTCAGCCGTTCTTGGGCTGAGTCAGGTCATGGCGCCCTGGTTGGCCGCCCTGATCGTGGGCGGTGTGGTGTGCATAGTGGGTCTGGTAATGGTATCTGCGGGCAAGAAGAAACTTGACCCTGCGGCGTTCAAGCCAGAGCGAACCATTAATAGCATGCAGAAAGATAAAGAAGCCGTGAAGGGGAAAGTAGCATGAGCACCGATACCCATAGCCGACTAGACGCTGAATCGCAAAAAGATCCTGCGACTCTTGAGCGTGAAATCGATCAGCAGCGTGACAGTATCAACGATATCGTGAATGCGCTGGAAAGCCGCCTTTCTCCCGGCGAGTTGCTTGACAAGGCAATGACTTATGCCAAGGGCAATGGAGGCGAATTTATCAATAATCTGGGCTCGACCATCAAGGCGAACCCAGTGCCGACACTGCTTACCTCGGTTGGGCTCATGTGGATGATGATGGGCCAGAATCGCAGTCAGCCCTATACCAATGCGGGCATGTCCTCCACAGGCACGTCTTCCACCGGTATAGTTGACTCGCTAAGGGACAAAGCTTCAGGCCTGAGCGACACATTACACGACAAGGCCAACAGTATGTCCGGCGCGGTACATGACAAGACAGACAGTATGAGAACGCAAACTCAGGGCTTTAAGGATAAGGCTGCGGACATGCGCAGCAGCACGTCTGACTCCATGAGTTCAGCCCGTCAGACTGTAAGCGAAAAAGCTCAGACTGCATCCGAAACCATGCGTAACCAGACGGCCAAGGCCAAAAGTGGTTTCCAGTATATGCTGGAAGAGCAGCCGTTGGCGCTGGGTGCCATTGGGATTGCAGTAGGTGCGCTACTTGGAGCGACCTTGCCTGCAACCGAGCGTGAAAATCGCTTGATGGGCAAGACCAGTGATCGGATTACTGACAAAGTGAAGATGAAAGCCGAGCAGGGTTATGCCAAGGCAACTGAAGTAGGGCAGGATCTGGCTGATCAGGCGACAAATCGTGTTAAGGAAGAAGCTGATCACATGTCTTCCAAGCATCAGGAACAAGAGCCACAGCGCGCATCACGCTCCATGTGATATGTGCTTTCCCGCTAGCGGCCTGCGCTCGGTAGGCCGCTAGAATTTCTCTAGCTTTTGATTGGATTCTCCTGAGTCGTATCGGGTATAGCGGCCTCTAACGGAGGCACGAACGTGCAATCGATATCTCACGATCCACTCCTTCCCGTATCCCTTTCTTTTTTCGTCTATAGAAAGCCTTTGTTGGGACTTTATTGAGTCCTGCCAGAATACTCTGCCTAACAACGCCGTCCTGGCTTCACACGCCCTACCCGGCACCACCGAAAAACTGAAAAGGTGTGCGACGGGACCAATGGTTTGAAACAGGCCCTTTCGTAGAGGTCTTAATGTGGAGGAAGGGCAGGAGATCGAAATGAGTATATTTAAAATAGCAACGTGCGGGCTTGGGCTGGCGTTGGTGTTGGCCGCCAATACAGGTATTGCAGACGAGTTTGATAGACGTGCGATACCCCGAACCTATATAAGCCCCGGAGCGTCCGGGAGCATCGAGACGCAGCAGCGTAGCCAGCACTATAATCTATACGGTGGCCAGGCTGTCCCGCGTGGAACGGTTCGGGAGTACCGCTCTCATTCCAGCGGACAGTATGAACAGCGAGGCTCGATTCGCCAGAGCACGGAATACCCTGGCGGAATCGAAATTGAACGGACGCCGGGCTCTACAACCAACCGGCTTGAACGTCGTCAGTGAGTCATGGCCGCTGTTTCGGAAGGCTTGTCACTGCTCAGACGCTCCACCAGTACCAATGCCTTCTCGAAAGAAGGATAGCCGCTCTTGGCAACGTCAAGATCGCTATAGCTGTCCTTGTAGGTTTCCGCTCGAATAGGGTCTGCTTCACTTACCAGGTAAGGCTTGGAATAGACCTGATAGAGCATTGCATAGGCCAGCGGATACTCTTTCTTGGCTGAGGTTTCCAGCAGGGACAGCACGTCATCTGCTTGCGGGCCTTGCTTGATCATTACCAGCGCCTTGTAGAACTCGATCTCACCGGTGCCTTCTTCAGCTTTGTCGGTTTGCATCGAGGCGCGGCTGAGCAAGGCGTCAGCCAGTTTGAGTTCATCTTCCCCTCCGGATACTACAAGCATCTTTGCCTGGAGGAGGTCATTCTGGGTGAGCAGATGCAGTTCTTCCTGAGTAAGTTGAGGGGATTTACTGGCGCAGCCTACCAGCAATGCGGTAGCGAAAAGAGGAATCCATTTTTTCATAATAGATCGTTTGATCCCTTGTCTAGCCATCTGAAGCAGCTTGTCTTCGACGGTGGTGGTGCCAACGAGTTCACTACTCATCATATCTCGTCTGCGGAAAAGCGCTTTATAATCGAACCGCTGGGCGCTTTCGTGGTCGGATCTCCCAACGCTTGGGGTCGAGCGCTTTTAGACGTCCATTTAATCGGTCACTGAGAGCCTCATGCTGAGCATTGTAACCCGATGAACGGCTGTTTAGACTGCCATAGTATTGCTCCCACAGATCAAAGGACGCCCATGATCACCAAATGTCTGTTCCCGGCCGCCGGCTACGGCACTCGCTTTCTTCCAGCAACCAAAGCGATGCCGAAGGAAATGCTGCCCATCGTGAACAAGCCCCTGGTCCAGTACGCCGTTGAAGAGGCACTCGACGCTGGGCTCAAGCAAATTGCTATGGTCACCGGGCGTGGCAAGCGCTCTCTGGAAGACCATTTCGATATCAGCTACGAGCTGGAAAGCCAGATCAAGAACACCGCGAAGGAAAAGTACCTGACCGGGATTCGCCGCCTGATCGACGAATGCTCCTTCTCTTATACCCGTCAGATCGAAATGAAAGGTCTGGGTCATGCCATCTTGACTGGCCGTCCTCTGATCGGTGACGAGCCGTTCGCCGTTGTGCTGGCGGACGACCTGTGCCTGAACCTCGAAGGCGATGGCGTTCTGAAGCAGATGGTCAAGCTGTACAACCAGTTCCGCTGCTCCATCGTGGCTATCCAGGAAGTACCTGCGAACGAAACACACAAGTACGGTGTGATCTCGGGCGAAATGATCCGTGATGATATCTATCGTGTGAACAACATGGTTGAGAAGCCCAAGCCGGAAGATGCACCTTCCAACCTGGCGATCATTGGCCGTTACATCCTGACGCCTGATATTTTCGACCTGATCGAGCAGACCGAGCCAGGCAAGGGCGGTGAAATCCAGATTACTGATGCCCTGATGAAGCAGGCTCAGGACGGTTGTGTTCTGGCTTACAAGTTCAAGGGTCAGCGTTTCGACTGCGGTAGTGCGGAAGGCTTCGTTGAAGCAACCAACTTCTGCTTCGAGAACGTCTACAAGGAGCTCTGATCTCCTTGTTAGCCTGTGTTTGACAGAAGCCACCTTAGGGTGGCTTCTGTCGTTTAAGGCAACAGTATTTTCGTCAGCAGCGATGCAGGTGCGTTAAGCTGGTGAGCAGTTGAGCCGATCAGGATTCGTCATGACATACGATTTTGACCTTTTTATCATCGGTGCGGGTTCGGGCGGTGTTCGTGCAGCGCGTTTTTCCGCCGATTTTGGTGCTCGCGTGGCCGTAGCGGAAAGCCGCTACCTGGGCGGCACCTGCGTAAACGTCGGCTGTATGCCGAAAAAGTATTTCGTCTATGGGGCTTCGTTCCATGACGAGTTCAGGCAGTCGCGCAGTTATGGCTGGAAGGTCGAGGAACAGGGGTTCGATTGGCAGAATCTGCTAGCCAATAAAGACCATGAGATTCGTCGACTGAACGGCATCTATCGTGCACTGCTCATCAACAGCGGTGTGACACTGCTGGAAGACCATGCGCGAATCATTGATGCGCATACTGTCGAAGTAACGGGCAAGCGCTACACCACCGAGCGAATCCTCATCGCTACAGGCGGTTGGCCCTCAGTGCCCGAGTTGCCTGGTCGTGAACACATCATTACGTCCAATGAAGCCTTTTATCTGGATAAGCTGCCCGAGCGAATGATCATCGTGGGTGGCGGTTATATCGCGATCGAATTTGCATCGATCTTTCACGGCTTGGGCGTGAAGGCGACTCTCATGTACCGCAAGGAGTTATTCCTGCGCGGGTTTGATGACTGCGTACGGGTGCATCTGCGAGATGAATTGCTCAAGCGAGGCCACGATCTGCAGTTTAATGCGGAAATTGCCCGTATCGACAAGCAGAGCGATGGCAGTTTGAAGGTTACGCTCAAGGATGGCCGTGTTCAGGAAACTGACTGCGTGTTCTATGCGACAGGCCGTCGCCCCATGCTGGATAACCTGGGCCTGGAAAACGTCGGCGTCGAGCTCGACGAACGTGGTTTTGTGAAGGTGGATGAAACCTTCCAAACCACGGAGCCCTCAGTGTATGCGATTGGGGATATCATTGGCCGTGTGCAGCTGACGCCTGTTGCCCTGGCAGAGGCCATGACCTTGGCCCGCAGCCTGTACAAGCCTGAAAGTTACAAGCCACTTGATTACAACCTCATCGCTAGCGCGGTTTACAGCTTGCCTAACGTCGGAACGGTAGGACTGAGTGAAGAGCAGGCCCGTGAAAAGGGCTACAAGCTCAGGATTTTCCAGACGACCTTCAAGCCTACCAAGCTCAGCCTGACCAATGAGACGGAGCGTACGCTCATGAAGCTGGTCGTGGACGCCGAGACTGATAAGGTGCTGGGTTGCCATATGGTCGGGCCTGATGCTCCCGAGCAGATCCAGTGTCTGGCAGTGGCTCTCAAGGCCGGTGCAACCAAAAGCTGCTTTGATGACACCATCGGTATTCACCCGACAGCAGCGGAAGAATGGGTGACCATGCGTTCCCCAGTGAGGGAAGACTGATTTACGTAATACATAAAAAAGGCCGGTAGTGACCGGCCTTTTTTATAGGTGAAGCAAAAGAATTCAGTGCGCCTTGGCTACCTTGGTTTCACTGACGGTTGTCTCTTCACGCCGCCCGTAGCGCTGTGCCAATACCGCACACACCATCAGTTGGATCTGATGAAACAGCATGATGGGTAGCAGAATGGCGCCCATGCTGCTGCCAGCGAATAACACCTTAGCCATCGGCACGCCAGTCGCCAGACTCTTCTTGGAGCCGCAGAACACTACTGCGATCTCATCTTCTTTGTTAAAGCCCAACAGGCGCGACGTATAGCGGGTAATCAGCAGCGCCAGGGTGAGGATTACCGAGCAGACTGCAGCAAGGCCCAGCAAAGCGGTTAGTGGAATGGATGACCAGAGGCCTTCAAGAATGGCAGCGCTGAACGCAGTATAGACAACAAGTAGAATGGAGCCCTGATCGACAAACTTGAGGCTGGACTTGTGTTTGTCGACCCATCCGCCAATCCAGCGGCGCAGGATTTGACCCGCAATAAAGGGAACCAGGAGCTGAAGGAAAATCTTGGTAATGGCATCTAGGGTGGACATGCCATTGGTGTCTCCACTGCTTTGCGTGTCCAGCAGCAGGCTTACCAGGAGCGGCGTCAGGAACACACCAATCAGGCTGGACGCCGAGGCACTGCACACGGCGGCAGGCACGTTGCCACGGCCCATTGAAACAAAGGCGATGGAAGACTGTACGGTTGCCGGTAGGGCACACATATACAGTACGCCCATGTAAAGCTCAGGCGTGACGAGGGGCGAAAGCAGTGGCTTGAGCGCCCAGCCCAGCAGCGGGAATAACAGGAAGGTGCAGCAGAAGATCAGGAGATGAAGGCGCCAGTGGGTAACGCCCGCTACAATGGCCTCGCGTGACAGCTTGGCACCATGCAGGAAAAACAACAGGCCAATGGCGATGTTGGTGATCACATTGAGTACCCCGGCAGCGGTTCCGCTACAGGGAAAGATGCTAGCCAACGTGACGGTTGCTATCAGGTACAACGTAAAGTTGTCGGGTAAAAAGCGTGGACGAGCCATTCACATCTCTCGAACAGTTGTTGAGTCTGACTTCGCAGTCTACTGTGGTGTGATTATTCCGACTAACGTCAAAAAGGCTTTCAATGTCGCCTAACGGACAATCCGCTGAGTTACGCCGGCAGATTCCTTCTCTCAAAGCGCTGCCTCGCCCGGTTTATGCCCGGGCCGAGTCGCTGGCACGTGGCTCCTGGACGCCTTGGCATAGTCATCCGTGGGCGCAGCTCTCCTACGCCATCAAGGGGGTGCTTTCGGTGCACACTCGCGCGGGTAGTTTTGTCGCACCTCCTCAGCGGGCCGTGTGGATTCCGGCGGGGCTGGAGCATGAGGTGCGCTCTTCAGCCGAGGCTGAAATGCGCAGCCTCTACCTAGGACCGCAGCTATTGCCGAACCGGGGGGCCGAGTGTCGGGTACTGAGCGTCAGTTTGCTGTTGCGCGAACTGATACGAACGTTTACGACCTTTCCTGTCGAGTACGATGAAGAAGGCAGCGAAGGACGCCTGGTCGAGGTGCTGATCGATCAACTGGCAATCGCGCCTCATATGGCGTTGTCGCTGCCATTACCAGCAGATGCTCGACTGCGCCGATTGTGTGAACACTTGCAGCAAGCGCCGGATGATCAGCGTACCCTGGCGGAGTGGGCATTACTGCTGGGGGCTTCCGAAAAAACCCTGAGTAGACATTTTCAGCGGGAAACCGGTCTTACCTTCAGAGCCTGGCGGCAGAAGCTGCGTCTGCTAAGCGCACTGACCCTGCTTGAGCGGGGCGACAGTGTCACGGCGGTAGCTTTGAGTTGCGGCTATGATTCGCCGTCAGCCTTTATCGCTGCGTTTCGAGCGCAGTTCGGAACAACGCCGGGTGACTTCTTTACCCTCTGATGGAGCTCTCGATGGTTTCGCTGTTTTATCTGTGCGATCTATGTGGCGTTGCCGTTTTCGCTATTACCGGCGCCCTGATGGCCGGGCGCAAAGCAATGGATCTATTTGGTGTTCTGGTAGTGGCCCTGGTAACTGCACTGGGTGGCGGAACCCTGCGGGACGTGATTCTGGGGTTGCATCCGGTAAGCTGGATACGGGACGACACCTACATTGCAGTGGTTGTCTTTGCCACTTTAGGTACGGTGCTGTGGGTACGTCTGACGCGACCGATACCGGAAAAAGCGCTTCTGATCGCCGATGCATTTGGTCTGGCAGTGTTTACCGTGATCGGAACGGAAGTCGCCCTGCGTCAGCAGGTACCTTTAAGCACAGCCGTCATCATGGGTGTCATGACCGGTGTGGCTGGTGGTGTCATCCGAGACATTATCTGCAATGACATTCCACTGATCTTTCATAAGGAGATCTACGCTACACCCTGTATTCTCGGCTCGCTGGTATATATCGGGCTGAGCCGCCTGGCGCTGCCGGCAGAGCTGGTCACAGGCGTTGCGATGCTGGTAGTGCTTCTCATTCGGCTTGCCGCGATCCGTTGGCATTTCGCCTTGCCTCGCATGCAGTTGCTTGACCGTAACCGGTAGTGCTCAAACCAGAAAGATCTCCCAGGGCCGAAACAGGCGCGACAATACATGGGATGGCAGGATAGGCTCCGGCGCCGGGCCGTTGGCTGTGTTGAATGCCTCGACAGCATAGCGCTTAGCGGCAAGACTGGACTCATCCAGCGGCAGCCGTCGAGCCCGCTCCCAGGGAAAGCGGTCATCACCCGGACGGAGCCATTGCCATGCCCAAAGCGGGACTTCAATACAGCGAGCCCCTGTGACTACACAGGCAAAGCTGGCGGCACGGCCTGTCGCTTCGTGATCGGCATGACCATCCTCGCGCCAGGCGGTGAACACCGTATCGGTCGACTTGATGAGTGCCGCCAGTTGTTCGCTAAGCCGTTGTTCTTCATTGCTGGCGATGCCGTCGGAAAAGTCCAGCCGGCAGATGTCTACGGACTCCAGGCACAGCCGTCGGCTGGCTTCACGACTTTCCGGCAGGGTAGGTACATGGAAAACCGGTTGGCTGCCCAGCCCTTGCTTGTATTCACCCCGCGTTACGCTGACTAAAAGAACTTTGCGCCCCAGCTCGGCAAGCTGGGCCAATAAGCCGCCACAGCCCAGAATTTCGTCATCCGAATGAGGCGCGATAATTACGGCCCGTCGACCTGGCGGGACCAAATGATTGGCATCGACTTCCGGAATTCCGGCAAATCGGGGCCAGGCGGCCCACTCCTGCGCAGAGGCGCTTTTTTCCTCCAGGGTGCGGGTATTGAGCGTCGTCATATCGCTGTTCCTCGTGCGAGGCCACTACCTCGCATAATGCCGAACTGATATTGGGCGCTTTTGAGGCACATCAACAGTACAGGCGAATCATTTACTCCATACCTAACGTTTTTCGCTGCGCAGCGGTAATCCTCTGGCGCACGGTTGCGTAATCTGCCCAAGGATCATCTTGCCGATGATCCAAATGGTCGAACAGCGTTTCCAGTGTCCACTGGTCGCCTCGTTCAAGTGTTTTCAGCTCCTCACGGCTTATAGGGACCGATACGCCCAGCCCCGGGCGTGCCCGTAGCGAATAGGCCGATACCGTGGTAGCACCTTCGCGATTGCGCAGGTAATCGATAAAGATCTTGCCGACTCTGTTCTGCGCGCCCATCTTGGCGGAGAAGCGCTCTGGAATAACCGCCGCCATATGCTGAGTAATGGCCTGTGCAAAGTCTTTCACGCTATCCCAGTCATCTCTGCGTTGCAGAGGAACAACAATGTGCAGGCCCTTGCCGCCACTGGTCTTGATAAAGGCTTTGAAGCCCAGCTCATCCAGCAGGGTCAGCAACAGCTCCGTTGCCTCCAGCATCTGTTTCCAGGGCAGTTTGGGATCAGGATCAAGATCGAAGATCATGCGATCCGGTTTACCGATCTGGTCAGCCCTGGCGCTCCACGTGTGCAGTTCTACCGTGCCCATTTGCGCAGCGCCCAGCAGTGCCTCAAGGCTATCAATCACCATAAGCGGTGCATGGCCTGGATCCAGAGCCGGGTCCAATTCGCGGATATGCGGGATTGCCAGGGTTTGCTTGTGCTTCTGGAATATCTGTTCGCCTTTGATGCCTTCAGGAGTCCGTACCAAGGCAACCGGCCGGTTTTTTAGGTGCGGCAACATCCATAGCGCAATACGCTCATAGTACTCTGCGACGCCTAGCTTGGTGGTTTTTGAAGACGGATCGATAACGCGCTCTGGGTGGCTGATGCGCACGCCTGCGACTTCAGCACCCTCTTTTTTCGTTGAGGCTAACGCTTTCTTTGGCGCAAGGGACGAAGCCTTGCGCGGGACGACCTGCGCCTGTTCGAGCCCAATATCCTGAGCCGGCTTGTCTTGCCGCAATCCATGAAAAACACCCTGGCGTACAATTCCGTCGTTGGTGATGGCTGCAAACGCTACTTCACACAGTAATTCCGGCTTGAGCCACGTAACGCCGCGGGCTTGAGCACCCCGAGGCGGGTTCTTAAAGGGGGAGGTGTCAGTGGTGTAGGGCTGAATATGCTCATGGAGTGCAGCCAGGCTTTCCCGGGTAAATCCCGTTCCGATCTTTCCTGCAAAGCGTAGTGAGCCGTCCCTGTCATGCAGGCCGATTAGCAGCGCGCCAAAATGACTTCTTGCTCCCTGGGGTTGGGTATAGCCGCCAATGACGAACTCCTGCCGGCGCTTGCACTTAAGCTTGATCCAGTCGTTGCTGCGCCTGGAGGTATACGGGCTGCCGGCACGTTTTCCAATGACACCTTCCAGACCAATGGCGCAGGCACTTTCCAGTATCTTGTCGGCGGGTACGTCGAAGGCTTCCGAATAGCGTATGACGTCAGACTGGGTGGTATCCAGTACGGCTTTGAGAGCACGACGACGTTCTTCGAGTGGGTAACTACGCAGGTCCGTACCGTTACAGAACGGCATATCGAACAGGTAGTAGAGGATGGTGGTGTTTCGGCCGGTATCGAAAGCGTTTTGCAGGGCCTGGAAGTCAGAGACGCCATTGTCGTCGAGTACGATAATTTCGCCATCAAGCCAACCATTATCCAGGCCAAGTGCTGAGAGAGCCTTTGCCTGTTCTGGCAGACGATGGGTCCAGTCTTTGCCGTTGCGTGTGATAAAGCTGACCTTGCCATCATCAATACGGGTCAACAGGCGATACCCGTCAAACTTGATCTCATAGAGCCAATCGCCTGCTGGGGGCGCGTCGACCAGCGTGGCCAGTTGGGCTTCGACCATTTCAGGCAGTGCCAAAGGCGCAGCGGAAGATGTTGCCTTTGTCGCCGTGGTACGGGGCCGCCTGGGTTTTGCTGGCTCTGCTGCCTTGGCAACAGGCGCCGCTGTTTTGCCCAGTCGCGGTAAAGTCTTCTCGCTCAGTACGCTGTCAGGTAGAGCCTCGGTTACGTCATATTCGCTATGAGGTTTGGCGTCATCGTCTTTTTCTTTGATCAGCAGCCACTGCTCTTTTTTGCCGTTGCCATGCAGGCGCGTGCGCACCAGCGTCCAGTTGCCCTTGAGCTTTTCGCCTTGCAGCTCGAACTTGAGCTTGCCCGCCGCATAATCGGTAGCTGCATCGCCATGGGGTATCCAAATGCCACGATCCCAGACGATGACGTCTCCGCCACCGTATTCGCCTTCTGGAATGCTGCCCTCAAAGGTGCCGTATTCGATCGGATGATCTTCAACGTGAACAGCCAGGCGCTTTTCCTTGGGGTCATAGCTGGGACCTTTGGGAATGGCCCAACTCTTCAAGGTGCCGTCCAGCTCCAAACGAAAGTCATAATGCAGCCGGCGCGCATCATGTTTCTGAATGACGAACTGTAGCGCTTCGGGCGAGGTGCGCGCATGGGGCGCATTGCCTTCAGGCTCTGCAGTCACCTTGAAGTTTCGCTTACGGGAGTACTCGCTCAGCGGGTTCGCCATGGCCGGGTTCCTTATTTGGCTGCTTTACGGCCTTTGGGTGAGGCGGTACCTGACGAACGTCGGGTGGTGCTGGTGCGCTTTGGCTTTGCCTTGGAGGGTTGGGCTTTTTCGTCGTCGCTCTCGGGCGGCGTGCGTGTGCCTCTCAGGCTACGTTTGAGCAGCTCGGTAAGGTCAATGACATCGGCCGTACGTTTGGGTGCTTCCTGTTCAGGCGCTTCAAGCGTTTCGAGCTTGCCCTCACGCACCTTGCGCTCAACCAGCTTCATGACGTTGTCTTCGAAGGTGTCATGGTATTGTTCTGGATCCCACGACTCGGTCATGTCTTCAACCAGGCGCTCGGCCATGTCGATCTCGCGCTTGGACACCTTGGCGTCCAGGTCTTCAAGACCCACGTCCTCGGCTGAGCGAACCTCGTTGGCCCAGCGCAAGGTGTTGAGCACGAGCGTATCGCCCAAGGGCATGATTACAGCAAGGTGCTGCTTGGTGTGCATCACGACGTTGGCTACGCCAACTTTGCCGGTGCGCTTGAGCGTCTCTCGCAAGAGGATGTATACCTTCTCGCTGTGTTTTTCAGGGGCCAGAAAGTAGGGCTTTTCGAAGTGCAGGATGGAAATCTCGCTGGCCTCGACAAACGCCAGAATGTCGATCGTCTGGGTGGCTTCCGGCAGGGCGTTGTGAATCTCCTCGTCGCTAAGCACGACATACTCGCCTTTTTCGTGCTCGATACCTTTGACGATGTTTTCCCGGGAGACCTCTTTGCCCGTATTCTTGTTGACGCGCTTGTAGCCCACCGGGTCCATGCTGCGCTTGTCCAGCCAGTCGAAATCGATTCCATGGCTGGAGGTGGCGGATACCAGGGAAACCGGAATATTGACCAGTCCAAAACTGACGGCGCCTTTCCAAATCGAACGTGGCATACCGGTTACCTCCAGGTGTGTGCTTTCCAGTTTTGAGTTGGCCGCTGCGTCCGAGGTTCCAAAGCGCCATGACGGACGGGGAACCAGATACGTTTCAAAGGCTCTACCCGTGACTGTCGAGGCAAAGCGCGCCTGCTATACACTGGCAGCGCATGGCCTCCTGGCTTACCGATTGAGTGAATTGAATGGATAGTGTGGATTCGAGTGTGTTGCGCAGCGCCTTGGCTTGGCGTCGGGAGGGGCATCGCGTTGTGTTGTTTACGGTGGTTCAGACCTGGGGAAGCTCCCCGCGTCCACCGGGTGCCATGTTGGCTCTGCGGGACGATGGTCGTGCTGCCGGCTCGGTTTCTGGTGGCTGCATCGAAGATGATCTGATTGCACGCATGCATGATGGCCGGATTCCCGAAACTGGAATAGAACTCATCACCTACGGTGTGACGCAGGAGGAGGCCGCTCGGTTCGGGCTTCCCTGTGGCGGAACGCTGCGTTTGGTGCAGGAGCCTTTAGGTGATCCACAGTGGATTGCCGATCTACTGAGCCGCTGTGACAATCACGAGCTGGTGGCCCGGCAGCTTGAACTTGGCACCGGAGCCGTTCAGTTGTTTTCGGCGCAGGCGGACGACGCCCTGCATTTGGATGGGCAGACCTTGCGTGTCGTTTATGGCCCGCGTTGGCGATTGCTGTTGATTGGCGCAGGTCAGCTGTCCCGCTACGTTTCCGAAATGGCTCACATGCTGGATTTCGACGTGTTGATCTGCGATCCGCGGCAGGAATTCAACCACGGCTGGGAGACTTCAAAGGCGCGTTTCGTCCCGGGTATGCCAGACGATGCGGTGCTTTCCATTGTTCCTGATGAGCGGACGGCGATCGTGGCGCTGACTCACGATCCGCGTCTGGATGACATGGCGCTTCTAACCGCGCTCAAGTCCTCGGCTTTCTATGTCGGCGCGCTGGGCTCGTTGGGTAACAGTCGCAAGCGTCGGGAACGCTTGGCCTTGTTTGATTTGAGCGAGGATGAAATCGATCGCTTGCACGGCCCTATTGGCCTGCATATCGGTAGCCATACGCCGGCCGAGATTGCTGTTTCACTGCTGGCCGAAGTGGTCGCTGTAAAAAATGGTGTTGCGCTGACGCAAAAGAAACAGCCCAAGCCTGTTGTCGATCAAGTGGCCTGACGTGGCTGATTCGCTATGCGTGATCGTGATGGCGGCCGGGCAGGGCAGTCGCTTTCGCGCCCAGGCCGGGACTGACAAGCTGCTAGCCAGGTATGAAACTGGGATAGGCGAGTCGACCCGCGTGCTTCAGCAAACCTTGCGCAATCTCAAGGCTATCGGGCAGCGGCGGGTGGTCGTGACCCGACCGGATAATGGAGAGGTGGCGGCACTTGCCAGACGCGAAGGTTTTGACGTACTGGCCGTACAAACCCAGGGGATGGGCGAAACACTGGCGCAGGCGATTGCGGCCGAGCCAAATCATCGTGGCTGGTTGATCGCCTTGGGCGACATGCCGTTTGTACAGCCGAAGACGTTCCGCCAGATAGCCGAGGCGGTGTCAGAGGACGTGATTGCCGTGCCGTTCTGCCGTTTAAAGAACAGCGTTTCACCAGCATCCAGTAATTCTCCAGACGGCACTCCTGTGGCTGGTAACCCGGTGGCCGGCACTCCGGTGGCCGGCAACCCGGTGGCGTTTGGCCGTCGTTACTTCAAGGCGTTGTGTGCGCTCACGGGCGACCGTGGCGGGCGAGGGCTGTTTGGGCAAGGTGAGCTACGCTGGGTAGAGTGCAGTGATCCCGGCATCTATCGTGACGTGGATGTGCCTGACGATTTGAAGCGCACCTGACGGTACGTAAGCTTCTTCCAATCGAACTTGCGCGGCGGCTGCCTTTCATAACGAAAATGCGCACTTCGTTTCGTGGGAGCATCCATGAGGTCAGATATCCAACCGGTTCTCGATTATTTGAAAGAGTACGACATGCTGCTGGTGACAGCCGAGTCCTGCACGGCAGGGCGGGTTATTCACCTGCTGTCTGAAATTCCAGGCAGTGGATCCTGTCTTGATGCCGGTTATGTCGTTTATTCTCCTGCTGCCAAGCAGCGTTTGCTGGGCGTTCACCCGTACACGATCGATACGTTCAACCTGACGAGTGAAGAGGTGGCGCGGGAAATGGCCATCGGTGCTCTGCATGACAGTGATGCAGCGGTCGCCATCTCTAACACGGGGCTTGCAGGCCCGGATGGAGTAGATGGAATACCTCCTGGCACCGTATGCTTTGGCTGGGGCTTTCGTTATCAGGGCGAGCTGGTAGTCTTCTCCCGAACCGAGCGGTTCTTTGGTGGCCGGGAGGACGTGCAATTGGCAGCAGCCGTCTACAGTTTGACGAATATTCCATTATTCCATGCACGACTATTACGCGGAGAGAGAGGCTAAACGCATGTCAGACGATTACGAATCCATTCAGCGTGACATTATCAAGGCACTCGAAATACCCGCCGAATTCGATGCCCAGCGTGAGGCCGAGCTGCGTATCAAATTTCTCAAGGACTACCTGATCAAGACCGGCATGGAGGCGTATGTGCTGGGTATCAGCGGAGGGGTAGATTCCTCGACTGCAGGTCGTCTCGCCCAGTTGGCCGTCGAGCAGGCTCGTAGTGAAGGTCACAACGCCCGCTTTATTGCCATGCGGCTGCCCTATGGCGTGCAGAAGGATGAAGAAGATGCCCAGCGCGCATTAGGCTTCATTCAGGCGGACGAGGTGCTGACCGTGAATATCAAGCCGGCTACCGACGGGATGCTGCAGGGCTTGCAGGACAGCAAGCTGGCCTTTCGTGATGAAGGGCAGCAGGATTTCGTCATGGGCAATGTCAAGGCGCGTCAGCGCATGATTGCTCAGTATGCGGTGGCGGGTGCCCGCAAGGGGCTGGTCATCGGGACTGACCATGGTGCGGAAGCACTGATGGGGTTCTACACGAAGTTTGGCGACGGTGCCTGCGACCTGACTCCGCTGCATGGGTTGAACAAGCGCCGTGTACGCATGATATGCGAATACCTGGGTGCGCCTGACAATCTTGTGCACAAGGTTCCCACGGCGGATCTGGAATCACTGTCGCCCGGTAAGCCGGACGAAGAGGCGTTTGGCATTAGCTACGCCGAAATCGATGATTTCCTTGAAGGCAAGAAGGTCAGTGACCATGCCTATCAGGTTATTTTCAAATACTACAGCGGTTCGCATCATAAGCGAGCCCTACCTGTCACGCCGTATTCCTGAGACCAAACAAAAGGCCCGCATCATGCGGGCCTTCTGCCAAGGCAATACTCAATCAGCTGAGCTGGGCCTTGAGTTCGTCACGCAACATCGTCTTGATCTTGACGAGGTGCTCTTCCTCATGACGCATAGGCACTTCGAAGCTGGAAGCAATATTGGGATGGTTCGCCTGGCGAGCCAGCTCGATTAGCAACTCCCATGCAGCATTGTCTGTCAGCTCGATGGTCAGCATGGCATTGAGGCATTGCGCCATGTTGGTTCTGGGGTCTGTCAGTACCTGGATAATTCCTTGAGCCATGGTGCCAGAGACATGGGCGCAAGGCGTCATGGCAGTAGGGTCCGCACCCAGTGTTTCGATGGACTCACGTAGCAGCTGCATGTGCTCGGCTTCCTGCTGCTGGATAGTCCTGAGCGTTTCCAGAAGTTCCGGACGGGCATCGGGTGCTGCGGCGACCTTGGCAATGAAGGCTTCATACAGACGAACCCCGGTGCGCTCGTAGGCCAGGCGCTCGCCTAGTTTGTCGAGAAGCAATTCAGGGTTTTTACCCATCATTTTGTCCAGGCCGGTTTTCAGTACGCCTTTCACCGAGCCGGGTGGAGGAACGGAGCCGACCTGCTCATCAATAGCCTCATGCTCACGAATGAACTTGACGCGCTCTTCAGTAATGCGCGAGGCATCGCCTGGGGGGATATCCTGGCGGAACTGCTCAGTAGCCTCAATTTGTCTTTTGGTGTCCTCGGGGGACATCTGTGTGCCGGTGCGATTCAACCCCATGGGTGCAGAAGTAGTCATGGCGAGTCCTCAAGGTTTACGGAAGAGTTCGGTACCGGGTGTCCAGATATAACCTGCCGAGGCAATATCCGCCGGAATACCCTCTGAGTTGAGGTGGTTGCGATAATCCAGAGAGGCCTTGTCTTCCTTCTCCTTCGGTACGTAGTGAATACCGTGGGCACGCAGGTCTATTTCTTTCGAAAGGGTCTCGCGCACAAAGTCGCGGTTGCGCTTCAAGGGGCGCATTTTGGGCAGCTCGCCAACCAGCACTTCAGCCGGGTCACGACGCTCGTATTTCTTGAACAGGTCACAGGCAAATTCCAGGTGGCCCAGTTCGTAATCCAGGAAGCGTTCCCACAGGGCCTTGATGCGCGGGTTCTCTTCCTGTTCGGCACAGCTTGCGTAGGCATACACTTCCATCGCCTCATGAACCAGCCATTTTTCCATGAAGGTTTCGCTGGCATCCATGAGGGACTCATATTGGGTCACATGCTGCTCTTCAACCGAAGCGATTTCTGCATACAGCGCGCGTGCAACCGGATCGGCAAACGTGTTGCCGATATTCATGTAATAATCGTGAGTCTGGTATTCCGAGCTGGTAATCATCGCCGCATGAATCTTGGTGATCAGCTGCGCGGTAGTTTTGTCATAGCTGTCGCGTAAATCGTCACTGGGGTTCCGGTGATGCTGGCTGGTCGGACGACCCGGAATGATGTCCGTGTACCCTTGCAGAATATTGTTCGGATCCTTCCCCTCCAGTCGGTCATACATGGCCGAGTAGCGATACAGGTGATCGAAGTCTTCCAGAAGTCCGAAGCGGTATGACTGTGCCTGGTAGGGATCAGGCTCGTTCTGGGCGACTGCCGCCGTGACTTCAATAGCCACCTGCTCGTAGGCAATGGTCGTTTCCAGCGGGGAGTGGTCACCGGAGATCAGCCAGTTGATGGCGGTAGCCTGATGCTGCTCTACCCGGCGGATATGGGCCAGATGAGGTTGCAGCTCCTTGTGGAACCGCGCGCCGATATGCTTGAGTCGAAGGGCCTCGGTTTCGATGCCGTTCATGAGAATGATGCGGATGCGAGTCGTAGCATCATCATCCAGTTTGCTAATCGGTCGAGTGGCCATTTCACGCCAGGTAAACCGCTGCTTATCCAGCGGCGTGCCTTTCATATCCAGAAGTCCAGCAAATGTATCCATCTTGTCCCCCAGGTTTAATCGCTTCGGGAGAGGGTTAATTCCCTTTATCGCCTCGTCAGTAATAGTCACGGTTGCACACAATAGTGGCACCTGAGGATGGACTCTTGAGGCGTCATAGCATTCCTCTTGCCACAAATAACTGACCAGTGGAATGTACTTTGAGGAAACTTTATTTTTAGATTTGATTAGTCCATTTATGACTCAAGAGTCGACTAGGCTGTTGTATAAATCTTGTATAAATTCAAGTCGTCTCGCTATAGACATATGGCGCTTCATTGCTAACAGAGCTCTCTAGAATGGGATTTGAAGGTATTATGTCTGTGGGTATGTATTTTTCAGTCGGTCATAATGCGATGGTTGGCGAGAACTTTGTGAGAAGGGCAGTTGACTAAACAGAAGTGGATAGCGAAGAAACTAAGGCGTTGTGCATTATTTAATACAAGAGTTGTAAAACTTTAAGTAATAACAGCCGCTTATGTATTTCGGATTTAGCCGCGTAAGTTGGAAAGTTCGCTTCGCTTAACTAACTTCTACCCTGACCAAAAGGTGAAGAGACATGACTACTCGTCAAGAACATCTGATCGACTGGCTCAAAGATGCCCATGGCATGGAACAGCAGGCAGACAAAATGCTGAAGGGCCAGCTGGAACGTCTTGAGAATTATCCTAAGCTCTCCGCCCGTATTCAGCAGCACATCGAAGAAACCCAGTCCCAGCTTCAGCTGATCGAAGGCTGCCTGACCCGTCTGGGGACCAGCCCCTCCACCATGAAGGACTTTACCGGTAAGTTCATGGCCATGGGGCAGGCGATGGGCGGCATGTTCATGACTGACGAAGTGGTCAAGGGGTCCATGGCCAGTTATGTCTTTGAGAACGTCGAGATCGCCATGTACACCGTGCTGATCTCTGCCGCCGAAGCGGCTGGCGATCTTGAAACCAAGCGAGTGTGCGAGCAGATCCTGCCGCAGGAAATTGCCATGGCCGAGTGGGTGAGAGAGCATCTGCCGGAAGTCACCATGGCGTTCATGGCGCGCTCCGAAGCCGGTGAAACTGCCAAGAAGTAAGTATTCTGTTGTATCGAGGGCCAACCGTACGGTTGGCCCTTTTTGTTGCATGCTTACTGTGTCGGGGCCGCGTTCCGCGCTGTCCAGGGATTGGTCTCAAGACTGTTGTGAATGGCTGTCGAGCAGAGTGCAGCGTGGCCGGTCGCTACACTGATTTGCTTGAGTGATTTGACGACATCGCCTGCGGCATATAGGCCCGGAATCGAAGTGCGTAAATGCTCGTCAACAATCAGTGCTCCCGTATCGTCGGCTTCGGCGCCCAGGCGTATGGCCAGCTCGGAACGGACTCTAGAGCCCAAAGATGGGTAAACGATGTCGAACCGATGGATCTCGCCTTTGCAGGTCCTGAGTTCTACCTGCTGGTCTTCCAGCAGGCGGATGCCTTCTACACGGTCGCTGATCAAGCGAATGTCATAGTGCTCGGCCAGAGCAAACGCTTCCTCACAGGCCTTTGGCTCTCCGTGTATGACAACGGTCACCCGATTCGTAAACGTGCGCAGGAATACAGCGTGTGAGATGGCACATTCTGCCTCGCCATACACCGCCACATTATCACCATTGATCTCATAGCCATCACAGATTGAGCACAAGCGTACAGAGGATGCTGCGATGGCTTCGTACACGCTAGGCATATCGGGCAGTTCATCCTGTATACCGGTGGCCAGCAATACGCGACGCGTCAACACGCTCTGGCCGTTGAAGAATACTTCAAAGCCTTCCGGGCGCTGCTGGATGTCATCAACTCGAGCATTTTCGAAACGGGCACCATAGGTCGTTGCCTGCTCCCGCAAACGCTCTAGCAGACCTTTACCCGAAATGCCGGGTGGAAAGCCGGGATAGTTATGAGAGAGGGGAATCAAGGCGGCACGACTGGCACCGTCGTCGACGATCAGCGTCTTGCGGTGAAAGCGTGCCAGGTAGATGGCAGCTGTAAGGCCCGCTGGCCCTGCGCCCACAATAACGCAATCCAGCTCATCGGCTGCGCTGGTACCTGTAATGGACTCAGGTTGGTCAAATATCTGCTCATAATCTTTCATGATGGGGAGGCCCTGTTGCGTATGGTTAAGATCACACCCAGTAGGGCTGTCGACCACCTATGAGAAGTAGAAGGCTGCACACGTTTGAAAGTTCTCCACAATTATTATTGTCTGGCGTGCGGTAGGGTTACTCCGATGCTTTCTGATCGTCTTCTTTCTCCTGCATCTTTACTCCTAGACGCCTCACAGCGGGTAGCCATTCCTTGTTGCCGCAGCAGTCGCACTCCTGATCTTCAGGCGCAGGGTTGCACTCCGTTACGTGACCGCATCGTGAGCAGGCATAGTGGCTGTTGACCTGGATACGCTCACTCATTTCATCGTCTGGCGTTGGCAGCAGCCAGAGTCCATAGTGCGGCGTACGGTATTTAATCAGGCTGAAGTGGCCGGATGACTCCAGGTAGACACGGCGAACCTCCCCCAGATGCTGGATATTCTGCGCGCGCAGCTCCGAGTGAATACGTTCGGACGAGAGGCGGGCCTTGACCATGTTGTCGATGACCAGACGGCCATCCTTGACGAGAATGGTTGAGTCCCCCTGGGTCGCCACTTCTACCGAGCGTCTCTTGAATGACAGAAACGACAGGCCTCGCTGAAAAATCAGAGCCGTCAGCAAGAGAACAGCAGCAGGCAGGATGCCTTTTTCCGGTGTCTGCAGGGGCACACCAATCGCCGCACCCAGCGTAATCATGACGGCCAGTTCCGAGATGCTGAGCTGAGCGGCGACACGGCGGCCCATCATGCGCATCATCATGAGCAGAAGCAGGTAGATCACGCCGGTACGCAGCACCACCTCGATCATGAACGGCCACTGTGTTTCGCCCAGCAAAATACGGTGCCAATCCCAGGATGTGATGTTCAGCATTCAGTCCTCCAGCTCTACAGCGGCTGGCATCCAGCGCTCAGCCTTGCAGTATTCGCAGGCACATTGCGGTTCTTGCTGAGTCTTGAGTGTGTACCCGCAGCTCGTACAGGAAAAATGGTCCCGGCTGGCTACTGCTTCCCGCAACTCGGTGTCGATCTCCGGAATAATAGAAAGCCCAGGGCAGGGCTGGTCAGTCAGTACGATGGAAATGGAGCCGGAAGGCTCGATATAGACGCGGCTGAGCTGGCCCAGGTGCTGAATGTTGCGCATGCGCAGTAGTGCAAAGATTTTTTCCCGAGACAGGACAGTCTTTCGCAAGACCTCCAGTTCCAGTCGCCCATTGGTGATGGCAGTCATCACACTGCCCGAGACGGCATGGTTTACCTTGGGATGGCGCATGGTCAGACGCGCAGTTACTCGCTGAAAGATAATGACGCCTGCCATGATGATCAGAGGCGGCAACATGCCGCGCTCCTGCGCTTGCAGCGGTACACCAATTGCACCGGCCAGGGTAACGACTACAGAGAGTTCGAAGAGCGTATATTGGGAAGCCACGCGCCGCCCGAGGAGCCGCATGGCCATCATGATCAGAACATAGGTTAGCCCAGCCCGGATAACCACTTCTATCAGGAACGTCCAAGGTGTTTCGCCGATGAGAATGCGGTGCCAGTCTGCCAGGGAAAATTGCTTAGCTTGCATAACGGCCTCAACATCAATACGCCATGTTTGAAGCAGAAAATGGCAAATCGGTTCGCTTGCTCCGACGAGGCGGCAACCCTTTGATCGATTAATGACCGTTTGTCGAGACGGGCATGACGCGCTCAAGGCACAAAACTGTAAAATACCGACCTTTTATGGCCGGCTTGTTGAGCACCTCCTGGATTATGAACTGCACGCTGGAAGTCTCTTCCCCTGATCCTGCTCCGATGCCATCGCTGTCGTCAGATGTCTTGAACGATATGGTGTTCGAGCTTCTACCGGCCGCTGCGTTCGTCTGTGACGCAACGGGCGCCATTGTTCGTTATAACCGCAAGGCAGCGGAATTCTGGGGGCGGGAGCTTGTCCCTGGCGAAACCTACTATATCGGGATCGATCGAATTTTTCATGTCGACGGACGTGTGATGCAACCCGAAGAGTCGCCCATGGCCAGCGTGCTGCGCACCGGTGCTCCGGTGCGCAATCATGAGTTGCGAGTTCAGAGCCTGGTGGGGCAGGAGCGTTGGGCACTGATCAATATTTCGCCGATTTTTGACGAGATCGGGCAGATCAAGGGTGCCATCAACTGCTTTCAGGATATTACCGAGCGCAAGGAAAGCGAGCGGAAATTGCAGGAAAGTCAGGCTTTTCTTCAAGCTATCGTTGATGCAACGCCCGAGTGCATCAAGATCGTAACCGAAGACGGCTCGCTGATGCAGATGAACGGGGCCGGCCTTGCCATGATTGAGGCCGACTGCCTTGAAGCGGTACAGGGGTCTTGCGTATTCGATCTCATCGTGCCCGAGCATCGGGAGATATGGATCGCGAATCACCTGCGCGTGTGCAACGGTGAGCAGCTCAGCTGGACCTACGACATCATTGGCTTGGCTGGCTCCCGGGTAAACATGGAAACCCATGCGGTTCCGCTGCGCCTGCCGGATGGTCGTAGAGTTCATCTGGCCGTGACCCATAACATCACCCAGCGGATAAAAGACGAGCAAGCCGTGCGCGAAAGCGAGCGGCATTTGAGTGAGCTGCTCGATGGACTTGCCGTGGCCGTTTACACCACCGACGCGAAGGGTTACCTGACCTTTTACAACGAAGCCGCAGTGGAGCTTTGGGGGTATCGTCCCCGATTGGGTAAGGCCCAGTGGTGCGGCTCTTGGAAGATGCAGTGGCCGGATGGTAGTGAGCTGAACCATGATGAATGCTTCATGGCTGAAGTACTTAGCGATGGTAAGGCCATACAAGGTGGAGAAGGCTTTATTCTGCGGCAGGATGGCTCGCGTGTTCCGTTTGCGGCGTACCCGTCCCCCTTGCGTAACGCGCAAGGTGAAATCACTGGCGCCGTCAACATGTGTGTGGATATCAGCCGCCACAAGAAGGCGGAGGCTCAGCAGCGTGAGCTTATCAACGAGTTGAACGACCGGGTGAAAAACACGCTGATGACGGTGCAGTCCATTGCAACCTATAGCCTGCGTAGCGCAAATGCCGAGTCTCGATTCCGCGAAACATTCGATGCCCGTTTGCTGGCTTTGAGCAAGGCCCACGACCTGCTGACCCATGAGCAATGGCAAGGGGCTCAACTCCGAGCGGTAATCGAGCAGGAGATTGCACCTTATACTGAGCAGGAAAAGTCTGACCGCATTGCGCTTTTTGGCAGTGATTATGCGCTTGAGCCCCGAGAAGCACTGGCCTTGGCCATGGTCTTTCATGAACTTATCACCAATGCCGCAAAATACGGTGCACTCTCCGTCCCGGAAGGGCGCTTGCAGCTGGAGTGGTATGTCGGTAAAGATGAACATACGGGGCATGATTGCCTGGAACTCAGCTGGCTGGAGCGCGACGGTCCCACTGTCGAGACTCCCCAGACCAAAGGCTTTGGCTCTCGCCTGATCGATCGCAGCATTACGCGTGAACTGAAAGGGCGCGTCGTAACCACATTCGTACCGCAAGGCCTCGAATGTCATTTATCCATCCCGCTGTTGTGCCTGCAGGTCAGGCCCAAAGGAAGCTTCGTTTGACCACTACCCGTAAACGTGTCTTGCTTGTCGAAGACGAAACACTGATCGCCATGCTGCTTGAAGATATCCTGGATGAGCTTGGCTACGACGTAGCAGGTAGCGCGGCTGATTTTGATGAAGGCATGCGGCTGGCCACCTCAGAAACTTTCGATCTGGCCATTCTGGATGTGAATGTAGGTGGGCGTGAAATTTTTCCGATTGCCGAGCAGCTGGCCGCGCGCGACATCCCCTTTATGTTCTCTACTGGTTATGGGGCCTACGGGTTGCCGGAAGAGTGGAAAAATCGGCCGGTTCTGGCCAAGCCGTTCAAGCCTGACGATTTGGAAAGGGCATTACAGGCCAACTTCCCTTGATGAAAACAAGAGTGAGTGATGCCTGAAGGCATCACTCATCGTCGGAATAACGTTCTTCCTGCCAGGGATCACCACGATTGTGATACCCGCGCTCTTCCCAATAGCCGGGCACATCGCTGACCCGAAACTGGATTCGCCTGATCCACTTGGCACTTTTCCAGAAGTACAGGTGGGGTATGATCAGGCGTACCGGCCCGCCGTGCTCGGTTGAGAGGGGATTGCCTTCCCAGGAATGGGCAAGCAGGGCACCCTGAGCTGCGAAATCCTCCAGCTTCAGGTTGGTGGTATACCCATCGTTGGAGTAGAGCAGTACAAAACGCGCGTCTGGGTGCGGCTGTACACGATCCAGCAGGTCCTGCGTGGTTACACCCTGCCATTGATTGTCGTAGCGAGACCAGCTGGTTACACAGTGAATATCACTGACCAACCGAGACTGGGGTTGCGCCATGAAGGCATCCCAGTTCCAGTTCTGCGGGTTTTTCACTGCGCCGATTACGTTTAGCTGCCAACGCTCCCGAGTAACGGTTGGCCTGACGCCCAGATCCAGTATGGGCCAGTTCTTGACCAGATGCTGACCGGGCGGTAAACGCTCCTCTTCGGGCCGTGAAATACGGCCTGTCAGATAGCGCCCCTCATTGACCCAGCGCTCTTTGGACTGGGTCAGTTTGGTGGGTTCTGGAGGTGGGTGATCCTTCTCGTCGTCCATGCACAACTCCCATTTACGGCATGAATACCGCGCGCATGCAGTCCTCGGTCTTTTCCTTGAACATGGCATAACCGCGCGGTGAATCTTCCAGACTCATCGGGTGCGTCAGCAGGTAGGACGGATCCAGCTCGCCTTTCTGAATGTGCTCGAACAGCTTATTGGCATACCGCTGGCCTGGCTGCTGGCCAGAGCGAACCGTAAGGGCTTTGTTGACGATGGCGCCCATGGGGAATTTGTCTAGGAGGCCGCCGTAAACACCCACCACGGATACCGTACCGCCTTTGCGACAGGCCCGAATGGCCTGACGAAGCACAGTGCCGCGCTCAGTGTGCAGGTGCATCAGTTGTTTAGTCTTGTCGTATACATAATCCAGCTCGGTGCCGTGCGCTTCCATGCCGACGCAGTCGATGCAGCGGTCCGGCCCGCGCCCACCGGTCAACTCCAGCAAGGCTTCGTGGACATTCGTGGTTTCGTAATTGATGGTAATCGCGCCGGCCTTCTTCTCGGCCAGTTCAAGGCGAGAGGCGAAGCGGTCGATAGCAATAACCCGTTCGGCACCCATTAGGTAGGCGATGCGAATGGCCATCTGGCCAACACCGCCACAGCCCCAGACGGCGACAGTATCGCCCCGCTGGATATCGGCATTATCGGCAGCAAAATAGCCAGTCGGCGCAGCGTCCGACACAAAGACTGCCTGCTCATTGGTAACGCCGTCGGGCACCTTGAACAGGTTGACGTCGGCAAAGGGCACGCGGATATACGTCGCATGGCTTCCCGCATATCCGCCAAAGGCATGGCTGTAACCAATAATGCCGCAGCACGGTTGACCGTAGGCCAGATCTGTCGTTTCCGGATTCGGGTTGGAGTTGTCGCAGCAGGAAAAATCGCTACGCTGACAGTGTTCGCAGTTGCCGCACCCTATAATGGATATGGTAACAACGCGATCACCCTTCTTGAATTGGCTAATGCCGGAGCCAACTTCAACTACCTCACCCATGAATTCATGGCCGATGATGTCTCCCGGCTTCATGGCCGGCACGTAACCGCCTAGTAGGTGAAGGTCGGAGCCGCATACCGATGACATGGTGACGCGAAGAATGACATCGCGTGGATTAACGATTTCCGGGTCCGGTACGGTTTCTACTTGAAGAACGTTAGGGGCTTGCCAGGTGAGCGCGCGCATCAGTAAGCCCCTCCCTGACGAGTCTCATCGGTATGTGACGCGATGGTGCGCGGCTCGCTGATCACTTCGCCTTCCAACGGTACGGTTGCTGACACTTCATCCACCGGGACCCGTTCAACAGCACCTGTTCTCATGAGGCTGTTGGTAATCTCGCCGGTCTCCAGGAGCTGCTTCAGGCGACGCAAATCAAGATTAAGCTCACGTCCCGAGAATTGGCTGATCAGACTGGCTGCGGCATAACCCACCCGGCCGGCTGGCGGTTCACACGCCAAAACGACCTGCAACTCCGTTCCCATGCCGTTAGGGGCATCTCTGAAGGTGAGGGTGGCTTTATGCTGAAGGTATGCTGTGGATTCGGTGCTCCAGACAATACGTTCCTGCGGAATCTCTTCCTCCAGGAACGCATTCCACTCTACTGTCCGATTCTGTGGGCCTACCGCAACCCAGCGATAGTGAGTGGCGTCCATCTGCTGGACGCGTTCGAGGCGACGCAGGAAGAGGGGGAGATTTTCAATGCTGCGTACAAAATCGTAGACCTCGGCACGAGGCTTGCCGATGGTAATCGTGCGGGAAATCGCTTCGGCATTGGTCCAGCCGTACTCTTCCTGCAGAAGCGATTCGTATGGCGTAGGCGTAAGCGCTGCCTTGGCCTTGCAACGACCAGTGACGCCACGGGCTGTTACCAGTGCGCCCAAGGCCATTTGTGCCAGCCCCAGAAGACCGCCACGGCGCAGGCCGCCTGCCAGGAGTAAGCCACCACCTACGAGGGAAAGGGTGCGCTCGGTTCCCTGTACATTAGGCTCATTGAGTGACTGCTGGGACTTACGTGTGGCCATTAGTGGTTCATGCAGGGCTTTCATCGTGTGTTATCTCCATATAGAACCAATCGGTATCTAAAGGGGACTCCACTGCGAGACGTCCTGTTCCCTGATCGTTACAAAGGCTGACAAACGTTCAGGCGATGGACAGGTTTGCCGCCTGCCGCTGAAACCGGCTCAGGTGGTCATGCTGGTCAAGGAAGCCGTCTCCGCAGCGGGCACACGCCCAGTTACCTCGCTCAGTTCAACCTTTGACGTCTCGGGTAGCAGCAGACCTCCGATCAACGCCATTACGGATATCGCGATGAGATAGAACGCTGGTGCCAGGTTGCTACCGCTCTGTGCAATCAAATAGGTTGCCATGAGAGGCGCAGTACCGCCGAAAACGGTATAAGCCATGTTGTAGGTAATGGCTGAGGCGGTGTAGCGCGTCCGGGTGGGGAAGACTTCTGACAGCAGCGCAGCGGTAACGACACCGGACAGTACCGCTCCGACGGCCAATAGCAGTACGCCTAGAACCGACAGCAGCAGGCTGCCTGAGCTGGCCATCCAGAACGATGGATAAACCACAACAATCAGTAAGGTACAGGTTGTAAATACGGTAGCCTTGCGCCCGACCCTGTCTGAAAAGAGACCTGCGAATGGGCATAGCATGGCTGCAAAAACCAGGGCAATGACGGTAACCAGAAGGGCGGAGGCGCGATCAAGCCCACCGGCTACCTGCAGGTAAGTCGCAAAGTAGGTTGTAAACATGTAGAAGGATAGGGCCGTTACGGAAATAAACGCGCCCAGCCGACAGATAGCTCCGCTATTGGACTTGAGCGTTTCACGCAGTGGCGCGTGTGCTACTGCGTGTTGAGCCTCGACAGACTGGAACGCCGGGGTCTCGCCTAGCCGCAACCTCAAATATAGGCCTACGAGGCCTAGAGGCGCTGCAATAAGAAAGGGTATACGCCAGCCCCAGCTGGCCATGGCGTCTTTGGTAAGCGTAGCATCCAGACCGTAGGCCAATACGGCTGCACAGGCAAAGGCCGAGAACGTCGATACGGGTACGAAACTTCCGTACGTGGCGCGTTTTTCCCGTGGTGCATGCTCCATGACATAGGCGCAGGCACCCGCGTATTCGCCTCCGGCCGAGAATCCCTGGGCGCATCGGATAACGGTCAGCAGTAGCGGAGCGGCCATGCCTATGGCGGCATAGGTAGGTAACAGGCCTATCAGCGTCGTGGCACCGGCCATCATCAGGATTGTCAGGGCCAGTATCTTCTTGCGGCCGATCCGATCGCCCAGCATGCCGAAAACGATGCCGCCCAATGGCCGGAAGGCAAAGGCGACGGCGAATACGGCAAAGGTCTTGAGCAAAGCGGCTTTCGCGTCGCCGCTGGGAAAGAATTGCTCGGCAATGATCGTTGCAAGAAAGCCATAGATGGCAAAGTCGAACCATTCGACGAAATTACCGATCGAGGCGGCGGCAATGACTTTTCGCAACGTATGGGTGTCGACGGAACCGGGTGCTGCCTGGGTCATGATCACGCTCCAGAGGAAAGGGATTCGCAACGGGCAGGAAAGAGCAGGCGCACGGATTATTAGGATAGTGAGGATAGGTGGCCTGGTGGTATCAAACGCTACCGTTCTGAACTGTAGAGGCGGTTTTCCAGGCACAGTGGTCTGCCGACGACCCCTATCGTTGAGCAGACGACATGTGGTTGGCAGAACCTTTTGTGCTGCTACCCAAATCGGAGGCGCTACAGGAGCGCTCTGCGCTTTAGCCTGTCGCTGCATGTTCAAGGCGGGTACTGGTATTTCGTCTGGCTGAACGAACGTCGGTATTGGGTAAGGAGTCCGAGTCTTATTCAGCCTATCGAGGGAGCCAAGTCTTTTGTCTGCTACCAATCGCGAAGCTGATTTACTGAAACGGCAAGCTATCCTTGCACAGTTTGGTGAGTTGGCGCTTCAGTCAGAAAGCCTGGATGAGATACTTCACGAGGCTTGTCGCCTTGTAGGGCACGCGCTGGGTACAGATCTGGCCAAGGTGATGGAGCTTCAGCCTGATGGCCACACCCTGCTTGTAAAGGCAGGTGTGGGCTGGCGGCCGGGCATCGTAGGCCAGGAAACCATCAAGGTTGATAAGCGCTCTTCTGAAGGTCATGCGCTACAGACCGGCTCGCCCGTGATTTCGGATGACATAAATACCGAAAAACGCTTCGTTTATGCGGATTTCATCAAGGATCACGGCGTAAAGGCGCTAATCAACGTCATTATTATCGGCTCCCGAGATCAGAAGCCCTACGGCATTCTTGAGGTCGACAGCCGGAGTGCACGGCGCTTTAACGATAGCGACATTCAGTTCCTGCGAAGCTATGCGAACCTGATCGCTGCTTCGGTCAATCGGCTGACCACGTTGGAGAAGGTCAAGCAGACAGCTGCAGCCTTACGGCTCAGTGAAGAGCAGTACCGGATTTCCTCGCAGTTGAATCCGCAGATTCCCTGGACGGCTACGCCGGATGGAAAGATGTCTGGGTTTGACGAGCGTTGGCTGGAATTGACAGGACTTTCCCATGAACAGGCCTTGCGTGATACCTGGAAGCAGGTTGTTCATCCAGACGACATAGAAGCCACCGATAGCGCTTGGGTCAGGTCTCTGGCCAATGGCTCACCCTATGATTCTCAGGTTCGGATCAGGACCGCTTCTGGAGAGTTTATCTGGCACAGGATTCGCGCGTTCCCCTGGAAAAATGCCCAGGGCGAAATCCTCCGCTGGCATGGTACGGTCGAGAATATTGTCGAAAGCAAGCAGCTGGAAGAAGCGTTGCGAGACTGGAACGATATTCTGGAGGAGCGGGTATCCGAGAGCACGCTTGCACTGAGTGAGTCCGAGCGTGAGCGTGAGCTGGTGGAAAAGAAACTGCGTCAAAGCCAGAAGATGGATGCCATCGGGCAACTTACAGGAGGGATTGCCCACGACTTCAACAATATGCTCGCTGGGATTATCGCTGCTCTCGAGTTGCTGCAGAAACGGGTCGAGCAAGGCCGATCAGGCGAGCTGTCACGCTACATTGGCGCAGCCATGAGTTCGGCCAACAAGGCCTCGGCCCTGACTCATCGCCTGTTGGCATTCTCACGCCAACAACCTTTGGAAGCCAGGCCGGTACGACCAGATCGACTGGTGGTGGAGCTAGAGGAGCTGATCAAGCGCACCGTAGGACCGCAGATATCGGTCGAAGCCAAATTCGCGCCTGACACGGGCGCTGTGCTCTGTGATCCCAGCCAGCTTGAAAATGCCTTGCTCAATCTTTGTATCAATTCCCGTGATGCGATGCTCAATGGAGGCACTATCCAGATTCAGACCTCACACGTAGAGGTCGATAAGGCGCAGGCCGCTATCCAGGGCTTGGCTCCAGGTACTTACGTGTTGTGTACAGTGACAGACGACGGCATTGGTATGTCAGCCGAGGTGGTCGAGCGGGCATTTGATCCGTTCTTTACAACCAAAGGACTTGGCGAGGGGACCGGCCTGGGACTGTCCATGGTGTATGGGTTCGCCCGGCAATCCGGTGGGCAAACCTTTATTCAGAGCAGTCCGGACAAAGGTACTGTTGTCTCGCTGTATTTGCCCAGCCATGAGGTAACCTCTGAGGAAATCATTGCCCTTGAGCAAAATACCATTCCTGAGGCCAAGTCAGGCGAGACGATTCTACTGGTCGAAGATGATTCAATCATTCGAATGATGCTGACCGAGCTGCTGGAAGAGCTGGGATATACCGTTCTTGAGGGTATCGATAGTAAATCTTCTCTCAAACAGCTGGAAAGGCATGAGCGAATCGATCTGTTGATTACCGATATCGGGCTGCCTGGAGACATGAGTGGTTCTGAGCTTGCCAAGCTGATGCACGATCAGCGAGCAGAGATGAAAGTCCTGTTCATTACTGGCTTCGCCAAGGATATCGCCACGCTACAAGCGCAGCTCAAAGAGGGCATGCATCTGATTACCAAACCTTTCTCCCTTGAAGAATTCGGAAGGCAGGTGCGTATGATCCTGGACGAAACCTAAAGGCATCCTGACCATTTGATCCGCGTTATCCAGACAGCATGGGTATGGATCGAATCGCTTTGCTATCCATGTGGCAGGTTAAGCTGAGGAAAATCCGTCTTCTCGTGGATAGCTCTTTAAAGGATGACTGGCGGCGCAGTCTGAATGGATGCACGCTTTTGCTAGAGGCTGATAGATGTTTTCTTTAGCATCTGGATAATGGCTTTTTTCATCTGTACCAAATCCCACGGCTTCTGTAGATAAAGCATGCCGTCTGGTAGCTCAGGAATGGTCTCCAGATCACGTCCGGTGGTTACAATGACTGAAAGACCTGGCCAGCGTGCGCCAACCATGGTTGCCAGCTCGGCGCCCTTGATCTGTCCAGGCACCAGATGATCGGTGACGACCAGAGAGGGCTTTTCACCTGCACTGAGCATGTAAACCAACGCATCATCAGCCGTCTCGAAGCTGCTGACACGACCGCCCAGCTCTTCCACGAAGCCCGATAAAATACTTTGCAGAAGTGGATCATCTTCAATCAAGACAAGCCAGTGGCCTTCAAGCAAAGCTTTAGGCTCTTCAATAACACCATTCATAGCTTTGCCAGCCCAGATCAGACGCGCTTCATGCGCAATCCCTTATTTTCTCAAATTTCAGGACGCTTCGCTTTATGGGTGGACGAACGTATACCTGTAAGTTACTTGATCCAATTAACACAACGCGACATCAGTAGTGATGCAGAAGGTGTTACATCCTAAGCGCACCGCGTGAAGATGCCATTAACAGGTGCAATATCTGGTTGTTTCTACGGTTTCCAAACCTGTCCGCTCCGGCTGTCTGTGCAGGCAGCCGGAGCGGATTTATTCGCGTTAACGCTTAAATGGTGCGATCGGATTGATCAAGGTTCCGGCAAGCTTCAGGTTTCCAGCCGGATCTGCCAGATTGACCATCTGTTGGTTGTTGCCCAATTGGAGACGGTTCAGGCAGGAGCGGATGAACTCGGGCGCAAACAGGTCGTATCGGGCAAATTTTTCGGCATATTGAGGATGACTCTGCTGATAGGTGCTGACGCACTCGGCTACCAGCGACCAGAAACGGTCTTCAGCGTAGTCGGCTTTTTCCACCAGAATGGCGCTCATGTAGCGCAAGAAGCAGTCGAACACGTCGGTAAAGAGCGACAGGATTTTCAGCTCTTCGGGTACAGAGACGGCCAATCGCTTGATCTTTTCCGGCAGCTTGGCATCAGGGTTCAGCACGGCGATCTCTTCCGCAATGTCTTTCATGATTGCCCGTGACGGAACGTTGTTATCCAGCACCAGAATCAGGTTCTCCCCGTGAGGCATGTACACCAGATCGTGAGCATAGAAACAGTGCAGCAGGGGCGTCAGGTAGGCGTTGAGATAGCGGCGCAACCAAGTGTCCGTATCCACACCGGAGGACGCGATCAATGCTGTGAGAAGCGAATCTCCCTCGGCATCCAGATGCAGCAGTGAGGCCATGGTCATCAGGCGTTGGCCGGGCTTTAGTTGTGAAACCGGACTTTCGCGCCACAGGGCGGAGAGCATCTTCTTGTAAGGGGTATCGTTGACCAGTGCCGTCTCGTAGTAGTGGTTGCGATAGCCCACCGAGGCTACTTCACGCAAGATGCTGAAGCCGTTTTCGGTCAAAAACGGATCGCTTTCAATCAATGCTTTCAGCCACTCGTTGATAGCAGGCGTCGCCAACATGTAGTAAGGCGACAGACCGCGCATGAAGCCCATGTTCAGAATAGACAGTGCCGTTTTCACATAACGCTTTTCAGGGTGGCTTGCGTTGAAGAAGGTGCGGATCGACTGCTGCGCCAGGTACTGATCCTCCCCATAGCCCAGACAGACGATATTGCGGTTGGCGACATCGGCCGAGAAGGCCATGGAAAGCTTGTTGAACCACTGCCACGGGTGAGCTGGCATGAAGAGGTAGTCGTTCGGATTCAAGCCCTGTTCGGTCAGCTGAGCAGTGAAATCAGCAACCGTCTGGCTGCCTAGTTCCTCCTCGAGCAGGCGTTCATAGCTCAGGTCCGATAACGATGAGAACGTTGCCTTGGTCTTGCGTACAGCGAGCCAGACCAACTGGATCGGGGAGGCGGCTTCAGGTGCATAGGCGCGGTAATCATTCGCGTCGAAGCCCATGCGGCCATTGTTCGCGACGAACCCTGGGTGGCCTTCCATCATACCGGTTTCTACGGACTGGAAGTCAGCGCGGGTGAGTTCTTCTGCAGTTAATCCTGGTTTGGCATGCTTGTAGGCGCTGCCATACAGCGTGCTGCTGATCTCGTCCAGATAGACCGGCATCATGCTTTCCTGAATACCCAGTTGATCCTTGAACTCGATGATGAACTCCAGCGCATCCAGCGGCGCAGCGTTGCCGTCCTGCGCCTTTTCGATCGAGGCGGTGTCGATCAGCCAATGATCAAGCGCCAGCTTGCGAGCTCGGAAGCGGTACTCCAGTGCCGGATTGCCATTGTCCAGACGGTAATGCTCCCAACCGTTTTCAGACGCGATCAAGGCCGGCTCGATAAGCTTTTCATGGGCGAATTCCGCCAGGGCTTTGCGCACGAGCAGGCGATTGACCTTGCTCCAACGTTCGGGGGTCAGGTGCAATGCGGCTTGACCGGGCGTGGCGGTGGGTAGGGTAGTGATCATCTGGTTCATGGGCGGTTCTCCATTACAAGGCTGGCGGCGTAGTGTTCGCGAGTGCAGAAGGCGAGGTGGGCAGTTTTTTCGCCCAGTTGAATGACACGGTCGTACTCGAAACCGACACGCTGATTGAGCACGTGGATCTTGTCGTTACGGACATCGGGCTCGACGACGACGCGGCGGGCAAAGGGATCGCTGAAAATGAATTCCATGATGGTTCGCATCACGGCCAGGGTGAAGCCTGAAACAGGTTTCTCGCAGGGCGCGACGAGAAAATGCATGCCCCGGTCACCGGGCTTCACGTCGTAGTGCTGGCCTACCGGGTCATGAAGCGGCATATAGCATTCGACCAGGAAAGCCGGTGCGCCATCATGTAAACCCAGGTAGGCGTTGGCATGAGGAGAGGCCATGAGATCGCGGTAGAATGTTTCCACTTCCGCCTGGGTCGCATTCTGCATCCCCCAGAAGCGTGCATAGTCGCGAGTCAGCCAATCATGTAGGCGCGCCGTATCGTCTGGCAGGCTGAGTGGGCGTAGGCTGAAGTGGCCGATTCCGTGCTGTGGCTTACTGAAGCACAGGCGGGTATCGATGGGTGTTTGCAAGGCAATGGCAGTCATATCAGACCCCCTTGTCGATAACAGGCGTTGTCGTGGGCTGGGCCGTGCGGACCAGCAGCGGATAGGCGAGGGCAGTCAGGGCAAAGCCTGCCGCGCCGATCAGGAAAGGCACAGTCAGGCCAAACGTGCTGACCAGGGACCCTGCCGCAAACGACGAGCCCACTACGCCGAGTTGTTGAAAGAAATTGATCTTGCTGAAATCAGCGGCATACGCATCGGGCGTGCTCAGCTCGAAGAGCAGGGCATCCAGCCGTACCGTGACCTGGAACATGGCCCAGCCATACAGGCAGCGGCCAGTAAGGATCAGGGCGGTCTGCTCACCGGCCTGAAGCAGTAGGCCGCACACACCCAGCAGCAGCGCACCGCTCAGGGCCTGCTGTCGGCTGCCGGTACGCCGGTTCAGCCAGAGTCCGAGCAGGGCCATGCCACCAGGAATGGCGTACACCAGTCCGGTCAGGGCGGCGTGGTCCAGCTGAGCGACCTGCTCCCAGTACACCGTAAAGAACGGCTTTACCAGGTAGCCGCTGAAATAGAACAGCAGCATCAGCAGGCAGAGCCGGTAGATAGGCCATGCCTTGCCGGTACGGTGCGTAATGGCTTGTTCCGGCTTGGCATGGGGTGGTTCCCGCCGTAGCAGGCGCAGGCAGATCGCCATTTGCAGAAAATCCCCCGCGGCCATCACCACAAAGACATCCCGTGGCTCCAGTACCTGAAGGACCAGGCCGCCCACCACGGCGCCGAGGATGGCGCCGAAGTGAACGACAACCGACAGCATGCCGATGGTATGGGTATGGTTCCTGGAATCTTCCAGGCTCATCACGTAGGGGTACATGAGCAGGTAGCTGCCCTTGAACACGATCATCCCCAGCGAGACAAGCCAGAACTCCAGGAGCGCCGATGCCCAATAGCAGTACAGGCACAGCAACCCGGCGGCGAGCTGCGTCCAGATCAGCAGCCGGATCGGGTGCACCCGCCGCGCCACGCGCGCCCAGAGGGGCAGCGCGAGCATAACCGTAAAGCAGATGGCGGCCAGATAGGCCCCCACATGCTCCGGCCGCGTTTCACCGAAACGGCTGGCAAAGTACTGCGGATAGAACGGAATCAGCATGGTGTCGCTGATGACGGCAAGGGCCGTCATGGCGATCAGCGAGGTACGCAGCGTCATGTCTTGGCCGGCTCCGGCTGGAGCAGTGTCGAAGAGGGCGCCGTGAACTGCTGGAAGGCGATCTTGCGTTCGACGGGGTAATGTTCGCGGCCGAGCATCTCGCGAATGATATAGGCGTTGCGGTAGCACGCCATGCCCAGGTCGGGCGTTACCAGGCCATGCGTATGAAGCTCGGCGTTCTGGACGAAGATCTCCTGGCCGGCGGTATCAATCGTATAGTTTCGATTGACGGCGAAGCGGCCACGCTCATCGAAGCGCAGGCGTGAGCGTAACCCTTGAAGGAAAGGAGGGGTTCTGTAGCAATACCCAGTGGATAATACCAGCCCATCAGTCTGAAGCGTATAGCGGCTCTCCTGTTCCTCCTGAAACAAGGTAAGCGTAAAGGTGCCGGTACGCTCATCGTAGCGGCAGTCCTGCAGCTCCGTGTTGGTAAGCAGGTTGGTCCTGACCGGACCGCATAGGCTCTTGTTGTACAGCAGGTCGTAGATGTCATTGATCAGGGCGCTGTTGATCCCCTTGTAGAGCCCCTTCTGACTGCGCATCAAGGCGTCACGCTTGTGGGTAGGCAGCTGATGGAAGTAGTCGATGTACTCGGGCGATGTCATCTCCAGGGTCAGCTTGCTGTATTCCAGCGGGAAGAAGCGAGGCGAGCGGGTTATCCAGTTCAGGGTGTACTCGCGCGTGTCGATTTCCTGCAAGAGGTCATAGTAGATCTCCGCCGCGCTCTGACCGCTGCCGATCAGCGTAATGGTGCTTTTTGCCTGTAGAGCCTGTTTGTCGGTCAGGTAGGTCGACGTGTGGGACAAGTGGCTGCTGGCGTCCTGGCAGCAGTCAGGGATGTAGGGTGACGTGCCAGTTCCCAGGACCAGACGGCGCGCCTGATAAACCAGGCGTTCTCCTGTTTTGGTGCAGGTACAGTTCACCGTATAGAGGCCGGTTGCCGGATCATGGTCGATACGTTCGACGTATCGGTTGAACTCGATATTGGGCAGCCGATCGATGACCCATTGGCAGTACTGGTTGTACTCGCGGCGCATCAGGAAGAAGTCTTCCTTGATGTAGAACGCATAGATGCGGCCAGTGGATTTAAGATAATTCAGGAAGCTGAACGGGCTGGTCGGGTCCGCCAGGGTGACCAGATCGGCCAGGAAGGGCGTCTGCAGGGTTGCAGATTCCAGCATCATGCCGGGATGCCAATCGAAGCACTCGTTCTTGTCGAGAAACAACCCATTGAGCTCGTCGATGGGAGCAGTCAGGCACGCCAGACCCAGGTTGAAGGGGCCAACACCAATCGCGATGAAATCGTAGGTTGAAGCCGTCATGGTGGTTCTCCAGATCAGCACGTGGCCAGGGCAGATTGTTGGTTAACGTAACGGGCACCTTCATGCTTGATGGCGTCGAGAATGCCTCGCAGGTCGTCCAGGGTGGTCATGGGGTTGAGCAGGGTGAACTTGAGGTACTGTTGGCCGCCTACCTTGGTGCCCGCGACGATGGCGCGTCCGCTGCGAGAGAGCGCTTTGCGAATGGCTGCATTGGTCGCATCGATCTGCTCGGTACTCATCGGCTCCTCGGGGATATAGCGGAAGACCAGGGTGCTCAGTTCGGGAACATGGGCAATGTCGAAGCGTGGGTCACGCTCGATAAGCGGATAGGTTGCGCGAGTCAGATCGATCGCGTGATCGAATAGGCTACCCAAGGCATTCGCACCCATGGTGCGCAGCGTCATCCAGAGCTTGAGCGCATCAAAGCGGCGTGTGGTTTGAATGCTTTTGTTAACGAGGTTGGGTGTGCCTTCCTGGGTCTGGCTCTTGGGGTTCAGATAATCGGCATGGCAGGTGACATGGCCCAGCTCTCGACGATCCCGTACCAGAAACGCACTGCAACTGACCGGCTGGAAGAATGATTTGTGGTAATCGATGGTGACCGAGTCGGCATGTTCGATACCGGCCAGACGGTTACGGTATTTGGGCGAAATCAGCAGTCCGCCACCGTAGGCGGCATCGACATGCATCCAGATTTTTTTCTCGCGACAGATTGCCGCGATGTCTTCCAATGGATCGATACTGCCGAAATCCGTAGTACCGGCAGTAGCCACTACCGCCATCGGAATCAGCCCTTCGGCTTCGCACTCCTCCAGCACGCGGCGCAGATCGCTCAAGTCCATTTTCTTGCGCGCATCGCTGCGTACCGGTATCACGGCGTCATAGCCCAGGCCCAGGATGGCCGCGGATTTCTGTACGCTGAAATGACTGACCTCGGATGACAGGATGCGCAGGCGTTTGAAATCGGTCGGCAAGCCTTGCGTCTTGTTGCTGGCGTGACCGGGCTGACGGTTGCACACATGATCACGGGCCAACAGCATGGCCATCAGGTTGGACTGAGTACCACCACTGGTAAACACCCCATCGGCTTCGCTGCCTAGGCCGATGCGCTCAGCCGTCCAGTCAATCAACTTTTGTTCGATATATGTGCCGCCGGCACTTTGATCCCATGTGTCCAGTGAGGAATTGATAGAAGAAAGTACCAGCTCGGCAAGAATAGCCGGAATAACAATAGGACAATTAAGATGAGCAACATAGTGAGGATGATGGAAGTAAACAGCATCTTTCAGGTACAGTGCTTTTAGTTCTTCCAGTGCCTCGTTGAAGTTACCTAGTTTTTCATCCAGATTCACTTCGTCAAACTGCCGCTTTAGTTCATGCGGCAATATGCCGGTATAAGGTTTATCTATACCGAGCAATGTTTCCTTTATACATTCAGCCCCTTGAACCATAAGGCTTTCATAGGCCTGCGCATTCTTTTCGTTGAAAAGATGCGAAGTCGCCTGATCGTCCTGTAGGCGAGCGGAAGGGTATGCAGTAATGGCCGCATACGAATGCAATGGATTATTCACGAATGGAACCTCGGCAATTGATTAAACAATTCTGCAATAACCCAACATGTTGTCGGGATATATGCCTCGCCGGGCTCTCACGGTAGTTTGATATTAATAGTTAGCTATATGCCATTATCAAACGGCTTAGCCTTTATAATTTAAAAGCAGTAATAACGCATGAAAAGTAAGTGTTCATTACTATCGCAAAGCCCATTCAGAGTAGACCCTGTATTGAATGAAAATCAATATCATTTAACACAATGCGGGTGATGAAGTGTGATGCGCTTCGCTTAATGGTGCGCTCTTTTGGTGCTGTGGCACGGTGATATTAGAAAAACTGATCGGTGATGGAGCGAAACAAACACAGCAGCGCTAGCTTGGCCAGTCGTCTTCAGTTTACTCACATGGGCCAGCAGCCAGATTCGGGCGGAGCTGCCAAGGCCGGGGATCAATAGGAAAACCCGTCCAGTGACGGTTAAGGCACGACGGTTGCCTGTACCAGACTGAGCATAAACCTGTTGTATGAACAAAAAGGTCGTTGCCGTGATTGAAGCGAATTGCCAGGGAATATTTCGGTCCCATTAGAAGGGCGCCCAATTGCATGTACTGAGGGCGTGACGATAACGAATTCACCGTCCTGAGAAAGGGAGCGCACTCATGCAAGAGAAAGTCGTCAGCAGTTCCAATGGTTACTACGTGTTCGAATGCGCAGATGCGACTGGCGGCAGCTGTTATGAAATCAGAATGGGCACACGCTGCGTCAAGCGCGTCGGCAGCCTCGACGAGGCCAAGCGATTCATCCAGTTCGCTTATGCAGAAGAAGAAAACTATCAGGACTAGCACCTTCGTGAAGACCTGGAATGAGATAAGGCCCGATCAGGCGTAAGGGATGGGAGGAAGGCCTGCGCGGCCTCCCTCCGGCAAGGTCAGAACGCGACGGCTTGACCGTCCTTGCGTGGATCAGAGCCACCGACATAACCATCGGCCGTTTTCTGAATGATCTGAGCACCACCGAATGCAAACACGCCGCTTGGTGCCTCAACCTGGATATCATGTCCTTTGGCGCGTAAGGCAGCTACGGTCTGTGAATCGAACTGTCGCTCAACGGCAACCTTCCGACCTGACTCGATCCGCCAGCGGGGCGCGTCGGCCGCCGCCTGCGGGTTCTGCTTGTAGCGCAGGATACGCAACATCATCTGCAAGTGTCCCTGCGCCTGCATGGGACCGCCCATAAGGCCGAACGACATCAACGGCGTGCCGTCAGCATTCATGGCAAAACCGGGGATGATGGTGTGGAAGGGGCGCTTACCGGGAGCGACGGTGTTGACGTGCTCTGGGTCCAGAGAAAAGCCCGCCCCGCGGTTTTGCAGGCTGATTCCCGTGCCTGGAACCACTACGCCGGAGCCAAAATCCATGTAGTTGGATTGAATGAACGACACCATCATGCCGCTTTCATCTGCCGCTGACAGGTACACCGTACCGCCGGGCTTGGGCGAGCCATGGCCTGGGTCAGCAGCAGTCTCGCCGATCAGCCTGGCGCGCTCCTTTAGATAGGCTGGGTCAAGCAGATGGTGAGCCAGAACGCGCATATGGTCCCGATCTGTAATGTGATGATTGAGGTCCGCCAGGGCCAGCTTCATCGCTTCCAATACCACATGCAGGGTTTCGGGGCTGTCGACAGGATGATCGCCAATACCGATGGCCTCCAGAATCCCCAGGCCGCTGAGCGTAGCGATGCCCTGGCCGTTAGGAGGCAACTCATGGACCATGGCGCCTGCAAAGGGCGTGGATAGGGTATCGATCCAGTCAATTGAGTGATTGCCCAGGTCATCCAGGCTCATAACGCTGTTGTTGGCTCTGGCATGAGCAACCATGGCTTCGGCCAGGGCGCCTCGATAGAACGCTTCGCCGCGGGTTTCGGCGATCAGCTCCAGCGTTTTGGCATGGTCCCTGAGTTGAATCTTCTGCCCGGCTCTGGGGGCTCGGCCATCGGGCAGAAAACACTCGGCAAAGCCGGGCTGATCTTTCAGGAGCTGACCGCCTCGCTGCCAGAGTTCAGCAATGATAGGCGTTACCTGGTAACCCTCTCGCGCATAGCGTATGGCGGGTTCGGCCACCGTGGTGAAAGGCAGCTTGCCGTAACGCTCGGAAAGCCCGGCCCAGGCGGAAACCGCACCGGGCACGGTCACTGCATTCCAGCCGCGCTCCGGCATGTGTTTGTGCCCTGCAAAATACTGGGGCGACCACGCTGCCGGTGCGCGTCCAGAGGCATTCAGTCCCTGTAATGTTTTGCCATCCCAGACGATGGCAAAGGCATCACTGCCGACACCACACCCTGTTGGCTCTACTACCGTAAGCACCATGGCAGCAGCAATTGCCGCATCTACCGCATTACCGCCACGGCGCAGCATGTTCAGGCCTGCCTGGGCGGCCAGTGGCTGGGAGGCCGCTACCATGTTCCGTCCCATGACAGGGGAGCGGGCAGAGGCGTAAGGCTGGCTATAATCCAGATGATCGAACATGGGATCACTCTCTTCTTGTCTGACGGTTAGTCTTTGGGATCCAGCGCATCGCGCAAGCCGTCGCCCAGCAGGTTGAAGCACAGCACCGTGATATAGATGGCCACGCCTGGAGCAATAGACATCCAGGGCGCCTGTTCCATGAAATTCTTGGCTGTGTTGAGCATGGAGCCCCAGGTCCGTTTGTAGGCAACGCTGCCTGTTAACGGTGTGGCTAATAAGGGTAGACGGCAGGACCAGACACATTTGCCCGGTCCTTGTTTGCGATCAGGAGGAGGGAACGCCTTTTTCCCAGGTACTCCAGTTCTTAACGATGTCCTGTACCAGAGGATTGCCTGTACGGAACAGGTTTTCCAAGGCAGGTTCAAAGCCGCCTTGCTTGGCGTAATCGATCAGGTTTTCAACATCTGAATAACCCTCGTAAGGACGATCGAAGTCAGAGCCGCCACGCACTACGGCCAGGCGCTGGATATCGACACGGCCCGTACGGCTGGCCCGTAGCAGCGCCTCATAAGTGGCGTTGTCTTCCTGCTGCGTAGTGCAGTAACGGCCTTTGCCATCCGTCAGCGTACGCGTCCATTCTTCGGCGCGTTGGGAGAGCAGCGTACCGGAGAACCAGGTATCGCCGGCGACGGTGTCACAGCGGGTAACCACGGGAGGCTGGTTGGCAGGCGCATAGCTGTACTTTTTGCGCCACGCAGTAGACTCGGGGCTTTCGATGAGCTTGACGTCCTTGGAAAGGGCATAAGCCTTTTCCATCAGCTTCTGGTTAACCTCGAACACTTCGGTCTTGTAGTCCAGAGGAGGCTTTTGAGTGGGATGACGCGTATTGATACCCAGGTAGCCACCTTTCCAGTCAGCCGGAGCTTCTCGAGCGTCCAGCTCCCATTGGATGCCAAAATCCACGAGATAGTGCGCCCATGCCGTAGTGCCAATGGTGCCCTCGTGTGGGTTGATTCCTGCAATACCAGCAACCAGGAAATAGGTCTTGCGCAGATCGAACTTGGGCGAGAAAGCTAATGCCATGGCCGAGGCCGCGGCATTGGTGTGCCCCATTGCGGTCGTCATCAGACACACCTGCGCCTCATTACAGAGCACATCTGGATACTCAGCAGACAGCCCTTCGACCGGCACCTTTTTATCGAGCTTGAGTTGCTCGATCCAGGTCTTGGCTTCCGGGCCAAACATGGCGATCAGCATGACTTTGGGCGCAATGGGTTTTTCCGCTGCGGATACCTGGGGCGCCGCGGTAAGTCCGCCCAGCAGACCTGCCAGTCCTAGCACGCTTGCGAGGGATTTTTTCAGCATGGGATGGAGTAGCCTCTTATAGAGTGAGCGTGAAAAACCTCACCGGATGTTCAAGGTACATGCCAGCGCTAGGCGCAAACGTGCAAAAGCGGTTGTCTGCAACACGAATCGCTGATAGAACGCGGGTTGGCTTCACGGGCTGGCAGTATAGGAAAAGCAGTGATAACAAAGGGCCAGCCACGCGCTTTGTGATGTGTGCAAGAGCCTGTTCAATCTGAACAGGGAACTATAGTTCTTCCGTCAGCAACCAAGGCAGGTTGTACAGCTGTTCTGCCTCAGATCGAAGCATAAGAGGACGCATGACTTTCTTTGCCTGGAAAGCGCCGCGCGCTATACGTAAGTGGAAACTGCCCCGTTCGGAAAAAAACCGAGTGTCTCCCTCCACCGCTTCGGCCGGAACATCCGGTAGCCAGGCTGCCCATGCACCCATGGCGGTTCCGCATATTGTGCCGATTGTGTTGGAAGCAAGGGCAGGGGCACCCGAACAGCCAGCTGTACGCATTTTCCTGGGAACCGAGCCTGCACAATACCGCGCCGAGCGGATCTTCGTGTATTCGTTGGAGCAGGTGCGCAATCCTGATCGGCGTTACGAGGTTTACCGCATGACCCGTCTGCCGGGCTTTGATGAAAGCCGCTGGCGTACCGGGTTTACGAATTATCGATTTGCCATTCCGGATCTGGCCGGACGTCATGGGCGCGCCATTTATAACGATGTGGATCAGATCTATACGGCTGATCCGGCGGACCTCTTCGACCAGCCCATGGGTGAGCATGGTTATCTGGCGTTAACCCCAAACGACACGGCCGTCACCTTGATCGATTGCGAGCGCATGGTCGAGGTCTGGAATTTTGAAAAGGCACGTTGTGAAAGCAAGAAAGCTTTGCACGCCCAGGCTGCCGAGAAGCCCGGCCTATGGGGACAGCTCGACCCCGTCTGGCATGCGCGTGACCTTGAGTATGAGCATGGCCGTTCCAGATTGCTGCACTACACCACGCTGCACTTGCAGCCCTGGCGGCCAACACCTGAGCAATACTCCTATCAGATCAACCCGTATGCCGAGTATTTCCTGAGCCTTGAGCAGGCGGCCAATGCTAAAGGTTACGAGCCTTACACCATGGCGAGTCCTAGTCCAGACTTTAACGCAGCCTGTCAGACGCTGGCATCGCCTGCTGCGTCTCTGCCATCGGATGTCCTGTCCTTTGCAAGCGCACTGAACGGCAACGATATCGCCTTCGTAGGGCACTGGACTGATGTTCATAAGGACTCACTGGCTACGACCCACTACCGCTTCGAGCAATTGCGCCAACCAGACCTGCCCAGCCATGACCTTTTGGCGGTCAGTGGTCTTGAGCATCTGCCACCGGAAGATGTGCCCTGGCTCGTGGACCGGCTGTTCAGGCTTAGCCGCAGTTTTGTCTACATCCGGGCAGGACTGGGGACAGATGAGTCACTCATCAGCTCGATCAAGGGATGGCGGGCACTGCTGCGCCGTGTGTCCCAGCGCTATCCGGATCGTTGCTGGCAGCTTGACTGCGAAGACGGTAACGGCACCTTGCAGCGTTATCTGGCGGACTTCCCGTTACGTTCCCGGCGGGCAGAGGCGCTGCCCAGGGTGTGGGTACTGCTGGGCCAACATGCGGGCGATAATGCACAGTTGGTTGCCATTGCCGAGTCGCTTGGCTGGCCATACGAATGCAAGGAAACGCGGTTCAAGCCGGCCAAGTATGTGCCAGGTGCCTTGTTGCAGGGCAAGATGGCTCAGTCCGCGCCGGGTCTTGCCGCGCCCTGGCCGGATCTTGTCTTGAGTTCGGGCCGACGTACAGCACCGGTGGCGCACTGGATCCAGCGTCGTTCCGAAGGACGGAGTCGTCTGGTAGTCGTTGGGCGCCCACGCGCACCGTTATCCAGCTTTGATCTGGTCCTGACCACACCTCAATACAGCCTGCCACTGCGGGATAACGTAGTGGATTTACCCGTGCCCTTTATCCAGAATCAGACACCGTCTGACCAAGAGCTGGCGGTCTGGAAAGAGCGCTTTGCGCATCTGCCACGGCCCTGGGTTGCCATGTTGGTAGGGGGAAGCAGTATTCCTTACGAACTGGATAAGGCAGCAGGGCGAGCGCTGGGTGCCCAAGCCAGCGCTGCTGTCGGGGCTAAGGGGGGATCGCTTCTGATTTCTACAAGCCCCCGTACCGCAGAACCGGTTACCCAATCGCTATTAGAGGCCATCGAGACGCCGAACTGGTGTTACCGTTTCGACAAGGGTAGCGATAATCCCTACCGGGCATTGCTGGCGTTGGCCGATGCCTTCATCGTGACCGGCGAAAGTGTCTCCATGCTGACGGAGGCTGCCCTGACCGGCAAACCAGTTGCGGTTTTCCCATTACCGGTACGGCGCCATTTCAAGGCGCGTGTGCATCATGCGCTTGAACGCAAGCTGGGCGTGATTGACCGGGTGGCAGGTAGCCGTGGCACGCCCCGGCAGCAGAACAAGACCGGACGACTCTACGACAGTCTTGTAGAGGAAGGGCTCATCAAGCGTGAGCGAAGAATCGAGGAAGTTCATGTAGCGCTGGGGCTTTTGCCTTTGCCGCAGGGACTTGATCAAGTGCCAGGTCTGTCGCCAGCGCTTATGGCTACCTCGCGCCAGCGTGCTATCGAGGCCGTACGGGCCGTGATTACAGGCGAGCGGGCCTTGTCGGCAAATCGCATATAGGCATACATGCAGGCGGTCCGCTGGGCCGCATCGAATACCGTCAGGACACACGTACAATGACCAACGCCGCACCTCCTGTTGCCGCTAAAACAAAAGTCAAACGCAGCGCCCTCTACCGGACCGGTAAAAAGCTGCGGCCCGCGCTTAACAGCTATCTGGCCAAAAATTCTCTGGTCGGCGATCCGCCTGTATTCGATAAGCAGCTGTTTCCCTGGACGGCCTCGCTGGAACAGCATTGGGAGGGTATACGGCAGGAGGTGCAACAGCTCTTGAAGGGTATGGATTCAATTCCTGCGCTTCGCGATATTTCGCCTGATCACCGCAGGATCGCCGAGGGTAACAGCTGGCGCTCCTATTTTCTGTGGGGGTATGGCTACAAGATCGAAGAAAACTGCCAGCGTTGCCCAAAGACCACCGAGGCCTTGTCCGTAGTGCCAGGTCTGAACAGTGCTTTCTTTTCCATCCTGACGCCGGGTGCGCACATTCCACGGCATACCGGAGTGACCAAGCGCATCATGACGTGTCATCTAGGACTGCTGACGCCCACTCCACGTGAAAATTGCCGCATTCAGGTAGGAGATGAAATGGTCTATTGGGACGATGGCAAATGTATCGTGTTCGATGACACCTATCCCCATGAGGTCTGGAATGAAACCGATCAGACGCGGGTCGTGCTACTAATCCAGTTCAAACGGCCATTGCGCCTCCCGGGACGGCTCCTGGGCGACCTGTTTTTAGGTGCAGTAAAGCGGAGCCCATTCGTTCAGGAAGCACGTCGCAATCTTGCTGCGTGGGACGATGCTCAGAAATTGCTGGATGAATAACCGCGTTTGAGTGACAGCTCGACGCCAGGAAAAGCCGAGCCGTTATTCTATCGTTACGGCTCCAAACCGCGTTCCCAGGCGCGATGGTTGCGCCGCGCATCCTGAATGAAGGGTGACCAGCGAATCAATCGTAGGATGATCCGGTTAAGCAGCGAGCCTGGCCAAACCAGGGGTCGTTGAATGTCCAGGAACAGCACTACGCGAACGCCATCGGTCTCGTTCCAGACCTGATGCCGGTAGGTGTCGTCAAAGATCATGCACTTACCGGTTTCCCAGTGCCGGGTCGCGCCGCCCACCTCAATACGGCACTTTTCTTTCGGCTCGGGGACGACTAGCCCCAGGTGAGCCCGGAGCAGTCCGTTGTAGGGACCGCGGTGCAATGGGATGTGCTTTCCAGGTTCCAGAATGGAAAAGAACGCCGTGAACATGCCTGGGATGGACTCGATGATGCGAGTTGTCTCCGGGCAGCGCAGGCAATTGCCATCCATCTTGTAGCCGTATCCGTACAGGAAGAAGGTTTTCCAGCGATCATCCTGGGTGATGTTTTTCTGGTCCTTAGAGATGTCCTGAAAATTGGGAATCCTGTGCTTGTTTTGCAGGACTTCATTCAGCTCGGCACGAATCGTTTCCCAGTGGGTTTCCAGTTCAGGTACCCAGGCAAACTGGCCGGCATCGATAAAGGGTGTCGTTTCTACCTTGGAGTAGTGCTTGATCGCTTTTTCCAGGCGCTTGATGATCCATAGACCGATCGCCACACTGGGGCGGTGCTTTTTGCGTTTACGTTTCTGAGTAGACAGCGTGGCGTTGTCCTGGGTCTTTTCCACTCTTCACCTCGTAGGCAGTGCCGCATGGTTCCTGATGCAAGCGAAGAGCGCTCCGCTTGCGTTCGATTTAGCGTAAACGACGTTCCCTCAATAACCGCCACAGCAACGGCCAGCCGAAGATCAGCGGGTAGCGGCGTAGCCGAGGCGTTACCTCAATTGGCCGACCCATATGCCGTTCTAGCTTCCAAGCGATGTAGTCCACTCCATTCTCGAATGTGAAAACGGACTTCATGAGCCGAAGAATATTCAGCATTCGTCCCTGGCGCCGCCGGGTGCTCCACAGCTGTCGGCTTTGCTGCAAGCGCTCACGGGAAGGCATATGCGAATAAAGATTCTCTTCAGACGCTATTCGATGCACGCCGGAAAAGTCACTGGCAACAGCTGCCGTTAACTGACGGTAGTAGGTTTTATCATAATGGACCAGCTCGGCAGGCCGACTTGCGGCTTCTGGACGCAGTTCAGTGCCATAGCTCAAGGCAAGGCCCGTTTGCCATAATTGTTCACTGCTAAAGCGTTCCGGCATCGAGGGCAGTGTTTGTTCCACTAACCTCAAGACGGCGTAGCCCAGTGCCTGATAAATACGCTGTCGTGTCGTGTCATCCCGGCAGTACACCAGGCGAGACGGTTGCGCAAACCGGCCCCACAGATAGCTCTGAAACCAGTGAGCCGTGCCGCGCTCCAGATCCTTCAGCGAAAGCACCGCGCATTTGGTTTGCAGTACGTCTCCCTCAGACGTGCGGGCCTGTAACATGAAAACGTTAGGCGGCAGCCACGTATTGGCGACCCTGAGCAGCGCACTGGCATGTGCCTCCGCATAACTGTCGACGATAGCGTACAGGTCAACGATGCCTTCGGCCGGATTGCCACTCCGCAGGCAGGAGCCATAAAACAGCACGCCCACGACGGACGCGCCAAACCGAGCCTGGACCGCTTCACACAGGCAATCGAGTTCCTGGCGTACCGGTTGCCCGCTTTGCCTGGCGATCACCTCAAGCAATGCCGGTGAAGGACGGGGGAGCGGGGCAAGATCTGGCATGGCCGGCCTCAGTAGGTTAGAAAGCGCAGGGGAGCGGTGGTTGAAAGACGAATCGGGCAAGTAGCCTCGAACTGTTCGCCGTCCAGAAGAAAGTGTGAGCTGCCCTCAAGACTGAGTGTGCTGAGGTTACGACTGATATAGCCGTCCCGTTCATGCGCAACCGATTTGCCGCGACCGCACAGCAGGAACGGTAGGACGCGCATCAGCCGTCGCGGCTGATGCTCGACGGCTGTGAAATGCATGGGGGCCGCTTCGGTGCCCCAATACGGGCGGCAGCCGATCAACAGATTATCGAGCGTTGACGCGAGTACCAGAAGCCAGCTGCTGCTCCAGTCATGCGTATCGGTTCTCAGTGACGCGGGTGTGGCTGGGAGAAGTGGATGGGGTTTGCTGCGCAGCAGCGACAGCAGCATACGGATAAAGGCCAGGGCAGGGCCTAGCGCACCGCGTACACCCGTTGGGCGAACATGCTGATGAAAATACCGGACACCGCTCAGAATCGCGCCCGTACCGAAAAACATTCCGTACTGTGGCCCGTTCGTCTCGTCGCCCACGACTTTTAGCGCGGCGCGCTCCACCTGGCGCGGCGCCGCTCCCTGGCCCTCCAGCCAGGCGCGCAAGGCCTTCAGTACGGCCTCAGGTTTCGCCCGTGTGCCCAGGTCGGCGGCACTCATGTTTGTGGTGCCACCGGCAATCACCAACAAGGCAGGTAAGGGCGTGGAGGACGTTTGCAGCAGAGCCGTCAGGACGGCTTGTAACGTACCGTCGCCGCCGATTACAACCACAAGTTCTGGTGAGTTTCCCTGCCATTGAAGCAGCGCGCGGGTAATATCCGCTGGTTCTGAAGCCTCATGCAACATGACACCGGGCAGGGTGGCAATCGATGCACGTAAAGGCTGCAGACATCGACGAACACGACCGCTTAATGGATTCATGAGTATCCCGATCCGTTTCGGTACGGGAAGTTCGTATTCAGGCATCGGCCAGCCCGGAGCGGGGAGCAAACAGCCGAACCACCGGACGATGTCCTTCAGCCTTGAGATCGATCTGGCTCAACCACGGCTGCAATTCAGCACCGCGTCGCCGCAACGTAATGGCCCATATGACGCGCCACGCCAGAACAAGCGTCGAGATGACTGTCCAGGCTGCCACCAGTAGCAGTCCCACATCATTGGCCCCAGCAGCCCATGCCAACGTAAGCAGCAAGAGATTAGGATTGCGGCGGGCCGTAACCAGTCGGTTCAGCGAGTCGAAGGGTTTCCAGAGGAACATCGAAAAAGGGGCGGCAAACTTGAACGAGCCTTCGCACAGGCGTCCTGCTACATAGCCAATAAAGATGGCCCAGAACACTAAAGAAAGCGGCAGGCTGTAGCTCCAGGTTGCAGCAAGCCCCATACCCCAGGCGATGTACCAGAGCGGCGGGTGCACGATGTCGAGGGCGTGGTCGAAAATATTGCCAAAGCGGGTCGAGGTTACCGTTACGCGGGCAAGTTTGCCGTCCACGGTGTCGAGAAAGGTCATGATCCAGCCTGCGATCAGGCCCAGGCCGAACTGCCCGTTCCAAAACCACCAACCGGCCAGGATGGCCAGCACATAACTGGCGGTCGTGACGTGGTTAGGACTCAGGCCCAGACGAACACACAGGTGGGTTACCCAGCGTGCCGGCACAGGCCAGACGCCGCGGGTGATAAAGTCCGTTACACCCTTGTACGCACCATTGAACAAGGACTTTTCCAGGTGCTGGCGGTTGCTTTGGGTGATTCTTGCTACCCAAGGCTGATCGAACTTGCGCAGCTGGGTCTGTAGGCCGGAGGCTACGGTGTCAGGTTGCGCAGGACGTAGCTGAGCGACAGCAGGTGCATTCAGGTCGGCCACGCCAGACAAGCGCGAGGCGGAGAGTCGGGCCGCGACAACCGCGCCATCCCGAGGGTCCTGCAAGGCAACGTCTTGGGTATCCAGCAATCCTCTTAATACCCGGTCATCGTAAAGGTAATCCTCGCGCAGCAGCAGAACATCACCTTCAGCAGGAAGCGCTTCGCCGGGGCTGGCCAGATGCGCCTTGGGAAATTTCTTCAGGATTCTTCGCAGCCGCTCCCGTGAGGTCAGGCCCCACAAGATCACCTCGCAACGGCCTACCAGATGGACCTGTATCGTCATAAGTTCTGCCTTAGTCCACGCAATGGATGTGTTATTTAAATTATTAAGCCTTGCGAGCCCTGTCTGACGAGGGCCGCAGCCTGTTTGGCAGCCTTTCGTGCCGCCTTATCGTTTTCTGTCGAGCCGAAAAATCAGGCTCATCGAGAATACCAGCATTAACAGCGCCGGAACGGTTCCCACCAGAACAGGAACAAGTCCGAACAGAATGCCCAGGTTTACAATAATCTGATTGGTCAGATAAACCAGCAGCCCCGTCACTGCGCCAAGGGCCAGCTTGCTGCCCAGCCCGGTGGAGCGTACCTGGCTAAATGAAAAAGGCACTGCCAGCAGTATCATGGCCAGGGTCAGCAAAGGTGTTCCAAGCTTTTCCCATAAGGCCACTTCATACTGGGCCGATGGTTGCGCGGTACCCTTCAGGAATTCGATGTAGTGGTAGAGCTGCCGGGAAGAAAGACTGTCCGCCGGAAGCGCAACCTCCTGCAGGCGCGTTTCAGGCAGCACTGATTGCCAAATCATCTGATCCATGTGCTCGACCGTCTCGTCACCATCGACCCAGCGCTTTACCGTCACATCATGCAGCTGCCATATTCCCTTGGGCTGAATGTCGGCATAGTTGGCAAACAGATATTCCTTGAGTACCTGGTCGCCGTCAAAGCTGAACACTTCGATATGGGTAGGAATCCGTCCCAGGCGCAGCCCGCCTACACGAACGAACTGCTGGTCCTTACGCCCCCAGATGCTGCCATCCTTGCCATTCCCTTCGACTGAGGCAATGGCATGTGCACGTAGCTGAATAGCGCTTTGCTGAAGAGGCGAGGCAGCAAACTCATCGATTGCCGCCAGTGCTACCGCAAGCAGTGCGCCGGCCAACACGGTACTCAGCCCGATACGAGCAGCAGAGATGCCAGCAGCACGCAGCGTGTTGAGCTCTTGCGTCAGAGCCAGCTGCCCCAGTGCAGCGATACCGCCCAGCAAGGCAATGAAGGGGCCGAGTTCGACCATGCGTCGAGGCAGCGTCATGGCGACTACCTCAATGGCCTGGACAAGCCGGTAATCTCCGCCGATGTCATCAAGCTCCCCGACAAGGTCCAGGGTGCTGAACAGTGGCAGTAACAATGCGGCAGCGGCTATGAAACCCATGAAGAGGGACTGCAACAGATATTTATCAATGATCTTCATGCCGTGCGGATCCGCTTCTTGCCTACGTCCCGCCGGATGGCGACAAGCAGCGCCAGCGTCATGAGAATCGGGATCAGCCACATGCCGGGAAAGAGGGGCAGCGAGCCATTGCCAACCATGCTCCGGCAAATGTCGCTGGCATAGAAAACCAGAGCAAATGCTGCCGTGACCGGTAGCATTCTCGCAAAACGGCCCTTGCGGGGAGCGGTATAGCTAAGTGGTATGGCAAAAAGTGCCAGCAGTAGGGTGGTGATGCCTCGGGTCTGGCGCCATTGCAGCTCTGCCTGATCAGATAAGGCTGACGAAGCTGCCAGTGCACTGCTGGGTGCGGCCTTGCGGCGATACTCGGCTGTTTGTGCAACCGGCGCCAAGTGCAGGGTCATATCCTTGAAAAGCATGGTCTGGTCCCGGCTGCCCTGGCGCTCCAGCGAGTAGGCAGTACCCTGTTCCAAGGACAGAACAGGGTCTTCCGGATTAGGGTCTGTAATCAATGCTTGGCGGGCCCTGAACAGGTGGGCTCTTTCTGCGCCGCTGTCGTAGATCAGCACATCCTTTAACGCGCCTGAGTCAGGCTCGATGTGTTTTGCCAGGATCATCCGACCATTGTCTTCATTGACGTTGAAGCGTTCGGCCTGCAAATGATTGACGTCCAGATCCGTTTTGGACTGCTGTTCGAGTCGATAAGCGTCGTCATATGCCCAGGGTCGGCCATAGAGGGAAAGACAGGCAACGGCGATCGCAACGGGCAGCGCAATCAACAGGATGGCTTTATACAGGCGCAGCGGGCTGACACCTGATGCAGCAATAGCCGTCATTTCCGTATCGTGGTACAAACGTCCCAGGCTCAGGACGACCGCGACATAAAGCGCTACAGGGACAAGCACTTCGAGCGCAATAAGTACCTTGTAATAGACGATATCCAGAACGACACTCAGTGCCAACGTGCCATTCGCAGCTTCAGCCAGATAGCGTTCCGAGGAGTAGCTGGCAAAAATGAAGGTGAGAATTCCCACCATGGCCAGTAAAGGACGGCATACCTCGGAGATAACATAACGCTCAATTAGACGCATGAACTCTGGAGCCTTCTGTGGTTCCAAAACACCCGCCGGTTACTATACCGTTTATTCATACGTAACTGGCTGAATAACCATCCTTAAATGTTTGGCCGGGGTTTGGCTGCTTCGAGGTGGTTAAGTTCCTTCCTGTTAGGAGACGGCATTGAATCATCTTGAACGGAATGAGCCCCGTCGGGCGATCATTTTAAGTGCGGGGCAAGGACGTCGGCTTCTTCCTTATACCGAAAACAAGCCCAAGTGCCTTATCGAGCTTGAGGGGCGTACGGTCATCGAGTGGCAGATCGATGGTCTGATGGCCGCTGGAATAGAAGACATTACGGTTGTTGTAGGCTATGAGGCGGGTCAGGTAGAGCGCGTATTGAGCGACCGTTATGGTGCAGGTGTCATCCACACGCTGTTCAATCCCTTTTATGAGGTGGCGGATAACCTGGCCAGTTGCTGGATGGCGCGTGAAGCCATGCGTGATGATTTTCTGCTACTCAATGGCGATACGCTGTTTGATCTACCGGTACTCAAGCGTCTTTTGGGTGCGTCGCCGCGGCCTATCACACTGGCCATCGACCGCAAGCCCTCTTATGACAGCGATGATATGAAGGTCTGTCTCGAAGGCGATCAGCTGATGCGTGTGGGCAAGACGTTGCCGTTGCCAACGGTCAATGGCGAATCAATCGGCATGATGTACTTCCAGCCGGAGGGGGGCGTTCTGTTTCGCAAGGCGCTTGAAGACAACATGCGCAAGCCTGAAGCCCTGCAACGCTGGTATCTGAGCATTATCGATGAAATCGCTCAGCAGACCGGCCAGGTTTACGTACAGTCCATCGAAGGACTGAGCTGGGGCGAGCTGGATTTCCCCCAGGATCTCGAAGCTGCCAAGCACAAGGTGCATACCTGGCAGATGGCGACATCAGCGGCGGCTCAATACTGAGCCGCTTCACGCCCAACTCTTTCCGCCAGGATCGTCTCTACCAGTTGACGGTCCGCTGGCGTATCCACATCAACTGCGGCCTCGGCGAAGGGCAACACCACCGCGCCAATTCGCATGTTCAGTTTGCGTGACAACCGCTCCAGCGCCTGCTCCAAGGTCAACGTTCCCGCCAGGTAGCGAAGCACTGCCGTCCAGCCCAAAGCACCCGTGATGACTCGCCATGGTCGCTTGCGCTCCTGCTCGATCCGTCTCCAGAAGGGAGCCAGCTGATGACCACGCTCCGTCATAAACGCAAACAGGTTGCAGCCACAGAAAGGGCCGTCCTTGAGCTTGATCGCCGTACGGCGATTTCCGGGAAAGCGCGCCTTGACTGTTTCCAGGCGAGCAACGCCCACCACAAAGTCACATCCGCTGCGCCGGGCCTCGGTCAGGAAGTAATCGACTATGTCCGGCGTCAACAGTGCATGGTCGGCAGTCGTCAATAACACCGGTTGCGTTGGATCTTCCGCCTCAAGACCGAGCGCGGCGCTGGCGCTGGGAGAGTTAGCATGGCTCAGCCAGTTGATTTCACCGGCTTGCAGCCATGCTTCTACCTGAGGTTCCTGGCGCAACAGGGCGCGGGTAGGGCCTATGAGCGTAATGCGCTCCACCAGAGGGCTTGAGCGCAGGGTGCTAGTCACGCGGCGAACCATTGGAATGCCGTCTACGGTTGCCAATGCCTTGCAGTCCACACCGGCCGCCGTTGCCACTGCGTCCCCGTCATGTCGGTCAGCAGCCAGAATCAGTGCCGAAAAGGGTTTGGATTCAGAGCTGCTTTTCATAAACGCGGTATCGCTTGTACTGGTGGGTGCCAATCTGCTCGAGAATAGTGCGCATGCCGGTATTGCTTTCCAGAATCCAGGACATCTCCAGGGCTTCGAGGCCGTGCCTGACGAAGGGTGGTTTGAGCGCTTCGATCAGGAGCAGCGCCAGCGTAGGACCGAGGCGGCTGAATTGATGTTCCTGACGTACCCCCATCAACGGTACACGAGCCGTGGTTGGCTTGCGAATCTTCAGTCGCCACAGCAGACGCAGCCAGCCAAAGAGCAGGAGTTTGCCGTTAAGTGGCCTGATCACTTCATTCAGGTTGGGCAGGGCAATGATGAATGCGCTGGGCTTGCCATCTACTTCGGCGATGTACAGCAGGTCATCGGGCACCAGCAGCTTGAGGTTATTACCCATCTCCCGGAACTCGGCTTCGGTAAAGGGAACGAAGCCCCAGTTGTTGGCCCAGGCATCGTTGAAGATATCGCGCAGCGTCTGCATTTCTTCGGCGAAACGGCTACGGTCCAGCGTTCGGATGCGAACCCGCCCACGGTAGCGATCCATCATCCGGCGCATGGTCGGCGTGAAGTCGAGCTCGTCCGTACGCATCCAGTACGCCAGAAGATCGGCAGCGGGCCGGTAGCCATTATTCTCCAGCTGCTGGCTGTAGTAAGGGTGGCCATGGCTCATCATGAACATTGGCGGTGTATCGAAGCCTTCGACGAGAAGGCCACTCTCTTCATTGATGGTCAGGCTGAAGGGGCCTGTAATACGACGAGCGCCTTGCTCGAGCAGCCAGGCTTCAGCCGTATCGATCAGTGCCTGAAAGACGGTCGGATTATCAATGGCTTCAAGCATGCCGAAGTGACCGGTGTCCTGACCATGACGCTCTCGATGGAGCGTATCCACCTGCGCTGTGATACGTCCTACCGGCTCGTGGCCTGACCAGGCGATCCAGGCCCGCCATTTCAAATGTTCGAATACGGGATTTTTTCGGGAGAGGTGCTCGTGGCGCTCGAAATGCAAAGGTTCGACCCAATTCGGGTCGCTCTTGTAGAGGCGGCCCGGGAAACCGATAAAGATCGCCATATCCGTCTTGCTGACAACCGGTCTGACTTCGATTGTTCCTTTGATCCCGGAAGTAAGTTGGTCCACATGAAGGCCTTTGGCTTGGTTAGCTGAACAATGCTTCGCGTTGCACTAGAAACATGCTTCCTTACATACACGCATTACTTCTTCCCACGGCACGATTATGCGCTTATGGTTTACGGATGTTTCAAAAAATAACAAGCATTGGTGATTCGAATAGGCTTTCAAAGCAGCGCATAAACATTTAACTTCCGTAGCCGAACCTAATCATACGATGATCAATGGGGCCTGGATGGAATCGACTGATGCGTTGAGCGCCACCATGAAGAAGTTTGGCGCTCCCGATACCGTGATTCGCGATTACCGCTATTGGGCGGTGCTGTTGCGACCCCAGCAGGTAACGTTGGGCTCTCTGGTATTGATTGCCAAGGAGCGGGTGACGGCATTTGCCGAGTTGAGTCCGGCAGCATTTGCAGAGCTCAAGGCCGTTACTGTCGATATTGAAAGTACTTTAAAAACTATCTTCAACTACGACAAACTGAACTATCTAATGTTGATGATGGTCGATCCAGACGTCCATTTTCATGTAATACCTCGTTACAACAGTCCCCGTACTTGGGCTGACCGGGAGTTCAGTGATAGTGCCTGGCCAGGACCCCCTCAGTTGAATTCATCAATTGAGCTTCAGGAGGTCGACAGCGTTAATTTACGTGATGAACTGATGCGCCGCTGGCCTTGCTGATCGGCCCGCTGCATGCGATGTGCTGAAAGCAGGACCAAAGGGATGGCCGAACTGTACATGTCTGCAACACTAACTCAACACGGTTTACCTCAGCGCCTGGCTGACTTCTCGACGTTGTCGGAAGCGCTTGATTATGCAGCTGAAGGAGAAACAGGGCTGAACTTCTATGATGGCCGTTGCCGCCTGACGGCTGTTGTACAGTACGGTGCCCTTAGAAGAGAGGCCCTCAAAGTCGCTAAACGGCTTCATGGTTTGGGCCTTGAGCGGGGAGATCGGGTTGCCCTGATCGCCGACACCGACCTGTCGTTCATGGAGGTTTTCTACGGCTGTCAGTACGGCGGCTTTGTGCCTGTTCCGCTGCCGATTCCCTCGGGGCTAGGCAGTCACGATATCTACGTCAAGAAACTCAAGGGACTCCTCAAGAGTTGCGAAGCCTCTGCCGTATTCGCACCGGCCGAGTTAGTCAAGTTTGCCGAGGAGGCCGCTGAGCAGCCGATGCGATTCATCGGTACGGCCAAAGAGCTCTCCCTGCGCCCACTTCTAGCAGTCGAGCTGGCGCCTTCCCGTGCCGATGAGGTCGCGTATTTGCAGTACACCTCCGGCAGTACCCGTTTCCCACGTGGTGTCGTTGTAACGCAGCGGGCTGTGATGGCGAATCTGCAAGGCATTACGCGAGATGGCCTGGGCGTTCAGCCGGGTGATCGCTGCGTCTCGTGGTTACCGTTCTACCATGACATGGGGTTGGTCGGATTTGTCCTTGGCCCGATGGCGTCCCAACTGTCCGTTGACTATCTGCGGACCCAGGACTTTGCCATGCGTCCCAGGCAGTGGCTGAGTCTGATCAGCCAGAACCGCGGTACGATTTCGTTTGCACCTCCTTTTGGTTACGACATTTGCACGCGCCGTGTTCGCGAAAGCGATATGGAGCGTTTTGATTTGTCCAGCTGGCGCATCGCAGGTATTGGCGCCGAGCCTATCAGGGCAGAGGTGTTGAACCGTTTCGCCATGCAGTTCGAACGGACGGGCTTTGATCGCAAGGCGTTTTTGCCCTGTTATGGACTGGCGGAGAGCACCCTGGGCGTCAGCTTCGCGCGTCGTGATACCGGTATCCAGACGGACCGTATCAATCGCTGGGAGCTTGAGCACCACTCCCAGGCCATTCCCTTTGACGGGCCGGACAGCAACGCCAGCAGCTTTGTCAATTGTGGTGCGGCCTTGCCCGGCCATACGCTTGAAATCCGTGATGACAACGGACATGCCTTGCCCGAGCGTGCAATCGGTCGTATTACCCTGAAAGGGCCGAGCCTGATGTCGGGTTATTTCTGCGACGAAGAGTCTACCCAGGCAGTCATGAGCCCTGAAGGTGATTGGCTGGATACGGGAGATCTGGGCTATCTCTCCAAGGGTGAGCTTTATATTACCGGCCGCCGCAAGGACCTGATCATTGTGCGCGGACGTAATATCTGGCCTCAGGACATCGAGTACCTGGCCGAATGTCAGCCGGATATTCGCCCCGGCGATGTCATTGCCTTTCTTATTCCAGGGGAAGAGGAGCCTCAGGTCGTCGTCCAGGTTCAGTGCCGCATCATGGATCCGGAACAGCGTGAGCATTTTGCTCAATCGCTGACCAAGCTCATCAACAGCGAGTTTGGCCTTACCTGCCGGGTGGAGCTGGTGCCGCCTCATTCATTACCGCGTACGTCCTCCGGCAAGCCCTCGCGAGCCGAGGCACGCAAGCGGTTTATCCAGCAGATCGAGGCTGATTGCGGCCTCTCTCTTGCTGCTGGATAAGCCTTTGACCGCTCAGGTTGTCGCCCTCACGGGGGCGACAGGCTTTATCGGAACCATCTTGCGCAAGCGTCTGGTTGAAGCGAATCTCACGGTACGCGCTCTAAACCGACGCGAAGACGGCCCCCGCGACGGTGTCACCTGGATCAAGGGTTCGCTTGAGGAGCCTGATTCACTTGAGCGTCTGGTAGACGGGGCGGACATTGTTATCCACCTTGCCGGTGCCGTTAGAGGCAGCACGCCCGACCAGTTCAACCGGATCAACGTCGACGGCAGCGCCCATCTGATGGAGGCTGTACGGCGGATTGGTGCAGGCCGGCGGTTTCTTTTGATGTCTTCTTTAGCGGCTCGGCATCCAGAGTTGTCCTGGTATGCAGCCTCCAAGCGTGAGGCAGAGCAGGCTATCCAGCAACGGGCCGGCGACCTTCCGGTTACGGTATTCAGACCTACCGCAGTTTATGGGCCGGGCGACAAGGAGATGCGGCCACTATTCCAGTGGTTGCTGCGTGGCTGGCTATTGACGCTGGGTGAGCAATCCGCACGCTTGTCATTCATTCATGTGGAAGATCTCGTCCGCGCTGTGGTGGCCTGGGTCGGTGCCTCGCAGGTACACTCGGCTACCTATGAACTCAGTGATGGTCATCCTGGCGGCTATGACTGGCAGAGCATTGCCGAGATTGCTAAAAGAGTTCGCCAAGGGCCGGTGCGTAAGGTTACTGTGCCTGCCGCAGTGCTTGAGGGAATGGCACAGGTCAATCTGTCCCTTTCCCGCCTGACACGACGTGCACCCATGCTGACACCCGCCAAGGTAGGTGAGTTGAGACATCCTGACTGGTCATGCAGTAATGCAGCCGTTGAGCAGGCACTGGGATGGCATCCAAATATCCTGCTGGAGAAGGCTTTGCAAGAGCGTAGTTTCTGAAAGGCCTAGGGCATTCATTCCGTTTAGGGACTTAGTCATGACATCCCAAGAAAAAATACTCGAAAAGATTTTTGCTTACCTCAATCGCCTTGCGCCTCCCGGTACGCCTATTCATCCCGACATCGATCTGATTCAGGAACTTGGCCTGGACTCCATCAAGGTCATGGATCTTCTGATGGAAATGGAAGACGAGTTCGATATCTCCATCCCGCTCAATGTCCTGACCGACGTCCGAACCCCCGCGCAACTGGCACATGCTGTCATCGCTTTGCTGGAGCCTGCAGATGGCACTGTTCGATAAGTTCAACAAGCTGGCACAGGAACGTACCGCTCTGATCCAGGCGGAGCCCAGTCCCTTTGGTACGCGCATTGACGAAATCTATACGCCTACTGAAGGACGTATCGGGCAGTGGCGTGTAGTGCTTGCGGGAACCAACAATTACCTGGGGTTGACCTTCGATGCTGAATGCATTAAGGCTGCCCAGCAGGCGTTGGAACATGAAGGCACTGGTACGACCGGCTCGCGCATGGCCAATGGCAGCTACGGCAGTCACATGGCACTTGAAGAGGAATTAGGTGATTTCTTTCAGCGCCGCTCGGTCATTGTATTCTCGACAGGCTATCTGGCCAACCTGGGCATTATCGGCACCCTGGCGGGGCCGGACGACATCGTGCTGCTGGATGCCGATTGCCATGCCAGTATCTATGATGCCTGCCGCATGGGTGGGGCACAGGTCATTCGCTTCCGGCATAACGATGCCGCCGACCTGGAAAAGCGCATGCTTCGCCTGGGCGAAAAGGCCCGTGATGCGATCATCATTGTAGAAGGCATCTACAGCATGATGGGTGATCAGGCGCCACTCAAGGAAATCGTCGAGATCAAGCGTCGTCTGGGTGGATATCTGCTGGTTGATGAAGCGCATTCCGTTGGGGTGCTGGGCGCCAACGGCCGCGGTCTGGCCGAGGAGTTGGGCGTCGAGGATGAGGTAGATGTCATCCTGGGTACGTTCAGCAAGAGTCTGGGTGCGATTGGCGGCTTTGCAGCAAGCCAGCACGCTGAGTTCGATCTGCTTCGTTATGCAAGTCGCCCTTATATCTTTACAGCGTCACCTTCGCCTTCAGTGATTGCTTCCGTGCGTACGGCGTTACGTAGCCTGCGTACCCGTCCTGAGCTTAGAACGCAGCTTTGGGACAATGCACGACAGTTGCACAAGGGATTGTCGGCGTTAGGCTATCGGGTAAGTTCAAGGCCGAGTCCTGTCATTCCGGTCATGCTGGGTTCGCCCAAGGAGGGGGTTGCCTTCTGGGAAGCGCTGATCGAGCAGGGCGTTTATGTGAATCTGGTGCTGCCTCCTGCCAGCCCCAACGGGGATGCGCTGGTTCGCTGCAGTGTTAGCGCGGCGCATACGCCAGAACAGATCGACCAGATCATTGCTGCCTTTGCAACGCTACGTGGTGTGTTTTCGACCGTGGCGCAAGTCGGCTGACGTGTCTGCCTTACGCCGCTTTTACAGGGGTAAGGCAGATCGAAAGTTTATGAACCAAGCTATAGGCTCACAGGGATACGGAGCTGGATTACCCCTTTTGTAGTCTGGCGATAGGTCGAGCCGTGCGCTCCCTATCCAGTTAACCGAGCCCATCGCTAACGGATATACCATGCGGATTCTTTTTGCTTACGGCCGGGCTTACCCGGTGCGTACGTTTCTGATGTTGATAAGCCTGCTGCTGGCAGGTATCGCGGAAGGGGTCGGCTTGACGACCTTACTGCCGCTACTCTCCATTGCCCTGGGTGATCAGGCGCATTCTGACTTGGCCAATAAGGTCATTCATGTCCTTGGGCTGGTGGGTCTTGAGCCTACGCTGGTAACGATGCTGGTCGTGATCGTTGTTGGGCTGACGCTGAGCAGTACATTGGTACTCTTGGGTAACCGTCAGGTCGGTTATGCCGTAGCCCATGTGGCCACCGACCTTCGAATCGATCTGATTCGTGCGTTGCTGGGGAGTCGCTGGGAATATTACCTGCGTCAGCCTGCCGGTGCGCTGGCCAATGCTGTAGCGACCGAAGCCTATCGTGCCTCGACAGGGTATGAGCATGCGGCCAACATGTTGGCGCTGGTCATTCAGGCGGTTGTGTATGCCGTCATTGCGTTCATCGTTTCGTGGAAGGCAACGCTGGTTTCGCTCATCCTTGGAGGTTTTCTCCTGATGGCCCTGCAGCGCCTGGTAAAGACGTCCCGACGCGCCGGCAAGAGTCAGACCAGTCTCATGCGCGAGCTGCTGGCTCATCTGACCGATACGCTGGGGTCGGTCAAGCCGCTCAAAGCCATGGCGCGTTATGACATTGCCGATTCGCTGCTTCGCCATCAGGCAGCCGAGCTCAACAAGGCGATGGAACGTGAGGTCATGAGCCGTGAAGCGTTGCGTGCGCTTCAGGAGCCCATGCTTGCCATCCTGGCAGCCGCTGGGTTGTATGCGGCGCTGGTGGTCTGGAAGCTGCCTCTGTCGTCTGTCATGGTGCTCATTTTTCTGGTGGTGCGGGTACTGGGTCTGCTTCACAAGGCACAGCAGCGCTATCATCGGATGGCCGCACAGGAGAGCGCCTATTGGGCGTTACAGGATTCCATCAACGCGGCGCTGGCGGATGCTGAGCCCAATGGCGGCACCCGCACACCGTCTCTGAAAAGCGCTATCGTGTTCGAGCAGGTGTCCTTTCATTACGGAAGCAAACCGATCCTGAGCGAGGTGGACCTTACTATTCCGGTCGGAACATTCACCAGCCTTATAGGGCCGTCTGGCTCGGGAAAGACCACTATTCTGGATCTGATATGTGCGCTGCTGGCTGCCCAGTCTGGACGTGTCCTGATCGACAGTGTTCCGATTGAGGAGCTCGACAAGCGCCAATGGCGTCGCCTGATTGGCTATGTGCCGCAAGAAACCTTACTGTTGCATGACACCGTTCTGGCTAACGTTACGCTGGGTGATCCCGAACTTACGGCTGCTGATGCCGAGCGGGCGCTGAAGCAGGCCGGAGCATGGGAGTTCGTGGAAAAGCTCACGGGCGGTATGAATGCTGTCGTAGGGGAGCGGGGCGGACGTCTTTCGGGTGGGCAGCGTCAGCGTATCGTTATTGCCCGTGCCCTGGCGCATAACCCTCGTTTGTTGATTCTAGATGAGGCTACCAGTGCGCTAGATCCTGAGTCCGAAGCCGCGATCAGCCATACCCTGAAAGCGCTGACTCCTGGTATTACCATAATTGCCGTATCGCACCGGCCTGCACTGATTGATGTGGCCGATCAGGTGTATCGCCTGTTCGAAGGGCGGCTGACGCGGATCAAAAGCAATGAACTCGACGAAGTAGCGCATTGACCTCTAACACGGATGCCGTCCGGTCTGCCCCGGAGGGCATCCGTTTAGACGCTGATTGCCTCACCTTGTGGGCTACAGGTGAGACGATAGAACATCATCATTTCGTCTTCCGTTTTCAAACCTAGTGAAGCGGGTTTAGAAAACAAATACTCGAAGCCGCTCTTGACCAGAACCCTGCCTGAGGCAGGATTGCGCGCAAGGTGATTGCCGCGCACCTCAATCAGGTCCAGCGTTTGAAAGCCAAAGTCTGTAATAGCCTTGCAGGCTTCGGAGCCGTATCCCTGATTCCAGTAATCCACGCCGATCCAATAGGCAACGATAGCGCGTCGGTCACGGATGTGATTCAGCGAAATGACGCCAATCAGCTGCTCTGTCTGTTTCAATCGAATGCCAAAGGCAGCCAGCTCGCCGGCTTCCCAGCGAGCGATGTGAGTAGCGATCCATGATTCGGCCAATCCATCGGGATACGGATGGGGAATGTGCGCCGTTACATCGGCAATCAAGGGCGAATTGGCCAGCAACTGAATGCGTGGCGCATCACTTGGCAGGAGCGGGCTTAATAGCAAACGGTCCGATAGGAGGGTAGGCTGAGTCACGGTCTGTTTTGCGGCGATGGATAGATCCCGAATGTAGCATGGTGTCCATGACCGGATCGTGTCTTCGACTATGGAGCCTTGAGCGTAATCCAGGTAGGAGCGTGATCACTGGCATGGGGCTGGTCACGTACCCAGCGGTCTACACCGGCATCCAGCAGGCGTGGCGCGAGTGATGCACTGAGCAGGAGATGATCGATACGCATGCCCGAGTTTTTCTGCCAATGCTGGCGGAAATAGTCCCAGAATGTATAGATGCGCTCGTTAGGGTGGCAGGTGCGCAGGGCATCGGTCCAGCCTTGTTCTAGAAGCTGCTCGAAGCAGGCTCGGCTTTCCGGTTGCAATAACGCATCTTTCTGCCAGGAGCGCGTGCTATAGATATCCTCATCTGTAGGAATGACATTGTAGTCGCCCGCAAGAACGACCGGATGACCACTTGCCTGCAGCTGGGCAGCATGAGCATTTAGCTTTTCAAACCAATCCAGCTTGTAGTCAAATTTAGGACCTGGTTGTGGATTGCCATTGGGAAGATACAGGCAACCCACGACGACTCCATGAGCGACCGCTTCCAGATAACGGCTCTGGGGGTCGTTCTCATTACCCGGGAGGCCGCGTCGACTTTCCTGGGGCGTTTCGCCCTTTGCCAGGATAGCCACTCCATTCCAGGACTTCTGGCCCTGCCATAACGCACCGTAACCGGCATTCTGGATCTCATCGACAGGAAAACTGGCATCAGCCATTTTCAATTCCTGCAAACACACAATGTCAGGGGATTCACGGTGTAGCCATTCGAGCAGATGAGCACGTCGTGCCTGCAGGCCATTCACATTGAATGTGGCGATTTTCAGCGGTTCCAAAAGAGCTCCTTGTAGCGGTAATGTCATCCACGATGCGTTGTAGGGATAGGCGTATGACCTCGGCAGCAGGCGTTCTTTCCGGTCGTCTGCACTTCTTCATGAAACCTTTGGATACATTGAGGCTCCACAAGGGGTGTAAATCCTCACCGGCAGACTTCGCGTGTTCTGGCTCGGTACGTTGCGGCTGTCCTTGTTTCAAGGGAGATAATATTGAATGAGCTAATGAATAATCCTGATCTTTGGCTTGCTGTTGGACAGATCATCCTGATCGATATCCTCTTGGGTGGCGACAATGCCGTGGTAATTGCACTGGCCTGTCGAAAACTGCCCGAGGCGCAGCGAAATAAAGCCATTCTGGGTGGCGCGCTCGGTGCCATCCTGCTCAGGATCGTATTGATCTTTTTTGCTCTTGAATTGCTGACGTTGCCTTATCTCAAGCTAGTTGGTGCGCTGCTGCTCGCCTGGATCGGTATAAAACTGATGCTGCCCGAGGGTGAGGACGAACATGCTGATTTAAAGGCAAGCCCGAAACTGCTGGGCGCTATCTGGACCATTATCGTGGCAGATGCGCTTATGAGCCTGGATAACGTTGTGGCGGTGGCAGGGGCGTCCCATGGCCAGCTCGAACTGGTCATTTTTGGAATCGTGGTCAGCATCCCGATCATTATTTGGGGGAGCAAGCTGGTGTTGCGCCTGATGGAGCGTTTTCCAATCATCATCAAATTGGGCGCGGCGCTGTTGGGCTGGATTGCGGGTGGAATGGCGGTGGCCGATACCAGCCTGCCTGCCTTGCCTTCATGGGCGCATTACGCAGCAGGTGTAACAGGCGCGCTGATCGTTGTCGCGATAGGTACGTTGCTGGGGCGCTATCAGCAACATCGTGCGCTACGGTCAGGTGGTGCTTAAGGTGAGGTTAGCCTGGCGCCTGATAAAGCAGGCACCAGAAGTATTCACGAGAACGTGATAAGGCCGGGGATATCAGAGAGTGATAACCAGAGAAATGCAAGACCAGTGGTAAGAATCAAGAGAAAGTAAAAGACGCGCATGGCGAAAGCCTCTGAACATACAGGCACGCAAGGGCGAAGAAGCAAGCAAACATTGCAGCCTGTTAAAGATGACAAGAAGAGAGCAAAGGCAGAATCCAATTATAGATAATGCGGTGCTGTTGTCATCTGCGGTTCGCTTGTTTTTAGAGGGGATGAACGAGGGACGGGGGTACTGGGGTGTAGGGGTAAGCCTTGGGCTGTAACTGAAAAGATCCGGACCCGCCTTTATGGCGGAAGACAGGCCCGGATAAGAGTGCCTATTCGCGTGCTGCTGTCGCTGCGTTATCGGCGATCAATGAAATCAAGGCGTTCTGCTGACGTCCAGGAAGACGGACGACAAATTTGTCTGCTGTACGGCTGGAATAAGATCTGATTGCCTGAGTCATGAGTTTAAGTCATCTAAATGATTGGGAAGCGTATATTCAAGGTCAAGCTGGCTTTCAGGTGTTGAAAGGCAGGGATCACCTGATGTGTTTTTAAAGCCAAACTAGGGCCTTTTTATCAACGTCCTTTTATTGATTGGTCTATCCATCTTTTTATTAAGCACGCATGGCAATCAGGTCGTTTTATTGAAGACCTAATGCATTTCTTGTCTGGTTGTCGATTTCTATCCAGAAAGCGACGACCGGTTTGTTATCAATAAGATGTGGTTTGGAAATACGGTGAATATTCAGGCCGGCACGTTTGAGTAGTCTTTCGTTGCCCACGGCGGAAAAAGCGATCAGGCGGTGCGCTCCCCGAGCACTTGCAGCATCAACTACCTTTGACATCAAAGCGATGTTGTTTTGCCATGATTGCGCAGCGGTTAATACTTTATTTTTGGGGGTGCTCAAGGCAAAGCGAGACAGCTCCCAAATATCGGAAGAATGCGGTAAGGCCGCGCCTTCCATTAGTTCGGGGAAGACTTCACCCAGCAGATACGGTTTATGGGTAGGCAGTAAGCGGGCGCAGCCACAGACTTCGTTGTTGCTGTCATGTGCCACTACATAAAGGGTGTCTTCACGGTCGAACTCATCTTGTTCGTTACCTTCCTGACACTCGAGAGGCCAACCCATCTTTTCAACAAAAATGTTGTATCGATATACCGAAAGGGCCTGTGCCATGGCCGGTTTTAAATCTTTAACCGTCCCTGTTACCATATTAAGCATATCGCATCTCCGTAAGTGTCTTTACTCCATTACAAGAGAGCGACGTTTTTTTGGACAGCTGCCCATCTGGACAGGTCTGCTTATAAGGTGACTGGAATTCCGGACTGCCAGTTTTGTCGAGAGAGCCAGGATATTAGTAGTTCTTCTGTAGCCCGTGGTCCCAGATCGTAACCGGTTGCACATCGCAGCATCAGATTGGTGCTGATTCCACCGGGAGCAAGGTAGGGGCTTCCAATTGAACTTTGTCTGAACCAGGTCCAGCCAATGCTGATGGAGGGTGAATGTGTCGTACTGGCCCATTCGCAAAATCCGGCAGAAGCGGCGTCTATTCCAAGGCTGTGCAGCTCTTCGACGAGATCCATGTCCATCCAGGCCATGTATTGGTAAAAGGTGACGTCGCTGAACTCCTTGTAAGACATGCGGATGAAATGATCTGGTGCTAATAAAGACATGGCAGCGCCCTTGGGATGCGACGAAAGAATACCTAAATCGACCAAGATTCATCACCTTACAAGTTGTTTCGCAATAATTAAGTCATCACCAATAGATGATGGTACGGAGCCTGTTAGAAACAAACCACTGCCCATTTGGGCATCTTTTACAAGGGTTGAAGTAATGTGAAAGACTGGCGTGAGGATTATCTCTCTTTATGCTCCGCGGCTAAATCCGAACATCAATTGTTCAGTGAGCTTGGAAAGATCATTTCAGGTCTGGGGTTTCAATTCTGTTCTTATGGCCTTCAGGCGCCACTTCCTGTTTCTAGCCCAAAAATAGAACTTCTTACAACATTTCCTGATGCCTGGAAAAGTAAGTATGTAGCTAATAATTATTACTGTATCGACCCAACCGTACGGCACGGTATCCGGGAACAGTCCCCTCTGATCTGGTCAGCGGAGCAACCAGCGGTGGAGCATGATTTCTGGGAAGAGGCGATGCAGCATGACATTCGGCATGGCTGGTGCCTGTCGTCGCGAGGGCAGTTTGGGACGATGGGGCTATTGTCGCTGGTTCGTTCTTCGGAAAAACTTACCGTTACAGAACTCGACGAAAAAGAAGCCAAGCTTATATGGCTGACTACGCTTGTTCATTCTTCAATGGTGCGTTTTCTGGCTCCGAAAACCATGCCTGAATGTACGAGTGAACTAACTTGCCGTGAGCGGGAAGTTCTCAAATGGACAGCCGTAGGCAAGACGTATATCGAAGTTGGACTGATTCTTAATATCGACGAGCGTACCGTTAAGTTTCACTTGGTAAATGCCATGCGGAAACTTCATGCATCCAATAAGGCGGAGGCGGCGGTCAAAGCGTCTTTGTTGGGGATGTTATTCTAGTGACTACTGCCTCAAGGGCCTGTCTGAAACGCATCAGCCAGGTCCTTGATTCATTACGCAGCTCACTGACCGGGCCGGTCCATCAGACCAGGGAATCTGAAGATGGGCTCGATCCTTGTACTGGTCGATACGCAGAGCGTTGGGCTCATCGGTCTGCTCAACCCAGGCCTGAGCAGCTTCGCGGCTTCGCCCAAAATGCATATGGCGCTCGATCAGCCGGGTACGGCGCTCATCAGGGTCGACAGCAACGTACCAGCACTCGTCGAACAGTTCGGCCACGGGTTGCCAGGGGCCCTCATCAAGTAGCAGATAGTTTCCCTCACTGATGATCAGCGATACTTCGGATGAGACTGGAATCGATCCGGCAATGGCTTCCTCGATGTCACGATGAAACGAGGGCGCGTAGACCGTTTCGTCTGCCTGCTGGTGCCTGAGACGCTCCAGCAGGGCCCGGTATCCATACACATCGAATGTATCCGGTGCCCCTTTGCGTTTCGCGCGGCCAAGGCGAGCCAACTCCCGATTGGCCAGATGAAAGCCGTCCATGGGTACGACCAATGCTCGCGTGCCCAGCTCAGCCGCCAGCAGATCTGCCACGGTCGACTTGCCAGCACCCGGTGGGCCAGCGATTCCCAGCAGGCGACGACCACCTTGCTGCAAAAGGGCTTCGGCCCGCTCGATAATGGGTTTAGGTAGGGAGAGGCCCGCTACCGGGCGTTGGCTGCTGGTCATCGTGGCTCGCTTCTTGTTGCGGATGGATTGTCTATGCCGAACGTGCTGTATGCCTGGGCAGACGGTTTGTCACCGCGCCGTTACCAACTAACAGTTCGCAGCATAGGATGCAGTGACTACTATTCCGACACACCTGTTTTATACGGTAGTCCTGAGTCTGCGTGGTCGTATCGCACGAAGACAAGAGAAAAAGGTGCCGAACCTATTGATTCCTTGAACGGGAGAGAATTTATGGATGTTGTGCGCTGGGGAATGATTGGCTGTGGGGATGTGACGGAGCGGAAAAGCGGGCCAGCCTTTTACAAGGCGCCTGGCTCTGCGCTGGTAGCGGTGATGGGCCGCCGTGCCGAGGCAGTCACCGATTATGCGGCGCGTCATGGCATTGCGCGGATATACACCGATGCGCAAGCCTTGATCGATGATCCAGACGTGGACGCTGTTTATATCGCAACGCCTCCCGACAGCCATCATGCCTACAGCATGCAGGTGGCCACCGCAGGCAAACATTGCTGTGTCGAAAAGCCGATGGCGCTCAGCAGTACGCAGAGCGAGGAGATGCAGCAGGCATTCGACAAGGCGGGTCGCCATCTTTTCGTATCGTATTACCGTCGGTCACTGCCCCGGTTTCAGCGGGTACGCGAATGGTTGACGCAGGGCCATATTGGCGAGGTCAGGCAGCTGACCTGGAGCCTGATAAAGCCACCTTCGCAAAAAGATCTGGAGCAGCAGGCCAACTGGCGAACCGACCCGGCTGTCGCAGGGGGTGGATACTTTGCCGATCTGGCCAGTCATGGCCTTGACCTTTTCCAGTACCTGTTGGGTGATATCGTGGCCGTAAGCGGTTTCACCGCAAGACAGGCAGGGCTCTATGCGGCGGAAGATGCAGTAGTTGCAAGCTGGCATTTCTCATCCGGCGCGCTCGGCATGGGGTGCTGGAATTTTGTGGCTGACCGCCATGAAGATCGAGTCGAAATCATTGGCAGTCGGGGGCGTATTCTCTTTTCAATATTTGGCGATGAACCGGTCCGGCTGGACGCTGAAGAAACTGTCAGCGAGTACATCCAGCACCCTGAGCATATCCAGTGGTACCACGTGCTGGGTATGAATGCGCATATTCGAGGTGAGCGTGACTACGCTGCGCTGGCGCGGGAAGCCGTCAAGACGGACAGGGTAATGGACCAGATTCTGGGGCGCGCCAAGGCATAGATAAGCTTGTTGAAATACCTGCGCCAGACAAATCGGTGCGGTTAGCAAGCGGATTCGTAAAACCTGCTCTATAGTTCCAGTGCCCTAGATCATTAGTGCGCTACGTTAACCAATAACAAGGAAAAGAGAGGGTTCGATGAAAAAGGCCGCTGCTTTAATCAGCTTAGCCACACTGGCGACAGGAGTCTCGGCGCAAGGTATTTCTTCGCACGGTGTAACACTTGAGCAGAAAGACCTGCCTGTACTAACGGTGGGCGGCTTGCAGTTCAAGGACATGAACCGTAACGGTCGGCTGGATCGTTACGAGGATTGGCGACTGCCTGCCGAGGACCGTGCCCGCAACCTGGTCACCTGGATGACGCTTGAGGAGAAGGCAGGCGCCATGATGCATGGCACCTTTCCGACCGTAGCGGATGCCGGTGGGCTGGGTGGCGGTGCCGTCTATGATCAGGAGGCGATTGCCAAGACGATCGAAACCAAGAAGGTAAACACCTATATCACGCGCCTGGATACAGACCCCGAGAATTTCGCCAAACAGAACAATGCGCTGCAAGTTCTGGCTGAACAATCGCGGCTGGCGATTCCCCTGAGCATCAGCACCGACCCCCGTAACTCTTTCCTCTACACACCAGGCGCCAGCAACCAGTCCGGTTCGTTCTCCAAATGGCCGGAAGCCTTGGGGTTGGGCGCCATTGGGGACGTTAAGGTCGTCAAAACCTTCGCCGAGGTCGTACGCGATGAGTATCGCGCGGTAGGCATCAACGTGGCGCTATCTCCGCAGGCGGATCTCTATACCGAGCCGCGTTGGCCCCGTGGCAGTGGTACCTTCGGACAAGATGCCCAGTTGGCCAAGCGTCTGGTTCGCGCCTATGTTCAAGGCATGCAGAATGGCAATTTCCTAAACCCTGGCAGTGTGGTGACTGTGGTCAAGCACTGGGTAGGCTATGGAGAGGCGAAGGATGGCTGGGACAGCCACAATGCCTATGGCAAATACGCGGACTTCTACGGCAAGGACATTCGCCAGCACATTGTTCCGTTCATAGGGGCATTCGAGGCGAATGTAGGCTCCGTCATGCCGACCTATTCGATTCTGCAGAACGCCTCTCACCAAGGACGGCCGATCGAAGAGCAGGTGGGAGCAGGATTCAATCGCTTCCTGTTGCAGGATCTCCTGCGGGACCGCTATGGCTTTAAGGGCGTCGTGGTGAGCGACTGGCTGATCACCAAAGACTGTAACGAAGCTTGCCAGAACGGCAGCAAGCCGGGTGAGCCGTTCTCGCTGGGAATGCCCTGGGGGGTCGAGTCGCTGACAGAGCTTGAGCGTACCGCCAAGGCTATCAACGCCGGGGTCGACCAGCTTGGCGGAGTGGATGACAGCAGTCTTGTAGTAAGTGCGGTCAAGCAGGGGCTCGTTTCTGAGCGTCGCGTGGACGAGGCGGTCACCCGCATTATGAAGCAAAAGTTCGAGCAGGGGCTCTTCGAAAATCCGTATGTGGATGAAAGCAGGGCCGCCGAGGTTGTAGGCAGTGCAGAGCATCAGCAACTGGCAAATGACGCGCAAAAGAACTCGCTGGTACTGCTGAAGAACAGCAAGTTGCTGCCTATTGGCCAGGGACGAAACGTTTACCTTTATAACGTCGATGCCACGGCGGCGCAAAAAGCCGGCCTCAATGTCGTGGATTCGCTGGACAAGGCTGACGTTGCCATCATGCGTTCCTCAGCGCCTTACGAGCTGTTACATCCGAACTATCTGTTCGGAAGCACGCAGCATGAGGGTTCGTTGGACTACCCGGAGGACAATCCAGACCTTATCCAGATCAAGGCTGCCAGCGCGAAAGGTGTACCGACCGTTGTAAGTGTGTACCTGGATCGTCCGGCCATATTGACCAAGCTTCAGGGAAAGGTAGGCGCCCTTATCGGCAATTTTGGTGTGTCTGACGAGATCCTTCTGGACGCAGTGGTCAATCCGACCCGCTTCAAAGGCAAGCTACCGTTTGATCTGCCGCTTTCCATGGAACAGGTAATCAACCGTCACTCCACCAACCAGGAAGGCAACCGCAAACCTCTGTACCCGATGGGGTATGGATTGATGTTCTAACTGCTCTCTGGAAAGGTCTGCCGTGTGGTTGCCAGTGCGGCAAACCCTGCCAGCAGCCTCGACCACGCCACAGGTCTTGTGTGGCGTGGTCTATTGCAAGCGCTCCAGCGGTATCTGTGTCGTGACAGAGCTATCAAGGCTGGCGGAAGTCGCCGGTCTTCTTGAAGACCTCGAACGCCTGGATCAGCCCACTCAGCGTTCCGGGTTCCATTGGTGAGTGGCCTGCATCAGGCACCATGTTCAGCACGGAGCCTGGCCAGGATTTGTGCAGCCGATAGGCAGCATGAGGCGTTGCGATCATATCGTGCCCACCTTGCACAATGGCGCACGGCAGGTGGTTGATACGGTCAATGTTACGAAGCAACTGGTCATCTTCCAGAAACATGCTGTGCTTGAAGTAATACGGATCCAGGATACCCATGCCCATCATGGTCGTATCGTCAGCGGCTTGCTCTTCAACGCCTTCAGGATCATGGCGCAGCAGCGCACAGCTGCCGGAATACTTTACCCAGTAACGGGCTGCCTCCCTCCGGATGTCTTCGTCTTCGGAAATCACCCGCTTGCTGTAGGCTTCCAGCAGATCACCTTGTTCTTCTTCTGGCAGCCATTTGACGAAGTCTTCATGGACCTTTGGGAAAAACAGGCGCATACCGTAAACGAACCAGTTGATCTCATCGGTTGTGCCCAGAAAGATGCCACGCAGGACAAAGCCTAAGCAACGCTCAGGATGGGCTTCACCATAAGCAAGTGCCAGGGTGGTTCCCCATGAGCCGCCACAGACAAGCCATTTGTCAATGCCGAGCATCTCCCTCAAGGTCTCGATGTCGTCGATCAGATGCTGGGTCGTGTTGTTTTTAACCTCGGCCAGGGGAGTGGAGCGTAACGCGCCACGCTGATCGAAGAGGATGATGCGGTAATAGTCCGGGTCCCAGAATTGGCGCTTGGAGGGCGGGGCCCCTTCGCCAGGCCCGCCGTGCAGATAGACGACGGGTAACCCCTCAGGATTGCCGGACTCCTCCCAATAGAGTTGATGGGTGTCGTCAACCTGAAGCATCCCGCTTCGGTTGGGATTCTCGATTGGAGGGAAAATTGAATAACAAACTTCACACTGAGCATCCATAGATAACTCCGCAAGACAGATTTAATGCTCTATTCGACTGTGCGGCTTCCTGCTGAATGTGAGGCGATACTTGCCATGTCAGGTTAAGGCGAATGAGGTATGAGCTGAGAAGGGGGTGGTAATCCAGATCAGGTTATTGATTCGGATACGTTTTATAGGAGCTGTTTCGCTGGTGTGGAGTTTCTATTGAAAGGTATCGAGCCGATGGAAGGCCGGGTGCGCGATGGCCACCCGGCGTGGGAGCATCAAGCCGAGGCTATGGCGTCCGGACGCATGGCCTGATCAATGGCCCTGGCCAGCTCTTCCAGGCGGAAGGGCTTAGCTAGCTTGTGCAGATCAACCGAAAGCGTCGCTGGCAATTCGGCATAGCCTGATGCGAGCACTATGGGAAGCTCCGCCCAATGAGCCCGTATGGCCTCTGCCAATTGAGTGCCGCTCATGTAAGGCATGGCTTGGTCGGTAATGACCAAGTCCACAAGAGGGTATGCCTTCCTCAATATATCAAGCGCCTGGGCACCACTGGAGGCCTTGTAAACGGTGTTTCCCAGGTCTTCCAGCATGGCAGCGGTACTGGTCAGAACAAGTGGGTCATCGTCTACCACCAGGATATGAAAGGTATTTTCGGGTTTGTCTGTTGAGGGCGTGGGTAGGGAGTCGTCAGTGGTCTGCATGCCTGCATCAGATACGTGTGCGGCGGGTAACCAGATTTCGGCTGTAGTACCTTCGCCCAGCCGGCTTTTGAGAATGAGCCTGCCACCGGATTGTTCGGTAAGGCCGTGCACCATGGACAGTCCAAGCCCCGTTCCCTTGCCGATGCCCTTGGTGGTAAAGAAAGGCTCCATGGCGCGGGACAATGTGTCTTCATCCATTCCCTGGCCGGTGTCCTGTACCGATAGGCAGACGTAGGCCCCCGGTTTCAAGTGGCTGGGATGGCCTTGGGAGATCAGTTCATCACGGGCCGAGATGATGATGGAGCCGCCCTCTGGCATGGCGTCTCGTGCATTCATGGCCAGGTTGAGCAGGGCCAGCTCCAATTGATTGGTGTCGGCGTGGGCGGGTCTGAGAAGCAGCGGAAAGCGGGTTTCGATCTTGATCGACGGGCCCAGAGAGCGCTGAAGCAGTTCGGCCATACCGCGGACCAGAGTAGGCAGTTCAATGGTCTCCGGATTCAGTTCCTGACGGCGTGCGAAGGCCAGCATGCGCTGGGTCAAAGACACGCCTCGCTGTGCGCCCTGGATGGCATTGTCGAGCAGCGGTGTAACCTTGGGATCATCCGGCACACGCTTGCGAACCAGCTCAAGGCAGCCAATGAACACCATGAGCAGGTTGTTGAAGTCGTGGGCAATCCCACCGGTCAGCTGGCCCAGGGCTTCCATCTTCTGTGACTGGAACAGGGCCTCCCGGGCTTGCTCCAGAGCCAGGTGGGTTTCCCGTTTCTCGGTGATGTCACGGGTGACCTTGGCGTAGCCGAGGAGGGTGCCGTTGTCGTCCCTTATTGCATCGATGACAACATTGGCCCAAAAGCGTGTACCGTCCTTGCGGATTCGCCAGCCTTCCTTTTCAAAACGACCCTCACGTTGAGCCGTTTCCAGCCCCTGATGCGGCAGGCCTGCTTCCCGATCTTCAGGGGTGTAGAAGCGTGAGAAATGCTGACCGATGATTTCCTGTGGGGTGTAGCCCTTGATCCTCTCGGCACCGGCATTCCAGCTGGTCACCTGACCGGTCGGGTCCAGCATGTAGAGGGCATAATCGGAGACGCCTTGAACCAGCAGGCGGAACTGCTCTTCACTTTTTCTCAAGGCGTCTTCCGCCGCCTTTCGCTCGGTAAGGTCGCGCGTCACCTTGGCAAAGCCCAACAGCGTGCCTTGTGCGTTACGGATAGGGTCGATTACGACATGCGCCCAGAAGCGTGTGCCATCCTTGCGTACACGCCAGCCTTCCTGCTCGAACCGGCCTTCACAGCGGGCCTGCTCAAGTGCCCGACCGGGCAGGCCGGTCAGCAAGTCCTCAGCGGTATAGAAACACGAAAAGTGATGGCCGAGGATTTCTGCTGTCTCGTACCCTTTGAAGCGGCGAGCGCCGGGATTCCAGCTTGCTACGAAACCGTCCGGATCCAGCATGAAAATCGCGTAGTCAGAAACGGCTTCCACGAGCAGACGATACTGCCCCTCATCGATGAGAGCGGCAGGCAGCCGTTCGGCATGTTGCATCAAGGCATCCTCCAGGTGGGGCTTTATCGTTCTTATAGGTTCAACAGGCTCAGGCCATTAATGCAGGCAGTAACGTACTGAAAGGCTATCAATAATGGCACGTTCACTATAGAAAAAATTGCAGGGAAACGAAGCGAATTGCAGGGGTGATCCGATGAGCTGCCAGTCGGCAGTAGAGAGGGGCTGCTGGTCTCGATGAGACCAGCAGTCATGCGATGGTTCAGTTACCCATCAGGCTGGGCAGGAAGAGAGAGATTGCGGGGATATAGGTTACGGCCATCAGGGCAGCAAACAGGGCTACATAGAACGGCAGCAGCGCCTTTACGGTTTGCTCGATAGTCACCTTGCCTACAGCTGCGCCCACGAACAGCACGCCGCCTACCGGTGGGGTGATCAGACCGATACCCAGGTTGACCAGCATGATCATGCCGAAATGCACGGGATCTACGCCAATGGAGATCATGACCGGTAACAGGATAGGCGTCAGGATCAGGATTAGCGGAGCCATATCCATTACCGTACCCAGGATCAGCAGCATGATGTTTACGCACATCAGGATTACATAACGGTTTTCCGAAATGGTCATGAGGGCGCCGGTGATCTGTGCCGGAATCTGCATGAGCGTCATGATGTAGCCAAAGCTTGAGGCAAAGGCAATCAGGATCATCACCACAGAGACCGTACGTACGGTTCGATGCATGAGCTTGGGCAGTTCATTCCACTTGTAATCGCGGTAGATGAACATTGTCACGAAGAATGCCCACAGTACGGCAACCGCAGCAGATTCCGTTGCTGTAAAGATGCCGGAGATAATGCCACCGAGAATGATCACCATGGTCATCATGCCCCAGAGCGCCTCGACGCAGATCTTCAGCGCCTGCTTCATGGGAATGACTTCACCTTTGGGATAATTGCGCTTCTTGGCGAAGAACAGGCACATCAGCATCATGATGGCGCTGAGCAGAAGCCCCGGTCCAATGCCGGCGATGAACAGCGAGCCGATGGAAACAGTGCCACCCGCAGCCAGCGAGTACAGGACGGAGTTGTGGCTGGGTGGAGTCAGCAGCGCCTGAACCGAGCCGCTGACCGTAACGGCAGTGGCATAGTCACGCGGATAGCCCTTCTTTTCCATTTCCGGAATCAGTACCGAGCCTACCGAGGCGGTATCCGCCAGGGAGGAGCCGGAAATTGCACCAAAGAAGGTCGAAGCCAGGATGTTGACCAGCGACAGCCCGCCGCGAATGAAGCCTACCAGTACGTTGGCACACTCCACCAGCCGCCGCGACATACCTCCTTCGGCCATGATGGCCCCCGCCAGTACGAAGAAGGGAATGGCCAGCAGGGAAAACTTGTTGATACCCCCAGCCACCTGAATCATCAGCGCATCGAACGGAATATCAATCCACCAGGCACCGACGAGCGCCGCTAGGCCCAGTGCGTAGGCAACCGGCATGCCCAGCAGAATCAGCAGTATGAAACTGCCTAATAATACGAACGCGTCCATATCAGGCAGCTCCTTCAGCGGCTTCTTCTACCGTGTCGTATTGCACGACGCGGCGATGGCTTTGATCACCAAAGATGATTCTCTCGAGTACGAACCAGAGCGTCAGCGCGCCTCCGATGGGAATAGGGGAATAAGCAATCCCTACCCGGAGCCAGGCCAGGTCACTGGTGAACTGGTACCAGGTCGCCATGCACAGCTTGATACCCCAGATCGTCATGAAGAGGCTGATGGCAGTCATCAGCAGATTGACCAGAACGGCATCGTATTTCTTGAGCAGTGGCGGAAGACGATCGGTAAACATTGCCACAGCCATGTGCGCACCGGCACGGTAGCTGGGCGCTGCGCCAATGAACGTGAAAATGGACATGAGCAGAATGGCGATAGGCTCCGGCCAGGATGAACCGGTTCCCATTACGTAACGGGTAAAAATACCCCACGGAATGATGAGCGAGATGACAAGAATTGACAGGCCCGCTATCCAGACACAGAGGGTATAGATGACATCGTTGACACGCAGAAGAGCATGTTTCATGAAAAGCTCCGAGCGGCCGCATGCTCGCTGCGAGAAGACCTCGGAGCGAGCAGGGCATGTCAGGTTGTTGTTGTAATGGCCGTCAGGCCTTATTGCACCGCTTCAACACGCTTGACCAGCTCGGCGAATTTGGGTCCGTACTGCTGGCTATATTTTTCACGTACCGGCGCGGTGGCGTCATAGAAAGGCTTGCGGTCAACTTCGATAAACTCAACGTTGGCAGCTTTCAACTTGGCGACACTTTCCGCGTTGTACTTGTCCCACAGCTCACGCTCTTCCATCTGCGCTTCGCGTGCAGTTTTCTTGACCAGCGTCTGTTGATCCGGCGTCAGCTTGTTCCAGGTGGCCTTGGACATGACCAGCATTTCCGGCAGGATCAGGTGACCTGTCTGGGTGTAATACTTGGCTACCTGGAAATGGTTCTGCGTAACCATGGTAGGCGGGTTGTTTTCCGCGCCATCAATCACGCCGGTCTGCAAGGCGCTATAGATCTCACCGGTTGCCATCGCAATACCGCTGCCGCCCATGGCGTTCAGGGTGTCAATGAAGATCGGGTTGCCGATTACACGGATCTTCATGCCGCCAAGGTCTTCTATCTTGCGCACCGGCTTTTTGGTGTACAGATGGCGAGTACCGCCATCCATCCAACCCAGGGCCACGAGATTGAAGTTGGAGTTGGTTACGGTATCCAGCAACTCCTGGCCTACCTCACCATCAATCACTTTGCGCATATGCGCTTCGTCGCGGAAGACGAAGGGCAGGTTGAACACGTTGACTTCCGGCACTACCGGGCCTACCGAGCCGATGGAAATGCGAGCCATCTGAATCGCGCCCAGCTGAACCTGCTCGACTACTTCCTTTTCGCTACCCAGGACGCCGCCGGGGAACATGCGAATGCTGAGTTCGCCGTCGGTCTCCTTCTTGAGTTTCTTGCCCATGTTGTCGACGGCAACGACCGTCGGGTAGCCCGCCGGGTGAACGTCCGAAGACTTCAGGGTGATATCAGCCAGTGCGATCGCGGGAGTCAGAAGCGCACAGCATGCAGCGGCCAACAGGTTACGTTTGAAATTCATGAGATAACTCCTTAGTACATCTTATCTTTGTTATGAGGAGTACAGCGGTAGTAGAAGGCGTTGTTCTATCCTCTGAACGTCGGCTCTTCCAGGCCTTTCACGCCAGGCCTCAAGGCAAACACACCGCCCGCCAGAGGTTGATCAGATAGATCACCGCCAGGTCGGATGGAGGTGACGAACAGCGTATCCAGGCCCGGTCCGCCAAAGGCGCACATGGCCGGTTTTTTTACCGGTACGGTCAGCGAACGATCCAGCTTCCCATCCGGGGTAAAGCGATGGATCTGGCCAGCATCATTACCGCAGATCCAATAGCAACCGTCCTCATCCACCGCGGCGCCGTCAGGGCGGCCTGGATGATTATTCATATCAACGAACAGGCGGCGATTGTGAGGGGTGCCGGTATCCGTGTCGTAGTCGAATGCCCAGATCAGCTGTGCATTGGGATGCGAGTCGGACAGATACATGGTCCGGCCGTCCGGGCTGAAGCCCAAGCCGTTGGGTACGATAAGGTCTTCCAGAATCGGGGTCAGGCCATTGGCTGCGGTCGAGTGTTGCTCAGGGAAGCGGTATAGCTTTCCCGCCGGTGTTGCAGCTGCCATATCCATGACCATGGTTCCCGCCCAGAAGCGACCCTGGCGGTCACAGCGTCCATCATTGAAACGCATGTTTCCGGTCGGGTGCGTCACGTTGGCCAGGGCTGTGGCTTGCAAGGTGTCTCCGTCGGAGATCTCTACCTTGAACAGACCACTCTCAAGGCCTGCCAACCATGCAGTGTCACTGCCGTCATAGCGTGCCACGCAGGCGATCATTTCCGGAGCCAGCCATGCGCGGGTGCTGCCATCGGCAGCACTCCAGCGGTTGAGGGTACGAGCAGGGATATCGACCCAGTAGAGCGCCTGTTCCCGTGGGTTCCAGACCGGGCTTTCTCCCGTACCGTTGCGGGCATCCAGAATCAGTTCAGCTTGCATCATTCTTATCTCTCTTGTTCAGTCCGATCGTCCTGATCCATCGCAAGCAACGGCGTACTTATTCAAACGGACCCGAGGCGACGAAAGCACCGCCCTGATACACCATGGACGGATCATCCGCCGCCGGAGCCGGCTCTGCTTCGACTTTCTCGCGGAACTGCTCGGAGGAGTCCTGTGGCTCCCAGCCCAAGTGAGCGGCCAGGCGGTTATCCCACCATACGTCACGGTTCTTGGAGGCTCCAAACACGACGGTGTGGCCAACATTGGGCGTGAACAGGGAGCGGGCGATCAGATTGGTCAGATCGTTGTAGCTCAGCCAGGTAGCCAGCATGCGGCGGTTCTGCGGCTCGGGGAAGGAGGAGCCGATACGGATGCTGACGGTTTCGATGCCATAGCGATCAAAATAGAAGCTGGCGACGTCTTCACCATAGGATTTGGACAGCCCGTAGTAGCTGTCTGGGCGGCGCGGCGAGCTGGCATCGATACGTTCGGTCTGCTTGTAAAAGCCGATGACGTGGTTCGAGCTGGCGAAGATGACACGCTTGACGCCATGGCGGCGTGCCGCTTCGTAAATGTGGAAGACGCCTTTGATGTTGGCTTCCAGGATTTCCTCGAAAGGACGCTCAACCGAAACCCCGCCAAAATGCAGAATCGCATCTACACCTTTGACGAGTTCATCGACGGCGGCTTTGTCAGAAAGGTCGCATGGAACGACTTCTTCATGGGGGCCTTCGGCGGGTGCCATGTTGGCGATATCGGAAAGCCGAATCACTTCAGCGTAAGGGCGGAGGGCTTCGCGGAGTACCTTCCCGAGACCGCCTGCGGCGCCGGTGAGAAGGATACGGTTCAAACGCTGATTCTCTACAGAACTGGTCGCCATGTCAGTTTCCTAGTTATTAGTATTATTTTGAGTCGTAAGACATCATACGACTAGATGGCGAAATTTTTAACAGTGCTTACCTGCGATGTCAACGACGCCTTTTTCTTGGAGGCGGTAAGTTGTCGTATCTTACGAGTTTCGCCAAGACTCCTGTAAGGAAACCCTTCGCTGGAAACATTCTCTTACAAGCTTTTAAGGGTGTCGATTAAGCTCAAAGCCAGGGTACAAGCGCCCTATAGTGGCGTAATGACCTGATTGATAAGAGCGGAGCAGAGAAATGCTGGGTTTGACCGATAGGTCATTGCTGTTGGTTAGACAAAGGTCTAATCCCGCCGGGGTAGTCTGCCGTGCTATGTGCGCGCAAGGTTCTAAGTGCGGGCGGTAGGACGTCAGGTGTTACTACGCGCTCGCTCTTAAGCGGGCCATATCTTTCATGGGTGGTGCTCCAAATAACCGGCTGTATTCGCGGCTGAATTGGGAGGGGCTTTCATAACCCACCCGGTGCGCTGCCGACGAGCAATCGATGCCCTCATGGAGCATCAGGCGCTTGGCTTCCTGAAGGCGTAGCTGCTTCTGATATTGCAGTGGGCTCATCGCAGTCACCGCCTTGAAGCGATGATGCAGCGTTGAAGGGCTCAGATTGACGCGCCGGGCAAGCTCATCGATCTTCAACGGTTCGATGTAGTTCTGATTCAACCAGTTGATGGCGCGATTCACACGGTGGGTTTGGCTGTTCGTTATTGCCATTTCGTACAGTCGATATCCCTGGGGGCTACGCAGTAACCGATAATAGATCTCTCGTAGCACCAGAGGGGCCAGCATTGCCGCGTCACGCGGGGTGTGCAAGAGACGAACCAGTCGAGTCACGGCATCGAGCATGGCATTATCCACGCGCTCGACGTACAGGCCCCGGTGGGCTGGTACGACGGGGACACCTGTCGGGCCGGCGTCGGCTATCAGGCGGGTAATTTCTGCCGGGTCCAGGTTGATCCGAATACAGAGATAGGGGCGCTCGGGGGTAGCCTCGATAATCTGGCCAGTTACAGGAAGCGAGACGGAGCCCACCAGGTAATACAGCGGGTCATAGGTAAAGCATTCATCGCCAAGCGTAACCTGCTTGCGACCTTGTGCGATGACACAAAAGCTGGGGTTGCTGATCCCATGCACAGGGTCTGAGGGCTGGCTTGCACGCATCAGGCAGAGACCGTCGATCCGGGTGGTATGAGCGCCATCTGTCAACGTAAGCTGATCGATCAGCGCTGCCAGTTCCTGCTGCAGAAGCGTGTCTCGACTATGAGTGGATTCATGCGTTACACAGTCCATGCTGATCCCCTGAAGCTTGCGGTTCCCATTGTATCGGCGTGCACAGGCGTACCGATCAAGTCAGGCGTCACGATAACCAAAAATGGCAATGCAGGGTTATATCAATTCTGCTGACTTCTTGCCTGATCCTGTCATGGTATGCCCGCGGTCCGCAGGATTGTGAAAGCCAGCGTAGTCCAACCTTGCCTGCAGAGCGCGAATAATCGTGTTGGACAGGCGCTCCCTGGCCCACTGCATTCTTCTCCGTGCAGGATCAGGCAAGAAGCGAGCAGGATCCGTCTAACGTCTGAATGCCTTTCGGCTCTAGCCTTGTCACTAACGCGGCAACACCGGCCGCCCTCACTGACAGGCAAGGAGATTCGTATGAAAGGTCTAGAAGGCAAGGTCATCGCAATTACCGGCGCAAGCAGTGGCATTGGCGAAGCAACCGCACGGTATCTGGCGGCACAGGGCTGCTTCGTCATTCTAGGGGCGCGTCGTACAGAGCGGCTTGAGACCCTGGTAGCTGAAATCAGGGCGCAGGGCGGCAAGGCTGACTACCGCCGGCTCGACGTTACCGCATTGGAGGATATGGAGTCGTTTGTGCAGTTCGCTCAGCAGCAGGGCGGACGTCTGGATGTATTGGTCAACAATGCGGGTGTAATGCCGCTTTCCAAGCTTGAAGCGCTCAAGGTTGACGAATGGAATCGCATGATCGATGTAAACATTCGGGGCGTGCTCCACGGGATTGCGGCGGGCTTGCCGGTCATGCAACAGCAGCGTAGCGGACAGTTCATCAATCTGTCTTCGATTGGCGGGCATGCTGTCAGTCCTACTGCCGCGGTTTACTGTGCAACCAAGTTTGCCGTCAGGGCCATTTCCGAAGGGTTGCGTCAGGAGGTAGGAGCCGATATCCGCGTCACTGTAATCTCGCCCGGGGTAACGGAGTCTGAGCTGGCTGACACCATCACCGATCCAACCGCTCAGGCAGCCATGGACGCGTTTCGCCGAGGGGCTATTTCACCGGAGTCCATCGCGCGCGCCATTGCGTTTGCAATTGAACAGCCTGCTGAAGTGGACGTAAGCGAGATTATCGTCAGGCCGACCGCGAGCCCTTATTAAGGGGCTTCTGGTTTCATCCCATGGCACTTCATCTCGGAGGAGGACTCATGTCCGCATCGCCTTATATATCGTTGCTCTTGATCCATGCCCGTACCGGGCGCTCCGCAGCCCTCAGGGCATGTCTCAGGGAATTGCCTTATCCAGGGCAGACGTGTCTCACCTTTACCGTCATGCCATCGCCAGAAGAGGAAAACTGCTGGTTGGTGTATGGCCAATGGCAGTCGCAGTCGGATATGGACAGCTACTTCAACACGCTTCCAGCCGAGCTGTGGATGCGCCTGGTAAATGGCTCCCTTGCGGCCCGTATGGAGTTCATGACGTTCGAAGGTAACGAGTTGCCCAACGCCTATCGTTGGGCAACTCCACGGTTCAGCTCGCCTGGTTGCGGCTCCTATGCCTGTTGTGGCTAGGCGCAGGCGCCATTGTAAGTTGTGAGCTGCGTTTTACGTCATTGGGAGTAGGTGTTCTCATCGGCGGTAGCGGGGTGGTAGTCCGTAGGAGCGCAGAGGCTCAGGTTTTGCACCGGCACCAGGCGAGCCGGGCCCATTGGAACTCGTGTTGCCGCCACAGCCAGCAGATTGAACGTACCTTGAGCCGCAACGGCCCAGCGTCCGGTTACAGGCTCGCCGCGAAGCAAGGTAGCGGCGGCCAGAAGGAGCTTCAATCCGCTGCAGGTATCGATATTGAGATGAACCGTCATGGGCAGCTTGCGCACCAGACCATACTCGTAGTTGGTCAGAAGGCTGTAGGTTGCGGTTGAAAGACCTGCAACGGCAAACAGTTGGCGGGTGCGCGGTCCCCACTCGTTGACACCTGCCAACGCCAGACAGAGGCCTGCTGAGGCATAGTCCAGAAGGCCGTGCATGCGAGGTGATAATAACTTGGCTGGCGCCAGCCGATCACGACCCTGATCCATTCCGGAGACGACAATTTCATTACTCATGTCGGTTGCTCGGGTATCGAAACGACCGGTGATGAACCGATGGGCCAGCTGCGACATGAGCGGCGCGGCGGTGTAGTGCGTGTTGTGCGCCGCGCCTTCTACAACCACCAGTTTGCCGTTGGGAAGTAGACTGGTGAATTCCTCTGCCCACTGCTGGGTAAGGGTTTTGTCGTATTGGCCACGGATTACAAGGGCAGGAACATGCACGTGGGACAGACGGTTTTCTATGGGGTCGTCCACCATTCTGCGAAGCTGCTGAACCATGCGCGGTAGGCCATTGGAAAGATACTCCATGTGCATCAGCGGGTTGATCGAGGGTGCCTCGAACGGCATGTTCAAGACGAGGCGGGCGTACTGCCGCGCCGGTGTCCGATAGGCCGGGTCTGGCGTAGGTGCGATCAGGATCAGGCGCTCGACTCTATCCGGAAAGCGTGCCGCAATTTCAACGGCGATTTGTACGCCTACGGAGTTGCCGCACAGCACTGCCTTGTGGATTCCGTTGGCGTCCATCCAGGCCAGCAGATGATTCGACTGCTCTCTGACATCCGGACCTGCTGGCCACTTGGACATCCGCGGCGCAGGCGAGCGCCCGAAACCGGGTAAATCGGGTGCCATGACGTCATGACCCATCGATGCGAGACGTCTCCCCAGCGGGACCATATAGCGGCTTGAAAGCGCCAGGCCATGAATCAGGATGATTGGAACCTGATGTGGATCGTCTTCATGGGCTAGCCAAGTGCGGGCGTGCATGCGAATGCCGAGCGAAGGAATAGTCGTCCAGGTTTTGTAAGGGGCGTAAGCGAGTTTGAACATAAGGGACAGCTCCCATGTATATCGAGCCTTGTCCAGGTCGCAGCGTGCCTGAAGGCATCATGAGCCAATCATGCGGCATGCGCGGGCTCCTGGGCGTGAGCATTGTAAATGTCGTCTGAATATGCAGAAAAAAGAAGGCCCGCAGAGCGGGCCAAAACGAGCTTTGAACAGCTCGCTGCCGCGAAAGGGCCCGTTCCATCAAGGGCCCAGAGGGGAAGTTATTGCCGGGAAGTAATCAGTGATGATGAGCAGGTTCCGCAGTGAATAGCGGCTGAAATAAATGGGGCTGCACATCTCAAGACTCCTCATGTCACGGCGTATCACCATCGGTCTGAGCATAAGCTCGTACCGATTCGAATGTGAAAAGGGCAAGGTCAGCAAATATATGCCTTGCTTAATGACCGATAGTTTGGAAAAGAAAAAGTGCCTTGGAAGCGACGAACGTAAGTACCTTTTATCCCTTGCAAAACGATGACGGAGCCGATCGAACGATACGTTGAAGCTGACTAGAGAGGTAGACGGAACCCTGTCTTGTAATACCAGCCTGACAATAAGTAAGCGAGCCGAATTTCCAGCCTGTTGCAGCTTAGTGCAAGTTAATAGGCGCATCGACAAGGGCTTTATCTGATTGTGAATATGTTTAATCGGCCAGATTGGGATGAGACGGCTATAATGAATGTTGGTATTACTTATTGAGGAAAGAGGTGCTCATGATCACTGACGTGCGCGAAGCGTGGCAGGAAATGGTAGAAGCTCAGCGAGCCTTCAACGCAACGTGGCCTTCGGCGGTGGTTCATGCACAAGTCTGGTTGCTTCCCATCAACAAGGAGCCTAAAGGCCAGACTATAATCACACCGATGGAGCTAGTGGGCGAGCCTGCCATCGAGGCTGCGAAAAAGGCCATCCTGCAATTCGAGCAGGAGGAGGGGCAGCACCCTAGTACTGTCATGCGGCTCCCAGGGTGGATCGGTGTTTCGCAGTCAGTGCTGGAGTACGCCCGCGAGGCCAATGCCGCGCGTGATCGTTTTCTTGAGGTTCTGGCTCAGGAAACGGCCTCCATGAACCTGAAATCGCTATCCAAGGGAAAGCATCTTCGGAGCATTCTCAAGCTGCCGATCGTCATCAAGCAGATCGAGCGCCATATCCAGGTGTTTGAAGGGGTGCCACGGCGTATCCTGTTCACCTGGGCGGGTAAAACGGCGGCCCCGGAAAGCATCCCTGTCAAGGATGTGATCGAAAAGATCGAAACGCAGCTGGCTGATGCCGTGGCCAAGGCTGATATGGATAAGGAACGCAATCTGAGGCTTGAGCTCAAGGCGTTGGGGTTTCTGGATGCGAAGGCCGAACTGCATCGCTACCGTCCTATTGCGCCCCATCCGCGCGTAATGCTGTATTTCTCCAAAAGCCCTCGTTATGACGCCATGCCTCACGCCAATCTGCCGATTTTTGTTTCACTGGATGAGAAGCAGCCGTGGCCGCGGGTCGATGCGCTCGAAGAATTTGATGCAGAAAACGCTCAGGCTGAGCGCTCGGATAAGGTGCCCCGCCAGGAAATCATTCCGCGCCTGGGGCTGTACCTTAAAACCGCGCCCGACCGTAAGCGCAGCCCCAGGACGGCCCGTGGGGACTCGACTGCCGTGACGCGAGCGTTAGTCTCGTCTACTTATCAAAAGCGTTGAGTGGTAAACGGACACTCACAATATGTACGCAGAAGGTGGATTAAATAAGGGTCAACAGACTAACGCATTGGTTGAATGGAATATGTTCCGTTTCGATGACTGAAAGACTCTATTTTCAATTCATATGCGGGGCATTGCCAAATCTTATTCATATGCTGTTTGCTAAGCGAGTAATGCTTTATACAAAGCAATACTCGCTCAGCTCATATATAAGCATCTGCTTGTTAACGGTTATTTACAAATATTTACTCAATTAACTGTTTGAATATGCTGCTTAGTGAATCTGTTCTCATAATTAGTGCGTTGCAATCTTGACCGATAAAGTGACAAAGAATTCTTAATTTCTTGGAAATCATGGCGTTAAGACATTAAAGCTCATTATATGAAGGGTCGGTTTGCAGCTATTTATAACTCTTAATATTCGTGTAATTAAATGTTCATGCCTTGCGGGGCAACATTCACTCGTCTGGCAGCGATTGGGGTTCGAAAGAATCAGGACGTTGCTGGAAATATGCTCTTCTCTGCAGCCGTGTAGTAGCAGTTGGCGCATGTCTAATTTCTTTCAATAAGGAGATATTGATATGAGTAATGTTACTCCGACCAGCACCAGTTCTTCCGACGCTGCTATCGACAAAATGACTGCCGCTTTCGATGCCGCTATCGAAAAATCCGCGAAGATCACTGAGATCACCACCGAGAAGAAAACTGAGCTTGACGCGACCAAACAGCGTCCTCAGAACTAAGGTGTGGACGGGCGGCGCCTTGTGGCGCCGTCTGTTTGTTCAGACAGCTTTCCAGATTGGACCTGCATGCAGGCTGGCCTTGCCATGCGTGCCGGGTCAGGCAAAACAATGATGTCCGCAATGTCTTCTCTTCCCGGCTCAAAACCTGCAGTGCCTACTCTTGAGGTCATTGCGGGACTGCATACCGGCGTATCGGTATCGCTGGATGAACCTGCCTATTGCCTGGGCGCCTCCGACGAGGTGGATCTGGTGCTCAGGGATGCAGGCGTTGCGCCTCGCCATGCCGTGTTGCGTCTGGAGAAAAATACAGTTGCCGTTGAGGCAATTGGAGGCGATATACTCACGGCTGAAAAACGAATCCCTTTGGGCAAGGGGCTGCGCCTGCCATTACCGGTCGAGTTATCTGTTGGAGAGGCTCGAATCCGCTTATCTGCTCCGCTGACAAAGTTGGTTGCGCCTCCCAAGCGATGGCCTATTACCCACGCCGGTATGATGGCACTTTTTGGCGCGGCGGTATTGCTAGGCCTGTATACGTTGATCGGCACCAGCGAAGCCGAAGATCGTTTATTGCCTGTTGCGGACGCGCCGACTAGCCCGGCACTCGACAGCGGCGCTGGTCAGGAGCCCGTAGTGCGGGACGATCAGGTTGCCCGGCAATTGCTGTCCCGACTTGAGGCCGCTGGACTTTCCGCGCTGCATGTGAAATCACAAGGTCGCCATTTCATGCTCTCTGGTGAAATTGATACTGCTCAGCAGCCAGCCTGGGTCGATATCCAGAAGTGGTTCGACGGTGAGTATGGCAGCAGCCATGTACTGGTTAGCTCGGTCACGCTACGCAAGGCGCCGGTTTCTCCTCGTGTCAGGTTTCAGGCGGTATGGCTGGGACAGGATCCTTATGTGGTTAGTGAGTCTGGTACACGTCTTTACCCCGGCGCATCGCTGGACGATGGCTGGGTGCTCAAGGGGATAGAGCCGCAGCGGATTGTCCTGAGTCGCAACGGCCACGAGTTTGCCCTGACCCTATGACGCTGCCATTGCTTACACAACCCCTGGGTGGGAGGCCTTTTCGATGAGAATCGATACCAGCCGACCGCTGGACCTGCAGCGGCCTGAAGAGGCGTCCAGCGAATCCCTGCGTCGGACCGGCTCGGTTGCCAGGGCCAGGCAGAGTGAGGTGTTCGAGTCGCTGCTGCGCCTGCGCAACCGGACTCCATTCAAATCCCTGCGTAACGAGCTGGCGGAGCTGATCGGCCCTCCCGTTAACGACCCTGGCATCTTCAGCCCTGGCCACTCGCTTCAGGTGCTGGAACACATCATTGATACGGTGTTGCCTCGGCTGGACGCCGAGCCGGAGATCAAAGCACTTGCTGCTAGCCTGCTTGAGCAGGAGATCCAGCAACGTCGGGAGCTTGGGATGCGGTTGAGCGAGATCGACGATTTATGAACGTACAGGATCGCAAGGCAGTACAGCTGCTGCACTCGCTTGGCGCTCTGTATCTACGCAGCGGACAACAGCGACGAGCGTTGATCTATCTGCTTCTGGCTATTCAGATCGACCCGGCAGATACCGCTTTGCTGCGTACGCTCACCAATGGCTTTATTGCCACTGGTGATGGGGAGCGGGCACTGGCTGCTATCGGAAGGCTGGAGCAGCTTGAAGGGTCAAGCATGCCGCTCAAGTTTCTGCGTAGCCGCGCATTATGGGCGTTGGGTGCCAAAGACGAGGCACGACGCTGTTTTCGTGAATATCTGGATAGTCGGAGGGCCGTAACGTGCTCGCCAGATTGAACCGCCTGGCTGTAATGGCCTCACAGCGTACCGATATCGTCATTGCACTGTTCATGATGCTGGCCATCGTGATGATGATCATCCCGCTCCCCACAGTAATGGTCGATGTGCTTATCGGCACCAATATCGCGTTCAGTCTGCTGGTTCTGGTCGTTGCGTTCTACGTGTCGCATTCAGTGGATTTTTCGGCACTCCCGCCGGTAATTCTGCTCAGTACGCTGTTTCGCCTGTCGCTTTCCATCACCACGACCCGGTTGATCCTGCTCAACGGAGAAGCGGGGGATATTGTCGAGGCATTTGGCAATTTCGTGATTGCCGGTGAGGTGGTCATTGGCCTGGTGGTTTTTCTGATCATTACCGTGGCGCAGTTCATCGTTATCACCAAGGGCGCCGAGCGAGTGGCCGAGGTGGCGGCTCGCTTTACTCTGGATGCGATGCCAGGCAAGCAGATGAGTATCGACAACGATCTGCGTAATGGTGACATCGATCAGGCCGAAGCCCGTCGGCGTCGCTCACGCCTGGAGCGGGAAAGCCAGCTCTATGGCGCCATGGACGGTGCCATGAAATTTGTGAAAGGAGATGCGATCGCCGGATTGGTCATCCTGTGCGTGAACCTGCTGGGTGGCTTGCTGATCGGTATGATCAAGCGGGGCATGCCCTTTGGCGAGGCGGTGCATACCTATTCGCTATTAACCGTAGGCGATGGGTTGATCGCCCAGATTCCTGCCCTGTTGATTGCGGTTGCCGCAGGCACGGTAGTCACGCGCGTCACAACCGATGCAGAGACGGATCTCGGCACGGAAATTATTAGTCAACTAGGCGCCAACCAGCGGGCTCTGGCACTGACGTCTGCCATTCTGCTGGGCGTTGCGTTTATTCCGGGATTCCCGGCGCCTGTATTCATCGCCATTTCGCTGGTCCTGGGCGGAACGGCCTTCTACATGCATCGGCGTAAACAGATCGCGGAACAAGTTCCGGCTGCTCAGGAGGAGCCGGAACCACGTGAGGTTACGGCTGAGCCAATACAAGACGTGGAGGACACGGGTCATTTCCGCATTACGCTATGGATTAGTGAAGCCCATGTGGCACAGCTCTCGCTCAATACGCTCAGGCAGCGATTGGACAGTACTCGTTACGAGATCAGTGAGGACTTGGGTGTCGAGCTTCCCCGTATTGGCTTGCGCATTGACCGCAACGCCGTGGCGGAGCGGTTCAGGATTGATCTGGAGGGCGTGCCCGTCATGGAGGGAGCTATCCGCCCTGATGCGGTGCTGCTGCAGGACGATGAAGTTCATCTCGAACTGCTGGCAATCGAGCATACAGCCTCGGCTCCGTTGTTACGCCGTAAACCTGCCCTGTGGGTGGATGCACAACAGGCCGCCACGCTGGTAGAGGCTGGGGTAGGGCATCTGGATCTGGCGCAGACGTTTGACGCCTGCATGGATCAGACCTTACGCCGCTATGCGGCTGAATTCCTGGGTATCCAGGAGGCCCGTCAGATCCTGACCGAGATGGAAGAGCAGTATCCCGAGCTCGTTAAGGAGGCTCTCCGTGTGCTGCCCTTGCAGCGAATCGCGGATGTGCTGAGGCGGCTGGTCAGTGAGCATATTTCCATCCGCAACCGCCGCGCCATTCTTGAGGCGATTGTGGAGTGGGCACCGCGTGATCTGGATACGCCCATTCTGACCGAGCACGTCCGTGCTGCGCTAGCCCGGCAGATTTGCTATGCGTACGCCGACAGTCACCGCGTCATTTCGGCCTATGTCTTTTCCCGGGACCTGGAGGAGGCACTACGGGCGCCACTGCGCCGCAGTGATAAAGGCCGCCCTACGGTACTGCCACCCGAATTGACCCGCACCATTACGATCCAGCTTCAGCACGCGTATGACGCTGCCAGTCATGATCTGAATCCGGTGGTCATGGTGACGGCGGACATCCGTCGCCCGCTCCGGCAGTTGCTGACCCGGCATGATCTGGATGTTCCCGTGCTGTGCTACCAGGACCTGACCCGGGAATTCACCGTGCAGTCGCTGACGACGCTCACGCTACCGGAGGCCAATGCGGCCTTGCCACACACCGTAACGGAATCGTTGACGGCTCCACAACCGTTGTAAGGGAACAGAAAGGATGGTGAGGGTGTTTGAAAATTACCGGCAGGCAGGGTGTGTGCCGAGACCGACGTTAAGACAATGGCTGATTATTGGTTTCGGTTGTCTTTTACTGTCCGGCGGCTGGCTGGCTCCCGGGCGGGCCGTTGCGCAACCTGTTGAGGGGGTGAGTTCTGAGGGGCGTGTGCTTTACCTCGCCTCGGGGGAGGGCCAGATTGTGAAATTCAAGGCGCCGGTAGAGTCGGTATTTGTCGCTGATCCTGCCATTGCCGATCTGCGCGTTGTCTCGCCGGGAGTGGTGTATGTCTATGGCAAGACCAGTGGCGAAACTAATCTGATTGCCCTGAATGCAAACGAGGACATTCAAGGCACCTGGCAACTCAAGGTCCAGCCCAATGTCGGGCCGATCAAGGAGGCCGTACAGGCATTACAGCCAGGCAGCAGCGTTTCGGTGGCGCAATCCGGCAAGCGGCTGATAGCCAAGGGAGCCACCCAGGACGTTGCGTCGGCGCTGGATGTAAATGCATTACTCGATAGCCAGACACCAGCCGGTGGCCCGCCACCCCTGAACACCACGACTTATCCTGAATCGCCCCAGGTCAATATCCGGGTACGTTTCGCCGAGGTGTCACGCGAGCAGTTGCTGCGGTATGGGGTGAACTGGAATGCGCTCATTACCCGTGGTTCGTTTTCGTTCGGGCTGGTGACAGGCGGTCCGCTGGCGCAGTCGGCAGTAGCCGGGGCCACGAATCTGATCTCGGCAGGTTACAGCTCCAGCAGCGCCAATATCGATGTGCTACTCGATGCGCTGCAAAGTAACGGCATTCTCGAAATTCTGGCAGAGCCAAACATCACGGCGGTAACGGGGCAAACGGCCAGTTTCCTGGCAGGGGGCGAAGTGCCGGTACCGGTTCCTGTAAGTCGTGACTTGGTAGGTATTGAATACAAGCCATTTGGTGTATCGCTGCTCTTTACGCCTACGCTGCTTCCCAGTGGGCGTATCGCCATGCAGGTTCGCCCCGAGGTCAGCAGCCTTTCAACGACCAGTGCCGTGCAGATAGCGGGCACCAGTGTGCCAACGTTCCAGGTCCGGCGGGCCGATACGCGTGTTGAGGTAGGCAGTGGTCAGACATTTGCCATTGCCGGTCTTTTCCAGCGCAACAGCGCGCAGGACATGGACAAGCTTCCCATGCTGGGTGACGTTCCGATCCTGGGCGCATTGTTCCAGTCTAAACGCTTTCAGCGCAACGAAACCGAACTGGTCATTCTGATCACGCCGTACCTTGTCGAGCCTGAGTCCGACCACACGCTGGCTACGCCACTTGATCCGAGCGCGTCCAATCCTGCACAGCACTTGGCGCGAACGTCTACCACGCCCACCAAGCCTTACTCGGAGTTCGGGTTTTATGTGGATTGATTCGAGACACTCCCTTGCTGTGCTCGGCGCGGCTGTCATGCTGCTGGCGGGGTGCTCGCTGGAGCCGGTGTCCTATGCATCGGATTATGTCCGTCTGGCTGATCGCAACGGTCAGGCGGTATGGGTGCCCCGTGCGTGCTTGAGTCCCGAAACGGCGGCAGCGCCCGATCGTTTACCCATGGGCTGCGCCAATGCGCTTAATCTGGCCAGAATGATCGAGCGACCCTCTGACCTACAGCGTGGTCGTCCGATGGGACCCGCCATGGCCGCTCCGGTAGCGCGTGCGGCAGAAGCTTATATCACCGGCCACACCGCCGATGACATCAGGCGGCAACAGCTCGAGCAGGAAGCGGCAAACCGTAACGCTGCCGGAATGTGATGATGTTCGTCAGATCAGATCTGGCGAGCATTTTTAATTGGGATGAGTGGCGATAAGCCCTACCGCCTGGGCGCGTTGCATCGGGTCGCGCAGGGACTTGATCTGCCGGGCCTGTTCGAGCAGCCGGGCTTTTTGAGCCGGTGTCGTTTGGGGAATGACCAAGCCCGTAGCCTCCTGCTCGTGACCGGCCAGTACCAGTGCCAGAAGCAGGTTGCGGTAATGGCCTGGCATGGCCAGAGGGGAGCGGGTGACTTCACGCAGCCGTGTGACGGCACGATCCGGTGAGCCTCCCAATGCCATGGCGACGGCCTGATTGCTTTGGATGTCCAGATTGCCGGGCGCCAATTCAAGCGCCTTGGAAAAGGCTGTTTCCGCTGCGGCTGACTGGCCCAACAGACTGTAGGCCGTGCCCAGCTTGCTATAGGTACTGGCCGTTCTCTTGAGCGGGGCAACTTCCTTCAGTGCATTGGCCGCACTGCTGGCGTTGCCGAGTCGTAGCTGAGCACTACCAAATCCCAACAGCGCGTCGGGATTATGGGGTTCCTTTATCAAAGCCTCGCGAAAGGCCTGGGCGGCACCGTTGGCATCTCCGCTGCCAAGCCGGGCATTACCCAGACGAATGAACGCGGGAGCGTCCTGCTGCTGTTGAGCCGCGCGTGCATACAGGGCCGACGCGGTGGCAGGGTCGCCCCGGCGTTCGATGTCGGATGCCAGTTTGTCCAGCTGAAGATCAGAGTGGGGATTGGAAGGTGCAGAGCTGCAACCGGCCAGCCAGGAGCACAAAACAGCCAGGGCGAGCCGGGTAGGGCGGGAGGTAGGCAAAATCACACTCCATGTTTTGACTGCAAAGAGCCACATCCTGCGCATTTGGCCGGACAAACATGACAGCGCGATGACAGCGCCCGGCTGTGTTTGAGGCTTGTCCTGTACCGCCCTGGTTCTGTGATACAGACAACACTCATTGGGTGACTTGCAACGGGCTTGTCACAAAGCCTCACCATACTCGGGGCATCGAGAAAGTGTCCGAACGTTCTGGATAAAGGATAAGCCGGAGTCGTCGTTTGGTTTGCTTCGTACAGGGATGGATCACTGTCTGCCATCGGTTCGAGTCGTATGTGGCATCGAGCCGGGTATGGAAGAGATGAAGAAGAACGAGCAAGCCATGCCGTTGCCTGTTTTTACCGCTCGCTGTTTACGTTCACTGTGTTGCCTGCTTGCGCTTGCAGGGGTGGTGCTTGATGGCTGGGCACAGACAGAGAAACCTGTCTGGCTGGACCAGCCCTATCACTACGTTGTGATTGATCAGGATGTACGCGGCGTACTGATGGAGTTCGGCCGCAATCTGTCATTGCCCGTGGTCTTGTCCGATCAGGTCAAGGGCCGGGTACAGGGCCATGTGCGGGCGGAGCACGCGGGTGAATTTCTCTCGCGTATCAGCGCCACCCAGGGGCTGGTCTGGTACTACGACGGCAGCGCCCTGCATGTGAACGCCAACCGCGAGCTGATCAGTCAGGTCATCGATACCCGCCGGTTCGATCAGAAGGCTTTGAGAGGCGTGCTCGACCAGCTAGGCCTGGTAGGCGAGAACGTATCGATACAGCTCAACCCCGGCCGCTCGGTTCTGAGCGTATCCGGGCCGCCTGCCTACATTGGCTATGTGCAGCGCAGTCTCGAAGGCCTAGAAAGGCCCGTTATTTCGAGGGGAAAAAGCCAGGGCATTCGTATCTTTCGGGGCGGCGCGGAAACCGAAGTCTTTAGCGGACAGGGTTGAACATCTGGCCTTTTGGCCCTCACAGACAAGGAGAAGGACATGGCAACAGCACCCATAGATAACAGCAGTACCGGCAGCGTCACTAACAGCGAGCAGACATTCGACGCTGCGCTCGAGTCGTCCGATACCGGCATGACCGATGAAGAGTTCACCCAGCAGTTAGTGGACGGTGCGGTGACCGTCGCCGGGCAGATGATCATCATGCCCCGTGCGAACGAAATCCTGAATGAGGCGATGTCGGACGAGTAAGTCTGGCGGCCCTGTGCATTATCGATGTGTGTCTGGAGATATTCATGACTGTCAGTATTCCTCCTGTAGCCCCGCAGCCTATGCCGGAACCTGCCGCGCAGGCTGCCCAGAATCTCTTCGAGCACATGGCGATGCATGCCCAGGGCCTTCCTCAGGGAGCAAGCCCGGCTCAACTGAGCCAGGGATTGATAGAGCGGCTGGATGGCTTTCTGGATCGTTCCCATCGCTTCGCTGAACGGGCCAACGGCGGGGTCGATCAGACGCAGACCTTCAGTCCGGTGCTCCGTAGCCCCCAGGCCGAAGGCACGGCGCTTCCGGACAGCCAGATGGACAAGGTTGTCACCGCACTGAGCCGCATGTTCGATCATTCGATCGAAACCCAGATGGTTGTCCGAGGCGCGACTCAGGTTTCCGGGGCGGCCAACACCCTGCTGCGTGGTCAATAAGATGACCGGTTGGAACGGATGGTTTGCAAAAGCGGTAATACTGCTCACGCTGATGGCGTTGCTGCAGGGATGTAAAACGGACCTGTATACCAACCTCTCAGAACGCGATGCGAACAGCATGGTGGCGGAGTTGTTGCGGCGCGGCATTTCTGCTGAACGCGTCGTTCAGAAGGACGGCCGTCTTACCGTCAAGGTAGACGAGGCACGCTTTGCCGAGGCCATGCATATCCTCGACGAAGCCGGCTTGCCAGGGCAATCCTTTGCCAACCTGGGCGATGTATTCAAGAGCAATGGGCTGGTGTCTTCGCCTGTTCAGGAGCGTGCTCAGATGATCTATGCCCTGAGCGAAGAACTCTCGCATACCGTATCGCAGGTCGATGGAGTGCTGTCGGCCCGGGTGCATGTGGTATTGCCCGATAATGACCTGCTTAAACGCAATGTCACGCCATCTTCCGCATCGGTTTTTATCCGGTATGAACCGGGGCTCGATATCAATCCGCTGATTCCACAGATCAAGACCCTGGTCGCTAATGGCATTTCGGGCCTGACTTATCAGAACGTTTCAGTCGTACCGGTCGAGGCGGTCAAGCGGGTCGAAGGCTCCCAAGAGGGCGAACCCCTGGCTTCGTTCATGGGGGTCTGGATGCTTCAATCGAACGTCGGCAAGGCCGCTTGGATCATGGGCGGGCTGCTTTTCCTCGTGCTGGCGCTGGCCACTTCACTGGTTTACGTGGTGTGGCAGTCCCGGCGTACTCAACCCTACGAATTGGTGCCATTGAAATGAGCCTGACACAGTCTGCAGAACTGCCGTTGTTTCGTGGTGAAAACGGGTGGAACCTCTTCAAGACCAACCCTTTGCGCTTCGTACACGACAAGCACGTTGCTGAGTGCTTCAGTGAGTGGGGCGAGTATTCCATCGTGGCCGCCATCCAGGCCGAACAACGGTTTCAGTCTCGACTTGAGCGTTTGTTCCAGGATCACTTCGCGCTGCCACCGTTAAATGAGGTAGAGCCGCCCGTTGAAGAGGACTTGGCCATTGCGTTACTGGCGCCGGAACACTTTGCTGCACTGGTGGTGCCGTGTGGTGTGGTCCTTCATGGACGCTCCTTCACCCAGGAGATCAGAGCGTCGGCCTTGCGTACGCTGAAAGCGCGCTTTGGTGAGGACTTATTCGCCCTGGCCGTAACCAATGCCGATCTGGCCAGCACCTCCACCGTTTTGACCGATCTCGATGAACTGGAGCGGGCCGTTCAGTTGGATGGAGAGGCCTGTATCGCCGCCTGGCTGGCTGCTCAACCTACCTCGCTCGCCGCCTGGCTGCGACTGAAGGCGACGGATGAGCCTGTCTACAGCCGCGCACTTTCGACGGACCTGCTGCAACGCGGGCCCGCCATCGTCAGGCGTATAGCGCCGCACGTTCAGGCCTATGCAACAGTGAGGAAGGCTTCTTGAGCGAACTGCCCCGTCAACCTACCCAAACCATTCTTCGGCAAGCTGAGGCCGCCCAATGGATGGATGGCTACACGTTTCTCGAGCAGGCCCGACAGGAAGCGGATGCCCTGCTGGCCAGTACACAGGCGCAAGTCGATGCCGCCCGCACTCAAGGCTACGCTGAAGGCCAGCGCGCCGGCATCGAGGCGGCAAACAAGATCCTGGTGAATACCACCCACCAGATGGACCGGTATCTGGCCAGTCTGCCGGAGGCTTTGACCGACCTCGCTCTGGATGTGGTCCGCCGCGTTCTGGGCCAGTTTGAGCCCGGCGAGCTGGTGGCCCGTCTCGCTCGCGAAGCCCTGACGACCTTTCGCGGTCAGCACACAATAACCGTGAGGGTAGCGCCAGAGCATGTGGCCCACGTGGAAGCAATGCTGCTGGAGGGGGCTGGACCATCAGCCTCGTTTCGCGTCGAGCCCGATGCCCAGCTCACAGCGACTCAATGCGTTATCGCCAGTCCTGTCGCTGTGGTGGATGCCAGCCTGGACATGCAACTGGAGGCGCTTCGTATCGCCTTGGTCAGCCCTGGTGAGTCTGAGGCGGTGTAATGCAGGAGTCGGTGTTGGAAACGTTAGATCTCCAGACGATTATCCCCAGCTTGAAGGCGCGCCTGGATCGGGCAGAGGCGCGTCCGGTACGCGGACGTGTGAAGTGTATTCGCGGGATCATGGTGCATGCCATGTTGACCCAGGCGCGGGTTGGCGAACTTTGCTACCTGCGCGACCCGCTCACGGGACGCACGATCCCCGCTGAAGTCATCGGCTTCGAGCATGACGAGGCGCTGCTGACACCGGTGGGTGAGTTGGAGGGTATGTCGACCCGGACAGAAGTCATCTCCACCGGTCAGGCGATGACAATCACCGTAGGTGACCATTTGCTCGGTGCGGTTATCAGTCCGACCGGCGAGCGGCTGGATCGTGTCGAAGGAACAGCTGATGGGCATGATACGCGCCGCTATCCGCTTCAGGCCGAGCCGCCAGCGCCGTTCGAGCGAAGCCTGATCAAGGAGCCCTTACAATTAGGTATTCGCGCCATTGATGGACTCATGACGGTTGCCCGGGGTCAGCGCGTCGGGATTTTTGGTGAGCCCGGTATCGGCAAGTCTTCTCTGTTGGCCAGTATTGTCAAAGGCACCGAGGCGGACATCATTGTTCTGGGATTGATTGGCGAGCGTGGCCGCGAAGTACGCGAACTGCTGGATGTTCAATTGGGCAGGCGGGCACGGACGCGTACCGTAGCGGTGGTGGCTACCTCGGATCGGCCTGCCATTGAGCGCGTCAAGGCCGCCTACGTGGCGACCAGCGTTGCCGAGTATTACCGTGACCAGGGCAAGAATGTATTGCTGCTCATGGACAGCATTACCCGGTATGCCCGTGCGCAGCGGGAGATCGGCCTGGCGGCAGGGGAGCCGCCTACTCGACGAGGCTACCCGCCATCCTTCTTTGCCGCATTGCCACGGCTGCTCGAACGGGCCGGCCCCGGGCAGCACGGAACGATCACCGCGTTGTATACCGTCCTGACTGAAGGGGACGGCACCCTTGATCCCGTCGCCGAAGAAACCAAGTCCATTCTGGATGGACACATCGTGCTGAGTGCAGAGTTGGCGCAACGCAATCATTTTCCAGCCATCGATGTGTTGCGTAGTCGTAGCCGTTTGATGGACACGGTTGCGTCCGAGGCGCACCGCCGATGGGCGGGCCAGGTACGTGAACTGATGGCGCGCTATGCCGACATAGAGTTGCTGCTCAAGGTGGGTGAATACACGACTGGCAGCGACGCCATGACAGATCAGGCCATTGCGCAACAGGGCGCGATCGAAGCCTTTTTACGGCAGCCTACCGAGGAACGCGCGGCGTTCGCCGAAACCGTGCGGCGCTTGGCGAGCCTTGCATCATGACCCATTCCAGAAGCCGTCTGAATGTGTTGATTGCGTTGCGCACACGGCGTGAAGAACGTGCCATGGCAGCACTGGCAGCTGCTACACAGCGCTCCAGCGAGGCGCAGGAGGCTGCTGCAAATGCCCGGAAACAGCATCACGCCCATTGCGTCGACCAGCGTCAGCAGGAGGCGCAGCTGATGGCTACTCTGGCTCATGGAGCCTTTGGGCATCGTGAAGTACAGCAGGTGGACGAGGCGCTCAAGGTATTGACCGGCCGTCGGATGGATCTGGAGGACGAACTCCGCCGACTGGACGAGCAGCATGCCATGGCGCTGCTCAGGCGTAGCGAAGCCCTGCAGACGCGTAACCAGTGCTGGAAAGCGAGGCAGGCCGTCAGCCTTCTACTGGCCAATGAGCATAAAAACGTGCGTCTTGCAGAAGAGATGCAGGCTGATATCGAGACGGAAGATCGCCCGCAAGCCAGGAAGACCCCGTGATGTGGATGACCGATACATCAGCTGTTGATGAGTTTTGCACGAGTGAAGAGGTTGCCCCTCTGGTGTTTCCCCTTGTCACACTCGAAGACGTCAGGCTTGCCAATCGTGTGTATCGCTCGCGTGAAGACTGGCAGGGAAAGATTACAGGTCATCCCGTCAGCGTTCGGCTTGCATGGAACTCCCAGCCCATCCAGTCCGCCTTGTCGTTTCCGCTCATGTTCGATGAGCAGCCAGCCTGTCTGCAGCTGCCATCATCGCTGGCTCAGGCACTTGGCGGAGCGCTACTGGAGGGCATCGGCGCTCCAGCGCGTTTTCGGGCCTTGCTGATCGAGCAGGCGCTCCTGACCTCTATTCAGCCCATTGAGCAATCCACCGGATTCCCCATTCGGTTCGCAGCCGGTCTCGTGGACATTCCTCATCCCATACGGCTCTCGTTTCAGGTAACGCTGCGGGACAAGACCTATCCCGTGATGCTGGATCTTTCAGCCACAACCCTTAGTCCGCTCTTGCCATGCCTCGATCAAACATTTCCTGCCAGTGATTTGCCTCTTTCTCAGCTGCGGCTCCCCGTAACGCTCTGCATCGGCAGCCAGCAGGTGCGCCTGAGTGAACTGCAAGGTTTGCAGCTTGGTGATGTGGTGATGCTGCGCTCGAACCAGGGCGCCTGGATATCGGTTGAAAACCGGCTCAGGGCGTCTCTGGCAGTAGTGGCCTCGGGATACCAGCTGCAAACCGGATTGGTTTTAACGTCTGTCAGTAAGGAATGGGACATGAGTGATACGTCCATGCATAAAACAACCGCCGAGGATGATCCATTAGGGGAGGTGCCTATTACATTGGTATGTGAGGCGGGGCGGCTGGAGTTGCCGCTAGGTGAGGTCAAGGCGCTATCGGAGGGGAGCATCCTTGCGTTTCCGGACTCGACTGATGAGGCCGTTGAGATCACTGTGAACGGCCGCCGACTCGGCCGCGGTACCTTGGTCAGGATTGGCGAAGGGCTAGGCGTACGGATCACGAGCCTATCAACACATGGATGAATTTCAGCCCAACCTGATTGAGATCATCATTGTTGTTGCGACGATCGGGCTGGTTCCGCTTGCAGTCGTCACGATGACGGGATTTCTCAAGATCTCTGTCGTCTTGTTTCTGATCCGCAATGCCTTGGGCATTCAGCAAACGCCGCCGAACCTCGTCTTGTACGGTATTGCTTTGATTCTGACCGTGTATGTGACCACTCCGCTGGTAGGTGAGATGTACCGGCAGCTGGAGCATCAACCGATCAGTTTGGAGAGCGTGGACGGTGTCAAAGCAGCCGCTGGAGCGCTTCGCCAGCCATTGCAGAACCATCTTTCGAGGTTCGCCAATGATAATGAGCGCGCATTCTTCATGCAGGCGACAGAGAGCATCTGGTCGGAGGAAGCGCGGGCAGACTTACGGGACGATGATCTGGTTGTACTCATTCCCGCCTTTGTCAGTTCGGAGCTGACCCGCGCATTTGAGATCGGCTTTCTTTTATATATCCCGTTTCTGGTGATTGACCTGATCGTCTCCAATGCCCTCATGGCCATGGGCATGATGATGGTGTCGCCTACGTTGATTTCCATTCCCCTGAAAATTTTCCTGTTCGTGGCGGTTGAAGGATGGTCACGCCTGATGCACGGATTGATCATGAGTTACGGAGGCTGAGGTGGGACAAGATCTGTTTCTTTCCTTGATGAAGGAGTCACTGCTTACCGTGTTGCTCCTGTCGGCGCCAGCCCTGATCGTCGCCATCGTGATCGGCTTTGGGGTAGGGCTCATGCAGGCTCTTACACAGATTCAGGATCAAACGCTGCCGCAGGCCGTTAAGCTGGTGGCTGTGCTGCTTGTGCTGATCCTGGTCGGCCCGCTTCTGGCCGGGCAAGTGGGGCAGTTGGCCGAACGGATGCTCGATAATTTCGCAGCCTGGACACGGTAAGGCACTGACGTGAATTTTGCCGTTGCCCAGGCGCTTCTGGACTATGTCTACCCCTTCCTCGCGGCCTTTGGCCTGGCAGTGGCACGGGCGTTGGGCATGGTCGTCATCAGTCCGGCATTCAATCGCCTGGGATTGACCGGCATGATCCGTTCGGCAGTAGCCGTCGTGCTGGCCATTCCGGTGGCGCCAGTCATCTATGCCGGGCTTTCGCTGGCAGACGCACCGACTGGTTTTGCCATTGCAGGGTTACTGATCAAGGAAATGGCGATTGGCTTGGTGATTGGTCTTGCCTTCGGTATTCCGTTCTGGGCTGCAGAGGTTGCAGGTGAGCTGGTCGATCTTCAGCGTGGGTCTACCATGGCCCAATTGGTAGATCCACTGGGCGCCGGTGAGACGAGCATTTCCTCCACGCTTCTGACGGTTACCCTGATCACACTGTTTTTCATGTCTGGGGGCTTTACGCTCATGGTGGATGGGTATTACCGCAGCTATGGCCTCTGGCCGACCCTGACCTTTAGCCCGATCGTGGTAGAAAACACGGCGCTGGAGATCGTGCGGATACTGGACCGTGTGATGCAGATCGGGGTGTTGCTGATCGCACCCATTGTCGTGGCGCTGCTAGTGGCTGACATGATGCTGGCCTATCTCTCCCGTATGGCGCCCCAGCTGCATGTATTCGATCTGTCTCTCCCGGTAAAGAATCTGCTGTTTTCGTTCTTGATGGTGCTTTACGCATCCTTCCTTGTGCCGCTCATGTTATCGGAGCTGGGTAGCCTGTATGAGGTATTCGACTGGTTGGAACAGGCCGTCTCTGAGGGCTAGGGCAATGAACAGGTGCTTTCAGGTAGTGGTGTCATGAGTCAGCAGACTGAGGAAAAATCCCTTCCGGCCTCAGCCAAGAAACTGCGTGATGCACGCAAGAAAGGACAACTGCCCAAAAGCCAGGATCTGGTAACCGGTATGGTTATCCTGGCCTGCACCCTGTGCGTGGTCGTGATAGCGCCCGATATCGAGGCGCGTGTGGAGGCGCTGTTGCTTGAGGCAGGTCGAATCTACGTCGAGCCATTCACCCAGGTCTGGCCAAGGCTGCAAATGCTGGGGCTTGATGTCCTGATGGCCGCCACGTTACCGCTGTTTGCTGTCACGGTAGTCACAGTGATTCTGACTAATATTGTGGTCATGCGCGGTATGGTCTTTTCGGCCGAGCCGGTGAAGCCAACGTATGAGCGGATCGATCCGGTTGCTGGCTTCAAGCGTATTTTTTCCATGCGCAGCGTTATCGAATTTCTGAAGGCGCTTATCAAGCTCTGCGCAATGGCGGTGGCGTTCATCATCGTTTACCGGCTGGGGCTGCAACGGCTAATGGAGTCTTCCTACTGCGGTACCTCCTGCCTGTATGCCACGTTCCTGGGGCTTCTAAAACCGTTGGTCATCACGGCTATCATCGCTTTTTTGATCGTAGGCGGTTTCGATGTGCTGATGCAGCGCTGGCTCTTTGCTCGGGAAATGCGCATGACCAAGAGCGAACAGAAGCGCGAACTCAAGGACACTGACGGCAACCCGATGGTCAAGCGTGAGCGCCAGCGGTTACGCCGCGACATGCAGAGCCTTTCAGCCAAGCGTGGCCTGCAGCATGCCTCGCTCATTATTGGTGCGCCTGGGCAGTGGGTCGTAGGGTTGAGGTATGTCAGGGGCGAGACACCGGTGCCGGTCATCGTCTGCCGTGCAGAACCCGAGCAATCCCACCAGATGATTCAGGACGCACAACAGTTGCGGCTCCCTTATGCAGTCAACGGAGGACTGGCTGAGCGCATTGCCCAGCGGACAGCCGGAGAAGGGGTGCCGGAAGCGACCTTTCAGGCCGTGGCGGACATTCTGGTAGGTGCTCGCCTGATTTAGCTGATAGACAAGGGCGCAGGCTAAGGAGTAAGTCGATAAAGGCCAAACGTATGAAGAGTGCAAACAATAAGGGCCGGTAACTGTTCCGGCCCTTATGCGTAGTACTGACAGGCTTGATCAGCCCGCGGTTACTTCTTCGAGTCCTGCCCTTTGACGATCTTGATGATCGCGCCTTCGGTGTCTTTCAGGAGCACATAATCGTTACCGATCTTGACCCAGTGCTGGTTCTCTTCGGGAGCGCTCAGGCCGTGGGCTTTCCAATCCTTGATTCGGTAGGTATCACGCTGATATTTATCAGGCGCTTCGCTGCCTACCTTATATTCGTTGTTGCTGTTCGGGTCCTTGACGGTGGCATCTTCTGACTGATTAGGTGCCTTTTTCATTACTTCGGACTGGTACTTGCTGTTGGAAGGCTGGTGATCGCCAGCGGCTTGCTGGGCGAAGAGGGCACCGCTTGCAAGGGATGCGCTGATGGCTACAACGGCCGATAGTGCTTTGATATTCATCTCGTCCTCCAATGATCGAGTCTATACATGAGACCTGCATTGGCTCCTGGATATCCCCAAGGCGCTTTATTTTCCGCTGCGGCCCCGCGTCACGGTGCAGGGCTGATAAACATGAGCAAAGCACTGATTGTAAAAAACGAGGCAGTTGTGGCTACCATGAGCGCAGCCGCGCAACGGCCTTCCAGTCCATAGCGTTGTCCTATGATCGGATAAATACTCATCATCGGCGCGCTGGCGAACAAAACGGCTGCGAGCTTGAGCGTTGGATCAATGGAGGGCAGCATCAGGGTCATCACAAAGACGGCCAGCGGATGCAGAATGAGTTTGCTGCCCGCAATCCGGCCGACGTCGACCAGCATGCCTTTTGCCTTCAGGCCATACAGCGTGGCGCCAATTACAAAGAGCGCAGTGGGCGCCGAGGCGTGGGCCAGCATGTCGATCACCGTATAGATCGCGATAGGCAGTTTGATCTGTAGTGCCGACAGCAGGAGCCCGACAAGAATCGCGATGATCATTGGGTTCTTGCCCAGTCGCTTGACGATGTCCAAGAGCACTTTCAACACACCGCCTTCGCTGGAGCGACTGGCTTCAGCCAGCGCCAGCGCTAATGGAATCATCAGCATGTTTTCCACCAGCATGTTGAGGGCCAACGCTACCGCAGCCGGTTGTCCCAGTACCAATACGGCAATCGGATAGCCAATGAAGCCACTGTTAGACACCGACATGCCCATGCCTGTAATGGCGCTGACATCCAGGGTCTGTTTGAGCTTGTAGCGGGTAAAGCAGAAGCCGCCGGTGAAGACTAGAAGCGATCCTACCGCGTAAGCGATGAGATAGGATTTATTGAACACCTGATCGATCGGGCTTTCGGATAACGCCCGGATGATCAGGGCCGGCATTGCGAATGTGATGACGAAGCTACCCAAACCACGGATCTGCTCCCGCACCAGAATGCCGCTCTTGGAAGCAAAAAAGCCAAGACCAATCAGGATGAAGATAGGGGTCGTGATGGACAGTATCTGTAGCACGGTAACCGCTGCGTCCTTGTTGTTTTGACTCATCATGGCAGCTTGGCAGGATCAGGGCCAGGCTCGATGCCAGCGTTCTTACGGCTAAGATCCGTACCGCCTTTCTTAATTCATTCAAATAATGATTAATTGCATCGAACCTGCTGCATAGAACACTGTCATAGCGCCATCATTGCATGGAGCGACTTAATGGCAACCCCAAGGAAACACCCGAATCACAGGCTGAAGGCCGCGCAAACCCTCATGTTAAGCCTGGCTTTTTTGGGTGCCTCTTTCTCCTCGATCACAGTGCATGCGGCTGAAGTTTCGTTTCGTGAAGCAGGTCCCGAGCAAACCTGGCATGTGCAGACAGACAATGTGTTGGTGCGTAAATGGCCTGTTGTGTATGACACGGCAGCGGCTCGGCGGGGGAATGTGCAGACTCGTCTGGCAGCTGGCACATCCGTACGGGTAGTGGATACGCGTGAATACAAGCGCTGGAAAAAGGTCCAGATCTCTACGGGTGATCAGCAGCCGGTAGAGGGATGGATTGAAAGCAAGGATGTGCATTCCGCCATACGAGTAGAGTAATAAATTGTCTGACAGGTAATTCCTGCCTGCGCTGAACCATTGGCTTTCCTCGAACGATCCCGCTCGTCTTGCGTCTTACTTCACAGAGGCTTGTCCAGACCACTGGATAAGACGAGTGAGTGACCGAGACAAGAAGGAATGCCCATGGCTACCGGAACATCAGCCACGCTACTGGCGCGCCGATCCCTGACAGCTGCGTTGCTTATTGGGATCGGCTTCATGGCCGCCATCGATGAAATCATTTTTCACCAAGTCTTGGCCTGGCATCATTTTGTGGATCGTGGCACGGGTGCTTTCGCCTTGCTTTCCGATGGCATCCTGCATTCGGCCGAACTCATTCTGATTATTGTCGGGTTTTTCATGGTGGCCGAACTGCGGGAGCGTAAAGCCTTTGCCAAACCTCAGGCCTGGGCCGGCTTCTTCATGGGGATGGGGGCATTTCAACTGTTCGATGGCCTGATTGATCACAAAGTCCTGCGCCTGCATCAGGTCCGATACGTCGACAATTTAATGCTGTATGACCTGCTCTGGAACCTCGCGGGTATCGTATTGCTGCTGATTGGCCTTTTATTGCTGAGAAGAGCCCGACGCACCTACGTCAGCCCATAACCCCTAGGAGCCTTGCTGATAATGCATGCCTATTTCCTGGGGCCGGGCCACGTAGCGGTATTCCCGATCCTGCTGGCTATCATCGTCTGGTTGTTCTACTGCTTCGGTGTAATCTGCTTGCAGCGGCAAGGGCGGACATGGTCCGGCTGGCGTACGCTCAGCTTTGCGGTTGGCATCGTCCTGATCGTGGTCGCCTTCATGCCACCGGTATCGAGCTTTGCTCATCAGGACCTTCGCGGACATATGCTCCAGCACCTTCTGCTGGGCATGTTTGCGCCGCTGGGCCTGGTATTTGGCGCACCGGGTACGCTGGTGCTGCGCACTATACCCATTGATACGGCACGGGTACTGGTTCGCTTGTTGGCGACGCGCTTCATGCGTGTGCTGACTCATCCGATTACGGCGGCGCTTCTGGATATAGGCGGTATGTATGTTCTGTATCTGACCTCATTTTTTGCGCTAAGCCAGACCAGCCCATGGGTTCATACCTGGCTGCATCTGCACTTTATCCTGTCGGGGTATCTGTTCACCTGGGCCATTGCCGGACCTGATTCCGCGCCTCATCGGCCTACGCTGCGCCTGCGACTGGTCGTGCTGTTCATCGCTATGGCCGCCCACGCAGGGCTGGCCAAGATCATGTATGGGTTTGGTTATCCCCATGGGCTTGGTTATGCGCGTACCGAAATCGAATCTGCCGCTCAATGGATGTACTACGGTGGTGATTTGGCAGAGGTGCTACTGGCCGTTGCGTTCTGCAGGGTGTGGTTTCGTCATCGCAAACGCCTCCAGGCCCAAGCGTACAGTCATCAGCCGCTGGTTTATGGGCTGACCAGGACAGGATAAGGAGAACCTGCACATCCTTTCAGTTATCGAAGCGTTAAAGACATGCTAGATTCGCGTTCCCACGGCTAGAGGTCCCGTTGTGAAAGAAGATAAAAGCCCCCATATCCATCTCAATACCGACGAGCCCGAGCCGCCGCCCAGTAAGGCCGGCTGCCTCTGGATGACCGTCGGTGCCATTGCCTTTGCCTTCGCACTGTTTGGCGGCATGATCTATCTCTTTACCCGCGGGCCTTCGCCTCAGGTTGAAGCCAACGAACGGAGTACGATCGAAGCCTGTCATCAGCGCGCTGATGCTGCCGCCGCTGGCTCAGGGGATCGTCTCTCGATCCAGCAGTCCTGCCAGGAAATGGAAAAGCAGTTCATCAAGAAATATGGCCACGCGCCTAACCAGTAAGGTCCTACACGGCGCCTTTCAGCGTTAGGCTCCGATTATTCAGAGGGTGTTGTCTGCCTTGCCAGTACACGCCCTTTGTCGTCTCTCTGGTTTTGACCGGAACCTCCGGTCTCATATTGTGGCCCACACCTTGAACAGGTTTGGAGGTCACATGAACAAGTCATCTTTCAATTTCGACAAGAAACGCTTGATCTTGAGTAGCGTGGCGGCGGCCTGTGCACTGGCCATGCCCCGTGGAGGGCTGCGCAGTATGGTGTCGGCTGCAGCGGCGTTGGGGCTGGGTAGCGCGTTGCTCAAGCCGAGTGCCAATGAGGCGTCAATCGATGCGAATGAGCAGGCAGCGCCCGAGCTTATTCGTACAGCCCTCGTCAATGGCATCACTATGCGGTGGGAGGAGCACGGTGATTCCGACCCAGGTGCAATACCCGTCATTATGGTACATGGTATTCCTACTCATCCACGTCTGTGGCGTTATGTGATTCCGCAGGTCTGCAAGCCGGGTGTGCGTTGCCTTGCCTGGGAGCTGGTGGGCTTTGGCTGGTCGATGGAAGAGGGCTTTGAGCGCGACATTTCGCTCCCCAAACAAGCGGACTACCTGTACGACTGGCTGCAGCACATGAACATCACCCAAGCCGTCTTCGTCGGACATGATCTCGGCGGGGGCGTACTTCAGGAACTCCTGGTCAGGCATCCTGAGCTCAGTAGCGGATTGGTGCTAGTCGATAGCGTCGCGTATGACAACTGGCCTGTTCCTACGGTGCGCCTGGCCAAACTCAAGGCGTCGGTCATCGAACAGCTTCCACCCAGTCTGTTCAAGCCACTCTTTTTAAGCGGTGTGTACAACTTGGGACACGATAATGAGGCTCGCCGCCAGGAGTCGATCAGCCTGCATTGGCAGCCGTACTCGCGAACCATCGGCCCCAAGGCCTTTGCGCATCAGATCAGTTGTCTGGACTCGAAAGACACCCAGGCACTGGCGGGGAAACTGTCCATCATCCGTGGGCCCAAGCGGATCGTCTGGGGAGATTCGGACTCCATTACGTTCGCTTCGGGCCAGCAGTTGGCAGCTGAGCTGAACGCCTCTCTGGTATCCATTCCCGGCGGGCGACATTTCAATCCTGAAGACCACCCGAGCATTGTCAGTCAGGCAATCAGCGAGGTGCTTCAGTTGGCCGACAAAAATGCTGGAGTCGATCCATTGGTTGCAGAAGGTGCAGAACTCGCCTGACTCATCCAGCCGGCGGATGATCGACCTGAGGGCTACGCAGCGCGTCGGCTAGTGCGTTACGGCAATCTGTTAACGCGCGGCGCAGGCCCTCGTCATTTGCCTCCATCCGCCAGGCAGGGCCAACCAGGGAAATGGCATACCTGCCCTGAGGCGTTTCAATGCCGATAGCCATGGCATGGACACCCAGCATGTGCTCTTCGCGATCATAGGAAAAGCCATCTTCCCGAATCTGCTGCAATTCATCGAGCAAGGCGGGCAGGGTGGAAAGGGTCTTGTGAGTAAGCACTTTTAGCTCGGGTCCAAGCAGCTGGGTTACTACGCCGTCCGTCATGCCCGACAGCAGCATTTTTCCACCCGAAGTAGCGTGAATGGCCAGAAAGTTACCGGGGGTGGGTGCTACTCGTAGTTCCTGACTGGATATAACCGAGTGCAGCACCATCAATTCAGCGCGATTGGCATGCACCAGTACAGCCGTCTCGCCGGTGTGCTTGGACAACTCTTCCAGAAAGGGGCGCACCCGCTGGGTGATATCGCCATGGCTCCGGGACGCCAACCGGATCAGGGCTGGTCCTAACCGCACGCCGCCAGCGCCATGAACCTCGAGCAGCTGCTCCAATGCCAGTGCATCCACTAGCCGCTGCACGGTGGAGCGGGGCAGGTCGATGCGTTTGGCGATAGCGCCAAGGCTAAGCCCTGCGGGTTCATTTTCAAGGCAGCGAAGGATGGCCGCGGCCCGTGAAATAACCTGAATGGCACCACGTTCCGGCTCAGAGGTCGTCATGGATATTGTCCTGTGTATCACTGTTCGGTACACTGTACCGCATATTGTTTCTGCACCATAGGCTCAGTTTCGAGTCCTTTTCGTTTTTGGAAATTCTATGTCTCCTACTGCGCCACCGGCGCCAGCTCCAGCACCCTTTGGCTGGCGTTTGGCTATTGGACTTATCGGCGTCCTGATTGCAGCGTTGACTTCAGGTCTCAATGACCGCGTAACGGAAATCGCCCTTGCAGATATACGGGGCGTATTTGGAATCGGTCATGACGAAGGCACCTGGATCAGCGCATTGTACGGAGCCGCCGAGGTGTCGGCGATGCTCATTTCACCGTGGCTGGCGGTCACGTTCTCGCTGCGCCGATTTGCTATCGGGGTAACACTGGCGTTTGCCTTCCTGGGATTGCTGTGTCCGTTTGCACCAGATCTGCCGTCGCTGCTGTTTTTACGCGTCCTCCAGGGATTGGCCGGAGGGGCGCTGCCGCCGCTCCTGATGACGGCGGCGCTACGCTTCCTGCCCTGGCATATCAAGTTGTATGGTCTTTCAGCCTATGCCCTGACCGCGACGTTCGGCCCAAACCTTGCCGTACCGCTGGCTGCCGTCTGGACGGATTATCTGGACTGGCATCTGGTGTTCTGGCAGGTGGTGCCTTCCTGCCTGATCGCCGCCGCCTGTATCGCTTATGGCTTGCCGCAGGACCCGCTGCGTCTTGAGCGCTTCAAACAAGCCGACTGGCTGGGTGCACTGCTTGGGTGTGGCAGTGTGGCTATGTTTGTGATTGCCCTGATGCAGGGGGAGCGGCTGGACTGGCTGGCTTCGCCACTGATCCGCACGTTGTTCATCGGCGCTGCCATCCTGTTTCCTCTGTTTCTGATCAACGAGTGGTTTCACCCGCTTCCGCTGGTAAAGCTGCAACTGCTCAGTCGACGCAATTTCTCATTCGGCATCGTTACGCTGGCCAGTTTTCTGATCCTGGGCATGTCGGGTGTGGCGATTCCGTCCGCTTATCTTGCCCACGTGCATGACTACCGTCCCCTGCAAACCATGCCGATTGCTCTGATGATCGCCTTGCCACAGCTTCTTATGGCGCCATTGGTAGCCACTGTCATCAATCGCAACTGGGTGGACTCCCGTTGGGTCATTGCCTGTGGCCTTGGCCTGATGACGCTGGCTTGTCTGGGTGGCTCCCAACTGACAAGCGATTGGATTCGGGACGATTTCTATACCTTGCAAATCCTGCAGACCCTGGCGCAGCCGATGATTGTGGTTCCGCTGCTCATGTGCGCCACGGGTGTGGTACAGCCTATTGAAGGTCCTTTTGCCTCCGCCACCGTCAATACCGTACGGGGTCTTTTCTCTGTAATCGGTGCGGCGCTGCTGGAGCATTTCATCACGGTGCGTGAGCACTTTCATTCTAATGTCCTGCTTGACCGGCTCGGGTCGGCGCAGGCCCAGCTATTACCTCTGCTGACCAACGATTCGATGTCGGCCTTGAGCCACCGCGTTCGCGAGCAGGCCTTCGTTCTGTCGTTCAGCGACGCCTATCTGGCTCTGATCGGCGTCGCGGCATTCATGCTGCTGGTCCTGCTGACCCTGCCCAAGCGGGCTTATCCACCTCAACCTCCGGTAATGCCATGAGTCATAAAACCGCGTTTTCTCTTGTCGGCGTCGCCGTTGTGCTTGGCGCCCTGTATGCCTGTGTCCATGTCGCCCAGAATGATGGAACGCAAAGCACAGACGATGCTTTTATCACCGCTGATTCAGTACTGGTCGCGCCCAAGATCGCAGGTATGGTGTCCGAGGTGCTCGTCTCGGATAACCAGCCAGTCAAGGCAGGCCAATTGTTGGCCCGTATCGATGACCGGGATTTCGTGGCGGCGCAGGCTTCGGCTCAGGCGGCGGTGAAGGCTGCTGCGGCCGAGGTGGCCAACCTGACTGCTGAAATCGATCGTCAGGCTGCCATCATCGATCAGGCGGCGGCGACGGTGCGTGCCACCGATGCATCGCTTACATTTGCCCAAGCCAATGCCAAGCGCTATCGCAACCTGTCCAAGGCAGGGGCCGGTACCGTCGAGGAGCAGCAGAAGGCTGAGGCCGAACTCCTGCAATGGCAGGCCGCCAGGGATCGTGACAGTGCGGCCCGCGTCGCTGCCCAGAAGCACTTGGCTGTACTCAGGGCGCAGCGTGATGTCGCGATGGCCACTCAGGCAAAGGCCGAAGCCGCACGCGAACAAGCCGATCTGAATGTCTCTTATACGCACATCGTGGCCCCTCGCGATGGCGTGATTGCCCAACGCTCGGTTCGGGTAGGTGCCTACGTAGCGCCGGGCAAACCGTTGCTTGCCGTGGTACCGGTCAGTGAAGCCTATGTGGTTGCGAATTTCCGTGAAACACAGCTGGGAAGGATGCAGGCCAATCAGCCGGTCGATGTGCGGGTTGATGTTTTTCCGGACCAAGTCCTGCATGGCCATATCGACAGTCTCGCACCCGCTACGGGGCTTGCGTTTTCAGCGATTGCACCCGATAACGCTACCGGCAACTTTACCAAGGTCGCCCAGCGAGTCCCGGTCAAGATCGTGTTCGAGCCTGATCAGCCAGCCGTTGCCAATCTGCGTGTAGGGTTGTCGGTGGTGGCGACTGTCGATACGCAGGGAGAGGTTCACTGATGCGCCGCTCCCTATTGGCTATCACGTTGGCCGTGCTTTCCGGATGCAGCGTGGGACCTGATTTTCATAAACCTGAGGCGGTCCTGCCCAAGGCCTGGCAAGGCCCATCACAGGCCGTTGGCAGCGTGACGGTTAGCCATCCCATTGAAAAGGCGTGGTGGACGCAGTTCAACGATCCACTCCTGACCTCACTTGTTGAGCGGGCCGCCTCCACCAACCTGGATCTGGCCCTTGCCAGCAGCCGCTTCGAGCAGAGTCGTTCGCTGCTGCAGGTTGCCGGTGCCGATGTACTGCCAGACGTCTCGGCCACAGGAGGCTACCAGCGTGCACGCAACAGCGAGCAAGGCCTTATGGATGCCTCGGGCAATAATGGAAAGTCCGACTTCAATCTTTGGCAGTACGGCCTCAAGGCGAGCTGGGAGGTAGACCTTTGGGGCCATGTCAGGCGTACCCTGGAGGCTGCCAACGCAGGCGTTGCCTTGAGCGAGGCTGAACGGAATGGCGTCGCCTTAAGCATTGCGACAGAAACCGCAGCGGACTACCTGCGCCTGCGGGGTATTCAGGCAACGTTGGCGGTTACCCGGCAGAACCTGGATATTGCCAGGCAAAGTCAGGCACTTACCAAAACCCGTTTTGAGAATGGTGTAACAACCAACCTGGATACTGCCAACTCGGCTGCCCAGGTGGCCACGATCGAAGCCCGTATTCCGTTGCTGGAGGCAGAGGAGGCCCGTCTCATCAATGCTTTGAGTTATCTGCTTGGCCAGGAGCCCCATGCGCTCGGCCAGGAGTTGGGGCAGCCGCGAGACTTGCCAGAGCCGCCGTCGGCCGTACCGGTGGGGTTGCCGTCGGAGCTTGCCCGTCGTCGTCCGGATATCCAGAAGGCCGAAGCAGCTCTGCATCAGGCTACAGCAGCCGTAGGCGTAGCCCAGGCTGATTTCTACCCACGCATCAGCCTGGGCGGCAATTTTGGCTTCCAGGCACTGGAAGGCTCTAATCTCGGGTTATGGAGCGCCCGCCAGTTCTCGATCGGCCCCAGCCTTTACCTCCCTGTTTTCCAAGGTGGACGCCTGACTGGCACGCTGGAGTTGCGCGAACGTCAGCAGCAGGAAGCGGCTTTGAATTACCGACGCACCGTATTGGCTGCCTGGCATGAAGTAGACGATGCACTGACGTCCTACAGTGCTGAGCAACGTCACCATGCGGCGCTTGCACAAGCGGTCAGTCAGAACCGTATCGCGCTGGAAACAGCCCAGGCGCGTTACAAGGAAGGCGCCATTGATTTCATCAACGTGCTGAATGTCCAGCGTGAGCTGATCCAGACTCAAAGCGCCTTGGTGGACAGTGCTACCCGCGTCTCGACGGATCTGGTGCAGGTGTACAAGGTATTAGCCGGTGGATGGCCGAAGGCTTCGGGCCATCAAGGTTAAACCGTAACCCTGCAACAGGAATGTTTAAATCCTTCATAGGAATAATCTAATCAAGCGCAGCGGGAGTAGGCCGATAGCAAAGGCATCAATTTAATCAGGCCTTTACTATGTTCAACCGTCTTTCAATCCAGCTGAAGATCACTGCGCTGGCAGGCTTATGCCTGCTGGCTATTGTGACACTGCTGGTCGGTGCGTCTCTTTACCAGGCCAAGCGTAGCGGTGAGGTGGTCAAGCAGACCAGTTCCAGCATGCTTGAGCAGTCCGCGGAGCTTCGCTTGCAAACCTCAGGCGAAGCCCAGGCGTTGCGCATCCAGCGAGACTTCATGAGTGCCTATCACTACGGACTGGGCCTGGCAGGCCAGGTCAAGCTGCTGAGTGAGCAGCAGGCAAGAGGGGCTATCAGTGCCCGTGAATTGCGTCAGGAGCTGGTTGAGGTAGTGGGCAACGCACTCAAGGCACGCCCTGACCTGTTGGGGCTGTACATTGCCTTCGAACCTAACGCACTAGACGGACAGGACAGACAGTTCATCAATGCGGAAGAGGAAAGCAGCAACGCAAGTGGCCGTTTTGCCTTGTACTGGTCTCAAGGGGAGCCGGGAACATTCGATTTCGAATCGATGACCGAGGAGGAGCTTACCAAGACGACTCCCGGGCCGAGTGGTGCAGCCTATAACGCTTGGTACACTTGTCCTCGTGATACGCGTAAGGCCTGTCTGCTGGATCCTTATTTCGATGAGGTGAATGAGCAGCAGGTCCTGATGACCAGCATCGCCCTACCTATCGAGCAAAACGGCAAGGTGACCGGTGTTATCGGCATTGATATCAGCCTGAACACACTTCAGCAGATCGCCGAAAAAGCCAGCGACAAGCTGTACAAGGGGGAGGGCGAGGTCAGCATCATTAGTCCAGCTGGTCTCCTGGCGGGTCATAGCCTGGATGCCAAGCGGTTGGGAGAGTCCCTGGACAAGATCTATGCCAGCCAGGCAGGTGAGCTGAAGCAGGCCTTGGCGACAGGCGAGTCTGCCATGTTGTCCCATGATGATCTGGTACGTGTCATAGAGCCGATCAGGCCCATCCCGGAAGCCAAGCCGTGGGGCATCCTGCTTGAGGCGCCCAAGAAGCTGGTTCTGTCCCGTGCCATTCAACTATCCGATGAGCTGGACGAGCGGCGCGTTTCCGACAGTGTGTTCTCGGTTGTGGTGGGCCTGATTGCGGTGCTGAGCGGTCTGGTATTGATGTGGTTCGCTGCCCGCAGCGTAACCCGGCCGATTCTGGCCGTTGCCGCCATGCTCAAGGACATCGCCAGTGGTGAAGGTGACCTGACCCGCCGCCTGGGATATGCCAAGCAGGACGAATTGGGACAGTTGGCGGGCTGGTTCAACCGGTTCCTCGACAAGCTCCAACCCATTATTGCGGATGTAAAGCGCTCGGTTCAGGATGCGCGTACAACGGCGGACCAGTCTGCGGCCATTGCGACTCGTACAAGTGAGGGCATGCAGCACCAGTTCCATGAGGTGGAGCAGGTTGCAACGGCATCTCACGAGATGAGCGCCACGGCCCACGATGTCGCGCGCAATGCTGCGCAGGCCGCAGAGGCTGCGCGTGGCGCTGACCATGCGACCCATGAAGGTCTGGACATCATTACCGAGACCACGCGCAGCATCGAAAAGCTGGCAGCTGATATGAGCGCGTCCATGAGTCAGGTCGAGGGTCTGGCGGAAAGCAGCGAGCAGATTGGCAGCGTTTTGGAGGTCATCCGGGGTGTTGCCGAGCAGACCAATCTGTTGGCGCTGAACGCTGCTATCGAAGCGGCACGGGCTGGTGATGCGGGCCGAGGCTTTGCGGTCGTGGCCGATGAGGTGCGTGGCCTTGCCAAGCGGACCCAGGAGTCGGTCGAGGAGATTCGTCAGGTGATCGAAGGGTTGCAGAAGGGTACGCGGAGCGTAGTGGATTTCATGCACGATGGTCACCGGCAGGCTCAGGGTAACGTCGAGCATGTAGGTAAAGCCGTGTCGGCCCTGCGTCAGATCGGTGACGCCGTCTCGGTCATTACCGAAATGAACCTCCAGATTGCCAGCGCCGCTGAAGAGCAGAGCGCCGTGGCAGAAGAAGTTAACCGTAACGTCAGCGGTATCCGTGAGGTAACAGAGTCGCTTTCAGAGCAGGCGGAAGAGTCCGCTCGGGTCAGCCAATCGCTGAATGCTCTGGCCAACCATCAACAGACCCTAATGGATCAGTTCAAGGTGTAACCGCGAAGGCCGCCCTCCGGGGCGGCTTTTCATTTTTGACCGTCTTTTACGGTGCCGTACTATCCCGCCTGCATCTCGTACACAAACTCCTGCTCCCCGGTTATAGAAAGGCCGAGCTGTTCGTAGAGCCGCTTGGCTGGATTGTTCTTGAGGACGGTCAATACCACCGGGATGGATGCACATCGCGCTTCACTCAACAGATTCGTCACCAAGGTAGTGGCGATGCCGTTGCCCTGTTGCTCCGGGATGATTTGGAGCTGAAGCAGTTTCCACACACGGTCCGATTTCACTACCTTGATGAGCCCAATGGGTGTGTTCTCAAGCACTACCAGTTGACCATTTTCAAGGTGCGCCAATACCCGGGCCTTATATTCTTCCTCGGAGCGCTGCATACCGGCTGCTACTTCGTGAGGTACGAGCGCGCGTCTCCTCAAATCGAGAAAAAAGGCAATCTGCTTCTGAAGTCGGTTTGAGTATCATCGTATCCATACGGCTCTCCCACGGTAGGTCTTACAGGGTGGGTGTTGTGTTCAACCTTTCATACGGATTTACATTACTGGAATAGCAGCCTTAGTCTGACTGTACGACACCGCAAGGCAGACAGTTGCCATAACAAAGAACAGTAATGAGGCGCTTAGCACGCCCGTATAGCCATAGACAGGATAGACCCAGCCCGCCACCGCCGATCCAAATCCAATGCCGCAAAACATGAAGGAAGCCGTCAGCGCCAGGGCGATACCGCGTCGTTCCGGCATACGCTCGACCACCTGCCGTTGCTGTGAAGGCCATACCATGTCCGTAGCGAATGCCCACAGAACCAGCACAGGCAGCAGCCAGCCGAGGCGAGCGGGACCGTATCCCAAGAGTAGAAGCGTTACGGCCAGGAGGCTGATTCCGGACAGAAGCATATGCTCTGCACTGTAACGTCCGGCAGCCCGTGTCACGAACAGGTTGCCTGCTACGCCCGCTATGCCCAGCACGGCCAGGGCAACAGACACGTCTTCTGGCCCACCGTGATACACATCGCGGATGATGGGGGACAGAAACGCATAGGTAGAAAACACGCCTGAAGTGATGAAAAACACCACCAGAAAGGCACTAAGCGGACCAAGGCGTGTGAGCAGGGATACAACCGTTGAAACCGCAATGCGCTCACCTTGCACATGGTCGGGAACGAATCGGGCAATCAGAAGGGCAGTCATGAAGCCCGCGACGCTCAGCATCAAATAAAGCGAGCGTACGCCCCAATGCTGAGCAATCCAGGCGGCCAAGGGAATGCCTGCCATCCCCGCCACGCTCAATCCCAACAATACAATGGCAATGGCGCGGCCTTGCTGGGCCCGGGCAACCAGGGCTGAGCCCAGTGCACCCAATACCGGACCGATAAAGCCTGCGCCCAATCCCATAAGAACGCGAGCCAGCACCAGCACGCCGTAATTTGGCGCCAGTGCGAAAAGAAGCGAAGCGCTGCTGAACAGGCCCAGGCCAAGCAGAACCTGCCGCCGTCTGGGAAGGTGTCCCAGAACGACCTGCAGCAGGGGCGCAGCCAGGGCAAAGGTGATGCCGAAGAGGGAGATCAGGTACGCGCTTTGGGTATCGGTCAGCAACCATTCCTGGGAAATCTGCTGCAGACAGCCAACCACGGACAAAGCACCTACCGCCTGGACGAAATACGCAAAACTCAAGGATCGTAATGCAAGCAAGGTGGGTGGCGCGATAAGACCTTTCATGAGCGTCTCCAGTGAATCACCCAGGCCACCCGTGGCGAGTAGCCTGATTAGCGTATTCAGCCGACAGGAATAGGGTTGGCAATCAGGGCTTGGTTGAACTGCTCTACCAACGCATGCTCATTGGGACCAGGATTGGCGCGGAAGGCCGCAACACGGTCGACAATGACTTCCGTTTCAGCGCTTTGCAGCTTCTCCAGAATCTCTGTAATGAATTCATCCAGCGGCATGGCGCGTGGATCACCACTCTTGTGAATGAGATCGGTATCGACCCACGGGGGTGCGATTTCCAGCACCTTTACTGACGTATCCCGAAGCATGAAGCGCTGCGACAGGCTATAGGAGTGAATCGCCGCCTTGGTGGCGGAGTACAGTGCGGTAACTGCCAGCGGTACATAGGCCAGAATCGAACTGTTGTTGATGATGTACGCTTTGGGCTGCCGCTTTAGATGTTCTACAAATGCAGCACTGACCCTGACCGGACCCAGGAGGTTGGTCGTGAGCAGCTGCACCGCCTGTTCATCGTCCAGTGCGCCGGAGGCCGCATTATCGAACGGCATGACGCCAGCATTGTTGATGATGACGTTAAGGGTAGGGTGGCGCTCGATGACTGTTTGGACGACGGCTTTGATCTGTTCCGGATCGTTGATATCCAGCGCGATGGTATCGATACCGGGATTAGCCCTGGCGACTTCATCGAGCAGTGCTTGGCGCCTGCCCGCCACGATGACCTTGTTCCCACGTTGATGAAAGGCTTCGGCCAGTGCGCGACCAATACCAGACGTACCGCCAGTGATGAAGATAGTGTTTCCGCTTAGGTTCATGGTGAAGTCTCCTAGGTGAATGTAGAGGTGATCAGTAAGTGGCGTAGCGGGAAGCAGGCGTATTGCTGGAGAGCTGCGTGGCCAGGGCCTGGCGGGCCGCTTCAAGGGCTTCCCAGCGTTCGAGGGCGTGCAACGAAGGAATGGTGATCAGCTCGCCCTGGTCAAAGCCGGCCAGCGCTGCTTTCACCAGGTCTTCCGGTGACATGACGATGCGTTTGTCGAGGTTTTCCAGCGGCAGACCGCCGATATCCCAGAATTCAGTGGCCGTAGCGCCGGGCAGGACGGCCTGTACGCGGATGCCTTTGTCGGCCAGCTCATGGCTCAGAGACTGAGAGAACGCCGTCACGTACGCCTTGCTGCCGCCGTAGACGCCATTGAGGATCTCTGGTGCAAGGCTGACGATGGAGGAGATATTGATAATGGCGCCCTTGCCGCGGTGGACGAATCCCGGAACGGCAGCGTAGGTAAGGCGAGTGAGTGCCGTCACATTCAGGTCAATCATTCGCACCATCTGCTCGACATCGCTCCCGAGCAATGGGGTGTGAGTACCGATTCCCGCGTTGTTCACCAGAAGAGTGATGCTGGCGTCTTCCTTGAGCTTTGCCTCAACGGCTGCTAAAGATGATTTATCGTTGAGATCGGCAGGCAGGACCTCCACGGCTCGTCCGGTCAGCGTGGCAATGCGCTCGGCCTGAGTGTTGAGTCGCTCACGGTTGCGGGCAACCAGAATCAGGTCATAACCGCGACGGGCCAATTGCTCGGCATATACCGCGCCGATACCGGAAGAGGCGCCAGTGATGAGTGCAGTGCCTTGATGAAGAGTGTTCATGATGCTGCTCCGTTTGGGTGGGTGTGGAGGCATCATGCAGTGAATTGACCGCGACCTAAATGACGTTTATGGTTCGTTTTCAGGACATCGTCAGGGAGACGATCATGCACCGGGTAGGTTACATGCTGTCAAACGGGTTCCAGATCCTTTCACTGGCGACGCAAACGGTTTTCGAATATGCCAACGTGGTGGCAGGCGAGCCGTTCTACGAAGTCGAGAACTTCTCGCTGGAGGGCGGTGAGGTCCGCTCCTCGCTTGGCCTGATGGTGGGTTCCCGGGCACTCGGGCCCAATAGCCAGGCGGATACCTGGATCGTGGCGGGGGTAAACAACCCACTGGCTGCACCATCACCTGACGCTGTGCTTGGTTTTATTCAGGACGCCAGTACCCAGGCGCGCCGGATGACCGCTATTTGTACCGGTGGCTTTGTGCTGGCGGAAGCCGGGTTGCTGGCAGGGCGGCGTGCAACCACCCATTGGGCGTATGCGCGGGAGTTGCAGCGGCGTTACCCTGATATCCGTGTCGAGGAAGACCGTATCTATATCACGGACGGTCCGATGTGGACGTCAGCCGGGATGACGGCAGGGCTTGATCTGACACTTGCAATCGTGGAAAAGGATTTGGGTAATGAGGTTGCCCGGTCGGTAGCGCACAAGCTGGTCATGCACCAACGACGTGCCGGTGGTCAGAGCCAGCATTCCGAAATGCTGAACCTGGCACTTAAGTCTGATCGTATCCATAACGCCCTGAACTATGCCCGACAACACCTGAGCCGCCCCCTGAGCGTGGAAGAGCTGGCCGAATCCGTTCACCTCAGCCCGCGTCAGTTCAGCCGTGTCTTTACTGCGGAAACTGGCCAATCACCTGCCAAGGCTATCGAGAGTCTGCGCCTGGAAGCGGCTCGGCTCATGATCGAGCAAAGCCGTCACTCGTTGGATGTGATTGCCAAGGAAACCGGCTTTCGTGATCGCCGCCATATGCGAGAGGCCTTTATACGCGGCTTCGGCATGCCACCACAGGCAATACGGCGAGGTAATGCGATGACTGAAGAGATGCTCTGAAGGGAAGGGCGCATACAGCCGTGCGGCAAGATGCTTGGCAATATTCAATCGGTTGGAAGCATAAAAAGGACTGGGAATAAGCCAACTCTACCGATTTGAATAAAAACGGTTAGGCTCTTCATGCAGCCAAGCCATGACGCCTATTGGCCCTGTAATTGTAAGAAATTGTTCTGTTGTTTCAGCCACTTGCTCTAGGTTGCGCCTTTCCAGTCAGACATAGACTCTTATCTAGGTTGCACTTTACTTTCTATAGTCATACGATGTCGTACAACAAGTAGCAGTTATTCCTTAGCCACGTACGCCATCAAGCAAGG
>NZ_BDAE01000007.1 GCF_002091675.1 Pseudomonas luteola NBRC 103146 | reverse complement strand
GGGGCTGACCAGTACCTTGCCTTCGCTATTCACCAGAATCGCATGACCGATACCGCCCAGGTCGAGCGAATTGACGATACTCACCATCGTCTGCAGACTCAGATCGCCAGCCAGAACACCCGCCAAGGCGCCGTTCTTCATGACAGGCGTAGCCAGCGTCATCACCAGCTTTCCATTACCCACATCAACATAAGGCTCCGTCAACAAGGATCGGCCCTGCGACTGAGCGGCAACATACCAATCACGGGTACGGGGATCATAACCGGCAGGCATTTCATCGTAAGGACGGATGGAAAACTGACCATCGGCATGTCCCAGATAGGTGAACTCGAAGCTGGAGAGATAGGCCTTCTGCTCAAGGATGGAAAACACTCCTTCAGGAGAGGTATTGTTCTGGATAGACTGGGCCTCACCTTCAAGCAGAGTGATTCGGCCATTGAGCCAATTAACGATATTTGCTGATGCGCTGGAGCCCAACTCGTCCAGGCGTGACGACAAATCCTGTGTAATAGCCTTTCGCTGCAGGTAATCGTTATAGACCATGAATAATGAAAAGGCGACGATCAGCACAATAGAGGCCGTCGCTAAAATCTTATGGCTAAATTTCAAACGTTGGAGCATAGCGCAGCCTCTGGACAACATATTTGGCAAGCCGTTGAAATGACATGAAGGTCCAGATCTTATCGACCGTTATCGTGATAACTTTAATGATAAAAAGGTTACCAGATGCGCCTATGCTTTAGAGCAGAGGTAAGCCCTGGCGGCCGACAGCGACGTTGAAACCGCCAGGGAGACACTGGAATAACCAGAGCCTATTCAAATGACCACCTCGGCAATGCAAAAAATCCTTTTTTGGTCGCCGTTCATCGCGCTCGTCCAGGTAACGGGATACAGGCCTCATTTCAGTTGTTCAGCGGCTGCTTGCGATCAAGCTCCATATCGCTGTCGATTTTTTGCCGTTCTCGAGCGAGCGGATCGCTTCGAGTAGCTCCTTGATTGACCCTGTTTTCCGGCAGCTCAACGCCCCGCTGGTTTTGCTCGACCTCCTGCGCATCTGGTGAAATAACTTCGACATGCTGTGGATCATGCTCGGTGTCCTGAGGGGTACGGCCTGATTCAGCCGTTTGGGCCATGGCTAGCGGTGACAGTAAAGCCAGTGCCATGGAGGTATTTATCAGCCATTGCGGTTTCATTTCGGCACTCCGATGAAGGGATACCCTCTTTAGGCAATGCGCTACCTATAAAGGTGCATTCATAAGTCCTCGTGATAAGGCTTTCAGCAAATCATTGTCAGCATTGAATTTTTTGTTGACATCATTTTTTAAACCCGTATACTGGCCACATCAGAAGCGGGGTGGAGCAGTCTGGTAGCTCGTCGGGCTCATAACCCGAAGGTCGTAGGTTCAAATCCTGCCCCCGCAACCAAATTTAAAAAGCCACTCAATCGAGTGGCTTTTTTGTTTGTGTCGAATTTTTATTCCTTTTAGCCTTCAATATTCAAAGAGTTTCCATTTTTTTGATACATAGGGCTTGGCAAAAGTCTGTATGTGACTAATCTGACGCGCAGTTTCCCTGAGGGGCTTTCATGAGCGCCAATGATCCTGTAAACAAATCTGCTGTTTCTTCATCCGATTCTTCATCTTCACCTTCTTCTCCTCCGCAAGCATTGCCTTGGCGCCTGCTAGAGCGCATTACGGCCTATAAAGAACCTCTTGAGCTGGGCCTGACACTGCTACTGTTTGGCGTCGCCCTGCTTGTGTGCTGGCATCTGGTCAGCAGTATTGATCTACCCTCTCTCCACACTGCACTGCTGGGTATCCCCTCGCACGCTATTATGGGAGCCGTCGCGGCAACGGCTGTGGGCTTCCTCATTCTGCTTGGCTACGAATGGTCTGCCAGTCGCTTCGCCGGCGTCCATCTACCAGGCAAGACCCTGGCGCTGGGTGGACTTACCGCCTTCGCCATTGGTAATGCAGTTGGGCTGTCCATGCTGTCTGGCGGCTCGGTTCGTTATCGTCTCTATGCCCGCCAAGGCCTGAGCGCCATTGAAGTGGCCCAGATGACATTCTTTGCCAGCCTGTCACTGGGAACGGCACTGCCCCCTCTGGCTGCGGTTGCAGCATTAAGTGATTTGCCTTCGGCTTCCACAGCCCTGCGTCTTTCACCTACTCTGGTAGCTGGCATTGCAATTGCCATTCTCTCGATCTATGCCATAGGCATTGTATTCCTTCGCAAGCGAGCCCTGGACGAGCAGCCTTCGCCTGATAGTCGCCTGTTCCGCCTGGGCCGTAAGACCCTGCGCTTACCCACCTTCAAGCTAAGCGCCCTACAGTTGGTGATTACAGCCCTGGACGTCATGGCTGCCGCCACAGTGCTGTATCTATTACTGCCCGAGGCACCACCGTTGGGTGCATTCATGCTGGTGTACCTGCTGGCACTCGCAGCAGGCGTCCTTAGTCATGTCCCGGGCGGCGTTGGGGTATTTGAAGCCGTTCTGCTAGCCGCTTTTTCGGACAAGATCGGGACAGCTCCCCTGGCAGCGGCCCTGCTGCTGTACCGGATCATTTATGTATTGCTTCCCCTGGTCATCGCTTGCCTTGTCCTGCTGCTGACCGAGGGAAAGCGCTTTCTATCTGGCAGCTCGGCCATCCGCGTTGCCTCTGGCCTTGCAGCCCCCGTTCTGTCAGTCCTGGTATTTTTCTCAGGGGTCGTACTGCTCTTTTCAGGCGTTACGCCAGAGATCGATACGCGTCTGAAGGGTATCGGATTCCTGCTGCCACAGCGTCTTATTGAAGCCTCGCATCTGGGAGCCAGCCTGATCGGAGTTGTGTGCCTACTCTTGGCTCAAGGCCTGCGGCGGCGGCTCTCGGCCGCCTGGGTACTCACCCTGGTGCTGTTGCTGGTAGGCTCCCTGCTTTCGCTGCTAAAGGGCTTTGATTGGGAGGAGGCATCGATCCTGGCGATTACGGCTGCCCTCCTGGCTACGTTCCGCCGCTCCTTCTACCGCCGGAGCCGCTTACTGGAACTGCCCTTTTCACCCCTGTACGTCGTTGCAAGCCTGTGCGTCGTGGCGGCATCTATCTGGTTGCTCCTGTTTGTTTACCAGGATGCGTCCTACGACAACCAGCTCTGGTGGCAATTTACGCTGGAGGAAGGCGCCCCGCGAGGTGCACGAGCAGCCATGGGCAGCGTGGTGCTACTACTGGCCCTGTCACTCGGCTGGCTCTTGCGGGCTGCACCGCCAGAAATTACGCTGCCTACCATAGAAGATCTGCAAAAGGCATTGGACGCCGTCAAAGCATCTGAGCAGCCTGATGGCGGCTTGGCCATGACAGGCGACAAGGCCTTGCTGTTTCATGAAACGGAAAATGCTTTCCTGATGTATGGCCGTCGTGGCCGTAGCATGATCGCCCTGTTTGATCCCATCGGCTCCGCTCAGACACGAGCCGAGTTGATCTGGAAATTTCGCGATCTATGCGACATGCACCATGCACGACCTGTGTTCTATCAGGTTCGTGCCGAGAATCTGCCTTTCTACATGGACATCGGTCTCACCGCACTGAAGTTAGGTGAGGAAGCCCGCGTCAATCTCAAGACATTCGATCTGGACAGCAAGGGTAAGAAAGACCTGCGCTACACCTGGAACCGAGGCCAGCGGGATGGACTGCTCATCGAGTTCCATGAGCCGGGTCAGGCACCTCTCGAAGAGCTAAAAGTTATCTCCGATATCTGGCTGGAGAGTAAACATGTCCGCGAGAAGGGCTTTTCGCTTGGCCGTTTTGACCCGGAGTACTTGCAGCACTTCCGCATTGCCGTCGTCCGGTTTCAGGGGAAGGCGGTAGCGTTTGCTAATCTTCTGGAAACCGATCGGCCAGAGCTGGCCAGTATCGACCTGATGCGAGTGGCAGCTGATGCGCCCAAACTAACCATGGAGTTTCTCATGCTCGGCCTTATCCTGCACTTCAAGGAGCGAGGCCTGGAACGCTTCAGCTTGGGGATGGTGCCATTGGCGGGACTGCATCCACGCCGTGGTGCTCCTCTGACCCAGCGTCTAGGGGCTATGGTGTTCCGACGTGGCGAGCAGTTCTATAACTTTCAGGGCTTGAGACGGTTCAAAGATAAGTTCGATCCAGAATGGGAGCCTCGCTATCTGGCCGTTCCAGCAGGACTTGATCCCTTGGTCGCCTTGGCTGACACCGCTGCGTTGATCGCGGGCGGTATTACAGGACTGGTAAAACGTTGATGACTAGACGTAAACGCGGGTTGCTTTTTCTTCTGTTGATCATTGTCATTGCCGCAGCGGCACTGTGGTGGTGGTTTCATCGCTGGCCCAGTACCGCCAGCCTTGAGGTGCGCGTACAAGCCGATCAGAATGTCGTAACCGTCGCAAGGCCTGCCGGCAAGCCACTGGCCCGAGTCGTTGTTGCGAACCCTGCTGAACAGCAGCTATCCGATGCTGACCTGCTAACCCTGGCCAAAAACACCAAGGCCATGCTGGTCCAGTATGAGCTGCCCGAGAGCAAGGCATGTGCCGCGCAACGCGCCAGCCTGGAAGACGCCATCAGCCATCTTGGCGGAGCACCCACCATGGTGGCAGGCATCGATGCGGGTGGATCATTGGCCTGGCGCTGGCTGGCCGGGCAACAGGATGACAAGGTCAGCGCCCTGTCGGTCGGTACAAAGCTCGACGAGCCCGACTGCTCTGATCCGCTGCCGCAGAAAGCCGAACACGGTAAATGGCATCTGGCCTGGAACGATAACCCAGGCGATGAAACTGCTCGTTTTGTTCGCGGCCAGGATAATGCCGATACCACTATCAGTGATTACGGCACACCGCTGGTTACGCTTTTACGTACTCAGCTTCAACGTCAGCTGCTCGGCCAGGGTGGCGATGTCCCTGTTGTAGAAGTCCCGGCTGAAGAGCCGGCTGCGCACAAGGATACAGTGACGTTTTTTTATTCTGGCGATGGTGGCTGGCGTGATCTTGACCGTGATTCGGCACAGACCATGGCAGAAAACGGGTGGCCAGTTGTAGGTATCGATACCTTGCGCTATTTCTGGGAACACAAAAGCCCGGAACAGGTAGCGACAGACTTGTCCCATCTGATGCAGACATACCGTGAGCGTTGGGGCGCGAAACGCTTCGTCCTGGCCGGCTACTCATTTGGCGCGGATCTGCTTCCGGCGGTCTATAACCGTTTACCTGCAACAGATCAGGAACAAGTATCGGCCATGGTGCTGCTGGCCTTTGCCCGTAGCGGTGATTTTGAAATCCAGGTTGAGGGCTGGCTGGGCAAGGCTGGTGACGAGATGCAAACCGGACCGGAGATGGTCAAGGTGCCTGCCAGCAAGATCTACTGCATTTACGGTGCGGAAGAAAAGGACGAGAGCGGTTGCACGCAGCCTGGAGCCAATTTCGAAAAGCTTGAGTTACCCGGTGGTCACCATTTCGATAATGACTACGACAAGCTTGCACGCCACATGATAAACGCCATCGAGGCTCGTACACGCACACCGTAACCAGGACGCCCAGCCGATGGATTACCTCCGCGGCTGGAGACGAATGGCTGGAAAGAACGCGTGCGATCAATGGTCTACCGGCTCTCAACCTTTGAACGAGGACGCCCATGACCACTCCCCTTTCGCTAGATGCTGCTGAAAAACTGGTTGTAGATGCTTTTACTCCGCTGGGCTGTGTTATTTCAGCCAACCCCCAGGCTGACAGCTTTGGCTTCAGCGTAATCGGGCAAGAAGGAGAGGAGGTCTTGGCAGTCCCTGAGGTGACTGCTGCACAGTACAGCGATCCGCTACAGCTTAAAGGCCTTATCGAGCATGTTCGGGAAGAGCTTTCCCAGCAGGGTCAATCGCTGGACTCATGGGAGATGCCATTCATTACCGATCCGGATGCCCTGCCTCCGCCTGTATTCAACTGATCCCAATAAAAAAGCCGCCCCAAGGCGGCTTTTTTACATCTGCAGACTTGGCCGCTAGATCTCGATCTGAGTACCCAGCTCGATTACCCGGTTAACCGGCAGATTGAAGAAGCGCAGGCTGCCGCTAGCATTCTTCATAAGGAAGGCAAATAGATTCTCTCGCCAGCGAGCCATTCCCAAACGATTGTTCGAGGCAATAACCGTTTCACGGCTAAGGAAGTACGTTGTCCGCATGGGCGTAAAGTCGAGGTCCTCCAGGTGGCACAATGCGAGCGCAGCCGGCACGTCGGGCTCGTCCATAAAGCCATAATGCAAGAGGACACGGTAGAAACCGTCCCCATAGCTGTCCACCTCAAAACGACGGCTGACGGGAACCCGCGGCGTATCCTCATAGATTACGGTCAGCAGCACTACCTGCTCATGCAATACCTGGTTGTGCAGCATGTTATGGAGCAAGGCGTGTGGAACAGCGTCTTGTCGAGCGGTTAAAAAGACGGCTGTCCCCTTGGCCCTGAAAGGTGGATTGGAACGGATGCTGCCGATAAAGATCGGTAGCGGCAGTGCCCCTTCATCCAGCCGCTCAGCCAGAATCTGCCGACCACGCTTCCATGTGGTCATCAACGTGAACAGGATGATGCCCGCAATGACAGGAAATGCACCGCCTGCCACGATTTTTGGAACGTTGGCTGCAAAATACAGCGAGTCGACAATGAAGAATCCAATGAGCATCGGAATGGCGAACCAGCGAGGCCATTTCCATAGCAGCAGCGCTACCGAAGATACCAGGCAGGTTGTGATCAGCATCGTTCCCGTGACAGCGATGCCGTAGGCCTCGGCCAGGTTGCCAGAGGACTCGAATCCAATGATCAACAGGATAACGCCTGTCAGAAGCGCCCAGTTCATGGCAGGAATATAAATCTGGCCCTGTTCATGACTTGAGGTATGCAGGATTTGCATACGCGGTACATACCCCAGCTGGATTGCCTGACGGGTAATGGAGAACGCACCTGAGATGACTGCCTGTGAGGCAATGACCGTGGCAAAAGTCGCCAGGACGACCATTGGGATCAATGCCCATTCAGGTGCGAGCAGGTAGAAAGGATTGCGTACAGACTCTGGGTCGATCAGAACCAAGGCACCTTGCCCGTAGTAATTGAGCACCAATCCGGGCAGCACCAGGAAGAGCCAGGCGCGCGCGACAGGTTTGCGGCCGAAATGGCCCATGTCGGCATACAGCGCCTCAGCCCCTGTCAGCGCCAGCACAACAGCGCCCAGAATAGCGATGCCAAGTCCGGGGTGCACGATGAAAAAGTTGAATGCCCACCATGGGTTCAAAGCCTTGAGGACTTCAGGCGCCTGCAGAATGCCATAAATACCCAATGCGCCTAGCACGGTGAACCAGAGGACCATAACCGGACCGAACAGCTTGCCAATCCTGGCAGTACCGCCCCGCTGTAGCATGAAGAGTCCGACCAGGATAACGATTGCCGCTGGCACCACAATATGATCAAGCCCGGAAAAGGCTACTTCCAGGCCTTCTACAGCAGACAGTACCGAAATGGCCGGTGTAATCATGCTTTCGCCGTAAAACAGCGAGGCACCAAATAACCCCAACAGCACCAACACCATTTGCAATTTTGGAAACGGTGCGGACGCCCGCCTTGCCAATGCAGTCAAGGCCATGATGCCGCCCTCGCCTTGGTTATCCGCCCTCAGAACGAAAAAGACATACTTGATCGTCACGACCCAGATCAACGACCAGAAGATCAGGGACAGGATACCCAGGACGCTATCGTGGGTAGGCACCAGGCCATACGTAGGAGAAAACACCTCCTTGAGGGTATACAGCGGGCTGGTACCAATATCGCCATAGACGATACCCGCGGCCGCGATGGCCATACCTATGGCCGAGGCTCCCTTTTCACCATGGGCCTGGGAAGCAGCTTGACTCATGCAAGACTCCGGGTTTATCGAAACGGGCGCATCCTGCTCCGATGTGGCGGCAGGATCAAGTACGGATTGCCAAGAATATGTGTGCACAACGCAACCAAGGCATGGTCATTACCCTACCCGGCGTATTGAATCCTGCTTAAAAGTGTCCAGCGATTACCTGACACTTTACTGGAAATATTCTGCGATGCGCTTGCGCATGGACTCATCGGGCAGCTCACCGGTTCCGGCCAGTGCATTTTCCGCCATATGGGCCGGGTTTGAAGTAGCCGGAATAATGCAGGTAACTGCAGGATTCGAAATTGAGTACTTGATCATCAGCTGCGCCCAGGAAGCACAGCCGATATCGGACGCGAATGCCGGAAGCTGCTTGCCTGCTACCTGGTTGAACAGACGGCCGTCCAGGAACGGGCGATTGATCATGACCGCCACCCCCTTGTCCTGACATAGAGGCAAGAGCCTTTCTTCGGCTTTGGTATCTTGGGGATTGAGATTGATCTGAATGAAGTCCATCGGCTCCGAAGCGACCAGGTCCATCATCTGATCCTGAGCCATTTCTGAGTGATGGGTAATCCCTATATATCGAATCATTTTCTGCTGCTTCATCTCTCGCAGCAACGGAAGCAGCGTCTTGTAATTGATCATGCTATGCACTTGCAGCAGATCAATAGGAGCGTCCTTGAGGTCCGCCATTTCCTGCTGGATCTCTTCGATACTGCTCTCGCGCCCTTCTACCTTGGTAGCCAGAAACGCCTTTTCAGCACGCCCCTGCTGCGCCAGCAGCGTACCAATGACACCCTGGGATTTCTCGTAACTCGGTGCCGTATCAATAACAGTGCCTCCCGCCTGAAATAGACGGTCAAGCACGTCGGCCAACGGTTTCAGAGCGTGTGGAGTGCTTTCGACATTGAAGGAATCGGCGGTTCCCAGGCCAATGACAGGGAGTTGCTCGCCGGTAGAGGGAATCTGCCGCCTCAGCATGCCAGCCTGTGCAAGCACAAGACGAGGCAACATGGCTTCCAAGAGCAGCGCCGACGAGGCGCACAGGGAATATTGCATGAAGCGGCGGCGAGTCGTCATTGTTTTCTCCGGATTCAAGCAAGAGCCGTCCTAAAGGGACGGCTCTTGTGATTCAGGAGTTCCATCTGCCACGCCTTGTTACGTGGCTGAATGAAACGAAGCCCGTTACTCACCTTTCATGGCTGCAACCATCTTATTAACGTTGTAACGGAACATCTTCAGGTAGGTAGGCGCAGGCCCGTCCGCCTTGGACAGCGACTCGACATATAACTCGCCACCGGCACGAGCCCCGGTTGCCTGGGCAATCTGCTGCACCAGACGCGGATCGTTCGAGTTCTCGATGAAATAAGCCGTGATGTGCTCCTCCTTGATCTGACGGATCAGATTGGCCACTTTTTGGGCAGACGCTTCAGATTCGGTAGAAAGATCCAGGGGAGACAGGAATGTCACACCGTATTCATCACCGAAATAGCCAAACGCGTTATGGGAGGTAAGCACCTTACGCTGCGCCTTCGGCACGGCTTCGATCTGCTGCTTGGTATACGCATCCAGCGCCTTGAGCTGATCGATATAGCGTTGACCATTGGCTTCGTATTGATCAGCGCCTTCGGGGTCTATGCGCTTGAGGGCATTGATGATGTTTTGAACATAAACAATACCGTTGGCAGCGCTGTTCCAGCTGTGGGGATCCACTACGGTCTTGCCGTTCTTCTGCCGCATACGGGTTTTGATACCGTCCGACAGCTCGACAGGGGTACCGTTATACCCTGATGCCTGGATCAGACGATCCATCCAGCCTTCTAGATGAAGTCCATTGATAAATACTACATCGGCGGTCTTGAGCGCTTTGGCATCGTCAGGCGTCGGCTCATACGCATGAGGATCGCCGTTGGGCCCGATCAATGAAATGACATGAACCCGCTCGCCTCCTACCTGGTGAACCATATCGGCCAGGATCGTGAATGACGCAACGGCTTCTACCGGCTTGGCTTGGGCAAAACTGGAAAGCGCTGACAACAGCAAGGCAGCAGCCCCGCTCCACAACGTGAGACGCATGACATGACTCCTTTCAACGGGATAGGTGGGGTTTAGGGAAGAAACGGCGAACGACGCCCAGAGGGCTGAAAATTAACGAGAAGATGTAAAGCGTACTGGCCGTCAGAACAATGGACGGGCCCGAGGCCACGCCCAGGTGGTATGAAACAACCAAGCCGATAAAGCCGGACAGTATGGCAACCAGACTCGCTACCAGCATCAGTCCAGGCAACGAGCGAGCCCAGAAGCGCGCTACGGTGGCAGGCAACATCATCAGGCCGACCGCCATAAGTGTTCCAAGCGCCTGAAAGCCTGCGACCAGGTTGAGCACGACCAGCAGCAGAAACAGGAAGTGATAAAGCGAGCCCTTGCCACCTACGGCCCGCAGGAATCCAGGATCGAAACACTCAAGTACCAGCGGACGATAGATAACGGCCAGCAGGAGAAGCGTCACAGAGGCAATGCCGCCCACGAGATAGAGCGCTGCATCATCAATTGCCAGGATCGTACCGAACAGGACATGCAGCAGGTCGATATTCGAGCCTCTTAGCGAGACGATCAAGACGCCCGCGGCGAGAGAGGTCAGGTAGAAGCTCGCAAAACTGGCATCTTCACGCTGCGAAGTAAAACGACTGACCAGCCCAGACAACAGGGCTACGGCCAAGCCGGCTACCAACCCACCCAGGCCCATGGCTGGCAAGGAAAGCCCAGCGACCAGAAAACCGATGGCAGCCCCCGGCAGGACCGCATGACTCATGGCGTCCCCTACTAGACTCATGCGCCTGAGCATGAGCAATACACCGACCGGACCTGAGCCCAGCCCTAGCGCCATGCAGGCGACCAAGGCACGACGCATGAATCCGAACTCGACAAACGGCTCGAACAAGGCGTGATATAACATCATGCGCGGCGCCTCTCATCACAGACGTCGGCCTGTTCATCCCAGTCCTCAGCCATATTCCGGGCACGCCGCAGATTCTCCTGGGTTAGCACCGTTCGGGTATCCCCCCAGGCAATGGTTTCGCGAGCCAACAGTAATGTACTGGGAAAATGCTGCTTTACCTGCTCAAGATCATGCAGAACAGCGATGACGGTGCGCCCCTCACCATGCCAGCGCCGGACCAGATCAAGCAGATCGCGAGTCGTGCGTGCATCGATGGCATTGAACGGCTCATCCAGAAGGATGACTGACGCATCCTGCAGCAGGAGCCGTGCGAACAGTACGCGCTGGAACTGGCCTGCCGACAGGGAACCGATCAGGCGGTGCCCAAAACCTTCCAGCCCGACGGCAATCAGCGCCTCATGGGCTTGCTGCAGCTGGCCCCGGCTCATTCCGCCGAATATGCCGATGCGTCTCCAGGCGCCCATGGCAACCGTGTCGAGAACCGTTAACGGAAAGGTTCGGTCAATTTCAGCCGCTTGGGGCAGATAGCCGATGGCCGAGGCAGACAAGGCCTTTCGATCGACGCCGCCCCCTACTGGTCGCAGCATGCCGACCATGGCCTTGATCAGAGTCGACTTGCCTGCGCCATTAGGGCCCACAATAGCGGTCAGGCTGCCCGCTTCAAAGCAACCCGACACATGATGTACGGCGGGATGACGCTCGTAGGCAACCGTTAAGTCATTTAATGAAATACAGGCACTCATGGGATGGATACCGCCCAGTGGATAGCAGCCCATAGCAGTAGAAGCAGCACGATCGACACCCCTAAACGGGCCCAGGCAGACTGGGTCAGAAAGGACGGCTTGAACGTAAGGGAAGAATTCGATGACATATAAACCACCTCGAAATTGTTACTTTATAACATAATAAATACCCTATCACTAGTTATGCCTGTCTAGCGGTTCAGCCTCGGGCAAGCCAAACCCGATAACTGACGAAGCGCAGGTTAATCCGAGTAAAAGCGCCAAATGCCTCTTCTCAGTCCGGGCGCGCACCGCTAAAATCGCGCGTTTTTTGATCATCAGCGCGTTCTGCGCACCTCCTGAGGTTAGCCATGTCCACCCCCGCTACGCCTAAAGTCGGCTTTGTCAGCCTCGGCTGCCCTAAAGCTCTGGTCGACTCCGAACGCATCCTGACCCAGCTTCGCATGGAAGGTTATGAGGTTGTTCCCACGTACGAGGACGCCGACGTGGTGGTGGTCAATACCTGTGGTTTCATTGACAGCGCCAAGGCCGAGTCTCTGGAAGTGATCGGCGAAGCCCTGGCTGAAAATGGCCGGGTCATCGTGACCGGCTGCATGGGGGTGGAAGAATCTGCGATTCGTGATGTACATCCGAGCGTACTGGCGGTAACGGGTCCGCAGCAGTATGAGCAGGTGGTGACCGCGGTCCATGAGGTAGTGCCGCCAAAGCGCGAGCATAATCCGTTGGTCGACCTGGTACCGCCGCAGGGCATCAAGCTCACCCCCCGCCACTACGCCTATCTCAAGATTTCCGAAGGCTGCAACCATCGCTGCAGCTTTTGCATCATCCCGTCCATGCGTGGCGATTTGGTCAGCCGCCCGATCGGCGATGTGCTCGATGAGGCTCAGCGTTTGGTCAAGGCCGGAGTCAAGGAGCTGTTGGTCATCTCCCAGGACACCAGTGCATATGGCGTCGACCTCAAATACCGTACCGGCTTTTGGAATGGCCAGCCGGTCAAGACTCGCATGCTGGAACTATGCGAGGCGTTGAGCAGCATGGGCGTCTGGGTACGTATGCACTACGTCTACCCCTACCCGAACGTGGACGACATCATTCCGCTGATGGCCGAGGGCAAGATCCTGCCCTACCTGGATATCCCCTTCCAGCATGCCAGCCCCAAAGTTCTCAAGGCCATGAAGCGTCCTGCCTTCGAGGACCGCACCCTGGCCCGTATCAAGAAGTGGCGTGAGATCTGTCCGGAGCTGACCATTCGCTCCACATTCATTGTGGGCTTCCCTGGTGAGACGGAGGAGGATTTCCAGTACCTGCTGAATTGGCTGACCGAAGCTCAGTTGGATCGTGTGGGCTGCTTTCAGTATTCCCCTGTGGAAGGCGCACCGGCCAATGAGTTGGAAGGTGCCGTACCGGATGACGTGAAGCAGGATCGCTGGGAGCGCTTCATGGCGCATCAGCAGGCCATTTCTGCGGCTCGCCTGCAATTGAAGGTTGGAAAGGATATTGAAGTGTTGATCGACGAAGTCGACGAACAAGGCGCCATTGGCCGCTCCTATGCCGATGCCCCGGAGATCGACGGCAATGTGTATGTCAATAGCGAACACGACCTGAAGCCAGGCGACAAGGTATGGGTACGCGTAACCGACGCAGACGAATACGACCTGTGGGCCGAGACACTGTAACGCAGCCACAACCTCGAAAAGCCCTGCGATTGCAGGGCTTTTTTATGGGTGCCCTATGCCGACCGGCCTACCCTATCGTCTGTGCACTCCTGGCACATGGTCATGCCCCGCATGGCTACAGGCCTCCTCGATCGCTGAAGGTCCAGCGGGTTGTTGCAGCTCTCGAATGATGCCGCATATATCGCTGGATACCTTGCCTGAGCATTGCTGACGCAACGCCATGAGCTGTCTGCGCAGTTCGGTCAACTCTCGAATGCGCACTTCCACATGATGAATATGGTCCTCGATCAGATCATTGACCCGACAGCAGTCCGGCTCAGGCTGATCCCGCAATTGTAACAGGGAACGGATCTCGTCCTGTGTCATGTCCAAAGAGCGGCAATGCCGAACAAAGGTCAATCGCTCCAGATGGGCCTCGCTGTATTGACGGTAGTTTCCCGCGCTGCGAACAGGCGCTGGCAGCAGTCCCTCACGCTCGTAATACCGAATGGTTTCCACGGAACATCCCGTTCGGCTGGCCAATTCACCTATTTTCATAACGCCTCCTTGACCCTGTAGTAGCTACAGGGTGTGCAATGACAACCCAAACGTCAATGGAGGTTGTCATGGCGCATGATTCATCCTGTTGCGGACCCAAACCATCGTCCTGCTGTGAGCCTCAGGTAAAGACCTGCTGCGACAGTCACACAAAGATTTCGCTTGAGTCCAATCCTCTACCGGGCGTTACCGAGCCCGAGGTGCTTGATCACTCCAAGTGGACAAGCCTGCGTATCGATGCCATGGATTGCCCGACTGAAGAGAAGCTGATCCGTGATGCATTCGCCAAGCTGAAGGCGGTCGAAGCACTGGAATTCAACCTGATTCAGCGCAGCCTACGCGTTCGCCATCGCTACCCCGATGCAGAACCGCTAAAGACCCAGATCAATCGGCTGGGCATGCAGGCTGTTGAACTGAAAGGTGATGAGCAAGCCCCTGCAGTACCAGCGGCAAAACCCTGGTGGCCGCTGGGCCTGGGCTTGGCTACCGCCCTGGCAGCCGAAGTCGGTGAGTGGTTGGGTACTGTGCCTGAGTTCGCTGTAGCATTCCTGGCATTGGCCGCCATTGCCCTGGCTGGTCTACCGGCGTATCGCAAAGGTTGGATCGCTATCAGGCAGCGCACTCTTAACATCAATGCATTGATGAGCATTGCGGTCACCGGCGCCCTGTTAATTGGCCACTGGCCTGAAGCGGCCATGGTCAGCGTACTGTTTGCCATCGCTGAAGTGATCGAGGCACGCTCACTGGACCGTGCCCGCAATGCCATCCAGGGATTACTGGCATTGACACCAGAAAACGCGACCGTACGACAGGCGGATGGTACTTGGGCAACACTGCCAGCCAAACAGGTCCAACCCGGCGCGCTCATCCGGGTAAGACCGGGGGAGCGAATTGCATTGGATGGAGAGGTGGAATCCGGTCAGTCAGGTGTCAACCAGGCGCCTATTACAGGCGAAAGCCTGCCGGTCGACAAGGCTCCCGGCGATACCGTGTTTGCCGGCACCATCAATGGTGAGGGCAGCCTGGAGTATCGTGTTACCCATCGAGCCAACGAAAGTACCCTGGCTCGCATTATCCACGCCGTAGAGCAGGCTCAAAGCGCGCGCGCGCCTACTCAACGATTTGTAGATCGCTTTTCCCGCTTGTATACGCCAGCGGTTGTTCTCATTGCCGTTGCGGTTGCCCTGTTGCCTCCCCTGCTGGGTTGGGGAGGTTGGCTGGAGTGGCTCTATAAAGGGCTGGTATTGCTTGTTATTGCCTGCCCATGCGCCTTGGTCATCTCAACACCGATCACAATTGTCAGCGGGCTTTCGGCTGCCGCACGACGTGGCATCTTGGTGAAAGGTGGGACATTTCTTGAGCAAGGCCGCCAGCTTGAGTGGATTGCCCTCGACAAGACCGGCACGCTTACTGAGGGTAAGCCGCAGTTGGTCGACCGCATCGTACTCACCGGACAGAAGAATCAGGCGTTGGAATGGGCGGCCAGTTTGTCCTCGCGCTCAGACCATCCCGCTTCACAGGCTCTGAGCCATGATCTGTTACAAGAAGGTACTGCCTTAAAGGGCGTACAGGATTTCTCGGCTCGGGCAGGACAAGGCGTGCAAGGCCGTATAGAGGATCAGCTCTACTTTCTGGGTAATCGCCGCCTGCTGGAGTACGAAGGGCTAGCCTCCGAGAATCTACGGCACCGTATCGAATCGCTCGAGCAGACAGGTCAAAGTGTGGTGGCGCTTGCCAGCCAACAGGAGGTACTGGCGCTGTTCATCATTGCTGATCAAGTAAAGGAAACCAGCCAGAGCGCTGTCGCAGCACTTCATGGGTTAGGCATAAAAACCCTGGTGCTCAGTGGCGATAATCCTCACAGCGTAGACCGTATTGCCGGTCAGGTAGGCATCGATGAAGCGTATGGCTCGTTATTGCCTGAGGAAAAGCTTGCGGTTTTGGAGAAAAAGCAACAGAACGGGGTTGTGGTCGGTATGGTGGGTGATGGTATCAATGATGCTCCTGCCCTGGCTCGCGCTGACATTGGTTTTGCCATGGGCGCTGCCGGTACCGATACAGCTATCGAAACGGCAGACGTGGCGCTGATGGATGACGACCTGCGCAAATTGCCGGACTTCATTCGTCTCTCCCGTAGCACGCACCGCATTCTCATGCAGAACATCGCACTGGCCCTGGGAATCAAGGCGATATTTCTGGCCTTGACGCTCATAGGCGAAGCCACGCTCTGGATGGCTGTCTTCGCCGACATGGGTACCAGCCTGCTTGTGGTTGCAAACGGCCTGCGACTGATTCGACATCATTGATGGATGACCGCCGACACGCTGTTGGAACTCACCTACCGATAGAGCGCTCTGCATAAGGTCTGTCAGCAGGAATGTTTCATGGATTACATCGATTTATTGCAATGGCCAGCCATGGCCGTGACCCTGATCGCGGCGTGGCTGGTTGCTTCCCAACGTGAAAACCGCCGAAACCTTGGATTCTGGTGCTTTCTTGCCAGCAATGGATTATGGATCACCTGGGGCCTGCATACACAGGCGTATGCCTTGATCGTTTTGCAACTGGGGCTGGCATTCATGAATATCCGTGGTGTTCGCCGTAACCAGCTTAATACTTCAAAGGCTATGCGTGAGAGTCATACTTGAGGCAGACAGGCTAAAATAGCCAGCCTGTCTTCCTTATGACGCTCCCCATGACTTATAGCGTTTCCCCTATCGGCCATATCCGCTCTTGTTTCAAGGAGAAGTTCGCCATCCCTCGCCAGCCCCATTTGGCTCCGGCTGCCCGAGGTGTATTGGAGTTTGTGCCGCCGTTCGACCACCCGGATGCTGTACAGGGGCTGGAATACGTCAGTCATGTCTGGCTGCTGTTCCTCTTTCACCAGACATTGGAAGAGAAACCGCGTCTTAAAGTACGTCCTCCCCGCCTGGGCGGGAACCGTTCCCTGGGTGTCTTTGCGACGCGTGCCACTCACCGTCCCAATGGTATTGGGCAATCTGTGGTAACACTGGACGCTATCGAGCCGGGCCGGCTCAGGCTTTCAGGTATCGATCTGCTGGAGGGTACCCCGGTGCTGGACATCAAGCCTTACGTGCCCTACGCCGATGCAATTCCAACTGCCTTTAATACCATAGCCAGTGCACCTCCCGATGGGATTCCGGTCCTCTGGACGCACGAAGCCCGCGTGCAGGCGGAGCAGCATGGAAAGCGTCTGAACGAGCCATTGGCCGCTTTGATTGAGCAATGCCTGACTCAGGACCCTCGTCCGGCCTATCAAGTCCCGCCACCTGAGCGCCGTTATGGTGTTCGCCTATGGGATGTAGACGTCCATTGGCATTATCCGGAGCCCAATGTCATCCGTATTCTGGATATCGAGCGTGCAGATAATGACTGAGTCTGGGTCAAAAGCTTTTCTGCGCCTGATCAGCCCTTACCGTAGACACAAAAAACCCGCCTCCAGGGCGGGTTTCGATAACGCGGGTAACGCTTACTTCTCGACGAACGCGCGCTCGATCAGGTAGTCACCCGGATCACCCATACGTGGAGAGATGGTCAGACCAAACTCGTTCAGCACTTCGCTGGTTTCGTCCAGCATGCTAGGGCTGCCGCAAATCATCGCACGGTCGTCCTGAGGATTGATCGGAGGCAGACCGATATCTTCAAATAACTTGCCGCTGCGCATCAGATCGGTCTGACGACCCATGTTGCGGAATTCTTCACGCGTCACCAGCGGATAATAGATCAGCTTTTCGCGAACCATATCGCCAAAGTATTCATGCTCAGGCAGTACGTTGGTGATGAAGTCGGCATAGGCCAGTTCATTTACATAACGTACACCGTGAACCAGAATCACCTTCTCGAAACGCTCATAGGTTTCCGGATCCTGAATGGTGCTCAGGAACGGCGCCATGCCGGTGCCGGTGGATAGCAGATAAAGGTGCTTGCCAGGCTTCAGGTCGCTCAGAATCAGCGTACCGGTAGGCTTGCGGCTAACCATGAGGTTATCGCCTTCCTTCAGGTGCTGCAGGCGGGAGGTCAGCGGACCATCCGGAACCTTGATGCTGAAAAATTCCAGGTGCTCTTCATAGTTGGGGCTGGCGATACTGTAGGCGCGCATCAGCGGACGGCCGCCTTCGGTTTCCAGTCCGATCATGACGAACTGGCCGTTCTCGAAACGCAGCCCCGGATTACGGGTCGTCTTGAAGCTGAACAGTGTATCGTTCCAGTGGTGAACGCTCAGGACGCGCTCGGTGTACAGATTACTCATGAAAAACTCCTAATCACCTGCCCAAAGACGCTGATGCCCGGCTCTGTCTCGCGGAGGCGGGACTACCTGCACGTGTGACCGCTCTGGATCGGGTTTGACAAAAAGGACGCGACCAAGCGCATTTGCGCGGCATTTTATATAACGCAAGAATATCCGTAAAATGAATAATTCGGATATCGGTTATCCAGTGAGCAGATATGAGATTCACGTTGCGTCAACTCGAAGTCTTCGTCGGCGTCGCCCGCCTGGAAAGTGTTTCCCGCGCGGCAGAGACGCTTGCGCTCTCACAATCGGCAACCAGCACGGCCTTGGGAGAGCTAGAGCGTCAGTTCGACTGCAAACTCTTTGACCGTGCAGGCAAACGGCTGACCCTCAATGCCTTGGGCCGCCAGTTATTGCCCAAGGCAGTTGCCTTGCTCGACCGCAGCGACGAGATCGAGAACCTGCTACGGGGCAAGACTGGATTCGGCTCACTGGAAGTCGGCGCCACGCTCACTATTGGCAACTATCTGGCTACGCTCCTGCTGGGTGATTTCATGCAACGTCATCCCGATTGCCGGGTGCGCCTGCATGTTCATAATACAGCGCATATCGTACAGCGCGTGGCTAACCATGACATTGATCTGGGACTGATTGAGGGGGATTGCCAGGACGCGGATATTGAAGTCCACCCTTGGATTGAAGATGAGCTGGTAATCTTCTGTGCTCCGCAACATCCTTTAGCCAACCATCCAACGGTAGGTCTGGAAGAGTTAATTGATCAGGCCTGGATTCTTCGGGAGCAAGGCTCCGGTACTCGCCTGACGTTCGATCAGGCCATGCGTCATCATGCAGCGCCCCTGAATATTCGCCTGGAGCTGGAGCATACAGAGGCCATTATTCGGGCAGTGGAATCAGGTCTGGGCATCGGTTGCATCTCGAGGCTTGCCCTGCGCGATGCCTTCGAGCGCGGCAGTCTTGTCCCAATCGAAACCCCCAGCCTGGATTTGCGTCGTCAGTTCTGTTTTATCTGGCACCGCCAGAAATACCAGACGGCAGCCATGACCGAATTCCTGGCACTGTGTCGCAAGCTTACCGAGGGTATTGCACGTAGCGACCAGATCTTGCTGGCCCCCTTCAAGGAGCGTGCGACCCCAGCAGAATGATCAACCAGACGGCTGCAATCATCCACATTGCTACGAACTGAGCCGCACTGCCCAGGTCCTTGGCATTCTTGGACAGCTCATGCCATTCCAGCGAGACGCGGTCCACCACGGCTTCGATAGCAGCATTGAACAGCTCGACAATCAGCGAAAGCAGGCAAACCCCCACCATAATCGCCCGCTCGCCTCGCGATACATCCAGCCAAAAGGCCAGCGGGATCAGGATGCAGCTCATCAGCACCAGCGAGCGGAAGGCAGCCTCCCCTTTGAAAGCCACCTTCAGACCGGCCAGGGAATAGCCCGTAGCCTTGACGACACGTTTAAGGCCGGTCTTGCCTTTATAGGGAGATATCACACCAGGCTCCATGCAGCAACTCAATAGAAGACTAGCCTGTAGCGTGTCGAAAAAGCGTGAAAACTCATCAGCCTGGAGTTGATTCGAGCTGTTGCAGCAACAGGGCAGCCTGCGTTCGGGTTCTCACACCCAATTTACGGAAGATCGCCGTTACATGCGCTTTCACTGTGGCTTCCGACACGCTGAGTTCATAGGCAATCTGCTTGTTCAAAAGACCATCGCATACCATGGTCAGCACCCTGAACTGCTGGGGCGTCAGGCTGGATAATCCGGCCTTCGCGGCCTTGGCTTCCTCGCTGAGGTTCGCAGCGCCCTCTCCTTGGGCCGGCCACCAGGTATCACCATCCAGCACAAGGCGTACGGCTTGCTGGATTGTTTCCAGATCGCTGGATTTAGGTATGAAACCGCTGGCACCGAACTCCCGAGCGCGCTGCACTACAGCGGCGTCTTCCTGAGCAGAGACCATGACAACAGGAATCTGTGGGTATTGCCCGCGCAGCAGTACCAGTCCGGAAAAACCATAGGCGCCCGGCATGTTGAGGTCGAGCAGGACCAGATCCCAATCAGTCTTGTGCGCCAGCTGAGCCTCGAGTTCGGCGATACTTGCCGCTTCCACCAGCTGTGCCTGCTGCCCCAAGCCAAGCGTCAAGGCTTGCTGCAGGGCGCTACGGAACAGCGGATGATCATCCGCGATGAGGATCTGATAGGCGGCCATCGGTAAATTGGTCCTTATTATGATTCTGTAATTTCAGCGGCTCAGAATGCCGAGCGTCCGACGACGGGTCAAGGCACTTTGCGACCATAATCACAGGGTTCCCAAAGTCACAGCCATCCGGCAGAGTGGCGACTTTTGCCAAGCGAGCCTGTCATGCGTACCCAAGCCCTGCGTGCCGATGTTCTCATGCTGATCACAGCCATGATCTGGGGGAGCGCCTTTATTGCACAGCGCGCCGGCATGGACTCCATCGGTCCGTTCCTCTTTACGGGACTTCGCTTTGCATTGGGTGCACTGACACTGATTCCAGTCCTGCTGGTGCTGCATCGCCGCGCCAGAACACCGATTAGCCTCGACCGTCGCGTAGTGGTCGGCGGCTGCCTGATGGGTCTGCTGCTTTCCATTGGCATCAACTTCCAGCAAGTGGGCCTGCTATTCACATCCGTGACCAACTCCGGTTTCATCACCGGACTCTATGTGATTGTAGTCCCCATTCTGGGTTTGCTGTTTGGCGAACGCACCGGCAGAGGCACTTGGCTAGGTGCCTGCCTGGCGGTGACAGGCATGTGTCTGCTTAGCATAGGCGAGAATTTTAAGGTAGCTTCCGGCGATTGGCTGCAATTGGCCGGCGCCTTTGCCTGGGGAGCGCATGTGCTGGTGGTAGGGCATTTTGCGAGCCGCCATGATCCGATGCTACTGTCCATCCTTCAGTTCGCATTCTGTGCAGCGGTCAGCCTGACGCTGGCATTGCTGTTTGAGCCGATTCAAGCTCAGAACATTATTCAGGCCGTTCCCGCGCTGCTGTATGGCGGTATCATTGCCGCCGGCATCGGTTATACGTTGCAGGTCGTTGCACAGCGCGACGCCATTGCTTCCCATGCGGCAATCATTTTTTCACTTGAAGCCGTCTTTGCGGCCTTTTTTGGCGCCTGGCTGCTGGACGAGTCGCTTACCGCTCGCGGTTATCTGGGCTGCGCGCTCATGTTTACCGGCATCCTGGTTGCGCAGCTCTGGCCCAGAAAGGCCGTGGTCGAGCCCAAGGTGACCAACTGATCAGGAGAATGCGGAAACGAAGGGCTGCAGCCGTTGATGAGCCAGGCTGAGCGGATCCGTCTGGCGATTCTGTTTGGCATTGAGATAACGCTCACTGAATACATCCAGATACGCATCAAGCGCCGCCGCCGCCCTATTCTCACCCGCCAGCTCCAGACAAAGCGCAGCCACTTCTGCCGTACAGAGGTGCTCGCCTCGTGTGGAGCGTCGCAGCCGATACCGGGAAAGCTCTTCAGGGCTTAGGCTGAGTACTGGCAGGCTATCCAAATAAGGACTTTTGCGAAACATCTTTCGTGCCTCCGTCCAGGTAGCATCCAGCAGGACGAATAAAGGTCGCTTGCCCTGAATGGGCTCCACTGTTTGCACGACTCGCTCAGGCGTTGAATACTCGGCCGGAAATACGAGATAAGGTTGCCATTGAGGATCGCCCAGTACGGCCAGTAGTGCGTCATCTACATCCGTTCGCGACCAGCCAAAGGCAAAACTGTCACTGACCACATCGGCAATCAGCCATCCGGTATTGCTTGGCTTGAGCGGCTCTACATCGTGCATGATCAGGCACATGCCTGCCGCGCACTCGACCGCAGGTCGCCATTCACAGAAGCAGTGAGGCAGCGCAAGGCGACACCCCTCACAGCGTTGAATACGGGATCCACGGGCAACAAAAGGTTTGCTGCTACGCGCCAGACGATCATGACGCAGCCGGGCTACGGCATTTGGCGGACTGGAAGAAGAGTTGGCAGAGCGGATATAAGGCATGAGAAGTACTGCGTGATTTACGTGGACAAGTTTAACAAAGGCTGTCCAGAACACATCTGGCATTTTGAAAGCGCCGACCACAGGAGTACCCTTTGCGTACCGCAATTAGCCTTTGCTTGCGAACATCACGGCTGCCCTGCGGTCGAAGCGAGCCTGATCTACGTTGGAGAGTTCAATGCTGCGTTATACTGCCCTCGCCCTTTGCTTCATCCTTCCTGCAGCGGCCCAGGCGGCCTCGCTGAAAGAACAAGAACTGTCGCAGATGCTGCAAAAGGTCGCGAAAGAAAGCAGCGTGGGGACTCCGCGCGCTATCAATGAAGACATTCTTGACCGTGGTTATACCGTTGAAGGGCGCCAGCTCATCAATCAGTTGAGTGTACGTGCCAGCCATGCGCATCAGATGGAAGCCAACCCGGCGACGGTACGCACCCAGCTGGCCGCCAGTGTCTGCCGCAACACCGGCTACCGCCAGTTGTTAGCCCGTGGCGCCATGTTGGTGTACAGCTTTACCGAATACCAGAGCAATCGCCCGGTTGCGAACGAGCGCTTCGAAGCAGCCGATTGCGGTCTGAGCAAGTAAGCTTCCTTTGCCATGCCGCGCCTGGCATGGCCATTCAAGACAGGCATTTGCCTTTCTTACTCCGCGCCCGACTATGCTAAAGGCAAGGTAATCGCTGCCTGGAATGGCAGCTTGATTATACAGCAGTGGCTACCAGGAGTATGCAGATGAACCCAGACGCACAAGACGACTATCTGTCTCGTCATGTACAGGTCAGTGCCGAAGACCTTTCCCAAAAGATTGATGAGCTGCTGGCTCATACTGTTCCGGCCAACAGTCCCAATCTGTCTCTGTATCGCGACATGCTGTTGACCGTGGTTCGCATGGCCCAGGCAGACCGCAACCGCTGGGATGCCAAGATCATGATGCAAACCATGCGAGAGATGGAAAATGCCTTTCGTCATCTTGAGCAATACAAGCGGCGGCGCAAGGTAACGGTTTTCGGATCAGCCCGTACGGCCGTGAATCATGAACTCTATGTGCTGGCCCGCACACTCGGCTCAGCCCTCGCTCAGCGGGACATGATGGTCATCACTGGAGCAGGTGGCGGCATCATGGCGGCAGCTCACGAAGGTGCCGGCTTGGACAATAGCCTGGGCTTCAACATTACCCTGCCTTTTGAACAACGGGCCAACCAAACCATGGACGGCACCGATCACCTGCTGTCCTTTCACTTCTTCTACGTACGTAAACTGTTTTTTCTCAAGGAAGCCGATGCACTTGTGCTCTGCCCTGGCGGATTTGGTACCCTGGACGAAACCTTTGAAGTCCTTACGCTGATACAAACCGGCAAAAGCCCTCTCGTACCCGTCGTGCTACTGGATACACCTGAGGGTACGTTCTGGAAGGATGCGGTCAGTTTTCTGAAAAAGAACCTGGCGGATGAGCGCTATATCCTGCCCAAGGACCTGAAGCTGGCAACGCTGGTGCATACTGCGGAAGAGGCAGCAGAGGTCATCAGCCGGTTCTACAGCAACTTTCATTCGACACGCTGGCTGAACGGTCAATTCGTGATGCGTCTGAACCATGCCCTAACATCCGAGGCGCTGGCGCATATCGATACGCACTTTGCGGACCTGTGCAAGAGCGGGCACTTCACTCAGCAAGCCTCGGGCAAAACCAACATCGACGAACCGGAATTTGCTCACCTGAGCCAGCTTTCCTTCAACTTCAATGGCCGCGATTATGGGCGCCTGCGCGAGTTGGTGGATTCACTGAACGATCCACAACATTGGCTACGCTGATCGAGAGGCGTTAGCCGGGCCCGCCCTATCAGTCATCTGGCGCGCCACGCAGCAATCGACTGACGCTGTCGATGGAGAAACCGCGGTAGCTCAAGAAACGTCCCTGCTGTGCGCGTTCCTTAGCGTCAGCGGGGCGCTTGCCTTTGAATTTGCGTTGCCAGACATCACGTAAATGAGCTGACCAGTCTTCCTCACACTCCGATAGCGCCTGTTCGATATCAGCACGGGCAAGACCGCGCTGGGCCAACTCCTCACGGATACGAACAGGTCCATAACCCGCCCGGGCACGACTTGCGATATAGCTACCCAGATAACGTGTCTCGCTCAGCAGCCCCTCTTCGGCCAGGCGATCCAGGGCTGCGTTGATCAGTTCATCCGGTGCCCCCCGCTTACGCAACTTGCGAACCAGCTCTTGTCGGCCATGCTCTCGGCGGGCCAGTAGATCCATGGCTGCCAGGCGAACAGCCGCTGGGGTATCGAGTTCAATAGGCATTCAAACGCCTCGTAAAATTATCAGGCTGAAATAAAAAAGCCCTCGCACAGCGAGGGCTTTTATCAGGCAGAACCTTAGAAGTCAGCGTCAGCGCCCGCTTCGGCTTCTTCAGTGGCCGCCCCTTTAACAGGGGCCTGGCTTAAAAGCTTTTCGCGAATGCTCTTGTCGAGCGCATTACGTACTTCAAGGTTCTCTTCCAGGAACTTGGCCGCGTTAGCCTTACCTTGGCCAATCTTGGTTCCTTGGTAGCTATACCAGGCACCTGACTTTTCAACCAGACCCAGCTGTACGCCCAGATCAATGATCTCGCCGTTACGGTAGATGCCCTTGCCGTACAGGATCTGGAATTCAGCCTGACGGAATGGTGGAGACACCTTGTTCTTGACGACTTTAACGCGGGTCTCGCTACCTACCACCTCGTCCCCTTCCTTCACCGCACCGGTACGGCGGATATCCAGACGGACCGAGGAGTAGAACTTCAACGCGTTACCACCAGTTGTAGTTTCCGGGTTGCCAAACATCACCCCGATCTTCATACGGATCTGGTTGATGAAAATCACCAGGCAGTTGGCGGTCTTGATATTGCCGGTGATCTTGCGCAGCGCCTGAGACATCAGACGCGCCTGCAGACCTACGTGCATGTCACCCATTTCGCCTTCGATTTCGGCCTTGGGCACCAAGGCAGCTACGGAGTCGACGATGATCACGTCTACAGCATTGGAGCGCACCAGCATGTCGGTGATTTCCAGCGCCTGTTCACCGGTATCCGGCTGGGAAACCAGCAGGTCGTCAACATTGACGCCCAGCTTGCTGGCATAATCCGGATCCAGCGCATGCTCTGCGTCAACGAAGGCACAGGTTGCGCCCTGCTTTTGCGCCTCAGCAATGACGGACAGGGTCAGCGTAGTTTTACCCGACGATTCCGGACCGTAGATTTCTACGATACGGCCCTTGGGCAGACCGCCGATCCCTAGGGCGATATCGAGGCCGAGCGAACCGGTGGAAATAGCCGGAATTGCCTGACGCTCATGATCACCCATGCGCATGACTGCGCCTTTGCCAAACTGACGCTCAATTTGACCCAGGGCCGCGGCCAGGGCGCGCTTTTTGTTGTCGTCCATTAAAATCCTCTCGCAAGAAGGTAGGCCAGACGGCCGTGGAAAGCACTGTATATGTGAACAGTATTAAAGCATAAGAAGGGCTCGCTGGCTACCTTTCGATGCGATTTTCTCATGTCGAAATTCGCAATAATCCTTCCAATGCAGCCACAACGGTCTGAGCCCTGACAGCAGCTCTGTCGCCAGGAAAAAGATGTTTCTCGCTATAGATGTCAGAGCCGTTTCCCCACGCCAGCCAGACCGTCCCGACAGGCTTTTCTGGAGAGCCGCCACCCGGGCCTGCGATACCACTGACCGCAACAGCGAACCGGGCCCCGCTGCGTGCCTGCGCCCCACGTACCATGGCCTCGACAACCGCCTGACTGACAGCGCCCACCTCCATGAACAAGTGATCCGGCACATCCAGCTGGGCCGTCTTCTGGGCATTGGAATACGTCACAAATCCCGCTTCGAACCAGGCAGAGCTGCCCGCTACGCGGGTAATGGCTTCGGCAATACCGCCGCCGGTGCAGGACTCGGCAGTTACGACCTGTGCCTTCAATGCCGATAACCGTTTGCCCAGCTCAGCTGATAACTCATCGATAGTCATTGTGTGGCCCTGAGAAGATGGCGAGGCGAAACCTTTATTGTACAAGGTTATGAGCTTTCTATATGAGGGCTGCCGCTCGTCGGTTCAAGCCAGGCGTACTCTTGCCAAGCCACAGAACAAAATGGTTTTCTGAAACCGGTTTCAAAGCCTGTCGTTCCATAGACAAGAACTCCACAATATTAAGGAGCAGGCCCATTGGATATGCCTCTTCAAAGCATGCGTCCGCCGCGTGCCACTATCAATCAGGTCGCTCAGGAAGCAGGCGTTTCCAAGGCGAGCGTTTCTCGCTACATCAGCGGGGATCGGCAGCTATTATCGGATGCGCTGGCCTTGCGCATCGAACGGGCGATCGAAAAGCTTGGCTTTCAGCCCAATCAAATGGCGCGAGGTCTCAAGCGCGGCCGCAGCCGGCTTATCGGCATGCTGGTAGCCGACATGCTCAACCCCTATTCCGTTGCCGTCATGCATGGCGTCGAGACGGCCTGCCGTCGGCATGGCTATTCTCTCATCGTATGTAACACTGATCGAGATGACCTCCAGGAAGAGCGCCACCTGAATGCGCTTCAGTCCTATAACGTGGAAGGCTTGATCGTTAACACGCTGGGTCACCATCCCCGAGAGCTTCAGCAACTGCATCGAGAATTGCCCATGGTATTGCTTGATCGCAAGCTGGATGGTCTGGATGCCGATCTCGTTGGGCTGGATAACACACAGGCCATTCGGTTGGGTCTTGAGCATTTGCTTGAGCGGGGCTACCGCGACCTGCTCATGGTGACCGAAGATCTGGACGGAACCAGTTCACGAGAAGAGCGCGCCCGAACCTTCATTCACTACCTGTCACCCCGCGCGGGTGTGCGAGGGCGCGTCAGCTCCTCCGCCGGTTTCAGCGCTACGCTACTTGAGCAGCTCGCGCATTTTCTCTCCGATACCGATCATGGCCCCAAAGCCATCATGGCGGCGAACGGCATTGCCGCGCTCGCTGTGACAAAAGGCCTCAGGGAATTAGGTTACAGAACGTTTGAATCGGTTGGACTAATCGCCCTGGACGATCTTGACTGGTATCCATTGGTAGGCGACGGCATTACCGCCATTGCTCAACCAACCCATGCGCTGGGCGTAGCCGCATTGGAGTATCTGCTGGAACGCCTGCGAGGCGATGTGTCGAGCTCACGGACGCTGGCATTACCGGCCGAACTGGTGGTACGCGGCTCTACCCCGGCGCGACGTTAAAACAACAATGTGGGGGCGGCACACTGTGCTCGACCTTCAATGAAACCGGTTTCAGGAGGCGTTATGAAACCTGATGTCGTAGTAACTACTTCTGCCTTTGGTGCTGATGCCGTACGCGCTCGCGGTCAGGAAAATTTCCTTCCGCTGATAGCAGGAGCCGGCGCCAGTACCGTCGAGATACGTGACGAACTGTTCGATGACATGCGACCTGAACTATCCGCCCTGGGTAACAGCATAGCTGCACAGGGACTGGAATGCGTCTACTCGGTCCCCATCGAGCTATGGTCACAAGGCGAGCATCAACCCACCCGTGAGTTACAGCCTGCGATGGTACGCGCCGCCCGCCTTGGAGCGCATACGCTCAAGATCTCCCTTGGCCACTTCACACCTTACTGTGACATGGAAGCATTGGGTCACATGCTGGACGCCAGCTCAGTGCGCCTGCTGATTGAAAATGACCAGACTCCGCAAGGGGGTCGACTCAAGGCCTTACAAACGTTTTTTGATGTTGTACAGCGAATGAAACTGCCTATCGGCATGACCTTCGATGTCGGCAACTGGCACTGGCAGAACGAGCAACCAGAAACGGCCGCACAATTACTGGGATGTTACGTGGAGTACATCCATTGCAAGGCTGTTCGCGAGCTCAACGGCCGTCTTCATGCGATGCCCCCTGAAGCCGAGGATCTGAAACGCTGGGCGCGGCTATTTACTCATTTCAAGACAGGACTGCCACGCGCCATCGAATTTCCCCTGCAGGGCGACGTGGTTCGCGAGACCCAGCGTCATGTCGAGGCATTGGGCCGTCTTGGTACCACTCAGCAGGAGATGCACCATGCCTAATTACGACGTGCTGGCCTTTGGCGAGACGATGACAATGTTTGTGGCTGAAGAGCCCGGTGACCTGGCCGACGTCGAGCACTTCGGCAAGCGTATCGCCGGGGCTGACAGCAATGTCGCCATTGGCCTGACCCGTCTGGGTTTGAAAGTGAAATGGTTGTCACGGGTAGGCGATGACTCTCTGGGCCGCTTTATTCGTGCAACGCTCGAGCGCGAGGGGGTCGACTGCAGCCGGGTTGCCATCGACCCCAAGCACACTACGGGCTTTCAGTTCAAATCGAGGGAAATCGATGGCCGTGATCCCATCGTGGAGTACTTTCGCAAGGGGTCAGCCGCCAGCCATCTATCGATAGAGCATGACTTCGATGACGCCCTGCTGGATGTTCGTCACGTGCATGCGACGGGTATTCCACCCGCCCTTTCAGATTCGCTTCGCGAACTGACCTACCACTTGATGAACAGTGCACGCCAGCAGGGCCGTAGTGTGTCCTTTGATCCCAACCTGCGTCCCTCCCTTTGGCCTAGCGAAGCCCGCATGCGTGAGGAGATTAACCGCCTAGCCAGTCTGGCCCACTGGGTACTGCCGGGCTTGGCCGAAGGCAGGTTACTTACCGGCTATGACACTCCCGAAGACATTGCTGCCTTCTATCTGAACCAGGGCGCCCAGGTGGTTGCTATCAAATTGGGACCGGAGGGTTCCTACTACCGCACCCATGAAAGCGAGGGTCACGTTTCTGGCTATCCGGTGGAAAACGTCGTCGATACTGTCGGCGCTGGCGATGGCTTTGCAACCGGTTTTGTCAGTGCCTGCCTCGAGGGCCTGGATGTTTCCGCTGCCGTGGCCCGGGGTAACTGGATCGGTGCAAAGGCCGTACAGGTTATCGGAGATATGGAAGGTCTGCCCTACCGCCACGAGCTGCCATAACACCTGGACACCCCATGGACAACAACAATAAGCCCACAGGTATATCGTCATGAATGCAACCTCCTCCATTGCCACCCGCCGCTGGTGGTACATCATGCCCATCGTGTTTATCACCTACAGCCTAGCCTATCTGGACCGGGCCAACTATGGATTCGCGGCCGCCTCCGGCATGGCTGATGACCTGGCCATTACCCCAGCCATGTCGTCGCTCCTGGGTGCCCTGTTCTTTCTTGGCTATTTCTTCTTTCAGGTGCCTGGCGCGATATACGCTGAAAAGCGCAGCGTAAAAAAGCTGATCTTCTGGAGCCTGATCCTGTGGGGCGGCTGTGCCACATTGACCGGCGTGATTCCAAACGTACAGGCCCTGATTGCGATTCGCTTCCTCCTGGGCGTGGTTGAGGCAGCGGTCATGCCGGCCATGCTGGTTTATCTCTGCCACTGGTTTACCCGTGCGGAGCGCTCCCGGGCCAATACGTTTTTAATCCTGGGTAATCCCGCAACCATTCTTTGGATGTCGGTCGTCTCGGGCTATCTGGTGCATACCCTCAACTGGCGTTGGATGTTTATCATCGAGGGCTTTCCCGCCATTATCTGGGCCTTTATCTGGTGGCGCCTGGCAGACGACCGTCCCGCACAGGCCAAATGGCTGAGCACTCAGGAAAAGCAGGACCTCGAGAGCGCGCTTCAGGCTGAACAAGTGGGTATGAAACCCGTCAAGAATTACCGGGAGGCCTTTCGCTCGCCCAAAGTCATTCTGCTGTCTGCCCAGTATTTCTGCTGGAGTATTGGCGTATATGGTTTCGTGATCTGGCTGCCGTCCATCCTGAAACAGGCCGCTCAGCTGGATATTGTCGAGGCTGGCTGGCTATCCGCTCTGCCTTATCTGATGGCGGTCCTTGCCATGCTGGCGGTCTCCTGGATGTCCGACAAAACCCTCAACCGCAAACGCTTTGTGTGGCCTCCCCTGCTGATCGCCTCCCTCGCTTTTGCAGGGTCGTTCATGCTGGGCACTCAGCATTTCTGGTGGTCCTATACCTTGCTGGTTATCGCAGGTGCCTGCATGTACGCGCCTTACGGTCCGTTCTTCGCCATCGTGCCCGAGATCCTGCCTAGCAATGTGGCGGGTGGGGCCATGGCGCTTATCAACAGCATGGGAGCACTGGGTTCCTTTGTTGGCTCCTACATCGTGGGTTATCTGAACGGTGTTACCGGTACCCCTGCTGCGTCCTATGTCTTCATGGGCAGCGCACTTCTTGTCTCTGCCGTGCTGACCATGCTCCTGCGTTCCGCTCCTACTGCCAGCCAGGAAACAGCCAAGAACGCACAGCCAATGCGTACGGCCACCTCTCACTGAACAGGACTGCTCATGAAAAAGCGTGTCATTACCTACAAGAAACTCTCACCCGCGCTGACTGCTCGCCTGCAGGAAGCAGCTGAGCTGATCTATGTCGATGTAACCGGTACGCATGGTCTGGCACCGCTGGAAGACGCCTTGCCAGACGCGCACGGCCTGATTGGTTCCAGCGTCAAGCTCAACGCTGAACTGCTGGACAAGGCACCTCACCTGGAAGCCATTGCTAGCGTATCGGTAGGCTACGACAACTATGACCTCGATTACCTTACCCGCCGCGGCATTCTCTTGTGCAACACTCCAGATGTACTGACGGAAACTGTTGCTGACACAGCTTTCGCCTTGATCCTGTCGACCGCCAGACGTGTGGTTGAGCTTGCGAACTATGTCAAGGCGGGAGACTGGCAGGCCAGCCTGGGGGAACCCCTCTTCGGCAGTGATGTTCATGGCAAGACGCTGGGAATAGTGGGAATGGGCCGGATCGGATCGGCGATTGCCCGTCGCGGTCACTTCGGCTTTGGCATGCCTATCCTCTACAACAGCCACTCACCCAAGCCGGATATCGAACGGGAGTTCGCCGCACAATACCGCTCCCTGGACCAACTACTGAGCGAGGCGGACTTTATTTGTGTCACCGTACCGCTAAGCCCTGAAACAGCGCGGCTTATCGGGGCGCGGGAGTTCGCGTTATTAAAACCGGAAAGCTTTTTCATCAACATCTCTCGTGGCAAGGTGGTTGATGAGAAGGCCCTGATCGACGCGCTTCAAAAGCAGCAGTTCAAAGGTGCCGGTCTTGATGTCTTCGAAAAGGAGCCGCTTCCGGCAGATTCCCCCCTGCTGAGCCTGCCCAATGTGGTCGCTACGCCCCATATCGGTTCGGCAACCCATGGCACGCGCGAAGGCATGGCACGCTGCGCGGTCGACAATCTGCTGGCTGCCCTGTCAGGTAAGCGCCCGCCTGATCTGGTCAATCGGGAGGCGTGGGAACGACGTAGCCAGTAAAGGTGAATCCACCTCGCGAGCGGCTGTCCAATGTCTGTCGATTACATGAGGGAAACCACCATGGCTGCAAATAAAGAAGAAATTGCCGAACTGCTCCAGCAAGCCCGTATGCAGGCTGGCAAAGCGGCCGATCAAGATCAGCCTGCTTATTACCGTGATGCCTTCGAGGCACTTGCCCAGGCGATTGAAAAGCTGGCAGAGGCTGCAGGCGAGTCCCACCATGACAAAGTGGTTCGCGCCGTTGAAGAGTTTCAGGGGGATGAAGGCATCTGAATATCCTGCCAGACCATCCAAACGCCCGGATCATCCGGGCGTTTCTACATTCGAAACGCACCTTTCATCACGCAACCGTCATCCTACTTTCACAGCGTGGCAACCTCTGCGACCTCTCGTCGCACCCATGAAACATAGCGAAGCCTCTCCCTGTCGGACCTTGAGTAGGCACCTTGAATGGGCCTAAGCGAGTTGCTTGAGGGCAACTCACCCTTTCACGTCCCAACAGGAGCATGAAATGGTTGATGTAAACAGCATTAAAGAACACGCCGAAATCGTAGGATCCGATGGCCAGCACGTTGGCACAGTCGATCACCTGGAAGGCACTGATCGTATCAAGCTGACCAAGCAGGATCAGGATGCCAATGGCCAGCACCACTATATTCCGCTGTCTTGGGTGAAGTCTGTTGAAGGCGGCAAGATTCAACTGGTCAAGACGCGTGACGAAGCCGAGCGCTCCTGGCAGGCAGCCTGACCGGGTCATTACCGGTATGAGCGATTGCCGCTCATACCGGCCCCTCGATATTTCTTCCCAAACATGATGATAGGCCGCCTCTAGAGCGGCGAATGGCATACACTTCGGACCGCCACCGACGGACGATCATCATGAATCACAACACCACCCTTGTTTTCATCATTCTGTTTTCAGCCATGCTTATCACAGGCTTCGCCAGAAATCAGCATCCTGTCGGCTTGGCCCTGCTATGGGCAGGCACATTGGGCATGCTGGGCCTGATCATCGCCATCATTACCCGCGCCCTTTCCATTTGCAGCCCCCTTGAAGCTTTTTTCCGCCTCTGTTGAAACGTCCGGCTATCAGGCCACCCGCTCAGGCGACTGATGAGGCTGCAATGGCGGCGTTAATGGAGGCAGGCCATAGGCTGCACGCGCAGCATCGCACCGCTCGTTATGCTCACCATTGATCCATGAGGCTTCGAACTCACGGCAAGGGCTCGGTCGGCTCTCATACATGGTGCAACGCGTACCGCATCCTACATCGCCCAATAGGCTGACGCAGCGTGCAGGTTTGGTATCAGTACCTACCATCGCAACGTGGTGAGGAGTAACCCCCACCGTCAACTCATCCGGCACCAGACCACCGGCGGACCGGCACTCACCCCAGTAGAACGACACACGAAAAAACGCGCAGCAGGCACCGCAGTTAAGGCAAGGATTATCGGTCGACATGTTTGGCAGAACACCAGAAAAAACCGGACGAATGCCGGCGAGAGAAGCGTCATTTTATTCGCGGCAAAGCCGTTGTGAAGGGGGGCTGAGAGAAAATTTAGTGCCTCCTGGACGATAGGCTTATAGCGCCTTTACCCATCAATCATCCGCTTCCGGCTACCGCTTGGGTTTAACGCCTCAACAGCCTCCTACCCGGTGCTTTTTATCCGACGATACCGACAAATCCGGTAGAATTACCGACCCTGTAAAACGACCCCGCGAGTGAATGACCTGTATGGAAAGCCTTTCCAACCATACGCCGATGATGCAGCAATACCTGAAGATCAAGCATCAGCACCCTGAGCAGCTGCTCTTCTATCGCATGGGTGATTTTTACGAGCTTTTTTATGATGATGCCAAAAAGGCGTCCAAGCTGCTCGACATCACATTGACTGCCCGTGGCGCGTCGGCAGGCAAGCCTATCCCCATGGCGGGCATCCCTTTTCACTCAGCCGAAGGGTATCTGGCCAAACTGGTCAAACTGGGTGAGTCCGTAGTCATCTGCGAGCAGATCGGCGATCCGGCTACCAGCAAAGGCCCTGTGGAACGTCAGGTCGTCAGGATTCTTACACCTGGCACAGTCAGTGATGAAGCCCTGCTGGATGAGCGACGCGATAACCTGCTCGCCGCCATTCTAGGCGATCACAAACTGTTCGGTCTTGCGGTCCTGGACATCACCAGTGGACGCTTTGTTGTTCAGGAGCTATCCGGCTGGGAGCCGCTCATGGCCGAAATCGAGCGACTCAACCCGGCCGAGCTGCTTATTCCTGATGACTGGCCGCAGGGTCTACCTATCGAAAAGCGCCGCGGACTTCGCCGTAGGGCACCCTGGGACTTCGACTGCGACACGGCCGTCAAGAGTTTGTGCCAGCAATTCGGTACGCAGGACCTCAAAGGCTTTGGCTGTGACAAGCTCAAACTGGGCATCGGTGCGGCTGGTAGCCTGCTGGCCTATGCCAAAGAGACGCAGCGTACTGCGCTTCATCACCTGCGCAGCCTGCATCACGAGCGCCTGGACGACACGGTCATTCTGGATGGCGCCAGCCGCCGCAACCTGGAACTGGATACTAATCTCTCCGGCGGCCGTGAGAATACACTGCAATCGGTGGTAGATCGTTGCCAAACGGCCATGGGTAGCCGCCTTCTGACTCGCTGGCTCAACCGCCCCCTGCGCAACCGCAGCGTCATCCAGGCGCGCCAAGACGCCATTACCTGCCTGTTGGAGCAATACCGCTTCGAACAGCTGCAGCCTCAACTGAAAGAAATCGGCGACATAGAGCGTATTCTGGCCCGAATCGGACTGCGTACGGCTCGCCCGCGGGATTTGGCCCGTCTGCGCGACGCGCTCTCGGCGCTCCCCGAATTACAGCGCGGCATGCAGGATCTGGTAGCGCCTCATCTCAACGACCTGGCCAAAAGCATCCAGACCTATCCCGAACTGGCGGATACGCTTTCTCGCGCTGTTGTCGACACTCCGCCAGCAGTCATCCGCGATGGCGGCGTCATCAAGCGCGGCTACGATGCCGAGCTGGACGAGCTACAGACCTTGAGCGAGAACGCCGGGCAGTTTCTGATGGATCTCGAAGCACGGGAAAAGGCGCGTACCGGCCTTTCCGGCTTGAAAGTTGGCTACAACCGCGTCCATGGCTACTTTATCGAGCTACCCCGGATGCAGGCTGAGCAGGCACCAGCTGACTATATTCGCCGACAGACGCTCAAAGGGGCCGAGCGCTTCATTACGCCTGAATTGAAAGCGTTCGAAGACAAGGCCTTGTCAGCTCAGAGCCGTGCACTGGCCCGTGAAAAGGTCCTGTATGAAGCCTTGATCGATAGCCTCATCGAACAGCTTGCCCCCCTCCAAGACACCGCGGCGGCCTTGGCCGAGCTTGATGTACTGAGCAACCTGGCCGAACGTGCACTGAACCTCGACCTCAATCGACCGAGTTTTGTCGATGAACCCTGCCTGGAAATATCACAGGGCCGTCACCCCGTTGTGGAGCAGGTGCTGGATACCCCGTTTGTAGCCAACGACCTGAACCTGAATAACGATACGCGGATGCTGATCATTACCGGCCCGAACATGGGCGGTAAATCCACCTATATGCGTCAGACTGCCCTGATCGTTCTCCTGGCACATATCGGTAGCTTCGTACCGGCAGCGGCGTGCCGCCTGTCCCTGGTAGACCGCATCTTTACCCGAATTGGCTCAAGTGATGACCTGGCAGGCGGGCGCTCGACCTTTATGGTCGAAATGAGTGAAACCGCCAACATCCTGCACAATGCCAGCGAGCATAGCTTGGTCCTCATGGATGAAGTCGGGCGAGGCACCAGTACCTTCGACGGCCTGTCATTGGCCTGGGCCGCTGCTGAACAGCTGGCCAAGCTGCGTGCCTACACTCTGTTTGCAACACACTACTTCGAGCTTACGGTTCTGCCAGACAACGAGCCAGTAGTAGCCAACGTGCATCTCAACGCCACTGAGCACAACGACCGGATTGTCTTCCTGCACCATGTTCTGCCCGGCCCGGCCAGCCAGAGCTACGGCCTTGCGGTCGCTCAACTGGCAGGCGTACCTAGTCAGGTCATCCAGCGGGCCCGTGAGCATCTGGCGCATCTGGAAAAGACCAGTCTGTCCCACGAAGCCCCGAAAACGATCAGCCAGACACCCCAACCCATGCAGGCCGATCTGTTTGCAGCGGCTACGCATCCGCTGTTGGATGAGATGGAAAAACTGAATCCCGACGAGCTGACGCCACTTAAAGCGTTGCAGCTTATCTATGAATGGAAAAAGCGTATCTGACAACCCGATGACGGGGATTGGCCTAATACTGCTAAAATCCCGCGCCTAGCCGCCTGAGGAGTTCTAATAATGACTTTTGTTGTCACCGACAACTGCATCAAATGCAAATATACCGACTGTGTAGAAGTATGCCCGGTGGACTGCTTTTACGAAGGCCCCAACTTTCTGGTCATTCATCCAGATGAGTGTATCGACTGCGCCCTATGCGAGCCGGAATGCCCTGCACAGGCTATCTTCTCTGAAGATGAGGTACCGGAAAACCAGCAGGAATTCATAGAGTTGAACCGTGATCTCTGTGAAGTCTGGCCGAACATCACCGAGAAGAAAGAAGCGCTGGCCGATGCGGAAGAGTGGGACGGCAAGCCTAACAAGTTGCAGTACCTGGAGCGCTGATCAGGGCTTGAACCCAGCTGTTCAGGCGCTGCATTTGTTGCACGCATCTAAAAGGGCGAGTTAACTCGCCCTTTGTCTTTGTTTATTCATCTGCCGCACCACCTTGCAACCCGCTCTCTTTCTCCGCTGCCTAGAGCATTAGAGAACCTCCCGTGACTCACCTCTGCCACCTCGTTATCACGTTGCCGATGGCTTTCGTGCGCCTATAAAAAAGCCCAACTCAACGTCGGGCTTTAGTGCCAATTAGAAGGCTTATTGAAACAACGAGTCGCTCGACAAGCCGTTACGCTCAAAAATCTCGCGCAACCGCTTTAGGGCCTCGACCTGTATCTGCCGTACCCGCTCGCGGGTCAGGTTGATCTCCTGCCCTACTTCTTCAAGCGTACAGCTTTCATGCCCGCGCAAGCCAAAACGCCGGACAACTACCTCACGCTGCTTGTCCGTCAACTCCGACAGCCATTGGTCAATGCTCTGGCTGAGGTCGTCATCCTGCAATAGTTCGCACGGATCGCTTGGCCTATCGTCGGTAAGCGTATCGAGAAGCGTCTTGTCTGAATCAGGCCCCAAAGACACATCAACAGAGCTGATCCGCTCATTAAGTCCCATCATCCGCTTCACCTCCTCCACTGGCTTTTCCAGCAGACAGGCGATCTCTTCCGGCGACGGCTCATGATCAAGCTTTTGCGCCAGTTCACGGGCAGCCCGCAAATACAGATTAAGCTCCTTGACCACATGAATGGGCAGACGAATCGTCCTCGTCTGGTTCATGATGGCACGCTCGATGGTCTGTCGGATCCACCAGGTCGCGTAGGTTGAGAAGCGGAAGCCACGCTCAGGATCGAATTTTTCTACCGCGCGAATCAGCCCCAGGTTGCCTTCCTCGATCAGATCGAGCAGGGACAGCCCCCGATTCACATAACGGCGAGCAATCTTCACCACAAGACGAAGGTTGCTCTCGATCATACGGCAGCGGCCAGCGGGACCTCCCTTTTGCGCCAATCGCGCAAAATGAACCTCTTCCTCAGGAGAAAGCAGTGGAGAGAAACCGATTTCATTGAGATACAACTGAGTCGCATCGAGCGCCCGGTTGTAATCGATATGCTTGGTTTGCTTGGACGTACGTGATTGAAGTGCTTTAGGCGCATCACCCAGTAGCTGTGATGCATCAAATGACCCTTCTTCGAATGAGACGGAAGTTTCCAGCAGGAGCACTTCGTCACTCATGTCAAACTCGGGTTCTTTTTTATTAAGCGCCATGATCAATGTCCCTTGCTTGAGTTCAACAACAAGCCCGGGCGTGATCAATCCCCCTGATTACGCCTGAACCCGTCCCCCTAGCGCTGGAACGGGTCAGACAACGAGTCAACGATTTGGCAAATATTGCAGAGGATCTACGGGTTTACCCTGCCGGCGAATCTCAAAATGCAGCTTCACCCGGTCGGTTCCTGTAGAACCCATCTCGGCGATTGTTTGCCCGACCTTGACCTGTTGCCCCTCCCGAACCAGAAGCCTGCGATTATGACCGTACGCACTGACGTAGGTTTCGTTGTGCTTGATGATGATCAGCTCACCGTAACCCCTTAACCCATTGCCTGCATACACGACGGTTCCACCGGAAGCCGCCAGAACAGGCTGTCCCAAATCTCCGGCTATATCAATGCCTTTATTCAAACTGCCGTTCGAGGAGTACCGGGAAATCAGTGTGCCCTTAGTAGGCCAGGCCCAGCCTGCAGAAGTCTTGGCAACCTCGACAGTTGGTGTAGTCGCCGGAGGCGCGGTTACCGGCGGAGGCGCAGCCGGAACGCTCTGCGTTACGGGTGGAGAGGTGGGTGCAGGTGTAGCCACAGGCGTGTTCGTACTAGCCGGAGCGGTAGAAACAGGCGCAGACGACACGGTTTGTACGGGTCTTCGAGAGGTAGTTGCGACCGTACTGGAGCTGCTGCCGCCAAAGTTGATCTTCTGGCCAACATGGATGACATACGGTGGAGAAATACCGTTATGAGCAGCAAGGCTTCGCCAATCCCATCCATTACGGGAGGCTATAGCGTAAAGGGTATCCCCCCGCCGAACGGTATATTGTCCTTTTGTAACACGGTATGTATTTGCCGAACCACCGGAGCGATCAACGACCTGCACGCCTCGGGATGAGGAGCTGGAGCATCCTGACAAGACGAGACTTAGCATCAGAGCCACTACCAAGCTGATCCCACTACCGTTGCGAATCCCTCGCAGCCGGGCCTTAAGAAGCCTCACTCCTTCCCCCTTAGAAAGCTTGTACGTCAACGCAAGCCGAATTGGCCGCTGTATTGACCATTGCCAATGCTATCGTTCCCTGACGAAGGGATCAGGCCAACGGTCCATTCAGAAGTGGAACAAAGCGCACAGAATCGAGCACTTGACGTGAAAAACCTTCTTCCTGGCGTTCGATCAACAGTAATTGCTGCTCTTCGCCCTCGCCTACCGGAATCACGAGACGTCCAGCCGGTGCCAGCTGATCCAGTAAGGCTTGAGGCACTTCACGAGCCGCCGCTGTTACGATGATGCCGTTATAGGGAGCCAGGGCTGGCCAGCCCTCCCACCCGTCTCCCCAACGAAATACGACGTTGCGCACATTGAGTTCGACCAGGCGCTCTTTGGCTCGGTCCTGCAGCGACTGAATACGCTCAACAGAGAACACACGTTCAACCAGTTGAGCCAGCACTGCAGTCTGGTAGCCGGATCCCGTACCGATCTCCATGACCTTGTCCAGCGGACCGGCCGCCAGCAGCAGCTCGGTCATGCGAGCCACCATGTACGGTTGAGAAATGGTCTGGTTATGACCAATGGGCAGTGCTGTATCTTCATAGGCACGGTGCGCCAAGGCTTCGTCGACAAACAGATGACGGGGCGTGCGTCGAATTACTTCCAGCACCTGCGCATTGGACAGGCCTTCCTCATAAAGCCTTTGAATGAGCCTTTCGCGAGTCCGCTGCGAAGTCATGCCGATCCCATGACGCTGCATATGCTCTTGCCCCTGATTCATCGAAACATCTCCTCTAGAACAGCCAGTCCGGCAAACCCTTCATGGAAGGTCCGATCCAACTGTAGCGGCGTAATCGATACGTAACCTTGCATCACCGCATGAAAATCCGTGTCCGGGCCGCTGTCTTCAGCATCACCCGCGACTGCGATCCAGTACCCTTCCTTACCCCTGGGATTAACGTCCCTGACCGGAGGCTTGGCACGTGCACGATGGCCCAACCGGGTCAGCCGCACCCCTTTAATATGTTCAAGCGGCAGGTTGGGTATGTTGACATTCAGCACCGTACGCGGCGGTAGATCAAACTGCGTATGGGCCTCGACCAGCTGCCGGGCGATTTGCGCGGCCGCCGGAAGATTATCCGGAAGCCGTGACAAGAGCGAGAAGGCAAAAGCCGGACGATCAAGAAAGCGACCTTCCAGTGCCGCTGCCACCGTTCCCGAGTATAGAACGTCATCGCCCAGGTTGGCGCCCAGGTTGATACCTGATACGACCATGTCGGGCGTATGCTCCAGCAGACCGTTGATGCCCAGATGCACACAATCGGTAGGCGTACCGTTTATACCGATATAACCATTAGGCAACCGTTGTGGATGCAAGGGACGATCCAGCGTCAAGGCGCTGCTGATTCCACTCATATCCGTCAATGGCGCTACCACGGTGCACTCGGCATAGTCGTCCAGCGCCGCATGCAAGGCAGCAATGCCGGGTGAAAGAACGCCGTCATCGTTGGCAATCAAAAGTCGCATGGAGTATCCGTCTGTCCTGCCGTGGCCAGCGAGACGAGCTCACGCACTACAACGGTAGCAAAGCAGCCAGCCGGCAAGACGAAATCAAGTTGCAGAATGTCAGGCTCGGGATAATGCCATGACAAACCGTTAATAGGGAGGCGAAGAATGCGCCGTTCATGCCGAAGCCCCGCATCAGCAAGCCAGGCGGGCAATCCGGCCGCATCGGCGGCTACACCCTGTTCTTCCTGTTGGACTGCGCCACCGGCAGGTGAGTCACCTTCTCCCCAGAGCGGGCCGGTAGGGTGAAGGTCAAGGGCCGCCAGCCGGGGGTCGGAGCACTCTGCCTCCCCCGCAGGGAAAAAGCTGCGGCTGTCAGTGAAGGCCAACAGATCGCCAACCCTGGCCACATTCCAGCTTCCGGCGGCAACACGTTGCGCCAATACCTGATTGAACAGGTAGCTACGCGCTGCGGACAGTATGCGGGAACGGCGATTACGCTGTTCGGGCAGCGTGCCCTGCTGTGCGAAATGCCGCGCCTCGTCCAGGTTGCCACCCTCGTACCCGAAGCGTTGCAGTCCGAAGTAGTTCGGTACACCTTCAGCGGCTATCTTGCTCAGCCGCTCCTCCAGCTTATCCCTGTCAGCCGCCAGCTCGGTCAGCCTGAGCGTGAATCCATTGGCTGCGTGAGCGCCGCGCTGAAGCTTACGGCGGTGCCTGGCCCGCTTCAGGATGCACAGGGCATCGCCTTCAGCAGCGCTGAGCTCAGGGTCGGTCTTTCCTGGAAGATGCAGGCTGAACCATTGACGCGTAAGCGCCTGTCGATCCTTGAGCCCTGCATAACTGATGGCCCGTAGCGGAACACCAGCCGCGCGCGCCAAACGACGTGCAGCCTCCTCTGTGTTGAGGCCTCGCTTCTCGACCCAGAGCCAGAGATGTTCACCCTCGCCTTCCAAGGGAATGTCGAGCACCTCGTTCACCTGAAAGTCTTCGGCAGTCGCCTTCAATACAGCGGTACCACAGGCCGGTCCATGAGCCGTCGGGCCTAGCAGTTCGATTTCAGTCATACCGGAAGCAACAACGCTACTGCATGCACGGCAATGCCTTCCTCACGCCCGACAAATCCCAAGCGTTCTGTGGTGGTTGCCTTTACATTGACCTGATCAAGCTCAACCTGCAGATCTTCTGCAATCACACGACGCATGGCATCGATGTGAGGGGCCATCTTGGGAGCCTGAGCGATAATCGTGGCGTCGACGTTACCAACCTTGAAGCCCTTTTGCTGGACCAGACCCAACACATGACGTAGCAATGCTCGGCTATCGGCACCCTTGAACTGCGGATCGGTATCTGGGAAGTGCTTACCGATATCGCCCAGTGCAACCGCTCCCAGCAGGGCATCTGCCAAGGCATGCAGAACGACGTCGCCATCCGAGTGAGCAACCAGTCCAGAAGTGTGGGGAATCTGTACACCGCCCAGCGTGATGAAGTTACCTTCACCGAAACGATGGACATCATAGCCGTGGCCAATTCGCATAAATAAAAACGCCCTGAAGGATCAGGGCGTCAATTCTACCGGGGTAATCCGTAAACGTCGCCGTTACCGAACACGCAAGTTCGATCAATCGATCAGCGCGCGGGCATGATGACGCAAATGATCCTCGATAAAGGTGGCAACGAAATAGTAACTATGGTCATAACCAGGCTGCAGACGCAGGGTCAAGGGATGACCGACACGGGTAGCTACCTGCTCCAATGCCTCTGGTTTGAGCTGCTCGGAAAGAAAGCTGTCCTGCTCCCCTTGATCCACAAGAACAGGTAGTCGTTCCTGCGCTTTTTCCATCAGTGCACAGGCATCCCACTCAGCCCAGGTGGAACGGTCTTCCCCCAGATAATTGGAAAACGCCTTTTGTCCCCAAGGACAATTCATCGGATTTACGATAGGTGAAAAAGCCGAAACCGAACGATAGAAACCGGGATTACGCAAGGCGCAGACCAAAGCACCATGGCCTCCCATCGAGTGGCCGCTTACGCCACGCTTCTCCGACACCGGGAAGTTTGCCTCGATGACAGCAGGCAGCTCCCTCACAACGTAATCATGCATCCGATAGTGTTTGGCCCAGGGCTCGCGAGTGGCATTTAGATAAAAGCCTGCTCCTAGTCCAAAGTCCCAGGCACCTTCAGCATCATCGGGCACGTCCGGACCACGAGGGCTGGTATCCGGTGCTACGAGTACCAGTCCTAACTCAGCAGCTACTCGATGCGCGCCAGCCTTCTGCATGAAGTTCTCATCGGTGCAGGTCAATCCTGACAACCAGTACAGAGCTGGCAGCTGTGTTTTCTGCTCGGCTTGAGGAGGCAGATAGACAGCAAAAGTCATCTCACAGCCCAGAACCGTCGACCGATGCTTGTAGCGCTTGTGCCAGCCGCCAAAAGACTTCTGGCATGAGACCAATTCCAGCGTATTGCTCATGGATAGCTCCTTATGGGCAGAGACAGGCCCGACTTTGCAAGACGCCGGACCCATGCATGATCAATAGTGGATAACCGTACGAATGCTCTTACCTTCATGCATCAGATCAAAGGCATCGTTGATCTTGTCCAGCCCCATGGTGTGGGTAATAAAGGTATCCAGCGGAATTTCGCCCTTCTGGGCCTTATCGACGTAGCCCGGTAGCTCGGTGCGACCTTTGACGCCACCGAATGCACTGCCCCGCCATACACGCCCCGTAACCAGCTGGAACGGACGTGTACTGATTTCCTGACCAGCGCCAGCGACACCAATAATGACCGACTCACCCCATCCCTTGTGGCAGCATTCCAGTGCAGCACGCATAAGCTTCACGTTACCCACACACTCGAACGAGTAATCCACGCCGCCATCCGTCAGCTCGACTATCACTTCCTGGATAGGCTTGTCGTAGTCGTTGGGATTGACGAAATCCGTAGCCCCTAGCTGCTTGGCAATTTCAGCCTTGGTAGGGTTGATGTCGATGGCGATGATACGTCCCGCCTTGGCCATAGTCGCACCGATTACCGCTGACAGGCCAATACCACCCAAACCGAAGATGGCTACCGTAGCGCCCTCTTCCACATTGGCAGTGTTCAGTACTGCACCGATCCCGGTAGTAACACCACAGCCGAGCAGGCAGACTTTCTCCAGAGGCGCTTCCTTGGGAATCTTGGCCAGCGAGATTTCCGGCAATACCGTGTACTCAGAGAACGTGGAAGTCCCCATATAGTGATAGATCGGCTGGCCTTTATAAGAGAAACGGGACGTGCCATCCGGCATGAGCCCCTTGCCCTGGGTAGCGCGAATGGCTTGGCATAGGTTGGTCTTGCCGGACAGGCAAAACTTGCACTTGCCACATTCCGGGGTATACAGCGGAATGACATGATCACCTACGGCAACGGACGTCACTCCCGGACCAACCGCCTCGACGATACCGCCGCCCTCATGCCCAAGGATCGCAGGAAAAATACCTTCCGGATCAGCGCCGGACAGTGTGTAGGCATCGGTATGGCAGACACCTGTCGCCACGATACGAACCAGCACCTCGCCGTCTTTAGGCGGGGCAACATCTACTTCAACGATTTCAAGGGGCTTGTTAGCCTCAAAAGCAACAGCAGCGCGTGATTTAATCATGGAGGTCGTCATCCATCTGGTGATACGGTACGTCTAGTGTATGAGCTTTGATTCAGTTAATAATCCAACGTACTGCAAAATATTATTGCCATACAGGGATAATCATGAGCGCCTGGGAAGGCTTGGATGAGTTCGTTGCGGTTGCTGAAGCAGGTCATTTCAGCTTGGCCGCCGAACGGCTTGGTGTTTCCTCATCCCATGTCAGCCGACAAATCGCCCGACTGGAAGAACGTCTACAGACACGCCTGTTCTATCGGAGCACGCGCAGTGTCGTGCTGACCGAGGCCGGACAGACCTTTCTTCAGCATTGCCAACGCCTGCAGGACGCCCGCGAGGAAGCACTTCGGGCCGTCAGTGATCTGTCCAGCGAGCCCAAGGGATTGCTACGCATGACATGTGCAGTGACCTACGGGGAGCGTTTTATCATCCCCTTAGTGAACAGCTTCATGGCACTGCACCCGCAATTACGTCTGGAAATAGAGCTTTCCAACCGCACGCTGGACCTGGTGCAGGAAGGTTTCGATCTGGCAATCCGCCTGGGCCGGCTAAACGATTCTCAACTCATAGCAACCAAGCTTGCGCCTCGCATCATGTACCTTTGCGCTGCGCCACGCTATCTCGAGCGCTTCGGCGCTCCCCATGCCCTGTCAGAACTGGCACGGCATAACTGTCTGATCGGTAATAGCGATGTTTGGACCTTTCAGGAAGATGGACGGGAAATCCCCATCAAGGTTGCAGGAAACTGGCGCTGCAACAGCGGCCAGGCCGTTCTGGATGCGGCACTCAGAGGATTTGGTCTGTGCCAGCTGCCGGATTACTACGTGGCTCCTCACCTGACACGAGGGGAGCTGGTCTCCCTGCTGGAAAACCGGCAACCGCCCAACACAGGCGTATGGGCGCTGTATCCACAGCGGCGCCACTTGTCCCCGAAGGTCAGGCAACTGGTGGACTACCTCAAAAGCAATCTGGTCACCTATCTTCAGAGCTGACGCGAGAGTTGCCAGCAGAGACGCCATACGTCCAACGGTTGGAACCCGCCGTTGCCGGGCTCGTCGTACCTATATGGAACATGAAAGGGTCATGCTCCAAACAGTCGAATCCCAGAGGTCAGAACGGCACCGCATTCTTGAGCATTCTGCATCGATACTTTCAAAGCGATGTGAAACCGAAAGCGGACACGTTCTGCCTTGCCGGATTCAGCGAGGAGCCGGCTCTGCCTGGTCTATACCAGGTGCCACGCTCATTCGTAGTTGACGAACCCTCCATAACCATAGCGAGGAAGCCGCCATGTACGGACCCATCACCAAAGCAACATTGGCTGAACTAATGGAAAAGCATGAGCCGCCATGCCTATCGATTTACATGCCTACCCATCGAAGCTTTCCAGAGCGCACACAGGACCCGATCCGCTTCAAGAATCTGGTCCGCGACCTGAGAGCCTCTCTGGAACAGCAATTCCCCGACGCTCCCAGCGATACGCTACTCAAGCCATTCGATGAATTGGTTGATAACCGCGACTTCTGGAATCACACCCGTGATGGTGTCGCCGTCTTTGGTGGAAAAGACTATTTCATGGTTTATCCGCTGCAGCGCAAGGTGCCCGAAGTGGCCCTCGTCAATTCTCAGCATTATTTGAAGCCCATTCTTCGTATTGCTCAGTCAGCAGATCGTTACCAGATTCTGTGCTTGTCTCGTAATCAGGTACGCCTCTTTGAAGGCAACCGGGACGTATTGGATGAAGTTGAGCTGGCGCCTGAAGTACCCCGCAATCAAGATGAGGCATTAGGTTCAGAACTAACGCCCAAGGATCAGATTGGTAACACCAACGGCTTTGGTGGAGCGAGCGAGCGTGGCGACCCCATGATTCACGGCTCTGGTGGAAGTGGTAAGCAAGAGCAGATCGATATCGACTGTGAGCGCTTTTTTAGAGCTGTCGACCGAGCCATTACTGAACACCACTCCAAACCCTCTGGACTGCCCCTTATTTTGGCTGCGCTCCCGGAAAATCAGACCGTTTTCCGTCATGTCAGTCACAACCAGCAGCTTTTGGAAAAAGGTATTTCTATCGGCCAGGGTGCCTTGGATACAGAAATGCTGCGCCAGGAAAGCTGGAAGCTCATGGAGCCTATGTACTTGAAGCGCCTGAATGGCATTCTTGACCAATACGGCGAATCTCGTGGCCAAGGCTTGGCCTCCGATCAACTGGAAGAAATTGGAAAAGCCACTGCTGAAAGCCGTGTAGCCATGCTGCTGGTAGAGGCTGATCGCCAGATACCCGGGCTGCTTGATCGGGAAAGTGGCGAGCTGCATCCCTCCAAACCCGCTGGAGCTGAAACAGCCGATGTGCTGGATGAGCTGATCACCTACGTCATGGAACATGGCGGCGATGTGGTCGTCGTACCCCGTGAACGTATGCCGTCCAAGACGGGGGCAGCGGCAGTGTATCGCTTCTAAAGGGTCAGGTCGTGGGCGTCGGTTCGTGCCGGCGCTCATGCCAAAGTTGCGTCAGCCAGACCAGATCCTCGGGCCGCGTAATCTTGATGTTATCACTTCGCCCTTCTATCACGCGGGGTCTATAGCCCGCCCACTCCATAGCGGAGGCTTCGTCCGTGATCATGACGCCAGCAGCCAATGCATCACTGAGCGCTTGTCTCAGATGGCCCAATCGAAACATCTGGGGTGTATAGGCCTGCCAGATGACACTACGATCTACTGTCACCTCAACCCGGCCATAAGGGTCGACACGCTTTAACGTATCCTTGACTGGAATAGCCAGTAATCCCCCAACCTCATCATCAGCCAGCTCCTGCAATAGCCGATCAATGTCGCTCTGAGCCAGATTAGGTCTTGCTGCATCATGTACCAATACCCAGTCAAGATCAGATGCGCCGCAGGCTTCCAGCCGCATAAGGCCGTTCAGTACAGAGTCGGCACGTTCCTTCCCACCAGTAGCCCGGGTAATCCGATTATCCGTAGCGCAGACAAGACCAGGCCACCATCTGTCATCAACCGCCAGGCTAACGACTATGCCCTGCAGGGAAGCATGATCCAATAACGCAGAAAGCGTGTGCTCAATGACCGTTCGGCCCGCCAGATCCAGATATTGCTTGGGGCGATCCGCTCGCATGCGCGAACCGATACCCGCTGCCGGAATAACGGCCCAGAAAAGAGGTAATGAGGTGTTTATCATTTGGACTGCAGGTAAAGGGTCTCACCCTCTCTAACCATACCGAGCTCATGGCGAGCCCGCTCTTCAACCGTCTCCATGCCCTTTTTCAACTCGGCAACTTCCGCCTCGAGGATCCGGTTGCGTTCAAGCAGCTGCTTATTTTCCTCATCCTGACTGGAAATCTGCTCACGCAGCTCTTTTACCTGCGCCAAACTGCCATCACCTACCCACAGGCGATACTGCAAGCCGGCTAACGCAATGATCAGGACAGGAAACAACCAGTAAGGGCTACGCATTGGCTTTACGGTTCAAAGCAACAAGTTAAGTGAGCTAATGAGAACATACTTAAAACAAGAGCAGGAAGGAAATGATGCCTATATCGATAAGCGACACTTCAATCCTGCTCTTTTAACACATCATTTCGCAACAGCGGAGCGGCCTGCGCCGCTCACTGTGAACTCAGCTACGAAATTCGGCACGTCCACGGTACGGTGCTTTTGCACCAAGCTGCTCTTCGATACGAAGCAGCTGATTGTACTTGGAGACCCGGTCTGAACGACACAGTGAGCCGGTCTTGATCTGCCCTGCCGCAGTACCCACGGCAAGATCAGCAATCGTTGCGTCTTCGGTCTCACCCGAGCGGTGAGAAATGACCGCCGTATAACCAGCAGCCTTGGCCATCTGGATGGCTTCCAGCGTCTCGGTCAGTGAACCGATCTGGTTGAACTTGATGAGGATGGAGTTACCGATACCTTTCTCGATCCCTTCCTTGAGAATCTTAGTATTGGTCACGAACAGATCGTCACCTACCAGCTGCACCTTGTTGCCGATCTTATCAGTCAACGCCTTCCAGCCAGCCCAGTCGGACTCATCCATACCATCTTCGATAGAGATGATCGGGAAACGCTCGCTCAGACCTGCAAGATAATCGGCAAAACCAGGAGCATCGAACGTCTTGCCTTCGCCAGACAAGCTGTACTGACCGTTTTCATAGAACTCGCTGGAGGCGCAGTCCAAGGCCAGAGTGACATCCGTGCCCAGCTTGTATCCGGCCTTTTCAACCGCTTCGGCAATAGCACCTAGGGCATCTTCGTTGGAGGACAGGTTCGGGGCAAAGCCACCTTCATCGCCCACGGCAGTATTCAGGCCACGCGCCTTGAGAACCGCCTTCAGGTGATGGAATATCTCAGCACCCATGCGCAGGGCATCAGCGAAGCTTTTTGCGCCAACCGGCTGGACCATGAACTCCTGGATGTCGACATTGTTATCGGCATGCTCGCCGCCGTTGATGATATTCATCATCGGAACCGGCATGGAGTACTGACCGGGCGTGCCGTTCAGCTCTGCGATATGGGCATACAAGGGCAGATCTTTATCCTCGGCGGCCGCCTTGGCAGCTGCCAGGGATACCGCCAAAATGGCGTTGGCGCCCAGCTTGGACTTGTTCTCAGTACCATCGAGCTCGATCATCGCCTTGTCGAGCGCTTTCTGATCCGATGGGTCCTTGCCAATAAGAAGATCACGGATCGGGCCGTTTACATTACCAACGGCTGTCAGAACACCCTTGCCCAGGTAACGGCTCTTGTCGCCATCACGCAGTTCCAATGCCTCGCGGGATCCTGTGGATGCACCAGAGGGCGCACAAGCCCTGCCGACGATACCGTTATCAAGAATCACCTCGGCTTCCACGGTAGGGTTACCGCGGGAATCCAGAATTTCCCGGCCTTTTATGTCGACGATCTTTGCCATTGTTATACGCTCTCCATGGTTCTGGTCAGGTGCAAACTGCACCTTCGGCTTCTTATTTGGAACTAAGTTCAGCGGAGCATCAGGCGGTTTCGATTGGAGTGAACGACTTCACCAGTTCATCCAGTGCCTTTAGCTGAGCCAGGAAGGGCTCCAGCTTGTTCAATCGAAGTGCGCAAGGGCCATCGCACTTGGCACTGTCAGGATCAGGATGTGCCTCCAGGAACAGACCTGCCAGTCCCTGACTCAAACCGGCCTTGGCCAGATCGGTAACCTGTGCACGACGACCACCTGCGGAATCGCTGCGACCGCCAGGCATCTGCAGGGCATGGGTCACGTCAAAAATGATCGGGTAGTCGAATTGCTTCATGATGCCGAAGCCCAGCATGTCGACTACCAGATTGTTATAACCAAAGGACGTGCCACGCTCGCACAGGATCAACTGATCATTACCCACTTCCTCACATTTCTTCAGGATATGCTTCATTTCCTGAGGCGCGAGGAACTGGGCTTTCTTGATATTTATAACGGCATTGGTCTTAGCCATGGCGACTACCAGATCCGTCTGCCGGGACAGGAAAGCCGGCAGCTGGATGATGTCGCATACTTCTGCAACCGGTGCCGCCTGATAGGGCTCATGGACGTCCGTGATAACCGGTACATTGAAGGTCTTCTTGATCTCTTCAAAGATCTTCATGCCCTCTTCCAGGCCTGGGCCACGGAAAGAGTTGACCGAAGAACGGTTGGCCTTGTCAAAGCTGGCCTTGAAGATATAAGGGATACCCAGCTTCTGCGTTACCTTCACGTACTCTTCGCAGATCTGCATCGCCAGATCGCGAGACTCAAGCACGTTCATTCCGCCAAACAGCACGAACGGCTTGTCGTTAGCCACTTCGATAGTACCGACACGAATCGTTTTCTGAGCCATAGTCATCAAGCCTTATTAGCGTATTTCAGAGCCGCATTCACGAAACCGCTGAAGAGCGGATGACCATCACGCGGGGTAGAGGTGAATTCCGGATGGAACTGGCACGCCACAAACCAGGGATGATCCGGCGCCTCGACGACCTCCACCAATGCACCGTCGCCGGAACGGCCAGTGACCTTCAGGCCCGCCGCCATGATTTCGGGCAGCAGGTTGTTGTTCACTTCGTAACGGTGACGGTGACGCTCAACGATTACGTCTTGCCGGTAGCAATCATGTACCAGTGTACCTGAAGACAATTGGCACTCCTGAGCTCCCAGGCGCATGGTGCCGCCCAGATCCGAAGCTTCTGTACGGATCTCGGTAGCGCCGGACGCATCCTGCCACTCGGTAATCAAACCAACCACCGGGTGCTGACCAGACTTGTCAAATTCGGTGGAGTTGGCATCGCTCCAGCCCAATACGTTACGGGCGAACTCGATTACCGCTACCTGCATGCCCAGGCAGATACCCAGGTACGGAATCTTGTTCTCACGTGCATACTGAACCGTGCGAATCTTGCCCTCTACACCGCGCAGACCAAAACCACCCGGCACAAGGATCGCATCAACGCCCTTGAGCAGATGGGTACCCTGCTGCTCGATATCTTCCGAATCGATATAGCGCAGATTGACCTTTGTACGGCTCTGGATACCGGCATGCGTCATCGCCTCGATAAGCGACTTGTATGCATCCAGAAGCTCCATGTACTTGCCAACCATAGCGATAGTTACTTCACGCTCTGGGTTGAGCTTGGCATCGACCACACGATCCCACTCACTCAGGTCAGCCTGACCGCATTCGAGGCCAAAGCGCTCTACCACGAAATCGTCCAGACCCTGCGCATGCAGAACGGAAGGAATACGGTAAATCGTATCCACGTCTTCCAGAGAGATGACGGCACGCTCTTCCACGTTAGTGAACAGCGCGATCTTGCGGCGGGAAGAACTGTCTACCGGATGATCGGAGCGGCAGATCAAAACATCAGGCTGCAGGCCGATGGAGCGCAATTCCTTTACCGAGTGCTGAGTCGGCTTGGTCTTGGTTTCACCCGCGGTTGCAATATAGGGCACCAACGTCAGATGCATCAACATGGCACGGCGAGCGCCGATTTCCACGCGCAACTGGCGTATGGCTTCCAGGAAGGGTTGGGACTCGATGTCACCTACGGTACCGCCGATTTCGACCAGCGCCACATCCGCATCACCTGCGCCCTTGATAATACGGCGCTTGATTTCATCGGTAATGTGAGGGATTACCTGAACGGTTGCGCCCAGGTAATCGCCGCGACGCTCCTTGCGCAGCACATCCATGTAGATGCGGCCGGTCGTGAAGTTGTTGTCCTGAGTCACTGTAGTGCGAATAAAACGCTCGTAGTGACCCAGGTCGAGATCGGTCTCGGCACCGTCATGGGTGACAAACACTTCGCCGTGCTGGAATGGGCTCATGGTACCTGGATCGACGTTGATATAGGGATCCAGCTTGAGCATGGTGACCTTCAAGCCCCTCGCTTCCAGAATGGCGCCCAAGGAAGCCGAGGCAATGCCTTTCCCCAATGAAGAAACAACACCGCCCGTGACGAAGATGTAGCGCGTCATGAATTTTCCTAGAAATCTGTAGTTAGGCGGAAAGCCGCCGGGAAGCGAGGGAGGCCTAGAGGCCTCGGTTGAGCACGGTAATACTTCATGCCCAACGCACACCGGTTGTTACGTAAACAACAAGTGCGGTACAAGACGGGAGCGTAGTCTACAACAAAGTGCCTTTCAGCTCAAACGCTGGCCGCTCGTCGCAGGAACCCATTCGAACCGCCAGTGCTGATCGGCTGGACCACTGAGTCCAGACAGATTCGCAATGGCTATCAACTGCCCGTTACAAAACAGCAGCGGCAATCTGCCGCGCAAGAACGTCGGCACATGATGCTCATTCAGGAGCCGTTTGAGATCTCTGTGTCCACGCCCAGGGACAGCCATGATTTCTCCTCCCTGACGATAGCGGACTTCAAGTGATCCCAAAGGCCGCTGACCAACGATATACACTCGTCCATTGCCACCCAACGCCACCTCCGACTCCTTTTCAGGCCACTGACAAGGCATACAGGCGGCGCCCAACCACTGATGCGGTAACCACCAGAGCCGTCCCGCCCCCCGATGTATCTCACCGCCTTCCAGTACCCAGACGGGACTGGCCGAGGGACTGGCATCCCGCAGTGCAACCCAGCCCACCCAATGATCAGTATCTGGCATACGGCTATATCGATCTAACCAGTGGCGAAGTGCGTTGCGCTGACGGTGCTCGCTCAGCTGCCTGATAATCTCAAGTTCGAGACTTGGAAGCGGCAACCAAGGAAATGCAGTAGCTGTCTGTGCGGCAGACAAGTCCATGGCAGCGCACTCTTCAAGAATAGCCAGCGCCTCGGTCATATGCCCTGCACTGCGGGCAACGCTGGCTGAAGCCTGCGGCCATCGTAAGCGCAGTCGAGTGAGAATCTCATGGCGCAGGAAGTTACGATCCTGAACAACCTGTATGTTACTAGGATCTTCCACCCACTCCAGCTTTTCCGCTAGGGCATAACGTGACAGTTCAGCTCGAGGAACAGACAGGAAGGGTCTTACCAGGCGTCCCTCAGCCATTGCACGCGAGGTCGCCATGGCAGACAAACCCTTTACCCCAGCTCCACGCAGCAGTCTTAGCAGCAAAGTCTCCGCCTGATCGTCCTGATGCTGAGCCACTAGCAGAACTTCATGCTCTCTAACGTGCCGCGCAAAGGCGGCATAGCGTGCGTCCCGGGCCGCTCGCTCCAGGCTTGAATTCTGATCCACTTGTACATGCTCGACGCTCAGGGGAACCTGGAGCAGGTCACACATCTGCCGACAATGCTCCACCCACTCGTCAGCCTCTTTGAGAAGACCATGGTGCACATGAATGGCATGTAGCGACGGCACCTGCCTGCAGAAGGACAGCCGCGATAAAACATGCAGAAGAACCGAAGAATCCATGCCGCCTGAAAATGCGATATGCCATCGCTTGGCATGCAGATAGGGCGTCAAGACCTTCAGGACGTTGTCAGCCAGAGGGGGAAGCGGGACATCAGAAAGAGACATGGCTGCCCATCAATGAATACACACTATTCATGTAAACAGCTTAAGCGTATGTCCGGCATGGGCCGGACATACGTGGAGACAGATCAGGAAATACCGTAGCTCATCAGACGCTCGTAACGACGCGTCAACAACTCTTCGCTGGAGAATTTCTTGAGCATGTCAAGCTGATCTACCAGAGCTTCACGAATGGAAGCAGACATTACAGCGGGATCACGATGGGCACCGCCCAGTGGCTCATCGATAACGGTATCTACAATACCCAGCCCCTTTAAACGCTCCGCAGTAATGCCCATGGCTTCAGCCGCATCAGGCGCCTTCTCGGCAGTTTTCCAGAGAATCGAGGCGCAGCCTTCAGGCGAAATCACAGAGTAAGTCGAATGTTGAAGCATGTTCAGCTGGTCGCACACGCCAATTGCCAGGGCGCCACCAGAACCACCCTCGCCGATCACGGTTGCGATGATAGGCGTTTTCAAACGCGACATGACACGCAGATTCCAGGCAATCGCCTCACTTTGTCCACGCTCTTCGGCATCGATCCCCGGATAAGCACCGGGAGTATCGATAAACGTCAGAATCGGCATCTTGAAACGCTCGGCCATTTCCATCAGACGGCAGGCTTTACGGTAACCTTCCGGGCGAGGCATACCAAAATTACGACGTACCTTTTCACGCACCTCACGCCCCTTCTGATGACCAATGACCATGACGGGTTGATCATCCAGACGAGCGATACCGCCAACAATGGCTGGATCATCAGCGAAATGACGGTCGCCATGAAGCTCTTCGAAATCAACGAAAAGATGGCTGATATAGTCCAGCGTGTAGGGCCGCAAGGGGTGACGCGCCAGACGAGCCACTTGCCAGCTGCTCAGACTACCGAAAATACTTTTGGTCAGTGCCTGGCTCTTTTCCTGCAGCCGGGCAATCTCGTCACTGATGTTCAGCGAATTGTCATTACCAACCAAGCGAAGCTCTTCAATCTTGGCCTGGAGGTCAGCGATCGGCTGTTCGAAATCGAGATAGTTCGGGTTCATGAGTATCCGTCTTGCAATCTTGAGCCAGCGGCCGGGTCGCCTACCTTAAAAGATCAGGCGGATCAGGTCGAGGCCGGCAGATCAATTATCGAGATCGCCGCCTCAACCCTTGAGGCCATTGGCATGGTTTGGTCGAATGAGCGGCACTTGCGCCGCTCGGATCAACGGTAGTTCAGGAAGACGTTTTCTCTTCCAAACTGGTCACGTAGTGCCTGTATCAGGCCATCACCAGGATCGATTCTCCACTGCTCGCCAAATTGCAGCAGGGCCCTGGCATCCTGGCTTCGATAATCCAGCGTAACCGGGCAAGCGCCCCGATGCTTGGTACAGAGGTCGGCCAACCACCGAAGACGGTCGCCTTTCAATGCATCGCTTGCAACCGAGATGCGCAGACTTTCAGCCAATGCGGTGCGAGCCTCTTCCAGGCCCAGCACGCGCTTGGCGCGCAGTCTCAAGCCGCCCGAGAAATCATCCTGGCTGACTTCGCCCTCAACAATGACCAAGGCGTCAGTCTGCAACAAGGACTGAGCAGCATGAAATGCTTCGGCAAACAGCGAAGCCTCAATCCGGCCCGAGCGATCATCCAGTGTAACAAACCCCATCTTATCGCCGCGCTTGTTTTTCATCACACGCAGATTAACGATAAGGCCGGCAACCGTCTGGGTTTCACGAGAGGGCTTGAGGTCCACAATGCGCTGGCGAGCCAGTCGCCGTACTTCACCCTCATACTCATCGATCGGATGCCCCGTCAGGTACAGGCCGAGGGTTTCCTTTTCCCCCCGTAGACGCTCCTTGAGCGTCAGCGCTCGTGCCTTGTAATGATTAACGTAGACATCGGCTTCCGGCTCGGCAAACACACCCCCGAATAAATCCATATGCCCGCTGTTATTGCTCCGTGCCGTTTGCTCGGCTGCCGCAATCGCCTCTTCCATTGCGGCCAACAGCACTGAGCGATTCTGATCGATAGTCGCCTGGTAGGCCTTGAGCTCGTCATGATAATGCGGCCCCAGGCGATCCAGCGCTCCCGAGCGAATAAGCGCTTCAAGGGTACGTTTGTTGATGCGCTTGAGATCGACACGGTCGCAGAAATCAAACAGATCCTTGAAAGGCCCCTCCTGGCGCGCTTCTACAATCGCCTCTACCGGACCCTCACCAACCCCCTTGATAGCACCAAGACCGTAAACGATGCGTCCACCTTCATTTACAGTGAACTTGAAGTCAGAGATGTTCACATCCGGCGCATCGATCCGCAGTTTCATATGGCGGCATTCCTCAATGAGGATTACCACCTTGTCGGTGTTGTGCATATCCGCTGACAACACCGCAGCCATGAACGGCGCAGGGAAATGCGCCTTCAGCCAGGCAGTTTGATAGGACACCAGACCATAGGCAGCCGAGTGGGACTTGTTGAAGCCATAACCCGCAAATTTTTCTACCAGATCAAAGATGTTACCGGCAAGCTCAGCATCGATGCCATTATTGGCACAACCTTCAATAAAGCCGCCCCGCTGCTTGGCCATTTCCTCCGGCTTTTTCTTACCCATGGCGCGACGCAGCATGTCGGCCTGACCCAGGGTATAGCCCCCCATGACCTGGGCAATCTGCATAACCTGCTCTTGATACAGGATGATGCCATAGGTGGGAGCCAGGACAGGCTTGAGCCCTTCATACTGATAATCGGGGTGGGGATAGGCCAGCTCGGCACGGCCGTGCTTTCGGTTGATGAAGTCATCTACCATGCCTGACTGCAGCGGCCCCGGACGGAACAAGGCCACCAATGCAATCAGGTCTTCCAGGCAGTCGGGCTTGAGCTTTTTGATCAGCTCTTTCATGCCGCGGGATTCCAGCTGGAACACGGCCGTCGTCTCCGCCTTCTGCAAGAGATCGTAGGTCTTCTTGTCATCCAGCGGGATAAAGTCGATGTTAACCGGATCGAGCCCTTTTGCAGCATGCTCTCGATTGATCGTTTCCATTGCCCATTTGATGATGGTCAATGTTCGCAAACCCAGGAAGTCGAACTTCACCAGGCCCGCCTGCTCTACATCGTCCTTATCGAACTGGGTAACCAGTCCGTTACCGTCCTCATCGCAAGAAACGGGAGAGAAGTCTGTCAGTTTGGTAGGTGCGATTACCACACCACCCGCATGCTTACCGGTTCCCCGAGTGATACCCTCCAGTTTGAGCGCCATGTCCCAGATTTCCTGGGCCTCTTCGTCGACCTTGAGGAAGTCACGAAGCATCTCCTCCTGCTCATAGGCTTTCTGAAGCGTCATGCCTACTTCGAAGGGGATCATCTTGGACAATCTGTCGGCCAGACCATAAGACTTACCCTGCACACGAGCAACGTCACGAACCACCGCCTTTGCGGCCATGGTGCCAAAAGTAATGATCTGACTGACCGCGTTACGCCCATAGGCGCCCGCAACATAATCAATTACGCGGTCACGACCGTCCATGCAGAAATCGACATCGAAGTCAGGCATGGAAATACGTTCAGGGTTGAGGAAGCGCTCGAACAGCAGGTCATAGGCCAGCGGATCCAGATCCGTAATTTTCAGCACATACGCTACCAGCGAGCCAGCACCCGATCCACGGCCCGGCCCCACCGGGACGCCATTGTTCTTCGCCCATTGAATGAAGTCCATTACGATGAGGAAGTAGCCGGGAAACCCCATCTGAATAATGATATTCAGCTCGAAGTTCAAGCGATCCACATAGACCTGCCGCTTGGCCTCGTAATCTGGCGTTTCCTTGGGCAGGAGTACCGCCAGACGCTCTTCCAATCCGTCAAACGATACCTTTCGCAGGTAATCGTCAATGGTCATGCCTTCGGGAATGGGGAAATTAGGCAAGAAATATTTGCCAAGCTGCACTTCAATGTTGCAGCGCTTGGCGATTTCGACCGTATTTTCCAAGGCCTCTGGCAGATCACTAAAAAGCTCCCACATCTCCTCAGGAGACTTGAGGTACTGTTGATCGCTATAGGTACGAGGACGCAACGGATCATCGAGTACACGTCCCTCACCAATACAGACCCGCGTTTCATGGGCCTCGAAGTCTTCCTGCTTGATAAAACGAACATCATTGGTTGCTACAAGCGGTACGTTGCAACGATCCGCCAAGGCAACCGCGGCGTGAAGATGCTCTTCATCATTGACGCGCTGGGTACGCTGCACCTCCAGGTAAAAACGATCACCAAAGACGTCCAGCCATTCACCTAACAACCGCTCGGCGCGTAGATTGTCACCGGCCAGCAAGGCCAGCCCTACCTCACCCTCTTTAGAGCCGGAAAGCGCAATCAAGCCGTCGGCAGCCGCCTTGACCCACTCACGTTGGACAATGATTTGGCCTTCGTGCTGTCCTTCCTGATAACCGCGCGAAACCAGCTCAGTCAGATTTCTATAGCCTTGCTTGTTCATAACCAGCAAGGTCAGGCGGGTAAGCGGCCCTTCCTCGTCAGGATTGGCCAGCCACAGGTCGGCGCCACAGATGGGCTTGATACCGGCCCCCATAGCAGCCTTGTAAAACTTTACCAGCGAGCACAAATTATTCTGGTCTGTCACCGCTACAGCAGGCATGCCTGCCCCCGCTACCGACTTGACCAAGGGCTTTACCCTGACCAGACCATCAACCAGCGAATATTCAGTATGCAAACGCAAGTGAACAAAGGATACGGTCATGGAAACCCCGACAATCATGCAAAAACGAACCGGAATTGTACTAACCGGGAGGACAAGCTAGAAGCTTGATAGGAATGAGCAGATATGCATGCTCAGGCAAATGAATGCGCCAACACTGCTCAGCCTAGAAAATACAGGCGTCGCCGTCCGTCGGTTCGTTTTTTCTTAATCTTCGATTAGAGCGCCATAGCCCCTGAAACTTGCCTCACGCTGACTTCCAACGCAGCAAAAGCATCCCGCACGGGCGCGAATGAGCGTCGATGCATAGGCGTAGGGCCAAGCCGTTTAAGTGCATCAAGATGCTCAGCTGTGGGATACCCCTTGTGACCTGCCAAACCATATCCTGGATAAAGCAGATCCATTTCTGCCATTTCCCGATCTCGAGAGACCTTAGCCAATATAGACGCTGCTGCGATAGCAGGCACCTGACTGTCACCCTTGATCACCGCAGCACTTGGAACCGACAGTACCGGGCAGCGATTACCATCGATCAAGGCCAGCTTGGGTAAAACAGCCAGTCCTTCAACCGCTCGCTTCATTGCCAGCATGGTTGCATGAAGGATATTGATCGCATCAATTTCATGAACATCGGCGCGAGCGATACAGCATGCCAATGCCTTTTCATGAATTTCTTCAAACAACGCCTCGCGGCGCGCCTTGGTAAGCTTTTTAGAGTCGTTGAGCCCATGGATAGGACGTGCTGGGTCCAGGATCACAGCAGCGGTAACGACAGGCCCACATAAGGGACCTCGTCCTACTTCATCGACACCTGCGACCAATTCCTGCACCAATGTGAAATCCAAACCCAATTGCATCAATCAGCCCCAATAAGCGTCAGTACTGCATCTGCGGCTTGTCGTGACGCGTCCTGACGTAATGCGTGATGAATAGCTTCAAATCCTTCTGTTTGCATAGAGGGATCATCCAAAAGAGGCAATATCGCGTTTACCAATCTTTCTGCCGTGGCATCGTCCTGAATCAACTCAGGAACAAGAGGCTTGCCTGCCAGCAAGTTCGGTAAAGAGATATAAGGACTCCTTACCATCCGTTTCAAGATGCAGTACGTCAATGGAGCCACCTTATAGGCAACCACCATTGGACGTTTAAATAGCATTGCTTCCAACGTGGCCGTTCCTGAAGCAATAAGCACAGCATTACAGCTGGCCAGCACTTCATGTGACTGCCCCTGAGTCAACATCACACGAACAGAGCGGCCTTCTAGTAAAGACTCTATCTGCTTACGCCGATGCTCATTGGCACAAGGCAATACAAATTGAATATCAGGCCTTAACGCACTCAACCGTTCTGCGGCATCGAAAAAAAGAGCACCCAGCCGTGAAACTTCACCACCACGACTTCCTGGGAGCAAAGCAACGACAGGCCCATCTGGCGGTAAGCCCAAAACTTTGCGGGCAAGCGTGCGATCAGGATCAAGCGGAATGGTATCGGCCAGCGGGTGGCCAACGAAACGTACGGGAACCTGCTTTTCCTCATAGAAGCGGGCTTCGAAAGGAAACAACGTCAACATGAGATCGCAGGCCTCACGAATCTTAAGAACACGCTTTTGCCGCCATGCCCAGACAGAGGGACTGACATAATGAACAGTCGGTATCCCTGCGGCACGAAGCTGCTGCTCCATTTCAAGTACGAAATCTGGCGCATCAATGCCAATAAAGACATCGGGGCGGGCCTGTATGAGTGTCTGGATAAGCTCTTTTCGACGTCGCAAAAGCTCTCGAAGCCGGCCTAGCACCTCTACCAGCCCCATGACGGAGAGTCGCTCCATGGGAAAGGCCGAGCTCATGCCCTCTGCCTCCATGCGCGGACCGCCAACACCAATGAACTCGACAGCCGAATGCCGTGCTTTAAGCGCTCCCATAAGGCCTGAGCCCAAAATATCCCCAGAAGCCTCACCGGCAACGAGAGCGATTCGCAAGGGTCGATTCAAGGCAGACATACCCAGCTCTTTAATAGCGCCAATATAAACTGAAGGCCGCATCTGCGGCCTTGAAAGGATTAACGTGTTATGCCGCGTGTGGAGCTGACTATAGAGTCCCTGAAGACTGCAACTTCGGGAAACTCAAGAGCAACCTGCTCCAATTCCTTCAATGCTTCGTCAACCGTCAAACCTTGGCGGTAGACAACCTTGTAAGCACGACGGAGGGCATGAATCGCTTCACTGGAAAAACCACGGCGGCGCAAGCCTTCAAAATTCATGCTGCGCGCTTCGGCCGGGTTGCCAAAGACCGTTACGTAGGCAGGCACATCCTTACCGATGGCAGTGCCCATACCTGAAAAGCTGTGTGCACCGATACGGCAGAATTGATGTACCAGTGTGTAACCGGACAAAATTGCCCAATCATCCACATGGACATGCCCTGCCAACGCCGTGTTATTGACCAGAATGCAGTTATTGCCTATCACACTGTCATGCCCGATGTGGACATATGCCATCAGCAGGTTATGGTCACCTATAGTGGTTTCGCTACGGTCCTGAACGGTCCCCCGATGGATCGTGACACCCTCGCGAATGACATTATGGTCACCAATAACAAGGCGCGTAGGTTCACCCTTGTACTTGAGGTCTGGGGTGTCCTCTCCAATCGTAGAAAACTGGTAGATGCGGTTGTGCTTACCAATGACCGTTGGTCCATGCAGTATAACGTGCGGGCCTATGACCGTGCCCTCACCCACTTCAACATCGGCGCCTACGATGGACCAAGGCCCAACCTTGACGTCGTCAGCCAGTTTGGCGCCTGGCTCAATGATCGCCCTAGGGTCGATCAAACTCATAGTTTGCGTTCCGCACAGATAATTTCAGCAGAGCATACCGCTTTCTCGTCAACTGTTGCCTGGCATTCGAACTTCCAAATGCCGCGCTTGCAACTAATGAAACGAGCTTCCAGCTGCAACTGATCGCCCGGCAAAACAGGCTGACGAAAGCGCATGTTATCCGAGCCGACAAAGTAATACAGGGTTCCCTCTGCCGGAGAAGAATTCATCATCTTGAAACCAAGAATCCCTGCCGCTTGCGCCATTGCTTCGATAATCAAAACACCCGGCATAATAGGATGCTGAGGGAAATGACCATTAAAAAAGGGTTCGTTGATGCTGACATTTTTGTAGGCACGAATACGCTTGCCTTCAATGTCCAGCTCCACTACCCGGTCCACCAACAGGAACGGGTAGCGGTGAGGCAAGTATTCGCGAATCTCGTTAATGTCCATCATATCTGGAGAGGCCTGTTCAAAAAAAAGGAAACGCCCGATGCGTTACTCTGCATCAGAAGCAGCGTCATCCTGTAAGGTCACGGCAGCTACTGTTTTTTCGAGAAGCTGCAGACGCCGAGCCATATCATCCAGGTGACGGATACGAGCCGCACTTTTTCTCCATTCGGCAGCAGGCTGCATTGCCGTGCCGGAAGAATAAGCGCCTGGCTCGGTAATCGAGCGGGTAACCATGGTCATGCCAGTAACGAAAACGTTATCGCAGACCTCAATATGTCCAACCATGCCGACACCGCCGGCAATCGTGCAATGGCGTCCGATCTTGGTACTGCCCGAGATCCCTACGCAAGCCGCCATCGCTGTGTGCTCACCAATTTGTACGTTGTGAGCAATCATTATCTGGTTGTCGAGCTTAACGCCATTACTGATGATCGTGTCGGCCAGCGCGCCTCGATCGATAGTAGTATTAGCGCCAATCTCGACATCATCGCCAATACTGACACCACCCAGCTGAGCAATTTTTTTCCATTGCCCCTGATGGTTCGCAAAGCCAAACCCCTCGCCGCCGATAACGGCGCCAGACTGGATAACCACTCGCTTCCCAACTCGAACGTCGTGATACAGCGTAACTCGCGGTGCAAGCCATCCGTTTTCGCCGATCTGACTACGAGCACCGATGAAGCAATGCGCTCCAATGACAACACCTGCACCTATCGATACACCTGACTCGATAACTGCATACGCACCGACACTTGCCGTAGGATCTACAAAAGCATCCTCAGCGACCAGGGCGGAAGGATGAATACCAGCTTTCGGCAGAGGTTTTCGATCAAACAGATGGGAAAGCTGCGCATAGGCAAGGTAAGGATTGGCGATTACCAGGCAATTGCCTGAAAATCCCTCCACCTCAGTCGGATGCAGGATCACAGCACCCGCTTTGGTGTCAGCCAAATATTTCTTGTACTGGGCATTGGCAAGGAAACTCAACTGCTCGGGCTGGGCATCCTGCAATGTCGCAAGACCAGAAATGAGAAGCTCCGGGTTTCCCCGGAGCTCAGCTCCAAGGCGCTCTGCCAGCTGCCTTAGAGTGTAAGTGGTAGAGGTCATCATTAGCGGTTCTGGTTCATCCGCTCGATAACATCACGTGTAATATCATATTGAGGCTTGGCATCAACCACAGCGCCACGCTCGATGACGATGTCGTAGTTGCCCTTCTTCAATACTTCTTCCACCGCTTTATCCAGCTTCGGCTTGAGCTGCTTCAGCATATCGCGATCAGCTGCGGCCTTGGCTTCGTTCAGCTCTTTTGACTGAAACTGGAAGTCACGCGCTTTCTGCTTGAAGTCCGACTCAAGACGGTCACGTTCAGAATCCTTCATTTTATCGCCCCCGGCAGCAAGGCGACTTTGAATATTCTTTGCATCACCTTCCAGTGCCTTCAGCTTGTTAAGCTGTGGGCCGAACTTTTTCTCAGCGTCTACAGCGTATTTTTTTGCTGCATCCGACTCCAGGAGTGCCATCTGATAATTGAGCACCGCAATCTTCATCTCGGCAAAAGCCGGGGTGGCAACAACAGCGGCGGCGATCAAGGCGAAACGGAAGAACTTACGCACAATGCACTCCTGCGTTTAAACGCGATATAGAGTTGGATCAATTAGAACGTCTGGCCCAGCGAGAACTGGAATACTTGCGTGTCAGCATTATCAGGCTTTTTAACTGGCATACCTAAGCTGAAGCTTAACGGACCCAACGCAGTTACCCAAGTCACGCCAACGCCCACGGAGCTTGCCATATTGGAAAAGCTGACCTTGTTACAGCTGGCGCTATCCTTGTCGACCAAGCGGCACTTGGTGTCGAAGACACTACCCACATCCCAGAACAGCACTGTTCGCAGCTGACGCTGATCTTTCACGAAAGGCAAGGGGAACAGATATTCGGCCCCGCCTGTGATCAACACATTACCGCCAAATGGTTCAGGATCTTGATCGGTATCTGTTTCTTGACCTTGAGCCTTATATCTTCCAGAAGCAGGAGTACTCCTCGGACCAAGGCTGCTATCTTCAAAACCACGAACTGAATTAAAACCACCAGCATAGTAATTTTCATAAAATGGCAAGCCGCTGGTTGAACCATAACCATCGCCATATCCCAGCTCGGTATGGAAGCGAAGTGCAGTATTCTGCGTTAACCCAGCAAAAACCTGACCACGATAGTCAACTTTGTAATAGCTCAGATCGCTTCCCGGAATTGTTGTTTCCAGAGAAAGACTTTGCGAGTGCCCTCGAGTAGCCAGCACGCCTTTATTTAGGGTTGACTCTGACCAGCCGATCGAAGCTTTAAAGTTAGTGAAACTATCCCCTTCCTGTTCAATGAATTTATAAACTTCGTCGACAGTATAGTTATTGGGGTCAAGCTCATCACGCTGAACGCCAAGCCCAAAGTTCAGTCGAGACGTTTCACTGATCGGATAGCCAAAATTTACCCCAAAGCCGAGGCTATTGATGGAGTAACTGGAAATATCAACATCCAGATCATCATAGTTGGTTGAGCGATAGAAGGCGTTATAGCCAAGGCTCACACCGTCATCGGTCCAGTATGGATCAGTAAAGCTGAAATTGTAGCGAGTCTGATACTGACTTCTCGTCAAGCCTACGCTTACTCTATTACCAGTACCCAAGAAGTTGCTCTGGCTGATAGATCCACCCAGGATCAAACCCGCACTTTGAGCAAAGCCAACACTTGCGGTAATAGAACCAGACGGTTGTTCTTCCACAGAGTAATTCACGTCGACCTGATCGTCAGTGCCAGGAACCTGCGGCGTCTCGACATTGACTTCCTTGAAATAGCCCAGACGTTCCAAACGGGTTTTGGACTGATCAATCAGGTAAGTGGACGCCCAGCCACCTTCCATCTGGCGCATTTCGCGGCGGAGGACTTCATCTTCCGTCTTGGTATTGCCACGGAAATTGATACGATTTACATAGGCACGCTTGCCGGGATCGACTACAAAGGTCAACGAAACCGTATGGTCATCATCATGTGGTTCCGGTACACCGTTCACATTAGCGAACGTATAGCCTTCATTCCCGAGGCGGCGGGTGATCAGATCTGAGGTGCCAGTCATCACCTTTCGAGAGAACACCTGTCCGGGCTGTACCAACATCAGCCTGCGAATTTCTTCTTCCGGCACTTTCAGGTCACCTGAAAGTTTTACATCCCGAACGGTGTATTTTTCACCTTCGTTGACGTTGACCGTAATATAGACGTGTTTCTTATCAGGCGTAATCGATACCTGAGTCGAGGTGATATCCATATTGATATAACCACGATCAAGGTAATAGGAGCGCAAGCGCTCAAGATCGCCAGAAAGTTTTTCACGAGAATATTTGTCGTCGTTTTTGAAGAAAGAAAGCAGATGACTTTTCTTCAATTCGAACAGATCAATTAGATCCTGCTCTGGAAACACATGATTTCCGACAATATTGACCTGAGAGATCGTTGCCACTTCACCTTCGTTGATTTTGATTTTCAACTGAACGCGGTTACGTGGCTGCGGAATGACCTCGGTTTCGATATTGGCAGAATAGCGACCTTGAGCAACATACTGACGAAGCAGCTCATTGCGCACACCTTCCAGCGTTGCCTGCTGGAAAATTTCACCTTCAGCCAAACCCGATTGTTGAAGACCTTTTTTAAGGTCGTCTTCTGAGATCGCCTTGTTGCCCTCAATAGTGATGCTTGAAATCGAGGGGCGCTCAACTACGCTCACAACCAGGACGTTACCGTCACGCCCTAATTGAATATCTTGGAAAAAACCCGTACGGAACAGGGAGCGAGTCGCATCGGAAAGGCGACGATCATCTACAGCATCGCCTACGTTAAGAGGTAATGCACCGAAAACGCTTCCGGCAGAAACCCTCTGCAAACCGTTTACACGAATATCGGAGATGGTGAAGGACTCGGCGTGAACCTCGCCGATCATCAGCGCGGCTATTACCGCAGGTAGCAGCAAGCGTTTCATGAGTCCCTTTTTTATTCCAACTGACAAATAAATAGCCTACCGCTTATACGGCAGACTAAGCGTTCAGCGGCGAGTTACAGACGCCCAAGGTCATTGACCAGAGCCAGTAACATGACACCAACAATTAGGCTTATACCAATCTGCATACCCCACGCCTGAATGCGCTCGGATACAGGTTTCCCTCTTGCCCACTCGACGAAGTAGAACAACAAATGTCCACCGTCCAGTACCGGCACAGGAAGCAGGTTTAAAACCCCAAGGCTTATGCTCAGGTAGGCCAGGAAGTTTAAGAAGTCACTGACACCTGACTGGGCAGAAGCGCCCGCCACTTTAGCAATGGTTATCGGCCCACTCAAGTTTTTTACCGAGAGTTCCCCAAGCAACATTTTCTTAAGCGAGTCGAGCGTCAGCAAACTCATGGTCCAAGTACGCAAAAGTCCCTGACCTACGGCCTCCAGCGGGCCATAGCTGACCTCCCGAAGCATTTCAGAGGGCCATTCCACGCCCTTGACACCAGCGCCCAAGTAGCCAGAGGCACTTTTTGCATCACCTTTACTAGAAAGCATAACTGGGACAGAGCGCTCAATTCCGGAACGATTAAGCACTAGGTTTACTGTTTGATTCGGGTGGGCACGAACATAATCGACCACCTCTTGCCAGTCGTTAACCGATGAACCCTCAACCGAAACAATACGATCACCAGACTGAACACCTGCTCTGGAGGCAGGCCCTTCAGGATCTAGTTCAGCCACAACAGGTAGCAGTGCCGGACGCCATGGATGTATGCCGAGAGATCCAATAGGGTCCGGGCTATCAGAGTCCTTGAGCCAACCATCAAGCCGAATGGAATGTACTTCTTGCTGACTGTTATCAGACTCGCGAGTTTCCACGACCAACGTACCCGTTTCACCGAGACGGCGAACCAGCTTGAGGTTGACCTCACCCCATCCGGAAACAGCCTTCCCATCAACCGAGACAATTTCATCGTTTGCCTGCAAGCCTGCTTGTGCAGCAAGACTACCTTCATCGACTTTTCCGACGACAGGCTTGACCTGCTGAGTTCCAAGCATGGCCAGAGCCCAAAAGAACACGATAGCCAATAAGAAATTGGCCACCGGACCCGCCGCTACGATAGCGATACGCTGATATACAGACTTACGATTGAACGTTTGGTCGAGCTGGTTAGCAGAAACCTCCCCTTCTCGCTCATCCAGCATTTTTACATAACCGCCAAGCGGTATTGCTGCTACTACGAACTCAGTTCCCTGCCTGTCATGCCAACGAAATAGCGCCTTACCAAATCCAACAGAGAAACGCAGGACCTTGACACCACATCGACGAGCAACCCAAAAGTGCCCAAACTCATGGAAAGTAACCAACACCCCTAATGCAATTAGGGTTCCAAGAATCATATACAGTGCACTCATGGCGTTCCTCCGCGCTTAGCGCCTGTGGCGCTCAAGCCAGACATTGGCTGAGTCCCTGGCATGGCGATCCGCTTGCATGACACATTCAAGATCGGTTACGGCAGAGATTGTTTCCTGCTGGAGCACAGCCTCGATGATCTGCGGTATCTCATCAAAGCGTGCCCTGCCGTTTAGAAAGGCATCTACTGCCACTTCGTTCGCAGCGTTCAATGTGGCAGGCGCGGTACCACCTGCGCTAATAGCTTCTCTCGCCAATCTGAGGCAAGGAAAGCGCTGCTCATCAGGCTTTTGAAAATCAAGGCGTGCTACTGCAAACAGGTCAAGAGGGCTAACCCCGGATTCCATTCGCTCAGGCCATGCCAATGCATGAGCAATTGGCGTACGCATATCGGGATTGCCCAACTGCGCAAGAACCGAACCGTCAATGTAGTCCACTAACGAATGGATAACACTTTGAGGATGAACAACAACTTCAACCTGATCAGGCCTTGCATTGAACAACCAGCAGGCCTCAATGAACTCCAACCCCTTGTTCATCATGGTGGCAGAGTCTACTGAAATTTTACGTCCCATCGACCAGTTAGGATGCGCGCACGCCTGATCAGGCGTAACGTCACGCAATACCTCCAATGAGGTTTCACGGAAAGGCCCGCCTGAAGCCGTCAGCAAAATTCGCCGCACCCCTTTTGCCACCAGTCCCTCTTCATAGCCTACTGGCAGGCATTGAAAAATGGCATTGTGCTCACTATCAATTGGTAACAGCTTTGCGTTGTACGTTTTGACAGCCTGCATAAACAGGGAGCCGCTCATGACAAGCGCCTCTTTATTGGCAAGGAGAACCTTTTTTCCTGCCTCGACGGCTGCAAGGGTAGGCTTAAGACCTGCCGCGCCAACGATAGCAGCCATAACAGCATCAACATCAGGATGAGCTGATACTTCACTTAGCCCTGCCTCACCGACCAGCACTTGCGTCGAGAGTCCAGCCGCCTTGATTCTATGTTCCAGCGCTTCGGCCTGCGCGCTGCCCGGCACTACAGCAAACCTCGGCTCATGAGTGATACAAAGCGCTCCGAGCTCATCGAGCCTGGTATAGCCAGTTAACGCAAATGCTCTGTAACGATCAGGATGACGTGCAATGACATCTAAAGTACTAAGACCTATCGATCCGGTAGCACCCAGTACAGTGATGTTTTGAGGACTAGTCACATAACACCCCAGCCCGACCACCAGAGAAGTGCTGCGTAAAGAGGTACTGCAGCGGTCAGACTATCAATACGATCCATGATGCCGCCATGCCCAGGTAGAAGCTGGCTACTGTCCTTAAGCCCTACCTGTCGCTTGAACATGCTCTCCGTAAGATCACCTACAACCGAAATAACGACCACCAGCGAAGCACCGATCAGAGCCTTAATCAAAGTATTGGCATCCCATCCGCGATAGAGACCTACACCCAATGTCAGCACAAGACTGGCTATTAGGCCGCCAATCATGCCCTCCCAGCTTTTACCTGGACTTACCTTGGGAGCAAGCTTGCGCTTGCCAAATGCTTTGCCGGAAAAATAAGCACCAATGTCAGCCACCCATACCAGCAGCATGACACCAAGAATAAGCCAATTATTGAGAGGCCACTGCTTCAGCAGGATCAACCCCTGCCAGGCAGGAATCAAGATAGCCACACCAATCAAAAGGCGTCGCCAAGTTGACTTCCAGTAATGAGCGCTTTCTGGATAGGTCATTACGAGCACGGCAGCAAAAATCCACCAAGCCACTGCCATCGGCAGGATAGCCAACGCCAGCCGAGGCATCTGCCAGCAGAGCAGAAGAAGGAAAGCAATTACAGCTGCATAACCTACACGAGCCGCCTGAGAGACGAGCCCGGAAAGCCGAGCCCACTCCCAAGCACCCAGGGAAACCACCGCTCCGATAAAGGCAGCGAATATCCCACCTTCTAGCAAAAAGAAGCCCCCAATCGCTATGGGCAGCAACACCAGAGCGGTAAGGACCCTTTGCTTTAGCATGATGCTCTCACTTCTGCTTCAATCTGTTCACTGGTCTTTCCAAAGCGTCTTTGCCGCGTCGCATAATCCGCCAACGCCTTACGCATAGCCTCATGTTTGAAGTCAGGCCAGAACAAGTCGGAAAAATATAGCTCCGCATAAGCCAATTGCCAGAGCAGGAAATTGCTGATGCGATGCTCTCCACCCGTACGGATACATAGATCAGGTAAAGGCATGCCTGCGGTGGTCAAGCAGTTCTGAAGTAACTCAGGCGTTATCCGCTCAGGCTCAAGCGTACCCTCCTTGACTGCCTGCGCCAGCCGCTGGGCCGCCTGGGCGATGTCCCACTGACCACCATAATTGGCAGCCACCTGGAGTACCAGTCTTGTATGACCAGCAGTCAAGGCTTCTGCCTGCTCCATCTCACGCTGCAGTTCAGGATGAAACCTGGAACGATCTCCAATGATGCGAAGACGTATGCCGTTCTGATCGAGCTTTTTGGCTTCCCGTCGAAGCGCTGATAGAAACAGCTCCATCAATGCACTGACTTCATCAGTCGGGCGCCGCCAGTTTTCACTGGAAAACGCAAACAACGTGAGCACTTCGACACCGGCGTCCGCACAGACTTCTATAGCCGCACGAACAGCGTCGACACCAGCTCTATGTCCTGCCACTCCAGGCAGTAACCGCCGGCGAGCCCAGCGGTTATTACCATCCATGATAATGGCGACATGACGCGGTACTACAGAACTAGGGTCGCTATTGCCCATCTTGCATCCCTGCCGTCAAACGGCCATCAAATCAGTTTCCTTAGCCTCCAAGGCCTTATCGACCTCAGCGACATATTTATCAGTCAATTTCTGGATCTCATCCTGCGCACGACGCTCTTCGTCTTCGCTGATTTCCTTTTCCTTGAGGAGATCCTTCAACTGAGCCAGCGCATCACGGCGAATATTCCGCACGGAAACACGAGCCTGTTCAGCCTCCTGGCGCGCCTGCTTAGTGAAACCCTTTCGAGTTTCCTCAGTGAGAGCCGGCATCGGGACGCGAATGGTAGTCCCGGCTGTCGCTGGGTTCAGTCCTAGATCCGAAGTCATGATGGCTTTTTCAACAGCCTGAATCATGCTTTTATCAAAAACAGTCAGCGCCAACGTACGGGAATCTTCCACGGTCACGTTGGCAACCTGGCGCAGCGGCGTGTCGCTACCGTAATAGGACACCATAACGCTATCGAGAATACTTGGATGAGCGCGTCCAGTACGGATCTTGGCGAAAGCGTGACCAAGCGCTTCAATGGTCTTGGTCATTCGGCTTTGAGCGTCTTGCTTTATTTCATTGATCATACTGTGCCCTCTTCGATCAAAGTACCTTCTCCGCCGCCTACAACAATATTCAGGAGGGCGCCGGATTTATTCATATTGAACACCCGAAGCGGCATCTTATGATCACGACACAGACAGATTGCTGTCAGGTCCATCACGCCCAGCTTACGGTCGAGCACTTCGTCATACGTCAAGCGATCGAACCTTTCCGCATTCGGGTCCTTGAAAGGATCTGCAGTGTACACGCCATCGACCTTGGTTGCTTTAAGCACCAGATCAGCCTCAACTTCGATAGCACGCAAGCAGGCAGCCGAATCAGTGGTAAAGAATGGATTACCCGTGCCAGCCGAGAAAATAACCACCTCGCCGTTCTGCAACTGACGCATAGCCTTACGGCGATCATACTGATCAGTCACACCCACCATGGAGATGGCTGACATAACAGTTGCCGGGATATTGGAGCGCTCCAGGGAATCACGCATGGCCAGCGCATTCATAACGGTAGCCAGCATACCCATATGGTCACCCGTAACACGGTCCATACCTGCGGCTGACAACGCAGCCCCACGGAACAGGTTACCACCACCAATCACCAGCCCGACCTGAACACCGATACCAACAAGCTGACCGATCTCCAAGGACATACGATCAAGCACTTTTGGGTCAATGCCGAAATCTTCGGATCCCATTAGGGCTTCGCCGCTGAGTTTAAGCAGAATACGTTTGTAACGGGGTTGGCGACCACTCATCTGCTGAGCCATTCAGTCTCTCCTGCGACGATTTGAAATAATAAAAAACAAATCATTTTCCCATTACCGAACCGGAACGTCAGCGTTGACGCATCGATAGTGGGATCGTTACCAAATAAAAAAGAAAACCCATACCTTCGCTACTTGAAAAAAGAGGCCGCACGCGGTGGCGGGCAGCCTCTTTTTCAGCATCGATAGCGTCTTACTGCTTGCTGGCTGCGACCTGAGCGGCCACCTCAGCTGCGAAGTCCACTTCGGCTTTCTCGATACCTTCACCTACTTCGTAACGGACGAAGGAAACGATTTCAGCGCCAGCCTTCTTGGCCAGATCGCCAACCTTGACTTCTGGATCCTTTACAAAAGGCTGCTCAACCAGGCTTGCCTCAGCCAAGAACTTGTTGATACGGCCTTTGACCATATTTTCAACAATATTTTCCGGCTTGCCAGCAATCTTGTCTGCGTTCAGTGCCAGGAAGATTTCTTTTTCCTTGGCAATCGCTTCTTCAGAAACCTGGGAAGGATTCAGGAACTGGGGGTTGCTTGCAGCAATGTGCATCGCGATATCACGAGCCAGCTCAGGCGTACCACCGTTCAGAGCAACAACAACACCGATGCGGTGGCCGTGCAGGTAGGCACCTATCACATCACCTTCCACACGAGTCAAGCGACGAATAGTGACGTTTTCGCCTGTCTTGGAAACCAGCGCCAGACGCGCCTCTTCCTGGGACTCTACCAGCGGAGCAGCATCAGTCAGCTTCTGATCGAAAGCCTTATTCAAGCTATCTGCAACGAAAGCCTTGAAGTCATCCTGCAGAGCCAGGAAGTCAGTCTGGGAGTTGACTTCGATGATCAGAGCAGCCTTGTTGTCGTCGGAAACCTTGACAGCAATCGCACCTTCAGCAGCGATGTTACCAGCCTTCTTGGCCGCCTTGATGGCGCCAGCTGCACGCATATCATCGATGGCTTTCTCGATGTCGCCGCCGGCAGCAGTCAACGCCTTCTTGCAATCCATCATGCCAAGGCCGGTACGCTCACGCAGTTCTTTGACCAGGGCCGCAGTAATCTCTGCCATGCTCGAATCCTCTTGAATCAGTGTCTAAACCAATGCCCTAGGGCAGTAATTCTCTGAGTGGCAAAAAGGGGGCCTAGCCCCCTTCCTGCTCACTGAATGTCCAGTCTTTACGACAGGGTCAATCAGCCTTCAGCAGCTTCGCTCGCTGCTTCTTGAACGAACTCTTCAGGTGTTGCACCTGCGTTCTGCTTACCACGCAGTACGGCATCAGCCGTGGCGCTCAGGTACAGCTGGACAGCGCGGAAGGCGTCATCGTTACCCGGGATGATGTAATCAACGCCTTCAGGGCTACTGTTGGTATCAACAACACCGATAACCGGGATACCAAGCTTGTTCGCTTCGGTAATCGCGATGCGCTCGTGATCAACGTCGATAACGAACAGAGCGTCCGGCAGACCGCCCATCTCCTTGATACCACCCAAGCTGCGCTCGAGCTTCTCGAGATCGCGAGTGCGCATCAGCGCTTCTTTCTTGGTCAGCTTGCCGAAGGTGCCGTCTTCAGCCTGAACTTCAAGCTCACGCAGACGCTTGATGGACTGACGAATAGTCTTATAGTTCGTCAGCATACCGCCCAACCAGCGGTGATCCACGAAAGGCATGCCACAACGAGCAGCTTCTTCGCGAACGATCTTGCCAGCGGAACGCTTGGTACCAACGAACAGGATTTTGTTCTTGCCAGAAGCCAGGCGCTCAACAAAGCTCAGCGCTTCGTTGAACATTGGCAAAGTCTTTTCGAGGTTGATGATGTGAATCTTGTTACGCGCGCCGAAAATGTACTTACCCATTTTCGGGTTCCAGTAACGGGTCTGGTGGCCGAAGTGCACACCGGCCTTCAGCATGTCGCGCATGTTGACTTGGGACATTGATATTTCCTCAATAAGTCGGGTTGGGCCTCCACGCATCCCAATGGCCAACTCCTTGCAGAGCACCCAGGCCATCGTGCCGATACGTGTGTGGGGTTTAGGGCGTTTTAGGGCTATTGCCCGAAAAGCGCCGCGCTTTATACCACAGAAGTCAGCCGAATTAAACCATGGCAGACTACTGCGATTGGGATGGTGACGAAGGACAGGTTTGTTAGAATCCTGTCCAACCCTCTTATTTTAGTCCATATGCAGGCTGCCTGCGCAGCGCTTAGAGATTCTAATGACCGTTATTATCAAGACCCCTGAAGACATCGAGAAAATGCGTATCGCCGGCCAACTGGCGGCTGATGTACTGGAAATGCTGGATGAGCATGTTAAGCCGGGCGTTACGACCGAGGAGCTGAATAAGCTTTGCCACGACTATATCGTCAATGTGCAACAGGCTATTCCGGCGCCACTCAATTACAAGGGCTACCCCAAGTCCATTTGTACTTCGCTTAATCATGTCGTCTGTCATGGCATCCCCAACGACAAGCCACTCAAGAAAGGCGACATCCTTAACGTGGATATCACGGTTATCAAAGACGGCTACCACGGCGATACCAGCAAGATGTATTGCGTCGGCGAAGTGGCCGAGTGGGCAAAGCGACTCTGCGGGGTAACTCAGGAGTGCCTATATAAAGGTATTTCGGTTGTTCGCCCCGGCGCCCGGCTGGGTGATATTGGCGAAATCATTCAGAAGCACGCTGAAAAACAGGGTTTTTCCGTGGTGCGCGAGTATTGTGGTCATGGTATCGGCAAGGGCTTTCATGAGGAGCCGCAGGTTGTTCATTATGGGCGTGCTGGAACAGGCCTTGAACTCAAGGAAGGCATGATCTTCACCATTGAGCCGATGATCAACCAGGGCCGCGCCGAAACCAAGCTGCTTGGTGACGGTTGGACGGCCATCACCAAGGACCGCAAGCTGTCTGCTCAGTGGGAACACACCGTACTGGTTACCGCCGATGGCTATGAAATTCTGACACTGCGCAAAGACGAAACCATTTCCCGCACCCCCGCATGAGGTAATACGGGTATGCCCCAGGTAGATCCCGAACTGTTCGACCGCGGACAGTTCCAGGCTGAACTCGCATTAAAGACCAGCCCCATCGCCGCGTTCAAAAAGGCGATTCGCAAGGCAAATGAGGTATTGGACGAGCGATTTTCAGCCGGGCGCAGTACGCGTCGCCTGGTTGAGGATCGAGCCTGGTTCGTTGACCAGATACTGTGCGAAGCCTGGCAACGACTGAACTGGGGTAATGCACAGATTGCCTTGCTCGCCGTAGGGGGATATGGCCGCGGCGAGCTGCATCCGCAATCGGACATCGATTTGCTCATTTTATTGGGCTCAGAAGATCAGGAAGCGCATCGGGAAGCCATTGAGGGCTTCCTGACGTTGCTGTGGGACATCGGCCTTGCTGTCGGACAGAGTGTGCGCTCAGTCCAAGAGTGCGCGGATGAGGCCAGGGCCGACCTGACCGTCATCACTAATCTGATGGAGTGCCGTACCATTGCTGGCCCGGAAGCCCTTCGTCTGAGGATGCTGGATGTAACCAGCCCCAAGCGAATGTGGCCCAGCCGTGATTTCTTTCTGGCAAAGCGGGATGAGCAGAAGGCCCGGCATGCCAAGTACAACGACACGGAATACAACCTTGAGCCCAACGTCAAAGGCTCACCGGGTGGATTACGTGATATCCAGGCACTCTTGTGGGTTGCACGCCGCCATTTCGGGACGCTGAACCTGCATGCGCTGGTTGGTCAGGGTTTTCTGACTGAAAGCGAATGTTCGCTGCTGGCTTCCAGTCAGGAGTTCCTGTGGAAGGTGCGTTACGCCCTGCATATGCTGGCAGGCCGACCTGAGGATCGCCTCCTGTTTGATCATCAGCGCCGCATCGCCGGCCTCCTGGGTTATGAAGACAGCGATGCGAAGCTGGCCGTTGAGCGCTTTATGCAGAAGTATTATCGCGTGGTCATGGACATTGCCCAGCTCAACGATGTTGTCATGCAGCACTTTGAGGAAGCCATCCTGCGGGATGACGAAAGCGAGCCAACGCAGCCTCTTAACAGCCGCTTCCAGTTACGGGACGGCTATATTGAGGTTACGCATCCGGAGGTATTCAAGCGTACCCCCTTTGCACTGCTGGAAATTTTCGTGCTGATGGCTCAGCACCCGGAAATCAAGGGTGTTTCTGCTGGTACGATCCGGTTGCTTCGCGACCACCGTCATCTGATCAATGACGAATTCCGACATGACATCCGCAACACCAGCTTATTTATCGAGTTGTTCAAGAGCCGCGAAGGCATTCATCGCAACCTTCGCCGTATGAACCGCTACGGTATTCTTGGCCTGTACTTGCCGGAGTTCGGCCAAATCATCGGTCAGATGCAGCATGACCTGTTCCATATCTATACGGTCGATGCGCATACACTCAATCTGATCAAGCATCTGCGCAAACTGAACCGACCAGAGATGACGGAAAAGTATCCCCTGGCCACGCGGGTGATGAACAAGCTGCCTAAACCGGAGTTGATCTATATTGCCGGTCTTTACCATGACATTGGCAAGGGCCGAGGCGGTGATCATTCGGAGCTGGGCGCCGTAGATGCCGAAGCGTTCTGCCGCCGCCATCAGCTACCCGAATGGGACAGCAACCTAATCTGTTGGCTGGTACGCAATCACTTGGCGATGTCGACAACAGCGCAGCGCAAGGACTTGTCTGATCCCCTGGTGATTCATGACTTTGCACAGACGGTAGGCGACCAGGTCCATCTGGATTATCTCTATGCGCTCACTGTGGCAGATATCAACGCGACCAACCCCAACCTCTGGAACTCCTGGCGCGCCAGTCTGCTGCGACAGCTGTATACCGAGACCAAGCGTGCCTTGCGCCGCGGACTTGAGAACCCGGTAGAACGTGAAGAGCAAATTCGCCAGACACAGAGTTCAGCCATCGATATCCTGGTGCGTAATGGCATCGATCAGGATGATGCCGAACACCTGTGGGGACAGCTCGGTGACGACTATTTCCTGCGTCACACTGCCAGCGATGTAGCGTGGCACACCGAAGCTATTTTGAGTCATCCCAATGATGGTAATCCGCTGATCCTGATCAAGGAGACTACTCAACGCGAGTTTGAAGGCGGCACCCAGATCTTCATTTATGCGCAGGACCAGCACGACTTCTTTGCTGTGACTGTGGCGGCAATGGACCAGCTGAACCTGAGCATCCAGGACGCGCGTATTATTACGTCCACCAGCCAGTTTACCCTGGATACCTATGTTGTACTCGACGCGGACGGAGGTTCTATCGGCAATAATCCGGCCCGTATCCAGCAGATCAGAAGCGGCTTGATCCAGGCCCTGAAGACACCTGAAGAGTACCCCAACATCATCAACCGACGTGTTCCTCGTCAGCTCAAGCATTTTGCGTTCGCGCCACACGTGAATATCTATACGGATGCTCAGCGCGCCGTGAGCCTGATTGAGCTGACCGCCCCTGATCGCCCGGGCCTGTTGGCTCGCGTGGGCGGTATATTCCTGGATTTCGACCTGTCGGTTCAGAATGCCAAAATCGCCACGTTGGGCGAGCGTGTTGAAGACGTCTTTTATGTTACGGATGCTCAAGGGCAGCCCCTGTCGGATCCGAAGCTGTGCGAGCAACTTCAACAAGCGCTGATCAAAAACCTAAGCGGGGCCAATGGCTCAGAAACGCCGTTGCTACGCATCAGTATCTAATGGACAACTCAGCCTAAGGCCAGGCTGCACTCGCGAGACCTGTATATGAACGATGCCTTGAACCTGCTCCAGCCCTACCCTTTCGAAAAACTGCGCGCGCTGCTGGCAGGTGTCCAGCCACCGACAGATAAAAAGGCCATCGCGTTATCAATCGGCGAACCTAAACACCCCTCCCCAGCGTTTGTCGCAAAAGCACTGACCGAGCACCTTGATCAACTGGCGGTCTATCCAACAACAGCCGGACTGCCTGATTTGCGCGAAGCGATTGTGACGTGGTGCGAGCAGCGTTTTCGTGTACCGACCGGCTGGATGGACGCAGCTCAGCATGCCTTACCGGTAACCGGCACGCGCGAAGCGCTTTTCTCTTTTACACAGGCGGTGGTGAATCGCCAGGAAGGCGCGCTGGTAGTAAGCCCCAACCCTTTCTATCAGATCTATGAAGGCGCCACGCTGCTGGCTGGCGCGCAGCCGCACTACCTGCCCTGCCTACCCGAGAAAGGTTTTAATCCTGACTTCGATGCTGTTCCAGCCGAAATATGGGATCGCTGCCAGTTGCTGTTCCTGTGCTCTCCCGGCAATCCAACCGGAGCATTGTTGCCTGTCGAGACCTTGAAGCGTTTGATCGAGCTGGCCGACCACCATGACTTCGTGATTGCAGCGGATGAGTGCTATAGCGAGTTGTATTTCGATGAAAACAATCCACCCGCAGGCCTTTTAACAGCCTGCGCGGAGCTAGGCCGTAAGGACTTCAGCCGTTGTGTGGTCTTTCACAGCCTGTCCAAGCGTTCGAATTTACCTGGTTTGCGCTCAGGCTTCGTTGCAGGGGACGCCGAGATTCTCAAACGCTTCCTGCTGTATCGGACCTACCACGGCTGCGCCATGCCGATCCAGGTACAGCGCGCCAGCATTGCCGCATGGCGCGATGAAACCCACGTACGCGAGAACCGCGTGCTTTACAGGGAAAAATTCAACGCTGTGCTGGCAATACTAAAAGATGTGTTGGACGTCGAGCGTCCGGACGGCGGTTTTTACCTCTGGGCTAAAACACCGGTAGATGACGAGTCCTTCGCCCGTGAGCTGTATGCAAACGAACATGTTACCGTTGTGCCAGGCTCCTACCTTTCCCGGACGGTGAACGGTGTGAATCCTGGTGCCAATCGGGTTCGCATGGCCTTGGTAGCACCTCTGAACGAGTGTATCGAAGCCGCCGAGCGTATCCGCGCATTCTGCAGCCGCTGACGCCTGCTCAGCCTGCCGTTGAAACTGGCAGGCTGCGCATCAGTGTCGCCTCGCTGAAGTCCAGATCACTCAGGACTTCAGCGACGATTTCATCGTCGATTACGCCAGACAAGCGCATACGATAGAGCTCCCGACGCTGAGCCCGGATAGCCAGCAACCGCAGCTGCGTTTCAATAAACAGACTGGTTCGGGCACGCGCCTGAACCTCCTCCGTGTCCTGGTAGATATCAAGCTGTTCGCGAAACTCGGCCATGAGCTGCGTCTTGATTTCCGCCTTCAATCCCGCACGCGCAGGATCTTCGTCATCAATGCTTTCCGCCTCAAGGGCGCGAAGAGCCGCTTCTGCCGTATTGCGCCGAATTTCTCGGCGCTCACGGTCGGCAGCCTCATTGGTACCCACACTTAGTCCACGCAGCAGCAGGGGTAATCCAATGCTGGCCGCCAGCAGGGACAGCAGGATTACGCCCGCAGCAATAAAGATCAGGACATCGCGCTGGGGGAATGGCTGTCCATTCGCGAGAACAATGGGTAGAGACAGTACACCTGCCAGCGTCACGGCCCCGCGTACACCTGCAATTGACGCAATAATTGCGGTACGTTGGAAATCATTGCCCGGCATAGCCTCATGATGTCGGGAGATGCGCCAATACAGGTTCATGACAAGGTAACGCAGCAGGATCAGCGCCAGGAAGATCAGAGTTACCTCCCCCATCAGCCACCCTAGCGTCTTGTAGACATGCTCGGACGGCTTGAGCACGGCAGCAATGATGTCGGGCAGCTGCAGGCCCAAGAGCAGGAACACCAGTCCATTGAAGGTGAACTCCAGCATCGACCAGATACTGTGGTTGAGCAATCGAGTACGCGACTGCCTGGGCAGCATGTCGATACGGCTCTGCACAAGCCCGGCGGCAACCGCAGAAAGAATGCCTGAGAAGCCCAGGTGTTCGGCAATGACATAGGCGGCAAATGGCAATAGAAGCAAGAAGACGACATAGGGTGCAGGATCCGTCCACCCATGCTCGACCAGCCAGTTACGGGCCTGCCCTGTCAGCCAGCTGAGCGCCGCCCCTGTAAAGAGACCGCCAATGGCAACCATGAGAAACGTCAGACTCGCATCTGCCAGCGAAAACACGCCGGTCATGGCAGCCGCTACGGCAAAGCGAAAGGTGACAAGACCGGACGCATCATTGAAAAGTGCTTCACCCTGCAGGATATGCATCAGCCGCTTGGGCAGTTTCCCACGTGCAATTCCAGACACCGCAACGGCATCGGTCGGCGACAGAACCGCGGCCAGTGCAAAGGCTACCGGCCAGGACAGACCAGGCACCAGCCAGTGAATAAAGGCGCCAGCGGCCAAAACGGTGATGAATACCAGACCAAACGCCAGCGTCAGGATAGGCGCCCGAAGCCGCCAGAGTTCGCGCTTCGGCATGCGCCACCCATCGGAGAACAGAAGTGGCGGAATGAACAAGAGCATGAATAGCTCAGGATCAAGCGCGACATGCAAGCCCAGGGCTGGCAACGCCAGTAACGCCCCGACAACGACCTGGATCAGTGGAAGCGGCACGGGAAGAAACTGAGCGCTCAAGCGGGTCGCGCCCACGACAAGCAGCATGATCAAGATGGTATAAACGAGTGTCACCGCTTCTCTCCGCTGGCTACCGAGCCGATCCGCCCGATCTGTACGACACGATCCCTATCGACAAGCCCTGCAAAGACACGTTCGGCAATGCCGCGCCCAAACGGTAGGCATGAGGTGTCATGAGGTCATACACCTCACCCAAGGCTCGCCAGTACGTCGTGCTGGCGCCAACTGGACGCCCTCAACTAAGAGGGCGTCACGTTGAAAGACAGTTTCAGGCAGGGCGGGTAACGGTCAGGGTTACAGCCGCGATGCGGTCGGCCTGTGCATAAACACCGGATTCCAGTTCTTCACCGAAGACATCCGGGTCCATCTCACGATAACGCCAGACCAAATCTGTTTTGGCTAACCGCTCTTGGACAGCCTCTAGGAACGGATCCTGGCCGTCCACCATAGCCACGCCGGTATACAGCAGCAAGGTTCCCGCTGGTGCCAAGCGCTCCAGCGCGGCGTCCAGAATGGAAAGAGAGAGTCCGGCGCCCAGCGGCCCACCCCCGTGGCGATAGGCGCGTTCGGTAGGATCGACCAGGTAAGGCGGATTGGAAATAATAAGATCGAACTCGCCTTCAACATCATTCAGCAGGTTGCTATGCCGAGCCACCACATTGGTCGCCTCAGCCATGTCCGCATTGATTTCAGTAAAGCGGAGCGCGCGATCGTTGATATCAACAGCCAAGACCTCAGCGCCTGGCCTCGCCAGCGCGACAAGTATCGCACCCGGGCCTGCACCACTGCCGATATCGACTGCCCGCCGAATCTGCCCAGTTTCGAAGCGCAGCTGGGCTTCGATAGCGTTGGCGTAGCGATACGTATCTGGACCAAAGAACACTGCATCCGCCTCGTCCGTAGGATAAGCGGAGTGGATGAACAGCTGATCGCTCAAAGTCGACACGCGAACCTTGCTGCGCCAACCATCCTGGTAGGACTCCAGGACGTCGGCGGCCTGCATGGCTTCGAAAAGCTCGGGTGAAATGAACTCCTGCCTGAAGGGCCGACTCCAGCCAAAAATACCTTGCAAGTCCTTCGCCCACTCGTTGCCGGGGCGACTATTGACGCGGGCATGTGAGGCCGGCGTTATTGTGATGAATTGGTAATGAGCGTCGCGTAATGCTTCGATCAAGAGGCGAAAAGGTTGGACCGAGTGTTTGGAGATTGCAGGCTGTTCGCGCATCTGTGTATCCGTCACGCAGTTTGATCCTTTAGAAACAGGACAGGGCCCTCGTTGGGCCCTGTCCTTGGATGGTCAGTTGAAAAGCTTGTTGAAGAGGCGTGTGGCCAACAATCCAGAGGCGGTATGGTGATTGGCTGGCGACATCATCTCGATCAGAAGCGCCATACCCGCTTCGCGAGTCGGCTGGCACGCCAGGCGTTGCTCCAGGGCCGCGGCTTCGCTGTCAAAGTCATTTACCTCTGCAATAGAGGCATTTGAGGCCGCATTATCGCCTGCGCTTTGACAAAGCGCTTCCTGCTGGCGCTGCTTAGCGCGAAAGCTCAGCTCCCGCTTAGGCAAGATAGCAACTCGGTCCTGCCCTGCCTGGTCCTTGGCTATTACCTTGGCACCGGTGTGCACCAGATCACCCGCAATCCAGTCATGGATAAGCTGCTGCTCATAGGCAGTAAACACACCAAACATTTCGGCACGCTCACCTTGTATGAGCTTCCAGAAACGGCTGTTTTGTGGGTCTTCATGGCGCTTGATCCAGCCTTGAGCCTCCATGGCTTCAAGAAAGGCCGGTATCTGAGCTGGATCGGCCAGCCACTCACTTACATTGCGCCCACCGATTCGGCAGTAATCAGAATGCACGTATTTGCCGACTGTGCTTTTCTCTGCCAGTAGCGAAATAACTTCCTGTTCAAGATCGAACGAGCCAATGATAGACGTTGTGCCTGCGCCCAGGTTGTTGAGCAGATAGCCCTGAGCTACACGTCGATAGAATGCTTCGCGACCTTCTACCGGCATGGCGTCATGAACGGCCTGCAGGGCCTTCTTTGCATGACCGGTACCGGCGTTATCGACCGTCACGTGCAACGTAAAGTAATAAGGATCGATCCCAAGCTCATTCAACTCGTAAGAGGTAATGAGCAGATGAAGCGGCAACTGTTCATAGCCGAGGTTGAAGCCAATGATCTCGGGCAGGAAATGCTCGGCGTTATAGGCCAGCGCCAGCTGGATCGCACCCTGAACATAATGATCATCGCTCAGGCCATCCCAGTCTTCACAACCGTTACTGGCCAGCAATTTCTTATACAGGACGACATGATTCTTGTCTGGCAAACCCTCGCCCAACTCTTCCAGATAGATCTGGATAGGTGCAGTGAAGCGGGTGTCATTCCAGCGCTGCAAAATACCGTACAGCCAGGCGCCGTCTACCAGTTTGGTCGGGGCAACCCCTCTCAAAAAGTAGAGCGCATGGGATTTACTCGTGAAATAACGACGAGGGGCGCCTGCCTTCCGGGACTTGAGATAGGCTCGGTACTCCTGACCTACCTGCTCGGTACTTTGTAGCATCCAGCGCTCTAGCCCTTGCGGATCCTCCGGCAAATCGGATGGCATAGGTCCAGTCGCACTCAGCTGCTCGTCAAGATAGTGCCGAGCCCTTTCGAGCGCGTCAGCCGCGGGCTTCTGTTCAAGCAGAGAAAAATAAAGATGACGGGATGGCTCAAGGGCGTACGGCGTTAACACAGCCTGTCGGCTCGTCGTGGCTCGTGTAGTGGTCTGCATACGTCAGCACATCTGGCAGTTAATAATTGTACAGGTTGTACAATTTGGCCCCTGCCTGGCGGGTGAGTTCCTTACCTTGTGTCCGCTTGGCAGAAAACGATTGCAACTCAAGAGGCCAACGTCTTGAGCTGCAAGGCGTTAAGCCATCAAACCCGTATGTCGGCCAATGTGTGAAGCTCAGCCTCGATCCGCGTCCCTGTCATGGCCTCCTCGTTGGAAAAACCGTCGTAACGGGAGAGTGGGCCAAAATTGATACCTGTCAGCTGTTCGATACGACGAACACTGCGCTGATAGGTTCGGAAGCGTCCGAACGCGGCATCCAGCTGTCCCAGCTCGCTAGATTGATCGATCATGTAGGCGGTTGCAGATGGTTTTCCGTCATCGGATAAAAAGGCGACTACCTTCCAAAAAGCAGACGGGATCAGCACACCTCGATAGCGCCGGTCATCGTCCCGGAAAACCGGCCCGGTAAATACCGTTGCCCGCTCCTTCCAGCGCCGGGTGTTTTCCAGCAGGTAGTTTTCCAGATCCAGCCAGTTCTTCTGATTGAAGCCGGCCATCTGCGGAGAGCAGTTGGTGAAATGAAAGGTGTCACGGTTGGCAACTTCCGCCTCATTCCCCCAGTTAGGGTCCTCACGACGAACAAGGTGTCCGCGATCCAGCAGGTTATTGGCGTACAGGTCTTCGCCAATCTGGGCTTCCAGCGGGATACGTCCGTCATAGGACCAGCGATCCTTGCCCCGCTCGACCGAAACGGACTGAGTACCATCGATATTGACGCCAACGTAGAACGCCAGCCGGCGTGACGCCGACATGGTGATGGAGAAATGCATATAGTCGAGTCGATTTTCGGCGGAACCTGAAACAGGCAGCACGTCCCCGGCACGTTCATCGCTCATGGTAGGCCAGGGTACGCTGAATTCACCAAGAAAGTCGGCGGCATATCCCGGGCGCCCGGACAGCGACTCGGCATCAGTGATACGAGGGCCCTGCTGCCTGGCCTCAAGATCAACCGCAGGCGCTGCCTCCTGCGGTGCGAGTCGGCGCATATCGCTCAGTCTGGGTCTGTGGTTCAGGTCGATCGACATTTCTTCATATTCCTATCGTATAGAGTGCGTAGAGAGCTTAGGCAATGCCTTGTCGCCTTGTTATAGATTGCATCGATAGGCGCACAGCCCACCTCTACATGGCATACTCTGACATTCCTATTTGGCGATTACTTTACAAGGGTGGGAGGCCAGGAATGCCCGACACGAACGGCACATTGAGTTTGTATGGCATAAAGGCCTGCGACACCATGAAAAAGGCGCGCACATGGCTCGACGAACATGGCGTGACCTATCATTTTCACGACTACAAGGTCAGCGGCATCGACCGGGAAACCCTTTCAACCTGGTGCCGTGAGCTTGGTTGGGAAAAGGTGCTGAACCGCGCCGGCACTACGTTCAGAAAACTGCCTGACGAACAAAAGGCAGATATTGATGAGGCCCGTGCCATCGAGCTCATGTTGGCGCAGCCCTCCATGATCAAGCGTCCTGTACTGGACCTGGGAGAGCGTCGCGCACTAGGCTTCAAGCCGGAACTCTACTCGGCTGAACTGGACCGCTGACATGTCGATTGCCTGGGCACTATTCATACCTTCCTGTTTCGCATTGAACATGGCGCCTGGGCCGAACAATCTGCTGTCCGTTAATAATGCTGCCCGCTTCGGCTTTGCAGCGGCCTGTATCGGCACCTTGGGCCGACTGATTGCCTTTGCCGGCATGATCGCGCTGGCGGGCTCAGGCCTGGCGCTCGTATTGTTGACGTCGGCCTGGCTCTTTACTGCGATCAAGCTTGTAGGTGCGATGTACCTCATCTGGACTGCCATCCGCTTATGGACTGCCAACACCTCGACGGACGCTCCATCTCCTGACGAAGTCATCAAGGCAGACCTCTGGAAGTTGATGCGTCAGGAGTTTCTGATCGCTGCAGGCAACCCCAAAGCTATTTTGCTGTTTACCGCGTTTCTTCCGCAGTTTGTAGTGGTGGGTGAGCCGCTTGGGCAGCAGTTTACTCAATTGGGCGCAGCGTTTCTGATCATGGAATGCTTCGCCATCGCAATTTACGCCTTCGCCGGAGCACGTCTCGGCCGCCTGTTGGCTGGTGAGCGTGCCAAGCGTCTGTTCAACCGTGGTTGTGCCGCCCTTCTGGGTAGTGCCGGTGTGGGATTACTTCTCAGCCGGCGTCCGGCCTGACCTTATTTGTTTAGAAGGAAAGTTTCATGTCTCAGAATGTGTTCAGCCTGGCCTTTGGTGTCGGCACGCAAAATCGCGACGGCGCCTGGCTCGAAGTCTTCTATGCCCAGCCCCTGCTGAACCCCTCGGCAGAACTGATTGCGGCCATCACGCCGGTTCTCAATTATGCAGGCGGGAACCAAACCATCGCCTTTACGCCGTCTCAGGCGCGCTCTCTGGCCGATGCCTTGCGTGGCGTAGAGAACGCTCAGACTCAGATGGCCCTGCTAACCCGTCTGGCTGAAAGCGCCAAGCCGCTGGTTGCCACGATTCTGGCGGAAGACGCTGCGCCCTCCTCAACGCCTGAGGCGTACCTGAAGCTGCATTTGCTGTCGCATCGTCTGGTCAAGCCGCACGGCGTCAACCTGAGCGGCATCTTTGCCCTGCTGCCGAATGTTGCCTGGACCAATCAGGGTGCCATCGACCTGGCAGAACTGCCTTCCGAGCAACTGGAAGCCCGTCTGCGCGGCAAATTGCTGGAAGTGTTCTCCGTCGATAAATTCCCGAAGATGACCGACTATGTCGTTCCCAGTGGCGTGCGCATCGCCGATACCGCCCGTGTTCGTCTGGGCGCTTATATCGGTGAAGGCACAACCGTCATGCATGAGGGCTTCGTAAACTTCAATGCCGGTACGGCGGGCCCGAATATGGTCGAAGGCCGCGTCTCGGCGGGTGTATTCGTCGGCAAGGGTTCGGATCTGGGCGGCGGCTGCTCCACCATGGGTACTTTGTCTGGCGGTGGCAATATTGTGATCAGCGTTGGCGAGGGCTGCCTGATCGGTGCCAACGCGGGCATCGGCATTCCGCTGGGTGATCGCTGCACAGTGGAGTCCGGCCTGTATGTAACAGCGGGCACCAAGGTGATTGTGCTGGATGATCAGAACCAGCAGGTACAGGTGGTCAAGGCGCGCGATCTGGCAGGCCAGAATGATCTTCTGTTCCGCCGCAACTCCCAGACCGGCGCGGTCGAGTGCAAAACCAACAAGAGTGCAATCGAGCTGAACGAAGCCCTGCACGCGCATAACTGAGTCATGGAACCCGGTACCTTGGTACCGGGTCCAGACCTGTAAGTAGGCCGCCCGCCGGCTCACGGCCGGGCGGCTTTTTTTCATCCGTTTCCAAAAGTTGAAGCCATGACATTGCCCTCCCCCTGGCGCACCGACTTTCCGGCCCTTGCTGCCTTTGAAGAAGACGGCATCACCTATCTGGACACTGCGGCCACAGCGCAAAAGCCCAAGGCTGTACTGGATGCGCTCACAGCGTACTATGCCCGCGGCGCCGCCAATGTTCATCGCGCTCAGCACCGCCCTGGCGAGCGCGCCACCCAGGCCTATGAGTCCGTACGCGACAAGGTGGCCCGCTGGCTAGGCGCTTCCAGCTCAAGGGAAGTCGTGTTTACTCGCGGCACGACGGAAGGGCTCAACCTGATAGCCTACGGGCTTGAGCATCACTTCAAGCCCGGCGATGAAATTGTGGTCAGTGCCCTGGAGCATCATGCCAACCTTCTGCCCTGGCAGCAGTTGGCTCGGCGCCAGGGGGTAGAGTTGATCGTATTGCCGCTTACAGACTCGGGCCATATCGACCTCAATCGAGCCAGTGAACTGATCGGCCCACGCACGCGTCTGGTTGCCATCAGCCAGCTGTCGAACGTATTGGGAACCTGGCAGCCGCTGGCCGAGCTCTCCCGTCTGGCCCACGATCAAGGCGCCTGGCTCGTTGTGGATGGAGCTCAAGGTGTGGTTCATGGCCGCCACAGTCCCAAGGACCTGGGCGCGGATTTCTATGTATTTTCCGGCCATAAGCTCTACGCACCAGAGGCCATAGGGGTACTCTGGGGACATGCCGAGGCCCTGGCAGCTCTTGCGCCTTGGCAGTTTGGTGGCGAGATGGTGCGTAACGCCGATTATCAACACGCTGAGTTTCATTCTGCTCCCATGGGGCTGGAGGCCGGGACACCGCCTGTTGGTGCAGCCATTGGCTTGGGGGCAGCATTGGATTGGCTCAGCGCACAAGACGAGTCATCCATTTTTGGTCATGAGCAGGCGTTGTGCGTGAAACTACAGGCCGGACTGGCGGCTCGCGAGGGCGTTCGTGTATTGGGCGAGCCGCAGATTGCCCTGGCCAGCGTAGTGGTTGATGGCATACATGTGGCTGATCTTTCCCATATGTTGGGCGAGCAAGGCATTGCCGTGCGGGCGGGCAATCATTGCGCCATGCCGCTGTTCAAGCGCCTGGGCGAGGCAGGCTCGCTGCGTATTTCGCTTGGTCTGTATAGTGACTCAACGGATCTGGAGCGCTTCTTCATGGCGCTGGATAATGCCTTGGAGCTACTACAATGACAGGTTTGACGACTGAGGCGCAGGCTGCGCTGGATGCCTTCTCTTCCGCCAACGGGTGGGAAGCTCGTTCACGCCTCTTGTTGCAGTGGGCGACACGCTTGCCCGATGTTGAGACCCGACGAGACGAAGATCGGGTCTATGGCTGTGAAAGTCAGGTCTGGGTCACTCACAAGCAGGATGGAGAGCAGCACTTCTTTCGAGCGGGCAGCGATTCTCGCATTCTCCGTGGCCTGCTGGCTGTACTCTTGGTCCGAGCCAATGGACTGACCCAGGAAGAACTGGCCGTGCTGGATATTCATGACTGGCTGGGCCAACTAGGGCTGGAGCGGCAACTCTCCGCCTCTCGTGGCAATGGCCTACGTGCGGTAGTCGAACGCATGCGAACGCTGGCTGAAGCCTAGCCGAACCCCACTCCCCTCCGCGCAGTCCGAAGAAGAGACGAGTTGAGGAGTTTTCTATGGCTGCGCAGATCCGTATTGGTATTTCTGGCTGGCGCTACGTGCCTTGGCGGGGTGTTTTCTATCCTGAAGGGCTGACTCAAAACAAGGAGCTGCGCTTTGCCTCACGGGCGCTGTCTACAATCGAGATCAATGGCTCCTTCTATTCGCTTCAGCGCCCTCAGAGCTACGCCAGCTGGTATGCAGAAACCGGTGAAAACTTTCTTTTCAGCGTCAAAGGTCCGCGCTACATCACGCATATCCTGCGCCTAAAAGATATCGAAAAAGCGATGGCCAATTTTCTGGCCTCCGGCATCTTTGAGCTCAAGGAGAAACTGGGACCTATCCTCTGGCAGTTTCCAGCTAATTTGAAGTTCGAGCCTGAGCGGTTTGAGGCATTTCTAAAGCTCCTGCCTCAGGACACCCAGACCGCCCAGGCGCTCGCCCTGCATTGTGAGGCGCGCATGGAGGGCCGCTGCAGCCTGAGTATCGATGCCAATCGCCCCTTGCGCCATGCCGTCGAGATCCGGCATGAGAGCTTTATCGACCCCGCTTTTGTCGAGCTACTGCGGCGCTATAACGTGGCGCTGGTAATTGCCGACACAGCGGGCAAGTGGCTGTACCGGGAGGATGTCACGGCAGACTTTCTTTATATACGCCTGCACGGTCACGAGCAGCTCTATTCAAGCCGCTACTCGGATGAAGCGCTGCACTATTGGACGTCTCGCATTCAGGCTTGGGCGCAAGGTGGAGAGCCGGACGATGCCCAGCTGATTGACCAGGCACATCGATTGCCCACACAGGAGAGCCGAGACATCTATTGCTATTTTGATAATGATGCCAATGTCCACGCGCCGTTCGATGCCGACCGGCTCACAGTGGCGCTAGGCCTGAAGGAAAGCCTGGGCAAATGGGATCTAAGCCTGATTGGCGAGGAGGCCAAGCCGAAGCGAAAGAAAAAGGCCAATGCGCCTTAGGATTTACTCCGACGCGCCCGGAAGAAGTCGGTCAGCAAGGCGCCACACTCTTCAGCCAGAAGGCCGCCCTCAACGATAACGCGATGGTTCAGGAAATCCTGCTTGAAGAACTGCCCACGGCTTTCTACCGCACCGGCACGCGGCTCACGTGCACCATACACCAGACGCTGGATACGGGCGTGCACCAGAAGCCCTGAACACATGCTGCACGGCTCAAGGGTTACATACAAGGTAGTGTCCGGCAGACGATAGTTTTCCAGCGCCAAGGCCGCTGCACGAATGGCCTGCATTTCTGCATGGGCGCTGGGGTCATGGCCGGTAATAGGCTGATTGAAGCCGCGTCCGATGATCCGTCCGTCATGAACCAGTACCGCACCGACAGGCACCTCACCCAGGGATGCGCCTTCAGCTGCCAGCGCCAGCGCCTCTCGCATGAAAAGCTCATCCTGACTACGGTCGATAATGGGAGGGAAACGGCGCATACGATTCATGACAAGCTCAAACGTCAGCTGACCTCAATGGTCCCCATGAGGCCGGTTTCCATGTGGTCGATCACATGGCAGTGAAGCATCCATTGTCCCGGATTATCGGCCATCAGCGCTACCCGAGCTGTCTCGTTCTTGCCGAGCAGGTAGGTATCGGTATAGTACGGCGTCACGGGATGCCGGTCCGAACTCAAGACCTTGAAGGTCAGCCCATGCAGATGCACAGGATGGAAATACTGGGCCATGTTACGAAACTCAAGGATGTAACTCTGCCCAAGCTTGAGCTTCGCCAACGCTGGATGCGGGTCCCCTTCCTTGTGCTCGCCACCGGCCTGGCCGTTGATCTGCCAGTACATCGCCTTGCCGCAGTACGCCGGGTCGCTGGCCAGAGTCGCTACCCATTCGAAGCGAAAGTTTACGGTTTCCGCGCGTTCAAGGTCCGGCTCGCTGACAGGGTTGGGCGGCAAGGGCCGCGGCCATTCTCCAGACTGGGCGCCCTGATCGGTAGACCCCAGGGTGGCCAATCGCAGCGGGCCGTTACGCAGGGACACCGTTGTCCCGGCTGCCGGTACCCTATATGCCAGATCGATGCGCATACCAGGGCCTAGCAGGTACTCATCGCCAAACGCCCGAGGCTCGATGGGATGGCCGTCCAGTGCATAAATACGCGCCTCGACATCCGTCAGGTTCAATCGGTAGGTTGCCGTGTTATCCACATTCAGAATGCGCAAACGCACCACTGCGCCCGCGGGTAGATCAATAGTGGGAACGTGCTTTCCATTTACCGTGGTCAGCCGACCCAGCGTGCCTACGCGAGCCGCCTCTCGAGGAATGCTGAACGCTGTAAAGGCTCCTTGATCATCCACATGCCAGTTCTTCAGGCACAACGTCATGTCGTGCGCAAAGCCGGTCGGCTCACGCTCTTCGACAATAAGCGGTCCTTCCAGGCCTCGCCCCAGTTGCTCACTGCTGGCGACATGCGGGTGATACCAATAGGTTCCGGCGTCCGGCGTCTTGAACTGATAGACGAAACTCTCGCCCGGCAGCACTGGTGCCTGCGAGATATACGGTACGCCATCCATCTCGATGGGCAGACGAATGCCATGCCAGTGAATCGTGGTGGGCTGATCGAGATGATTAGTGAAGCGGACACGCAACCATTCGCCTTGCCGCGCCCGAATTTCCTTGCCTGGAAATTGGCCGCCATAGGCCAGCGCAGGCGTAATATGCCCTGGCACCAACTCGACATCCAGCGGCGCCGCGATCAGCTCGTAGTCATATGCTTTGGCCACCTGTGGCCGCCCCAGCCACCAGCGAGCGCCGCCAGCGCCTACCCCTACCACAACCAGACCGGTCAAACCGCCGAGCACCTGGCGCCGCGTGAAAGACATGAAATGCAGTCCCTCGGGAAATTGGAGGAGCGCACAATACACCCGATTTCACTCAAAGATAAGAAGCACTCTCAATTAAGTAAGCGGAGACGCACGCTTTCAGACTGATGGGAGATGAGCGACCTAGGCCCTGGGATCAAGCCGTGTCGTTTCGCGGTGAACGATTTCAAATCCCAGGTCTACATGACGCTCCGGCCTGTCCTGCCCCGCCAGATGAGCGACAAGCAGCTCTGCGGCCTCACAACCGATGCGATAGCGTGGTGTTGCCACAGTCGTGAGCGGCGGAGACGTCCAGGCCGACCCGTTTAGGTCATGGAAGCCCATGATGGCCATGCGGTCGGGAACGGCAATACCCAGGCGGCCGCATTTGAAAACAGCGCCCTGCGCCAAGTCATCATTGCAAAAGAACAGCGCCTCACAATCGGAATGTGCACGGTGCATCCGCTCAAACAGCTCTGCCCCCAGTGCCAGGGAAGAGTTGCTGGTCACAAACAGCTCCCGCTGTGGATCATATAACCCGGCTTCCTCAAGCGCCTGGCGGCACCCATCCCGACGCCGCAGCGTACGTGGATCGCCCTGCGCGCCAATGATGCCGATACGTCGATAGCCGCACTCGATCAGATGACGGGCCGCGGCATACCCAGCGGCAAACTGGGAAAACCCTACGCTCCAACAATCGTCCCGCGTCAGGGTTTCGATGGTATGCACCGTTGGAATCTGCTGTTGTTCCAGCAATGCCCATAGCCCGGGCGTATGGTCGATACCCGTCAGGATCACCCCATCCGGGGAATGCTGCAGATAGGTACGCAGCAGGTGTTCCTCCTGTTCGAGCGAGTAGCCGGTTATGCCGATGAGCAGGTTATAACCATGCCGGTCGAGCCGCTCCTTGATGCCGACCAGGATGTCGACGAACACGCTATTGGTAAGCGAGGGGATCAACACGACAATATTCTGGGAACGTGCCGACGCCAGGGCCATAGCGGCTTGGTTGGGGACGTAGCCCAGCTGGCTGCATGCTTCGAGGATCTTGTCACGCACCGGCACGGCGACCTTTTCCGGCGTCTTGAGCGCTCGGGAAACCGTAATCGAACTCACGCCGACGTGTTCCGCTATGTCCTGCATCGTGACTCGTCTACGAGCCGGTTTCCGGTTTCTCATCATCCATACCGTTATAAGCACAGCTGATTTTAGCGTCAAAAGAGGTCTTTACAAACAAAATGTAGGCGCTAACATCGAAATGTAGGCGCTAACATTCGCTTGATAAAAACAATAGTGGTGAACGCATCATGTCCTTGCCCCTCACACGTCCTTTTCCAGCACAGCGTCTGATACCTGTCATCGCTCCGGAGCGCTCGCTGCGCCCCTTCACCTCTGATCTGAAGAACAACAAAGCATGAGTGAATCCACACAACGCCGACTACGCAGCCAGCAATGGTTTGATGATCCTGCCCATGCCGACATGACCGCGCTTTATGTCGAGCGCTATATGAACTACGGACTGACCCGTGATGAATTGCAATCGGGTCGACCTATTATCGGGATCGCCCAGACAGGTAGTGACCTGGCCCCCTGCAACCGCCACCATTTGGAACTTGCCCAACGCGTCAAGGCCGGCATTCGTGACGCAGGCGGAATCCCCATGGAGTTTCCGGTGCACCCGCTCGCTGAGCAGAGCCGGCGGCCTACCGCTGCGCTTGATCGAAACCTGGCTTATCTCGGGCTTGTGGAGATTCTGCACGGCTATCCGCTCGATGGCGTGGTGTTGACTACAGGCTGCGACAAAACCACCCCGGCCTGCCTGATGGCAGCCGCCACGACAGATCTTCCTGCCATCGTGCTTTCCGGCGGCCCCATGCTGGACGGCTGGCATAACGGCAAGCGTATCGGCTCCGGAACCGTGCTTTGGCATGCACGCAACCTATTGTCTGCCGGGACGATCGACTACGAAGGCTTCATGGAAATGACCACGGCGGCCTCTCCGTCTATCGGCCACTGCAACACCATGGGCACAGCCCTCTCCATGAACTCACTGGCCGAGGCGCTCGGCATGTCGCTGCCTGGGTGCGCCAGTATTCCGGCTGCCTACCGCGAGCGTGGCCAGATGGCCTACGTCACAGGCAAGCGCATTGTCGACCTGGTGAAAAAAGAGATCCGCCCTTCGCAGATCATGACGCGAGAGGCATTCGAAAATGCCATCGTGCTGGCTTCGGCCCTAGGGGCTTCCAGCAACTGCCCTCCACATCTGATCGCGATTGCCCGCCACATGGGTATCGATCTGAGCCTGGAAGATTGGCAGCGCCTGGGCGAGGACGTCCCGTTGCTGGTCAATTGCATGCCGGCAGGTGAATACCTGGGTGAAAGCTTTCACCGCGCGGGCGGTGTACCGGCCGTGCTTCACGAACTGGATAAGGCCGGTTTGATCCATCGGCACTGCAACACCGTCTCCGGCAAAACCATTGGCGAGATCATCACGCAACATCAGACACTGGATAACGATGTGATTCGCCCCTGTGAATCGCCCCTCAAGCATCGCGCCGGGTTTATCGTCCTGAGCGGCAATTTTTTCGATAGCGCCATCATGAAGGTCTCGGTTATTGGTGAAGCGTTCCGTCAGACCTATCTGGCCGAGCCAGGCAAGGAGAACACCTTCGAGACGCGTGCGATTGTCTTCGAGGGGCCTGAGGACTATCACGCCCGCATCAACGATCCCAGCCTGGAAATCGATGAGCACTGCATCCTGGTCATTCGCGGTTGCGGCACAGTGGGATACCCCGGCAGCGCCGAGGTGGTCAACATGGCGCCACCTTCAGAACTGATCCGTCGAGGCATCGATTCACTGCCCTGCATGGGTGACGGACGCCAGAGCGGCACCTCAGCCAGCCCGTCTATTCTCAACATGTCACCCGAAGCAGCTATAGGCGGCGGACTTGCCCTGCTCAGAACAGGGGACCGCCTGAGGGTCGACCTTAATGCACGACGGGTCGAACTGCTGATCGACGAGGATGAACTGGAGCGTCGGCGCGGTGAGGCCTTGCCCAGCATTCCGCCCTCTCAGACCCCCTGGCAGGAGCTCTACCGCAAACTGGTCGGGCAGTTATCGACTGGCGGCTGCCTGGAGCCAGCCACCCTGTATATGCGAGTGATCACCGAAAACGGTGCCCCTCGCCACTCCCATTGAGCAAGGAGAACCGCATGTCTTCCTACACGCCTTCACATCCCCTGACGGCGGCCTATCAAGCGCCTGACGACATGGCCGCTGGTACCTGGGTCGGCCGTGTCTGGCTACCCGGCTCCACCGCCGGCCCTGCCGTGGTGCTCGTCAAAGAGCAGGCGGTGTATGACATCAGCACCTCGGTTTCGACCATATCTGCGCTGATGGAACTGGACAACCCTGCTGCCTATCTTCGTGAGCTGCCGTTGCCAGCTCCCCTGATAGACCTGCCAGGTCTGCTCGCCAATAGCGACAGCCGCGAGCGTGATGAGAGCAAGCCCTGGCTTCTCGCACCGATCGATCTACAGGCTATCAAGGCAGCCGGTGTCACCTTCGCGGCCAGCCTGCTGGAGCGCGTCGTCGAAGAACAGGCCAAGGGCGATCCGGGCAAGGCGGCTGACATCCGCGCCTCATTGACTGAGCGCATCGGCGTTGATCTATCCGACATCGTGCCAGGATCAGATCAGGCAGAAGCGCTACGAAAGGTACTCATCGAGCAGGGCCTATGGTCTCAATATCTGGAAGTAGGTATAGGGCCGGACGCCGAAGTGTTTACCAAGGCCCAGCCTCTTTCAGCGGTAGGTTACGGCTCGGACATTGGTATTCACCCCAAATCCACCTGGAACAACCCAGAGCCTGAGATTGTGCTGGTGGTCTCCAGTACGGGCAAAGTTCAGGGCGCGACCTTGGGCAACGATGTAAACCTCAGGGATTTTGAAGGTCGTAGCGCTCTGCTGCTGTCCAAAGCCAAGGACAATAATGCTTCAACAGCCATCGGCCCTTTCATTCGTCTTTTCGATGAAAGTTACGGCATCGACGATGTGCGCTCGGCAGAGGTTGACTTGCGCATTCACGGCGAAGACGGCTATCTGCTGGAAGGCCACAGCTCCATGCGCCAGATCAGCCGAGACCCACTCGATCTGGTCGCGCAGACGCTTAATGCCAACCACCAGTACCCGGATGGGTTTGTCCTGTTTCTCGGTACCCTATTCGCTCCACGCCAGGATCGCGATCAACCCGGCGGTGGCTTCACTCACAAGCTGGGCGATGTGGTCACGATCAGCACATCGCGTTTGGGCACGCTGAGCAACCGGGTCACCACTAGCGACCAAGCCGCCCCGTGGTCCTTCGGCATTCGCTCACTAATGGACAATCTTCAGCGCCGCGGCCTGCCCTTGAGCGTTGTTCCTCTGCAGTGACCCATCAGCCGCCCTGTATTTACCTGAACTGTTCAGCCTGACTGCTCCAGGCTGAACCTGCCTCACTACTCAGCACAGTTTTTTGATCCGCAAGGAGGCGGATCGTTGTACTCCAGGGAATCGCTAACAAATACAAAAACCGGCTGCCTCCACAGCCTAGGAGACAACATGAACCGTGCCAAATCCTCTGGATTCTTGGTATTCGTCACTATTGCCGCAGCATTCGGCGGCTTGCTGTTCGGCTACGACACTGCCGTGATTTCCGGTGCTGTAGAACCGATACGGATGCACTTTATTGACCCGTTGTTTCAAGACCCGATGCAGGCCAGTCGGGTCGTCATTGAGTTCAAGAACACGCTTCTGCTCAGTACCCTGCTTGTGCTTGCCTTAAGTATCTATTACTTCATGCGGCTTTACGGACGCATGCGTGGCTTAGTGTTTGCTGCGATTGTTTCCGCTATTACGGGCTGGCTGTTTTACAGGCAAGTTTTCATTCTTCCTGATGAAATCACGCCTAATCTCGCCAACTCTATTACTGGATTTACCATTGCATCAGCCTTGCTAGGCTGCGTAATTGGGGGCTTTTTTGCGGGCTATATCAGCCAGCGTCTAGGCCGTCGCAACGGGCTGACCCTAGCCGCCTTGCTTTTTATCGTATCGGCTATCGGCTCTGCCTTGCCTGAAGTCGTCAACGTATTTGGTATTGAGCACATCAGCGCCTTTAACCTATATAGGATCATAGGCGGAATAGGGGTTGGTATTGCCTCCATGCTTTCGCCTATGTACATCGCTGAAATTGCTCCCAGCCACATGCGTGGTCGCCTGGTGTCGTGCAACCAGTTCTGCATCATTTTTGGCATGTTATTGGTGTATTTCGTCAATTACTTCATTGCCCGCGGCCAAACTACGGAATGGCTGAGCCAATACGGCTGGCGATGGATGTTGGGCTCAGAGATCGTACCGGCTTTCGCCTTTATGGCGCTTCTTCTCAAGACGCCTGAAACACCCCGCTATCTCGTCATGAAAGGCCAACCGGGCCGTGCCATGGAGGTACTTGAACAAATCAACGGCTCTGCCGCAGCACAAACCATTCTTAATGAGATTCGTCTGTCCTTCCAGCAGAGCCACCGTGAAGCGCCCTGGCTCTCTTATGGCGGCACCCTCATCCTGATTGCCATGCTGCTGTCCATCTTCCAACAGTTTGTGGGCATCAATGTGGTGCTGTACTACGCGCCGGAAATCTTCAAGAACATGGGTAGCCAAGCAGACGTCTCGTTGATCCAGACCATCATTGTTGGTGCAGTCAATCTGATCTTCACGGTTGTTGCCATCGTTTTAGTAGATCGTGTTGGGCGTAAACCCCTGATGATCATCGGCGCGCTTGGAATGGCCGCTAGCATGCTGGGGCTAGGTACAGCGTTCTACCTCCAAAGCCTAGGCATTACTGCCCTGTTGATGATGCTGGTGTACGTAGCCGCCTTTGCAGTTTCCTGGGGGCCTGTGGTGTGGGTTCTGCTTTCAGAGATCTTTCCTAACAGCATTCGAGGCGCCCTTTCCGTTGCTGTCGCTACTCAATGGTTAGCCAATCTACTGGTGTCCTGGACGTTCCCCATGATGAACAGCAATGCCTGGTTGACCGACCTTTTCAACCACGGCTTCGCCTATTGGGTATATGGCGTTATGGGCCTGCTGGCCGCTGTATTTGTCTGGCGTTGGGTCCCAGAGACAAAAAACAAAACCCTGGAAGAAATGAATGCTGCCTGGTCACCTCGGACGCCTTCAGCATCCGACCTGGTCGCCGAGCGCGCCTAATTCTTGTCCATACAGAGAAATCTAAATGAATCAAGCAACTGCACAGTACCCTAGCCTCAAGGACCGCACCGTTTTCATTACGGGTGGCGGCAGCGGCATCGGTGGTGCCCTGACTCGCGCCTTTCACACACAAGGCGCACACGTCGCCTTTATCGATATCGATGAGCAGGCCAGTCAGCGCCTGATAACTGAGCTGGAGACCGAAACCGGCCAAGCCCCCTGGTTTCGCCGCTGTGATATCCGAGACATCGATAGTCTTCAGGAAGCCATAAGGGACGCAGGACAAGCGTTGGGGCCTATCCGTGTCTTGGTTAACAACGCTGCCAATGATGATCGTCACGATTGGCGCCAAGTGGATACCCAATACTGGGACGACCGCATGGCCATCAACCTTCGCCCCCTGTTTTTTGCTATTCAGGCCGCTGCGCCACAGATGATCCAGGCTGGCGGCGGATCGATCATCAACTTTGGCTCCATCAGCGTCCAGCTTGCGCTTGGCGGGCTGGCAGCCTATGTCAGTGCCAAAGCAGCGGTACACGGACTGACACGAACCTTTGCACGGGATCTGGGTGTCGATGCCATTCGTGTCAATACGGTTGTGCCAGGCTGCATCATGACCGAGCGTCAGCTGGAGAAATGGATCACGCCGGAAGACGAAGCCCGTATTCAGGAACACCAGTGCCTCAAACTGCGCCTGCTTCCTGAGCACGTTGCCCCTACTGTGCTGTTCCTAGCGGCGGATGACAGTGCCCAACTGACAGGGCACGAGTTTCCTGTCGACGGTGGCTGGGGCTAAAACGGATCGGCTAAAAGCACAAAGGCCGCCTAGAAAGGCGGCCTTTGTGCTTAATGCGTCAGATCATTCCCACTCGATCGTTGCCGGCGGCTTGCTCGACACGTCGTAGGTCACGCGGGAAATGCCGTCGATCTCGTTGATGATGCGGTTGGAAACCTTTTCCAAAAGCTCATAAGGCAAGTGAGCCCAACGCGCGGTCATGAAGTCGATCGTTTCTACAGCACGCAGGGCTACGACCCAGGCGTAACGGCGGCCATCGCCAACCACACCAACCGACTTGACCGGCTGGAATACTACGAAAGCCTGGCTGACTTTGTGATACCAATCAGCCTTGCGCAGTTCGGTGATGAAAATGTCATCCGCGCGACGCAGCAGGTCGGCGTATTCCTTTTTCACTTCACCCAGGATACGCACGCCCAGACCCGGGCCCGGGAAAGGATGGCGGTACACCATGTCATAGGGCAGACCCAGCTCCAGACCAATCTTGCGGACCTCATCCTTGAACAGCTCACGCAGCGGCTCGACAAGCTTCAGGTTCATCTCTTCCGGCAGACCACCCACGTTGTGGTGGGACTTGATCACGTGCGCCTTGCCCGTCTTGGCGCCAGCAGACTCGATCACGTCCGGATAGATAGTGCCCTGTGCCAGGAACTTGATGTTTGGCAGCTTGCTAGCTTCTGCATCGAACACGTCGATAAAGGTGCGGCCAATGATCTTGCGCTTCTTCTCTGGGTCGGCTTCGCCTTCCAGATTGGTCAGGAAGCGGTGCTCGGCATCGGCACGAATGACCTTCACGCCCATGTTCTCGGCAAACATGGCCATGACCTGATCGCCCTCATGCAGACGCAGCAGACCGTTATCGACGAAGACACAGGTCAGCTGATCACCGATGGCCTTGTGCAACAACGCAGCGACCACGGAAGAGTCCACACCACCGGACAGCCCGAGCAGCACGTTGGCGCTACCAACCTGGGCACGAACCTGGGCAATGGCGTCTTCAACGATATTGGAAGGTGTCCACAGTGCCTTGCACTGGCAGATATCCAACAGGAAGCGCGACAGGATACGGCCGCCCTGCTTGGTATGAGTCACTTCCGGATGGAACTGCACGCCATACCAGCCGCGTTTTTCGTCACCCATGGCTGCAATGGCGCAGCTTGGAGTGCTGGCAACGATATGGAAACCTTCCGGCAGGTTGGATACCTTGTCGCCGTGGCTCATCCAGACATCCAGACCGAGGACGCCATCGTCGTCGATATGGTCTTCGATACCGTCAAGCAAGCGGCTCTTGCCGACCACATCGACTTTGGCATAACCAAACTCGCGAACGTTGGAGCCTTCGACTCTGCCGCCCAGCTGCTCGGCCATGGTTTGCATGCCATAGCAAATGCCTAGCAGCGGAACGCCCAGCTCGAATACGGCCTTGGGTGCGCGAGGGCTGTTGGCTTCATGTACCGATTCCGGTCCGCCGGCAAGGATGATACCGCGAGGGGCAAAGGCACGGATGTCGGCGTCATCCATGTCGAAGGGATGGAGTTCGCAGTAAACACCGAGCTCACGCACACGGCGTGCGATCAACTGGGTGTACTGGGAACCGAAGTCGAGAATCAGAATACGGTGAGCGTGGATGTCTTGGGACATGGCCATTTCTCATGAGCGGTAAGAACAGACGATTCGGGGCCGTCTAAGACAGCCCCGAATCTCAACATAAAACACCCAGCGAACCTATCGTCGCAGCAATCAGCCTACGCGGTAGTTGGGCGCTTCTTTCGTAATTTGCACATCGTGTACATGGGATTCCGCCATGCCGGCACCGGTGATGCGAACGAATTGAGGCTTGGTACGCATCTCCTCGATCGTGGCGCAGCCGGTGTAACCCATGGAGGCACGCAGGCCACCCATCAATTGATGAATGATAGCGGCTAACGGACCTTTGTACGGTACGCGACCTTCAATGCCTTCCGGTACCAGCTTTTCAGCACCGGACGCGGAGTCCTGGAAATAGCGGTCGCTGGAGCCCTGGCTCTGCGACATCGCACCCAGCGAGCCCATGCCACGGTAGGACTTGTAGGAGCGGCCCTGGAACAGCTCGACCTCGCCCGGCGCCTCTTCGGTACCAGCGAACATGGAGCCCATCATGACACAGTAACCGCCCGCCACGATGGCCTTGGACAGGTCACCGGAGAAACGGATGCCACCGTCAGCGATCAATGGAACACCTGTACCTTCCAGCGCAGCGGCAACGTTGGCAATGGCGGAGATCTGCGGAACACCTACACCGGCTACGATACGCGTGGTGCAGATGGAGCCCGGGCCGATACCGACCTTGACGGCATCGGCGCCTGCATCAGCCAGTGCCTTGGCCGCTTCGCCGGTCGCGATGTTGCCACCAATGACCTGTACCTGCGGATAGGTTTCCTTGACCCAGCGCACACGCTCGATCACACCCTTGGAGTGACCGTGAGCGGTATCGACCACGATGACGTCAACACCGGCAGCAACCAGCGCAGCCACACGCTCAGGCGTCTCGGCGCCGGTACCGACGGCAGCACCGACACGCAGGCTGCCCGCTTCGTCCTTGCTGGCGTTCGGATAGGCCTTGGCTTTTTCGATGTCCTTGACGGTCATCATGCCTTTCAGGTTGAAGGCCTCATCGACGATCAGGACCTTTTCCAGACGGTGCTTGTGCAAGAGCTCGCGCACTTCCTGCTTATTGGCACCTTCGCGAACGGTAACGAGACGCTCCTTGGGAGTCATCACATCGCGCACCGGAATATCGAGGCGGTTTTCAAATCGCACATCACGGGAGGTGACGATACCGACCAGATCACCGTTGGCCAGGACCGGTACACCCGAGATGTTGTGCTGACGCGTCAGGTCGAACAGGTCGCGGACGGTTGCGCTGGCATCGATCGTGATCGGGTCCTTTACAACGCCAGCCTCGAAGCGCTTGACCTTGCGGACTTCAGCAGCTTGCTGCTCGACCGTCATGTTCTTGTGGATGATTCCGATACCGCCTTCCTGGGCCATGGCAATGGCGAGACGGGACTCGGTTACGGTATCCATCGCAGCGGATACCAGGGGAATGTTCAACTCGATACCGCGCGTGAGGCGGGTCTTCAGGCTGACGTCTTTTGGCAAGACATCGGAATAACCGGGAATCAGGAGAACGTCGTCGAAAGTCAGGGCTTCTTGGCTGATGCGCAGCATGGCAGGGGCTCCCGGGCGGGAAAAATAAGAAGCGCGACATTATACCTGTCCTAGAGGAAAGCCTCAACGTAGGCATGAAAGTTGCCGCTCCGTTTACATGGGAAACAATATCAAATTAGAATAATTATCATTACCAGATCATGAGCACCTATCTTGAAAGCCTCGCCACGCCCCTTCGGCCATGTCCGGCAAATACCTTTTCTTCTTTCCCTGCTTGTAGGTTACATCGCTGCGTACACCCTACCCGCCCAGGCGGAAGACTACGTCGACCTGTCTTCCATGGAAATCCAGGCAGATATGCCTCAGGTAGAAGACGGGTATACAGCCGTACAGGCAGGTACAGCCAGCAAGAGTGACGTGCCGGTCAAGGAGGAAGCACAGTCTATTGAGGTCGTAACGCCTGAAATCATTCAGGACTACGACGTTCAGTCGCTGGATGATGCAATGAAGTTTGTCAGCGGCGTCAGCCAGGGCAATACCTTGGGGAACACCAAGGATTCATTGGTCAAGCGGGGATTTGGTACGAATGCCGACGGTTCGATCTTTCGCGATGGCGTACGCTCGAACCTGTCCCGCAACTTTGGTCCTACCAGTGAGCGGGTCGAAGTTCTCAAGGGCCCGGCTTCTCTGCTTTACGGAGCACTTGAGCCGGGTGGATTGATCAACGTAGTCAGCAAACAGCCTCAGTATGTGCAGAGCACTACCTTTGGCGGCTCGGCCTTCAGCGAAGGGGGCGGTAGTCTGAATATCGACACTACCGGGCCTGTGGGCGATACCGGTTTTGCATATCGCCTGATCGCCGAGCGGCAAAGCGAGGACTACTGGCGCAACTATGGTGTCAATCAGCACACCCTCATCGCTCCTTCGCTGAGTTGGACCGGCGAACGCGCCAGCGTGACGCTGGCCTATGAATACAACGACTATACGAGCCCGTTTGACCGCGGCACGGTGTTTGTTGATGGCCATCCGGCCAGTGTCAGCTACAACAAGCGCCTGGATGAGAAATGGGCCAACACAACCGGCATCAGCGAGACTGCAACGGCTCGATTCGAGTATCAGCTTAGCGACGAGTGGAAGACGCGTCTGACCTACGGTTGGAATAACGACCGCTATAGCCTCGCCATCGCTCAGCCGGTCTCGGTTACGCCCAGTGGCGAACTTCTTCGAACAGCCAATGGCGGTCATTATGATTACGAGACCACCTACACCAGCTGGGACTTTATTGGGAAACAGGATTTCCTGGGCCAGCGCCATGATTTATTGATCGGTATCGATCATGAAATGAATGATCAGTACAGGGGCAAGACCTACCGCAATAGCACTGGCTCCCGCCGTAACATCAATATCTATTCACCCACCTATGGCAAGCTTGCCGAGCCCAGTCAGATCAGTCCTACACAAAGCAATGCACGCAATGAGCTTGAGTCCACTTCGCTTTATTTCAAAGATAACTGGCATCTGGATGATCGCTGGATTCTGGTCTTGGGAGGTCGCTATCAGCAATTCGAGCAATATGCTGCCCAAGGGTTGGGAGCAAACCGAAAGCCTAGTCTGGATAGAGACGATCAGGTAGTTATCCCGTTTGTTGGTCTAGTTTTTCAGGCAACCGACGCCCTGTCGCTCTACGGAAACTATAGCCGCTCCTTTGCTCCCAACACCACCGTGGACGATCTCAATCAGACATTTGATCCGGAAAAAGGACGCAGCTATGAACTGGGTGTCAAATACACTCTGGCGCCAGGCCTGAATCTGAACGCAGCCGTATTCGATATCGAAAAAGACAATGTAGTGAGCACCCGCATGGTCAACGGAAAGTCGATAGGCAGTGCAGGCAAAGTGAGTGCTCGCGGGCTGGAACTGGACGTCACCGGGCGGCTGTCCGAGCGTTGGAACATCATCGGCACCTATGCCTATACCCGTACGCGTATTCTGGAAAACAACAGCAATCCCACTTGGGAAGGCAACCGACTCAATCAGGCACCTGAACATACGGCCAGCCTGTATCTCACTCATCATTTGCAGGTGCCGTCTGACCTGGGCGACTGGCATACCGGTGCAGGTGCGCGCTATGTAGGGGAACGTGCCGGCGACGATGAAAACAATTTTTATATGAGCAGCTATACCGTCGCTGACGCCTTCCTGCGCTGGGACTTGCCTGTGCATGGCTATAAAGCCAAGCTGCAACTCAACGTCGACAACCTGTTTGACAAGCATTACTACCCCTCCAGCACCGGTAGCGCATTGCAGGTCAATGTGGGCGAGCCTCGTACGGCGCGTCTGAGTGCCAGCGTGACCTTCTGAGGGCATCAAATTATCCGTCTGGGTACCCTGCCCAGACGGCCCATCCCACCTAGGCGGCTCTCTGTTCTTATGCTCAACTGTCGGCACAAGAACACAACGGAGCGCCGCCATGCACATCGTCATCCCGGACGACTATCAACACGTTGTCGAAACCCTGGACTGCTTTACCCTGCTCGAACGTGCCGGGCATACCGTCACGGTCTATCATGATGCCGAGCGTGACCCAGCCGTTCTGATCGAGCGCTTTCGAGAAGCCGATGCGCTGGTGCTGACCCGTGAGCGAACACATGTCGACGAGGCGCTGCTGTCCCATCTACCCCGCCTCAAGCTGATCAGCCAGACCGGCAAGGCGACCGGTCATCTGGATGTCGCAGCCTGTACTCATCGCGGAATTGCGGTGGTGGAAGGCACCGGCTCGCCCATCGCCGCTGCCGAACTGACCTGGGCGCTGATTCTCATGGCGCGGCGCAAGCTCAAACCAGCCATCGATGCCTTTTATGCCGGTGGCTGGCAGGTCAATCTGGGCGAACGCCTAAACGGCCAAATTTTGGGTATTTGGGGCTACGGCAAGATTGGCAAGCTGCTCGCCCGATATGGTCAGGCCTTTGGCATGCCTGTTCTGGTGTGGGGCAGCGAGACCTCGAGGCAGGCTGCACTGGCGGACGGTCATCGCGCCGCCGACAGCCAGGAAACCTTCTTTGCCGAGTCGGATGTACTGAGCCTGAACCTGCGATTTTCAGACAAGACCCGTCATATCGTCCGTCGTGAGGACTTGGCGTTGATGAAGAAGTCAGCCCTTTTGGTGAATGCTGCCCGTGCAGGTCTGATCGAGCCGGGCGCACTGCTTGAAGCTGTCGAGGCAGGTCGCCCAGGCTATGCCGCGGTAGACGTGTATGAAGAGGAGCCCGTACCGGCCGGCCACCCCCTCCTTTCCCACCCCAACATCCTGTGCACCCCTCACCTGGGCTACGTGGAAAAGCACAGCTACGAACTCTACTTTGGCGAAGCGTTTGCCAATCTGATCGCCTTTTTTGCGGGCGAGCCGGAGAATGTCGCGAACCCGGACGTGCTGGGTCGCTAGCATCCAGCCGATGGCGGGCTTATGATGCCCGCCATGCTTAACGATCCTTTTCAACGTCTCGGCCTCGACCGTGAGGTCCTAACCGTCAGCCAGCTCAACGGCCGCGCCCGTGTTCTGCTGGAAGACGTCTTTTCTCAGGTCTGGGTGGAGGGCGAGATATCCAATCTTGCCCGCCCCGCCTCCGGCCATATCTACTTTACCTTGAAGGATAAGGACGCCCAGGTACGGTGCGCCCTCTTCCGGCAGAACGCCGTGCGTGTCAGGAACCTGCTCAAGGATGGCATGGCGGTGAAGGTTCGCGGCAAGGTCTCCCTATTCGAAGGTCGTGGTGATTATCAGCTGATTCTGGAAACCCTGGAGCCAGCAGGTGACGGGCTCTTGCGACAGGCATTCGAAGCCCTGAAGCAGAAACTGCTGGACGAAGGCTTGTTCGCGCAAGAGCGAAAGAAACCGCTGCCGGGCCATCCGTGCCGTATCGGAATCGTGACCTCACCGACTGGAGCGGTCATCCGCGATATCGTCAGCGTTTTCAAGCGCCGTGCGCCACAGGTCGAGCTGGTCCTGATACCTACGGCAGTACAAGGGCGTGAGGCCACCGGACAGATCGTTCGTGCGTTGCAAACGGCAGACGTGCAGGGTTTCGACGCGATCATTCTGGCCCGGGGCGGCGGCTCCCTTGAGGATCTATGGTGCTTTAACGAAGAGCAGGTTGCCCGCGCTGTTGCAGCCGTTCAAACGCCTATCGTGAGTGCGGTCGGGCATGAGACGGATGTGTCGATTGCCGACTTCGTGGCCGACGTACGCGCCCCTACCCCCTCAGCTGCAGCCGAACTATTGGCCCCTCACAGCGGGGACCTTAAAAACCGCCTGGACGCGCTGTATCGGCGCCTGGTTGTCCGCATGGGTGAGCGGCTTAGCCGTGAGCAGTTGCGCTTGGAAAACATGACGCGTCGGCTCAAGCATCCGGGCGAGCGGCTGCGCCAGCAAGCACAGCGTATCGATGATCTGGACATGCGCCTGCGCCGCGCCTTTGTCATCGACATGAACCGACGGCGGGACCGCCTTGCCCATGTCGAGACGCGACTGGCCGGCCAGCATCCGGGCCGTCAACTTGCTTTGCTACGTCAGCGTCTGGATCAACTGGCCCAGCAGCTTCCGCGCTGCATGGAACGTCAGCTCAAGGAGCGTCGTCAGCGCTTGGCCGCCCAGGTTCAAACGCTACATATCGTCAGCCCGCTTGCCACTCTGGGTCGTGGTTACAGCATTCTGCTCGACGAACGCGGCCACGCCATCCGATCCGCCGATCAAACGCGTAATGGCCAGCGCCTCAAAGCCCGCCTGGCTGAAGGCGAGCTGGATGTTCGGGTGGAAGACAATCATCGGGAATTAACGACGCTCTCCCTACTGGACTGACCATTAGCAGGCGCGACTGAAAAACGTTTCTACCTGAACACGTGCGCTCAGCTCGTCGACATAGCGGCGCACCGAGTCAGGCCACTCTAGCCCAGCCGTGACGCTCAGGCCTCGCAGAATTGGAAACAGGTTGAAGTCATCCAGCAGGAGCTGCGGACGTACCGGGTCAAGGCCGTACATCTCAACTAATAGCGTCAAGCGGTGGTTGATGTCTTCAATGGCCTGCTGGCTGTTTGACAGGGCCGCATTGAAATCTCCGATGATCTGGCTTTTCTTCTCGACAAACAGTGCGTGCGCCTCACGCGAGCCCATCTCCTTGAGGCCGATCTGTGCCCAGCGCGGATAGCCCAGCTGCTGAAACGACGGCAGGGCAGATTCAATCCAGGCGATTACAGCTTGTGAATGGGCCTGTTCGATCATTGGTCTATCATCGAGATGATCAAGATAGTGAACAATCGCCAGACTTTCCGTCATGGCGGTCCCGTCGTCCTTTATCAGGATCGGGACAGTTTTCTTGCCTACCAAACGCTCAGGGGTGGCTGTATCGTCATACAACAGCACCTGAAGCGTTGCATCGAGTTGCTTGAGGCCCAGCGCCATACGCGCCTTGGTACTGAAGGGACAGTGTTCGTAGTAGTAGAGCTTCATGAGGCTTCTCCTTGATGTCCTCATGCAGTGACCGGTGTGAACTCGCCCGGGTTCAGCCACGAGCGATTTGCCAGAAGCCAAGACATGAACGAGGATGACTGGATCACATCGCCTTGATTGTTTTCCTATGCCTCGCTTTCTTCTGCTATTGATTACCCTGTGTTTTACCTTTTGTGCCCATGCCGAAGGTTTCCTTACTCGCCTGCTGGATAAACCTGTTCCAGGGGGCGTGGCGGTTGTTCCATTGGGCAACGGCCCGACGGCTCCCAAAGCGACCTATCAAGGGAAGCCGGTCATGGTGGTCCATGAAGAGGGCCAGCGCTGGATTGCTATCGTCGGTATTCCACTCACGATCAAACCCGGTCAGCAGACATTGACGGTCAATGGTAGCCGCACGGAAACCTTTGCCGTGCGCAGTCGCCACTATAAGGAACAGCACATCACGCTGAAAAATGATCGGCAGGTAAACCCTAATCCGGCGGATCTCAAGCGAATCGAGCGTGAGCTGGCTGAGCAGACCAAGGCCTATCAGATCTTTTCCCCCGGTACGCCCAGTAACCTGCTGCTGGACCGCCCCGTCGATGGACGCCTTTCCAGCCCGTTCGGCTTGCGGCGCTTTTTCAATGGCCAGGAGCGCAACCCACATTCAGGCCTCGATTTTGCCGTTCCAGCCGGTACACCGATCAAGGCGCCAGCCGCAGGCAAGGTCATTCTGATTGGCGATTATTTCTTTAATGGCCGTACGGTATTCGTCGACCACGGACAGGGCTTTATCAGCATGTTCTGCCATATGTCCAAAGTAAACGTAAAGCTGGGGCAGGAAGTGCCCAGAGGTGGCGTGGTGGGCTTCGTGGGGTCGACGGGTAGAGCCACCGGGCCGCATATGCACTGGAATGTCAGCCTGAACGATGCACGGGTCGATCCCGCCGTCTTCATCAACGCCTATACACCCTGACGGGAACAATGAAAGCCCGTAAGCCCGCAAGGCTTACGGGTATAACAATCCTACCGCTTGCAAAGCGCCTCGCAGGGTACTCCGTCGTGATTACCATCGATCTGGGTGTTGCCACACTGTTGCAATTGGTATTTAGCCTCGGCACAGCTGGACATGGCACTGCAGCGCTTGAGCGTCGAGCAGTTGAACTCGCCCTCCTCGCTTGCCGCCTTGACCGGCGGCGTGTAGGTGGCCGATCCCTGCCGCTTATCCTGACGCTTATCACGGTCGGCCTTGCGCCACTCCCACGGTGGCATGCGTTCCGACTCCGGTAGCGCCCAAAGACCGCGCTTGGCAGCCTTGGCTTCGGCCTCAAGATCCAGCAGCGACTTGTCTTTCAAATACTGCCGGTACACCCAGGCCGAGCCGGACTTGACCTGCTCGGCATTCACATCTGTCCTGTCCTGGTAAACCCGCGCCACCTTGCGGCCGTAGCGGTCGGTATCCTGTACCTCAAGCCGCACATCCTTGCCAAAAACCATGCTGGAGAGGGACTGCTGCGCACGAGTCCCATAGGGCTGCTTGGACTCAGGCGTATCGATCTCGGCCAGTCGAATCTTGAGCTGTTTTTTCTGTGGCGTCAGGCAGGTCAGCGTATCGCCATCGTGCACACCTACCACACGGCAGTTGATGGTCTCGGCCTGGGCCAGCAACGGAAACAGGAAAAAAGCGGCAAACGGAATCAGACGCCTCACGCGAAAACTCCTTGGGAGAAAATGGGCAGAGCTGCTGTTCAAAGTACCACTCCTACGGTGCAGCGATCAGCGGTCCAGGGGAATCAGCTTGTACAGCTCACCAATGGTACACCGCTCCGCATCACCGGCTGGCGGATTGGAAATGATCAGATCTCCAGGCCGCAAGCCGGCCGCTCTTGAGCTGTAGCCGATACGGTTACCTGCCTGCAGGTTGCCGCAAGGCTGCGCAAACTCAACCAGATAGGCCCGCCCCAGTCCAGTTCCCAGCGCAATGTGGCTGCGATCCAGATAATTCCATCCAGACAAGTCGAACCCAAGGATTGTACGGATTGGCTCGCCTTGGCTATAGCCCAGTCGCCTGAGTTTGCCGTCCAGCGTGGTCGGTGGTCCGAACGGTGTTGCACAGGCAGCCAGCAGTGAAATCAGCCCCAGCAGTCCCAGCGTTCTAAACACGCGCATTCAAGAATCCTTAACCTGTTGTCTCTATCGTGGCGCTTTGAGTGCATGCGCCTTTGCCATGGCGGCACCCTATCGAATGTACTGTCTCAGAGGGTTAGGAAAGCGTGGCGCCTTATAGTTTCAATCCAGGCCTAATCGCGTCCGTTCAATGTTTCACTGACTTCGATCAGGCGTGAAAGACCTGCCTTCAGAGCCGCCACCGTGTCGGCGTCCAGAGGAAGCGTCTGTTTCATCGTACCGGGAATTCCACGTGCGGCCTCCTGCAGGGCTCGCCCATCCTGGGTCAGCGTTACCGCCACACAACGCTCGTCCTCAACCAGGCGAGACCGTTGGACCAGACCGGCAGCTTCGAGGCGCTTGACCAGCGGGGTAAGGGTTCCGGTATCCAGATGCAGGCGCCTGCCGATCTCAGTGACCTTGAGCCCGTCCCGCTCCCAGAGCACAAGCATGACCAAGTATTGCGGATACGTAAGGCCCAGCGGCTCAAGCAATGGCCGATAGGCGCGAACGGTGGCATTTGCCGCTGCGTAGAGCGGAAAACACAACTGTTCGTCGAGTGAAAGCTCGCACACGGAGCGATTTGGCGTCTCTTTTATCGAATCAGACATGACGACCTCGTCGAGACCAAAGCGAACATCCTGCGACGCCGAGCCTCTTGCTTGTTTACATTTCACGCAATTATATTGAACACAATATATCGGTAAGCCTCTAACTGCCAGATGCTACCTACTCTTGGAGAACATGCCCAATGGCTGATCTGTTTAGCGAACTGAAAATCAAAGACGTCACCCTGCGTAACCGTATTGCCGTCTCTCCCATGTGCCAGTACATGGCAAAAGACGGCATGCCCAACGAATGGCACTTCCAGAATTATGCCTCGCGTGCGGCAGGCGGTGCAGGTCTTGTTGTTGTAGAGGCGAGCGCCGTCTCCCCTGAAGGCCGTATTACCCCTGCTGACCTGGGGATCTGGAACGATGAGCAGGCCGAAGCCTACAAGCCTATCGTCAACTTCATCAAATCCACCGGTGCCGTAGCCGGTATCCAGATTGCTCACGCCGGCCGCAAAGCTAGCGCCAACCGTCCCTGGGAAGGCGATGATCATCTGCCGGAAGATCACCCGCTGGCCTGGGAAACCATTGGCCCCTCCGATAATGCCTTTGGTGCCCACCTGCCCCGTGCCCCCAAGCAGATGACGGTCGAGGATATCCATCGCGTTACAGCTGATTTCGTAGCCGCTGCCAAGCGCGCTCTTGCGGCGGGCTTCGAGTTGCTTGAACTGCACTTCGCCCATGGTTACCTGGCGCAGAGCTTCTTCTCGCCGCTGGCCAACAAGCGTACCGATGAATACGGTGGCGACTTCGAAGGCCGTGCACGCTTCCTGCTGGAAACCTTCCATGCCGTACGCGAGGTATGGCCCCAGAACCTGCCGCTGATCGTACGCCTGGGCGTGACCGACTTCGTTGAAGGCGATCAGGGTATGGAAGAGTCCATCGAGCTGGTTCGCCGCTTCAAGGAAGGCGGTATGGACCTGATCGACGTCAGCATGGGCTTCAACACGCCTGATGTGTCCAATGTTCCATGGGGCAAGCCAGGCTTCATGGGCGACAAGGCAAAGCAGATCACCGATGCGGTCGATGTGTTGACCTCCATCAGCTGGTCCATTCGCGAGCCCAAGGATGCCAATGAACTCATCGAGAGCGGCCAGACCGACCTGATCATGCTGGGCAAGGCTGTACTGGGTGATCCCTTCTGGCCTTACCATGCCGCTATCGAATTGGGTCGCGAGAATCCTCAGGACCTGCTGCCACCGCCCTATGCGGCCTGGCTGAAGCGTCGCTGAGTTTTCGCTGTCCAAAAAGGCGCCCGTTACACGGCGCCTTTTTTATTTGGTTCCGCTTATTGCTTGGCGAGACGCACAGTACGCTAGGCTATGTATCTACTCAGCCTATGGAGCGCCCATGATCACGGTTCATCACCTCAACAACTCCCGCTCGCAACGTGTCCTCTGGCTGCTTGAGGAGTTGGGGCTCGAGTATCAGATCAAACGTTATGAGCGTGATCCGCAGACGTTGCTGGCGCCAAAGGAGCTGCGTGATGTTCACCCATTGGGCAAGTCGCCGGTTATTACCGATGACTCGATGACCTTGGCGGAGTCAGGCGCCATCATTGATTATCTGGCCCACCGCTACGGGCAGTCACTTGTTCCCCCCGCCGACGCCCCCGAGCGTGCACGCTATACCTACTGGCTGCACTATGCCGAAGGCTCAGCCATGCCACCCCTGCTTCTCAAGCTGGTGTTCGACCGTGTCCGCACCGGTCCGATGCCTTTTTTCGCCCGCCCTATCGCGCGCGCTATCAGTGATCAGGTCACTCGAGTCTTCATTCAGCCGCAGCTAAACCTGCACTTCGATTATCTGGAAAGTGAGTTGAGCAAGCACGAATGGTTTACAGGTGACGCCTTTACAGCAGCCGATATACAGATGAGTTTCCCGCTGGAAGCGGCTGCCTGTCGCGCAGGCTTGACGCAGGGCCGCCCCAAGCTCAAGGCCTTTCTGGAGCGTATCCATGCGCGACCGGCGTATCAACGCGCCCTGGAGAAAGGTGGCCCCTATGACTATGCCGCCCAGGGTTAATGCTGGCGCATGGGCATCTTGTCGATGGTGGCAAAGATCGCAGCAGGATCGATCTGGCCTTGTTGTACGATTTTCTTCCCGCCGTCCTTGCCCACCAGGATGACCGTTGCCTCGCCGCTCGGCTGCTCATCAAGCGCACTGACCAGCGCCTGGGTCTGATGTTCGCTCAGCGGCTCACCGTTACGCTGGCCACGATCACCGACTACGGTATAAAGCACCATATCCCGCTCGATAAAGGCCTCACGGTTGCGTGGCTCTTCAAGGGAGGTGGTCAACTGTTTGAGCACCGGATCATCCGCCGAAGCCGCCAGGACAACAAGGGGACGCGTCTTCCAACGCTCCTGGGTCAAAGGATTGTCCGCGTCAGCGGCCATCACGCCTCCCGCAATCGCCATGAGCCCGCTCAAGGCACCGGCTTTCAGCATGCGTACAATAGACATCGTTATGATTCCCATCAAGAAAAGGATCTTTGCATAACGACCACATACGCATCGAAAATTCAGTGGCTACACACCTGTAGCATTACAAAGCGTGTAGCCCCTGGCTTATCGCTCGATAGCCAGCGCGACACCCTGGCCACCACCAATACACAAAGTCGCCAGCCCCTTGTGCGCGTCACGCCGGATCATCTCGTACAGGAGATTGATCACGACCCGTCCGCCCGACGCGCCAATCGGATGACCCAGCGCGATAGCTCCTCCATTCACATTGACCTTGTCCCAGTCCCATCCTAGCTCCTGCCCTACCGACAATGCCTGGGCAGCAAAGGCTTCGTTGGCTTCGATCAGGTCCAGCTCGCCCAGATCCCATCCTGCCTTGTCCAGACAACGGCGCGTCGCTGACACGGGTCCGATTCCCATGATGGAAGGATCAACCCCTGCATTGGCATAGGCCTTGATGCGGGCCAGCACCGGCAGGCCCAGCGCGTCGGCCTTTTCCGCACTCATGAGAATGAGCGCAGCGGCCCCATCATTGATGCTGGAAGCATTACCGGCCGTGACCGTACCGTCGGGCTTGAATGCTGGCTTGAGCTTGGCCAAGGCTTCGGCTGTCGTGCCTGCACGCGGCTGCTCATCGGTATCGAACACCACCGGATCACCCTTGCGCTGAGGGATCACGATAGGGATAATCTGGTCCTTGAAGCGGCCCGCCTCGATAGCCGCGAGAGCCTTCTGCTGGGAGGCCGCGGCGTACTCGTCCTGCGCCTGGCGGCTAATGCCATATTTCTCGACCAGATTCTCGGCAGTAATCCCCATGTGGTAATCGTTAAACGCGTCCCACAAACCGTCCTGAATCATCGAATCGACCAGCTCGGCATTTCCCATTCGTAGACCGGTACGCGCCTTGGGCAGAACGTAAGGCGCAAGGCTCATGCTTTCCATGCCACCGGCCACGATGATGTCGGCATCACCACAGCGAATGGCCTGGGTGGCCAGATGCAGCGCCTTGAGGCCCGAGCCACACACCTTGTTAAGCGCCATCGCTGGCACCGTAGGCGGCAATCCCGCCTTGATGGAGGCCTGACGCGCCGTGTTCTGTCCAAGACCTGCCGTCAATACGTGGCCCATGATGACTTCATCGACCTGTTCCGGTGCAATACCGGTTTTTTCGATCACGGCCTTGATGACTGCAGCCCCCAGCTCCACGGCCGACACATTGGCCAGCGCACCTTGAAAGCTGCCAATGGCCGTCCGCGTAGCGGCCACGATAACAACGTCTCGCATTACTGTTCTCCTGAAATAAGGTGGCCATGCGCCCGGCATCAGCACAAGGCGGTTCGCCTGCGGCATTCTTCTGGATCCCGTTGCGTACGTCCTGCGCTGATCAACAGGCGCACCATGCCTATGCCATTACTGAACAGCCGGTGGCTTCCTGCAACGCTTCGAAGGTGACGCCTTCAGCCAGCTCGACCAGCGTCAATCCTTCTGGGGTCACATCCAGCACCCCCAGGTCGGTAATGATCCGGTTGACCACCCCTACTCCGGTCAGTGGCAGGTCACAGACCGGCAGGATCTTGTGAGCGCCTTTGGCGGTGTGCTCCATCAGCACTACCACGCGTTTTACACCGGCAACAAGGTCCATTGCCCCGCCCATGCCCTTTACCATCTTGCCGGGAATCATCCAGTTGGCGAGGTCTCCCTTTTCCGACACCTGCATGGCGCCCAGAATAGCGAGATTGATGTGCCCGCCTCGGATCATGGCAAAACTCAAGGCACTGTCGAAGTAACTGCTGCCCGGCAGGGCAGTAACAGTTTGCTTGCCGGCGTTGATCAGGTCCGGGTCAATGGTCTCTTCTGTCGGAAACGGGCCGATACCCAGGAGTCCGTTTTCAGATTGCAGCCACACATCCATTCCTTCAGGAATATAGTTGGCGACCAGAGTGGGCAGGCCGATGCCCAGGTTGACATAGAAGCCGTCCTGCAATTCCTTGGCGGCGCGCTGCGCCATTTGTTCACGAGTCCAGGCCATGTTAGTTGCCCTCCGACAGGGAGCGTTTCTCGATGCGCTTCTCGGGGTTGGCATTCACAACAATGCGCTGCACAAAGATGCCCGGCAGATGAACCTCGTCGGGGTCCAGCTCACCCGTTTCCACCAGCTGTTCCACCTCGGCAATACATAGCTTGCCCGCCATTGCTGCCAGAGGGTTGAAGTTACGCGCAGTCTTGTTGAAGACCAGATTGCCTGCCTTGTCAGCCTTGATCGCTTTGACCAGTGCCACATCCGCCACCAGCGACCGCTCCATCACATACTGCTCACCATCGAACTCACGGGTTTCCTTGCCTTCGGCCACCAGCGTGCCATAGCCGGTACGCGTAAAGAACGCCGGGATGCCTGAACCACCGGCACGCAATTTTTCCGCAAGCGTGCCTTGGGGGGTGAATTCCAATTCCAGCTCACCGGAAAGGTACTGCCGCTCGAACTCCTTGTTCTCGCCTACGTAGGAGGAAATCATTTTCTTGATTTGCCGGGACTCGAGCAGTACGCCCAGGCCAAACCCGTCTACTCCGGCGTTATTACTGATCACGGTCAGCTCGCGCTTGCCGGTCTCGCGCAATGCCAGGATCAGCGCTTCGGGGATCCCGCACAGACCGAAACCGCCGACCGCTAGCGTCATGCCGTCTTCCACGACCCCTTCCAGGGCATGAGCGGCACTGGGATAAAGCTTGTTCATGGTTTACCTCGTGTCGTTATTGTTGTTAACGGGCCAACCAGCCCCCATCGACATTCCACGCGGCGCCACGTACCTGGGCGGCCGCATCGCTGCAAAGAAACAGTGTCAGCTCGCCCAGTTGGGCAGGCGTGACGAATTCAAGTGACGGCTGCTTCTCCTCCAGAAGCTCCCGCCGTGCGCGCTCTGCATCGCCATCTGCAGCGGCGCGTGCATCGATCTGCTGCTGCACCAGAGGTGTCAGCACCCAGCCCGGGCAGAGCGCATTGCAGGTCACGTTACAATCGGCCGTTTCCAGTGCAACCACCTTGGTCAGTCCGACCACGCCATGCTTGGCAGCCACATAAGCGGATTTCTGTGCCGACCCTACCAATCCATGCACGGACGCGATGTTCACAATCCTTCCCCAGCCGCGCTGCCTCATACTCGGCAATGCCAGACGAGTCGCGTGAAATACCGAGGACAGATTGATTGCAATGATCGCGTCCCACTTCTCGACCGGAAACGTCTCGACCGATGCCACATGCTGGATGCCGGCATTGTTGACCAGAATATCCACACCACCGAACTCATGTTCAGCATAGGCGAAAAGATCAGTAATCTGCTCAGGCCGGGACAAGTCCGCCCCGTGATAGCCCACCCGCCCACCCAAACGGCTTAGGTCGGCTTTAGCCGTCTCGCTGTCACCAAAGCCATTGAGGATCACATCGGCACCCGCTTCGGCCAGTCGCGTGGCGATACCCAGACCGATTCCACTGGTCGAACCGGTTACCAAGGCGGTTTTGCCTTTCAAGTCCATAACGTTCTCCTCTACACGATGCCAGTGGCATAGAACACGCCGATGACCACGAACACTGCCAACGTCTTGATCAGCGTGATACCAAATACGTCTTTGTAAGCTTCCCGGTGCGTCAGTCCAGTTACTGCCAGCAAGGTGATGACGGCGCCATTGTGCGGCAGGGTATCCATGCCACCGCTGGCCATAGCCGCCACCCGGTGCAGCACCTCAAGGGGAATCTGTGCGGCATTGGCTGCGGCGATAAAACTGTCCGACATGGCCGCCAGCGCAATACTCATGCCGCCTGAGGCCGAGCCAGTGATACCGGCCAGAAGCGTTACGGTAATGGCTTCATTGATGAGTGGGTTGGGAATGGTCTTGAGCGCGTCTGCCAAGACCAGAAAACCCGGCAGCGAAGCGATTACTGCACCAAACCCATATTCAGACGCAGTATTCATGGCGGCCAACAAAGCCCCGCCTACTGCGGTTTTAGTGCCCTCGGCCAAGCGGGTACGGATGGTTTTAAACGCAGCCACAAGCACCAGCAAAATGCCGATTAACAAAGCAGCCTCGACGGCCCAGATTGCCGTCAGCTTGCTGACTTCGCTGGTAACAGGCGTTGCCAGACCCGGTAGCGCTAGCGTGTGCGTCTTGCCGTACCATTGAGGAATCCAATGGGTAAACAGCAGATTCATGACACCGACTAGGATAAGTGGCGACAGCGCCAGAAGCGGGTTCGGCAAGTTGATGTTGTCCGGTGTTTCCGGTTCGTTGCGTAACTCGGTGCCGTACCCTTCTCCACGCGCCATCGCTTTACGACGCTGCCGCCCCAGATAGGTCAACCCGACCGCGATGACAAACAACGAGCCGATCAACCCCAGCCAAGGGGCGGCCCAGGCCGTCGTGTTGAAGAACGTCGTAGGGATGATGTTCTGGATTTGAGGCGTACCCGGCAGGGCATCCATGGTGAATGAAAACGCACCCAGTGCAATGGTGGCTGGAATCAAACGTTTGGGAATGTTGCTCTGGCGAAACATCTCGGCTGCGAATGGGTACACCGCAAACACGACAACGAACAGCGAGACGCCACCATAGGTCAGCAAGGCGCAAACCAGCACGATGACCAGCATGGCCTGCCGTGTGCCCAGCAGACGAATCGCAGCGGCTACAATGGAACGGGAAAAACCGGAAAGCTCGATGAGCTTGCCGAAGACTGCACCCAGCAGAAATACAGGAAAGTACAGCTTGATGAAGCCGACCATCTTGTCCATGAACACACCGGTAAATGCCGGAGCCACAGCGGAAGGATCGGTCAGCAGCACCGCCGCAAGGGCTGCAATCGGTGCAAACAGGATAACGCTATAACCACGGTACGCCGCCAGCATCAGCAGACCCAGCGCCGCCAGAGCAATCAATACGCTCATGTTTTCTCCTCGCTGGCCGGTCAGTACCGGGCGCAGCGGCTAGTTATTGTTGTAGCTGTGGAGACAGCAAGGCTTTGTTAGCGAGATCCATGCCAGACACTAACACCTTGAATTACCTAACTAATTGCTCCTTCAATTCATTGACTTCTCCAATTAGAGACAACTTCGCATCGATTTTGTCTCTAATTGGAGAATAGTCTCTATTTCAAGACAAAAGCCCCAGGGCGGCCATTTTCTTATAAAGGGTTGAGCGTCCGAGGCCCAAGCGTTTGGCAGCCTCTTCGACCCTGCCTGAACACGATGACAAGGCCTGGGTAATGAGCTCATGCTCGAATTGCCGCTTCGCCTCTTCATACGTCATGTTGCTACTAGGCATCCTGGTAGTGCTAATGGACACCAGCTCGATCGCTTTGGGCGGCAAGGGTTTTCCTAATGCCGAGCCAATGCTGAGCGCGCCAATAACGGCCTCATCACTCAACAGCGATGCGCGCTCCAGAACATTGCGCAGCTCACGTACGTTACCAGGCCAATCGTAGCGGGCGAGTAACGCCAGTGCTTCCTCATCCAGCTCCCGAGGCGCATGTCCTTCCGTCAGCAAACTGTCCAGGATGGCTTCGCATAACGCCGGCAGGTCTTCTCGCCGTTCACGCAGCGGCGGAACCACAATGGGCAGTACGTTCAAGCGGTAGTATAGATCCGCCCGAAATGAGCCTTCAGCTACCAGCGCATCCAGATTGCGTGAGGTTGCCGCAATCAGCCGAACGTCGCAGCGCAGCACCTCGTTGGACCCCAGCGGCTCGAATTCCTTTTCCTGAAGCACCCTCAAAAGTTTTGCCTGTAAGCTCAGGGGCATATCGCCGATTTCGTCCAGAAATAGCGTTCCGCCCTGCGCAATCTGCAGTTTTCCTGCCCGCGCCTTGCGGTCCGCGCCTGTAAAAGCCCCAGGCGCCGTGCCGAAGAACTCAGCTTCCAACAGATTTTCAGGGATGGCAGCCGCATTCACACTGACAAACGACTTATTGGCCCGGGGGGACGCCGCATGAATGGCATGGGCCAACAACTCCTTTCCTGTGCCGGTCTCGCCCAACAGCAAGACAGAGGTCTCTACCGTAGCCGCACGTCTCGCACGTCGCTTGACCTCCTGACTGGCCGGGCCGCTGCCTACGAAGTGGGCAAAACTGTATTTGGCCTGCCGGGCGTTCTGCAGCGACCGCCGCGTCGAAGCCAATTCCTCCTGAATCCGTAAGAACCGCGTCACCAAGGGGGCCAACGTCCGTAACTCATCGAACAAGGCAAAGCCAATGGCACCGATTACCTGACCGGTATCGTCATGAATGGGCAAACGCATCACCACCATTGGTCCTTTGGGTGTATCAAGCAGATCCAGCAGGATGGGCTGGCCCGTGTTGACCACCTCCCGCAACAGACTTCCCGGAATCACCTGCTCACACACCTGCCCGATCGCCGACTTTGCGCTGGGCAAGCCAAAGCGCCGGGCATAACGCTCATTCATCCAGACGATACGGAGGTCACGGTCCACAATCACGGTGCCTTCGCTGCTCTGCTCGATGCTTTCAAATAGCGAGCGAATTGCCCGCAGACTGATCTGCTGATAGTCGCTCAGGTCATTGGCGGTCGCCATATCGACACCTGTATAGCGATTCATGGCCGCAAGGCATGCTGTAGCTGATAGGCACGCCGCTCGGCTATCCGCACCTTGCGCTCCTCGCTCCACTCATAAAACCCATTGCCGCTGCGTAGGCCTGTTCTTCCCTGCCCGACGCGTTCACGCAAAACCTCCAGCACCTCCTCATCCTTGGCCAAGGTCGGCATCAGGTGGCTGGCGATATCCAGAAAGGTATCGAGGCCACCCATGTCTGCCGCCTCCAGTGGTCCCACCATGCCATAGCGCCTACCTAGAGAAGCTCGCATGACCCGGTCCACATCTTCAGGCGACGCTACACCGCTTTGTACGATATGCAGGGCCTCACGCAGCACGGCAAACTGCAGGCGGTTGCCAATAAAGCCCGGAATCGCCCGCATGAGCAAAACAACTTCCAGGTCCATGACTTGCAATACATCCCGCACCCTCTCCAAACAGGCTGGGTTGGTCTTTTCTCCCGGCACCAGTTCGACCAGTGGAATCAGATGAGGCGGGTTCCAGAAATGAGCAATGAGCAACCGTTCGGGATATGCCATTCCCTGAGCCAGTTGCTCGGGAGGAAAGCCGCTTGTGTTACTGGCAATGATGGCCTCTGGCGAAACGACTGACTCAAGCTCCGCATACAACGCATGCTTGAGCGCCAGCCGCTCAGGTACAGCCTCGATCAGTAGCGTGGCATCAGCCAAATCGGCCAGCGCATCGGTTGTCGTGATCCTGCTCAGCACTGCTTTGGTCTGACTGGGTTCAAACAGCGCAGCCGCTGATAGCTCTTCCAGAACACTTCTGGCAATGGCGGGCACATCGCTCAAACGCTCGGCGGAAACGTCTCGCAGCAGAACCGAATGTCCGTGGCGAGCAAAATGAGTGGCAATCCCGACACCCATGAGGCCGGCGCCAATAATTGCGATTCGAGGCGTTTGCATTGTTGTTGTCCTGAATAGCCTGTCGAAGGGCCAGTCTGCAATCGTCCCAAGGCAAAGGGCAAGCGCCGGAAACAACAACGCCCCATCGCCAGCATGGCAGACGGGGCGTTAGGGAGGAGTAGTGAGCAATCAAAGCAGTTCGAAGTCGTCCACATCCCGATACGCGGGGAACGCATCGCGGTAGCGCGACAGCGTGTCGGCAGACAGCGACACCGTAAACACTCCTGCGCTGTCCTTGGCGTCCAGGAGCGGCTCGCCCTGGTAGTCCAATACCTGGCTGTCGCCGCTATAGGCGATTCCTTTTCCGTCTTCGCCAATGCGATTCACGGCCGCGACATAACAGAGGTTTTCAATGGCCCGAGCGGGAAGCAGCCGATTCCAGTGGTTACGCCGTGCGGCTGGCCAGTTGGCGGTATAGAGCAACAGATCAGTCTTTACTGGATCACGGCTCCACACCGGAAACCGCAAGTCGTAACAGATCAAGGGACGAATGCGCCAGCCGTTGAGCTCGAACACCGCTTGCGCTTCACCTGCAGTGTAATGTTCGTGCTCTCCGGCCATGCGAAACAGGTGACGTTTGTCATAATGGGACATCGTGCCGTCAGGCCGCGCCCACAGGAGTCGATTACGGTACTGCCCCTGGGCATCACGAACGATCAGGCTGCCCGTTATCACAGCATTGAGCGATGCCGCCTGCTCGCGTATCCACGCATGGGTACGTCCGCCTTCATCCTCAGCCAGCAGGGCTGATTCCATCGAAAAGCCGGTAGTGAACATCTCAGGCAGTACGACCAGATCCGCGCCTTTCGCCTGTTGCAGCAAGGCAGTAAACCGGTCGCGGTTGGCCGAAGCATCATGCCAGAACAGTTCAGTCTGGATGAGTGCCAGTTTCAAATCAGGTCTCAGGCTTAGATCGCGCACAGTTTTTCCGCTGCTAGCCGCAGCGTCTCCTCTCGTTTAGCGAAGCAGAAACGTACCAGACGCAAGTCCTTTGGAGCTTCCTGATAAAACACGGAGATCGGAATGGCAGCCACACCGTGCTCACGCGTCAACCACTCGGCCATTTCGACATCGCTTACGTCATCCCGAATAGCGGAATAGTCCGCCAGCTGGAAATAGGTCCCTGCTGCACGTGTAAATGCCAATTTAGACGAACCCAACAAATCACAGAACAGATCTCGTTTGGCCTGATAAAACGCTGGGAGTTCGGTTACATGCTCGGGATGCGCTTCCATGAAATCTGCCAATGCCCATTGCAGAGGCGTCACCCCGCAAAAGCTTACATACTGGTGAATCTTGCGCAGTTCGCTTGAAAGCTCGCGCGGGGCGATCACATACCCGGTCTTCCAACCTGTCACATGATATGTTTTGCCAAAGGAGCTGATAACAAACGCACGGGCGTAGAGTTCATCATGGGTGAGTACACTGGCATGCTCTGCTCCGTCGAAAACCAAGTGCTCATATACCTCATCACTGATCAGGTAGACATCCCGATCGCGAATCAATGCGGCGAGACGGTCCAGCGCATCGCGACCAACCAGCGAGCCGCTCGGGTTATGGGGCGTGTTCAGCACGATAGCCCGTGTGCGCGACGTCAGGGCTGCCTGCAAACGATCCCAGTCGATCCCAAAATCCGACAGTGCCAAGGGTAGGTGGATGCAGCGCCCACCGGCCAGTTCAACCGAGGGTGCATAAGAGTCATAGCAAGGATCGAATACAATCACTTCATCACCGCTGCGAACTACAGACTGAATGGCGCAGAAGATGGCCTGCGTCGCACCGGGTGTAATGGTGACTTCCTGTTCGGCATCAACCGTGCGCCCATAGAGCGTAGCCACTTTGCGGGCCACTTGCTCACGCAAGGCGGGCAACCCTGTCATGGGCGCATACTGGTTATGACCGGCGATGACGTGCCGACTTACCGCCTCGCGCAAGGCATCCGGGCCGTCGAAATCCGGGAAACCCTGAGACAGGTTGATTGCGCCCGTTTCCATGGCCAGTTGGGACATGCGGGTAAAGATAGTCACACCGAGGGAAGGCAACTTGCTCTGGATCATCGAACGCTCCGACAACAAGGCGGTCGGCTTCGATGCCGTCGACGGCTCAGCGAAGCACTATGCACCGCTATCATGACTTAAGACTGGCCACACGGAACATGCCCGAGCGGCCTGGTATTCGAACGGGCCAGGCAGCGCTGGCCTGTTACAACAGAGAAGCGACTAGCGACGCTTATCCTTGCGCTTCTTCTCCGCTTTCTTGTGATGGCTCATCAAGCGGCGCTTTTTGTTCACCTGCCGCTCGGTCAGTGTGTTCTTCTTATCCGCAAACGGGTTTTCACCCGACTTGAATTCAATGCGAATAGGCGTACCTATCAGCTTCAATACTCGGCGATAGGTGTTTTCCAGGTAGCGGACATAGGCACGCGGGACTGCATCCACCTGGTTGCCATGGATAACCAACAGCGGGGGGTTGGCTCCGCCCATGTGCGCATAACGCAATTTGATTCGACGGCCATTCACCAGCGGCGGCTGGTGCTCCTGTACCGCATCCTCAAGAATCTTGGTCAGACGACTGGTAGGCCAGCGGGTAACGGCCGAAGCGAATGCCTGTTGCACCGACTTGTACAGATGACCCACACCGGTGCCATGCAATGCGGAAATGAAATGAATATCTGCGAAATTGGCAAACATCAGGCGGCGTTCGAGTTCGGTCTTCACGTAATCGCGCTCACTGGACTCCATGCCGTCCCACTTGTTGAGCGCAATCACCAGGGCGCGACCGGTTTCCAGGACAAAGCCCAACAGGTTCAGATCATGCTCGACTACCCCTTCACGGGCGTCCATCACAAAGATAACGACGTTGGCGTCCTGAATGGCCTGAAGCGTCTTCACAACAGAAAACTTTTCTACCGCTTCGAAGATCTTGCCGCGGCGGCGCACGCCTGCGGTGTCGATCAGCGTGTACTTCTCTTCGTTGCGCTCGAAGGGAATGTAGATACTGTCGCGAGTCGTGCCGGCCTGGTCATATACGATGACCCGCTCTTCGCCAAGCATGCGGTTGACCAGCGTGGACTTGCCCACGTTAGGACGGCCAATGATGGCGATCTTGATCCCGGCCTTTTCATCTGGTCCTGGAATACGCTTCTCGATGACACTCTCATCCGAAGCCTGATCGCCCTCTTCGTCCTCCGCATCAACAATGAACTCTTCTTCCTCGTCCTTAGGGAAGGAGCCCAGCACCTGCTCAAGCATGCCGTTGATACCGCGGCCATGCGCAGCCGCAATGGTCAGCGCATCACCCAGGCCCATTGGGCTGAATTCAGCCCGGGCAATGTCTGGATCAACTGCGTCGACCTTATTAGCAATCAAAAAGCAGCGCTTATTACGCGTACGCAGATGCTCGGCGATCATCTGATCGCCTGCCGTCATCCCGGCACGGGAATCCACCATGAACAGAACGGCGTCGGCTTCTTCAATGGCCTGAAGCGACTGCTCGGCCATTTTCATATCGATGCCTTCTTCGTCGCCAGAGATACCTCCGGTGTCGACAACGATATACGTCCGACCCTGCCAACGCGCCTCGCCATACTTGCGGTCGCGGGTCAGGCCCGCGATATCGGCCACGATGGCATCACGGGTTTTGGTAAGTCGATTAAACAAGGTGGACTTGCCTACATTAGGGCGTCCTACCAGAGCAATAACGGGAACCATACGGCTCTCCACAGGAATACAGAAAACACAAAGGCCGCTACCGTGAGGGCGATAGCGGCCATACACATACAGGACAGCTTAGCGAATGGTGTAGGCAGCCAGCTTACCGCCGTTGCCGTACACATACATCCAGTCGCCATCCACTAACGGGCGAACCCGAACGCCGCCGTTACCCAGCTTCTGACGACCGGCCATATGACCATCCGTCTGGCTTAGCAGGTGAATATAGCCTTCATAATCACCTACTGCGACGTAGTTCGACAACACAGCCGGGGCGGACAGCATACGACGCGCCAGGGAATCATTGCTCCACAGCGCTGAAGCCGAATTTTGATCTACTGCTTCAACGGTGCCATTTCCCAGGCTTACATATACGTTACCGAAACCTTCAGCGACACCGGTATAGCTGGATGCATCACGTTGCCAGAGCACACGACCGCTCTCCAGATCCAGTCCGGCAACCCGGCCGTGGTACGTGGCCACATACAGCGTAGTACCTGAAAGCAGCAGTCCGCCGTTGATATCAACCATACGATCCAGCTCAGAGCGCCCCTGCGGGATGGCAACCTGCTGCTCCCAGATCGGCAAGCCACGCTGTTCATCCAGCGCAATCACCTTGCCGCTGGCCAGGCCAGCGACAACATAGCGATTGGTTACGACCGGAGCACCTGTGCCACGCAGGGTCAAAACAGGCATGCTCTCCTCATACAGCCAGCGACGATCACCCGTCTCGGCATCAAGGGCATAAAGCTTGTCGTCCTGAGTCTGGACAGCCACGATGTCACCGTTGCTGACCGGCGGAGCCAGTACTTCACTGGAAACCCTAGCACGCCATTTTTCATCGCCCGAGGTTGCGTCCAGGGCAACGACATCCCCTCTCAACGTACCAACCAGAACCAGCCCGTAGGCAGCGCCGACGCCACCTGAAACAGGCAGGTCCAGCTTTTTCTTCCAAATGATGTCACCGTTTTCACGGTTCAACGCCATGACCAGGCCTTCGTTATCAGTCACGTACAGGGACTGACCGTCAATGGCAGGCGTCAACAGGTTGTAGGTATCACCCTGCCCTTCCCCTACCGAGCGGCTCCATTGCTCCTGCAACTGAACATCGGCCTTGAAGTCCTGCAATTCAGCAGGCGGCAGCTCTTTTTTGCTGTTACTGCTGCACCCGACAGCAGTCAGGGCCAAAGCCAGTAGCGCAACATGTTTCCAACGCAGCATCAGGCATCTCCTTTTGCCAGGTCATCCAGCTTCATCTGCAGCGTGCCTTCGGCGGCATCGGCAGGCAATTCGGACTTGGCTTTTTCATAAGCGGCACGGGCATCGTCGACACGCCCCAGACTGACCAACAGATCACCACGTAACTCTTCGCGGTTGGCGACATAAGGCTCTGCAACCTTGCCTTCCAGTAGTTTCAGGCCATCTTCAGCCTTGCCCTGCGCAGCCAGCACACGCGCCAGACGCTGGCGTGCCAGTTCGCCCACAGTATCATCCGCCGGCTTATCGACAATCGCCTTCAGCTCGTTGGCTGCGTCATCCAGCTTGCCACTCTCAACAGCAACCTTGGCCACGAAAAGACTACCGTATTGGGAATAGGTAGTACCTGAATACTCCTGCTTGAGCTGGTTGGACAGGTCCGTTACCAGAGCGGTATCCGGTTTGCCGCTGGGATCCAGCGCTGCCTGAACCAGCTCCTGATATACGATGGACGCAGCCTGAGACTGATTGGTCTGATTACGCTCCCACCATTGCCAGCCCAGCACGGCCACCAGGGCCACAACGCCACCGGTGAGCAGCGGCTTGCCGTTACGCTGCCACCAATCCTGAAGGTGGGCGACATTTGGATCTTCATTCTGCGAACTCACCGGTCACTCCTATTCGCTTTCGCTGTGTGCGGACGTCTGCTGCTGCAAGCTATCGTGCAGGCGTGCGGACAACTGATCCCAGGCGACCATCTCCTGGGCACTATCATTACGCAAGGGCTTGAGGCCAACCTGGCGCTGCGCCAGCTCATCCTCACCCAGAATCAGAGCAAACCATGCACCGCTCTTGTCTGCCTTCTTGAACTGACTCTTGAAACTTCCGCCGCCAGCATTAACCGCCAGACGCAAGGACGGCAAGGCCGTACGCAGCTGCTCGGCCAAGGCCAGACCGGCTAGTTCTGCCGCTTCACCAAAGGTGCATAGGTAGATGTCCATCGGACGGCTAAGCTCGGCGGGAATCTTGTTCAGCGTCTCAAGCATCAGCACCAGACGCTCGACACCCATGGCAAAACCAACGCCTGGCGTAGGCTTTCCACCAAACTGAGTGATCAGACCATCGTAGCGTCCACCAGCGCACACCGTACCTTGTGCGCCCAGCTTATCGGTTACCCACTCGAATACGGTACGACCGTAGTAGTCCAGACCCCGCACAAGCTTCGGATTGATCGTGTACTCGATGCCTGCTGCTTCAAGGCGTGCCTTCAAGCCTTCAAAATGGGCACGAGACTCTTCGTCTAGATAATCCGACAACGTGGGAGCATCGGTCAGCAAGGCCTGTGTCTGGGCATTCTTGCTGTCCAGAATACGCAGGGGATTAGTCGTCAAACGACGCTGACTGTCTTCATCCAGCTGATCGAAATGCTGCTTGAGGTAATCAACCAAGGCATCCCGATAGGCTGCACGCGCTTCGCTTGAACCCAAGCTGTTCAGCTGCAGTGTAACGGCATCATCAATACCCAGCTGCCTCCACAGGCGTGCCGTCATGATGATCAGCTCAGCATCGATATCCGGCCCAGGCAAGTTAAAGACCTCTACGCCAATCTGATGGAACTGGCGATAGCGTCCTTTTTGCGGCTTCTCGTAGCGGAACATGGGTCCCGTATACCAGAGTTTCTGAACCTGGCCACCGCCTGTAAGGCCGTGCTCCAGCACGGCGCGGACACACCCTGCTGTGCCTTCCGGACGAAGCGTCAGCGACTCACCGTTACGGTCGAGAAAAGTATACATTTCCTTGTCGACCACATCGGTGCCCTCGCCGATACCCCGAGCGAACAGCTCGGTGAATTCGAGGATAGGCAGTCGGATTTCCTTGTAGCCGTACCCATCCAGCAAGGTAGCGAAAGTTGTTTCCAGATAGCGCCAGGCTGGCGTCTGCTCTGGCAGTATGTCGTTCATGCCACGAATGGCTTGCAAAGACTTGCTCACGAGGAGTCCTTAATTCAATTCTCTAACGGCATTCAGCTACGGGCAATAACAGCCGCATCCGCTTCCATTTTTTCAGCCGCTTTGCGGCGAATCAGCTGCTCCAGCTCATCCACCAGATTCTCATTGGTCAGCTTTTGTGCAGGCTTGCCATCGATATACACTAGGTTATTAGGCGTGCCGCCAGTCAACCCTACGTGAGCCTCTTTGGCCTCTCCCGGCCCATTGACCACACAGCCGATAACGGCCACATCTAAGGGAACCAGAAGATCTTCCAGGCGCCCTTCCAGATCATTCATGGTCTTGACCACATCAAAGTTCTGGCGAGAGCAGCTTGGACAGGCGATGAAGTTGATGCCGCGCGAGCGTAAGCGCAACGACTTCAGGATATCGAAACCCACCTTGATCTCTTCGACCGGATCCGCCGCCAGGGAGATACGAATGGTATCGCCAATGCCTTCGGCCAGCAGCATGCCCAGGCCAACCGCAGATTTTACGGTGCCGGAACGCAAACCACCTGCCTCGGTGATGCCCAGGTGTAGCGGCTGCTCGATCTGCTTCGCCAGCAAGCGATAAGCCGATACGGCCATGAAGACGTCACTCGCCTTCACACTGACCTTGAAGTTCTGGAAATCCAGTTTGTCGAGGTAATCGACATGACGCATGGCTGATTCCAGTAGCGCTTCAGGGGTAGGCTCACCATATTTTTTCTGCAGATCCTTTTCCAGAGAGCCCGCATTCACGCCGATACGAATCGGAATGTTCTTGTCACGCGCCGCATCGACTACCGCCCTGACCCGGTCTTCACGCCCGATGTTGCCAGGGTTGATACGCAGACAATCCACACCGAGTTCAGCTACCCGAAGGGCAATTCTGTAATCAAAATGAATGTCTGCAACCAGAGGAACATTCACCTGCTGCTTGATTTGACCGAATGCTTCTGCAGCATCCATGTCGGGAACTGAAACCCGAACGATATCAGCGCCTGCATCTTCCAGACGACGGATTTGCGCAACTGTTGCGGCAACATCACAGGTTTCGGTGTTCGTCATGCTCTGTACCGCGATAGGAGCATCGCCTCCTACCGGCACGGAGCCTACCCAGATCTTTCGAGAAGGGCGACGTTTGATCGGCGATTCGCTATGCATGACAGGACTCTTCTTCCTGATAAATACCAGATCCTTACGGAGACTGGTTAAAACCAGAGAACTATAAAATATGATCCGATAATAAAATCAAAGCGGCAGAATGATGCCGCTTTGATCGTACTGCAATTCTGGTTACTGAGACGCCTGCCCTACTTTGAAGCGAGCAGTTTCCCCACGTACATAGGGCTTGATGTCTACCGGCTGGCCGTTATAGGTAATTTGCGCACCCCGTGCGTAGCCTAAACGAATCTCCACAGGAGCTTTTACCGTTTCAAACTGCAGGGTATCACCCTTTCGTTTGAGGCCACTGTAAATAACTTTCCCCGACGCATCTGTGATCTGCATCCAGCAGTCCGCTACCAACTGAATGCTCAAGCCTCCCTGCTCTGCCGCTGGCGCAGTTTCGCCGGCTGGCGGCGTGGTAGGCGCAAGCGCAGCATCGGTCGATACAACCGGAGTAGTCGGTGTAGCGGCCGTAGCAGGAGCAGCATTCGCAGCGCCATTGGCTGCCGTACCGGAAGCGGTATTCGGGGCAGGCACAGGCGTTTGCGCAACAGCATTGGCAGCAGGAGCAGTCGGTGTAGCGGGCACACCTGGCTCTGATGCAGCGGGCACCTCAGCCTTTTGAGCTTCCGCCACCGCCTGATCTTCAGGCTCATCAAGCGTATGAATTTCAGTAGTGCCGTCTGCGCTTTCTACTTCGACATGCTCAAGGCTAAGGCCATTGCCGCCCATACCAAGCCCGGAGCGCTCCTGCCACCAGAACAGGCCAAGCCCAATGATAACAACGACCAGAATAAAGCTGACGATACGCAGGACATTACGCGACAAGCGCACCGGTTCTTCAACACGGTTTATGGTGTGAACCGTACTGCCTTTGGCATCGGTCCCTGTGTACTGATCGAAGACCTTTACAAGCTCAGCCTGATCAAGCCCCAGCAGCTTCCCATAGGAGCGGACATAACCGCGGGCAAACGTATGCCCTGGCAGCTTTTGATAGTCCCCAGCTTCCAGCAACTCGATGACATGCCCACTCAGATTCATCTGAGCAGCCACTTGAGCGATGCTCCACCCATTGGAAATGCGAGCCTGGCGCAGTATGTCGCCTGGATTACCACGAGCTGACATTACAGCCTCAGGTTGCACATTACTCATCGTTGCTCCGACTGAAGTTGTTTATATTCTTCAGAAGCGGGATAAAGCCGCTTCAATTGCAAGGTATAACTGGCAGCCGTATCGCGATCGTTGAATACTTCGGCCAGACGGATGCCCAGTAAAAGGCTACGCGCATCCTGGGGCGAAATGCGGCTAAATGCTTCGTAATACCCACGTGCAGGTACATACTCACGAGCCGCATAACAGAGCTGCGCCATTTCCAGCAAAGCCTTGGGTTGGTTGCTGTTCAGTCTCAGCGACTTCTCCAAATACTGGCGTGCCAATACGGGCTTATTCAACCTTAACGCAGTTAAACCGAGGTTTTCAAAGACTCGCGAGCGTTCAGGGTACAAAGGATCCTGCGAGGCCTCTATGAAACGATCGTAGGCTTCGCTGTATCGCTTCTGCTCAAAAAGAAAGCTTCCGTAATTATTGAGAATACGGGAATCGTTACGGCGTGCTGACATGGCCTTGCGGTATTCTTCGTCAGCCAGTTTGGGCTCCATCTCGGTCTGGAACACCAATGCCAGCGCGGCATGGGCATCGGCACTCGAGGAGTCAAGCTGCAGGGCCTGTTTCAGCGGGATCTTGGCCTGCTCGGTGTTTCCTTCCTGCAGATAGCCCAGACCCAACTGAATGTAGGCGTCCCGGGCATGATCACGACCTTTTCCCGTACTCAGAGGGTCAGTAGAGCCAGTAGTGACGCAGCCGGTTAAAAGTCCTGCAACTGCCAAAGCCAATACTGCACGCAACATCACTAACCCTCTCCTTTTAATTAATTCTGGCGAACACCCAAAGCCGCATCGTTCTCATTATTCAACTGGCGTACAGCAATGTACCGCTCGCTTCGCCGAGTACGGTCCATAACCTTTCCTACCAGCTGCCCACAGGCTGCATCGATATCATCGCCACGCGTAGTACGCACGGTGACATTGAAACCGGCCTGCTGCAGGAGTTCCTGGAAGCGACGCACCGCATTCTTGCTGGGGCGCTCGTAACCGGAATGAGGGAAAGGATTAAAAGGAATCAGATTGATCTTGCAGGGCACGTTGCGCAGCAATTCAATCATCTGCACAGCATGCTCGGGCTGGTCGTTGACGTCCTTGAGTAGAGTGTACTCAATGGTCAGAACACGTTTTTCACCCAGCTGACCAATGTACCGCTGACAGGCATCCAGCAGCATGGCCAGAGGATACTTGCGATTGATCGGTACCAGCTCGTTGCGCAAGGCGTCGTTGGGCGCATGCAGCGACAGCGCCAGAGACACATCGACGTGCTTGGCCAGCTCCTCAATCATGGGCACTACCCCTGACGTGGATAGCGTTACCTTGCGCTTGGATATTCCATAACCCAAGTCATCCATCATGATTTGCATGGCAGCTACGACATTGTCGAAATTGAGCAGCGGCTCACCCATGCCCATCATCACGACGTTCGTAATGGCACGGTCGATCTTGGCCGGCACAGTACCAAATGACTTGTTGGCAACCCACACTTGGCCGATGACTTCGGCAGCCGTGAGATTGCTATTGAAACCTTGCTTTCCGGTCGAACAGAAACTGCAGTCAAGTGCACAGCCTGCCTGTGACGAAACACACAGCGTGCCACGCTTGTCCTGAGGAATGTAAACCGTCTCAACGCAGCTACCGGAAGCCACACGAATGACCCACTTGCGGGTGCCATCCGCCGAAATATCTTCACTTACTACTTCGGGGCCACGAACCTCGGCGCAGGCCTTGAGCTTTTCGCGCAAGGCCTTGCCGAGATTACTCATGGCGTCAAAATCATCAACGCCAAAGTGGTGAATCCATTTCATCACTTGGCCGGCACGAAAGCGCTTCTCTCCGATGGACTCGAAGAACTGCTCCATTTGTGGCTGGGTAAGCCCCAGCAGGTTAGTCTTGCCGACTGTATTGCTCATGGATTCACCTGTGGATCAGCGAGTGCGCTCGCAAACTTCAGTTGCAGCGAAGAAGTAAGCGATTTCACGGGCAGCCGATGCTTCGGAATCAGAACCGTGAACAGCGTTTTCATCGATGGAAACAGCGAAATCAGCGCGGATGGTACCGGCGTCTGCTTTCTTGGGATCGGTAGCGCCCATCAGCTCACGGTTCTTGGCAATGGCGTTTTCGCCTTCCAGAACCTGAACAACGACCGGACCGGAAGTCATGAAGGACACCAGATCCTTGAAGAAAGGACGCTCTTTGTGCTCAGCATAGAAGCCACCGGCTTCGCGCTCGGAGAGCTGAACCATCTTCGCGGCCACAACGCGCAGGCCAGCCTTTTCGAAGCGAGTGATGATTTCACCAACGACGTTCTTGGCTACAGCGTCCGGCTTGATGATAGAAAGGGTGCGTTGAACAGACATGACAACTCCAAAGTTGGGCATTTAGCAAAAACGAAACCCGCGGATTATACGCGGGCTTCGGTCAAAAGCGTAGGCTAACGAAGAATAGGTTAGTCCGCTTCTTCAATCCACGCAGCCTGGATGGCTTCGAGTACCTTCTCGCCACCCCGCTGGGGGTCATCGTCAAACCCGGGCAGTGCGGTGACCCAGTTACGCAAATTCACGAAATTTACATAGCGGGGATCCACATCCGGGTGAGCTTCGGAAAGAGCGATTGCGATATCCAGCACATCGACCCATTTCATCGCCATGATGATCTTCCTTAGTGACGTTCCGATACCTGATTGATGGTGTAGCGGGGAATTTCAACGACCAAGTCGGCAGTGCCAACCTTTGCCTGACAGGACAGCCGGGACTCCGGCTCTAGTCCCCATGCCTTGTCCAGCATGTCATCTTCAAGCTCGTCAGACGGCTCCATGGAGCCAAAGCCTTCACGAACGACGACATGGCAGGTCGTACAGGCACAAGACATCTCACAGGCATGCTCGACTTCAATACCGTTGCGCAACGCTGCATCGATAATGGTTTCACCTTCTTCGGCCTGGATCACCGCGCCCTCGGGGCAATGCTCTGGGTGGGGCAGAAAAACGATCTGCGGCATGGTGAACTTACTCCTGGATTTCGTTAAGACGACGACCCGCCAGGGCCGCCTTGATCGATGCATCCATCCGGCGAGCCGCGAATGCATCGGTCACTTGGGAAAGACGCTTGGTTTGTACTTCAATAGCAGAGGCATCTGAATGGTCGACAAGACTCTTTAGCTTGTCGATCTCGGCCTCTATAACTTCACGCTCTTCAGCGTTCAGCAAACGATCGCCGTCCTCAGCGACAGCCGCCTGGACCGCCTCTAGAAGACGTTGCGCCTCGACTTGCTGCTCACGTAGCACGCGAGCGTTCATGTCATCGCCGGCATTCTGGAAAGAATCCTGCAGCATACGCGCGATTTCACCATCCGTCAGACCATAGGATGGCTTGACCTGGATACTGGCTTCCACACCACTGGAGAGCTCTCGCGCCGAGACGCTCAGCAAGCCGTCCGCATCTACCTGAAAAGTCACACGGATCTTGGCAGCGCCAGCCACCATAGGCGGAATGCCGCGCAGCTCGAAACGGGCCAGCGAACGAGCATCTTTCACCAGCTCTCGCTCACCCTGCAGCACATGAATCATCATGGCTGACTGGCCATCTTTATACGTTGTGAAATCCTGGGCACGTGCCACAGGTATGGTCGTGTTACGCGGGATAATCTTTTCCATCAAACCGCCCATGGTTTCAAGCCCAAGGGAGAGCGGAATGACATCCAGCAGCAAGAGCTCTTCGCCCCCACGATTACCCGCCAGGGTATCAGCCTGAATGGCCGCACCGATGGCAACAACCTTATCTGGATCAATGTCCGTCAGTGGCTCGCGACCGAACAGTCTGGCCACTGCGGATCGGACTTGCGGCACGCGAGTGGAGCCACCCACCATAACCACCGCCTTGACTTCCTCAAGCTCGCAACCAGAGTCACGCACTGCGCGACGGCAAGCTTTCAGGCTTCGCGCGATCAACGGCTCGATCAGTGTTTCAAAGTGCTCGCGAGTAAGCTCGCCCTGCCAGGTACCGTAACTGAGCGTAACAGTAGGTTGCGCCGATAATTGCTCTTTGGCCATACAGCCTAATTGCAATAACTGACGTTGCTCCGAGGGCGACAGATTAGTAGACAGCCCCGCCTGTTCGATTACCCAGGTCGCAATGGCATGGTCAAAATCATCACCACCCAAGGCACTATCACCTCCAGTAGCCAGGACTTCGAAAACCCCTTTGCTCAAACGCAGGATGGAAATATCAAATGTGCCGCCGCCCAGGTCATAGATCGCAATGAGGCCCTCCGCACCACGATCCAACCCATAGGCCACTGCCGCTGCGGTAGGCTCGTTAAGCAGCCGCAACACATTCAAACCGGCCAGTTTGGCAGCGTCCTTGGTCGCTTGGCGCTGCGCGTCATCAAAGTAAGCCGGAACGGTTATTACCGCTCCAACCAATTCACCACCCAGGGTCTTTTCTGCACGCGAACGCAGTACACGAAGAATTTCGGCTGAGACCTCAACAGGGCTCTTGAGCCCTTGTATCGTCTCGATGAAAGGCATGTGGGACTCGCCTTCAGCGAATCGATAGGGTAACTGCTCGCCCAGCTGTTTGATGTCAGCCAGGCCGCGACCCATGAAGCGTTTTACGGAAAGAATCGTATTGAAAGGATCTTGTGCAGCACTTTGCTTGGCTACATCCCCTACTTCAATATCCTTTTCCAGATAGCGAACGGCTGAAGGAAGAATGACACCGCCCTGCTCATCAGGAAGCGGCTCAGAGACGCCGCTGCGCACGGCAGCGACAAGAGAATTCGTAGTGCCCAGATCAATCCCTACCGCTAACTTGCGTTGATGCGGCTTGGGAGCCATTCCAGGTTCGGCAATTTGCAATAAAGCCATTGCTATTCAGCTTGTGCTAGGGGCGCCTTTAAGCAGGCGCCAGATTAATCGTCGAGGCGCTCTTCCAACTGACGCACTTCGCTGCTCAGCTTGTCGAGAAACTGCATGCGGCGAACAAGCCGTTCTGCAGCTTCCTGTTTCGAAGCGTTCTCCCAACACGAATCGAACTCATGCTCGAGTTCAGCCTGGGATTTCTTCAAACGCTGCTTGAAGGGCGCGATACCATCAACGTCCCCCTCATCCTGCAATTCTTCCAACTCTTCACGCCACTGCATCTGCTGAAGGAGAAAGTCGGGATCCTGGATAGTCGCCTCAACAGGCATTTCATGCCCTTGAAGTGACAGCAGGTAACGGGCTCGCCGCGAGGGAGTCTTGAGAACGTGATACGCCTCGTTCAACTGCGCCGCACGCTCCAGTGCCTGTCGCCGCTCCCGCTCGGGGGCATCGGCAAAGCGATCAGGATGCACTGTACGCGCAAGCTCACGATAGCGACTCGAAAGCTGCTCGAGATCAAGCGCAAAAGACGGCTTGAGATCGAACAAGGCAAAGTGACAAGGCGTTCCCACGGGCGACCTCAAACGTTGAAGCTTTCGCCGCAGCCACACTCACCGCGCACGTTAGGGTTATTGAACTTGAATCCCTCGTTGAGTCCTTCCTTGACGAAGTCCAGTTCGGTACCGTCAAGGTAGACAAGGCTCTTCGGATCAATGATGACCTTGACGCCATGGCTTTCGAACACCTGATCTTCTTCAGCCAGCGTATCAACGAATTCCAGCACATAGGCCAAGCCCGAACATCCGGTGGTACGTACGCCCAGACGGATACCTTCGCCTTTGCCGCGTCCTTCCAGAGAACGCTGCACGTGACGTGCAGCAGATTCAGTCATGCTAATGGCCATCAGTGCCTCCTCAAGCCAAACCTTTCTTCTGCTTATAGTCCTGCACCGCCGCCTTGATGGCGTCTTCAGCCAGAACCGAGCAGTGAATCTTGACCGGAGGCAAAGCTAGCTCTTCAGCAATCATGGAGTTCTTGATCGCCTCTGCCTCATCGATGGTCTTGCCCTTCATCCACTCGGTAGCGAGCGAGCTGGAAGCGATGGCAGAGCCACAGCCATAGGTCTTGAAGCGTGCATCTTCGATGATGCCCTGATCGTTGACCTTGATCTGCAGACGCATGACATCACCACACGCCGGAGCACCAACCATGCCTGTTCCGACGTCAGGATCTTCGGCATCGAATTTGCCAACGTTACGCGGGTTTTCGTAGTGATCGATTACTTTATCGCTGTAAGCCATTTCTCAATCCTCACTCATCAGGAGCGGTTTAGTGTGCCTGCCATTCAACTGTGGTCAGGTCAACGCCCTCTTTGTACATATCCCACAACGGAGAAAGTTCACGCAGCTTGGTTACTGCATCACGCACTTTCTCGGCGGCGTAATCAACTTCTTCTTCGGTCGTGAAACGGCCAAAGGTGAAACGAATGGAGCTATGAGCCAGTTCATCGTTACGGCCTAACGCGCGCAGCACATAGGAAGGCTCAAGCGAGGCCGAAGTACAGGCGGAGCCCGACGATACCGCCAGATCCTTGAGCGCCATGATCAGGGATTCACCCTCTACATAGTTGAAGCTCAAGTTCAGGTTATGCGGTACGCGTGAAACCAGACTGCCGTTTACATACAGCTCTTCCATATCCTGAAGCTTGCTGTAGAAACGATCGCTCAGCGCCTTGATACGAACGTTTTCCTGCGCCATCTCTTCCTTAGCAATTCGGAAGGCCTCGCCCATCCCGACGATCTGGTGAGTCGCCAGCGTACCGGAACGCATACCACGCTCGTGACCGCCGCCATGGGTCTGCGCCTCAAGACGAACGCGCGGCTTACGACGAACATAAAGCGCACCAATACCTTTCGGACCATAGGTCTTGTGTGCCGAGAAGGACATGAGGTCAACTTTCAGCGTCTCAAGGTCGATCTCAACCTTACCGGTTGACTGAGCAGCATCCACATGGAACAGGATGCCACGGGCACGCGTAAGCTCACCCAGCGCAGCGATATCATTGATGGTGCCGATCTCGTTGTTGACGTGCATCAGGGAAACCAGAATGGTGTCCTCACGCAATACTGCTTCAACCATATCCGGCGTGATCAGGCCATCTTCGCCTGGCTCTAGGTAAGTCACCTCAAAACCTTCGCGCTCGAGCTGGCGAGTCGTATCCAATACGGCCTTGTGCTCGATCTTCGACGTAATGATGTGCTTGCCCTTACTCTGATAGAAGTGAGCCACACCTTTGATCGCCAGGTTATCCGATTCGGTCGCACCGGATGTCCAAACGATTTCACGTGGATCAGCATTCACCAGCTCGGCAACCTGACGGCGAGCATTCTCGACCGCCTCTTCAGCCTTCCAGCCAAACATGTGCGAGCGCGAGGCTGGATTACCAAAGTTACCATCCACCAAGAGACACTCGCTCATTTTCTGAGCGACACGTGGATCGACTGGAGTAGTTGCAGAGTAATCAAGATAAATCGGTAATTTCATCGGTAACTCCTATATCAGGCTGGCGGCCGGCTCACTCAATAGCGGACGCTTCAATCTTTTCAATGTCCGAGGCACGAGTTCGGCTATTGCACACTCGCTTGTCCTGACGGTTCGCTACAGCTTGTATCTCATTACGCGCGACTAGATCCGCTAGCGTGATACCGCTGAGAAACGTATGAATCTGCTCGCTCAGATCGCACCACAAGTGATGCGTCAGGCATATGTCACCGGAGTGGCAATCGCCCTGCCCCTGACAGCGGGTAGCATCGACAGACTCGTTTACGGCATCGATGACCTGAGCGACATGAATGTCCTGCATATCGCGCGACAGTTGATAACCACCGCCCGGTCCACGCACACTGGTTACCAAAGTGCCACGGCGCAACTTGGCAAACAGCTGCTCAAGATAGGAAAGCGATATACCTTGGCGCTCAGAGATGTCAGCCAGGGAGACCGGTCCACGCTGCGCATGCAGCGCCAGATCAAGCATGGCGGTGACGGCGTATCGTCCTTTGGTTGTCAGTCTCATGGCAAAACCAGGATGTACTTTAGATAGGTCAAGTATACAATTCCTGACTATTTAAGTCAACTATAAGCCCTATCGATTCAGTCAACCATTAAAGCCGACCAGAGGCGTTGGCGCACTCGGCTAAAACTGGCCTTCAGACATCATCAGTTTTGCATTTTTCGCCACGAACAACCTTTTGCGTCTCGGTCAGAACACCACGAAGGATATTCATCTCCAGCTTGGTGATTGCACTGCGCCCATAAAGCCTGCGTAGGCGAGACATGAGATGGCGAGGCTTCTCGGGATCGAGAAAACGAATATCGATAAGCGTTTCCTCGAGATGGCGATAGAACAGCTCCAACTCCTCAACAGTGACCAGCTGGGTATTGAGCATGGCCGTACTTTCGACCTTGTTCATCTTGGTGGGCTGCCCTTGAAGGGCCAACCATGCCATGCGTACCTCGTAGACGAGCACCTGTACCGCAGCCGCAAGATTCAGAGAGCCAAATTCCGGATCAGAAGGAATATGAACATGAAAATTGCAGCGCTGAAGCTCTTCATTCGTCAGACCTGCATATTCGCGACCAAATACCAGCGCCACCTCCCCACCCACCTCGGCATGCTGCAGCGACGTTTGTGCGCACTCACAGGGATCGAGCAGCGGCCAGGGGATACGGCGATCCCTTGCGCTGGTTCCCAGAACAACGCTGCACCCTGTCAGCGCATCTTCCAGAGTTTCGACAACACAAGCATTATCCAGCACATCCGTGGCACCGGATGCGCGCGCTACGGCATCGCCATGGGGGAACTGCTCAGGCTGCACCAGATACAGCCGCTTCAATCCCATGTTCTTCATGGCGCGAGCCGCACCGCCAATATTGCCAGGATGGCTTGTGTTAACTAGGACAACGCGTATGTTCTCGAGCAAGTAGCACCCCCTCTTTAAAGGTGCGAATCTTACCGGACCCCTTTGCGCAAAACCATTCATGCCGACAAGGCAACCGCTCTCTGCATTCTTTTCTGCTAGAATAACCGGCTTTCTTTTACAACCAGGTGGTTTCTCATGCAGCCCATGCTGAACATTGCGCTGCGCGCAGCTCGTAGTGCCGGTGAATTGATCTTTCGCTCAATCGAGCGCCTGGACCTCATCGCTATCGACGAAAAAGGCGCCAACGATTTCGTGACCGAGGTCGACCGGGCCGCCGAACAAGCTATTTTCAACGTTTTACGCAAGGCTTACCCCAACCACGGCTTTCTAGGCGAGGAGTCCGGACTCATCGAAGGTCAGGGTGATGGCGCTGATTATCTGTGGGTCGTCGATCCGCTGGATGGAACCACCAACTTCATTCATGGCGTCCCGCACTTCTCTGTCAGCATCGCGTGCAAGTATCGCGGCCGCATCGAGCATGCCGTTGTATTGGACCCGGTTCGTCAGGAAGAATTTACCGCCAGTCGCGGACGTGGCGCCGCTCTCAATGGCCGACGCTTGCGTGTCAGCACTCGTAAAAGCCTTGAGGGTGCATTGATCGGCACTGGCTTCCCGTATCGCTCCAGCAATATGGACTACCTGGATAATTATCTAGGCATGTTCCGCACCCTGAGCACCCAAACCGCAGGTATTCGCCGCGCGGGATCTGCTGCATTGGATCTAGCTTATGTGGCCGCTGGTCGATTCGACGCCTTCTGGGAAATGGGGCTATCCGAGTGGGATATGGCAGCAGGTGCGCTACTGATTCAAGAAGCTGGTGGTCTGGTCAGCGACTTCAATGGCGGCCATGACTACCTTGAAAAAGGTCATGTAGTAGCAGGCAACACCAAGTGCTTCAAGGCACTGTTGACTACGCTGCAACCTCATCTACCCGCCTCACTGAAGCGCTGAATGAAAACCGCCCACTGATGTGGGCGGTTTCGTTTTACTTGACTACTTTCAGGCTAGGCCGCCCTTGCGGCTTGCCTGGTGCGGACTTAGGCGCAGAACCTTCCGGCTTACCCTTGGGATCATCATCTGGAGAAGAAGGCTCCAGATCAAACACCATCCCCTGCCCATTTTCGCGCGCATAGATAGCCAGAACAGCTTGGGTGGGCACATAGAGACTATGGGCTACACCACCAAACCGCCCATCGAAACTCACGGCTTCGTTATCCATGTGCAATTGGCGAATAGCTCCTGGCGCAACGTTGAGAACAATCTGACCGTCACTGGCATAGCCCGGCGGAACCAGCACATTCGGATAGTCCGCATTGACCAGGATATGCGGTGTGCAATCGTTATCCACGATCCACTCATACAGCGCCCGAATCAAATAGGGACGGCTTGAATTCATTATGTTCCTCCTATCAGCGCATCTCGCGCTCAACTGGCGACAAGCTCGCCTGAAAGGTATCGCGGACGAAATGGCGATCCATATAATCAAAAATCGGCTTGGCTTGTCGCGGCAACTCAACACCCAGGCCAGGTAAACGCCAGAGCAAAGGCAATAAATAGCAGTCAACCAAGCTCATTTCCTCATTTAAGAAGAATTTCTTGTCTGCAAAAAGAGGAGCAACCGAAGTAAGACTGCTGACGAGCTGCCGGCGGACCTGCTGAACATCACCACTTCCTTTTTGCTGACTCATGATGAGATCAGCGTTGTCGCACCAATCCTTCTGGATGCGATGCATGAGCAATCGCATCTGTGCTCGAGCAACAGGGTAAGCCGGCAATAGCGGAGGATGGGGATAACGCTCCTCCAAATACTCCAGCACGATGGTCGAGTCATATAACACAAGATCACGATCCTGCAGAACAGGTAGCGTTCTGTAGGGATTCGCATCAGCCAGTGCTGCCGGATACCTGGCAGGATCGATATCTTTAACCTCCACATCGACCTGCTTCTCGGCAAGCACAAGGCGAACACGATGCGAGTACGGATCCCTAGAGTCAGAAAAACAGGTGAGACGCGTTACATTAGCCATACACTTCTTCGCTGTGCAGCCCCAAACAGGGCAAACGATCGCACCTCACGGCACAGATCCCACTAAAAACAGACATCATTGGACGTCTTTCCAATATTCTCGCTTGAGCAGGTAGGCAAATACAAAAAGAATTGCCAGATACGCCAGAACATAAACGCCAATCCGCTCAGCCTTTTCTTTATTCGGGTCCGCTGAATACGCTAGAAAAGCCACAAGATGGCGAACCGTTTGGTCAAACTGCTCAGCGGTTTGCGATCCTGTCCCTGAAATGACAACAAGCTCCCTGCAACTGCCTGCGCTATTCTCTTCTACAGGCAGACAGGCCTGACGGCCCTGCAAAGCGCCCAGGACATTTGGCATGGCTACATTGGGGTATACGAGGTTGTTCACGCCCCAGGGCCTGGAGGGATCTTCATAAAATCCTTTGAGATAGTGATACAGCCAGTCTTCCCCTCGAACGCGAGCCACCAGCGTCAAATCAGGAGGTACGGCGCCAAACCAGCCCATTGCATCCTCAGCACGCATACTTGAAGTCATGTGATCGCCTGGCTTGGCCTCAGTAAAAATCAGTGTTTTTTGTAGAACATCCTCAGGAATGGAAAGGTCCCTAGCTACATGCTCATAACGCTGATACTGGGCGCCATGACACCCCATACAAAAATTAACAAAGGTGCGCGCCCCTTCCTGAAGGGCGGCCTTGTCAGAAAGGTCAACGCGAACCTTCTCAAACGGAACATTTTCCGCCCCCTTCAGGGCTAATGGCATACACGTGAGCACCAGCAATGCCATTAGCCTGAACAGCATCACCTTACTACCCTCTCAGGTACCAGACCTACCCGCTCGACACGGGTGTAAAACGGCATGAAGACGAAATAGCCAAAGTACAGCACAGTAGCCAAGCGAGATAGAAAAATCCGTTCAGACGTAGGGGGAAGAACCCCTAGTACGCCAAGCGCTACAAAGGCCATACAAAAGAGCAACAGCGCCAATCGGCTCATCCATCCTTTGAAGCGCATCGACTTTACAGGACTGCGATCTAGCCAGGGCACCACGAATAGGACGGCAATAGCTGCTCCCATAATCATGATGCCGGCCAGCTTGTCAGGCACAGCTCGAAGCATCGCGTAAAAAGGCGTGAAATACCAAACTGGAGCGATATGCTCAGGCGTCTTCAGCGGATCGGCAATTTCAAAATTCGATCTCTCCAGAAAATAACCACCACCTTCAGGAAAGAAGAAAACCACGCTACAGAAGATAAAGAGAAAGACCGCCACACCCATTAGGTCTTTGACGGTGTAATACGGATGAAAGGGAATACCATCAAGCGGCTTACCCGTTTCATCAAGGCTTTTCCGGATATCCACCCCCAGCGGATTATTGGAGCCCACTTCGTGCAGAGCAAGAATATGCAGCACCACCAACCCGACCAGCAGTAGTGGCAGCGCGATAACATGCAGCGCAAAGAAGCGATTGAGCGTAATACCTGAAATTAGGTAATCGCCGCGTATCCATTGCGCCAGGTCTTCGCCCACCACAGGAATGGCGCCAAACAGAGCGATGATTACCTGAGCCCCCCAATAAGACATCTGCCCCCAAGGCAGCAGGTATCCCATGAACGCCTCGGCCATGAGCAGAAGATACAGCAACATGCCAAAGACCCAGACTAACTCGCGCGGCTTTTGGTAAGACCCATAGAGCAGGCTTCGAAACATATGCAGGTAGACAACAATAAAAACAGCTGAGGCGCCTGTTGAATGCAGATAACGAATGAGCCAGCCGTAATCGACATCGCGCATGATGTATTCAATTGAAGCAAAGGCACCTGCTGCCGTGGGGGTATAGCTCATCGCCAACCAAATGCCTGTTACCAATTGGTTGAACAGGACAAGCAAGGCCAGGGATCCAAAAAAATAAAGGACATTAAAGTTCTTGGGTGCGTAATAGTGGCTTAGGTGCTCGCTCCATAGACGCGAAGCAGGAAACCGAGCATTTAGCCAAGCCTTCAACCTGCTCATCCCGCCTCCTTTTGACTCATACCTATCACAATAATATGCTCAGACTCGTAAGCATAAGGCGGAACCGCCAGGTTGAGCGGCGCAGGCTGTGCCTTGTACACCCTTCCAGCCAGGTCATAGCGCGAGCCATGACACGGGCAGAAATATCCTCCCAACCACTCCATTCCGAGGTCAGCAGGAGCAACTTCCGGCCTAAAGATGGGAGAGCAGCCCAGATGAGTGCAAACACCTACCACGACCAGCACATCCGGCCTGATTGAACGCAAGCGACTGTTTACATAATCGGGCTGTATTGAGTCATGAGAATCAGGGTCAGCCAGCTGATTTTCCAACCTCGACAGGCGCTCCAATGCATCTGCGCCACGTCTGAGTACAAAAACAGGCTGACCACGCCATTCAATGACAATTTGCCGCCCCGGCTCCAACTTGGAAATATTGACCCTTATCGGAGCGCCAGCGGCTTTCGCCTTGGCACTTGGAGACCATGATTTAATAAACGGGATAGCGGCGCCAGCGACCCCCACTGCGCCTATTACCGAGGTTGCCGCCACCAATAGTCGGCGACGCCCCTGATTGACACCCCCATCACTCATTCAAAGCCCCTTCGGCCACCACCACCCAAGCCATGTCACGCGAAGGCAGAGGATACTTAAATTCAACGAGAGAACCTATTCATATGCTTTAGCCAAACCTGCCCAAACATAGCTAGGCAACAGACGCAGGGCAAAAAAAAACCCAGTCTCGAAAGAGACTGGGTTTTGCAAGCGAAGCTGCTGGAGCTTAACGCTTGGAGTACTGCGGACGCTTACGCGCTTTACGCAGACCGACTTTCTTACGCTCAACTTCACGCGCGTCACGAGTGACATAACCCGCCTTGCGCAGAGAGCTGCGATAGGTTTCGTCGTATTCGATCAGAGCACGAGTGATACCGTGACGAATAGCACCGGCCTGGCCGCTAACACCGCCACCCGCAACAGTTACGTACACGTCGAACTTCTCGAGGGTTTCAGTCAGCTCAAGCGGCTGACGAACCACCATGCGAGCTGTTTCACGACCGAAGAATACGTCGATGTTACGATTATTGATGGAAATTTGGCCAGTGCCCGGACGCAGGAAAACGCGAGCGGTAGCTGTCTTACGACGGCCAGTACCGTAATTTTGAGTCGCCGACATTATGTACTATCCCGTTTAAATCTTCAGTTCTTGAGGCTGCTGAGCGGTATGCGGATGAACGCTACCTTTGTAAACCTTCAGCTTACGATACATGTCGCGACCCAGTGGGTTCTTCGGCAGCATACCTTTGACTGCGGTTTCGATAACGCGCTCAGGAGCACGAGCGATCAGCTTTTCGAAGTTGATCGACTTGATACCACCCGGGAAGCCGGAATGGTGGTAGTACATCTTGTCGGTAGTTTTGGCGCCAGTTACACGAACCTGCTCGGCATTGATAACGACGATATAGTCGCCAGTATCAACATGAGGAGTGTATTCCGGCTTATGCTTGCCACGCAGACGGCTAGCAATTTCAGTAGCCAGACGACCCAGGGTCTGGCCGGCAGCGTCGACGACATACCAGTCGCGCTTAACAGTTTCCGGTTTTGCTGTGAAGGTTTTCATTCGTTATGGCCTCAGGGCCGCCTGAAAAAAGACGGCAAATCTTACAGAACAGTACGATCCTTGACAAGTCAAGGGCAGCCGGAAACAGACGCTAATCGGGGGCTCGGGTCAGCGCGTCCGCTACGGCGAAAATCGACAGGCTAGGCATCCCCTGTCAATAAAGCTGCGGAATTATGACGATTACTGTGAAAATATCAACTGTTATCACATCAAGAAAGGAAATTAAATGAAGTATCGTAGTCTTGGACGAACCACTATCAGCGTCAGCGAACTTTGCCTGGGCACCATGACCTGGGGAGAGCAGAACACTCAGGATGAAGCTTTTGCTCAAATAGACCGGGCAGCGGAACATGGCATCAATTTCATGGATGCCGCCGAGATGTATCCTGTCCCGCCGCGACCAGAGACCTATGGCCAGACAGAGCGCATTATCGGAAATTACTTCAAGAAACGAGGCAACCGTGACCAATGGATCCTGACCAGCAAGGTTGCAGGGCCGGGCAATAACATTTCCCACATCCGTGACGGCAACCTCAAGCACAACCGGCAGCACATTGTCGCGGCGCTGGAAGGTAGCCTTGAACGTCTGCAAACGGACTACATTGATCTTTATCAATTACATTGGCCGGACCGAGAAACCAATTTTTTCGGCAAGCTGGGCTATGTCCATAACGACAAGACGTTTACGCCGCTTGAGGAAACGCTTGAAGTCTTGAATGAGCAGGTCCAGGCGGGAAAGATTCGCCATATCGGACTTTCCAATGAGACACCATGGGGCACGATGCGCTTTCTTCAACTGGCGGAAGAGCGCGGCTGGCCACGTGCAGTCACCATTCAGAACCCCTACAACCTCCTGAACCGATCCTTTGAAGTAGGTTTGGCGGAAATCGCTATCCGCGAGCAATGCGGGCTCCTGGCCTATTCGCCACTGGCATTTGGCATGCTGACCGGAAAGTATGCCAACGGCGCAAAGCCGGAACACGCACGCCTGACACTGTTCAGCCGCTTCACTCGCTACAACAACCCTGAAACGATGCGAGCTACCGAACAATACGTTCAGCTAGCCAAGCAGCACGGCCTTGATCCTGCACAAATGGCACTGGCTTACGTTACCAGCCGTCCATTTGTTACCAGCAATATCATTGGAGCGACCTCTCTGGAGCAGCTTCAAAGCAATCTCGACAGCATAAATCTGACGCTATCGGAGGAAGTGGTCGCAGGCATTGAGGCCATTCATAAAATCCAACCCAATCCAGCGCCCTAACGGAAAAGCGCTTTCCCTCAAGAAAGCGCTTACGCTACGAGAATAAATCACTCTGATCCTCAAGCTGACCTGATGTCTGAGAAGACTTGTCTCGCCGAGAAGCCAGTCGATCAGCCAATCGGGTCGGCTCGGGCAGACGGTGTTTACGCACGCACGCCATAACCAGTTCCGGTGCTGTTTTCAAACTGACCCGATTACCGGGCGACACGATCAGAGGCTTTACCTTGTCCTTGCTGCGTAAAACAGTGCCAATCAACTCTCCCTTGGCAAGCAGGTCCACTTGAGAGCCCCGCGTTTCTGCCAAAGGCTCATGGCTTCCCGTCAGGATTTTTTTCGCAACCCCTATCGTTGGCAGTCCTGTAACGACCCCCAAGTGGGCAGCAATACCCAAGCGCCTTGGGTGAGCAATCCCGTGACCATCGCAAAAGATCAGGTCCGGGGTTTCAGGCAGTTCCGATAAGGCCTGCAGAACCGCAGGCAGCTCCCGAAAGGAAAGCAACCCTGGAATGTAAGGCATATTGGTGGGGATACGAGCTACCGCCTGAGCAATGGGATCCAATGTTTCAGCATTGAGCAGGATGGCCGCAGCACGGGTCACGGTGCCCTCCTCCTCAAAGCCTACATCCACGCCAGCAATCAGACGCAGCGAAGGAAAGTCATCCTCCAGCCTGACCTGCTTGGCCAGCTCAATCTGCTGTTTGCGCGCAGCGGCGGGCGTGCCGTCCCACTCATTGAAAGGTGAAGTAGCCACATTGACTCCTGTCGTTACCATTACGGTATTCGAACCGGATTGGATGCAGCCAGTTCCAGATAGCAGCAGGGCCGCTCTTGCGACCCCCCTGAATTTTATGGCTTATGCGCTCTCGACAGATATTCGTGGGATTGCATTTCCAGCAAACGGCTCAGCGTACGCTGAAATTCAAACTCGAGCCGTCCACCTGCATACAGATCCTTAAGCTCAACTTCTGCCGACAGGATCAATTTAACGTTACGGTCGTAGAACTCATCGACCAGGTTGATGAAGCGACGCGCCATATCGTCTTTCGTTGCATTCATCTGCTCGACGTTGGAAACCAGTACCGCCTGGAAGATCTTACCCAGCTCAATGTAGTCGTTCTGGCTACGAGGACCGTCACAGAGCTCTCGAAACTCGAACCAGGCTACATCGTCGCACGTCTTGCGTGGTTTGATCTCCCGGTTCTCGATAACCAACGGCTCACCAGTTGATGCACTACCGCACTCCACCGTAAGCGCCTTGAAACTTTTGGCCATTTCCGTCTCGGCCTGCTCCGTTAACGGCCAGTGATAAAGCTCAGCCTGCTCCAGCGCACGCAAACGATAATCCACACCGCTGTCGACATTGACGATTTCGGTGTGCTGCTTCAGCAATTCAATCGCAGGCAGGAAGCGGGCGCGCTGCAATCCATCCTTGTAAAGCCCATCAGGGACGATATTGGAAGTTGCCACTAGCGACACGCCGTTTTTGAACAGCTCATCCAGCAGCGTTGCCAGAATCATGGCGTCGGTAATGTCCGATACGAAAAACTCGTCAAAGCAGATGACACGAGCTTCATCCGCAAAGCGCCGACCAATGATGGTCAATGGGTTCTTCTCACCTTTTAGCGTCTTCAACTCCTCATGCACTCTCTTCATGAACCGATGAAAGTGGGTACGCATCTTCTTGTCGAAGGGAAGTGAGTCATAAAAGGTGTCAACCAGATAGGTCTTGCCGCGCCCTACCCCGCCCCAGAAATAAAGCCCCTTTACAGGGCCAGCGGGCTTTTTACCCAAAAGACGGCCTAGCAACCCAGGCTTGCTGTCTGCCTGGCTAACCAGGTCATCATAAAGCCGCTGAAGATGCTTTACCGCCTGCTCCTGAGCAGGGTCATGAAAAAAGTCGGGACGTTCCAGATCGGCCTTGTAGCGCTCTAAGGGTGTCATGACAGGCTGCATAGATTCGAAGGGGAGCTCACTTTAGCGGCGAGCTTCCAAGTTGACAATTAACGAGGCAAGCGGCTTAAGCCGCCCGCCTCGGCGATAGGCGCCATTACTCGGCAGTCATTTCCACCAATGCTTCACGCAAGGCATCAACAGCGTGTTGACGCTCATCGGCATTAGCGAAGTCCGGGCTTTCTGCCACAGGCTCGCCAGCCAGCCATACCGTGAAGCATAGCTCTTCTGCCTTGATTTCCAGCTGCCCAGCCTCGCTCTGGAGGCGCTGCGTCATCTGCCCAGCGGTTTTTGGATCCGCAAAGGCGCGAGAAAGCAGCAGTTGAGAGCCATCGGCGGCCAGTAGTCTGAAGCGGAAAGTACCATCATGTTCGCGGAAGCTAACGAAACGCGCCCGCTTCGCGGCCTTTTTCTTGGTCTTTTCAGTCTTGACCTGGGCATTCAGGGAGCGAAGCCCCACAGCCTCGCGCAACTCACCCAGGAACGGTGTAGCTATCTTACGCGCCTTGGTAGCACCGGCCAGAAGAACGTCTTCAATGTCGTCTGGCTTGGCAATCAATGCATTGTAATGCTCTCTTGCCTCGCCCAGCTCTGCCTCCAAAAGCTGGAACAGACGCTGCTTGGCCTCCCCCCAAGCCAGACCACCCTGCAGATCATGACGGAACTCGGCCGTCTGCTCGGCTGTAGCAAATGCCTGATAAAGCGTAAACAAATGAGCGCTGCCCGGATCTTTGGGTTCGCCCGGCTCTCGCGAATCAGTGACGATACGGGCAATCGCCTCCTTGAGCTGCTTGGTGGTCCCAAAAAGTGGGATCGTGTTATCGTAGCTTTTGGACATCTTGCGACCATCCAGCCCCGGCAGAGTGGCAACCGTCTCCTCGATAAGCGCTTCAGGCAGCTCAAAGAAATCCTTGCCGGCACCAAACAGATGATTGAAGCGTTGAGCGATGTCACGTGCCATTTCAACGTGCTGGATTTGGTCCCGACCTACCGGTACTTGATGAGCGTTAAACATCAGGATGTCTGCTGCCATCAGGACCGGGTAGCTGTATAGCCCCATCGTGACGCCAGCATCCGGGTCTTCGCCAGCAGCGACGTTCTTGTCAACGGAGGCCTTGTAAGCATGAGCGCGGTTGAGCAAGCCTTTGGCGGTGACGCAGGTTAACAGCCATGTCAACTCCGGTATTTCCGGAATATCGGATTGGCGATAGAACGTGACCCTTTCAGGGTCAAGACCACACGCCAGCCATGTAGCAGCAATTTCAAGGCGAGAGCGTTGAATACGCAACGGATCATCGCACTTGATCAAGGCGTGATAATCCGCCAGGAAATAAAACGAGTCGGTATCGGCCGAGCGACTGGCTACAATGGCAGGACGGATAGCGCCTGCATAATTACCAAGGTGAGGAGTACCGGTTGTGGTAATACCGGTCAGAATACGTGTGGTCATGGCGTATGGTGCATTCTCATCTAGGGCGGCCAGTATCAGGCATGGCCGCCAATTACGGCGTCTTCGGACGCAACGGCTTAATCAGTCCAGTCGAGGCTGGACCAGCGCTTTGAGGTCGGTCAGTTTGCCATGAAAGAAATGGCTGCATTCAGGGACTTTGATCAACTCATGGCGCTGCTGCAACGCTTCAGACCAGGCATAGACCTTTTCCGGCGTGACGACTTCATCGGCCTCGGGCTGAATGACCGTCAAAGGGCAGCGCAGCGGTAGCTTACCTTCAATATCGAAGCGTTCGACAGAAGGAGCCAGCATGAACAGACGAGTCAATGCCTGCCCGTCTCCTTCCAGACGCCCTGCTAGGCATCCCGCCACACAGGCACCGAATGAAAACCCCATGACGGTTAAAGGTACCCCTGGGTGCTGCCTTATCAACCACTGTGCAGCCGCATAGGCATCATCAATCTCACCTGCTCCCTCACCGTAGCTTCCAGCGCTTTGTCCTACGCCTCGAAAGTTGAAACGTAGCGTGGAAAAGCCTGCATCCCTTACAGTACGTTGCAGCGTAGAAATGACCTTATTGTGCATAGTCCCGTCAAACAGGGGATGCGGATGGCAGATGATCGCTACGCCACGGGCGTCAGGCTGATCAAGATGCAAGGCTTCGAGTGGCCCTGAAGGCCCTTCGATCGAAACTGGATTTTCTCGTGTAGACACACCTGAACTCCGTGACCCTCTATCGGGTCGACTCGTCTAGCTCGTTGACTGCGCTCACTATTTAACATGGGACAGTGTACAAGCGCAGCAAGAAGCCGTTACCGTAATGCAAAAGACGTTCAGAGAGGAAGATTCGTGGACCAGTCCCTGACTATTTGGCTAATGCCTGTTATTGCCCTGCTCGTTGGTATAGGCATCGGCTTTCTGATTGCGCGCCTGATGCCTGGCACCGCGCCCAACCGAGTACAACGCCAGCTTGACGAGCTTCAGCAGCGCTTTGACAGTTATCAACATGAGGTCACTAGCCACTTCAGCACAACGGCAGGACTTGTGAAAAAACTCACCCAGAATTACCAGGATGTGCAGCGTCACCTTTCCGAAGGTGCGGATCGCCTGGCTCTGGACGAGTTGACACGCCAGCGCCTACAAGCGGCCCTGCATAGCCATGACAACTACCCATCACCACGCGACCGTCTGGACGGTCCTGCAGAGGCGCCCAAGGACTACGCGCCAAAGGGCGATACTGACAGCGGGCTGGATGAGGCCTACAGCCTTAAGAATCATCGTTGAAAAGATAAATAAAAAGCCCGGCAATAGCCGGGCTTTTTATTAACACCTAGATATGACCTCTGGCCCGCAGCAAGGCGATTACCTGCCTGGCTCCTTCCTCAATGGAAAGGCTTTGCGTATCGATTATCAGGTCGGCGTTTAGCGGCACATCGTAGGGGAAGGACTCACCCGGGATGTTGTCACCCTCAGCCGCATACAGCCCCTGAGGATCGCGTTCACGACATGCCTGCGGAGAGGCCTGAACGTACACTGTAATGACCCGCTCAGGACCGATCAGCGTCTTGGCCTGCTCACGCCCTTCGGCGTCCGGCGCTACGAATGCGGCAAGGGTCAATAGGCCGGCTTCATTGAACTGACGGGCCACATGGGCCGCCCGAAGCCAATTCTCACGACGCCCTGCACGATCCTGCGGAAGCCCCTTGTTAAGGTCATGACGCAGGTTCTGCCCATCCAGTACATACACCGCACGTCCGGCATCGAACAGCTTGCGCTCGACTGCATACGCCAGCGTGCTCTTGCCTGCGCCGGAAAGACCTGTAAAGAGCACCGTAGCAGGCTGCTGGCCGAACCGAGCCGCGCGCTCCTCAGTGGAGACATGTAGCTGATGGCCATGCTGATCGGCAGTACCGCCCACCTTGGGATCCGCGATGATCATGCCTGCGCCGACCGTACCATTGGTAAGCCGATCGATAACGATGAAGGCACCCGTGGTACGGTTGCGCTCGTAACTGTCTAGAGCGATAGGGGCATCCAGGCTGACCTTGACCCGCGCAATCTCGTTCAGCTTGAGCTGGCTGGCCTGACCTTTTTCCAGCGTGTTTACATCAACCGTATGCACGATGCTGGGCAGAGAGCCGGGGACATAGCTGGTTGCACGCTTGATATCGTATTTCTTGCCAGGCAGCATGGGCTCTTCAGCCATCCAAACCAGCATGGCTTCGAAGCTATCCGTCACGTGGGGTCGATTATCTGGATGAACCAGCAGATCTCCACGGGAGATATCGATTTCATCTTCAAGCGTCAGCGTAACGGCCTGACCAGGAATAGCCTGCTCCAGCTCGCCCTCGAACGTGACGATGGATTTCACGCGGCTACCCTTGCCTGATGGCAGCACAACAACCTCATCACCCTTATGCACCACGCCAGAGGCCAGAGTACCGGCAAATCCGCGGAAGTTCAGGTTTGGACGGTTTACGTACTGGACCGGAAAGCGCATGTCGGTGACATTGCGATCGGCTGCGATCTCGACGGTTTCCAGAATTTCCATCAGCGGCTTGCCGGTATACCAGGGCGTTTGCTCGCTGCGATTGACCACGTTATCGCCCTTGAGCGCTGACATCGGGACAAAGTGTATGTCCTTGGCGCCCAGATTGATGCGCTCGGCAAAGCTCAGGTAGTCCTCGCGGATCCGGTTGAAAACCGCTTCGTCAAAGCCCAGCAGATCCATCTTGTTCACCGCAACCACAACATGCTTGATGCCGAGCAGCGATGCAATAAAACTGTGGCGACGTGTCTGGGTTTGCACACCGTAACGTGCGTCGATCAGGATGATCGCAAGGTCACAGGTGGACGCACCGGTCGCCATATTGCGAGTGTACTGCTCATGACCAGGGGTATCGGCGATGATGAACTTGCGCTTGGCCGTAGAAAAATAACGATACGCCACATCAATAGTGATGCCCTGCTCACGCTCGGCCTGCAAGCCATCCACCAGCAGCGCCAGATCTACTTCCTCGCCTGTGGTACCGACTTTCTTGGAGTCGCGAGTAATTGCCTCAAGATGATCTTCATAGATCATCTTGGAATCATGCAGCAGGCGACCGATCAGGGTGCTCTTGCCATCATCTACGTTGCCGCACGTCAGGAAGCGAAGTAGCTCCTTGCGCTCGTGCTGGGCCAGGTATGCCAGGATGTCCTGACTAATCAGTTCGGATTGATGCGACATATTAGAAATACCCCTGACGTTTCTTCTCTTCCATTGACCCCGCCGCATCATGATCAATGACTCGACCCTGACGCTCGGAGGTCCGAGTCAGCAGCATTTCCTGAATGATATCGGGTAGCGTAGCCGCAGAAGACTCGACCGCCCCGGTAAGTGGATAGCAACCCAGGGTACGGAAGCGGACCTGCTGCTTCTGAATACGTGCTTTTTCCTCGTCGGAAAGGTGTTCGAGAATACGCTCGTCGTCAATCATGATGAGCGTGCCATTCTTCTCGATTACGTCCCGCTCTGCCGCAAAGTACAGCGGAACGATCGGGATACTTTCCAGATAGATGTATTGCCAGATATCCAGCTCGGTCCAGTTCGAAAGTGGGAAGACCCGAATCGATTCGCCCTTATTGATGTTGCCGTTGTAGATGCTCCACAACTCCGGGCGCTGGTTCTTTGGATCCCAGCGGTGTTTAGTGTCACGGAACGAATAGACGCGCTCCTTGGCACGAGACTTTTCTTCATCGCGACGGGCGCCGCCAAAGGCAGCATCGAAGCCATATTTGTCCAGTGCCTGTTTGAGGCCTTGAGTCTTCATCACATCGGTATGCTTGGCGCTACCATGTGTAAAGGGATTGATTCCCTGAGCGACGCCTTCTGGGTTTTGGTGAATCAGAAGATCCAGCCCCATTTCCTTGACCATGCGATCACGAAACTCGTACATGGCTTTGAATTTCCAGCCTGTATCGACGTGCAGAACAGGAAACGGCAACTTGCCGGGAAAAAAGGCTTTACGCGCCAGATGCAGCATTACCGCGGAATCTTTACCGATGGAGTACAGCATCACAGGGTTGTCGAATTCGGCGGCCACCTCACGAATGATGTGGATGCTTTCCGCCTCGAGCTGTTTCAAATGAGTCAGTTTATCGAGCATGGCTACTCACGGAATTGCGGAGGGACGGCCAGCGGGCCGTGGACGAACACTCACGATACCACAGCATAACTCTTCTATTCAGGAGCCTGCTTAGAACCAAGTGTTCTATATATATATTCAAGCCGGATTCGAACTGTCGATGAAGACATGCTCTATGCCAAAACGTCCTGCAAGATACTCTCCCAAAGCCTGAACGCCGTAACGCTCGGTCGCATGATGGCCAGCCGCAAAAAAACTAATGCCATTTTCACGCGCACTGTGAACGGTCTGCTCCGATACTTCACCTGTAAGATAGGCATCAACACCAGCGGCGATAGCCTGATCGATATAACCTTGGGCTCCCCCTGTACACCAGGCGATCCGCTTGATGGGGCGATCACCCTCGATTACGAGAGGTTCGCGCCCTAGAACATGCTTGATATGAGCTGCAAACTCGGCAGCGGTACGCGGTTCACTTAGTGTCCCTTGCAAAACGATAGAGCGTGGATTACCTGGCTCGATCCCTCCCTCAACCGTGATACCCAAGCGCTCGGCCAGCTGAACGTTATTACCCACCACAGGATGCAAATCGAGCGGCAGGTGATAAGCCACCAGGCTCACGTCATTAATGATCAAGGTCTTGAGTCGACGCTGCTTCATTCCGATGACACGCGGATCCTCGCTTTTCCAGAAGTAGCCATGGTGCACAAGCACCATGTCGGCCCCTGCCTCTATCGCGGCATCCAACAACGCCTGGCTTGCGGTCACACCGCTAACGATACGAGCCACCGTAGCGCGACCTTCCACTTGCAGGCCATTGGGGCAGTAATCCTTGATTGCAGCAGCATCAAGATAGCGGTTCGCCTCATCCAGCAGTGTCGTCAAGGCTATGGTCATGGTTATATTCTCCATTAAACAGGCTCTACCAATCGGTTCGCATGTCTTTATAGACAAAGGCAGCTCCGTATAATGGCCGCACCTTATCGGCCGTACACAGGCCTCGCAACAAGGATTGGTAATAATGTTAAAGGCCTTGCGCTCCTACTGCTGGCCCATCGTGGTAGGCATCCTGCTGGCAGCGGTGGTAGTCATTCGATTTCCTGAATGGGTAGGCTTGCCCAAGCAGCAGGTACATTTCGAGCAGACGACTGAGACCTCCCCTCGCACTCAAGGCCCGGTCTCTTATGCTGATGCCGCCAGCAAGGCAGCTCCGGCCGTAGTTTCACTACGTTCGACCAAGCATCCTAAGAAGCCCAGCGCGCCAATTCAGGATGACCCCTTATTCAAACCCTACTTTGATAAGAATCCACCAAAGAGTAACGAAGAGCTGAGCCTGGGTTCGGCAGTGATCATGAGCCATGAAGGCTATCTGCTAACCAACAACCATGTCACCTCTGACGCCGATACCATTGTCGTAGCGTTACAGGATGGCCGGCAGACGGTGGCGCATCTGATAGGAAGCGATCCCGATACAGATCTGGCTGTTCTCAAGATTGATCTGGATAGTCTTCCGGCCATCTCCATCGGCCATTCGGAAGCCATTCGCATCGGGGATGTGGCACTGGCTATTGGCAACCCGTTCGGCGTAGGTCAGACGGTGACCATGGGTATTATCAGTGCCACAGGCCGTAACCAGCTGGGGCTAAATACCTATGAGGATTTCATCCAGACAGATGCAGCCATTAACCTGGGTAACTCTGGTGGGGCACTGGTAGATGCCAACGGCAATCTGATTGGTATCAACACAGCGATTTTATCCGGTGGCTCGCAGGGTATCGGCTTCGCCATTCCCATCAAACTGGCCATGGACGTCATGCAATCAATCATTGCCCACGGCCAGGTAATCCGCGGCTGGCTAGGGGTTGAGGTAGAACGTATTTCCCCAGAGCTTGCCGCCTCGTTCAACCTGCCTAATCAGGACGGCATTGTCGTTTCTGGGGTTTACCCCAACGGTCCGGCACAACGTGCCGGCCTGCAGCCAGGCGACATTCTGCTTAAGCTGGACAACGAACCTGCGATCGATGGTCGCCAGTCCATGAATCAGGTCGCACGCAGCAGACCCGGAGACAAGATCTCGATAGAAGTGCTTCGCAATGGAAAGCCGCTTAAACTGACCGGAATCATAGGCTTAAGGCCACCCATTGATACCAGCACGTCATCCGAGCCCTCTTCTGATGAGTCAACACAAAAAAACGGCGCCCCATAGGCGCCGTTTTTTCTTCCATCAGGCGAGTCCGTAGTCCTTCAACGCCTCGATCAAAACAGCATTTTGTTCTGGCGTACCAATTGTGATACGCAAGAACTTATCGATTCGAGGCTTATTGAAATGACGCACAATGACGCGTCTTTCACGCAGTGCAGCCGCCAATTCAGCCCCCTCATACGAAGGGTGCTGAGCGAACACGAAATTTGCAGCAGAGGGCAGCACATGGAAACCCAGTGCTTCCAATTCGGCTACCAGCACCGTTCGGCTTTCAATCACTGCTCCGCACGTTTGACTGAAATAGTCCCTGTCTTCAAAGGCTGCGACGGCGCCTGCCAGCGCCAACCGATCAAGCGGGTATGAATTGAAACTGTTCTTGACCCGCTCCAATGCTTCGATGAGATCGGGATGACCTACTGCCAGCCCAACCCTCAAGCCTGCCAGGGAGCGAGACTTGGAGAGCGTTTGAGTCACTAGCAGATTTGGATAACGACCCACCAGTGAAATAGCAGTCTCGCCACCAAAATCCACATAGGCTTCATCAACCACCACAACCGAGTCCGTGTTCTTTTGCAGAAGCGACTCGATGTGCCCCAACCCTACCAGACACCCTGTAGGCGCGTTAGGATTGGGGAAAATAATACCGGCGTTAGGCCGGATGTAGTCTTCCAGATTGATTTGATAGTGTTCATCCAGTGGCAACGCTTCGAATGGAATCTCATACAATCCACAGTACACTGGATAGAAGCTGTACGAAATATCCGGGAACAGCAAGGGCGCCTTGTGCTGAAACAAGCCGTGAAAGATATGGGCAAGCACTTCATCCGAACCATTGCCTACAAACACTTGCTCGACATTGATTGAATAATACTCTGCTACCGCCTGCTTCAACCGATCCCCATTGGGATCAGGATACAGCCGCAAGCCCTCGCCCAGCTCAGCCCGTATCGCATCAATAACCTTGGGCGAAGGGCCGTAGGGGTTTTCGTTGGTGTTGAGTTTTACCAGATTGGCAATCTTGGGCTGCTCGCCAGGTACATACGGCACCAGCTTCTCGACGAAGGGACTCCAGAATCGACTCATGACATCACTCCTTGATCCGGTATTCAGCGCTGCGCGCATGAGCTGTCAGGGACTCCCCACGCGCAAGCACCGAGGCGGTACGCCCCAGCACTGAAGCGCCATCCGCGGAACAAAAGATCAAGGACGAGCGCTTCTGGAAGTCATACACGCCCAAAGGAGAAGAGAAACGTGCAGTGCCGGACGTGGGTAGAACATGGTTGGGCCCTGCACAATAATCCCCCAGTGCCTCAGCGGTATAGCGCCCCATGAAGATCGCGCCCGCGTGGCGAATGCCCGGCAACCAGGCTTCAGGATCAGCTACAGAGAGCTCCAAATGCTCAGGCGCAATGCGATTGACGACCTCGCAGGCCCGAGCCTGATCGGCAACATGAATCAGAGCACCTCTTCCTTCCAAGGACGTTCGGATGATTTCAGCACGCTCCATTGTAGGCAGAAGACGAGCGATACTTTCAGCAACCCTGTCCAGAAACTCGGCATCAGGACTGACAAGAATCGACTGGGCATCTTCATCATGCTCAGCCTGAGAAAACAGATCCATGGCGATCCAGTCTGGATCAGTCTGGCCATCACAGACCACTAGAATCTCGGAGGGCCCGGCAATCATGTCGATACCCACCTGTCCGAAGACATGACGCTTGGCCGTTGCAACATAGATATTGCCTGGCCCTACGATCTTGTCCACACGAGGGACGCTTTGCGTACCGTAAGCCAGTGCCGCTACTGCTTGCGCACCACCCACAGTAAAAACGCGGTCCACGCCTGCAATGCACGCAGCAGCGAGCACCAGCTCGTTGATTTCACCGCGAGGCGTTGGCACGACCATTACAACTTCAGCAACACCGGCAACCTTGGCAGGAATGGCGTTCATCAACACCGAAGAGGGATAGGAAGCCTTGCCGCCAGGTACATATAACCCAGCCCGATCAAGCGGCGTCACTTGCTGCCCAAGAACGGTGCCATCCGCTTCCGTATAACGCCAGGAGTCCTGCTTTTGCTTTTCGTGATAGCTGCGAACACGATCTGCTGCATGCTCAAGAGCATTTCGCTGCTCATCGGTAATGCGCGTAAGAGCCAACTCAAGTCTTTCGCGAGGCAGAATCAGATCAGACATTGAGCTAGCCTGGACGCCATCAAAGCGCTGTGTGAACTCCACCAGAGCTTCATCCCCTCGGGTGCGAACAGCCTCGATAATCTCCAGGACTCGCTGATTGACGCCAGCGTCAGAAACACTTTCCCAGCTCAGCAGATGATCCAGATGACGCGCGAAATCAGGATCGGCAGCGTCGAGTCGGCGAAGCGTAATCGGTGCGGTCATAGCGAAGCCTCTTATCAATGGCTAGTCTCAGGCACCGCTAGAGTATCAGCCCTGCCGTGCGGGTACCTGAGAAAATTGGCTATGACACGGATAGGCAGGCACGGCATCAGCCGTGCGAAAGGTCAGGCCTGGTGTCGCTCTTCGACCGTAGCACGCAGCACATCGATCAGCGCCTGGATACGCGCGTGCTGCATCTTCATCGAAGCCTTGTTGACGATCAATCGAGAGCTAACATGGGCAATCAGCTCCTGTGGCTCAAGCCCATTGGCGCGCAAGGTATTACCTGTATCGACCACGTCAATGATCTTGTCAGCCAGCCCCACTAGCGGTGCAAGCTCCATGGAGCCATAGAGCTTGATGATATCGACCTGACGTCCCTGCTCGGCATAGTAACGTTTGGCGATATTGACAAACTTGGTCGCTACCTTGATGCGGCCACGTGGCTCTGGAGCATTTACTGCACCCGCTGTCATCAGCCGGCATTTGGCGATCTGCAGATCCAGCGGCTCGTAGAGTCCTTGGCCAGAGTGCTCCATAAGCACATCCTTTCCCGCAACACCCAAGTCAGCTGCGCCTTGCTCAACGTAGGTCGGCACGTCAGTCGCACGTACGATCAACAAGCGCACATCATCCAGACTTGTGGGGATGATCAGCTTGCGGCTTTTATCGGGGTCTTCAGTTGGGACGATACCCGCCGCCGCAAGAAGCGGCAGCGTATCGTTCAGGATTCGGCCTTTTGAAAGCGCGATAGTCAGCATGAGCCCTTAACCCGGAACACGGCGAATTTTAGCACCCAGAAGTTGTAGCTTTTCCTCGATGCACTCATAACCCCGATCGATATGGTAGATACGGTCGATCAGGGTATCGCCTTCCGCTACCAGCGCAGCGATTACCAGGCTGGCCGATGCACGCAAGTCAGTAGCCATTACGGGGGCAGCCTTCAGGTGAGGAATGCCGGTTACGATGGCAGCATTACCTTCCACAGCGATCTGAGCGCCCATGCGAGTCATTTCATAGACGTGCATGAAGCGGTTTTCAAAGATCGTTTCAACGACCGTTCCTGTGCCTTCTGCCACAGCGTTCATGGAGATGAACTGCGCCTGCATATCTGTTGGGAATGCAGGGTACGGTGCAGTACGCACATTGACTGCCTTGGGTCGATTCCCTTTCATGTCCAGCTCGATCCAATTGGATCCAGTAGAAACGTGGGCACCTGCCTCTTCCAGCTTGAGCAGAACGGCTTCGAGAATGGAAGGATCAGTATCCTTGAGCTTGACGCGACCACGGGTAGCCGCCGCCGCAACCAGATAACTACCCGTCTCGATACGGTCGGGCAGTACGGAATAACGGGCGCCACCCAGACGCTCGACACCTTCTACCGTAATGGTATCGGTACCGGCACCTTCAATATGGGCTCCCATGGCGATCAGGCAATTGGCCAGATCCACGACTTCCGGCTCACGTGCAGCATTCTGGATGACGCTACGTCCTTTGGCCAGCGTTGCCGCCATCAGAACGTTTTCAGTACCGGTTACACTGACGGTATCAAAGAAGTAATGTGCGCCACGCAGGCCGCCCGCTGGAGCCTTGGCTTTGATATAGCCTGCCTCGACTTCAATCTGGGCACCCATCGCCTCAAGGCCGCGCAGGTGCAAATCGACCGGACGCGAGCCAATGGCACATCCGCCGGGCAGTGCGACTTCGGCTTCGCCGAAACGAGCCAGCATCGGACCCAGCACCAGAATAGAGGCTCGCATGGTCTTGACCAGCTCATAGGGCGCTACAAGCGTCTTGATAGTCGAAGCATTTACTTCAACGTTGAGCTTTTCGTCGATAACCGGCTGCACCCCCATACGACCGAACAATTCGATCATGGTAGTGATGTCATGCAGATGCGGCAGATTGCAAACAGTTACAGGCGTATCCGCAAGCAAGGTGGCAGCCAAGATCGGCAGGGCAGAGTTTTTTGCGCCTGAAATACGGATCTCTCCGTTTAGGCTGGCGCCACCGGTAATAATCAATTTATCCATAGGTATCTCGGCGGCGCCGAACTCAAGCCCGTTCAGCCCAAGCGGCGCGCGTATAGAATTTCATAGTGACTGCATGGATGCTGCCATCAGCGATCAATGCATTGAGATGGGAATAGACTTGCTGCTGGCGCTTTACTGGGCTCATAGCAGCCAATTCATCGCCAATCAGGTTCAATTGGAAGTTGCAGCCCTCGCCTTCTACCTCAACCTGAGTTTCCGGCAGTTGCGCTTCCAATAAGCGTTTAACTTCTTCAGCCTGCATGTTCAACCTCCTGGCAGCCTATTCCGCAGCCAGACATAATACAAAAAAGCCCCCCAACTGCGAACCCCAAGGTTGCAGATAGAGGGCGATGGGATATTCAATGAGAGAGAGGAAGAATGTCCAGCAAACCGGACACACTTGCGATCTGCTTCATATCTGCAGGCAAATTCCAAACCTCAAGTTTTTTGCCAGCCTGCAACACATCACGTTGAAAGGACAGCAACAAGGAAAGCCCTGCACTGTTGGAGCGCTCGACACCAGCACAGTCGATCACGATCACATCGGTACTGCTCTGCTGTATATAGCGCTGCCCTTCCTGACGCAGCGCTACCGTCGCCTGATGATCGAGAAGACCAGACAGCATCATGACGCCCGGCACCTTCTCTCCTAGATGCGCCTGCGTACTCATGAGCCAGCCTGGGCCTTTTGAGCTTCAGGAGAGTTTTTGGCACGCGCCACGGTATTAGCCCAGCTATCGATAACCTTGTCCAAGTTGTTGCCGTTGGCCTGCATGGACTGGGCAAACTGATCACGGAACAGCTTACCGATATTAATGCCGTTGATGATTACGTTACGCACTCTCCAACTGCCATTGATATTTACCATAGTATAGGAGACCGGATAGACAGTTCCGCGGCTATCACGTACTTCCATGCCTACGCTAGTACGCTCGGGATCATTGTCAGTTGCTGGCAGAACCTTGATACCCTGATTGTTGTACTCCAACAGTGCGTTACCATAGAACTGCATCAGGCTTCGCTTAAAGTTCTCCTGGAAGCGAGCCATTTGCTCAGGCGATGCCTGACGACTGTACCTTACGGTCATGATGCTGCGGGAGATACCTTCGGCATCAACGACCGGACCAAGGATCTCGTTCAAAGAGTTATAGAAAGCATCTGGATTGCTCCGATATGTTTCCTTGTTGGTTTGCAGATCAGACAGCAACTTATCTGTAGTCTGTTGAATGACATCGTGAGCCGAAGGCGCTGCAGAGGCCAGCAATGGCACTACGGCCAGCAAGGCCAGAACGCTGTTTCGCAATAATTTGAGCATGTCGTGTCCTTCTTACTTATCGCCAGACGAATCTTTGTTGACGGTGTTGAGCAGGAATTTGCCGATCAGATCTTCCAATACCAGCGACGACTGGGTATCACGAATAGTTCCGCCATCTTTGACAACCTCCTCATCCCCTCCCACGCTAATACCAATATATTTTTCACCCAACAGACCTGCTGTCAGGATGGAGGCGGTGGAATCGACCGGAATGTTATCGACCTGTTGGTCGATCTGCATGGTCACTCGACCACGGTAGCTATCACGATCCAGATCGATTGCGGTGACTCGGCCAATCGTGACGCCTGACATCGTGACTTTTGCACGTACGGTCAGACCGGCGATATTGTCGAAATAGGCATACGCTTTATAGGTGTCATTGTGCTCGCCAACGCTCAAGCCACTCACTCGCAAAGCCAACAGCAAGAGAGCCAGCAAGCCAGCGAGCAGAAACAGGCCGACACCAATTTCCTGGGTGCGGGTTTGCATCAGATATCTCCAAACATCAAAGCAGTCAAAAGAAAGTCGAGACCCAGCACTGCCAGAGAGGCATAGACAACTGTTCGGGTCGTCGCGCGGCTGATCCCTTCGGAAGTGGCGTCGCAGTCGTACCCCTGGAACACGGCGATCCAGGTCACCACAAAGGCAAATACAAGGCTTTTAATCATGCCATTGATGACATCCGCCATCTGGACGCTGTTCTGCATGTTGCTCCAGAACGAGCCGTCGTAGACGCCGAGCCAGTCAACCGCAACCATCGCACCGCCCCAGATACCTACAACACTGAAGATGGCCGAGAGCAGAGGTAAGGAAATAAAGCCCGCCCACAGGCGCGGAGCCACTATATATTTGAGCGGATCAACACCGATCATTTCGAGGCTGGACAACTGCTCTGTCGACTTCATGTTGCCGATTTCAGCCGTTAACGCGGAACCTGCGCGACCTGCGAACAGAAGCGCACTAACTACAGGGCCCAACTCTCTCAACAGGGTAAGCGCCACCATCTGCCCAACCGCCTGTTCCGAACCATAGGTAACCAGAATGTTATAGCCCTGAAGTGCTATAACCATACCGATGAAAAGACCGGAAACCAGGATGATGGGTAGCGATAAAACCCCTACCGAATAGAGCTGCTTGATCAGCAACTGTCCACCCTTGCCTGCGCCGGAGCGGCCAAACAAGGATTGCAATAGCAAAAGAACAGAACGACCGGCTGCAGCCAATACATCCAGGCCTGTGCGCCCCAATAAGCGGATGCGCTCAAGCAGTGAAATGTGACGCATTAGCGCCTCCCCAAAAGATCTTCGCTATAGTCAGGCGCTGCGAAATGGAAGGGTACCGGGCCATCCGGGGTACCTTTTATGAACTGAAGCACTCGTGGATCAGACGACTCCTTGAGCTCTGCGGGGGTTCCTTGGCCCAGCACCTGTGTATCCCCGACAATGTAAAGATAGTCAGCGATACTTGCCGTCTCGGCCAGATCATGTGACACAACGATACTGGTCAATCCCAGTGCATCATTGAGCAGACGAATCAGGCGCACCAGTACGCCCATGGCAATGGGGTCCTGTCCCACGAAAGGCTCGTCATACATCAGGATCTGAGGATCCAATGCAATCGCCCGAGCCAGAGCCACCCGACGTTTCATGCCTCCGGACAGCTCATCGGGCATCAACTCGATAGCGCCCCGCAGACCGACCGCCTGAAGTTTCATCAGGACGATATCCCGGATCATCTCCTCAGGCAGCTTGGTATGAACCCGGAGAGGAAAGGCCACGTTTTCGAAAACATCAAGGTCTGTAAACAGTGCACCGCTCTGAAACAGAACGCCCATCTGCTTACGCACATTGAACAGGTCACTTCGAGACAGCGTGGGAAGATTGAGATTGTTAACCCATACCTCACCCTTTTCAGGGCGCAACTGGGCTGCAATCAAGCGTAACAGCGTTGTCTTGCCGCTCCCTGAAGGCCCCATAATACCGGTCACCTTGCCACGCGGGATGCGGATATCAACATTCTCGTAGATGGTACGCTCGCCTCGCTTGAAGGTAACGCCTTTAAGCTCGACCGCATACTCGCTATCGGTGTTCATCTAAACTCCTAGCTTACAGCCCTCCTGGCAGACGCATCGAATAGCATCCAAGGCACTTTTAAGGGCCTATTCGACAAGGACATAGCATAACATTTCAGCGCTACCTCCCCAACATGAACATAATTCAATCGTTTTCATAGGAGGGGGGATTGATTGTCGTTATAATTCTGCGTTTTCAATCAATCTGCTGCCCAGCAAACTGGTAGACAAATGACCCACGCTGCAAATTTCATCGAATCCGCAAATCGTACCATCAGCTATGAAGTGGAAGCCGTGAACGCATTGCGTGGGCGTATAGATGATCGCTTTGTCAAAGCCTGTGAACTGATGCTGGACTGCAAGGGCCGCATCGTTGTACTGGGCATGGGAAAGTCCGGACATATCGGCAATAAGATTGCGGCCACGCTGGCAAGCACAGGCACACCCGCGTTTTTCGTCCATCCCGCCGAAGCAAGCCACGGCGACATGGGGATGATTACCCAGGCGGACATTGTGCTGGCCCTGTCCAACTCTGGCTCTACCCCTGAAATAGTGACGCTCTTGCCACTTATCAAGCGACTGGGAATCACGTTGATCAGTATGACAGGCAATCCCCAGTCACCTCTGGCCCAGGCAGCTACTGTCAACCTGGACGCAGGCGTTGCCAAGGAAGCCTGCCCGCTGAATCTTGCACCGACCTCCTCCACCACTGCCAGTCTGGTTCTGGGGGATGCGCTTGCCATTGCCTTGCTCGATGCACGAGGCTTCACGGCTGAAGATTTTGCCTTTTCTCACCCCGGCGGCGCTCTGGGCCGACGCCTGCTTCTCAAGGTCGAGCATGTCATGCATAGCGGGAAGGAATTACCTCAAGTGCCACGAGGCACTTCGCTTAGCGGTGCATTACTTGAGATGTCCCAAAAAGGGCTTGGCATGACCGTCGTCACGGAGCCTGATGGCCGACTGGCAGGTATTTTTACTGATGGGGACCTTCGGCGTGCGCTTGATCGCGGAATTGACGTACGCTCAACGACCATAGACCACGTCATGACGGAGCATGGTCGTACGGCACGCCCACAGATGCTGGCAGCCGAGGCATTGAAAGTCATGGAAGATCACAAGATTAGCGCCTTGGTTGTGGTCGACGAGAAAGATTACCCTCTGGGGGCACTGAACATGCACGACCTGCTTCGCGCAGGCGTCATGTGAATGCAGCTCATATCGAGAGACAGCCCATCATTGCTGCTGCATGGCAGTGATGGCACTCATAAATGCTTTACGTTTCAAATGGTAAAGAGCCTTTGCCGTGCTTTATGCCGCCGTTTGACTACAATGCTTTTGCAGGCCTTTTGTCATGTTCCGTACACTGCGTAAACCTGTACTTTATGTCCTGATTGCCCTGGCGCTGGTCGCTATCGGTTACTGGAACCTCTTGCCGCAACGGTTTATCGATGACCCGGCAGGCAATGCCCAGACCGATAATGCCATTGATGCCTATGCAACAAATGTCAAAACGATCCAGTACCGTGCCGATGGAAAGGTACAATACGAGATGACAGCCGAACGGCTTGATCACGTTCAGGCCACCGATGTCACACTGGTTTCGAAACCCGATATGCTGGCATACCGCGGTACTGACCTGCCCTGGCATGTTCGCAGCGCAAGGGCCGAGGTGGCGCCAAAAGGTACACAGGCTGAGTTGATCGATGATGTAAGGGTCGAGCGTACAGACGAAAAGGGCCGCCCTATCGTGATGACGACGACGCGAATGACTGTTTTTCCTGACAAAAATTATGCGCAGACTGAGCAAGCCGTTAAGATTGAGGCCGCTAATAGCGTGACCACAGCGAAAGGCATGAAAGCGTACCTGAATGACGGCAGAATGCTCCTGCTGTCCAATGTAAGAGGCCAGCATGAGGTTCGTTAAATCTCTACCCCTTCTTTTAACCCTGGGCGCTACGTTCGGAAGCGTTAACGCCTGGGCTCTGCCTTCTGACCGCAACCAGCCCATCCGGGTACAGGCCGACAGTGCCGAACTCGATGACAAGCAGAACGTAGCGGTTTATCGAGGCGACGTCATCATTACCCAAGGCACGATGAAGATCACGGGTAACACCGTGACCATCACCCAGGACAACAACGGCAACATCAAGGTTGCAACTGCCGTTGGCAAGCCGGCTCACTATGAGCAGAAGCCATCTGCGGACAAAGATACGGTGAAGGCTTACGGCCTGACTATCCAGTACTATGCGGATGAAAACCGAATCGTACTGATCGACCAGGCACGCGTTGAACAGCAAGGCAATACGTTCGAAGGCGAAAAGATCGTTTACGACACCCAGCGCCAGATCGTGAATGCTGGCCGTGCAAACGGTAACAAGATCACCACACCAAGACCGCGTATCGACATGGTCATCCAGCCCAAGAACAAAGACCAGCAGCCGGGGCAAGCTCAATGACAGTACTGCTCAAAGCCCAGCATCTGGCCAAGAGCTATAAGGGTCGCCAAGTGGTCCGGGATGTCAGCCTGACCATCGAAAGCGGCCAGATCGTGGGACTGCTCGGACCTAACGGTGCGGGCAAGACGACATGCTTTTATATGATCGTAGGGTTGGTCAACGCCGATCATGGCCGTGTACTGATCGATAACCAGGATGTCACCAACCTGCCTATGCACGGCAGAGCGCAGGCAGGTATCGGTTATCTCCCCCAGGAAGCATCGATATTCCGCAAGCTGACCGTGGCCAACAACATCATGGCCATCCTTGAAACACGCAAGGACCTGGACCGAAACGGACGCACCCAGGCGCTCGAGTCGCTGCTTCAAGAATTTCACATCACCCATATTCGTGACAACCTAGGCATGAGCCTGTCGGGTGGGGAACGTCGTCGCGTCGAGATTGCTCGCGCCCTAGCCACGGCGCCCAAGTTCATTCTGCTGGATGAGCCCTTTGCCGGTGTCGACCCTATTTCAGTGGGTGATATCAAGCAAATCATTCGCCACTTGAAAGCCAAAGGCATTGGCGTTTTGATCACGGATCACAATGTTCGGGAAACCCTCACAATCTGTGAGATGGCTTATATTGTGAATGACGGACAGCTGATTGCTGAAGGCGATGCCGAAAGCGTGCTGGCCAACGACCTGGTTAAGGAAGTTTATCTGGGGCACGAATTCCGCCTCTAGGCAAAAGGGTAAAAACCAGGCATATAATTTGCTCATCCCTACCAAATTATCTGGTGGGCTCCGTGGCGCAGTTCGCGTCTGTAGATTAAGGTGCTAAGCCCGCAGCCATGAAACCATCGTTAGTTTTAAAGATGGGCCAGCAGCTGACCATGACTCCTCAGCTGCAACAGGCCATTCGATTGCTTCAACTTTCGACGCTTGATCTCCAGCAGGAAATTCAGGAAGCCCTGGAATCCAACCCCATGCTCGAGCGGCAAGAAGAAGGCGATGATTTTGATCACAGCGACCCGCTTGCCGATGGCGAGGAGCTATCGAATCCTGGTAGCCAGGAGGTTACGTTCAAGGATACGGCTCCCTCGATAGAGACCTCTGAGTCGGACGAGTCCGAATGGAGTGACCGTATCCCCAATGAGCTTCCCGTCGATACCGCCTGGGAAGATATCTATCAGACAAGCGCGAGCAGCCTTCCGAGCTCTGACGACGATGAATGGGATTTCACATCCAGAACATCGACAGGTGAAAGTCTGCAGAGCCATCTTCTCTGGCAACTGAATCTGGCCCCGATGTCGGACGTGGATCGCATGGTCGCCATGTCGATCATCGACGGCATCAATAATGATGGCTACCTCGAAGAATCACTCGAAGACATACACGCCTCGCTAGATCCTGAGCTTGAGGTAGAGATTGATGAAGTCGAAGTAGTTTTACGCCGTGTTCAACAGTTCGAACCGGCAGGCGTAGGCGCACGTAATCTCAAGGAATGCCTGCTGCTGCAACTCAATCAGCTTCCAGGCAAAACACCACGGCTGGCGGAAGCCAAGCGCTTGGTCACAGATTATCTGGACGTCCTAGGCAGCCGTGATTACAGCCAACTCATGCGCCGCATGAAGATCAAGGAAGATGAGTTACGCGACGTAATCGAGCTGATTCAAAGCCTGCACCCCCGACCAGGCTCCCAGATCGAATCAGGTGAAGCCGAGTACGTGGTTCCTGATGTCATCGTGCGCAAACACAATGACCGTTGGCTGGTTGAGCTGAACCAGGAGGCGGTGCCGCGGCTACGCGTAAACTCACAATATGCCGGTTTCGTGAAACGTGCCGACAGCAGTGCAGATAACACTTTCATGCGTAACCAGTTGCAGGAAGCTCGCTGGTTCATCAAGAGTCTGCAGAGCCGTAACGAGACCCTGATGAAGGTTGCGACGCAAATCGTCGAGCATCAGCGTGGCTTTTTAGAGTATGGCGAAGAAGCCATGAAACCACTCGTACTTCACGATATTGCCGAGGCGGTTGGCATGCACGAGTCCACAATTTCTCGTGTGACCACCCAAAAGTATATGCACACGCCTCGTGGCATATACGAATTGAAATACTTCTTCTCCAGTCACGTAAGCACGGCTGAGGGCGGTGAATGCTCGTCGACCGCCATTCGCGCCATCATCAAAAAACTTGTTGCTGCCGAAAATGCAAAAAAGCCATTGAGCGACAGCAAGATCGCTGGTTTACTGGAGTCACAAGGCATACAGGTCGCGCGTCGGACTGTAGCCAAATACCGTGAGTCGCTGGGCATTGCTCCATCGAGTGAACGGAAAAGGCTGGTCTAGACTTAGGCGGCTCGCCACGAGCGGACTGCGAGCGCGGGGGAAAGAGGCGCTTATCGCTCAACAGTGTTTCTTCGGCAGGCCTAATGCCTGCCTGTTACACCACGGCAATAAGGAGAACGCGGTATGCAAGTCAACATCAGTGGGCATCAACTGGATGTTACCGACTCCCTTCGCAGCTACGTTGGAGAAAAGCTCGCCCGACTTGAACGCCACTTCGATCGCATTACCAGTGCTCAGGTAATCATGCAGGTCGATAAACTGAAACAGAAAGTTGAAGCCACCTTGCATGTTGCAGGTGCGTCTGTCGTTGCAAATGCCGAACATGAAGACATGTACGCTGCCATCGACCTTCTCACCGATAAACTCGACCGCCAGTTGATCAAACACAAAGAGAAACAGCTCGAGAGGCAGCAAGGGTTGGGCGTCCGTTGAGACTTAACATCACCCTATGATTCGATTAGAAACCATTCTGACCCCTGGCCGCTCACACGTGAGCGTGCCAGGGGTCAGTAAAGAAAGCGTGCTTCAGCAGATTTCTGAAATTGCTGCGACTGACTTGCCAGGGCAAGACGCTCACTCGATTTTCGAAAGCCTCATGGCCCGAGAAAAGTTAGGGTCGACCGGTTTCGGCAATGGAATAGCTATTCCTCACTGCCGCCTGAGTGGCTCCAAGGAGCCTATTAGTGTGCTGTGCCACCTGCAAACACCGGTAGACTTCGACTCACTCGACGGAGCGCCAGTAGACCTTATTTTCGTCCTGCTCGTACCCGAAGCTGCTACCGAGCAGCATCTGGAGTTGTTGCGCCAGATTGCAGCCATGCTGGATAAGGCTGAAATCCGCGACCGACTGCGCCATGCAACTACTAGCAATGGGCTCTATCAAATAGTTATCGACGCCCAAAGCGGTCATTAACATGCATCTGATTATCGTCAGTGGACGCTCCGGATCTGGCAAAAGCACAGCACTAGATGTGCTGGAAGACAACGGCTTTTATTGCATCGATAATCTACCTGCCGGTCTTTTACCGGACCTGTCCGAGCGCGCCCTGACTGAATCCGAAGGGGCTCAGTCTCAGATAGCCCTGTCTATCGACGCCCGCAACCTGCCTAGCCAGCTACAACGCTTTCCCGAGCTGCTTGAGCAAGTCAGATCACGCCATATCCGTTGCGATGTGCTGTATCTGGATGCAGATGATCAGACACTGCTCAAACGGTTCTCGGAAACCCGCCGTCGTCATCCGCTTACGAGCGAGTATCGTTCGCTGGCTGAAGCCATCGAGGATGAGCGTCAGCTGCTGATGCCTATTGCCGATCTGGCTGACCTGAAGATCGACACCACTCATCTGAATCTTTATCAGCTCAAGGACATGATCAAGCTACGCTTGCTCAATGCACCCGAGCCTGGCACTGCGTTTCTAATCGAGTCGTTCGGTTTCAAACGGGGCCTCCCGGTTGATGCAGATATGGTTTTCGATATCCGCTTCCTGCCCAATCCCTATTGGAAAGCAGAGCTCAGGGAGCTTTCAGGTCTGGATCAACCCGTGATCGAGTATCTGGAGGAGCAAACCGAGGTCGAAGAGCTCTACCAAGACATCTATAATTACCTGTCTAAATGGCTGCCCAATTTCGCCGCTAACAATCGCTCTTATGTAACGATTGCGATTGGCTGTACGGGAGGCCACCACCGCTCGGTTTACATTGCCCAGCGACTGGGAACAGCTCTCAAATCAAAACTGAAAAAAGTCCAGATTCGCCACCGCGACCTACCTGGACAATAGCGATTAAGGACACTCAACGTAATGCCCGCCCAAGAAATCACCATCATCAATAAGCTAGGGCTGCATGCACGCGCAGCGGCCAAGTTCGTCGGTGTGGCTGGGCGCTTTCCGTGCGAAGTCAGAGTCGGTAGAAGCCCTGAAAGCACAATCGATGGGAAAAGCATCATGTCTGTCATGATGCTGGCTGCTGGCAAAGGCACGATGCTTCACTTGGCAACGGAAGGCGAACAGAGCGAAGAAGCCTTGCAGGCATTGATTGAATTGATCAACAACCGGTTCGACGAAGGCGAATGATCGCCTACGCTCCCCTACCCTAATGCGGTATCCATTACCATCATCAGACAAAAACCAATGCCGAGCCCGACGGTGGCAGCACTGCGGTGACCCTTTTTAAGGTGCGCCTCAGGAATGACTTCGTGGGTTACGGCAAACAACATGGCACCTGCTGCCAGCGACAGCCCCCAAGGCAGCATCATCTGACTGAAATTGACCAGCCAAGCGCTAATGACTGCGAAAAGCGGCTCAACCAGCCCTGAGGCTGCGCCAATGCCCACCGCTTTATACCGGTTTACGCCCGCTCCAGCCAACACCAGCGCAATCACCATCCCTTCCGGAAAGTCCTGCAGGGCGATCCCAAGCGCCAGACTCTCTGCCCCTTCAACAGCACCACCTGCGGCTACACCGACAGCCATCCCTTCGGGAATGTTATGAAGAATAATGGCTGCAACGAACAGTAGGATTCGCGGCTCTACGGCGGAAATAGAATCACGCTGCTCTAACTCCTGCTCCGGCATGACACGCTCCAACCCTAGCATGCCAAGCACGCCTAGCATGATTCCACAGCTGACTACCGCTCCACTGCCCCACTTGGAATACCCTAGCGAGCCCCCTGCATCCAATGCAGGCAATAGAAGGGAAAAGGCAGTAGCCGCAAGCATGACGCCTGCGCCAAAGCCCAACATGGTATTGGATAGACGCTCGGAGATACGGGAAAGCGCAAGGACAGGAAGCGCCCCGAGTGCAGTCCCTAATGCGCAAAGCATGCCGCCTTTGAGCGCATTCTGCATGGACGATGTTTGAAATAACGCTTGGAGTGCATCAAGTTGATGAAATGTGATCCCAATGCAAAGCAGGATAAGACACAACGTCAATCCGAGATAGCTTGAGAGAAAGGCCTGTATTGAGCGCATAAACCTGCCAAGGTAAGAAAGACAGGACTGGAAGACGCGGTGCAAGAATCCCTTACACCGCGAAGATCACGACGCTTGTACCCAGTTAGGCCATTGCTGCCTGATAGCGACGAGCAACTTCAGGCCAATTGACTACGTTGTAAAAGGCACCAATGTATTCCGGACGACGGTTCTGATAACGCAGGTAGTATGCGTGCTCCCATACGTCCAGGCCCAGAATAGGCGTATTGCCATTCATGATGGGGCTGTCCTGGTTGAGTGTACTTTCAACAACCAGTTTCTTTTCAGGCGTCACGCTCAACCATGCCCAGCCACTGCCAAAGCGAGACACCGCAGCCTTGGTGAAGGCTTCTTTGAATGCGTCCATACCGCCCAACTGGGAATCGATCGCCTGAGCCAATTCACCTTCCGGGTTACCACCGCCTTGCGGAGTCATAACGGTCCAGAACAGAGAGTGGTTGGCATGTCCGCCGCCGTTGTTTACTACCACACCACGCTTATCTTGAGGCAGCTTGTCCAGTTGAGTCAGCAGTTCTTCTACCGGCAAGGACTCAAGGCCGGTCCCCTCGAGCGCAGCATTCAGATTATTGATGTAGGTCTGATGATGCTTGGTATGGTGAATTTCCATTGTCTGCGCATCGATGTGAGGTTCCAGTGCATCGTAGGCATAGGGTAAAGCTGGAAGCGTATGAGGCATGATGTCGTCTCCTGATGTGAGAATAACTATCGTCTGCCTAAGGGCAGACCCGTGTTGCTCGAACGTTCACGTGTTTACTGCTGAGTGAAGCGCGCCAGTGAGGCTTGACGCTGAAAGTTATTAGCTATGGGTTAACTGGACAGAATTAAAGACCTGTCACCCCATAAAACCAGACTTCATAAGAAATGAGATTCTTTATCAATAACATATCTAACAGATTCGACAAACGAAAGCGACGTTTTACGCCTGCCTACAGTAGTTTGTTTGGCAGGCGCAAAAGTTTGAATCAACGTCCGGCCAGAGTCATGGACTCAATCAGCACCGATCCGGTTCGAATACCACCGCGATGATCTACATCCGAACCGATCGCAACGATGTTGCGAAACATATCCTGAAGACGCCCCGCAATAGTGACTTCCTGCACCGGAAACTGTATTTCGCCGTTTTCGACCCAATAACCGGCAGCGCCCCGTGAGTAGTCGCCTGTTACCAGATTGACCCCCTGCCCCATGAGTTCGGTTACGAGAAGTCCTTTGCCCATGCGACGGATCAGGGCCGCCTGGTCATCACTGCCGTGACTGACAAACAGGTTATGCACGCCTCCGGCATTGGCTGTACTTTGCATCCCCAGTTTGCGGGCGGAATAGGTGCCCAGCAAATAGGAAACCAACTCACCCTTATCGATAAAGGGCTTGGCATAGGTCGCCAGTCCTTCATTGTCGAACGATGCACTACCCAATGCCCTAGGAATTAGTGGACGCTCATCGACAGATAACCACTCAGGGAAGAGCTGCTGCCCCATTGCGCCTTCCAGGAAGGTCGTCTTCCGATAGAGGTTGCTGCCAGAAATAGCGGCCAGGAAATTACTGAACAATCCTGAGGCCAGTTCAGGCGCAAACAGCACAGGAACCTGGGCCGTCGGAACCGGACGAGCCCCCAAGCGACTCACCGCCCGTTCTGCTGCGCGCTGACCAATATAGACAGGGTCCATCAGCTCTTCAGCCACACGATTGACGTCGTAAAAATAATCGCGCTGCATATGGCCATTACTTTCCGCAATCATGACGCAGCTCAGGCTGTGTCGACTGCTGGCATACCCACCGATAAAGCCATGGCTGTTGCCATAGATACGGCAACCCTGATGAGTGTTGAGGCTTGTCCCATCAGCATTGGTGATTTTGGGATTGGCTGCAAAGGCCGCTGACTCGCAAATAAGCGCTTTCTCGATCGCCTCGTCAGGCGTAATGCTCCAGGGATGGAACAGGTCCAGGTCAGGTAGGCTCTTGGCCATTTTTTCCGGATCGGCCAAGCCTGAATATTCGTCTTCGGAAGCGTGCTGGGCAATGGCAAGAGCCGCGGCTACGGTCTCACGGATAGCATTTTCGCCCGCTGCGGACGTACTGGCCGAGCCCTTGCGGTGTCCTACGTACAAGGTAATACCGAAGCCCTCATCACGATTGAACTCAACCGTTTCAACCTCGCCCTTGCGAACGGTTGTAGATAACCCCTGCTCAACAGATACCGAGACCTCACAAGCAGTGGCACCCTGCTGACGCGCCTCCGCCAAAATGCGCTCGACCTGTTCACGCAAGGCAGGTAAGGCAGCCGGGCCGACAGCTTCCACGGATTGATTCATGCTTCTCTCCTATACAGCGTTGGCAGCCCGGCGGACCGGACAACCGACCTTCAACTCGTTATGATGGCGACCTTTAGTTATGGACCACCCTCATGTCTGATTTTCTTGACGACGACTCCTTCTCCGGAGAGAAGAGCAAATCGCAGATCAAGCGCGAATTGCATGCCCTGCAGGACCTTGGCGCGCGCCTCGCCGGGATGAGCCCTGACCTGCTTGACCGCCTCCCCTTGACCGAGCCTTTGCGCCGCGCTTTGGCCGAGGCTCCCAAGCACAAAGCCAACGTCGCCCGGAAGCGACATACCCAGTACCTGGGCAAACTGATGCGCGATCAGGATCTTGATGCGATCATGGCCATGATCGAACAAGTCGATTCCTCGACCCGCCAGTACAACGAGCGCTTTCACGCCCTTGAACGCTGGCGGGATCGTCTGCTGGGTGGTAGCGACGAGGTCCTGCAGGCTTTTGTCGAAGACTACCCGGACGCTGACCGCCAGCACCTGCGCCAGTTGATCCGTCACGCCCAACACGAGCAGTCGCATAACAAGCCGCCGTCAGCGGCACGTAAACTGTTCAAGTACATCCGTGAACTGGATGATACCAAGCGGGGCCTGCGTTAATACGCGGCCCTTGCCTGCCTGTCAGGCACCCGTTCCTCCTACTGTGATGGCATCAATTTTCAGAGTTGGCTGGCCTACGCCAACCGGAACTGACTGACCTTCCTTCCCGCACGTGCCAACACCGTTGTCCAGCGACAGGTCATTGCCGACCATTGATACCTGAGTCATGACTTCCGGACCGTTTCCTATCAGCGTGGCGCCCTTCACCGGCCGGGTCACCTTGCCGTTCTCGATCAGGTAAGCCTCATTGGTCGTAAAGACGAATTTACCGCTGGTGATATCGACCTGACCGCCCCCCAGGCTGGCGCAATACAGGCCATGCTCGACCGAGGCGATGATTTCTGCCGGGTCGCTTTCACCCGCCAACATATAGGTGTTAGTCATGCGAGGCATGGGTAGATGTGCATAGGATTCACGGCGCCCGTTGCCGGTACGTGCCACTCCCATAAGCCGGGCATTGAGCTTGTCCTGCATGTATCCCTTGAGGATTCCATTCTCGATAAGCACGTTGTAGGCACCTGGCGTGCCTTCATCATCGACCGATACCGAACCACGGCGATCAGGGAGAGTGCCATCATCGACAATGGTGCATAGCGATGAAGCTACACGCTCGTTCATACGTCCGCTATAAGCCGAACTGCCCTTGCGGTTGAAATCACCTTCCAGGCCATGACCTACAGCTTCGTGCAACAGGACGCCAGACCATCCCGAGCCCAACACAACCGGTAGCGTGCCCGCTGGAGCGGCAACAGCCTCCAGATTTACCAAGGCCTGCCGCACCGCTTCGCGCGCGTAGCTCATGGCACGGTCTTCACGCAGAAAGTAACGATAATCCGTGCGTCCGCCACCGCCGTTGTTGCCACGTTCCCGGCGACCATTCTGCTCGACGACCACGTTGACATTGAAGCGCACCAGAGGGCGTACATCCGCCGCCAGCGTTCCATCGTTGGCGGCGACAAGCACCTGCTCCCAGACACCGGAAAGGCTGACCGTAACCTGTTGGATACGGGGATCCAGAGCCCGCGTGGCTACGTCAATATTTTTGAGCAGCTCGACTTTCTCTGCACGGCTCAAGACATCCAGCGGGTTTTCTTCGGGGTAAAGCCGTACCGGCTCGATGTGGCTGAATACCTGAACCTTGCCGTTATCCCCACTGCGTGAGATGGAACGTGCAGCCTGGGCAGCCTGGCTCAAGGCATCCAGCGTGATGGCGTTACTATAGGCAAACCCGGTCTTTTCACCTGATTGAGCACGGACACCAACACCTTGGTCCATATGAAAGCCGCCTTCCTTGACGATGCCGTCCTCAAGCAGCCAAGACTCGGAAATCATGCTCTGGAAATACAGATCGGCGGCGTCGATTCCTGGTCCCGCCAGTTGATGAAGAACCACTGGCAGGCTGTCGATTTCAAGCCCACCTGGATTGAGAAGATGTTGACTGACAGAAGTCAGGTATTGGCTCATGCTTACTCCAATAGCCGAAAGGTCTTATGCAAGGCGTGCACAACACGTTGAAACAACACAGATCTTCTTTATTGACCTTAGCGCGTCTTGCGCGTTGTGCTTAATGGAAATGCCCAATCAAGTCGATTGTGGTCATTCGTGGCTTGGCAAGGGCGATGTTGCAAAACCAAAGCGACGATGCTGAGCAATCGGCATCCGTTCGCGTAATGCTTGTTGCTGGCCAATATCACGCCGTCCAATCATGACAGCTTCCCCTGTAGGCGACTCTTCAAGGACGCGCCCCCAAGGATCGATAATAGCGGAGTGGCCCCAGGTTTCCCGACCTCGTGGATGCAGACCTCCCTGCGCAGCGGCCAGAATATAACATTGCGTTTCGATAGCCCGGGCACGTATCAAGATATCCCAATGAGCCTTTCCCGTAACAGCCGTGAATGCCGAAGGCGCAGCAATCAACTCGGCACCGGCCTCACGTAGAGAGGTGTACAACTCAGGGAAACGCAAGTCATAGCAAACCGTCAAGCCAAGCCGCCCTACAGGGGTATCCGCCACGACGATATCCTGGCCTTCCGCATAGTGATCACCCTCTCTATAGCTACCCTGCCGATCATCTACACGGGCATTGAAGAGATGCAGCTTGTCATAACGAGCTACTCGCTCCCCTTGATCATTGATCAACAGGCAGCACGCCCTTGGCTTGGCATATGGCTGATCATCCGGAGGAAGCGGTAATGTCCCGGCGACAATCCAGAGCCCCAATGCACGAGCAGAACAGCTTAACCAAGGCAGGATTGGCCCTGCTCCTAGCGCCTCCGCCTGGCCGATCATGGCTGGATTGGAGTGACCGATCGCAACGAAATTCTCGGGCAGGACCGCCAGCTGTGCTCCAGCCTTGGCCGCCTGCTCAAGCAGGCGGTATGCCGTAGCAAGATTGGCCTCTATGTCGTCTTGGCTGACCATCTGGATTACCGTAAACGTCATAGCCCACCTCGTATTGACTTGTCTATGCTACGCAGAGGATCCGCTTACGCTCAACCGACTTCTTCTGTCATGGCAGAACAGTCGCATTTCTTTGCGCAGGGTTCACTTCTTGCCCAGTGTCATCTGTGGATTTTGCCAGGGCCCGTGGATGTGATAGTTCACACTGGCCATGCGGGTTACCCTGTCACCAATCAAGCGATCCACAATGAACAGGGCTCCGCCTATGGCAGGTGCTCCTGCAATCAATGCCGCGATAGGCAGCGAGTTGGTCAAGGGCAATCCAACCTGCAAATGGGCATCGACCTGATCATGAGCCAGGTCCAGCGTCCCCTGCATCTGCATATCGGTAGAAGGACCATCCAGAATGATGGGTTTCCGGGTTAGAAAAACACCGTTTTGCGCCTCCAGTAACCCGCTAATCGTGTCGTAACTCAGGCCGCGGCCAAAAATATCGGAAAAGTCCAGCCGCAGACGCCGCCGTATGGCCTCGAAATTGAGCAGGCCAAACACCCGGAGCGCTGATGCAGAGCCTTCAACCTGACGCAACTGTCCGTTACGCAGGCTGGCATCCAGTGTGCCGGACAGACGATTCAGCCCCGCCCAGGCTGGCGATCCAGGCCAGCTGACGTTGGCATCAAGACGAAACTCGCGACTGGTCACACTGGATGCAAACTTCCAGGCCAGCAATACATCGGCAACGTTGTCACCCGAGAGACGACCGCTATACCGTGTACGCGTAGTGCCCGGCAACCCCTCCCAATCCATCGTACCTTCGACCTTCAGCCCCTTCAGATAGAGGTTCAGGTCTGAAAAGCGCACTCCTGCCGTCGTTGGCCGGATCCTGAGTCGCTGTGCGCCAACAGGCTCACCGCCCAGCGAAAGGGTATCAATCGATACGTCCATTGCCGGCAGGCCATGCGGGTCGATATTCGCCAGGGGATCAGGACTTTCGACGGGCTTGGCGCCCCCTGCCGGAGCCGCATGACTGGGAAAGTCCAAATGTTTGAGCGCAAGCGTAATGGGTACCTTGCGGTCTTCCGGCAACCGTACCTGGCCGGCAATGACCGAGCTATCGAGCGTAAGCACCCAGACATTACTTTGTGGTTCCAGCTGAACAGCGAGGTTTTCGACGGTCTGACCGAAACCTTCGAAATGCACTACCTTGAGCTGCCCGCCCGCAAGTATTGAGAGCATGGAGTCGGGCGAGGCAGGCCCACCACCGGAGCGCGTAGCCGGTTCCTTACCAGGCGTAACGTACTTTTCGATAGCGACCTGCCATTCACTCAGCACGAGACGATCCAGGACGCCACGAACACGGATTCCCTGACCGCTCGCGAGATTGGCTGTGCCATTTCCCAGAACAACCTCACCACGGGCCTCGGTCAAGCGATCCGGCGGTGCGACGATAACGGCATCCGCCAAGCCTTGATATGTCGCCTCATAACGACGCTCGGGCCCATTGAGTGTCATACTGAAAAAACCGTCATGGGCGGTCTGCGGATCCTTGCCAAACGGTGCTGGCAGATCAATAGCTACCCCTTGAAGATTCGAGGCTACTACGATTTCGCTGGCCTCGTTTGCCAGGGTCAGGCTCATGCGATACGGAATATCGCCTGACACTGGCAAGGGCCGGCCTCCAACACCCAGCCATTGGGTAAGCTGACTGAGCGCTACCTTGCCCTCAGCCACGAGGCGGGTCTTGGGATCGGTCTGGTTCCCTTCGGCGAACGCCTTGCCGTGGGCCTGACTGCCCAATACCTGCGCCTTGATATCCGGTGCGCTCAAGCCTCGTGTCGTGTCATAGCGAAACGCACCGCGGATATTGGTGACATCGAGCATGGGATTTGCCAGCTGTAACCGGGCCCCATTAGCCACGAAATCCACAATCACCTTGGGCGGTAGCCCATGATCAAAAGGCAAATCCAGGTCAAGCTTACCCTTTAGAGCCCCTTCCCCCCGCCATCCCTTGAATGTCTCGGCTGTCGGTAACGGCGTCTCCTGCAAGATCGTGAGCCCGTCCTTTACACTACTGTCCAAGTCACTTTTCAGATACAGATGGACCGTACTGCCATCATGTCGCAGCGGGATGGTGACATTTGCCTTGCTGACCTGGGTATCCAGGATTCGCCCCTCCGGTACCTGAATGCGAACGGCATCATCTTCAATGACTATATCGCCGCTGGCCTCACGCAACTCTGGCCAACCCGGCTGGTAGGCAAGCAATGCGTCGTGGACGCGAAAAAAAAGACTCATGGTACGTGCACCCGGCGGTGCATCGTGCATCAGAGAGCCCTGATACTGGTAAATGCCTTCATCAATATGGCCACCCTTGATCGCGGTCTTGAGCCAGTCAGCCAGAGGGCCACTCATCGCAGGTGTCCGGGTAGGCAGATACTTGGCGGTATAGCGCGCATCACCATTGCGCAGCCCAACACGCAGGTCCATGTAGCTTTCAATGCCTGGCTTGCGCGCCAGCCGGATGAACATGTCACCGGAGGCATCACCCTCTTCACCCGAGACGCGCATCAACGGACTCGACAAGGTAAAGCTGTCATCGCTTAAAGACCAATTCAAGCGCGCTTTGGCTGTACGGTACTGCCACGGTTCAGGAAACAGGGTGGCCAGATGCAGCGAGAAGTTGGTGGTATCCAGCCGCAATTCGCCATGCTGCAGTCCGCCAGTTGCACTACCACTGGCATTCTCGACAGCCGGCGCACCGTGATAGGCCGAGAACCCTACCTTTTCCAGGTTGGCCGCAAACGCGAGGCGATCAGCAAGACTTTTCTGGGGTTGGTAGTCCAGCGAGATGTTACGTAGCGCACCATGCGGACTAAGTGCCGATAACGCTGACGCCACATTTTCAGGTAAAGGCGCAAGTGCCTGGACGGCGGCCGTCAATGGTGCCAGATCGAGCCGGTCGGCACGTACCTGCCAGCGATCCGCTGCATCATTGCGCTGAACCGCTAATGTCACACCACTCCAGCGCTTCTCCCCAAGGCTTACCGCAAGATCGGAACCGATGGCTCGCCAGCCGTTTTTCTCGCGGGTAAATGCAAGGTTCAGGGCGAGGTCATCAAGACCAGCAGGCGCACGGGTACCATACGAAGCCACCAGCCGAGCCGCATTGAGTCGCAAGGCTGCGTCTTGAGGCACTCCATGAGCCCAGTCAAGCCAGACCTCTCCTCCTGCATGTAACTCATGCAGCTGCCACTGCCGCGTCAGAGTACGTGGCACCCACTGTGCCCAGTCCGTCTGGGGCAGGCTCAAATAGCTCTTGAATCGGCTGTCCTGCCAATGCGCCGAATCGACCTGCCCCTGGACGTCCAAGGCCAAGGGCTGCCCGTCAGGTAGATTCAAACGCGCATCGAGACGGACATCGCCGTTACGTCTCGTAGACAGCGTTGCCTCGACATAGCGCAGCGTAAACACTTTTCCTTCATGGAATAAAACGCTGAGCTGCCCATTGAGTACTGATAGTCGCCCAAGCGAGGGCAGCCACTTGAGAAGCGGTGCGGGATCAAAAGGCTCTTGCTCATCATCACGCTGGGGCAGTCCTGCGATACGCCAGCGCCCATCCGCTTCTTCCAGCAACTCGAGTCGTACACCGTCGAGGCTGGCATAACTCAGTATGGGCTGCCAGTGCAGGAGGCTCTGGAACATATTCGGCACAACCCTGATTCGCTCCAGATGCAGAGGCTGGCTGCCCTCACCCAGTTCCAGGTCCTGCAGGTCAATGACAGGATTGAGTCCTTGCCAGCTTCCCTTCAAGGCGCCCAGGCGTACAGGCTGCTTCAAGGCACTGCTCAAGCGCACCTCAACGTCGGCTCTATACTCGGCAACGCCCGGCATGAGTTGGCGCCCTACGCTGACATAAAGCGCCAGCAAGATCAGGATCAGAGCACACAGACCGAAACCAAGGCGCAGGAGTGTTCCGATGAAGCGGCCCAACCCTGCCATCAGCCTAAACTCAGCGGCTTACAGCAGTACAACATCATATTGCTCCTGGGAGTACATAGGTTCGACTTGAAACTTGATCGTTCGACCGATAAAAGCTTCCAGGTCCGCTACATTGCCTGACTCCTCATCAAGAAGACGGTCTACCACCTTCTGATTGGCCAACACGAGATAGGAGTTTGCCTGGTAAGCGCGTGCTTCGCGCAAAATTTCACGGAAGATTTCGTAGCAGATAGTTTCAGCCGTCCGCAGCATGCTACGTCCCTGGCACGCCGGACAAGGCTCACACAGGACCTGCGACAGGCTCTCACGTGTGCGCTTGCGAGTCATCTGGACGAGACCAAGCTCAGTAATGCCAATGATGTTGGTTTTGGCGTGATCGCGCTCCAGCTGCTTCTCCAGATTGCGAAGCACTTGGCGCTGATGTTCTTCATCTTCCATATCGATGAAATCGATAATGATGATGCCGCCCAGGTTTCGCAGCCGTAACTGCCGGGCGATTGCCGTAGCTGCCTCAAGATTGGTCTTGAAGATCGTCTCTTCCAGGTTACGGTGCCCTACGAATGCACCTGTATTCACGTCTATCGTAGTCATCGCCTCGGTCTGATCGATGATCAGATACCCGCCCGACTTGAGCATGACCTTTCGCTCAAGCGCCTTCTGGATTTCATCCTCGACGCCATACAAGTCGAAAATTGGACGCTCGCCAGGATAATGCTCCAGGCGATCAGATACTTCAGGCATCAGCTCGGACACGAACTGACCAATTCGCTGGAAATTTTCCCGCGAGTCCACACGAATCTTTTCGCTACGCGGACTGACCAGATCCCGCAAGGTACGCAATGGAAGGTCAAGGTCTTCATAGATGGTCGTAGGCGCAGGCACCTTGTTCATCTGAGAATGAATCTGAGCCCACAGCCGCCGCAAGTAGCGGATATCCGCCTTGATTTCATCTTCACGCGCGCCCTCCGCCGCCGTACGAAGAATAAAGCCACCGGCTTCCTCGATACACTCGTTGGCGATGCACTTTTCAACGATGTTCTTGAGCCGTTCACGCTCGGCTTCATCCTCGATTTTCAGCGAGATGCCCACATGATTGGTCTTGGGCATGTACACCAGATAGCGTGAGGGAATTGAAAGGTGCGTCGTCAGGCGCGCCCCCTTGGTTCCGATCGGATCCTTCGTGACCTGAACGACCAGACTTTGCCCCTCATGAACCAGGGCACTGATGCTTTCGACAGCACTGCCCTCGCGGGTAGAAATCTCGGCAGCATGAATAAAGGCGGCCCTGGCCAGCCCAATATCCACAAAGGCCGCCTGCATCCCAGGCAGGACTCTGACAACCTTGCCTTGATACAGATTGCCTACAATGCCCCGGCGCATCGTGCGTTCGATATGAACCTCTTGCAGAACGCCGTTTTCAACAACCGCCACCCGAGACTCCATCGGGGTGATGTTGATCAAGATTTCTTCGCTCATAGACTTATCCATTATTCGAGGTGTCTTGCAGCTTATCGGTATCGGCGCTATCTAGGGTATTAACCTTTTCAACGAGGTACATTGGGCTGCCAGCATGGTATGCCAAACGTTGATAACAGCTCCGCTGTTTCACAAAGGGGGAGTCCGACGATGCTGCTATAGCTTCCCGCTATATGTTGAACAAAGACAGCGCCTAGCCCCTGGATTCCGTAACCGCCTGCCTTGTCGGCCGGCTCACCGCTTGCCCAATAGGCTTGACGCTCGTCTTCACTGATAGGCCTGAACGTTACTTCGCTCGACACGACGCGCGCTAGGCACAGATTTTTACTGGCTACGGCAACTGCGGTCAGAACGGTATGCGTCTTGCCGCTCAAGCGAACCAACATGTCCATGCCATGCTCGCGGCTTTCCGGCTTGCCCAGAATATGCCCATCCAACACGACGCTAGTGTCGGCTCCCAGGACGCAATCAACCGTGTCACCAGACAAAAGTGCCAGACCTGCCTGTGCCTTGCTTCTGGCAAGACGTTCGACATAGGCATCTGCCGTCTCGCCAGGCAGCACGGCCTCATCAATTTCGGCCGAAAGACGTTCGAACGGCACACCGATTTGCTCAAGCAACTCACGACGGCGTGGAGATCCGGAAGCAAGATACAGACGTGGCATAGAAGGCTCCTTGAAACGCTCACGTCAGCAGATCAGCCGCCAACGCCACGTCAACTTACATTGAAACGCGTTCGCAAATCACGTAGCACCAGATATACCCAAGGCCAGAGCAAGGCGCTGACCAAGGAAGGTGCAAGAAATACCAGTGTGGGTGGACGATTACCCGTCAACGTGTTCAGCCAGAGCTGAACCAGCTGCGAGATGCCATAGACGACCAGCAGCACAAAGCCCTGCTGCCAAATGGGAAAGACGCGAAGCCGCTGTTGTAATGATTGCACCAGAAAAACTACCAGACTCAGAATCAGGGCATTCTGGCCAAGCAGATTTCCGTACAGTACGTCCTCTGCCAATCCGAAAACCCAGGCCGTACTCAGGCCTACCCGGTGAGGCAGCGCCAACGTCCAGAACGTCAAGAACATGGACAGCCATAAGGGTCGCCCGATTTCCATGAAGTCCGGCATTGGCGCAACCGAAAGCAACAGCCCCACCAACAATGTCAGCCAGATAACCCAGCCGTTATGGCCGATCCGAAAGGCCATTAACGGGCCTCCTGGGCGCGTTGTGTCGAGGCAGCCGGGGCCTGGCTGGCCTGCGGCTTGGCGGCAGGCTTCGCGGGCTGAGTCTGGGGTTTAGCCGACTGAGCAGCCGGAGCCGCCGCGTTGGTCGCCGGTGTCTTGTTATTACCACTGGCTGGCTGAGCGGGATTATTAACCTGGGCGGGCGAGGTTGCCGCTGGCGTTGTTCCCTGCTGCTCCTGGGACACTTTGCGATCCGCTTCTTCCTGGGCCCGGGCAGCATCGTAGGCCCGTTCCTCAGGTGTACGTGGATCACTGAAGACCAATAGCACATAGCGACTGCGGTTCAGCTTGGCAGTGGGTACAGCTCGCACGATGGCAAACGGTTGCCCTGAGTCATGCACTACTTCAGTCACGGTTGCGACCGGGTACCCCGCAGGAAACCGCTGCCCCAAGCCAGAGCTGACCAGTAGATCGCCTTCCTTGATATCGGCGGTATCGGCCACATGGCGCAGTTCAAGACGCTCAGGGTTACCAGTTCCCATGGCGATAGCACGCAAACCATTGCGGTTGACCTGAACAGGAATGCTATGGGTGACGTCCGTCAACAGCAGGACACGGGCGGCATAGGGCATGACTTCGACCACCTGCCCCATCAACCCACTGGCGTCTAACACCGGCTGGCCGATAAAGACCCCATCCTTCGCGCCTTTGTCGATCAGGATACGGTGAGTAAATGGATTCGGATCGACGCCAATCAGCTCGCTGACCAGCACTTTGTCGTCTACCAGGGCGGCAGAGTTGAGCAATTCTCTAAGTCGTACGTTTTGCTCGGTCAAAGCCGCCAGCTTTTGCAGGCGACGCTGCATAAGCAGTGCTTCAGCCTTGAGGCGCTCGTTTTCAGCCATGATCTCAGTACGGCTGGAAAACTGATCGCGCACGGCTTGCCAGGCACGAACCGGAAGATCGGCTGCCCAATAGAATGGTGTAAGCACCAGGCCCATTTCACTGCGCACCGGCTTCAGATAATCGAAGCGGGCATCTACCACCATCAGGCTGACAGACAGAACAGCCAGAGCCAGCAGACGGACGCCAAGCGAAGGACCCTTGGAAAATATACGCTTGATGGTCTCGTCCTCGAAGCGTCAATCATGACAACATCAAGGCCCGCCATGCAGGCCCTGATATTCATGCATGCGACTTATTCGGTGGAAAGAAGATCCATAGCGTGACGGTCCATCATCTCCAACGCCTTGCCGCCACCGCGGGCAACACACGTCAGAGGATCTTCCGCCACGATCACCGGCAGGCCGGTTTCCTGCGCCAGGAGCTTGTCCAAATCACGTAGCAGAGCACCACCACCGGTCAGGACCAGACCGCGCTCGGCAATATCCGAAGCCAACTCCGGCGGGGACTGCTCCAGGCAGCTCTTGACCGCCTGGACGATGGTCGCCAGCGATTCCTGCAGGGCTTCCAGCACTTCGTTGGAGTTCAACGTAAAGCTGCGCGGTACGCCTTCAGCCAGATTGCGGCCGCGGACGTCGATTTCACGCAGGTCACCGCCCGGGTAGGCCGTACCGATTTCCTGCTTGATGCGCTCAGCGGTAGATTCACCGATCAGGCTGCCGTAGTTGCGGCGGACATAGGTCACGATCGCTTCATCGAAGCGGTCACCGCCTACGCGTACGGACTCGGCATAGACAACACCGTTTAGGGAGATCAAGGCGATCTCGCTGGTGCCGCCACCGATGTCCACTACCATCGAACCACGCGCTTCTTCAACCGGAAGACCTGCGCCAATGGCAGCTGCCATCGGCTCTTCGATCAGGAAGACTTCACGGGCGCCAGCGCCCAGAGCCGATTCGCGAATGGCACGGCGCTCGACTTGGGTGGACTTGCACGGTACGCAGATAAGTACACGGGGACTTGGCTGGAGAAAGCTGTTCTCGTGCACTTTGTTGATGAAGTACTGCAACATTTTTTCACAAACGCTGAAGTCTGCAATCACACCATCCTTCATCGGTCGGATCGCAGAAATATTGCCAGGCGTACGACCCAGCATGCGTTTGGCGTCGGTACCGACGGCAACTACACTCTTCTGATTGCCATGCGTACGAATGGCAACAACGGATGGCTCGTCAAGGACAATACCGCGATCCCGGACATAAATGAGGGTATTGGCTGTACCCAGGTCGATCGACAGATCGCTGGAAAACATGCCACGCAACTTTTTGAACATGAAGTGACCCTAGGCGGTGGCGTCAGGCACGCAGATGAAACGCGTGGGAAAAATTGCGGCAGACTCTAACAACGGCAGGGATTTTGAGCAAGGCGGTGATGTGCTAGATTGCTCGTTTCTGCGGCCCTCTTAGGCCTTTCTTAACGCGGTGCTTGACCGCCTACCGTGCAAATCTCTCGATTTATGACTTTCGCCATGGTCAAGCCCCGATATTGCTGGAGAATCCGATGGCGCTCGAACGCTCCGACGTCGAAAAGATCGCTCACCTGGCCAGACTAGGCCTTAACGATGCCGATATTGAACGGACCACCGGGACGTTGAATGACATCCTCGGCCTGATTGATCGCATGCAGGCCGTCAATACCGATAACGTCGAACCTCTGGCGCATCCGCTGGAAGCCGTACAACGCCTGCGACCCGACGAAGTCACCGAAACCAATCAGCGTGACGCCTACCAGACTATCGCCCCGGCGGTCGAAAACGGCCTGTTCCTGGTACCCAAGGTGATTGAGTAATGAAGGACACCCCTATGCATACGTTGACCCTGGCCGAGATCAGCCGTGCGCTATCGGCAAAGGAATTTTCTGCCGAGGAATTGACTCGCACCCTGCTGGACCGCATCGCCCGGGTTGATCCACAGCTCAACAGCTTTATCACCGTGACGGAAACACAGGCCATTGAGCAGGCCAAAATCGCCGATCAGCGCCGATCAGCGGGCGAAACCGGCGCGCTCCTAGGGGCACCGATCGCACACAAAGACCTCTTCTGCACCCAGGGCATTCGCACCAGCTGTGGTTCGAAGATGCTCGACAACTTCATCGCGCCCTATAACGCTACCGTGGTTCAAAAGCTGGCCGATGCAGGCGTTGTGAGCCTGGGTAAATTGAACATGGACGAGTTCGCGATGGGCTCGGCCAACGAATCCAGCCACTACGGCCCGGTCAAGAATCCCTGGGATACCTCTCGTATTCCAGGCGGTTCTTCAGGTGGCTCATCGGCGGCAGTAGCGGCTCGCCTCGTCCCGGCTGCAACCGGTACCGATACCGGCGGCTCGATCCGCCAGCCTGCGGCGCTGACCAACCTGACTGGCCTCAAGCCCACCTATGGGCGCGTCTCCCGCTGGGGCATGATTGCATATGCCTCCAGCCTCGATCAGGGCGGCATGCTGGCCCGCAACGCCGAAGACTGCGCTCTGCTCCTGCAGGCGATGGCTGGCTTCGACCCCAAGGATTCCACCAGCGTAGACCAACCGGTCGATGACTATCTGGCCAGTCTGGAAAAGCCTCTTGCAGGCCTGCGCATTGGCCTGCCGAAAGAGTATTTCGGTGAGGGCTTGGACAGCCGTATCGCAGATCTTACGCTCAAGGCTGTAGAAGCGTTGAAGGCGCTGGGCGCAACCGTCAAGGACATCAGCCTGCCAAACATGCAGCACGCGATTCCTGCCTATTACGTGATCGCACCGGCGGAAGCGTCTTCCAACCTGTCGCGCTATGACGGTGTACGTTTCGGTTATCGCTGTGAAGACCCGGCAGACCTGACCGATCTGTACAAACGCTCCCGCGCAGAAGGCTTTGGTGATGAGGTTCGCCGCCGGATCATGGTGGGCACTTATGCACTTTCTGCCGGTTACTATGATGCCTACTACCTGAAGGCACAGCGTATCCGCCGCCTGATTAAGAACGACTTCATGACCGCCTTCAATGATGTGGACGTCATTCTCGGCCCGACGACGCCCAGCGTGGCGTGGAAACTCGGCGAGAAGAACAACGATCCCGTGGCTGAATACCTGATGGATATCTATACCATCACCGCCAACCTTGCTGGCGTTCCTGGTCTTTCGATGCCGGCCGGCTTTGTCGACGGCCTGCCCGTTGGCGTACAGCTGCTGGCCCCCTACTTCCAGGAAGGCCGCCTGCTCAATATTGCCCACCAGTTCCAAAAAACGACTGATTGGCATACGAAAGCCCCGACTGGGTTCCTGGAATAGAAGGCAGAGGACGACTCACATGCAATGGGAAACCGTGATCGGGCTGGAAATTCACGCACAGCTCTCCACGAAATCGAAGATATTTTCTGGCAGCTCCACCACCTTTGGTGCCGAACCCAATACCCAGGCCAGCCTGATCGACCTGGGCATGCCCGGCGTACTGCCGGTAGTCAACCAGGAAGCAGTGCGCATGGCCGTCAAGTTTGGCCTGGCCATCGACGCACATATTGGCCAGCGTAACGTTTTTGCGCGCAAGAACTACTTCTACCCTGACCTGCCCAAGGGCTATCAGATCAGCCAGATGGAATTGCCTATCGTAGGCAAGGGCCACCTAGACATTACGTTGGACGACGGTACCGTCAAGCGCATCGGCATCACCCGTGCACACTTGGAAGAAGACGCCGGCAAGAGCCTGCACGAGGACTTCCAGGGCATGACGGGCATCGACCTGAACCGCGCCGGCACGCCGCTTCTGGAGATTGTTTCCGAGCCGGATATCCGCAGCGCCAAGGAGGCCGTCGCCTATGTAAAGGCTATTCATGCACTGGTGCGTTACCTGGGCATTTGTGATGGCAACATGAACGAAGGCTCGCTGCGTTGCGACTGTAACGTTTCGGTTCGCCCGAAAGGCCAGGCCGAGTTCGGGACGCGCGCCGAGATCAAGAATGTCAACTCCTTCCGCTTCATCGAGAAGGCGATCAACTATGAGGTCCAGCGCCAGATCGAGCTCATCGAAGATGGTGGCAAGGTTGTTCAGGAAACCCGCCTGTATGACCCGAATAAAGACCAGACTCGCTCCATGCGCAGCAAGGAAGAGGCAAATGACTACCGCTACTTCCCTGATCCCGACCTGCTGCCCGTGGTGATCGAAGAAAGCTTCCTTGAAGAGACCCGCAGCCTGCTGCCAGAGCTGCCGCAGCAGAAGCGTGAGCGCTTCGAGCGTGACTTTGGCCTATCTACGTATGACGCGACGGTCCTCTCCTCCAGCCGTGAAATGGCCGATTATTTCGAGCAGGTCCAACAGGTCAGCGGCGATGCCAAATTGGCCGCCAACTGGGTCATGGGCGAGCTTTCCAGCCTGCTCAACAAGCAGGATCTGGATATCGCCGACTCGCCAGTTTCCGCTGAGCATTTGGGCGGCATGATCCTGCGTATCAAGGACAACACCATTTCCGGCAAGATCGCCAAGATGGTGTTCGAAGCCATGGCCGCTGGCGAAGGTTCTGCCGATGAGATCATTGAAAAGAAGGGGCTCAAGCAGGTAACCGACACCGGCGCTATTGAGTCCATGCTAGATGAAGTCCTGGCAGCCAACGCCGCCCAGGTCGAGCAGTACCGTGCCAGTGATGAGGCCAAGCGCGGAAAGATGTTTGGCTTCTTCGTAGGCCAGGCGATGAAGGCCTCCAAAGGCAAGGCCAATCCTCAGCAAGTCAACGAATTGCTGAAGAAAAAGCTGGAAGGTTAACCTCCTCCGATAGCCATGACGCAACCTTGCGTCATGGCTATGCCACTCACGAATCTACTTCTTCTTTCTTCATTTTTCTTTTTCAGCCGATGCGAAGCAGTCGAGCTTTCTGAGCGATGGACTTGGCCTGCGCCTATAGATTACGCACGCTTATACAATCTTCAGGGCTGAATGTCGGACTAGTCCTGGAATGTGTTTCAGCACGTAATTACAGCGAAACGGCTTGAACTCAAGAGAGTCATATAGCCAATCTGATATCAAATCGCCAGGAAGCTTTCGATATGTCATGGAGCCTACGCATTGCTCTTCTATCGCTCACCATACTGTTTGCCGGGTGTGCCAACCGAGAGCCTTATTCTTCACCCATGTCACCTGCTGCTGTTCATGGTTACCAGGACTCCGGCCTCGCTTCTTACTACGCCAAACGCCATGCCGGACGCCGCACTGCCAGCGGAGAACGCTACAATCCTTCGGAGATGACAGCCGCTCATCGTACGCTGCCCTTCGGCACGCGAGTCGAGGTGACCAACCTGAGCAACGGAAAGCGTGCAGTCGTACGCATCAATGACCGTGGCCCTCACGTACGTGGACGGATTATTGATCTGTCACGCAATGCGGCCAGTTCAATCGGCTTGATTTCTGATGGCGTTGCGAAAGTCCAGATCAGGGCCTTGGACTGATTTGACTAGACGGGGCTAGTCATGCGTTGGAGCAGAGAGGTCAGCTTGCCTTATACCTAGCTAGCGTCCTGGCATGAGGGACGCCCTTTCAATTCGCTGTCCCGAACCAGGCGCTTATCCTGATAGGCAAAAAACAGCGGAGCACCAAGCTCCGCTGTTTTGTACTTCACTTAGCCATCAGGTCACTGGAGCCGGATTGAACAGTGTCAGATCGTTATGCAGCTTGTGGTGTTCAGCCCATGTCTTTTTGCGGCCACTGGCAACATCCAAGTAGAGATGGAAAATCTCCCAACCCAATTCTTCCAGTGTCATTCGGCCCGATGTCACCCGACCGGCGTCTACGTCGATCAGATCCGGCCAGCGCTCGGCCAGCTGGGTGCGTGTTGCTACCTTGATGACAGGCACCATGGCCAGACCATAAGGCGTTCCGCGACCTGTAGTAAAGATGTGCAGGTTCATACCGGCAGCCAGTTGAAGCGTACCGCAGATAAAGTCACTGGCAGGTGTTGCGCAGTAATAAAGTCCTTTGCCCTTAACGCGCTCACCGGGTGATACGACGCCTGCAATGGCACTGGAGCCCGACTTGGCAATCGAGCCCATAGCTTTTTCCACAATGTTGTTCAGGCCACCCTTCTTGTTACCGGGCGTGGTGTTCGCACTGCGATCTGCCATACCGCGATCCAGATAGCGGTCGTACCAATCCATTTCACGAACCAAGGCCTTGGCGACTTCAGGTGTAGCCGCCCGCGAGGTCAGCAGATGGATACCGTCGCGCACCTCGGTGTTTTCCGAGAACATCACGGTAGCCCCTGCACGCACTAGCAGGTCAGCCGCAACACCCAATGCCGGATTGGCTGTTACCCCGGAAAACGCGTCACTGCCGCCGCATTGCATCCCAACCACCAGATCGGAAGCCGGACATGGCTCACGACGGCGCTCATTGAGTACCTTCAGGCGATCCTCGATCATGCCAAGAATCTGCTCGACCATACCGCTGAAACCGGTATTGGAATCCTGGAGGCGGAACAGCCATTCCTCTTCATCGATACCAGAGGGCAATTCATCGTCCGGCATGATCTGGCTGGCCTGAAGCTTTTCACATCCCAGGCTGATGACAAGTGCCTGGCCACCGAGGTTGGGATTACGACTGATGTTACGCAGCGTACGAATGGGTACGACAGCATCGGGGGCGTTGATCGCTACACCGCAACCATAGCTGTGAGTCAATGCGATGACATCATCCACATACGGATACTTGGGCAGCAGCTCCTTGCGGGCACGCTCGATGCAATGATCAAGCACACCGGTCACACATTGAACCGTGGTGGTCACACCCAGGATATTGCGCGTCCCGACGCTACCGTCCGGGTTTCTGAAACCCTCAAAGGTAAAACCTTCCAGCGGAGGCTGGGTAGGCGGTACATCAGTTGCCAGCGGCAGGTTGTCCAGCGGGGGCGGCGAAGGCAGGCTAAGCAGCTCTTCCTTCACCCAGGAGCCACGCGGAATGGGCTTCAAGGCATACCCGATCACTGTGCCATAGCGCAGAACAGCGCCGCCTTCAGGGATATCGACCAGCGTTACCTTGTGACTTTGCGGAACGGCCTCAATGGTCACGAGACCGTCTGGAAACTGGCCACCGGCTGCAACACCTTGCTCGTTTACAACGATTGCGACGTTATCGTCAGCATGAAGTCGGATGTAACGAGGCGAGTCCTGGTGTTCAATCAACTGCATGACTCACTCCTTCTTATACTCACTCAGGCTAAGGCATGCGAACAGAGCGATGCTCTGCCCGCGTTCTGTTATTCAACGTAAACCGACGGTCAACTCATCCATCTCCATACCTGCGCGGTGAGTCACCGATACACACGCGGACGCCTCTCCACGCTTCGCCACTGGTTGCAATAAAGAGCACCTGATCGACTCACCACTGGACAAATGACAGGTCCTGGCAACCCTCAGCGTTCCGATAAGGGAGCTGACCATGGCAAGCGGGATGACTAAAGATAAGCGTTCAGAAAAGCTGATCGCGCGCAGAATGCGGGGTCTGCGAATGCCAAGAGCACCGAGCAATGAAGTGCCTGACAAGGCAAGCGATGTCACACTGACTCGGTTGATATTCACTCTGCCCCCACTCGTTATTCTTGTCGCGGGTAGTCTTTTATAGCGAGGCGAGAACATCGCCTTTGCTTACACAACCAAATGATAGCGCAATCATTTCAGAACACAATAAAACAAAAATGGCTGACTGGTCTACTAAAACCAGTCAGCCATTTACACACTTACTGCGGACCGAGTTT
>NZ_BDAE01000006.1 GCF_002091675.1 Pseudomonas luteola NBRC 103146 | reverse complement strand
GTCGGTGGCGGCCGCTACGGAAGAGCAAAGCGCGGTAGTGGAGTCGCTTAATGTCGACATTACCGAGATTAACTCGCTCAACCAGCAGGGCGTGGAAAACCTGAACGCGACCCTGGGCGCTTGCCATGCCCTGGAGCAACAGGCCAATCGCCTCGATCAGCTCGTTTCAAGCTTCAGAATCTAACGATAGGGAGGCGGGCAGGTTTCCTTGCCTGTCTCTGATCGTTATTGCGGCGCCTCGACTATCGGGGCGCTGCTATTTATATGTGCCGATTCAAACCGTTCATGGTCTTAGCTTTCAAGACGCTCTATGCCGCTACCTTTATTTATTCGAGAGGCTGACCATGTACCTGATCCAATTGCTGCTGCCCCTTTATGACAACGATGGCCGCGATCTCCCTAAAGCGCTATTTAGTGAGGTGCGCAATGAGCTTGTTGAAAAGTTTGGCGGGTTGACGGCATTCAGCCAGGCTCCGGCGAAAGGACTATGGCAGGAAGACGAAAGCCATACGGTACGGGATGAATTGATCATTTATGAGGTGATGGCCGACGCGCTGGAGCAGGTGTGGTGGCAGCAGTACCGGGCCTCGCTCGAGACCCGGTTTCGTCAGGAGACGGTGGTAGTCAGGGCCCACACTATCAGCCTATTGTAAGGTTTATTTATCCAGCTTTTTCTCGACCTCATCCAGCTTACGGTTCAACTCACCGACCTGACTGTCCAGCTCCTTATTCGATACCGGGGTGATGACCTTGTCGATGGTATGCGTGCCAGGCTCAGGACTTTCCAGATCGCTTACCGCCTCTTCGGGTAGCTTGCGCTGTGCATGAGCTTCGTCGCGTTTAGCGACCTGATCATGGTCATGGGACTTGTCGAGTTTATCCGTACGATCAGTCATGGCGGCTCCTGGTTATCGTAATGTTCTAGAATTCCGAGTGTCGCGAGGCCGCTAAAGTTTCGGAGAACCGCTGGGTGGGTAAGGGCGTATAGCGCATAATACAGGCGCAGCGGTGTTAGCGAACCTGTCGAGCATGAGGGTATGACGCAGAGAAAAATCATCCATATCGATTGCGACTGTTTTTATGCCGCCGTCGAGATGCGTGACGACCCTCGCCTGGTAGGCCGGCCAATCGCCGTGGGTGGTACTCCCGATCGGCGTGGCGTGGTCGCAACCTGCAATTATGAGGCGCGTGCATACGGGGTGCGTTCAGCAATGGCCTCCCATCAAGCCCAGCGGCTGTGCCCCGACATCATCTTTGTGCGCCCGCGCTTTGATGTCTACAAGGCGGTATCGCGTCAGATCCATACGATATTTCGTGATTTTACCGATTTGATCGAACCGCTTTCCCTGGATGAGGCCTATCTCGACGTTTCGGACAGTCCGCATTTTTCCGGCAGTGCAACCCGAATTGCGCAGGAGATTCGCCGACGTGTGTGGGAAGAACTTCATATCACTGTTTCAGCTGGTGTGGCGCCAAACAAGTTTCTGGCCAAGATTGCGAGCGACTGGCGCAAGCCGAACGGGCTGTTTGTTATTACCCCACCAGAAGTGGCCGCGTTTGTGGCTACTCTGCCTGTTGCCCGGTTGCATGGCGTAGGCAAGGTGACGGCTGAAAAGCTGACTCGCCTGGGGATCGAGCGGTGCGAGCAGTTGCTGGAGTGGGGACGCCTTGCATTAATCAAGGAGTTTGGTCTGTTTGGCGAGCGGCTGTGGAATCTGGCTCAGGGAATTGACGAACGATCAGTCCAGGTGGATAGCCGACGTCAGTCGGTCAGTGTTGAAAACACCTTCGAGCATGACCTGCCTGATCTGGCCGCCTGTACGGCCCAGCTGCCCGCTTTGCTTGAAGAGCTGGCTGGGCGGCTTGGCCGACTGGATACCCATTACCGGCCGGAAAAACCTTTCGTCAAGGTCAAGTTTCACGACTTTACCCAAACCACCCTTGAGCAGGCCGGGGCTGGGCGGGATATCGATAGTTATCGACGGCTTCTGACCCAGGCCTTCATGCGGGGAGGCAAGCCGGTTCGCCTGTTGGGCGTAGGGGTAAGACTGATCGATTTGCGGGAGGGCGCCCGCCAATTGTCACTCTTTGAAGAGTAACCCGGGCGCCAGATACCGCTCGGTCAACGTGGACGCATCGACCGGACGGGAGAACAGGTAACCCTGGTAGAGATCGCATCCCAGGCTATCCAGGAGCGCCAGTTGTTCATTGGTTTTCACCCCTTCGGCAACGACTTTCAGATCCATCAGGCGCGCCAGGGCGATCAAGGTCTTGATCAGCGTTTCCTGGCGCTCGCTGCCAGGAACGTCGGCCAGGAAGGATCGATCAATCTTCAGGCTCGAAATAGGCAAGTGGGTCAGGCGGCTGAGTGACGAATAGCCAGTGCCAAAGTCATCCATGGTGAGTCGATAGCCGCTGGTTTCGAGGGTCTTGAGGTTGGTCAGCGTGGTTTCGTTTTCATGAAGCAGGCTGCTTTCAGTGATTTCGATTTCCAGGTCATGAGGGGTCAGCCCGTATCGTTGCAGGCAGCCGGAAAACTTTTCGGCCAGACCTTCCGTTGCGACTTCCTGAGCGGACAGGTTGACTGCTACCAGTGGCGCGGTACCTAGGTCGCGTTTCCAGCGTGCAATCTGGGCACATGCCATATCACGAACATAGGCGTCCAGCGTATGGATCAGTCCACTTTCCTCGGCTATGGCGACAAACTGATCGGGCGGAACGGGGCAGCCGTTGGGGTCCGTCCAGCGTACCAGCGCTTCCACACTGTGAAGGTTGCCTTGAGCATCGACCCGAGGTTGATAGTGAAGAAAAAGGGCGCGGGTTTCGATGGCCTTTCTCAGCTCCAGCAACAGCTCAGTTCGCTCGAACGTGCGCTGCGCCAGGGTGGAGTCATAGGTGGGTAGCAGCGTATCGCCATGGGGATTCTTGAGCGCATGACTGCTACGCTCGATCAATTGCAGCGCATTGGTCGCATCCTGAGGATAGAACGCGGTTCCAAGATCAGGCGCCACATCAATAACATGTCGGTCGATCTGCAAATGCGGAGGTAGGCTGCTCTTGAGTTCATGTAGCCGATCAAGGCCGATTTCGATGCTGTCCAGCTCGGTGAGAACCACCAGAAACGTGGCGCCCTTGAGGCGAGCTACCAGATTCTTTCGTGGCAAGCGACTCAGGTGGTGCGCAAAGGCTTGCAGGTACTGATCGCCGACGTCCAGGCCATACTTGGTATTGATGTAAGTCAGGTGAGGAAGGCGAATGGTCAGCGCGGCCAGTGGCTTCGAGCCCGCCTGGCCAATCGCCTGCTCCAGTCGCTTGATGGCGCCGCTGCGGTTCAGTACGCCTACCAGCGGGTCCAGAATGCTCAGGCGCTCGGAGTTACGCAGTTCGCTTTGCAAAGCATGCAGATGGGTAATGTCACGCAGTTTTACCAGTACATTCTGATTGGATGTCGGCTGGCTGATACGAAGATTGAGCCAGCGAGGTTTAGTTCTACCCTGGACCTGCCATTCCTGTAGGGAGTCGTCCGGAACCAGTTTGACCGGCTCACCTTGTTCATTGCGTACTAGATTGCCCAAATAAACCTGACTCTCGATTACCCGCGCTGGTAGCCCCAGCAAGGCAGCCGCTTCGTCATTGAGTTTGAGGATCAGTCCATCGCTTCGGCAGAGCAGAAAGGCGCCCAGGTGGGAAAACACCTCATTGTAAAGTTGCTGGCTGTATTGCAGCGCCTGATTGAGCTGACGCTGGCGTCGCTGCGCATTGGCCAAGGTAGTTATGAGACGAGCAATGGCAAGCGGAATACACACGTTGAACAGCATGAACAGAAGCAAATGCAGGTAGTTGCGCGTGTAGCTCAACGACAGGTTGATGCCAAACAGATGAGGTATGGGGGTGTCGCTCAACAAGAGGTAAAGAGGCAGCAGATTGGCGACGCACAGCACTAGATAAACGCGCCAGTTGAAAAAGATCAGCGCCAGCAGCGGTGTGGCATAAATGATGAGGATGCCAGCCTTGGCCTGCTTGTAGTCGACGAAGAACAGGCTACACAAACCGAGTGCGTATAGGACGAAGATCAAGACCGTACCGCTAAGCCGATAGGAGCGTGATCTGAAAGCGAAGAGGCTGAAGAAGGCGCCAAGAAAGACGGCTTCCATTATCAGAACGTAAGGGCGACCAGCCTCTAGTGCCTGATAGGTACAGTGGATGAAAATAAGGGCAACCAGCACGATACTGCTGAGCGCCAGTACACGCAGCGTGCTGGTTTTCCAGATAAAGTCAGGTGTTGGGGTTTGTCTGGATTCATCCAACAATAAAAAACGTCGGAGCCGATGAATCACTATAGATAGCCTGTCTGACAGTTAAGCGGCGGCGAATATCGCATACCGGATTTAAGGTGTCACGATAATGGCGCCACGGAATGAACGCCGTTTATCGAAAAGATAGCTGCCTACTATATAGTGTTTACAAAGGAGTGAAACCTTGAACACTGAGTTGGCCTATTGGCATCACTCCGTTAAATAGGTGTTTTGGACATGGTCGAAAGCTGCACGATAGCGGCATCAAGCTCGTCCAGAATGGGCGATGAAGTAGGGGCGCCTTGTTTGAGCAATGTCTCGCTCTGATAGCACGCGGCTCGTAACTGAGGAACTCCACAGTAGCGGGTTGCGCCATGCAGGCGGTGGATCCGCTCGATTAGGCCGATGCGGTCACCATTCTCTCGGGCCGAGCGGATGGCTTGCCGGTCAGCTGCCAGCGAGGCGAGCAGCATGGACAACAGGTCACTGGCGAGATCGGCCTTGCCTGCGGCCAGCCGCAGCCCTTCGTCTTCATCCAATATGGCCAGATTGGCAATGTCCGCTCCGGAAGAGGACAGCGGGCTCATCTCCTGAGTATCGTTTTGCTGAAGGCGCAGACCAGTCCATTTGAGCACCACCTGGGCGAGCTGCCGATCACTGATGGGCTTGGTTAAGTAATCATCCATGCCTGCCTGAAGCAGGGCCCGCTTCTCGTTGGACATGGCGTGGGCAGTCAATGCCACGATAGGTACCGGCGGATGTTCGCTTTCCACCTCCCAGGCGCGAATCGCTTCAGTGGCCTGTCGGCCATTCATGCCAGGCATCTGTACGTCCATGAAGATAAGGTCGTAGCGCTCCCTCTGCGCCGCCTCGACAGCGGCATAACCACTGTCGACACCCGTGACCTCAGCGCCAAGGTCGGTAAGAAGCGTTTCGACCAGCAGCAGGTTGGCGGGGTTATCGTCAACACAGAGCAGGCGAGGTGCGCGGTCAATTCGGGTATGGGCAGTATTTTCAGGACGAGTCGGCCGCTGATTGAGCAACTCACCGACGGCGCGTTCCAGTTTACGGCTGCAGGCGGGCTTGGCCTGCAATTGGCAATGCACATCTGGTAAGGCTGCATGGAACACGGACTGATCGGTCGTGGGGCAGAAGATCAACGAATTACAGTCCAGCCGCTCCAGCTGCCAGACGCGCTCAGTCAGTAGATCAGGTGGCAGGATGCTGGAGCTTACCCCTAGCACGGCCAGCGTGATGGCGGCCTCGCTTTTCCGCTGCCTGGAAACGGCTTCCGTCAGCTGCTCAAGCGTCTCGAACTCGACCACCTCCAAACCGCAATCTTCTAGCTGATGACGTAGCGATTGGCGTGTCAGCTCGTGTGGTTCCACAAGGCCTACGCGGCGGCCGGCAAAGGCCAGTCGGCGATGGGTTTCCAGCGGATTGCGCGATTTGGGCAAGTTTATGGTGATCCAGAACTCGGATCCTTCCTCGGGCTCGCTCTCCAGTCCAATTTCGCCGCCCATTTGCTCGACGAGACGTTTGGAGATGACCAGACCCAGGCCGGTGCCCCCCGCCTGTCGGGAGAGTGAATTATCTGCTTGGGTAAAGGCCTGGAAAAGCATGTCCCGATCTTGCTCGGAGAGACCAATGCCTGAGTCCTGAACACTGATCCGTAGCTGGGCATGGTCATCGTCTTCATCTTCCACCATGGCGCGGACAGCAATAGTGCCTTCGTGAGTGAACTTGATGGCGTTGCTGACCAGGTTGGTCAACACCTGGCGCAGGCGCTGGGGATCACCTACCAGATGGACCGGAGTGTCACGGTAGATCAGGCTGACCAGTTCCAGCTGCTTTTCATGCGCAGCTGGCGCCAGAATGGTCATGGTGTCCTGAATCATGTCGCGCAGATTGAAGGGAATACTTTCCAGAACCAGCTTGCCGGCTTCGATCTTGGAGAAGTCCAGGATCTCATTGATGATGCCCAGCAGGCTCTCAGCAGAGTTCTGAATAGTGCCGAGATAATCTTGCTGCCGGGGCGTCAGCTCGCTTTTTTGCAGCAGATTGGTAAAGCCGATGATGCCATTGAGGGGCGTTCTGATCTCATGACTCATATTGGCCAGGAATTCGGACTTGATCCGGCTGGCTTCCAGGGCTTCCTTGCGGGCGAGATCCAGCTCGATGTTCTGGATTTCGATGGTTTCCAGGTTTTGCCGCACATCTTCCGTGGCCTGGTCGATGTTGTTCTGCATTTCCTCTTGGGCGTTCTGCATGGCTTCGGCCATACGGTTGATCCCGTCCGCCAAGGTATCCAGCTCGTAACTGCCAAGGTCTTTAGGCAGGCGGGTTTCCAGCTGACCGTCCTTGAGATGACCTACGCCATCGCTGATGATGCGCAGGGGATGATTGATGCTGCGACCGATACGGACGGCCACCACGGCTGTCAGGCAGAGACCGAAGATGATCAAAAGGAGGCTGATCACCAGATTGCGGTAGCCGCGCAGGAGGGTGGCGTGGTGAGACAGCTCGATATCGATCCAGCCCAGCAGGTGCGAGCTGGGCATGTTGACCTCACCGGTAATGAGCTTGAGATGCCGGGCCTGAACGGGTAGATGGAAGTGTGTGACATCCAGGCCGCTGCGCAGGCTGGCGGTCTCGCCATCGTCGTTACGAATGGCGATTGTCATACGAGGGCCGGCATGGGCCAGGATTTTCTGGTCGGCACTGATGAACTCGACAGCCCGTACATCGGCCTGATCAAGTACATCCTGGGCAATGCGCTGGAGCAGGACCCGGTCATCCCGAAGCAGGGCAGGCGCGGCCAGTGGTCCAAGCTGTTCGGCGATCAGTTGGCCGCGCTCTTCCAGCACCGTCCGCATGTCGGATAGCTGAACCCAGCTGAAGTAACCGCCCAGCACCATCGCCATGACACACGTCGGTAGCAGGCTCAGCAGCAGGATGCGGCCCTTGATTCCCAACTCGTTCAGCACTTACCCGTCTCCAGAGCAACAATGGGGAAAGTGTAAAACACTTGTTTCGATTGCCGGGACGATTTTGTGGCGGATGGTCGCTAAACGGTTCTCCGCGGGAGTAAACAGGCCGAAAATGCTGGAGTCGTGGTGTCAACTCACGGCCAGAGGCTGCGGAAAAGACGACCTGATATCGCCTTTATTCATCCCGCGCATCATGGGATTAGGGAACGCCCCTCATTTGCCGGTATCATAGAGGCCTATTCAAAGGCAGCGGAACCGAGCGAATTCCATGAGCGTGCAGTATCCGACCATTGCCGACTGCGTCGGCAATACACCGCTGGTGCGTTTGCAGCGCCTGCCCGGTGAGACATCCAATACCCTGCTGGTCAAGCTGGAAGGCAATAATCCGGCCGGATCGGTAAAGGATCGGCCAGCCCTTTCGATGATCACGCGTGCCGAGTTGCGCGGTGACATCCAGCCGGGCGATACACTGATCGAGGCGACCTCGGGCAATACGGGCATTGCCCTGGCGATGGCTGCAGCCATCAAGGGTTATCGCATGGTTCTGATCATGCCGGATAACTCCAGCGCTGAGCGCAAGGCGGCTATGACGGCTTATGGCGCCGAGTTGATCCTGGTCAGTCGCGAAGAAGGCATGGAGGGTGCGCGTGATCTGGCGACCCGTATGCAGGCCGAGGGCAAGGGCAAGGTGCTGGATCAGTTCGGCAATGGGGACAACCCTTCTGCCCACTACAGCTCGACCGGCCCTGAAATCTGGCAGCAGACCGGCGGTAGCATCACGCACTTCGTCAGTTCCATGGGTACCACCGGTACCATCATGGGCGTGTCGCGCTACCTGAAGGAGCAGAATCCTGAGGTGCAGATCGTCGGACTGCAGCCGAGCGAAGGTGCCGCCATTCCCGGTATCCGCCGGTGGCCGCAGGAGTACCTGCCAAAGATTTTCGATGCCACGCGTGTGGATCGTATTGTCGACATGAGCCAGGAAGAGGCGGAAGACGTGATGCGCCGTCTGGCCCGGGAAGAGGGTATTTTCTGCGGCGTATCGTCGGGTGGTTCCGTAGCGGCTGCGCTGCGTATTTCCAAAGAAGTTGAGAATGCAGTCATCGTGGCGATCATTTGTGATCGTGGTGACCGTTATCTTTCTACTGGTGTTTATGATCCGCGTTAAACGCGGGTTTGATTCAAGAGAACAGTATGCGTGCAAAAGGGCTGCGTTTTCAGCCGAGCGGCGGTAGCCGGGCCTCGTCGGTTCCGGTCGGCAAGAAACAGCGCCTGACCATTGAGAAGATGGCCAATGATGGCCGGGGTATCGCCTATCTCGAAGGTCGGACCTGGTTCGTTTCGGGTGCCTTGTCATCGGAAACGGTTGAGGCACGTGTGTTGTCTGCCAAAAGCCAGGTGGTTGAGGCGCGTGTGGAGCGGGTGCTTGAGCCCAGTGGCGAACGACGCCTGCCTTCGTGCGCCATGGCTGGCCGTTGCGGTGGCTGCACCCTGCAGCACATTCCGCATGAGGCTCAATTGGCACTCAAGCAGCGTACATTGGCCGAGCAACTACAGCGATTTGCTGGCATGACGCCCAATGAATGGGCTGCGCCACTGCATGGCCCAGAGCTGGGCTATCGGCGTCGTGCACGCATCGCGGTGCGCTGGGATGCCAAGGCTCGCCGCCTGGATGTTGGATTTCGGGCGCTTGCCAGCCAGGATATCGTTCCGCTGGAGGCCTGTGGTGTGCTGGTTGAGCCATTGCAGCCTATCGCCAGGGCGCTACCGGCTTTACTTGTCGGGTTGGAGCAGCCGCAAGCCATTGGTCACGTCGAGCTGTTTCAAGGGACGGCCTGCGCCATGCTGGTGCGGGTCACGCGTCCGCTCTCGCCGCGTGACAGCGATCATCTGCGGCATTTCTGCACGGAGCACTCGGTTCAGCTCTGGTGGCAGGCTGAAGGTGAGCCGTATCCCGACGAGCCCGAGGCAGCACTTAGCTACCGACTGGAGCCATGGAACCTGACGATTGCCTACCGTCCGGGTGATTTCGTACAGGTCAATGCATCGGTTAACGAGGCGATGATTGCACAGGCGCTTGACTGGCTTGCGCCGGAGCCGAATGAGCGGGTGCTCGATCTGTTTTGCGGACTTGGCAATTTCGCCCTGCCATTGGCGCAGCATGTGCATGCCGTGGTTGGCGTAGAAGGCGTTTCCGTCATGGCGGAGCGCGCGAGTGAAAATGCCCGGGCCAATGGCCTGGATAACGCGCACTTTTTCCAGGCAGACCTGTCGAAGCCGCTTATCGATGCGCCATGGTTTGGCCAGACCTTTTCATCCGTATTGCTGGACCCGCCACGTGATGGCGCGTTGGCCGTAGTGCAGCAGATGAAGCAATTGGGTGCACAGCGTGTGCTCTATGTGTCCTGTAATCCCGCTACATTGGCACGGGATGCAGGCGAACTGGTTCGTCAGGGGTATGTTCCTGTGCGGGCTGGAATCCTGGACATGTTCCCGCAGACGGCGCATGTCGAGGCGATGGTTTTGTTTGTAGCGAGGTAGGGGCAGGTCTAGCGAAAAGTAATGAATGAGGGTGAGTCCGGTGTGACTGTATTCGGGACTGTAATGGCCTTTTACATTCCGAGCACTCGCAGATCACCTGAATACGTGTTTTTTCGTTTAGCCTGAACCTCGCGTAATCGGCCAGTTGATGGCTGGACTTAAACGGCGCAATAAATAGCGCCGAGGAACGTAAGATGGTACAGGTCAGAGCGCATCAACCCGTCAATAATGATGGCAGCATCAACATCGAGGCATGGCTTGATCACGTCCAGAGCATGGACCCGAACTTCGAGCGTCAGGCCTTGCTGGAAGCATGCGAATTCGCTCGTGCGGCCGAAGCAGAGGCTGCACCCTCCGAACACTTGTGGGCTCCGGGTACCTCCAGTTTTCAGACGGGGCTGGAGATGGCGGAGATCCTGGCAGATCTCAAACTGGATCAGGATTCCCTTGTCGCCGCGCTGATCTACCGCGCCGTACGCGAAGGCAAGGCGAGCCTGGAAGAAGCTGGCAAGCGTTTCGGCCCGGTTGTGGCCAAGCTAATTGAAGGCGTGCTGCGTATGGCGGCGATCAGCGCCAGTCTCAATCCGCGGCAATCAATGGTGCTGGGCACCCAGGCCCAGGTGGATAACCTGCGCCGCATGCTGGTAGCCATGGTGGACGATGTCCGCGTGGCCTTGATCAAGCTTTCCGAGCGTACCTGTGCGATCCGGGCGGTCAAGAACGCCACGGATGAACGCCGCAACCGCGTCGCGCGTGAAGTGTTCGATATTTATGCACCGTTGGCGCATCGCCTCGGAATTGGCCACATCAAATGGGAGCTGGAGGATTTGTCCTTCCGCTACCTGGAGCCGATTCAGTACAAGCAGATCGCCACGTTGCTGCACGAGCGCCGGCTCGATCGCGAGCAGTACATTGCCGATGTCATGCAGCAGCTCAAGCAGGAGTTGGCTGCGACGGGTGTCAAGGCGGATATCAGCGGTCGTGCGAAGCATATCTACTCGATCTGGCGAAAAATGCAGAAAAAAGGTCTGGATTTCAGCCAGATCTACGACGTTCGTGCGGTTCGTGTGCTTGTTCCTGAAATCCGCGACTGTTATACCGCCTTGGGGATCGTCCACACCTTGTGGCGCCATATTCCCAAGGAATTTGACGACTATATTGCCAACCCCAAGGAAAACGGCTACCGCTCGTTGCATACGGCGGTGATCGGCCCTGAAGGCAAGGTGCTTGAGGTGCAGATCCGTACTCATGCCATGCATGAGGAGGCGGAGCTGGGGGTGTGCGCTCATTGGCGTTACAAGGGGACGGATGTCAAATCGGCATCCAGCCATTATGAAGAGAAAATCTCCTGGCTCCGGCAGGTGCTGGAATGGCACGAGGAGCTGGGTGATATCGGTGGCCTGGCCGAGCAGCTGCGGGTAGATATCGAACCTGACCGGGTCTATGTATTTACACCGGATGGGCATGCTATCGATTTGCCCAAGGGCGCTACTCCACTCGATTTCGCCTATCGTGTGCACACTGAAATCGGGCATAACTGTCGGGGCGCCAAGATTAATGGCCGCATCGTGCCACTCAATTACACGCTGCAGACAGGTGAGCAGGTAGAAATCATTACCGGCAAGCAGGGTTCACCCAGTCGTGACTGGCTCAACCCGAACCTGGGCTATGTAATGACCTCGCGTGCCCGGGCCAAGATCGTTCACTGGTTCAAGTTCCAGGCCCGTGATCAGAATGTGGCTGCCGGGAAGGCCATGATCGATCGAGAGTTGCTTCGTCTGGCGCTACCGCCGGTGGACTACAACACGCTCGCCGAAAAGGTCAATTACAAGAATGCAGAGGATATGCAGGCTGCCCTGGGAGCAGGTGACCTGCGTCTTGCCCATGTCATGCATGCGGCTCAGCAGCTGGTCGAGCCAGAGAAGGAGACCGATCCACTTGATCTCCTGCAGCGCAAGCCGTCTCCGCACAAGTCGGGCAAGCGGGGCGATGTACAGATCAATGGTGTGGGCAATCTGCTGACTCAGATTGCCGGCTGCTGCCAACCGGTGCCGGGTGATCCCATTGTCGGCTACATCACGCTGGGCCGTGGCGTCACCATTCACCGTCAGGATTGCCAGAATGCGCTGCAGCTTTCCAGTCGTGAGCCCGAGCGTATCATTCAGGTCAGCTGGGGGCCGGTGCCCGTCCAAACCTATCCGGTGGATATCCTGGTCAAGGCCTACGACCGCCCGGGGCTGCTGCGTGACGTCTCGCAAGTGCTGCTCAACGAACGCATCAACGTATTGGCAGTCAACACGCGTTCCAACAAGGAAGAGAACACGGCCAACATGTTGCTTACCATCGAGATTCCAGGGCTGGATGCGTTGGGGAGGCTCCTGGGACGTGTCTCCCAGCTACCTAACATCATAGAAGCCCGTCGTAATCGTGCCACCTGAGCCCCGCCGGAGCCGTGTATGACCATGAAAGGGTGAGCGTAAGCTCGCCCTTTTTATTGACCGTATTTCGATTGTAAGGACGACCTATGTATAGCCTCGACGATCTGCTTCATCTCATGGCCCGACTGCGTGATCCGCAGCATGGGTGTCCTTGGGATCTCAAACAGACCTACGCCAGCATCATCCCGCACACGCTCGAGGAGGCTTACGAGGTGGCCGATGCCATCGAGCAGGGCGACTATGCGCAGCTGCGTGATGAGTTGGGGGATCTGCTGTTTCAGATCGTCTACTACAGTCAGCTAGCCAAGGAAGAACACCGGTTCCTGTTTGCAGACGTCGTAGACAGCATTACCCGCAAGCTCGTGCGGCGCCACCCGCATATATTCCCCGACGGCGATCTCTATGGCCCTCTGGATCAGCCCCGTCTGAGTGAAGAAGCCATCAAGCAGCGCTGGGAGGAAATCAAGGCGCAAGAGCGTGCCGAAAAGGCCGAGGCGCCAGAGCAGCTCTCTCTGCTGGATGACGTTCCTGCTGTGCTGCCAGCGCTGTCTCGTGCGGCCAAGCTACAGAAGCGTGCAGCTGGAGTAGGTTTTGACTGGCCGGCCGCAGAACCCATCATCGACAAGCTGCACGAAGAGCTGAACGAAGTTATCGAGGCCATGGCCGAGCAGGATCATGAGCACATTACCGAGGAGGTTGGCGATCTGCTCTTTGTAGTGACCAACCTGGCCCGCCATCTCAAGGTCGATCCGGAAAATGCCTTGCGCGGTGCCAACAGCAAGTTCGAGCGGCGCTTCCGCTTTATCGAGCAGGCGTTGCGCGAGCAGGGTAAGCGTCCGGAAGCATGTGAGCTGGAAGAGCTGGATGCGTTATGGGATGCTGCCAAGGCGAAGGAACGAGCGGCCAAAGCGCCCCGTTAAGCGCTTTGGCACAGATGGATCAGCCGAATATCCACTTCAACAGCAGGACAAAGACCAGGATGGCCAGTACAGGCTTGAGCACCTTGTATGCCTTGGGGTGGCGACGCTTGAAGCTGCGAACCATGCCACCAAAGGCATCACCGAAGCGCTTGCTGAAGGCATAGGCCTGGTTGATACCGCCTACACGTTCTCCATCAACGTTCTGAGGCGCAGTGGCGCTGCCCAGGAAATGGCTGACGCGACGGTTGATGGCAGTCAGCAGACGCGAGCGGAGCGGACGTTCGATATCGCAGAACAGGATGACCCGCGTCTGCTCCGTTTCGTTCTTGACCCAGTGCACGAAGGTCTCGTCGAACATGACGTCCTCACCATCCCGCCAGGCGTAAGGCTCGCCATCTACGTAGATCCGGCAGGCATCCGAATTGGGAGTCGAAAGTCCCAGATGGTAGCGCAGGGAGCCGGCGAAGGGATCACGGTGCGGGTTCAGATGGCTGCCGCCGGGCAGCAGCGCAAACATGGCACCTTTTACATTAGGGATGCGACTGACCAGTTCGACGGTCTTGGGGCAGAGCGTCTGGGCTGAAGGCAGCGGCTCGCCATACCAGGTCAGGTAAAAACGCTTCCAACCCTTCTTGAAGAAAGAGCCAAAGCCCGCATCGTTGTTTTTCTCGGCGGCGCGAATATAGCCTTCGTCGAACAGGTGCATGGCCTCTTCACGAATGACCTCCCAGTTGTCCTTGAGCACATCCAGTTCCGGGAAACGCTCACGATCAAGGTAAGGCTTGGAGGGTACGCTAGAGAACAGATACATCAGGGAATTGTAGGGCGCGAAGACCGCAGAATGATTGACCAGCTGACGCAGGAATGGCAGGCGTGAGCGGCCGCGCAGATGTACGAACAGTACGCTGGCAACGAATAGGGCAAGAATAATAAAGGTAATCATGGGGCTCGGCTTTTCAGGTTGAGCTGGTTAGCAGGCTAAGCATTTCAGTGGCGTAGTGTGCCAATATTAACGCGCTGACTGTATGGTGGTGATTATTTCACTCTATACCCATGCTTGCACTGCGCAAAATCAATGCACAGGATGGTTGGCGAACATTGACGATTCCGATTGTCGGCTGGCCTAGGGGCCGACCGTCCGGGTACTATGCGTCTTTTAACGTAACATGCCCGCCCGACGGGCTTTAGAACGAGTTGCACCCATGAGTATGTCTTTGCGCGACCAGCTCCTGAAGGCGGGTTTGGTCAACGAGAAACAAGCCAAGCAGGCTACCAAGCAAAAGCAGAAGCAAACCCGTATGGAGCACCGCGGGCAGGCTGAGAAGGATGAGTCCCAGAGACTGGCTGCCCAACAGGCCCAGGCTGAAAAGCTTGCCCGGGATCAGGAGCTTAATCGTCAACAGGAAGAAAAGAAGCGGCGCAAGGCTGAGCAGGCTCAGATCAAGCAGTTGATCGAAGGGAGTCGCCTGCCAAAGCTTGAAAGCGACGATTACTATAATTTCGTTGATGAGAAGAAGGTCAAGCGCGTCCCGGTCAATGCCTTGATGCGTGAGAAGTTGAGCAAGGGTAGCCTGGGGATCGTGCGACACGAAGGCCGTTATGATGTAGTACCCCGCGCAACGGCTGAGCGCATCCAGGAGCGTGACCCGCGTCGGGTCGTGTTGCTCAATGTGCAGAATGAAGCGCCAGATGCGGACGATCCATACGCGGCGTATCAGATTCCTGACGATCTGATGTGGTAAGCCAGGATCCGGCCGCTTATGCGGCCGAGTCTCTTTGGGCAGGAAGCCTGGCAAGCACTGTGTAATGTCCGCCTTCGATTTCTTCGAATGCGATCAATTTATCAATCAGAGGCAAGGTCAGCACCTTACCTTCATTCAATAACAGCATGCCGTTATCAGCATGAAGGTTGCTTGCCAGGATCATGCCGGCCCTGAGCTGGTGTGTGCTCAGCGCATGGATATTAGGATCACCAATTCGTACGTGGGGCAGACAGTGTATGCAGGTCTTGATGAAGGGTTCTACGAGTTCAGGATCGTACAGTTTGCCTGCGTATTTACGTATGAATAGCAACGCCTCATCGTGACTCAGGCGTCTATCCATGACCAAGCCCAGCTGTAGCTCGACGAAGTCGATGGCAAGCTTGAGTAACCGAGCGCCTAACGGAATTGCCTCACCCTTGAGGTGATCTGGAAAACCGTTACCGTCCCAGCGCTCCTGATGATGACGAATCAGGTGAGCGCTATCCTGCAAAGGCTCAAGCGCCATCAATAGGGATTCGCTCTTGGCTGGATAATGACGGTAGGTTTCTCGCTCGTTGGGATGCAGGTGTTCGTAGGGCGTGGTAATCAGCGCATCGCTCCACGGCAGTTTTCCAATGTTGTATAGCGCAGCCGCCATTGACAAGACACGCATGGTGCTCTCATCGAACGTATATTGCTCGCAGTAGGCACGTATCAAGGCGATAACTTGCGCATTCGCTTGCTTGTCCTTGGGCAGTCGCTGGTTGATAAGTAGGGAAAAGACTTCCGTACTGGTGACATAACTGCGATGCAGCTCGGCGAAAGAGAGATCGAGCATGTCTGCCGTTTGCTGAAGCTCGGCAGTACGTGCCTCGACCCGTCTTTCCAGGGTCTCGTTAAGTTGGCGAAGCTGAGCGTTCTGGTCTCGAGTAAGCGCTTCGAGCCGATGCCGCTCATGTCGTGCCTGCTGATAGGCAAGTGCTTTCTGCACATTCAGCCGTAATTCCTCAGGGTGCCATGGCTTGCTGAAATAGTGATAGATCTCGCCTGCATTTATGGCATCGATCAATGTGGCAAGGTCTGGCTGGCTGGTCAGTAGAATACGCAAACAGCCGGGGTTGCGCGCTTGTACGGCAGCCATAAAGGAGGCGCCATCCACACCTGCGATAAGCGCGTCGGAAATAACCAAATCAATAGGGTGTTGATCCAGTAGTGCTAGCGCTTCTGGCCCATTATGGACGGCATAAACCGTACAACTCAGGCTGGCTAGTAAAGCTTCAAGGTGAGAGAGGGTGCTGGGGTCTTCATCAACGAGCAGCACGGTAGGCGATGATACAGGGACAGTCAGGAGCTCGCTCATCGCGACATACTCCGCAAGGCTGATCAGGCGTATTTATTGTTATGGCGGGATCCAGCCCCGCCTGTATGGGAGGACCCGCCTTAAGGGTAGCGGCCGCCTGGCTTGAGACTTGATGGCTTCAAGACGAACGGTCAGCCATCATGAACAGGCGAAATATGGCGATCGAAGAGATGAGCTGGAGCAGACCAGACAGGCTCTGCAAAATGATTTGCAGGGCTGGCGTATCGCCAAATTGACTACTGATCCAGGCATCCAGCAGCCAGGCGGGTAGAAGCGTGATTAGGATTAGCGGCAGCAGGGTCAGGAAATGTCCGCGCGTCTTCTGGAAGCTCGTGCCCATGGCCTCCAGCGGGGCCATGCCACGTAGGACCAGCATGGGCTCGGCAAAGGCAAACTTCACCATGACCAGAAAGCCCGGCACGATCATCAGCGAAAAGCCAAGTACGACTAGCGAGGCAACCAGACCCGCCATGATGGCGAAGCGGGGCCATAGACGAAGGGCATGACCCCACAGCTCGGTAATTGGGGGCATATGGCCATGGCTACGGGCATTCAAGAACAGGATGAGTGAACCGGTGTAGATCGGATAGAACATCACACCGACCAGCAGCTCCCAAAGGCCTCCTTCAGTGCCGAAGTGCTGAACCACCTGCCAGCGTGCCACGCTTTCTATGATCAGCCAGGGCAGGCAAAGGATCAGCAGCGAAACCAAGTGGCGGGAGAAGAAATACAGTGCATCGCGCAGGATATTGAAAGGCGTCATGACTCGCTTGTCCGATAAGAACGGAACGGCTTTTATCAGCCGTTTTCTGACAGGGTAAAACCGAGGCCTGACAGCAGCCGGGCTGTCGTCATGACGTCGGCATATTCTTGTTGCAGGTTGGACATGGCCATGGCGTGAACCTCTTCGGCGCTTCGGGGAGTGCCATAAAAGTCCGTCTTGGCAAAGGTGTAGCAGGCATCCTCCACTACACGCGTGGCAAACCCCAGGTTGCTGGCCGTCCGGGCAGTTGCTTCCACCGAATTCTCGCTGGCTACGCCGGTAATCACAACCTGCTTGATGCCGCGGGTATATAGCCAGCGCTCAAGGCCGCTATGGATAAAGGCATCGGTGACGTTCTTCTCAAAGACCATTTCCTGGGGCAACGGGCACAGGCGCGGCTGAAACGCTGCGCCTGGCTGGCCTGGAGCGAAAACAGATTGCGGATCACGTGAGATATGACGCACATGAACGATCGGCCAGTGTTGTTCACGCCAGACCGTGAGCAGGGCCGCGATTCGCTGCTCAGCTTCGGGGTGGTTACGTGGTCCCAGCGCGGGTGACTGGATACCTTGTTGCTGGTCAATGATCAGTAGGGCGGCGGGCTCTGTGGTCATGAAAGCGCTCTAAGGTGGGGAGCTGGAAACTGTACACGCCCTTGGTCGGTTGTCCATGTCTTGTAACAAACGCGAGGAACTTGCGCGTTTCGCAGGCCTTCTGAACACAAAGCCTACTTTCAGGAGAGCCTTATGAGCAATGCGTCAGATGGTCTGGGCGGACGTCGTAAATTTCTCATATATGCCGGACAGGGTGCGGTAGCAGCCGGTGTGCTTGGTCTGGCCAGCAACAGTGCCTGGGTCCAGAATACGGCTGGCGCTGCCCAGGCGGTGCCTACGGGCGGGGCGGGCCAGCCAGCAGAGCAGTTGCCCAAGCCCATTACACTGCCGCATATGCAGGAAGGCAAAAGCGACAAGACGGACATGCCGGTTCAACTGGGACGTGACCAGCGTGTCGGGGTTGCAGTTGTGGGCCTGGGAAGGCTGTCGCTTGAGGAGATCCTGCCAGCCTTTGCGTCCTCCAAGCGATGCAAGGTGACCGCGCTGGTCAGCGGAGATCGCGAAAAGGCAATGCGTGTCGCCCAGATGTACAACGTGCCCGAAAGCGGTCTCTACAACTACCAGAGCTTTGATCAGATCCGTGATAACCCGGACGTGCATGTCGTCTATATCGTATTGCCCAACAGCATGCACCATGAGTTCACGCTGCGAGCCGCCAGGGCGGGCAAGCATGTCCTGTGCGAGAAGCCCATGGCCAATTCCGTAAAGGAATGCCAGGAAATGATCGAGGCCTGCGCTCAGGCCAATCGGTTATTGATGGTGGCTTATCGCATTCAGTATGAGCCGCGTAACCGCCAGGTAATGGAGTGGCTGCGCAACGGAACCGGGCTTGGCACTGTGAAGCTGCTGGAGATGGCGAACTGTCAGAATCAGTCCAAGGAAAATGTGGACCAATGGCGGCACAAGAAAGCCTTGGCCGGTGGTGGGGCCTTGCCGGATATAGGCCTGTATTGCCTGAACACCGCGCGCTTTCTGTTGGGCGAAGAGCCGGTCGAGGTGTTCGCCACGCAGTACAGCACGCCGGATGACCCGCGCTTCAAGGAAGTCGAGGAGGCCATGCTCTGGCAGATGCGATTCCCCAGTGGTGTACACGTGCAGTGCATGACCAGCTACTCCACATTCAATTCCAAACGCTATCGGGTCGTAGGGGACAAGGGATGGGTAGAAATGGACCCTGCGTTTTCCTATCGGAACCTTCAGCTCAAGCGCAGTCAGGAGTCGCAGAACACGACGGAGTTCGTCGCGCCGGTGGTGGAACAGATCAATGCCCCCGACAAGAACCAGTTCGCTATCGAAATGGACCATTTCGCCGAATGCGTCGTAACCGGTAAGAAGCCTTACACCCCCGGTGAGGAGGGTCTACAGGATCAGCGCATCATGGAAGCCTTGTATGAATCGGCGCGAACCGGTCGGCCTGTAAAGCTGGATGAGGTCAAGCAGAAAGATGCCTTCCGCGGCACGCCGCCTAGCAAGGAGGCGTCGAGCTGAATCGATTCTGAATGGCTGCGGAGACAGGATTGAAATATCCGGGGCTGACCGGCATTTATAGAGGGCCGGTCCGCTGGTAGAAACCGATCTGCCAGCGGACCATGAGTCGATATTCACGAACACCTGTGCAGGTCTACGGCGCCTGGGTTTTCGTTTCTTGGCCGTCTTCGGGAGGTCACATGCAATCTGAAGAGAAACAACTGATCGAAGGCCTGTTCACGCGCCTCAAGGATGCGGAGGCTCAAACCGCCAGCCGCGATGTTCAGGCTGAAGCCTATATCCAGGAACGTCTGCAACAACAGCCCGCCGCACCGTATTACATGGCTCAGGTCATTCTGATCCAGGAAGCAGCGCTCAAGCGTTTGGATCAGCGGGTACGTGATCTGGAGGCGCAGATCACACAGATGCAGCAGAACAAGCCCAGCAGCAGTGGCTTTCTGTCCAACCTGTTTGGTGGCGGCTCCCAGCAGGAGCAGTCGCGATCGCAGAGTCAGGCACAAGCTCAGGCACCTCGTGGTGGCTGGACCGACCCGGGCCCGCGCCAGGCGCCTTCCTATGGCCAGGCGCCTGGGTATGGTCAGCCTAATCCAGGATATGGCTACAATGCCGCACCGGCTGCGCCCTCCAGAGCGGGCAGCTTTTTAGGGGGAGCAATGCAGACTGCTGTGGGGGTGGCCGGCGGTGTATTGCTGGCGGAAACTATTTCCAGCATGTTTCACGATTCCCAGCCGCAGGAAATCGTCAACATCATCAATGAAGAACCTGCGGCAGACTTGGCCAGCGATACTGGGGGCCAGGACAGTGGTTTGACGCCGGCCAGCGACGCTGGCGGCTATGATGATGGCTACGGTGACGGCGGCTTCCAGCAAGCCGACTACGGAAGCGACGACAGTGGCTTTTTCGACGATGGCGGGGATGACGATCAGTTCATCTAATCGACCGTTCGAAAGCAAAGGCAGCCCAATTGGCTGCCTTTGTCGTTTCAAGTGACCTATTCTGTAAAAACGGCTTCAGGCCGGTGGTAGAGGAGCGTATCGGGGCGGAGTGACCCGGATAGAAATGATCTTGATGTACGCGACGTTAGTCGATGGGAGTGTTGTGAAGAAGATTGCTGTGTTCGTCGATGTTCAGAATATCTATTACACGGTTCGCCATACGCATGGCTGCCACTTCAATTACGCGAACTTCCTAAAGGAAATCTCGCAACGGGGCGAACTGGTGTTTGCGTCAGCCTATGCCATCGAGCGAGGAGACAGCCGGCAACAACAGTTCCAGCAGATCCTGCGTAATCTGGGTTTTACGGTAAAGCTCAAACCCTATATTCAGCGCAGTGACGGTTCCGCCAAAGGCGATTGGGACGTAGGTATCACAATCGATGTGCTCGATGCTGCGCCCAAGGTCGATGAAATCGTCCTGGCTTCAGGAGACGGTGACTTTGACCTCCTGCTGGAGAAGGTCCGTGAGTGTTACGGCGTTCATACCCGTGTCTATGGGGCTCCTGGTCTCACGGCGCATGCCTTGATCCGGGCAGCGGACGAATACGTCGTCATCGAGGACGGTTTGCTGTTGCGCTGAACATCAGGCGCGGCGGATGGATCGAGCGTCCTCGACTGCCGGATACAGTTTGGCTGGAGTCTGTCTTTCGAAAGGCGTCGATAGAATGATCGACGTCTTGCTCATGCCGTAGCGCATCAGCCGATCGATGAGCGCCTCCAGTTCGGCCATGTCTGCCACGGCTGCCCGCAGCACGATACAGGACTCACCCGTTACGCGATGGCAGGCGATAAGCTGCGGAATCGCGGCCAGCTCATCGAACAGTTTGTCGCTGCTGGTTTTGGTCAGTGTTACTGAAATCAGACATTCGATTGGTTGGCCAAGGGCTTTGAGGTTGACCGACGCGTGATAGCCGGTAATGACACCGCTGGCTTCCAGTTTCGCGACACGTTCTGCTACCGCAGGAGCCGACAGATTAACTCGCCGCGCCAGGTCGGCAAACGAGGCTCTGCCATTTTCCAGTAAGGCATTGATGATCTGTCGGTCATAGTGATCCATACGTCCTCCTGTGACGGTTTGGAAACCTCGCCTGTTTTATCAAAAGACCTTTGAAACGAAGGCGGGGGCGCAGAAAAAACAAGCTTATCGCATTAACGCGCTCGCTTGCTCTTTCTAAACTAATGATCTGGTTCGTAAGCCGCTGATTGACTCTGACCGTATTCAGGATTGCACGCTGCGCCTGGCCGAGAGGGCCGCTTCCTATAGCAAGGAGCCTGCTGCTTGAATACGTTTTCCGGTTCTTGATCACCTGTACGACTCAGCTACCAGGATTTCAATCATAAGAGTTGCCACCATGCCTGCCCGGGATAGCCGTTCGCTGTTGCTTTTGTTGTGTGCTTTTTTCGCGCTCTACGTTATTTGGGGCTCGACCTATCTGGTCATTCGCATCGGTGTTGAGTCGTGGCCGCCCTTGTTGATGGCCGGTTTACGTTTTCTGATTGCTGGCAGCCTGTTGTTTGTCTGGCAACTTTCCCGAGGAGCTCCCATGCCGACACGGCGTGAGTGGGTAGGTGGCGGCTTGGTCGGGTTTCTGCTGCTCAGTTGCGGAAATGGCGGTGTGACCCTGGCCGAACACTCGGGGGTTGCCTCTGGAGTGGCCGCGCTGGCCGTGGCTACGGTACCGCTCTTCACCTTGTGCTTCGGCCTGTTCTGGGGACAGCACAATACCCGGCTCGAATGGGCTGGGATTGGCTTGGGATTCATTGGCATTCTGCTGCTGAACCTGGGCGAGAACATGCAGACGACCCCCCTGGGGGCGGTGATTACCCTATTTGCAGCTGCCAGCTGGGCTTTCGGTTCAGTGTGGAGCCGTCATCTGCCACTGCCGGCAGGGCCGATGGCCAGTGCCGTCGAGATGATTGTGGGCGGAGGCATTCTATTCATTGGCAGCCGTCTCAGCGGTGAGCCGTTGACCACACCGTCGACCATGGACGGCTGGTTGGCGTTGGGGTATCTCATCGTGTTTGGCTCGATCATCGCGTTCAGCTCTTACATGTATCTGCTAAAACATGTACGACCGGCCGCAGCGACCAGTTACGCCTATGTCAATCCGGTCGTGGCGGTGCTACTGGGGATTGTGTTTGCTGGGGAAAGGATAGGTCAGGCGGAATGGATGGCCATGATAGTAATCGTGGCGGCCGTGATACTGGTCGGGCTTCCACAGTGGCGGGCGAGAGGCAAGGCTCGCAAAGCGAACCTTGCCGAGGCGGAAGTCAAGCCGCAGGCTTGAGCACCACTTTGGTCCAGCCATCGTCCCGGGCATCGAAATGCTTATAGGCGTCCGGGGCCTGGTCCAGCTTGAGGCTATGGGAGATGATCTTCGAGGGAGTGGCGCGTCCAGCATGAATCAGGGCGCTTAGGCGACGGTTGTAGGCCTTTACGTTGGCCTGACCTGTCCGAATCTGCTGACCCTTGAACCAGAACTGACCGAAGTCAAAGGCCATTTTGCCTTCCTTTGCCAGTTCATTCTGTGCGCCTGGGTCCTGCGGTATGAAAACACCCACTACGCCGATGCCTCCAGTTGCCTTGGTCGAGGCAACCAGATTATTCATGGTGAGGTGATTGGCTTCATGACCATGGCGGTCGCAGCATTGATAGCCCACACACTCGCAGCCGCGGTCCGTACCTCGGCCATTGGTTTTGTTGAGAATCTGTTCGACCGCCTCGCCTTCTGCGCCGTTGATGGCAATTGCCCCCAGACGCTCGGCCAATGCGAGCCGGTCAGGGTGCGTGTCGACCACGAAGACCTGCGAAGCCCCTTTGATCATGGCCGAGTGAGCAGCCATCAGCCCTACAGGACCGGCCCCGTAGATGGCGACTGATTCACCCGGTAAAAGGCCCGCCAGTTCGGTTGCATGCCAGCCGGTGGGAAAGATGTCGGAGAGCATGACGTAATCGTCCTCTTTCTCCTGGGCATCTTCGGGCAGTACCAGGCAGTTGAAGTCGGCGTAGGGAACGCGCAGCAGCTCAGCCTGGCCGCCTTCATAAGGGCCCATTTCCGCAAAGCCATATGCCGCACCCGCACTACCGGGGTTGGCGGTCAGACAGAATCCGGTCAGGCCTTTTTCGCAGTTCTCGCAAAAGCCGCAGCCGATGTTGAAGGGCAGGCATACATAATCACCGACCTTGACGCGATCAACACCCGAGCCGATTTCGACTACCTGACCCAGATTTTCGTGGCCCAGGATGCGGCCTTGTTCAAAACTGGTACGGCCTTCATACATGTGAAGGTCAGAGCCGCAGATGTTGGTAGTAGTGATACGCACCAGAGCATCTGTAGGTTTTTCGATCTTGGCGTCGGTGACATTCTTGATGCTGACATCACGAGGGCCGTTATAAACGACAGCTTTCATGGAGTCTCCTTGCTGGATTGTTCGATATCTGGCTGTGCCAGTCGAATTCATCAGATCCTTGATCGGTAAGGCCATACATGAGGGTTACCGCCTGAGACGTCCAGGGCATCCTTTAAGAGTTGGTCTGCACGAATAGCTGAGCGTTCAAGAAAAGATCCATTAAAGCGGCGTAACCCTCAAAACGGGGTGCAAAAGCGTTCATTCGGCAGGGCAGGGGTCGGCGTTTGTCTACCGCTCCGATGGCCGCGCTCGACGCTACGTTGCTTGGCGCCTACAATTTCGTCCTTTTCTTCATTGCGGTTAGCGTCATGACTTTTGCCGAACTCGGCCTGATCGAGCCTTTGTTGCGTGTGCTCGACGCGCTGGAACACACCACTCCGACTCCGATCCAGGCTCAGGCCATTCCTGCGGTACTTAAAGGCCGCGATCTGCTTGCCGCGGCCCAGACGGGTACAGGCAAGACAGCTGGCTTTGCTTTGCCGACACTGCAGCGCCTCGTTCAGGAGGGCCCGGCAGTAACGGCGAACCGAGTCCGTGCATTGATTCTTGTGCCAACCCGCGAACTCGCTGAGCAGGTTCACACCAGCGTGCGTGATTACGCACAGCATTTGCCGCTGCGTACGGCGGTGGTGTATGGCGGCGTCAGCATCAATCCGCAGATGATGAAGTTGCGTAAAGGGATGGATGTGCTGGTCGCCACGCCAGGTCGTTTGCTGGATTTGTTCAACCAGAACGCTGTGCGCTTTGATCAGGTACAGACGCTGATCCTCGACGAAGCGGATCGAATGCTGGATCTGGGCTTTTCCCGCGAGCTGGGCGAGATTTTTGTCATGGTGCCCCAGCGTCGGCAGACACTTCTTTTTTCCGCCACGTTCTCTGAAGCCATTCGTGATCTGGCCAAGCCACTGCTGCGCGATCCGTTGACTATCGATATCAGTCCGCGCAACACGACCACCAAGAGCGTCAAGCAGTGGCTGATTCCCGTGGACAAAAAGCGTAAGGCGGAACTGTTCTGTCACCTCTATGCGCAAAAGCGCTGGGGGCAAGTACTGGTATTTGCCAAGACCCGTAAGGGTGTCGACCAACTGGTGGAAACGCTGACGCAGGAAGGTATCCGTGCCGAGTCGATTCATGGCGACAAGCCTCAACCGGCTCGTCTGCGTGCGCTGGCTCGGTTCAAGGCGGGTGAAGCGGATGTTCTGGTGGCGACTGACGTGGCCGCACGAGGTCTGGATATTCAGGACTTGCCGCTCGTGGTCAATCTGGATCTACCCATAGTGGCGGAAGATTATGTCCACCGCATTGGACGTACAGGGCGTGCCGGTGCGACCGGGGCGGCCGTTTCTCTGGTAGCTGCCGATGAAGTCGACCACTTGGCAGCCATTGAGACGCTGATTGGACAAACAATTGCGCGACGGGACGAGCCGGATTTCATCCCTGATCACAAGGTGCCGCAAACCGGTCCTGGTGGCGTTGTGATGAAAAAGCCGAAGAAGCCGAAGAAACCCAAGGTAGGCTCAGTAAGCGACGCTAAAAGCGGGAAGCCTCTGGGGCGCTGGATCGAGAACGACAAGCCGTCGGTAAAGCCGGTTCGCAAGATGCCTGGGTTCGGCAAGAAGAAGTAGATGATCGTGCAGTCTCTGTAACACCGTCCGGCGTTACAGAGACTGTCAGGGCTCAAGCCGCTTTGCGTGCGTTGAGCTCTTGCTTGAGCGACTTTTTGCGCTCCTGCATTTGTGTGCCTAGCTCGTCCAGTTGGGACGCTAGCAATTCCTGAGCATCCTTGAACATCTCTTCTTCTTCCTCTTCAATGTGATGCTCAAGCAGTTCCTTGACCACTTTCACACGGCCAGAAAACTCCAGGCTATCAGGCGCTGTAGCCTTGATGTGCGGCAACACCAGCGAGTCGACTGCCCGATGCTCTTCAATCGCTTCGTAATACATCTTTGCTTCTTCTTTCTTGCCCGCCGCCTTGAACGCCGGATAGAAAATCTCTTCCTCGATATGCGTATGGAGTGTCAGCTCGTGTTCAAGCTTTTGCACCAGATCCTGACGCTTTTTAACAGCGCGCTCGGAGGTGCTGCTCAGCTGCTCAAGAATATCGAGAATGGTTTTATGATCATTTTTCAGGAGGTCGATAGCATTCATGGTCAGGCTCTCTCATCATAAGGATAAGCACGGTAGTAAGCCTCGTCACGGGCTCTATGAGAGCTGACCATGGGCATGACGAGGCGGTTCGGGGTATCCGACAAGAGGGCTGTGATCAATGCCGCACAATAAGCGGTTTACTGCTGCAGCCAGGCTGCAGCACCCAGGCCGGCGGTACGGCCAGTAGCAAAGCAGGCCGTCAGCAGATAGCCTCCCGTAGGCGCTTCCCAATCCAGCATTTCACCGGCACAGAATACGCCCGGCAGGGCATTGAGCATGAGCTGCTCGTTCAGCGCTTCGAACGGTACGCCGCCAGCCGAACTGATGGCTTCCTCGATAGGACGGGGGCGGATTACAGTCAGGGGTAACGATTTGATCGCGGCTGCCAGATACTGCATGTCATCAAACGCCTTGGCGGGAGCCAGCTCCCGCAGCAAGGCAGAGCGAGCGCCTTCCAGCCCGGCATGGGCACGCAGGTGATTGGCCATGGACTTGCCTTTGCGCGGCTTGCTTAGCGCCGCGGCAAGCGCGCTCTGTTCCTTGGTAGGCGCAAGGTCCAGGTATAGGGTGGCGGAGCCGGTACGAAGCAGTTCGGTGCGAATTTCAGCCGACAGGGCATAGACCAGACTGCCCTCAATGCCTGTCTCAGTCAGCACGAATTCGCCTTGGCGGCGAGTACCGTCTTTAAGCATCATGGCTACAGGCTTGATAGGCGAGCCGGCAAACTTGCTGCGTAAATGATCGCTCCACTGAGCGACCTCAAAACCGCAGTTGGCTGGTTGTAGCGGGGCAAGGGCAATACCCTGTTCCTCAAGATATCCTGTCCACACCCCATCGGAGCCCAGTCGCGGCCAGCTGGCTCCACCCAGGGCCAAGACTGTCGCGTCGGCGCGCAGGCAGGTTTCCCCCGCCGGAGTGGAAAAACGCAGGGCGCCGTGCTCTTCCCAGCCCAACCAGCGGTGCCGCGTATGAATGCGAACGCCTGCTTCCCGCAGGCGATGCAGCCAGGCTCGGAGCAGAGGAGCGGCCTTCATGTCTGTGGGAAAGACGCGGCCTGAGCTGCCGACAAACGTCTCGATGCCCAGCCCATGAATCCAATCTCGCAAGCTATGACTGTCGAATCCGTCGAGGCAGCGGGAAAGGGCGGTTTCACGCTCGCGGTAACGGGAGCGAAAGGCGGGTTGGTCTTCGGCGTGGGTAATGTTCATGCCGCCTACCCCGGCCAGAAGAAACTTGCGTCCGACTGAGGGCATACCGTCATATACGTCTACTGTTACACCAGTACCGGCCAGAACTTCGGCAGCCATAAGGCCGGCAGGCCCACCGCCGATAATGGCGGCGGTACGGGAATGAGTAGGCACGTGTGGGGACATGACAGCCATCGCAGGTAGAGAAAGCCCGCCAGTTTACCGCGAAGTACCAGCAGAATCCCGCTGGTGTACGATTGAACAGGGCATGGCTCTTGCGTGACTAACTGATTATCGATGAACGGAGCGTGGTGGATGGGACCCGAGGTTGATCTAGTCAAGGCGGATAAGGCGCTACCAGCCAAGGTTCAGGTCGTTGTGATCGGCGGAGGCATTGCCGGGACCAGCGCGGCATTGGCGCTGGCGCGGGAAGGCATTTCCGTGGTGCTCTGCGAGAAGGGTTATATCGCTGGAGAACAGTCCAGCCGCAACTGGGGGTGGGTGCGCAAGCTGTACCGTGACCCCCGCGAGATTCCGCTGGCAGTTGAAAGCCTGAGGCTCTGGGAGGGTCTCAATGAGGTTGTACAGGGTGAAACCGGTTTTCGCCGCTCCGGCATTCTGTTTTCGTCCGAATCCGAACAGGAGGAGGCCGACTATGAAAAATGGATCAGTGTGGCGCGTCAGCATGATATAGACGTGCGCATGGTGTCTGGCAGCGAGCTCAAGCAGTTGCTGCCAGCCGGCGAAGTCAGCTGGAAAAGCGGTATCTATTGCCCCACCGATGGGCGCGCCGAGCCCCAGAAAGCAGCACCTGCGATCGCAACGGCGGCCCAGCGGTTCGGGGCTGTCATTCTGACCGACTGCGCCGTGCGGGGGCTGGAGCTGTCGGCCGGGCGGGTCAGTGCAGCCATTACCGAACGAGGCCGAATTGCCTGCGAGTCCGTAATTCTGGCAGGTGGGGCCTGGTCGAGCCGTTTTCTGAAGGACCTTGGCGTGCGACTGCCACAACTCAAGGTACGCAACAGCGTACTGCGGACGGCGCCGCTGGAGGAGGGGCCTGACTGTACGCTCTGGACGCGCGACGTGGCATTTCGCAAACGCCTGGACGGTGGCTATACCATTGCCAATGGCAGCGTGAATATCGCTTCGCTGGTACCCGACAGCTTCCGCTTCTTTCTGGACTTTTTACCAACCTTGAAATCGGAGTGGTCGAGCCTGCGGATCCGGTTTGACGAGCGCTTCCGCCAGGAATGGCATGAAGGCAAACCTGTCCCGCTGGATCGCCCGTCTCCCTACGAATACATGCGCGTGCTGGATCCTTACCCGGACCCTCAGCAGAACCTGAACGCCATGAATCAACTGGTTCGTCAGTTTCCAGTGTTTGCCAAGGCACAGATCGCCCAGCAGTGGGCGGGGCTGATCGACGTAACCCCGGATGCCGTTCCTGTTATCTCCGAGATTGATGCAGTGCCTGGATTGGTTGTGGCGACAGGGCTTTCCGGTCATGGGTTTGGCGTGGGGCCTGCGGTTGGGCAGCTGGCAGCAGACCTGGTAACAGGCGCCAGGCCGATCGTTGACCCTTATGAGTTCCGGTTTACCCGCTTTTCCGATGGCTCCAAGCCTAGACCCATGAAGCTCTAGCCCGGCGCAAGCCCACTGGCCCAGACCCTGGCGGCGCTGTGATGTAGGATGCCGTGCCGTCTGGCCAGCAGGGCTCGGTCCCGGTCGTAGCCGCCGCCAATCACGCCGACGACCGGGATGTCCCGGCTCAGGCAATGGCGGATGACGTATTCGTCCCGTGCAGCGATGCCTTCGTCCGTCAGCAGGAGATAGCCCAGGGCATCGCTGGCGTGCACGTCGACACCGGCGTCATAGAGCACAACGTCAGGTTGGTGGAGAGGTAACAGGTAATTCAGTGCCTCCTCAACGGTATGCAAATACCCTGCATCACCCATGCCCTTGGGTAATGGAATGTCCCAATCGCTCTGTGCCTTACGCGCCGGGTAGTTGGTCTGGCAATGCAGCGACACCGTGACGGCATCGGGAACATGTTCAAGAATTCGGGCAGTGCCGTCCCCCTGGTGAACATCGCAGTCAAAGATCAGAACGCGTCCCGCCTTGCCGCTTTCCAAGAGATACAGCGCCATGATGGCCAAGTCGTTGAAGATACAAAACCCAGCTGGGTAATCATGATGTGCATGGTGCGTGCCCCCAGCCATATGGCAGGCCAGCCCGTGTTGCAACGCCAGCTCCAGCGTCAATAGCGAGCCGCCCACAGCGCGAATGGTTCGTCGTGCCAGCGCCTCGCTCCAGGGCAGACCCAGCTGGCGCTGCTCGGCATGGGACAGCTCGCCGCGCATGTAGCGCTCGACATAGACTGGATCGTGAGCCAGGGCCAGCACTTCTGGCACAGGTAATTCCGGGCGGTACAGGTTGTCAGCCGTCACCAGTCCGCTTTCGCTCAAGTGCTCATAGAGCAGGCGAAACTTCTCCATCGGAAACCGATGCTCGGGTGGAAAGGGTGGGCTGTAATCGTCGTGGTAAACCAGAGGAAGTGCTGTCATGAAAAGGCTGATGGCTAAAGCAGGAGACTGATGAGCAGCCAGACGATACCGCAACAGAATCCGCTGGCCAGCAGGAATATAAGTCCATCACGGGCGATCAACGAAATAGCGAACGCCGTCATGGCGGCTCCGGCCGTGGTATTGGCGAAGGGCACCAGATCCAGAACCGGCATGCATACCGCGACCCCAATGCAGAGCAGCGCCGTGATGTGCTGGAAGATACCCTTGGTCAGGAAGGTCAGACGTGGTTTCAAAAAGCGATCCACGAAACGTGCGGTAGGGTGCAGCATGCGCAGTGATTTTCGTAGCTTGCCACGCGGAACCTGACGTTTCAGTGCCCAGCGCGGCAGCCAGAAATGCTTGCGGCCGATGAGCAGTTGTACGCTAACCAGAACGACATAGATCGAGATGACGGTGGCAACGCCAGGAATGCCCGTCAGGGGAGACAGGGCAATGATGCCTGCAAGCAGAAGAAGTGGACCGTAGGAGCGACTCCCGATGGCATCGATCAAGTGGCCCACGGAAACCTTTTCCGGGCTGCGCCCGACCTCTTCGAGGCAACTGAGAAAGGCTTCCAGGCTGGCTGGTGAGTCACTTTCGGCGCTGCACTCGTAGTGATCGTCTTCCTCCATCACACCCTCATTGTCATTCATCCTGCTCCGTCCAGTATCTTCCTGACTCGACGCGCGAGTTCCAGGCGACCGTAGGGCTTGCTCAGCACTTCGAATTCAGAGGTATCCGTCTGCCCACGTTCCAGCGTAGTATCGGCATAGCCGGTCGTGAGCAGGACGCGGATATGAGGCCAGCGTCGGCGGGCTTCCTGGGCGAGCATTACGCCATTCATGCCGCCGGGCATGATCAGGTCGCTAAAGAGCATCTGGATATCGCCATGCTGCTCCAGGGTAGCCAGCGCTTCCTTGCCATTGTAGGCGACCCGAACCGAATAACCGAACTCCTCAAGAATCGCCTGCGCCAGCGCTGCCACTTCTTCTCGATCATCCACAACCAGGATAGTCTCGTTACCGGGCTCCTCGCTGGTGCCATTGGATTCGGCAGGCTGCTGGATGATTTCACTTTGTGTCGTCGGGAAATACAGGCGGACCGTCGTACCCATACCGGCCTCGGAGTACACACGAACCGCGCCGCCGGACTGCTTCATGAAGCCATACACCATGGATAGACCAAGACCGGTCCCTTTGCCTTCTTCCTTGGTTGTGAAGAACGGATCGAGGACCCGTCCAAGCACTTCTGTTGGAATGCCCTCTCCGGTATCGGTAATGGCGATGCAGGCATAGCGGCCAGGAGTCAGGCCTCCGTAGGCCATATCCTCTGGCGTCACTTCAATGTTGCGGGTTTCGATCGTGACACGACCTTCGCCCCGCGATTCCATGGCGTCACGTGCGTTCGCCAGGATATTGATGAGCGCCATTTCGGCCTGGGTCGGGTCTATCTTGCAATTCCAGAGGTCAGGCGCCAGCCGAGTCGTTAGCTGATAGGGCTCTCCCAGCGTTCGATACAGCAGGTCGAGTCGCTCTTCAATCAGCTCGTTGATGTTCAACGTTCGACCGGTCAGGCGCTGCTTGCGGGCAAACGCCAGAAGTTGTTGCGTCAGTGTGGCCGCGCGATTGACCGCTTCCCGGGTGTTGTCGACATGGCGCTTGGCCTTTTCCCTGTCCATTTCCGGGCGATCCAGGTTGATCCGGAGAATGTCCAGATAACCCACCATGACTTGCAACAGATTGTTGAAATCATGGGCAATGCCGCCGGTGAGCTGACCCAACGCCTCCATTTTCTGGGATTGCCGCAAGGCCTCTTCGGCGTCATGGCGACGGCTGACATCCAGTTGCGAAGCAAAGAAATACACCAGCTCGCCTGCTTGGTTGTAGACCGGAGAAATATACAAGGCATTCCAGAAGGTCGAGCCATCTTTGCGGTAATTCAATAACTCGGTATTGCATTCATGACGGGACTCGACGCTTTCGCGGATCTGCCGGATGGTCTCCCGGTCCGTTTCCGGGCCTTGAAGAAAACGGCAGTTGCGTCCCAGTACTTCATGCTCTTCATAGCCCGTCGTTTTCAGGAAGGCGTCGTTGGCAAAAATAATGGGATTATCGTCCTGCCGTGGGTCGGTCACGATCATGGGCATGCGGGTCATTCTAACCGCAGCGAAAAAGATATCGCCTTGCTGGCTACGGACTTCTTCTGGCATACCCTTTACCACTTTATTGCGGTCGGCAGAATTGAGATTGTCCGAATTCTTGGAAGTCATGTGTGTGCAGCAGCCTGAAAAGAACGCATTAATGATGTAGGACCATTCGCCGGCCATATTGCTCAGTGAAGGTCAATACATTGGTCGAATTTAGAGATGTAGTTGTTAGGATTCGGCTAAATGCCAAGTTTCGGCAGATACAGGCGATGCTGCCGACGGGCGCTCATGATGACGATTCCTGCCGATCTCGCCAAGCGGTAGCCATTATCAAAAAACCGAACCGGCTTTACGGAATACTCTGGCTTCACAACAGTCCCAACATCAAAGGACCTTAAAAGAGGATGGAGATGAGCCAGGCCTATCCCAAGGTGTTACGTACCGAACGTTTGATTTTGCGCCCCTGGCGCAATGAAGACTATACGCCTTTCGCTGCACAAAGCGCTGATCCACGGGTAATGGAATTTTTCCCCAAATGTCTGAATGAGGCTGAAACGCAGGCGCTGACCGAGCGTATCCAGGCACACTTCCATGATCATGGCTATGGCTGGTGGGCCGTGGAGGTCAGGAACGGTCCGCCTTTCATTGGGTATGTCGGGCTTGAGCATTCCAATTTCGACGCACCTTTTACGCCAGCGGTCGAGATCGGCTGGCGGCTGGGTGCCGAATATTGGGACGAAGGCTATGCCCATGAAGCTGCCGAAGCCGCGCTTGCCTTTGGCTTCGAGCAGGTAGGCCTGGAAGAGATCGTGGCGTTTACCGTGCCTGAAAATGAACGCTCCCGCGGCCTGATGGCACGATTGGGTATGCAGTACGATCCAGCGGACGACTTTGAACACCCGAGCCTGCCGGAAGGTCACCCCTTGCGCCACCATGTTCTGTATCGACTCAGCCGCCATCAGTGGATCAGTAGACTGGAAACTGGCGACAGCATGAATGCCTGTTAATGACAAAGAGGACTGCATGACCCCAGAAGACATCGTCAGAGCCTATCATTCGCTCAGCATGCACCGTCGTGAGGGCTATGCCCGCGGACCCGATGCGCTCGATTGGGCCAACCAACCTGCGCCATTCCGTCGTTATCGGGGATGCGAAGTCATTCCGTTACTGCGCCGTATGCTGGAGGATTCGCCTCTGTACGATGAGGTCTTTGCAGGCCCGGTAGGCGAGCCTGCCCCGCTGGATCCGGCCAATATCTCTCGGCTGTTTTATGACAGTTTGGCCATTTCCGCCTGGAAAGAGTCGGGCAGCAGCCGCTGGGCGCTGCGAGTGAATCCTTCCTCCGGCAATCTACATCCCACCGAAGCCTATGCCTTGCTGCCACCGGGGGTACTGAACGATCGTGCCTTGATGACACATTACACGGCCGATCTGCATGCCCTGGAAGTACGCGCCGAGCTCCCCGAAGTGCTGGATGAAGACATCATTGGCGCCTTGCCGCCGGGGAGCTTTTTGGTCGCACTGTCCAGTATCTATTGGCGTGAGGCCTGGAAATATGGCGAGCGAGCCTGGCGCTACTGTCAGCATGATATAGGCCACGCCTTGGCCGCCATTGCCATTGCTGCCGCCGCGCAAGGTTGGGAAACACGACTGATTCACGACGTGGCGGATGAAACGCTCGATGCGGCGTTTGGAGTTGATCGAGACGGCTTTGGTGAGCAGGAGCAAATGGAGGCGCTGCTCTGGATCGGTCCGCCGCAATCGGCCGAGCCTTCCTTGCCCGATAGTCTGTTCAAGCTGCTGAGTCAGTTGCAGCTCGCCGGCACGCCTAATCGACTTTCGCGAGAGTACGTAGAGTGGCCCGAGGTTGGGCGGATCGCTGCCGCATGCCGTGCGCCCAAGCGCTTGCCCTACGACATGCCTATTTCCCGGGGCGTAGTTACCCAGGAAAACGACCAGCTACTGCTGCGGCCATTGCTGCATCAACGGCGTAGCGCGCAGTCCATGGATGGTCGGACGGGCATTCTGTCTGATCTTTTCTTTGCCTGGCTAAGGCGTACATTGCCGGAGCAGGCACCGGTGCCTTTCCTGACGTTGGGCAAGCCTGCTCAGGTCGATCTTCTGATCTTTGTAAATCGCGTAGTGGGGCTGGAACCGGGGTTGTACTGGCTGGCGCGCAGTGAGGGAGAGCTCAATATCACCGCCCGAGCGGACTTACTCTGGGAGCGGGTAGAGGAGGCGGAGGGGCTCAGGTTGTTCCGGTTGCTCAAAGGGGCTGCTAGTGAGCTGGCTGGCTTGCTTTCCTGCGGCCAGGACATTGCGTCTGACGGTTGTATCAGTATCGCAATGATGGCTCGTTTCGATGATGCCCTTGCCCAGGGGGCTTGGTGCTATCCGCAGCTATTCTGGGAGACCGGACAGATTGGGCAGGTGCTTTACCTGGAGGCAGAAGCGGCAGGGCTTTCAGGCACCGGTATCGGTTGCTATTTCGACCCGCTGGTACATGACTTGATAGGGCTTGCGGATACAACCTGGCAAAGCCTTTATCACTTCACCATGGGACGCGCGACCGTGGACATGCGTCTGACCTCGCTGCCAGCTTATCCCGCGCCTGAGAACGACTTTGCCTGATGGGTGGCGGAGTCCTGGAGGGACGTCTTGCCGCTGCCGTTTCCTCATCATGGGGCTACGGCTTCACGACTGACTTGCGTATGATTTGGTCATTATCAAAACGACCACGGAAAACGTGATGAGCACAGTGCTGGATGATCTTGTTGCCTTGTTAAGCCTTGAGTCCATCGAGGAAAACCTCTACCGCGGTCGTAGTCAGGACCTGGGCTTTCCACAATTATTCGGTGGGCATGTGCTCGGTCAGGCCCTGTCAGCGGCGAGCCAAACGGTAGATGCGTCGCGTCAGGTGCACTCGCTGCATGGCTACTTCTTGCGGCCTGGCGACGTGACGATTCCGGTGGTGTATGAGGTGGATCGCGTCCGGGATGGCGGCAGCTTTACGACCCGTCGCGTCACGGCCATCCAGAAAGGCAAACCGATTTTCTTTTGCAGTGCCTCGTTCCAAGGTCTGGAACCCGGTTTTGAACACCAGAGCGAAATGCCGGACGTGCCCGATCCAGACTCGCTGGCGTCCGAGCTGGACTACATCCAACAGTTTGCCCAGTTTATCCCGGAGCCTACGCGGGAAAAGCTGCTGGCGCCAAAGCCCATCGAGATTCGCCCGGTCAAGGTGACCCATCCGTTTGATCCAGAGCCAACAGCGCCTGCACGCCATGTCTGGTTTAGGGCCAACGGGCAGCTGCCGGACAACCCTGCGCTGCATCGATACCTACTGGCCTATGCCTCGGACTTCAACCTGCTCCCGACGTCCTTGTTGCCCCATGGCATCAGCTACTGGAATAAGGAGATGCAGGTTGCCAGCCTTGATCACGCGATCTGGTTCCATCAGCCGCTACGGGTGGACGAGTGGCTGCTGTATTCCATGGATAGCCCATGGGCCGGGGGGGCGCGTGGATTGTGTCGTGGCAGCATATACAACCGAGCGGGTCAGCTTGTCGCCTCGGTTGCCCAAGAAGGGTTGATCCGCAAGCGCGTCTAAAAACAGTCGATATCTTGAAAAGGGCGGACGGGTTCCGCCCTTTTTTATGACACATCAATGAAATTTCCTGTACGACCAGTCTTTTGGCGTCAGAAAAGGTTGTCATTTTGCGCTCCGCTGACTACTGTATAAATAAACAGTAAACAAGAGGAGGGCGTACCGATGTCTCCAGCAGACGATCTTTCCCAATCCCTGGCTATGGCAGACTCAGGCACACTGATGCAGCGCTACCGAGCGCTGGAGCTTGAGCACCGCTATCACCTGAGTGTCATCAAGGATTTGCGCTACCACATCACAGCGTTACAGAGGGAAAACGATCGGCTGAGGCGTCAGCTGAACCAGGTCGACGTGCGATGACAAGGCTGCCCTTGGCAAATAACGATGCTTCAGCAAGTCCGGTTAAGGCATGTCCGGTCGTACTGCGTCATAAAAGCGAACTGCAGATACTGGCGTTCGAGCACCCCTTGGCAGGGCTTCAGTTGATCAAAGGGTCTATCGAGCCGGGTGAACTACCTGCTGAGGCTGCGTTGCGGGAGCTATGGGAAGAGTCAGGTATCCAAGTGTCCGAATGGCCTGTGGATCTAGGAACATGGGTCTCTGGCTATCAGGAACAGGTATGGTCGATGCACCTGTGCGAAAGCGCGTACGAGTTACCTGAGGGCTGGGTCCATCGCACCATCGACGGAGGCGGATTGGAGTTTCGCTTTTTTTGGTACCCGCTTGGTCGAGCCGCATCGTCCCAGTGGCACTGGGTATTTCGGGAAGCCCTGAAGGTCATTCACGACCGTGTTAGACGGATGGGTTGAGAAGAGGGTCCACTCCCTGGCAAGGGAGTGGACAGCAAGGCAGGGTTACAGAATGAAGCGGGACACGCGTTCGTTCAAATCACCGGCGTGGCTTTGCAGTGAGCGGGATTGATGCTCCGCCTGCACTGAGCTTTCAGCCAGGGTATCACCCAAAGATTTAATGGTTACCACGTTACGGGTAATTTCTTCCGTCACGGAGGTCTGTTCCTCAGCCGCCGCTGCAATCTGCATCGACATGTCCGAGATCAGCGAGGCCGACTGGGTGATCTGCTCCAGCGCCACGTACGCCTGATCGGCATCCGCTACGCTGCGTTCAGCGAGATGACGGCTGTTGTCCATCCGGCTGACTGCATCCTGTGTTACACGCAACAGATTGCTGATAGTCGTCTGGATTTCCTGGGTAGACGCCTGGGTGCGTTGCGACAGAGTCCGCACCTCGTCAGCCACCACCGCAAAGCCGCGACCCTGCTCGCCTGCCCGCGCCGCCTCAATCGCTGCGTTCAAGGCCAGAAGGTTGGTCTGCTCAGCGATACTCTGGATGCTGGTCAAGACGCTGGAAATGGACTGGGAGTGCTGGCTGAGCTCAGTGATGACCTGGGTTGTTTCCGCCACTTCCTGGGCAAGATCGGTAATGGAGGTCTGGGTCTTGCGAACCAGCTCCAGACCTTGCTGACTGCTTTCGGTAGACTGCTGCGCCGATTGCGCCGTACGTTCGGCATTGCCCGCAATTTCCTGGGTAGCCGAAGCCATTTCGGTGACTGCTGTTGCGACCAGTGTCAGCTCCTGCTGGAGACGCCCCAGATCAGCGACCGACAATGTGCTGTTGTTTAGCACCGTCGTGGACTCCTGGCCGATTTCCACCGCCTGATGGCGAATATGCGTAACCAGTTCATGCAGACTGGCCACGAACTGGTTGAAGTGCAGGGCCAGATGGCCCACCTCGTCCTGGCTCTGTTGAGGGATGCGCTTGGTCAGGTCGCCATTGCCATGGGCGATTACCTGAAGTCCCTGGGAGACCACGCCCAGCGGGCGTAGCAGCCAGGCGCACAGCATGTTGATGGCGATCAGCGACAGAACCAGGATAGCGCCGAATGCGCCCAGGCTCACCCACAGTTGCTGATAGAGCGGGGCGGTCAGAACAGCGTCGTCCAGCGTCATGATGAGAATCTCTCCATCATGATCGATCGGGACAGCGTACAAACGCTCACCGTTATGGTCCAGCAAGTGCTGCGTACCCTTGCTGGCAGCCAATGACGCCAGGGTGGCAGGGGTGAGCTCCGTCATCAGGTCGCTGACCTTCTTGTCGAGCAGGGCCGTGTCCGTGTGGCCCAGAATGGTGCCGTCCTTGTCTACAAAGAAGGCCGAGCCATTGCCAGGAAGCTTGATCTGTTTCAGCTGCTCAAGGATCTCGGTCATGCTGACGTCAGCGCCTACCACCCCAAGCGCGTTTCCGCTCTGCTGCAGGGAGCGGCCTAAGGACAGCACGTGGCTGCCAGTAGCCGCCGCAATAGTCGGCGTCGAGATGTAGACCTTGTTTGGCGCGACCAGCGCCTGCTGGTACCACTTCCATTTGCGAGGGTCATTATTGTCTGGCGGCAGGGTTACACCGTTGGCGTTCACCTGGCTGCCATCGGCCCGAGCAAAAAAGACGTTGTCGAAACCGCCGGAAATCTTGGCCTGATTAAGAATCGACAGCATGGCAGACGGGTCGTCAGTGGCCTTCACAGCCTGGAGCACCACCTCCTTGCTTTGTAGCCAGTAACGCACGTTGGCGCTGAACGTCCTGCTGGCATTGCTGACCTGTTCTGCAATGTGGATTTCCAGGCTTTTCTGACTGTTCCAGAAGTTCATACCGGTCAGGCTGGCGCCCACCAGCAGTACCGCAGTGCTGGAGGATAGAGCAATCTTTTTACGCAAAGACCATTTCATAAAGACATCAAACCGACAGAGACAAATACGACACGGCAATCAATTGCCGCGGACTGATAGGAGGCTATCGGCCCGGCTTGATAAATCTGGAGCGCTATGCTCGTCTAGGTATCAATGGCCGATGATCGGTTGTACAGAGAGGCGCGGACATGGCAGGGCACTGCCAGCAGTGCGGGCTGGATATGGCGACTCGCTCGTCTTTTTGGCTCACGAGAATGCTGGATCTGCTTGAGGATTCGACGTTGCCAAATGTCTGTGTCGCAGGCGGAGCCGACAGCTTATCTGCCAAGTTCAGCCTGTTTGAAGCAGCCAGCTATGCTTTAAGTAGTACAGCATTGCCCTGATGGAGTAACAGTATGGCTTTAGAAACCGACAGCGATCCGTTTGATCAACGCCAGCAATTGACTCTGGCGGCCGAAGCCCTAGGTTGGAAGGTAATCGATTGGGCGCAGGACATACCCATCGTCAGGGATGAAAACGGCGAGAGCTTCCAGTGGCTGCCCCATATCGACGATGGTGAGTCACGTCGACTTCAGATACGCCTGGGGATTCACCTGTCCTACAACCCCCACGAGAAAACCATGTGCGTCAGTTGTCCCCTGTGGGACGTAGAGGACCTTACCTTGGATTGCGAGGAGGCGGACGCTTTGGAAATGGCGCGCTACATGGTAGTGCTCTTCGCGGCGCTGTCCACCGGCGTGGAGATAAGCAGTCTGGATGCTGCGCAGGGGCTGTTGGGCTATTGACCTGAACACGTCTGGAAATAGATGTCTCAGTGAGAGAAGGGGGAAACAAAGGAGCATGCGCCGCTTGTATACCCTCCTGTTTCGGTCCTGCCTGCCAGGACCGGCTCTTTCAAACCCTCGCTTCATGCAAAAACTTGCAAACATCTCTTGCTCTCTCTGCTCTGAAAAGTTTGATATATCTATGCGCCGTGCAAGGAGACAGGCGTCCTGAACCGTGGCGCTTGCTTGTAGAGCCATCCTTGCATGAACGCTATGGCTCGCCGTTTGGCTTCATCTACCCGTGAAGTCGTTGACGGGCAACTCTATTATTCAGTTTGAGAGACATGAACTCAGAATCTGCATATCCAGCTGTTTCAAAAACAAACCGCGGATATCCTCGTAAAAGACCCAGCTCTACGGCTTGGTTTGCCACACTTTCCACCTTGTTCGGTATCTTGTTGGTTGTCACGATCGCAATGCCCAACTAATGCCAGGCCGTCCTGTCGTTATTGAGTCTGATGCGTTGCATCCATAGCCTATAAAGAGGGATGGAAAACACGTATCAGACCTGTTTATTACGAAACCTCAATAAATAAGCCCGTGCCAGAAGAGCGGTAGAAACCGTCCTTCTGGCACGGCTGCGTCAATTATTGGTAGGTTTATTTTGACGGAATACTAATACCAGCCCTATAAGGATGGCCACCATTCCCATACCACCTTGTGCGTCGACCCGGTGACCAAGAATCAGGTAATCCAACAGCGTTGTCACAAGTGGCACCAGATAAAACAGACTGGTTACGTTTACCAGATTGCCGGCTTGTACGAGTCGATAAAACAGGAGCTGTGCAAGAACGGAGATGACGACGGCCATCCAGAGAACGGATGTCACAAGCTCCGAGGACAACTCAAATCTGATGGGCTGGAAGGGGACGAAAAGCAGGCAGAGCACTAGGCTGATACCGACCTGCAACGGCAAGACGTCCGCTGGGGGCTGACTCAGGCCTTTCTGCAGAATGGCACCAATCGACATGCACAAGAGCGCTGCCAGCGCATACAGAATTCCACTCAAGGATAGATGCGCCATCGCCAGGCTGCGGTAGACGAGCAGAGACAGTCCACCCAGGGCCAACAGCAGGCCCGCCAGCCGACGGGGTGATAATCGTCTTTCAACCAACACCAGGGTAAGAATGGGTTGTACACCCAGAAGGGTAGCCAGGACTCCCGGCGTAACGCCTTTATCCAGAGCCAACAGATAACAAATGCTGTAGCCGCCGATAAGCAGCGCTCCGGTGAGAGCTACCCGGCTGCGAGAGCCCGGCGATGGCAACCAGCGTCGCCGCCAGAGCCCCATTAGCAAGAGCACTGTAAACGCAATGAGGAAGCGTAACAGCAGGAACGCGAATGCGGGGGCGTGGGTAACACCCACGTGAGCGAATAACGCGCCGCTGCTCCAGAGCAGCACGAACAACCCTGTGGCGCTATTGGCCACAAGCAGGGTTCTTAATGAACCTAACATTGTCATTTCACCTGTCAGTACGAAAAGCAGGCTCCAGCCAACGGCCTGTGGTAGGCAGTTCCGATCAAGACTGGAGAAAGAAAACGGCTGTAATCAGCCGAGCGTCATCAGGCAGCGACTACTGCCACAACAACCGGAGGGGATACGACAGGTGGTGCGAGGGAGAAACGCGCATGCAGGCACCCCACGTCCGGTGCGGACGAGGAGGAGAACTGGCCTGTATGCAGATGATTCATGGTAGCGTCAGCCAACAGCTGGCAAATGATTAAGAAACATTAGCGCCTCCGCTGGCAGAGCGCAAGCCATAATCAATCTTCCAGAATGATTTCCTTGATCCGGCTGGCCAGCAACTCCATTGGGAATGGTTTGGTCATGACGTGCATGCCTGCCTCAAGGTTGCCATTTCCCACGGCTGCATTTTCCGCATAGCCGGTGATGAACAGTATCTTGAGATCAGGGCGTGCCTGGCGGGCCGCATCGGCCATCTGCCGCCCGTTCATGCCGCCGGGCAGGCCCACGTCCGAAATCAGCAGGTCCAGGTGCGTATCGGAGAGCAGTATCTTCAGCCCCGAAGCACCATCGGCCGCTTCGATGGCGGCATAGCCCAACTCTTCGAGCACTTCGGTGATAAGCAAGCGCACCATCGGCTCATCGTCAACAACCAGAACGGTCTCGCCGGTGCTTGCACGTGGGGCGCGCATCAGTTCAGTCTGCTGAGGCTCTGGTTTGCTCTCTTCCAGATGGCGCGGCAGATAGATCCAGACCGTGGTGCCTTTGCCAGCTTCGGAATAGATGCGTGCTTGCCCGCCTGACTGCTTGGCAAATCCGTAAATCATGGACAGGCCCAAGCCGGTCCCCATGCCGATGGGTTTAGTCGTAAAGAATGGGTCAAATGCCCGCGCTACGATTTCTGGGGTCATGCCAATGCCAGTGTCCATGACTGCTATGGCAACGTATTGCCCAGAGAGCATGTCCTGTTCATGGGCATCGCGCTCATCGACCCAGATATTGGCGGTACGGATTGTCAGCTGGCCGCCGTCCGGCATGGCATCCCGTGCATTGATACATAGATTGAGCAGGGCACTTTCCAGTTGGTTCGGATCGCACAGCGTTGACCAGAGATCAGCGGAAAGGCTAGTGGTTACCGTAATCTCCGGGCCTACCGTCCGGTCGATCAGGTCCTGCATGCTTTCGATCAGTGTGTTGGCCTGGGTCGGTTTGGGATCGAGCGTTTGGCGACGGGAGAAGGCCAGCAGCCGGTGGGTCAGGGAAGCCGCGCGGCTGGCAGCCGTCTGGGCGGCGGTAATATACCGATCGATATCCGTAGCGCGACCCTGGGCTACACGCATCTGGATCATCTCGAGGCTACCGGAGATGCCTGTCAGCAGATTATTGAAGTCATGAGCGATACCGCCAGTAAGCTGACCTACGGCTTCCATTTTCTGGCTGTGTCGCAACAATTCTTCGGCACGGTTAAGTGCTTCGCTTTGCTCTTTTTCAGGCGAAATATCGCGCACCGTGGCATAAATTTGATCCCCTCGAGCCACGGCGTTCCAGGACAACCAGTGATACGTGCCATTCTTGTGCCGGTAGCGGTTCTCAAAGCGAAAGACCGTGTCGCCCCGTTGCAGCATGTGCAGTGCCTGGGCGGTGCGCTCTACATCGTCCGGGTGGACAAATTCACTGAAGGGTTTGGAATGCATCTCCTGGTCGGACCAGCCAAGGGTTTTAGTCCACGCCGGGTTAAGGCTTACAAAATAGCCAGCAGCGTTAGTCGTACACACTAGATCAGGCGTTGTTTGCCAGATCTGGTCGCGCTCACGGGTACGTTCCTCTACGCGACGCTCTAGCGTGTCCATCAGATCGTTCAGGCGAATCAGGTTCTTTCTGAGTGCAGCGCACACTGCCACGATGCCGAAGTTGACGAGGATGAACAGGGCGTTGGCTGCCCACTGGAGCAGATCGAGATCGAACGTGAAGGGGGTAGAGACAAACAGGTAGGCCGCTGCAAGGGCGGCAACGACGGTGGCGAAAAGACCGGGCCCCAGGCCCAGCGTGAAGCCGATAATCATCAGAAGCGGAATGAACAGCAGGTACGGCAGGCCCAGAACAGGCAGGGCCAGACGAACGCCTGCACTGACAATGACAGCTGCCCCGGCGACAGCATAGCGCAGGGGGGTAGGCCATTCATGGCGTAATACCCACTGTTGCAAGCGATCAAAGAGCGTTTCTTTCTTTTGCTGCAAGATTCCGGTACCTGTTCAAACTCAAGTCTATGACTTGGGCTTGCCACGCTAAGGATATAGAACGGAGGTTACGACGTGTAAGGGCACGTACGTAAATGATCCGTAGTCACTCGTGTTGGACACACCGATTGCGATAAGGTCCCGACTCGTTCAGGTTGAGGCCGTAGCGTAATCCTGACAAGTGACAGAACGCCCTACCCAAACTGCAAAATGGTCAAGCATTAGGTATATAGCGGTTGGCGCTCCATTTTCTTGAGGCCGCATTCAGCATTGTTCAACAACTCTTGAGGATAGTTTCCAGGCGGGTTGCCAGCAACTCCATGGAAAAAGGTTTGGTCATGAGATGCATGCCATTCTCCAGATTACCATTGCCTACTACCGAATTTTCTGCATAGCCGGTAATAAATAGTACCTTCAGGTCCGGACGTTGATGGCGAGCGGCATCGGCCATCTGGCGGCCGTTCATGCCCCCTGGCAATCCTACGTCCGAAATCAGCAGATCGATATGGGTGGAAGAGGAGAGTATGTCAAGCCCTGACGCGCCGTCAGCCGCTTCGATTGCCCTATAGCCCAGCTCCTCGAGTACCTCTTTGATCAGCATGCGTACGGTGGGCTCATCATCAACGATAAGTACGGTTTCACCCTTTTCCGTGCGCGGTGCCTCCCCTGATCTAACCTGCTCCGCACCGGCCTCGACCGCACCTGCATAGCGAGGCAAATAAATTTTCATGGTGGTGCCCTTACCGGGTTCGGACAGGACACGCACTTGACCGCCGGACTGCTTGGCAAATCCATAGATCATGGAAAGACCCAGTCCAGTGCCCATGCCGATGGGCTTGGTTGTAAAAAATGGATCGAATATACGCTCCATGATTTCCGGCGACATGCCCGTGCCCGTGTCGGATACTTCCGTCACGATGTACTGCCCGGGGTTCATGTCGCGCTCATGGGCGCTGGCCTCATCCTGGTAGCGATTTTCGGTTCGAATGAGTAATCGACCACCATCCGGCATGGCATCTCGTGCATTGATGCACAGGTTCAGTAGGGCGTTTTCGAGCTGATGGGGATCACAGAGCGTGGGCCAGAGTGCTTCGCTGAGATCGGTCGTGATACACACGGCTGGCCCTACGGTACGTGTGATCAGTTCACGCATGCCTTCGATCAGCTGGTTGGCCTGGGTGGGTTTGGGGTCGAGCGTTTGGCGACGGGAAAAGGCCAGCAATCGGTGGGTCAGGGCCGCGGCTCGATTGGCAGAGTCCTGAGCAGCGGTGATGTATTTATTCAGATCGTTCAAGCGTCCTTGGGTCAGGCGCGTCTTGAGCAGGTCCAGGCTACCGGAAATCCCGGTGAGCAGGTTGTTGAAGTCATGAGCCAGACCGCCGGTGAGCTGTCCTACGGCCTCCATTTTCTGGCTATGGCGCAACCGTTCCTCCGTCTGATGCAGGGCTTCGGCCTGCGCCTTTATTGTGGTGATATCACGTGCAATGCTGTGGAACAGCCCGTCACGACGTTGGGAGTTCCAGGATAACCAGCGATAGCTGCCATCCTTGTGCCGGTAGCGGTTCTCGAAGTTTGACAAGGCCTGGCCGTTGGCAAGTAGCCGTTTGGTTTGCACGGTATGTTCCAAGTCGTCTGGGTGGAGAAAATCCTTGTAGGGGCGTGCCTTCAGCTCCTGCTCCGACCAGCCCAGGGTTTCGCTCCAGGCAGGGTTGAGGTTGAGAAAGTAGCCTTCCGGGCTGGCGGTGCAAACCAGGTCTGGCGTGCTGCGCCAGATCTGGTCGCGCTCGCGGGTACGCTCCTCGACACGTTGCTCAAGCGTCTCGTTCAGCTCCCTCAACTGGCTCTCGCTGGCCTTGAGCCGGTCTTCGGCCGCTTTGCGAGCCGAGAGATCGATGGTCACGGCAATGATCGAGTGTAGGTTGCCTTCATCATCGTTCAGACAGGTCAGATTGCTATTGGCCCAGACAATAGTACCATCGGGTCGGAGGTAGCGCTTGTCGAGGCGAGTCGGCTGTCGGGTGGCCAGGACATGTTGAAGCGCCTCGAGCGTCCTGGGTTGGTCTTCCGCTAGGGTAACGGTCTTTGCGGTTGTGCTTAACATCTCTGTGCGAGAGCGACCCAACAGGCGGCAGAGCTCGTCATTGACCCGTAGAAAGCGGCCGTCGAGGCTGATTTCGGACAGGCCTACCGAGGCTTCGTCGAAAATGGAAGCCAGGCGGGTTTCGCTTTCCTTCAGCGCCAGCTCAGCGCGGGTGCGTTCGGTGATGTCGCGGCCAATGGAGAGCAGTTTTTCAGGCGTGCCGTCTGCGCCTGGTATGTAGGAAATAGCAATATCCCACCATTTGGGTTTTCCTGTGTGGGTAGGGCAGTAGCCCTGGAAGCGTCCTGTCCCTCCCGCGCGAGCATTTGCGATGGCGTTGCGTGCCGCCTCCAGATCTGCGTCTTTCCATACCCGGAGCCACGGCTTACCCAGTACGCAAGAGAGGTCCGTAATCTCCATGGACTCTATACCGCCGGGGCTCACGAACTGGGTATGCCCTTCGAGATCCATGATCACGATGCAATCCTGACTCGAATTGAGAATAAGGCTGTTCATCTGGCGAGAGATGCGTAGCGCATTCTCGATAGAGTGATTCGCAGTAATGTCCCGCGAAATGGAGAGCAGCTTTTCAGGCCTCCCATGAGAGCCGAGGATAGGCGTGACCTGTACATCCCACCACTTAGGGGTTCCTGCCAGGGTATTGGCCTGCCCGATGAACCGGCCAACCTGACCCGCGCGGGCCAGCGTCATGGCCTCTTTCGCTTCCTGGCTCCCCTTGTCTTGCCAGAAAGTCGGCCAGGGGCAACCCGCAATGGCATTGAAGTCGCTGACTTCCATAGCGTCCTGGCCGTTTGGGCTCATGTAAAGCAGTTTGCCGTCAAGGTCGAGCACCTTGATGCAGTCGTCAGAGGAGGCCAACACGCTGCGCAGGAACTCGGCATCGGCCTGCTGAGCTTCAATTACTTTTTGCTGCCGGGTCTGATCGCGCAGAATTTTCAGAAAACCCAGGTGGGTTCCATCGGCTGATCGGAGCGGCATCATCTCGCCATTGGCCCAGAACAGGGCGCCGTCCTTTTTCTGGTGCCAACGCTCATCACTGGCGCGACCTTTTTCCAGGGCACGTTGCATCTCGCATTCGGCGCGCTGCTGGAATTGGTCCTCTACAGTGAAGAGGCGATTGATAGAGGCCCCTAGTATACTTTCGGCTGTCCAGCCAAAGACCTGCTCTGCACCAGAGTTCCAGTGAGTAATGCGACCGCACTGGTCGGTTGTGATGATCGCAAAATCGACAGCACTGTTCAGAATATCCTGATGGCGCTGGTTCTGTTGGTGAGTCGTTTCGGCAACGGCCTTGAGCGCCATATTCTCGGCTTCGAGTTTGGCGATACGCAGACGCAGATGTTCGTTTTCGATGGTAGTCATGCCGGTATAAAAAGAAGGGTGCGGTACGCCAGGTACCTGGCAGTAGGGGCCAATGCCTTGCCATGAGTAGCAGCACACAGGCACAGCTTCGCTCACGATCAGGTCACGAATGAATGACGTTGGAAAGGGAGGGGATTAGTGAACGACCCAGTCTATCCAGCACTTGAGAGACTGTCTATCACGCCGGCTGCCCAACCGTCGGCCTGTCTGGGTAACAGGTATGTAGGCGGGATGATATCGATGGGCTATCGGTGTGTCAGGTGCTAAAAGCCGGGCTGTCGTTTACAAGGGGCGACCGGTTGGTTCTAGCGCTTGATGACTGTCAGGCTGATCAGGCGAGCCACTACCAATGTGATGTACATGACGCCTGCAAACTCCTCGAGCATTACCAGACCGCGGGCAAGCGGTGAAATAGGCAGAACGTCACCCAGCCCTACGCCGGAAAGCGTGGTAAAGCTCAGGAATAGCAGTTCCATCCAGGTCCGTGGTGCCTCAGGGTTCTGCATGGCGGTAAAACTGCCTGGCAGGAGCAACTGGCAAACGGTAAAGGCATAGGCAAACGCCCAGGCCAGCAGAGTAAAGGTTGCGCCTACGGCAAACAGCTCATCGGTCGATGCGCGCTGATCCTCCATCATGTAGGCAATCAGGCTGGCGGCTGCGTAAAAGTAAAAGGCGCCTTCCAGCAGGGCGGAGGCAACCGTAACGGCCTGGTTGGGCCAGATCTCGCTGACGATAGCCAAGCACAGGATGAGCGCGGCCAGAATGAAGGCAATCGAGTGGAGCATTGGACTGCGGCGAACCATACGCAGGGCAGCAACCAGTACGATGACGCCAAACGCACCAAAGACGGCTCGCCCACCCGGCATGTTCTCCATGAAGGGATAGAGCACGATGCCCAATAGCTGGATAAGTAACAGGCTTGCAGACGGGTAGCGAACCAGATACGTAACGAGGGTGACTTTCATTCAGGGCACGGGCAGGATGGAAACGCCATACAGCGTAACCCGGCAGCGCAAGGCTCACCAGAGCCTTGCGGATAAAGAGCTCGACTAGGCCTATGACTTCTTCTTGAAGGCGTAGAACAGGTTAGGCTCACTGATCACATACAGGTTGCCCTGATCATCCATTGTCATGCCCTCAGCCTGGGGAACATCCTTGGCAAGCCCCTGATTACCACGCCTCAAGCTGAAGGAGCTGACCGGCTTACCGGTGGCATCCATTTCCACGATCATCTTGGATTCATCAGACAAGGCCAGCAGATGGCCTGTACTCGTATCATAGTGAAGGCTGGACAGGTCGGTCACAAACAAATCCCGGTCGCGCTGTGCGTTGACATGCACGTCGATGTCGATCGGCTGGTCGGGCGAGGCGGTCAAAAAGCCGTTGATCTCGAAGATGCGGACCGGGTCCTTTTCCTTGGCAACAAAAAGGCGCTGCTCCTTGGGGTCGTAGGCCAGGCCCTCGAAGCCTTTGTTATTATTATCCGCCGCGCTGAGTGAAAACTGTTTGGCATTGGCTGGGTCGGCAATATCGATGACCTGGGTCTGATCATTGACATGCACTTCGATCAGACGATGGTTACGTTCCTCTGTAATCAGGAGGACGCCGGGACGAACGTATTCGATCGCTTCCGGATCACCGAAACCCCGGAGCGGAATACGACGCAGTACATCACCGGAGAGCGAAAGCTCGATAAGGTGCGAGTCCTTGTTGGTCACCGTAAAAAGCGTTTGGCGGCTGGCGTCGAAGGTCAGCGCTGACATGTTTTCGTCATTACCCAGTGGCTTGGCATCGATTGTGACATGGTAGTCAGGCAACCACAGGGCTTGCCCTTGGGCCTCCTCGGAGCTGAAGCGCTGTTCCAGACGGAACCAGACCTGCTCAAACAGGCGCTGCTGGGCACCTGCGGTTATCGCGGCTGCCACTAGCAAGCAGGCCAAGGCCGTTGCCATCGTTTTGGAGGAGAGAGCGTTCTGCATGTTAGGTCAGGTTCAGAATTCTGGGCGTATAGCCTACGGGGGGTGGGCTTAACTGAAGCTGAATAAGGCAGGTGCGAGTGTTTCCGATTCTTTCACCCATGGTTCGATAGGTGCGCTCTATGGACGATAGATCCTGAGCGCTTTGGGTTTGATAGAAAAGAGAGCGGGCGTGTAGGTGGTCAGCTCACCATCAGTATTGATAGGCATGGGTTTGCGGGTGTTCAGCCGGATAGCGGTTGTCTGAAACGCCCTGACCTTATCTGCCTTGCCATGGGTGCCCTTGTGCAGGCTGGGCAGCAATGCGATCAGTTCCCACCAATGCCTGACCTCAAGGCTATAGAAATCCAGGCGTCCATCGTCGGCGGTTGCGGATTCTTCCACCGTCATGCCACCGCCATAGTGACGGCCATTGCCCACGGATGCCTGGACCGTTCGGACCTTTTCCACCTGTCCGTCATGTTCGATATACAGAGTGAAACGGCGAAAGCGGCGCAGTAGCCTAAAGGCGGTCAGGCCATAGCCGAGACTGCCCCATTTCTTCTTGATATCCGCGGTCAGCTGATCAGCCAGATCGGCACTGAAGCCAATGCTGGCGACGTTGAGAAAGACATGATCGTTGACGACACCTACATCGATGGCTCGCAGCTGCCCCCGCACAATGATGTCGACGGCCTCGAGCGGGTCCTGAGGAATATTCAGTGTCTTGGCCAGGTCGTTGGCAGTGCCGAGCGGCAGGAGGCCGACGGGCAGGCCAGCCTCAATCAGGGCGGGAGCTGCGGCGTTCAACGTGCCGTCGCCGCCGCCGACGATGATCAGGTCGCATCCTTTAGCCTGTCTGATCTTCTCGCTGATGGAAAGGTTTTCCCCTCCGGTAGGTTCGACTACGGTTATTCCGCCCTGGCTGAGCTTTTCAACGATGGGCGTGTAGGATTCACTTCCACGGCGGGCGCGTTTATTGATCAGCAGAAGGGCGCGGCGGGTTTCGGTAGCGGTCATTGCGTCTGAGATCCCCTATGACTTGTTTATCTCTGACACTTCACGTGTAGGTCTGTCCGAGGGATGGAACGCGAGAGTGCCCCGTTCTGACAACTGCCTGCGAGGCGGAGTTGTTTCAAAAGATCAGTGAAGCCTTACGTTGCGTGATCATCCGCTCAAACTGACGTTAAAAGCATAGCTAGCAGGTAGGACCCGACGGTTTCAGGCGCGAGGGCTGACACGGGCGCTTTTGAGCAGCCGGTAGTCCTGCCACAGGATCACGGCCGCTGCGGCGGCGTACGCAAGGCAGGGTGCCCAATAAGCAGGATTAGCCAGCGCTTCGCTCAGGCACATGACCGCACTGATAGAAGTAAATAGCCACGACGGCACTCGCAGGACACACGCCATTGCGCTGGCCCAGAAGCGATCCCTCAGAAAGCCCAGGGGAACGCAGGCGGCAATCTGCATGACTACCAATACGAAGGTCGCAACAGCAACGGTCAGCACCACCTGATTGTCGGGCGTTTGTGCGTCACGAATAGGGATGAGCAGCGTGCCCAGGCGGGTATGGCTCAAGGCGGTATAAGCCAGGAGCAGCAGGGCGCTGGAGAAGATGATGCGGGCTGGTATCGAGTTCATTGAGCGTCGCGTTACAGGAAAAGGCGCCTATATTACCTGAGCCCGGCGCCTGTTCATGAATACTCTCCAGACAGGTTCAACCCGACGGTGTCTGTTCGGCCAAGGTATGAATAGCGTCGAGTACTGCCTGCGGTGCCAAGTGATGCAGCATATGCCCGGCGCCCTCGATGACACGGAAATCCATCTCCGGCAACTCGGTATGCAGCCTGCCCGAGTGCACATGGGTATGAACCAGCCGATCCTCGCGTCCCGCCATGATGATGGAGGGTACTGTCAGCGTTTTGTAACGCTCCTTGAGTTGTAGCGTTGCGGGAATGATCAGGGCTATTTCGGCTGCGCTGGCATGAAGCTGCACAGGACGAAAGGCCATCCAGGCCGGAAATCGCTTGAAGCGGGCGGGCACTTTGGCGGGTGCAAACATTCGCTTCATCATGAGTGGCCATATGCTGCGATACAGCAGCGGTGAAACGGAGTGGCACATGAGGTCACCCACGCCGGGGATGGCCGGCAAAGCCGCCATGGGAATATCAGGGCGAACGGTCGGGTAATAATAGCCGGACAGCAGCACAAGGCCTCGGACAGACTGCGGGAAGTCGAGCCCCAGCGCCATGGCCACCAATGCGCCCCAGGAATGGCCGAGAACGATAGGGCGGTCGATACCCATTGCGGCAAAGGCCCGATTGAGCAAATGGGCCTGTTCGAGCGGACCCCAGACAATAGACGACGGGCGCTCACTGTAGCCATACCCTGGGCGGTCAAAGATGATGACCCGATAGGTACGGGCTGCGTGTTCGACCAGTTCGCTCAACTCGAAGTCAGTACCCATGGTCGTGTTGCCATGCAGAAGCACAAGGGGCTGTCCCTCACCGTATTCGACGTAATGGATCCGGATACCATCCACCTCGATAAAGGTGCCTGCCGGTGGGTGCTGCTTTTCCGCCTGACGGCTGTAATGGCGGACCAGCATGGCTGATGCCGCGACGGCCAGGGAGCCCCACACAAGCGGGCCGGAGCGGGAGGGTAAAGGCGTGGTTTTGCTAGGCGTAACGTGTGCGCTGTCGGTATGCCGGAGATTTTTCATGCCAGGGCTCCCGCTAAAGACAATTTAGAGTAGTCCACGGGAAAGCCGTTCGCGGTAGGGACGAATGGCACGTTTGGCTTTTACCTGAAACCAGCCATCAGCCTGTAGGGGGCGGATGGCTGTAGGTCAATCAGGCTGCGCCCAAGCGCTTGGTCAGCTCGGCCAGTCCCTGGGACAGGTTTTGCAAGTGCACCGCAGCGTCTTGCGTCTTTTCAACCTGGGCCTGGTTGGCGCTGGCAATGGCCGTAATTTCAGTCAGGTTACGAGCAATGTCTTCACTGACGGATGTCTGTTCCTCCGCTGCTGCCGCAATCTGGATGTTCTTGGCGCGCATCGAGTCGACCGAGACCGAGATGGTGTCCAGAATCGCGCCAGCTTCCTTCACCTGCGTGACGCTGCGCTCACTGATGCTCTGACCGTTCTGAATGGCCTTGGCCGCGTTGGCAGTGCCGGTCTGAACGTTGGCAATGATCTGGTTGATCTCGTTGGTCGAGTCGGCTGTGCGACGCGCCAGGTTACGGACCTCATCGGCCACAACCGCAAATCCGCGACCGGCCTCACCGGCGCGGGCGGCTTCGATGGCCGCGTTAAGCGCGAGAAGGTTGGTCTGTTCAGCAATGCCGTGGATGACTTCCATTACCTTGCCGATACGCACGCTGTCTTCTTCGAGCTGATTGATGACAGAGGCCGTACCGGCAATCTCGTCGCTCATGTCGACAATGGTCTTGATGGTGCCCTGCATGACGACGCTACCGCGCTGAACAGCCTGATCGGTTTCGGTAGCAGCAAGGGAGGCTTCGCTTGCGTGACGTGCGACTTCTTGGGCAGTAGCCGACATTTCATGCATGGCGGTCGCCACCTGATCGGTACGGGAGAACTGCTCGTTGCTGCCTTGGGCCATCTGGTTGGCAATGGCGTTCAGGTCGCGGTTGGCAGAGTCCAGGTCCTGGGTGCTCTGCTTGAGACGTGTGAATGTATCGGACAGGAAGTTACGTAGAATGCTGGCGGCTCCCGCCAGTCGACCAAGTTCATCCTGGCGGCTGGATTGGATATTTACGCTGAAGTTGCCATGACTGAGCTGATTGATATGGCCGATGAGCTCACTGATCGGTACGACCAGACGGCGATTGACCAGCCACAGGCTGATAACGAGGATGGCGATACCGCCCCCAATCAAGGCGATCAGGCCCGTCAGGAAGGTGGTGTCGGCCTGTGCACTGATTTGGGTAGATAGCTCGTCACTGTGCTTGTGCAGTTTGGTGACAAGATCGGCCATCTGGGCGGTGGCGCTACGGTCGATACCTGCAACGGCCTTGTCACCCGCCTCCGGGTCGAAGCCGGCAGCCCTGAAGCGCTCGAAACCTGTGCGATAGGCTGCGCCCAGCGTCTTGTGCTCGGCCTGCAGGCTTTGAATGGCTTGTGCGATAGAGCTGTCTGACCACGGCTGCTTGCTTAGGTCAGACAGCAGTGCCTGAACCTTTTGCTCTTCTGCCTGGAAGGCATTCCAGTGTTTTTCGCGTTTGGCGTCATCCTTGCCGCGCAGCAGGGCGTTTTTCCATTCCTGAACTTGGGTTTTAAAGTTCAGGTTGGCTTCGTCGATCAGCAAAACATTACGGATCTCATTGGCCAGGAGACCTTGATAGCGTTGAACGCTCCCGGAAAGAAATTTGAAGGAAACGATTGAAATAGCCATGAGCAGCAAGAGACTGCCGCAGAGCAGGGCAAGAACTTGAGCACGCAGGGAACGGTTAAGCATCACAGTGTCTCGAGAGAGGGAGGTACTCATCACTGTGTCGTTGAAATAGCAAAAAACTTAATGCGATAAATATTCTATCGGCTTGATAAATTAATGAATTTTTTGTGACAGGCGTCTGGCTCGAACATTTGCCGTGAATGGCTATCCAACAGAGTGACAGTCACTAACAGATAAGAACGCGAGGTGCATCATGAGTGATGAACTGCTGGCGCCCATTCACGCGATGGATCCAAGCCCGATCAACCCAGGCGGTGGCCAGGAGTCGCCCTGGCCCGATGAGCCAGTAGGGCCTGATGGAATCATTGATCACCCGGATGACGTGACCGATAACCCTGACGTGATTGACCCGGATACTCCGCTTGTCCCCAGTTGACCCATGAAAGGCTGGGCAGAGAGCCGCTGTCCAGCCTTTCCTTCACCGACTTTCCTACCCGCGACCGTAAACGACCGCTACCATCTTGCGTTGAGCCTGCATGGTCGCCTGGGCCTTGGTGTTCAGGGCCTGGAGACGGGTGTTCAGTTCTTTCTGGATAACGGGGTCGGATACTTCGATCATGGCACCGTTGACCTTGATCACGTCCTGATGGGCATTGATGTAATCAAGCGCTTCGAGCGTTGCCGTCAGGGTCTCGCTGGCAACCGGCATCATGTTTTTCATGGCTTCGGCCGGCTGGGTGACAACTCGATCATAGGCCTTGTCATAGACAGCCTTCAGATCTTCCGGCTGCTTGAAGGATTTACGCGCTTCATCCGCCTTCGCCTGTTCTTCGCTGATCAGCGCTGGCAGCTCGTTCAGTGTTTTTTGGGCAGATTGAATATCCTCGCGGCGCTGAATAGCCTGTCCCATCGAGCTGATGTTCATCTGCTTCATCGCCGTGGTCAGCGAGTCTTCGGTTCGCTCGTTGAGGGACTCGTGAAAGTGCTGCATCGCTGCATACTGGGCGCTGTATTCGCCAAAGAGGTTCTTGTCTTCGTCCCGAAGAACCGGAACGTGTACGCCGGGCTTATCGATGATGCGGGTTTGCAGGAATTCAATGAATGCCTTGCGCTGCGCCTCTTCGTTGGAGCAGGCGGACAGTAGGCAGGCGCATATCAGGGTGAAGAACAGGGCAACCGCGGGGTTACGCTTGAGCATGAGATCTCCCTATGAGCTCAAATGGAGTAGAGCCGACCTGCAACCAGAGGTCAGTCGGCGCACCGTATATAGGGGATTGGAAAGCGTGGCGAGCGGGATCAGCCGAATTGGTGAACGGGTTCTGCTTATAAGACGGACTTGACGTGTTAGGCGGTGTTAGCCCATCGGATCGAAATAGCTTTTGGCCGAGCAGTACCGTTCTTCCATCCACTTGCTTTTGTTCTGCTCATCCTTATCGTGGCGGACGCGCCAGTCCTGGCACTTTTGTCTGAAATATTCCTTAGCGCCCTTGCGGCATTCGCTATAGCCGACCGAATCCTTGCGGTAGTTGCCGCATACGCTGGTGTCGTCGATGCGGTTGTTAACAATCTCCCAGGCCGCCAGATAGCTGTCACTGCTACCCCATGCCTCAACCCAGTGCTGCTCGCTTTCCCGTACCGGGTCGGCCGGATAGATGAGCGCCCGTGGCAGGTGATCATGGTGGGCGCGGTAGGCTCTAGGGACCCCCCCTTGATGAGGGTATGGTGGCTTTCCCAGATGACAGCGAATGATCGAGTCATCTATCTCGCCGTCGCTTCGCATACAGGCCAGTTCAGCAGAAGAAGCAATTTCGGTCTGATCCAGCGAAAGATCGACAAGACCCTGGGCCGAAGGGGGAGTATCGATACCGTCAGCGGGCTCAAGCAGCGTGACAGGGGCTTGCAGCTGTTCAATATCCTCCAGCGCATTCCAGGCCAGCAGGCTGGCAAACAGCAGCAACGCCAGCCACAGAAGTTGAGCCAGGGTTAATGTACGGCGGCGCTTGAGTGGTCGGGTGACAGGATTTGGTTCATGCATAAGCATGGGCTTGTGCCCATCGTCTTGCTGTTGACCGCGGTCGTGTGTGCCCATGATGCTTCCTTGCAGGACTCGAAACGACGGTACTGACGTTGAAGATGCGTGATGAATTTCACGTTACATAAGGGTATCCAGACCAGGCGGATAAATCCAGCAGGCGGACCGTGCTTGAGCCGTTCAACCGATTGAGCAGAGATAAAAGGCAGTAAGGAGGCGATGAAGCGGACCAGGCGTACCTGGCCCGCTCGGTGGTCAGGCGCTGCGCTGCTGCGAGGCGCCGTACCAGATCACCAGGGCAAAGCAAAGCATGGGCAGCGAGTACGCGTACGCAGTGCTGCTCATATCGGCAATGAGGCCCATGAAGTAGGGCATGATCGCGCCACCCACGATAGCCATGATCATGAAGGAGCTGGCGCGCTTGGTGTGTGGGCCGAGGTTCTTCACACCCAGCGCAAAGATGGTGGGAAACATGATCGACATGAAGAAGAACACGGCGATTAAACCCACCACGGCAATGCCATCGAATCCGGCCACCACCAGACCGCACAGGAAAAAGTTGATCACGCCATAGATCATCATCAGACGAGCCGGCGCGATGAATCCCATCAGCCAGGTGCTGAAGAAACGGCCCAGCATGAAGCACAGCATGGCAATAGACAGCATGAACGACGCGGACTGGCTGGAAGTGTCGGACCAGTGCTCGGTCACGTAGTTGATAAAGAAGGCACCCACACCTACCTGCGCCGCCACGTAGAAAAACTGGGTGATGACGCCGCCAACGAAATGCTTGTGCTGCCAGAGTGTGCGGCTGTCCTGCCGGGCAACGGCTTCCTCCTGATTGCGAAGGTCGGGGAGAGTGGTCTTGGCAAAGAGCCCGGCGATCATCAGGACCAGAGCGGCGATACCCACGTAGATCATGCTGACCGAACCCAGGCTGTCGGAGGAGGCGGTACCTGCACTGTTGGTGGCCGAAAAGAACAGGGTGCCGCCCAGGATTGGGCCGGTGAACTGACCGAGGCCGTTGAAAGACTGAGCGAAATTGAGGCGGCGCTCGGCTCCGTTCGGATCGCCCAGAACCGTGGCATAGGGATTGGCTGCCGTTTCCAGGCAGCCCAGACCGCAGGCGATTACGAACAGGGCAAAAAGAAACATGGCAAAGCTGGCTGAAGACGCTGCCGGAACGAACAGCAGGGCACCTAATGCATACAGGCACAACCCGACCAGGATGCCGGCCTTGTAGCCGCGCTTGCCCATGAAGATCCCGGCGGGCAGGGCAACGATAAAATAGGCGCCGAAGTACGCCGCCTGAAGCAGGCCGGACTGCGCCTTGGTGACGTGCAGCGTTTCCTGGAAGTGTTTGTTGAGTACGTCGAGCAGGCCATACGACAGGCCCCACATGAAGAACAGGCTGGTGACAAGGATGAATGCCCATTGGTAGCCCGAGCGTTCCTGGCTGGCAACGGGTGTGGCCGTTCTGGTTTGGTTGACTAACATGACAGCTCTCCGTGGTTCTTATCGTTGTGCAGCGTTGAGGTCATTTGGTGGGTACAGCAAAACCGGCGTCCTGGCGTTGAACGGTCGTTCCTCCAAGGGCCAGCAGGCCTGCGCCAAGCAGGGCGACAGTTGCCAGGGTGTACATGCCGGCATGGGGATTGGCGAACGTCTGTTCCATATAGGTTTTAAGGGTGGGCGCAAGAAAGCCGCCCAGGTTGCCCAGCGCACCGATTAGGGCAATTGCGCTGGCTGCTGCGACACCGCCCAGGTAGCGGGTGGGAAGCGTCCAGAAGAGCGGCTGAACCGTGATAAAGCCGGCAGCCGCGAGGCAGAAGGCAAACAGCACGGGCACGATGCTTTCGATAACCGTCGATCCTGCTATGCCCACTGCGGCGAGCAGCAGCATGGCCACTGCCAGTTGGCGATGCTTGCCGGTGCGGTCTGCATAGCGAGTCACCATGAACAGTGCACCCAGGGTGAATAGCCAGGGAATGGCCGTCAGCATGCCAACCTCAAAGCCGATCTTGGTGCCGAGCAGCTGAGCGATGCGCGCCGGAAGATAAAACAGGACGCCGTAAACGCTTACCTGGATAGTGAAATAGATCAGTACGAAGTACATGACCTTTGGGTTGACGAGGGCTGCCTTCCAGGAGGAGGGGCTGTGGTCCTTCTTGTCGGTTTCTTCCTGCTCGATGGCCTTGTGCAGCGCCGTTTTCTCGTCCCGGGTCAGCCACCGTGCGTCCCGCGGGCGGTTCGGCAGGTAGAAAAAGGCAATCACGCCAATGACCGAGGCAAGCAGCCCCTCCACTACGAACATCCATTGCCAGTTGCGCAGGCCGAACACTCCGTGCATGTCCAGCAGCCAGCCGGAGACAGGGCCTCCTAGCAGCAGCGAGGCCGGTACCCCAAAGTAATAGAGTCCATAAGCCGCACCGCGGTGACGATGAGGAAACCAGTAGGTAAGGTACAGGACGACACCCGGTGAGAGTCCTGCCTCAGCTACGCCCAACAGGAAGCGGAGGATATAGAAGGATGTCTCGCTCTGGGCAAACATCATGGCAGCGGAGACAAGGCCCCAGGTCACCATGATCCGGCTCAACCAGATTCGCGCACCGATACGGTGGAGAATCAGGTTGCTGGGGACCTCGAAAAGGGCATAGCCGATGAAGAAAATGCCTGCGCCCAGCGCAAAGGCGGCATCGCCGATCCCGGTATCGGCTTGCAATGCGAGCTTGGCATACCCAACGTTAGAACGGTCGATAATGGCCATGGCAAACATCAGGGCCACGAATGGAATAATTCGGCGACGGCTCTTGGTCAGGGCACTGTCGAGCGGGGCGGTAAGCGTAGACATGAATGACTCCAGTTATTGTTGTTTTCTAGAGCGCTCACACATCAAGCAGGACGTGGCTAATCCGGGGCCGGTTGCTCAGCCAGCGCGAAGATATTTTGCATCGGAATCCATTTGCTGCCCTGCGGCGTCCAGGGTGTCGGTGTCTGGTATCGCCACATCAGCGCTTCCCATTCCTGCACCTTGGGATTGGCCGCGGCGGCGGCTTCGAAGGCATCTACACTGAAGTCAGCACTGACATCCATGATCATGAACAGGCGCGTGCCGAGGCGGTAGATCTGCATGTCCTGCACGCCGGCGTTACGCAGATGGGTGGTGATCTCGGGCCAGATACGCGCGTGCAGCTGCTCGTATTCGGCAATGAGTGCAGGGTCATCCTTGAGGTCCAGCGCCATGCAGTAGCGAGCGTTCATGTGAGTGCCCTGTCCAGATGCATATAGCCGCCATCGACCGTGAGCCATTGCCCGGTGGTATGGGCAGCGCGAGGTGATAGAAGGAAGACGACCGTGTCGGCAATCTCCTCGGGAGTGGTCATGCGCTTGCCCAGCGGAATCTTGCTGACGATTTTGTCCAGTTTGTCTTTAGGATCATCAAAGGTGTTCAGCCAGTTCTCGTACAAAGGCGTCATGACCTCGGCCGGGATGACTGCATTCACGCGGATGCCATCAGCCAGCAGCGAGGCGGCCCATTCTCGAGTAAGGGACAGTTGTGCGCCTTTGGCGGCGGTGTAACCACTGGTGTTGCCCTGGCCGGTGAGCGCGGTCTTGGAGCTGATATTGACGATGCTGCCCTGGCTATCCCGAAGGGCGTCGAGGCAGAGATGGGTCATGACGTAATAATGAATGAGGTTCTTTTCCAACGACTGGATAAACGCCTCGCGTCCAGCCTCAAGACTGACCCCGTCGTTGACCCCGGCGTTGTTGACCAGTCCGTCCAGGCGGCCGAATCGGGTCAAGGTTTGCTCGACGGCTGCGCGGCAAGAGATTTCATCGCACAGTTCAGTCTGGATAAAGAGTGTCTGTGGCTGAAGCGCGTCCAGCTTGGCGGCGAAGTCATCTTCCAACGGTGTGCGGCTGACAATCACTGGGATAGCGCCTTCGTCAGCCAGACCGAGGGAAATGGCGCCGCCGATCCCTGAGCCGCCGCCGGTTACGATAAAAACTTTTCCATCCAGATGCAGGTTCATGCGGCGTGCTCCTGTGCATTGACCGTAAGGCCATACAGGCGAATTGCATTGCCGCCCATGATGGCGGACTGCTCGGCGGATGAGAGGGGCGCGATGGCCAGCTGAGCCAGGGCATGGGCATGGTCGTACTCGCTCGCCAGCCGGCACACCGGCCAGTCCGATCCGAACAGCACGCGCTCCGGGCCGAACAGCTCCAGCGCCTGGTTCATGTAGGCGACCAGATAGTCCGGTCGCCAGGTTGTCCAGCCAGCTTCGGTAATCAGGCCGGACAATTTGCAGTACACATGGGGCAGGGCGGCCAGTGGCGCGAGCTGCTCAGCCCAGGTTTGCAGGTTGCCGTGTGCGATATCGGGTTTGCCCAGATGATCAAGCACCAAAGGTTGGCGATCATGCCTTCGGGCAAAGGTGTACGCGGCCTTGAGCGAGGGGGACTTGATAAGGATTTCATAGAGGTAGCCGCGGGCCTGAATAATGGCCACACCCTTGTTGAATGCGGTGTCGGCGAGAAAGGCATCCGGGTCCGCTTCGTCCTGGATCTGGTGGCGAAAGCCACGCAGGCGCGGCTGGCCTTGCCAGCGATCGAGCGACTCAAGCAGGTTGGGCGCTTGTAGATCTACCCAACCAATAACGCCGGCAATCCACGGATGTTTCGCAGCCAGCGCCAGCAGTGCGTCAGTCTCCTCCTCGCATTGCCGGGACTGAACGGCAATGCATCCCGCCATCTGGTGTTCTTTAAGAAGCGGCTCGAGATCCGAGGGCAGATAGTCGCGCTTTAACACTGACATGCTGTTGTCGATCCAGCGGTACTGATCCGGCTCGTAATGCCAGAAGTGTTGATGTGCGTCGATTCTGGGTATTTCAGGGCGTGTCATTGTTATTGTCTCCTGAAAGCAGTGGGCGGCGGGATCGGTGAGGCTGGTCCCTCCGATATGCTCGTTGAGTAAAAGGGTAGGCCCTCTACTCAACCTGCCGCTAAGTGTTACGGGGAAACCGATACTGCTGGCGCGAGGCCGGTTTCATGGTGATCGAAAATCCTGGTGCCTGGGGCGGCAGGTAGGCGGGGCCCTTCATGACGCAGGGGTCTTCGAAATGCTCATGAAGATGATCGACATACTCCACAACGCGCCCTTCATGCGTGCCCGCCACGCACAGGTAATCGATCATCGAGATATGTTGCACGTATTCGCACAGTCCAACGCCGCCGGCATGGGGGCAGACAGGTAGCTCGTACTTGGCGGCCATCAGCAGCACAGCAAGCACTTCGTTCAAACCACCCAGACGACAGGCGTCGAGCTGTACTACGTCGATGGCGCCACGCATGATGAATTGCTTGAACAGGATGCGGTTCTGGCACATCTCGCCGGTAGCCACCTTGACCGGGGTAATACCCTCTTTGATCGCGCGATGACCTTCTACGTCGTCCGGGCTGGTGGGTTCCTCGATGAACCAGGGCTTGGCAAACGACAGCTTGTTTACCCAATCGATGGCCTCGTTGACTTCCCAAACCTGGTTGGCATCGATCATCAAGTGTCGGTTCGGGCCTATCACTTCACGGGCAATGGTGACGCGGCGGATATCGTCCTCAAGGTCACGGCCGACCTTGAGCTTTACATGAGAGAAGCCGGCATCGATGGCCTCCTGACAGAGGCGGCGGAGTTTGTCATCCGGATAGCCAAGCCAGCCGGCAGAGGTGGTGTAGCAGGGGTAGCCATGGGCCTTGAGCAGGCCGATGCGTTCTTCTTTGCCTTTGGCGCGCTCCGTGAGCAGTTGTATCGCTTCTTGCGGTGTGATGCAGTCGGTGATGTAGCGAAAGTCGACGCACCGTACGAATTCTTCCGGCGACATGTCGGCGACCAGCTGCCAGACCGGCTTGCCAACCTGCTTGGCCCACAGGTCCCAGGCCGCATTCACGACGGCACCGGTCGCCAAGTGGATGGCGCCCTTGTCCGGACCGATCCAGCGCAGTTGGCTGTCGCTGGTCATGTGACGCCAGAAGCGGCCCATGTCTGCCGTGATCCATTCCAGATCAAGCCCTTTGATCTGACCTTCCAGTGCCTGAATGGCCGCACAGCAGATCTCGTTGCCCCGGCCAATGGTAAAGGTCATGCCGTGGCCTTCGAGCTCAGGTTGGTCGGTTTCAAGAATCACATAGGCGGCAGAGTAATCGGGATCGGGGTTCATGGCGTCCGACCCGTCCAATGCCTGTGACGTAGGAAAACGAATGTCCTCTACGCGAAGACCGGTGATTGTTATTGTCATATCGGTTCTCCGGAAGCCCTTGATGCCGGGCTTGTCAACGCTGTGTTGGAGGCCCGCTCAAAAGCTCTTCATATGAGAGCGCATGTTGAGCGGGCGCTTCTCCGGGCGTGCGACGCGGTTAAACGTCCCAATCACCCGAGAGGCATGGTTTCAGTCAGCCTGAACCGTGCGCTGCTTCTGCTCGCCCAGGCCCGCGATGCCCAGGCGCATTTCCTGGCCGGGCTTCAAGTAGACTGGTTCGGGCTTGATGCCCAGCCCCACTCCAGGCGGGGTGCCGGTGGAAATGACGTCACCCGGTTGCAGGCTCATGCAGCGGCTCAGGTAGGCGATCAGCTCCGGCACCTTGAACACCATGGTGCGGGTATTGCCGTTCTGGTAACGCTTGCCATCCACTTCCAGCCAGAGGTCGAGCGCGTGCGGATCGGCTATTTCGTCCTTGGTGACCAGCCAGGGGCCGAGCGGGCCGAAGGTGTCGAATCCCTTGCCCTTATCCCAGGTGCCGCCACGCTCGATCTGCCACTCACGCTCGGATACATCATTGATGACGCAATAGCCCGCTACATAATCCATGGCGTTGGCTTCGTCGATGTAGCGCCCGGCCTTGCCAATCACCACGCCCAGCTCAACTTCCCAATCGGTCTTGGTGGAGCCACGCGGGATCTCTACGTCGTCGTTCGGGCCACAGATGGCGCTGGTCCACTTGTTGAAGACCACCGGCTCCTTGGGGACGTCAAGACCGGACTCGGCCGCATGGTCGGCGTAGTTAAGACCGATACAGATAAACTTGCCGACACGGCCGACGCAGGGGCCGAGGCGAGGGGAACCGCTCACAACGGGCAGGCTGCTCGGATCAATGTTCCTGAGCGTGGCGAGTCCTTCAGCCGTGATGGCCTGACCGGCGATGTCATCAATATGGCCAGAGAGGTCACGAATCTGACCCTGAGCATCCAGCAGGCCCGGCTTCTCCTGACCTTTTTCCCCGTAACGCAGCAATTTCATGAGCGGTTTCCTTGTGCGATAAATTGGTGTGCGGTGGGCTTAAGCGACCCAGCCGCCATCGATTACGTTGATGGTGCCCGTTGTGAAGCCTGAGGCATCGGAACCCAGATAGAGCGCCAGTGCAGCGATTTCCTCGGGCTTGCCGATTCGGCCCATAGGTTGGCGGGACACAAACGCAGCATAGACTTCGTCTTCGGCTCGGCCTTCCTGCTGGGCTTGCGCCGCAATACGCTGGCGCAGGGAAGGCGAGTCGACCGTGCCGGGGCAGATCGCATTGCAGCGGATGCCTTTGGCGACGAAATCAGCCGCTACGGATTTAGTCAGGCCGAGAACAGCGGCCTTGCTGGCGCAATAGGCGAAGCGATTCGGTACGCCTTTCACACTGGAGGCCACTGACGACATATTGATAATCGAGCCGCCGCCGTTTTCGATCATGGCCGGTAAAAAGGCACGAATCATCCGGTACATGGCGGTAACGTTCAGATCGAAGGAGAACTTCCAGGCCTCTTCATCACAGTCGAGAATGGTGCCGCTGTGCACGTAACCGGCGCAGTTGAATAGCACATCAATAGCGCCTAACTCACTGGCAAGTGCCTGGATAGCATCGGGCTGAGTGACATCAAGAACATGGGTACGAACATTGGGAAGCTCGGCGAGGGCGGTAGCGTTGATATCGACCGCAATGACGTCAGCGCCCGCTTCGGCAAAGGCCAGAACGCTGGCCCTGCCAATTCCTTGAGCAGCGGCGGTGACGAGGACACGTTTTCCAGCAACGGACATGAGAGCCTCCTGTTTTTATTATTCGTATGGATGACCCGCTTGCGTTAACCGCTGCTATGCTGGGGGCATATCGAGCGGCTAATGGTCAGGCCATTGGTCCTCTGGTTTAGCAGTGAGTCAGCGGCTGCGCAAGTTTTTTCTGTAGCGCAAGCGACGCGATGTATGCCAGCGGGATACGTGATGCCAATACAAACAATTGAAAATCCAAGGCTTTATCGTCAGATCGCCGATCAGCTGCGCAGCCTGATCGACAGTGGCGAATTTCCTCCTGGGAGTCGCCTGCCGGCCGAGCGGGAGCTGGCCAAACAAATGGGCGTAAGCCGGGCCTCGGTACGTGAGGCACTTATTGCACTGGAGGTCATCGGCCTGGTGGATGTGCGGGTTGGTAATGGCGTTCTGGTCTGCGCCAATGACCAGCGCCCGGCGGACGATGCGCCGGTGATGGAGCTGGCGGCGCGCGGCCAATGGGTAGGGCCTGATCCCGAGCTGGATGTACAGGTGGATTTCAATGCCGAAATCCCGCCGTTCTCGCTGCTTCAGGCGCGTCAGCTGATTGAGCCGGAAGCGGCGGCCCTGGCTGCAATCAATGCCAGCGAGGAAGAGTTGGCCGGTATTCACGCGGCCTATGAGCGCAATGTGCAGGACAACCGCGAGGGCTCGACGACTCATCCCGGCGATCGACTGTTTCATATCCGCATCGCCCAGGCCAGCGGTAATCCGGCCTATGCCCTGATGATCCAGCACCTGCTGGGGCACCGCTATGGCTCGATGTTTCAGCGCTTGCAGGCACACTACACCCCTGATGACATGCCCCATCGCTCTGAGGACGAGCATCTGCGTGTACTGAAGGCTCTGCAGGCCCGCAATGCGCAAGAGGCGCGCTCCGCCATGCGGGCGCACCTGGATGAGGTGATTCGGATCTTTTCTCGCGGTCAGGAAGCGGAGTAATCGCCTTTATTCCATGGCTGTCGGCCTGAGCAGGATTTCATTGATATCGACCGCTGCCGGTTGACCGATGGCAAAGGCAATGGACTGGGCGACCGACAGGGCGGGGATAGCCATTTCATGAATGTGCCGCACGCTTTTGGCAACGTCTTCGTCCGTTACGCTATTGGGCAGCTCCGTGTCGACCGGGCCGGGTGAAATGATCGTGCTACGGATGTTGTAGGGCGTCATCTCCATGCGCAGCCCTTCGGCAATCGCGCGTACGCCGAATTTGGTTGCCGAATACACGGCACTGGTCGGGCGCACCCGATGGCCGGACAGGGACGAGACATTGATGATGTGTCCGCTCTTCTGCTGCTGCATGATCGGCAGGACCGCCGCAATCCCGTAAAGGGTGCCCTTGAGATTGATATCGATCATGCGCTCCCAATCTTCGACCTTACGCTGATCGAGTCGCGAGTTGGGCATGATGCCCGCATTGTTGATCATCACATCGACCCGCCCGCAGGTCGTAACGGCTGCCTGGATAAGCGCCTCGACGTCATCCCGCTTGGCCACATCCATCTGCACCACCTCAACGCGACCGCCAACGGTTCGCAGCCCCTCGGCAATGGCGTTCAGTTTATCCAGCCGACGTGCGCCCAGGACGACCGTCGCGCCCTCTGAGCTCAATAGCCGTGCGGTGGCCTCGCCAATGCCACTGCTGGCACCGGTAATGACAATGACCTTGCCTTTTATGTTGCTCATGGCTGTTACCTGAATCGACTGGTTTACGAGGGAGTGCCTGAACGCAGGGAGGTTCCAGACATGGGTCAGCAGAGCGGCCTTTGCTACTCGGCAGCGCTTGAAATTTATCGGCTGATCCTTACATTTTTCCGCGGCGTTTTTCGCCGGCGAACATTCGCACCTTTCTGGCCTTGTTCATCCTTTTTTCAAGGAGATTAATTGATGAAGATCGCGCAGATTGCCCCCTTGTATGAAGCGGTGCCGCCTAAGCTCTACGGTGGTACCGAAAGGGTCGTGGCTCATCTGACCGATGCGCTGGTCGAATTGGGACATGAAGTGACCCTGTTTGCGTCTGCTGATTCATGTACGTCCGCCCAACTTGTGCCCGGTTGCGAGCGGGCGCTACGACTGGACCCTGCACCGCTCAAGTCTGATATTGCCAGTCACTTGAGCATGCTGCACACGTTGCAGGAGCGGGCCGATGAGTTTGATGTCCTGCATTTTCATGTGGATCTACTGCATTTCCCCTTGTTCGAGCCCTTGGCTGAGCGGACTCTGACCACTCTCCACGGGCGGCTCGACCTTAAGGGATTGCCGGAAGCCTACCGGCGTTGGCACCGGTTCCCGCTGGTGTCCATTTCTCACCATCAACGCACGCCACTGGCTTTTGCCAACTGGCATGGCACCGTGCATCACGGTCTGAATGCGTCCACGTACCGGTTCCATGAGCAGATGGGCGAAGGGTACTTGGCATTTCTGGGCCGCATTTCTCCAGAGAAACGGCCTGATCGGGCGATTGCCATTGCACGGCAGGCAGGTGTTCCCATCAAGTTGGCGGCCAAGGTGGACAACGCCGACCGCAAGTACTTCGAACAGGAGATCAAGCCGCTTCTGGATGATCCGCTGGTGGAGTTCATTGGCGAAATTGGTGACAGTGAAAAATCCGAATTTCTGGGTAACGCGCGGGCGCTGCTCTTTCCCATCGACTGGCCTGAGCCGTTCGGGCTGGTGATGATCGAGGCCATGGCCTGCGGGACGCCGGTGATTGCCTGGCACTGTGGCTCAGTGCCAGAAGTCGTGGAGCCGGGCGTGACCGGGTATATCGTAACGAGTGAAGAGCAGGCCGTGGAGGCGGCGCGGCAGGTCCTGACCCTGGATCGACGTCGGGTTCGCGAGATATTCGAGCAGCGCTTCTCCGCCACGGCCATGGCCAAACACTATCTGGAACTGTACCGGCAGCTGCCGGGCAATCGGAACACTGAAGTCAACTTCAAGCAAACGGCGTAACGACCATGGGTGAAATCCTTATGTCTGATCAGTCAGCACAGCAAGGAAGCGAGGTCGAACAGGCGCGTCATCCCGAACGCCTGTTCGTGCTCATGGAGGGTGATACTTTTGTCGTGGCAGATGCCTATGGCGACATGGGTGGGCGGGACGATGGCTTGTTCCATAACGATACCCGCATCGTGTCCCGTTACCGATTGACCGTGGCGGGGAGGCGACCATCGCTGCTGTCAGCGTCGGTCAGTCAGGATAATGTCTACTTTACCTCCCATCAGACCAACCAGCCGTTGCCGCGGCTGGGTGAAAGCACGACGCCCGAAGGCGTGATTCACATCGAACGCAAGCGCTTTGTCTGGAAGGGGTATGTGCATGAGCGCATCCTGCTGGCCAACTACAGTGACTTGTCTACTGAGGTGCCGCTGGAGCTTGAGTTTGGCGCGGACTTCCGAGACATGTTTGAAGTGCGTGGACAACAGCGTAGCCATCGGGGCGAGCAGGAGCATACCCAGATGGCCGAGCGCAGTGTCACGCTACGGTATCTTGGGCTCGATGAGCAGCCGCGCCGTGCTGCCATCAGTTTTTCCGAACAGCCTGTTGAGTTAAGCGAGCAAGGCGCGCAGTTCAGGGTGGCTCTGGAAGGACGTGGAAGCTGGGAGCTGTATATCGACATTGGACCAGAACCGGCTCAGCCTTCGCGGGCACGTTATCGGCAGGCCGCTGCACAAGCGCGGCGCAGTATGCGCAGGCGACAGCGGCGGGGTGCTCAGGTCAAAGCCTCTGGCCGTCTGTTCCAGGCGTGGCTGGAGAAGTCCCGTGCGGATCTGGCGCTGCTCACAGCGGAGCTGCCTAGCGGGCCGTATCCCTACGCCGGTGTACCCTGGTACTCAACACCTTTCGGCCGTGATGCCATCATCACGGCGCATCAGGTGCTCTGGTTGAATCCTGAGCTGGCCCGTGGGGTGCTGTCTTACCTTGCGCAACATCAGGCTCATGAAACGTCGAGCTTCCGGGATGCCGAGCCTGGCAAGATCATGCATGAGACGCGCAAGGGCGAAATGTCGGCGCTAAACGAGCTGCCGTTCGGTCGCTATTATGGCGGGGTGGATACCACACCGCTGTTCGTCATGCTGGCTGGAGCCTATGCTCGGCGTACGGGCGACCGGGCATTCATCCAGGAAATCTGGCCCGCACTGCAGGAGGCTATTCGCTGGGTTGAGGGTAATGCCGAGCGTAACGCACAGGGGTTCATCAGTTATGCCCGTGCAGAAGAGAGTGGTCTGGCCAACCAGGGATGGAAGGACAGTCATGACTCGATTTTCCATGCCGATGGCCGTACACCGGATGGTTCGATCTCACTGATTGAAGTGCAAGGGTATGCTTATAAGGCGTATCTGAGCATGGCTGAACTGTCGGAATGGCTCGGTGAGCAGGACAAGGCCGCGCACTGGCGCACACGGGCCGAGCATCTGCGGGCAGCGGTGGAAAAGCATTTTTGGCTGGAGGGGCGGCAGTTCTATGCCCTGGCCCTGGATGGCCATGGCGAGGCATGTGCGGTTCGAGCCTCCAATGCAGGCCACCTCTTGTTTACGGGGCTGCCTCAATTGGCGCGTGGTCAGGCCGTTTCGCAACAGCTCTTGTCCCGCGCCTTCAATTCCGGATGGGGCGTACGGACCCTGGTGCCAGACGCTGTACGGTTCAACCCCATGTCCTATCACAATGGCTCGGTCTGGCCACATGATGTGGCCCTGTGCGCCGCCGGTATGGCGCGCTACGGTGAGCGGGAAGGGGTGGTACGTCTGCTCGGAAACATGTTTGAAGCCGCGGCCCATTTCGGGATGCGTTTGCCAGAGCTCTTCTGCGGTTTCGAACGTGCGCCGGGCGAAGCGCCGATTGCCTATCCGGTGGCCTGTCTACCCCAGGCGTGGGCCGCCGGCTCGGTATTTATGCTGCTACAGGCTTGCCTGGGCGTAGAGATCGATGGGTACACCGCAAGCGTCACGATCACTCAACCCCGCTTGCCGTTTGGCATCGACCGTATTCAGCTGAAACGGCTACGCCTGGGCCAGCAGGAGATAGACCTGACCTTCCAGCGGCTCGGCGAGCGTGTGGTCGCGTTTGTAGACGGCCAATACGGACCTCAGCCGGTCCGGGTTGATATACGTCTTTGAGTCGATGGCAGGGCTGGCCCGGCTGGCCCTGCCTGCTCAACAGACGAGCGGTAAGACGCCCGTCTGCCGTGGTATTGCTGAGGTCAAGAAAGCGCTATTCAGCACGAAAACCTTACCGGTGGCTTTGAACAGGTCTGGCTCTTGAGCCGTGATCTCCGTACGCTTCGCCTTTTTTGCAGTTCCAGATCTACCCAGAGGCTTATTCATGCAGGACGCGGCTCATCTGACGCCCGGTTTTATGGTCGTTCACGGCAATCGTCTGGAGGACCTGCGCAATCTGACTGTTGCCTGGATGCGCCATCATCCCCTCGCGCCTCTGGAAAACGAGCAGGTGCTCGTGCAGAGTAACGGCATCGCCCAATGGCTCAAGCTGGCCCTGGCCGAAGACCCGACGGAGGATGGCGAAGGCGGCTGCGGTATTGCGGCGGCTATTGATGTACAGCTGCCGTCGGCTTTCTTATGGCGGGTGTATCGACAGGTCTTGGGTCGCGATACCGTTCCGGCGTCTTCCCCGCTGGATCGTACGCCGCTGACGTGGCGTCTGGTGCGGCTGCTGCCCAGCCTGCTTGAGCGGCCAAGCTTTGCCTCGCTGCGGCGCTTCCTCGATGAAGACAGCGACATGCGCAAGCGCTACCAATTGGCAGAGCGTCTAGCCGATCTCTATGATCAGTATCAGGTGTACCGCGCCGACTGGCTGGAAGACTGGGCCAATGGCAAGGATCAACTGAACAAGCTACGTGATGGCGCCGTACCGCTGCCGCCGATATGCCAATGGCAGGCAGAGCTGTGGCGTGCCTTGCTGGCGGATGTGGGCGATGACGGCATGGCGGAAAGCCGGGCGGGGGTGCATCAACGCTTCATCAGCACCATGAAGGCGCTGGAACAAGCCCCTTCGCACCTGCCGCGGCGGGTCGTTGTATTCGGCATCTCATCGGTTCCCGCCCAGCTCCTGGAAGCCCTGGCCGCCTTGGCGCGCTTCAGTCAGGTGTTGCTGTGTGTTCACAACCCGTGCCGCCACCACTGGGGTGACATCGTGGCGGACAAGGACCTCTTGCGCCATGAATACAAGCGGCAGCTGCGCAAGCCGGGTATGCCTATGCAGATTGATCTTGATGAACTACACCAGCATGGTCATCCCTTGCTCGCCAGCTGGGGTAAGCAAGGCCGCGATTACATCAACTTATTAGATCGCTTTGATGAACCGGATAGCTACAAGCATCAATTTAAAGATCTGAGTGATGGCCGAATTGATTACTTCCATGATGTTGCAACTAAGTCGAATCCTAAGCACATGCTCGCCCAATTGCAGGACGATATTCTCGATCTGCGCCCCTTGAGTGAAACCCGCGAGCGTTGGCCGGCCGTCAATCCCACTAAAGATCAGTCCATTCGTTTCCACATTGCTCACAGCCCGCAGCGCGAGGTGGAAATTCTCCACGATCAGCTCTTGGCACGCTTCTCGGAAGACCCTACGTTGCGTCCGCGGGACGTCATCGTCATGGTGCCGGACATCGACAGCTATGCGCCCCACATTCGCGCCGTGTTCGGGCAGCTGGACAGCCATGATCCGCGCTTCATTCCGTTCACGTTAGCGGATCAGGGGCAGCGTGGTCGTGATCCGCTCCTGATTGCACTGGAACATCTCCTGCGTTTGCCGGAAAGCCGCTTTTCGGTGAGCGAGATCCTTGACCTGCTGGACGTCCCGGCCCTGCGCAAGCGCTTCGGCTTGAATGACACCGACCTGACAACCCTGCATCGCTGGATCGAGGGTGCCGGTATCCGCTGGGGTTTGGATGCCCGGCAGCGGGCACGGCTGGATCTTCCGGATGATCTCACCCAAAACACATGGCGTTTCGGTCTGCGGCGCATGTTGCTGGGGTATGCCGTGGGGCAGGGCGTGGCACGGGATGAAATCGAGCCGTTCGACGAGATTGGTGGCTTGGATGCTGCCCTGGTCGGCCCGCTGGTTACCTTGATGGATGCGCTGGACAAGGCCCATGACGAGCTGGCCGAGCCTGCCACTCCTGCAGTATGGGGCGAGCGTCTGCAAATGGTGCTGCGCACGTTCTTCGTGTCTTCCAGCGAACGTGACGAGTACTTGCTTGGCCAGCTGGAGCAGCTGCGTGAAGACTGGCTGGACACCTGCGAGGCGGTCCAGTTGGACGAAACGTTGCCGCTTACGGTGGTGCGTGAGGCATGGCTCGCCGGGTTGGATGAGGGCAAGCTGTCCCAGCGTTTTCTGGCAGGCGCAGTGAATTTCTGTACCCTTATGCCCATGCGTGCCATTCCATTCCGGGTGGTGTGCCTCCTGGGTATGAACGATGGCGATTATCCACGCGCCCAGCCGCCGTTTGACTTTGACCTGATGGGCAAGGACTATCGCCCCGGCGATCGCTCCCGCCGTGAAGACGACCGCTATCTGCTATTGGAAGCACTGCTGTCTGCCCGTGATCAGCTCTATATCAGCTGGATTGGCCGTAGCATTCGCGACAACAGTGATCGACCGGCCTCCGTTCTGCTAGGCCAGTTGCGTGATCATTTGGCCGCAGGTTGGACGTTGATAGATGAGGGTCCTGATAAGGAAAAGGGTAAGGAGGGCGAGCGCTTGCTTGAGGCGTTGACTCAGGAGCATCCGCTACAGCCCTTTAGCATCCGCTATTTTCAGGGCGAGCCGGGCTTTTTCAGCTATGCCCGCGAGTGGCTTGCCGTGCACGACAAGCAGCCGTCGCGAGGCCAGGAACCCATACTTCCGCCCCATGAGCAGGACGAGCCGCTGAGCCTGAATCAGCTACAGGATTTTCTGCGCCATCCGGTGCGGCATTTCTTCTCCCAGCGGCTCAAGGTGCATTTCGAAGAAATTGCCATTCCGACCCAGGACAAGGAACCCTTTGTACTCGACGGCCTGACCCGGTATGCCTTGAGCGAAAGCCTGCTTGATGCCGCCTTGAAGGCACCGGAACGCGCCGAAGAGGCGCTGCGTGCGCAGGGGCAGCGGTTGCAGCGCAGCGGTCTCTTGCCACTGGCAGGCTTTGGTGAGCTGATGCAGCAAGAGCTGATCCAGCCACTGCCTGACTTGCTTGAACGCCATACCGGCCTGCTGGTGGCGTGGCCGGAAGAGGTGGCAGGTGCACAGCCGCTCAGCTTCGAGCACAAGGGTCTACGCCTGGAGGGTTGGCTTGAGCGGTTACGTCGCCGCTCGGATGGCAGCCTGATTGCAATTACACCTGTTCCGAATGAAATCGGTTCGGCCAAGACACGTAAATGGTATCGGCTGATCCGACCGTGGATCGTGCACCTGACGGCCTCCGCCTGTGGCGTGCCGCTTACGACGGCCTTGGTGGCCACCGATGAAACCTTGATGCTCGCTCCGCTGGAAACCGCCCAGGCAGCCGCTGCGCTACGTGATCTTTTGCTCGCTTGGCAGCGTGGCATGTGTTGTCCACTGCCGGTCGCGGTAAAAACGGCGTTTGCCTGGCTCAATGCCGAGCAGGACCCCGTCAAGGCGCAAATGGCGGCTCGTAAAGCCTATGAAGGTGATGGTATAAACAGCCTGGGCGAGCGAGCTGAAAGCCCAGCCTTGATGCGTCAATACCCGGACTTCGCTAGTCTGACCGCCAGCGAGGAATTCGAGGGCTGGTGCAACGCCTTGTATCGCCCCATGTTCGAGGCGGGATGGTACGACCAGCCAGCACAAGGAGCCGCCGCATGACTACACCACAGAACCGGCCGCTTGCGTTGCGCTTTCCCTTGCGCGGTAGCCAGCTGATCGAGGCGAGCGCTGGCACCGGCAAGACCTTTACCATTTCCGCCTTGTACGTACGCCTGATTCTTGGGCATGGCGGCGAAGAAACCGGCTTTGGCCGCGAGCTGCTGCCACCACAAATTCTGGTCGTGACCTTTACCGACGCCGCCACGCGTGAGCTGCGTGACCGAATCCGTGCGCGCCTGTTCGAGGCCGCCCGCTATTTTCGTGGCGAGATCGATGCGCCCGACGCGTTGATCGAAGCGCTACGGGATGATTTTTCTGAGGCTCAGTGGCCTGGCTGTGCACGCAAGCTGGAAATGGCCGCGCAATGGATGGACGAATCCGCCGTTTCCACCATTCACAGCTGGTGCCAGCGCATGCTGCGCGAGCATGCGTTCGACAGTGGCAGTCTGTTCAACCAGACCCTGGAAACGGACCACAGCGAACTCCTGGCTGAAGTGGTGCGGGATTACTGGCGACGGTTCTGTTATACCCTGAGCGGTGAATCGCTGGCCTGGGTGCGCGAGCATTGGGTCAGCCCTGACCAGTTGGCAGAATCCGTACGCGAGCTGATCGTAGGCGAGACGCAAGGTATTGCCGACCAGGAGCCGGGCACGCTGATCGATGAGTGCCTGACGCGCAAGCGAGGACTGCTCCGAGAGCTAAAAGCACCGTGGGCGGTCTGGGCTGAAGAGCTGCGCCTGTTGTGTGATGATGCCTGTGCCCGCAAGGTGGTGGATGGCCGCAAGCTCAAGGCGCAGTGGTATGTACCCTGGTGCGAAAAGATCACGGCTTGGGCGCAGGATGAATCCGCTGAGCTGCTTGATATCGGCAAGGGATTCGAGCGCTTTACGCCAGAGGGATTTGCTGAGGTCTGGACCAAGGCGACTGCCCCGGACCATCCCGCGCTGGCAGAAATGAGCCGGCTCAAGGCCGCATTGGACAGCCTACCCAAACCGGACGTTGAACTCCTGCAACACGCCGCGCACTGGATCAAGCAGCGCTTCATTCTGGAAAAGCGCCGCCGTGCGGAAATGGGCTTCGATGACCTCCTGGCCCGTCTGGACGTAGCCCTGCAAAGTGACGGGGCAGGAGAGCGTCTGGCTGAACTGATCCGCGAACAGTTTCCGGTGGCCCTGATCGACGAATTCCAGGACACCGATCCGGTGCAGTACCGCATCTTCGAGACGATCTACCGGATACAGGATAACCGGCAGGATATCGGGCTGTTCCTGATTGGAGACCCGAAACAGGCCATTTATGCCTTTCGCGGCGCGGACATCTACACCTACCTGAAGGCACGCTATTCCACCGAAGGACGCCTGCATACGTTGGATACCAACTATCGCTCCAGCGAGGCCATGGTGGCTGCCGTCAACCAAGTATTCGAGCAGGCCGAGCAGCATGAGGAGGGACGCGGCGCCTTTCTGTTCCGTAAAGACGGTGAAAATCCGCTGCCGTTCCAGCCCGTCAGAGCACAGGGTCGTAAGGAACGTTTGGTGGCCGAAGGGCAGGGTATACCGGCGCTAACCCTCTGGCACTCCAACGAGATCGAGCCGGTTTCCAAAACCGCTTACCTTGCACAACTGGCGCAGGTGGCGGCCAGCGAGATCGTGCGCCTGCTTAATCTAGGGCAACAGGATAAGGCCGGTTTCGAGCATCCGAAGAAAGGTTTTAGTGGATTGCGCCCGGCAGATATCGCTGTGCTGGTGCGGGACGGTATCGAGGCCCAAGCCATTCGTAGCCAGCTGGCGGCCCGTGGGGTACGTAGCGTTTATTTGTCGGACAAAGACTCGGTCTTCAACTCTCAGGAAGCACACTGCCTACTCTCCTGGCTGCGTGCGTGCGCCGAGCCGGATGTCGATCGTGTGCTCCGTGCCGGGCTGGCCAGTATCACGCTGGACCTGCCGCTGGCCGAGCTGGACAGGCTTAACCACGACGAGCGCGCCTGGGAGTCACGGGTCATGCAGTTCCGCCACTACCGGACCCTCTGGCGTACCCAGGGCGTGCTACCCATGTTGCGCCGTTTTCTGCATGACTTTCAGTTGCCGCAAACACTGATGGCACGGGTTGACGGTGAGCGTGTACTGACCAACCTCTTGCATCTGGCGGAGCTTCTGCAACAAGTGGCGACCGAGCTGGATGGTGAGCAGGCCCTGATTCGCTATCTGGCGGAGCACCTTACCGAAGGCCATACCGCCGAGGAGCAGATCCTGCGCCTGGAAAGCGATGAGGCACTGGTCAAGGTTGTTACCATTCACAAGTCCAAAGGCTTGGAGTATCCACTGGTCTTCCTGCCCTTTATCTGCTCGTTCCGTCCAGTGGACGGCAGCCGTATTCCGGTGCGTTATCACGACCTCGACGGCACACCCAAGATGACCCTGACGCCGGATGCCGAGGTGATCATAGCCGCAGATGAAGAGCGTCTGGCCGAGGATCTGCGCTTGCTGTACGTTGCCCTGACGCGTGCACAACACGCCTGCTGGATGGGCGTGGCTGACCTTAAGCGCGGGCAGAGCAAGGAGTCGGCTTTCCACCGCTGCGCCCTGGGATATCTCACGACCGGAGGAGAGGTGCTGTCGTCCTCGGGTGTGTTGGCGGGCATGTTGGAAGAGATGACAGGTAAACTGCCGGCCATCTCGGTGGGGCCGCTGCCGGAAATCACCACTGCACGCTTCGCGCCTCGCGAAGAGGTGCGGCCTGAGCTCAAGGCCTGCCAGCCACGGCGCGTAGTCGCGGAGCACTGGTGGATTGCCTCTTATAGTGCGTTGCGCATCGGCGAGCTGACTGACGAGGCAGAGACCGCCGTTCTGCATACCGACCTGTCACCCGAAAGCCCGGAAGCACAAAAACTGTTCGACGATGACCGCCTGGACGATGACGCCCAGCCCGCCATAGCTAGCAGCGGAGTCGACCTGCATCGGTTCCCCCGCGGTCCGGGTCCGGGAACGTTTTTGCACGGTCTGCTGGAGTGGGCGGGTAATGAGGGTTTTGCGAACATAGCCGAACAGTCCGAGCTGATCGAAGACACTGTGGCACGCCGTTGCAACCGGCGCGGCTGGGAAGGCTGGATTGCTACCCTGAGCGATTGGCTGAAAGAGCTGCTGACAAGGCGTCTACCGCTCGGTTCACCGGGCTCGTCTGTGACGCTGGCCCAGCTCACGCACTACCAGATCGAAATGGAGTTCTGGTTCTCTACCCATCGGCTGGAGGCGGAGGCACTCGATCAGCGGGTGCGTCGCTACGTCATGCCAGGCAAGCCACGCCCCTCGGTTGAGCGAAGCCTGCTTAACGGCATGTTTAAAGGGTTCGTTGACCTGACGTTCGAGCATGAGGGTCGCTATTACGTAGCGGACTACAAGTCCAACTGGTTGGGCGCCGATGATGCCGCTTATACCCAGGAGGCCATGGCGGGCGCTGTGCTAGAGCATCGCTATGACCTCCAGTACGTCATTTATCTGTTGGCGCTGCATCGCCAGCTTAAGGCGCGTCTTCCAGACTATGATTACGACCGTCACATGGGCGGTGCTCTTTATCTTTTCCTGCGGGGCAGTCGTGCTGCCAGCAAGGGCGTGTTCTTTACTCGACCACCACGTGAGCTGATCGAAGAACTCGACCTGTGCTTTCAGGGAAGTCCTCAACTGACCGGGGAATACGCATGACTCAAGAACAACTTTCCTTATTCGATATGGCTTTTGCCGACGAGCCTGCGTCAGCCGATGCTGCAGCCGCTGCGCCGGCCAGGATAGCCACTGCACTGACGGCCCATACACCGGACCTCCGGCCGCTTGAATGCATGGCGGATCTGTTTTTGCTGCTGGACCGCTGGGTTGAGCGAGGGTGGCTTAGGCCGCTGGACCGCGCCTTTGTATCCTTTCTTTATGAGCTCGACGGGCAGAGCCACCCGAGCGTGATGCTGGCAGCGGCATTGACCAGCCATCAGCTGGGCCATGGGCATGTGTGTCTGGATCTCGCCGAAACCTTGGGCAACCCGGACATGGCATTATCGCTGCCACCGGAGGGCGATGAAGACAGGCAACCGGTGCTGCTGCCTTCCGAGGTACTGACAGCTCTCAACGTAGCGCACTGGTTGAGTGCGCTGGAGGCCAGTCCTATTGTGGCCATCGGTCAGGTCGATGACTGTCCGCTGGTGCTCGATGGCCAGCGGTTATATTTGCGCCGTTACTGGAGCTATGAGCGCCGTGTCAGCGAATGCCTGCGGCTGCGTCTCTCCGGCCTGGGGTCTGTGCCGGATGACCTTTGCACACGCTTGGCTGCGCTGTTTCCCGAGCGTCCATTGATCGATGGCAAGAACGTGACCGACTGGCAGAAGCTGGCCTGTGCCCTGGCGGCGCGAGGCGCGTTCAGCATCATCACCGGCGGTCCGGGTACCGGCAAGACCACTACAGTTGTCCGGCTTCTTGCGCTGCTTCAGGCTCCGGCTGTCGAGAAGGGAACGCCCATGCGTATCCGCTTGGCGGCGCCAACAGGCAAGGCTGCCGCCCGGCTGACCGAATCCATTGGGCGACAGGTGCAGTCATTGGGTGTAAGCGAGGCCGTGCGTCCGCATATTCCCGTAGACGTTACTACGGTGCACCGGCTGCTTGGTAGCCGCCCGGATACCCGTCATTTCCGCCATCACGTCAGCAACCCGCTGCCGCTGGATGTGCTGGTCGTGGATGAGGCGTCCATGATCGATCTGGAGATGATGGCCTGCCTGCTCGACGCACTTCCGCAGCACGCGCGGCTGATCTTGCTGGGCGATAAGGATCAGCTGGCCTCGGTCGAGGCAGGCGCCGTTCTGGGCGATCTGTGCCGTGATGCCGAGCTGGGCTATTACACGCCGAAAACCCGCGCGTGGCTGGAGGAAATCTGCGGGGAATGCCTGAGCGACGAATCGCTGGAAGACGGTCACGAGGAGCAGCATGCTCTGGCACAGCAGGTCGTCATGCTACGTCATTCTCGCCGGTTCAATTCCAGTAGCGGTATCGGCCAGCTGGCACGCCGGGTAAATCTTCAGGAGGCCAGCAGTGCACGTGAGCTGTTGGTCAAAAAGACCTACGATGACCTGTTCTGCCTGCGGCTGCGCGATGCCGAAGACAGGGCACTGGAAAAGCTAGTGCTGGATGGTCACTCACCCAAGGGACCCCGCGGCTACCGGCATTATCTGAGTATGATGCAGGCGCTTCGGCCCAGTTACGACCTGCCAATGGATGATCCTGTCTGGGAAGTCTGGGCTAAGGACGTGCTGGATGCCTTCGATGAGTTCCAGCTGCTCTGCGCGGTCCGTAAAGGACCCTGGGGAGTAGAGGGACTTAACCAGCGGATCGCCAAGGCGTTGCTCAGTGCCGGGCTTATCAGCCAGGACCAGGGCTGGTACGAGGGCCGCCCGGTACTCGTGACCAAGAATGACTACAGCCTGAACCTCATGAATGGCGATATCGGCATTGCCTTATGTATGCCAGAGCCTGCCAATCGATCAGGCAAGGCAATTCGTGTAGCCTTCCCGCGCAATGACGGTAGCGGCGGCCTGCGCTTCATTCTGCCGAGCCGGTTATCTGCCGTGGAAACCGTGTTTGCCATGACAGTACACAAGTCCCAGGGCTCCGAGTTCGCGCATACGGCGCTGATCCTGCCGGATACAATCAGCCCGGTATTGACCAAGGAGCTGATCTATACCGGTATCACCCGGGCCCGGGACTGGTTCAGCTTGATCGAATCCAAAACAGGCGTTTTTGAAGAGGCGGTGTCCCGCCGGGTCAGGCGCCTGAGTGGGTTGATGCTGATGTAAGCCTGTTCACATGTAAAGCGTATCGGCCTTGGCGTGGAGCGCCTTACCCAATCTGTATGCGTTGCAGGTTGGGTGGGGCAGGCTTGGGAGTTATCGCTGACGTGGCGGCTGGCGGTACAAATGCTACCAGGCTGCTCTACAAATAATCCTTTCGCGCTAAAACCGGGCCGTAGGCACTGGACGGGCTCATCCGGCCCACATAAGGTGCGAGCTTTGATGTATCCGTTGTGAGGCTGGCTATGAATTCGCTGAACCTGATCTCCCTAGTGTTGCCGCTGGCGGCTCTGCTGGGGTGGGGCGTCACGGCAGCGTTGCTGGTCAGACAGCAGCAAGGTTTGCAGGCGCGCCTTCAGGAAACCCAGGAACTGATCGAGGCAGAGCGCAATGAGGCCCAGCGGTTGGAAGTGGCCAACAGTCGGCAGGCGGTTGAGCTGAATGCCGAGCGTGACCGCATAAAGCAGCTGAAAGAGCAGATCGAAATGCTCCGGCAAAGCGAGACGGAGCTGCGTGGTCAGGCGCGTCAGGCGCAGTTGGATATGTCAGATTACCGTGCCGCGTCTGAGGCGGCGCGCGCGCAGCTGAACGGCCTGCAGCAGCAGCTTGCCGAGCAGCGCACCCAGCAGGCCCGCGAGCAGCAGATACTCCAGGATATACAGACACGGCACGCCCAGCTGGTGGAAGAGCATGCCACCTTGCGGACCACGCTTGAGCAAAAAGAACAGCATTTCCTTGAGCAGACTCAGCTCCTGAAGGAAAGCCGCGAGCAACTCAAGGCCGAATTCGAGCAACTGGCCAGCCAGATCTTCGAGGCGAAGGGGCAGACCTTTTCCCAGCACAGTCAGCAGTCGCTGGATGCATTGCTCAAGCCATTTCGCGAGCAGATCGAAGCGTTCCGCCACAAGGTTGAAGATATCCATCACAAGGACACCCAGCAGCAGGCCGCTCTGGCACAGCAGCTGTTCGATCTAAAAGAGCTTAATCGGCAGATCACGCAGGAGGCCCATGAGCTGGCGACCGCCCTGAAAGGCCAGAAGAAAGCTCAGGGCAACTGGGGTGAGCTGATTCTTGAAAACGTGCTGGAGCGCTCCGGTTTGCGTCAGGGCACCGATTTCATGCGTGAAGTCAGCTTTACCACCGAGACAGGTCGTCGTCGGCCGGACGTCCTGGTGTATCTGCCCCAGAACAAGCACCTCATCATTGATGCCAAGGTCTCGCTCAACGCCTATACCCGCTACATCAATTGTGAAGATGAGGCCGAGCGCCGGATCGCTCTGGCAGAACACGTGCGCGCGGTAGGAGAGCGCATCCGCGAGCTATCGGATCGTGAGTATTTCAAGCTGCCGGGACTCAATGCACCCGAGATGGTTTTCATGTTCGTACCCATCGAGTCGGCATTTGTCGAGGCCCTCAAGGCAGACGAGACCTTATTCCAGCGGGCCATCGAACAGAATGTGCTGGTCGCAACCCCGACCACTCTGCTAACCAGCCTCAATATTGTCCGGCAGCTCTGGCGCTTCGAAGACCAGAGCCGGCACACCGCCGAACTGGCTGACCGTGCCAGCAGGGTATACGACAAGCTACGGACCTTTCTGGGAAGCATGGACGGTATTGGCAAGAGCCTGGAAAAAGCCCAGGAGGCTTATCACAAGGCCTGCGGGCAGCTCGTTAGCGGGCAGGGCAACCTGGTCAAGCAGGTCAACGATTTCCGTGCGTTGGGTGTGTCCGTCAAAGCCGAGATCGATGAGCAGTGGGCAGAGCGGGCGGACCTTGAACTGAACCTGATTTCCCTTGAGGGGGAGTCGGTGTTTCAGGAACGAGAGGTATAAAAAAGCGCGGCACAGGCCGCGCTTTTCCATTCAGGAGCAGGCTCAGCTCTTGGCTGGTTCGGCGCCAGTGAGTGTCTGGTTCGCATTAGCCGGCTGCGTGTCGGTCAGGTGAGAGCGGTCGGTTGCCACGTTCCAGACGATCAACGCCGCCACGATGTCGAAAATGGCTAGCACGATAAACAGTGGGCTGTAGCCTACCTTGGTCACCAGCACGCCGAAGACAAACGTGAACGCCGCGGCGCCCAGGTAGCCGAACATGCCGCCCATGCCGGTAGCCGTCGCCACTTCATTCTTGCCGAATGCGTCAGCAGTCACCGAGTACAGCGCTCCTGAAAGCGTCTGATGGGCAAAGCCACCGATGCAGAGCAGGGCAATCGCAGTGTACGGGCTCGCCACAAGGCCAGTACAGGCTGGTGCGATCATGCAGAAGGCACCCAGCATCAGTACGATCTTGCGCGAGGTGAACAGCGAGACCTTGAGGTGCTTATGGAAGAAGGGGCTCATGTAACCGCCCAGCACGCAACCGATGTCTGCCGCCAGGAAGGGAAGCCAGGCAAACAGAGCCACTTCCTTAATGTTCATGTGACGTTCGGTCATCATGTACAGCGGAATCCAGGCGTTGAAGGTCTGCCAGGCCGGCTCGGATAGAACGCGCGCCGCTCCAATGGCGAAGAAGTTACGGCTGGTCAGAATCTTTTTCCAATTGGCTTTGGCAGGCGTTTCATCCTTGTGCTGGGCTTCCTGGCCCGAAAGAATGTAGTCCCGCTCGGTGTCGGACAGCAGTTGCTGCTGACGCGGATGTTTGTAGAACACCAGCCACAGGGCGCTCCATACAATGCCGAGCACGCCCACGATCAGGAACGCCAGCTCCCAGCCGCTCTGCAGGATGGCCCAGACCACCAGCGGCGGTGCCAGCAGGGCGCCTACCGATGAGCCGATGTTGAACCAGCCAATGGCGACCGAACGTTCCTTGGCTGGGAACCACTCGGAGGTAGCCTTCACCCCTGCGGGGATACCGGCCGCTTCTGTCAGCCCCAGTAGGCCCCGGAAAAACGCAAGCCCTTGCCAACCGTTGGCCATGGCCGCTGCTGCGCACGCCACCGACCAGGCAATGGCGAAAATCGCAAAGCCCAACTTGGTACCAATGGCATCCAGCAAGTAACCTGCAATAGGCTGCATGAAGGCATAGCAGAGCTGCCAGGCGATTACGATGTGAGAATACTCTTCGGCGCCAAAATCGAGCTCTTTCATCATGGTGGGCGCTGCCACCGACAAGGTATTACGGGCCAGGTAGTTGACGATCAGACCGCCCGTGACAAGGGCGACCATCCACCAGCGGATTCCTTTTATTTTCATGACACACCTTTAATTGTTCTTAATGGTTGAGCTGTGCTGCAGGGCAGGGCTAAAGCGTTGAAACGCCGCAATGCGCAGTCAAATGCTGCGTTCGAAACAGGACACACAAGGCGAGCAACGGGCTCGAAGCGTTCGGCGTGATATCGCCATAAAGGGGCTTAAACCCGGCCAACGAATAACGAAATGACGCGGATCGGAGGAAACGTGCATGAGGTACGATGGATTCGAGAGGCGGATGTATGACGACTTTGATTTGACGCCGGACCTGCAGGTGATGCCAGGCAAGCGTGACAGATGTAGGCCTGTCAACAGGCTTACAACCGCGCTAGTAGACGGGTTTACCTCTGCACAATAAGTAGTCGGTGCCACACGGTTTCGAATAGGTGTAATCGCTGCGAGGGCCATAGCGCTACATATCCATTTGTTATGATTGTTGTGTCATACGTCGTCATACAACTGGAAATATTATGTAACGTTCCTTTGTTACTTTGTCAATTCAGACTATCGGCGAAAGGCAGACGGTTTTGCTTTCTACGGTAAGAAATTGCAGATTTTTCCCAATAAAAAAAGCCCGCGGTGTTCACCACGGGCTTTGGGGATCAGCGAGAGCTGTGGCGTGGATTAATCCAGCGTCCAACCGCTCATGGCTGCGTTCTGGGCACGCTCGGGATCGGCCTTGATGGCGCGATTGAGGGCCTTGACTGCCTCGCTACCGCCATGGGCAGCCAGCGCATGCATGACATCCTCGCCCGGGATCGTCTCGTGCTCGAGCAGGCCTTGGGTAATGCTGTCCAGGGCCGGACGCAGGCGCTGCAACAGGGCCATGCATTGATCGTTCAGGCGATGCAGGAGCTCATCTGCGGCCTCGATGGACGTATTTGCATCGTATTCAATGCCGGCATCACGCAGTGCCTGAATGCTGATCAGCGAGCCTTTCGGTCCCATGCCCAATGAACCCACCATCGACAGGGCCAGCTTGGAGGCTTCCTGCAGGTCCTGGGCCGCGCCCGAAGATACTTCATGGAAGTAGATCTGTTCGGCACAGCGGCCGGCGAGCAGCATCTGGATACGAGCCTTGAGTTCCGACTCCAGATGCAGACGCTTGTCTTCCACCGGTGTTACCAGTGTCACACCCAAGGCCTGACCACGGGGCAGGATGGTCACCTTCTCGACACGCCCAGTGTTGAGCGCCGCTGCTACCAAGGCATGGCCGGCTTCGTGTACGGCAATACGGGTCCGCTCGGTATCGCTCAGCGGCGTGACAGCAGTAGGCTGCTCACCGATACGGCAGGTCTCGATCGCATCCACAAAGTGGCTCATGCTGACCTGAGTGCAGTTCTCACGTGCCGCCAGCAGCGCCGCATGGTTGGCAATGTAAGCAATGGCAGCAGGTGTCAGGCCAACGGTGTTACGGGAGAGGGCCTCGAAATCCAGGTCACCCTGCACCTGAATTTTCTTGGCGTACAGGCGGAACAGCTCGATACGGTCTTCCAGGGTTGGCAGACCGACCGCAATGGTCCGGTCGAAGCGGCCTTCACGCACCAGTGCCGGGTCCAGCGAGTTGGCAAAGTTGGTCGCACCCAGGACAAGCACGCCGCTAGAGCCATCGAAGCCGTCCATCTCGGTCAGGAACTGGTTGATGATGCGGTTAGCTTCCGCGTCGCTTGAGCGGGACTGCTCGGCACGCTTGCCAATACCGTCGATCTCGTCGATGAAGATGATGCACGGAGCCTTCTTGCGCGCTGTACGGAACAGGGACTTCACTTTCTGAATGCCCACTCCAAAGAACATCGAGGAGAAATCACTGCCCGTCACCTGGATGAAATGCGCGTTGCATTCTGTAGCCAGTGCTTTGGCCAGCTGGGTTTTTCCTGTGCCCGGCTCGCCGGTCAACAGGACACCCTTGGGCGGACGTGCGCCCAGTGCCGAGAAGGCGGCAGGGTTACGCAGGCAGGTAGTGATGTCCTCCAGTGCACGCTTGGCTTCATGGGCCCCAACGACATCCTCGAAGGAAACATTCGTGCCCTTGCGCTGGATCTTGAACGGGCTCATAGCGCGGAACGCCAGCGGTACGGCCAGCAGAAGCAGCAGCAGATAGGTGGGCAGGTTGGCCAACAGGCTTTCCATGACCGGACTGCGCTCAGCCGATTCGGCAAAGGTCGCAACCGGGAACAGGGTCTCGCCACGGTTCGAGTAGTCACGCAGAACCAGATCGCCGACCCGGCCAGAAGGATCGGCTACCGTGTAGTGAGCGTTGGCCGTGGTAGTGATATACACCGCTTTTTCGCCAATCACAGCACCTGCAATGGCGTTGCTGCGCATGTCGTTGACCAGAACGGACAAGTCCTGCGGATGGTCTGTCCACGGTTGTGGTGCCGTGCGGACCGTATCAAGCATCGCTTGAACCGAGCCGGGGGCTGCTGTGCTGACAGTTGCCTGACCAGACGTCAGGCTCCAATAACCGATACTGCCAGCAATTACTGCAGCCAAGGCCAGCGCGGGAATAACAGTGAAACGATGCTTGCTAAAAAAGGATTTCTTCATGGCGATTCCGGTGAGGCGAAACGTCAGCAAGAGAAAAATACTCTCGCTCGAAGGGAACTTCCGGATTATCGGCATGTAGCGCAGCGAGTGAACCCGCTCTTGTCGAAATACGATGAGTGGCGGCACCGTCGGTCGAGTTTGAAAACGATAAGGTATCTGTTGGTAAAAGAAAAATGAGAACTTTGAGCAATTGTGTAGCGTATTTACACCAGTGCTCTGGCATGCACTTCCCATTAAAAATGGTAGCGCCTGCCGCAAAAACTGGTTACGTTTCGACTGGCAAATTCATATTAATTGGCTACAACTGGATAAGCATTTCATATTCAGACAAGAACGTTTTATTCACCAATAGGACCTTTGGTGAAAAAAGACCGGAAAGGCCTCTTTATAAAAGCAGGATCGGCCCACTCATGGAAAGATTGGAACAGATGTTATGAGCCAAACCCCATCCTCTACGTCCCTGGCGATAGATGAAGCGCTGAAACACTATATTCGCGATGCACAGCACGTGGTGTTCTTTACCGGTGCAGGCGTATCGGCCGAAAGCGGCATTCCCACCTTTCGAGATGCACAGACCGGACTCTGGGCAACGTTCGATGCCACCGAACTGGCAACCCCCGAAGCCTTTGAGGCGGATCCGGCCCTCGTCTGGGGATGGTACGAATGGCGTCGTATGAAGGTGCTGAATGCTCAGCCCAATCCGGCCCATCTTGCCATTGCCCGTCTGGCCCAGCACTTTCCACGCGCTACCGTCGTTACCCAGAATGTCGATGATCTGCACGAGCGTGCCGGGAGTGCCGATGTACTGCACCTGCATGGCAGCCTGCATCAGCCGCGCTGTTTTGCCTGCGGCACCGGCTATTCGTTCGAGCGTGAAATACCGGTTGAACCAGATCAAGGTCGTCGTGTCGAACCGCCACGCTGTTCCAGGTGTAATGGTTTTATAAGGCCGGGCGTCGTCTGGTTTGGCGAGTCGTTACCGGTACAGGCCTTGCAGCAGGCATTTGATGCGGCAGCCCAGTGTGATGTCCTATTTTCCGTCGGTACATCCGGTGTGGTCTACCCGGCCGCTCAGATGCCTCATATTGCGCGTGATGCCGATGCCGCGGTCGTTCATATCAATCCACAGCCGGTTTCAGGAGTACATTCCGATGACTGGACGTTGATTGGTGCAGCAGGTGATCTATTACCTAAGTTGGAAAGAGAAGTCTTTTCCTGATGTATCTCGTTACGTGAATACAGTCCTGTTTCATAAAGTGTTCACGTTGGTTCTTGAGAATTCTGTTGTTTCAATCCAGCCTACTGAATATTCAACCGTCATCAGGGAGTGATGCCAAAAGAATCTCAATATATCGCTGTGTTTAATTTCTCATTTGTTTGAGGCGAAATGGTTTCAGGGGCTTTTTTGTTTGTGATCGCAAGATCGTTGGATAGCCTACCGACATTAAGAATAACCGAGGCTTAAAGTTGAGTTCAGCAGACGCCATTATGGCAACAGGCCGCCCGCCACTTACCGTCAAACTACTGACCAAGAATCAGTTGTTGGGGCAGTTGTTCCAGCACTTTCTCAATCAGCAGACGGAATTCGAGTTATGCGTGGGTGACTTCAATGGATTGGAAAAGGCCAGGGCATCTCTGTGGCTGCTTGATGTCGGTAGTGTCGCATTCGAGCAGTGCTCGGCTGTGCTGGATCAGTTGATTGGTCAGGCACCGGTTGCGCTGGTCAATACCTCGGATGAGCAGGCGCAGCAGCTCATCGAAAAGCATCCCGAGATCAAGGGAATCTTCTACACCCATACCTCCCGAGAGCTTTTGCTCAATGGCATACAAGCCCTGCTGATGGGACGGGACTGGTTGCCACGTGATGTCATGGAGCGTCTGATCGAGCGCTATCGGCGGATGCAGACACTGGAAGAGGAGGCGGTGGACCTGACCGGGCGCGAGCGTGAGATCCTGAGCCTGGTTGGCAAGGGGTATTCAAACGCGGAGATTGCCCATCAGCTCTGCCTGAGTACACACACCATCAAGAGCCATATTCATAACCTGCTTCGCAAGATTGGCGCCTCCAATCGTGCAGAGGCCGCGCTGAAGTTCTACGAAAAGAGTAAAGGACATTAACGCAATGAAGCGTTGGGGAGTCGGACTGCTGGGGATGATGATGCTGATGTCGGCACAGGCTGCCGATGATGAGGAGAATATCCAGGGCTTTATCGTTGACAACACGATCTCCCGCTTCGGTCACGACTTTTATCGCTATTTCAGCGATCGGTTGGTCGATACCAGCCAGCTGGATTTCAACTTGGTAGTACGCGAGAGGCCTTCTGCGCGTTGGGGAAGTTTGGTCTGGGTGGAGCATGACCAGCGAGTGGTTTACCGGCAGTTCATCCAGCCTAATGTCGCGGAGCTCAAAGGCACGGCCTATGCAGCGGCGGACATGGTCAAGGACACAGTCGCTAAACAAAAACTGGAAAATCTTTTATATGACACCTTCGACATGGACAGAGACGAGCTATGAAGAATAAGAACGTACATTCAGCAACGATGCTAGGGCTGCTATTGCTAGGTTCCGTCTCGTCGCTCCAGGCCACTGAACTGGTCTATACCCCCAAGAACCCTGCTTTTGGCGGCAGCCCGTTGAACGGCTCGTATCTGCTTGGTAACGCGCAGGCCCAGAATGACTATGATGATCCTAATGCCAAAAAGGCAACTACTTTATCGGCATTGGAGCGCTTTACTAACCAACTGCAATCTAGCTTGCTCTCTGACGTTCTTGCTAAGGCTCGAAAGGGAGAAGCAGGTAGCCTTCAAACTGACGATTTTATTGTCAATATGCTCAAGGATGAGACTGGACAGTTGGTCATTCATATTACCGACCGAGCAACCGGCGAAATATCCGAGATCGTAACCGGAACGACTTACTAAGCAGCACGCTAAACCAGGAATAGCCATTATGAAACGACTCATGATGTCGTCAGCGTTGCTGTGCGCGATGCTGATGCAGGGATGTTCTGTGCGTGACCCCATGCCCGCCGAACAAAATGCCCAACCTACACTGACCCCACGGGCTTCCACCTATTACGATCTGCTGAATCTGCCGGCACCGCGAGGCAAGCTTGTTGCGGCCGTCTATGGGTTCCGTGACCAGACCGGCCAGTACAAGCCCAGCCCGGCCAGCTCGTTCTCTACTGCCGTCACCCAGGGTGGCGCCAGCATGTTGGTCGATGCACTCCAGGCCAGCGGTTGGTTCGTGGTGCTGGAACGTGAGGGTCTGCAGAACATTCTGACCGAGCGCAAGATCATCCGGGCGACCCAGAGCAAGCCCAACACGCCACAAAACATTCAGCAGCCGCTCCCTTCACTGCAGGCAGCCAACATCCTGCTGGAGGGTGGCATCGTTGCCTACGACACCAATATTCGCAGCGGCGGCGAAGGCGCTCGCTACCTGGGAATCGGTGCCTCCCAGGAATACCGGGTCGATCAGGTGACGGTCAATCTGCGCGCCATCGATGTACGTGGCGGACAGGTATTGGCGAACGTGATGACATCCAAGACCATCTTCTCGATTGGTCGCTCGGCGGATGTCTACAAGTTCGTCGAGTTCAAGAAGCTACTAGAGGCAGAGTCTGGCTATACCACCAACGAGCCGGCTCAGCTTTGTGTACTGTCGGCTATCGAAGCGGCTGTCGCGCATCTGATTGCCCAGGGGATCGAGCGTAAATTGTGGGTCGCCTCCGATGTTCATGCGCTGGATGATAATGAAGTCCTGAGCAAGTACGTCACCTCAAAAACGATGCCCAAGTAAGCCAATGGAGCCTCAAGCAGGCCCCATTTCCATAGGTCCGATCAGTTCGGGCCTATTTGTATGCACTGACTAGGTGTGCTCAGGTATTTCTTGAGCGTCGGCCATTGCGGGCGTTCCTGTCCATTCACGGGCTCAACCGCCAGGTTGTAGTTACCCCAGCCAGGACCTGCCGCCCAATAGGTTGCCGGGATACAGTTCTGTCTGAGATAGGCCAACATGTTGTCCATCAGTACCAGCCAGCGAGGATCATTGTCCGGGACGCCAAACTCGCCGATATAACCCTTCTTGCCATGCTTTTTCAGCCACTCTACGAAAGGCTTCACTCGCGCCACACCATACATGGGGTCCAGTGTGCTGACGTCCACGGTCTCGTAGGTGCCACCGGAGTTGTTATCGAAATAGGTGTGCGCCGAGAAAATCAGATTGTCGGACGGGTCTTTCAGATTGAGCAGCGAATCGTTCCATTGCGCCCAGCGGGTTGCCTCCGCCCAACCATTGCCTTCGACAATGATGGGTTTGACCTTGTCCACCGTACGCACGCCATTGATGCCATGCTGTGCTGCGGTCGGCCAGTAATCGAGCGCACCGTTGGGTTCATTCATGATGTCGTAGGCGTAGAGGGCAGGGTGCTTGGCCCAACGAAAGGCGATGCGGTACATCACGTCGTGGTAGGCCGCATACGGCACGTTCTTTGTACCGATCAGCTCACCGCGATAACGCGCATAGTTATGCAGGTCTAGAATGACGCGCACATTGTATTTCTGTGCATAGTTCATGGTCTGCTGGATCAGCCCTACATAGTCCGGGTCAAGCATGCTGTAGAGCTTGGGCTGTAGGCGCTCCCAGATAATAGGGAAGCGAATCAGGCGAACGCCTCTCTCGCTCCAATCCTTGAAATGGGTTTCCGTAGGAAAAATGTAGTTGCGGTTGTTGAGGCCGGGTAGAACGTGGGCCGCAAACCCTGCGCCCGACATGTTCAAGCCAACCAGACCGACGCTTAAATCATCCGCTTGGGCTGTAGCGGATAGCGTAGCTACAAAAGTAGAGAGCAGCAGCCCCTGTACTGCACCACGAAAGAGGCGTCTGAGTCGTGCGATGGATTCAAAGCGGTTCATGAAAGTTTCCCCAATATTGAATAAATCAATTACCAGCTGCTGTGTTGCGCTGGATAAGCCGTGACAGTTGCTTAAGCGCCGAGATGATTTCTGCGACGCATGCTGTCGTTGTGCTTGGCGTATCGACGGCTTAGCGTTTGGCTTGAGGAAGGAAATGGCAGTGAAAAGGCCGTCATAGAGCGGCGATTAGTCGCAATAATAGCTATTTAGAATGATTAATTTAGGCCTGTCAAAAATATGGCGAAGGCGCTTATAAAAATAATTGGCGCGGCTAAGTGACGATGAGTCAACGATTAACCGGAGCTATGAATGATGTTCGGGACAGATATTTTCGTGGACGAAAAACGCACAGGAAGCGCGAGGCGGACCAGCGAAGAGGGTTTGAAGCGTTTACGGCTAAAGTTCTAAAGTGTGAGCTTGATCAATATATCGGTGGCCTCTGCCGCTGCTGCAGAAGCCACCGATTCCAAGGGCATTCCAGACGTTAATGCACGGATTGGGCGCCCACCTTGCTGAGCACTGCAAGGGTCTGCTTGAGCGCGGCGAAGGCAGCGTTAGTATTCTCATCCGTACTCAACAGGCCGTCGAACAGGCTGGCAATCAGCACGTTATCCCGCTGCGTAAAGGTTTCGATAATGGCCGTTGCGTTCATCTTGGCAGCCGTACCGGTTGCCTGGATATGCTCAACCAGCAGCGAGGCAAGCAGGGCAACATAGCGGGCTGCCAGAGGGTAGGCCTTGAGAAACACACTGTAGGGCGCGTCAAGCAGGCTTGGAGAGAACCCTTTGGCGAGACCACGTTGAGCCGTAGCGGCTGCCAGGTGAATGGCTGCCTCACGGTCCTGAGTAACGGCAGGATTATCCTGCAGCGCCTTGCTCATATGGGTAATAAGTGTGTTGAGAAATACCTTGCGGTTGGCCAGGTATTCGTCTTCGATATCCAGCAGGTTCTTGTGGATGTATGCCAATTGCCGGGCTTCTTCTTCGCCTTCGGCGGCAATCGTCGCGTTAAAGGCTCGCGTCAACGGCGCGGCGAGGATGCTGGGTTTGCGTCCTTCCAGCTCGGCCTGAAGAATTGGTCCGCTGGAATCTGAAAAGAAGATGCGATCCTTGTACTGCTTGAACAATCCGTTGCGGGCCGTTACCCATTGCTCGGGTTGAAAGAGCTGTACGGCCGTGCTGTCGGAAATGATGACACGGTTCTTGGGACGCGCGGACAGGTAGGCTTCCAGCTGTGGGCTGGTGAAGGCGCTGCTATCGATGACAAGGTAGCGATGGCTCACAAAGGTTCCTTGATAAAGCCTGCGGGCCAGCGAACCGGCCTGCAGTGAACAACAGGAGGCATATGATCAAAGCGCCAGGCGCATGGAAAGATCCAGTGCCTTGACGTCTTTGGTCAGCGTGCCTATTGAAATATAGTCGACACCGGTTTCGGCGATTGGGCGAATGGTCGTGTCGTCGATACCGCCCGACGCCTCCAGCCTGGTGCGGCCCGCATTGATTCTTACGGCCTCGCGCATATCCTCAAGCGAGAAATTGTCGAGCATGACGATTTCAGCGCCTGTGGCCAGGACCTGCTCCAACTCAGCGAGGTTCTCAACCTCTACTTCAACCGGCTTGCCGGGGGCGATACGACGCGCCGTCTCGACCGCCTGGGCAATACCGCCGCAGGCCGCAATATGGTTTTCCTTGATAAGAAAGGCATCGTACAGACCAATGCGGTGATTATGACAGCCGCCACAGGTGACGGCATACTTTTGTGCCAGCCGCAGGCCGGGTAGGGTCTTGCGCGTATCCAGCAGGCGGACCTGAGTACCGCTGACCAAGTCTGCGTAGTAACTGCAGCGAGTCGCTGTGCCTGACAGCAGTTGCAGGAAGTTGAGCGCTGTTCGCTCGCCCGTCAGCAGGGAGCGGGCGGGGCCTGACAGGGTAAAAAGAATCTTGTCGGCCATGACCCGTTCCCCGTCTCGAACCTGCCATTCAACCTTTACGGTGGAATCGATCTGGCGGAACACCTCATCGACCCAGGCGGTGCCGCAGAGGGTGGCGTCTTCACGGGTAATGACAGTAGCCCTGGCGGTGCAGTCGGCAGGGATGAGCTGGGCGGTGATGTCGCCGGTTCCTACATCTTCAGCCAGCGCAGTGCGGACGTTGGCCTGAATTTCCTGAGGTAATTGTTCTAGGTAGGTGCTGGGCATGGACAGTCCTGGCGTGCAGCGTAAAACGCAGCCGAGTGGATGCGCTTTACGGGGCGTGGGTCAAGACGGCCAGATTACCAGAGCTTGGCTGCCGTCGCCTTATTCGATGGGTTCATAAGGCAGACCGACATAGTTTTCGGCAATGGTTTTTCTACCGGCCTCAGAACCCAGGAAATAATCCAGCTCGGTCTGCTGGATGCGGTGGCCAAAGTCATCCGTATCAGGAAAGCGATGGAGCAGGGAAGTCATCCACCAGGAAAAACGCTCGGCTTTCCAGACGCGGCGCAAACAGACCTCCGAATAGCGTTGTAGGAGATCCGTACGGCCTTCGTGATAAACCTTGGTCAAAATCCGGTACAGGGTGCAGACATCGCTGGCCGCCAGATTCAACCCCTTGGCCCCTGTGGGTGGAACGATATGCGCCGCATCGCCGACAAGGAAGAGATGACCATACTGCATGGGCTCGACCACAAAGCTGCGCAGAGGCGCGATGCTTTTCTCGATAGAGGGGCCGGTAACAAGTCTGGCAGCGGTTTCGGCCGGCAGGCGCTGTTTGAGTTCATCCCAAAAGCGTTCGTCGGACCAGTCCTCGACCTTCTCGTCAGCGGAAACCTGCACGTAATAGCGGGTACGCGTCTTGGAGCGCATGCTGCATAGGGCAAAGCCGCGCTCATGGTTGGCATAGATCAGCTCTTCGTTCACCGGTGGGGTGTCGGCCAGGACGCCCAGCCAGCCGAAGGGATACGCCCGTTCGAACGTCTTGAGCGCGTCTGCCGGAATCGACTGGCGCGAGATGCCATGATAGCCATCGCACCCGGCGATATGGTCGCAGTCCAGGCGTACGGTTTCGCCATTCTTTTCAAAGGTCACATAGGGCTTTTCGCCTTTCAGCTCGTGAAGCTGTACGTTGCTGGCTTCGTAGACACTAAGCGCACCACTGGCCTTACGTGCCTCCATCAGATCTCGGGTGACTTCGGTCTGGCCGTAGATCATGACCGTCTTGCCACCGGAAAGCGTCTTGAGGTCGATGCGCTCTTGGCGACCTTCGAACGCCAGCTCGAATCCATCGTGGACCAAGCCTTCCCGATCCATACGCTCGCTGACGCCAGCCTCGCGCAAGAGGTCGACCATGCCTTGTTCGAGGACGCCGGCACGAATGCGGCCCAGCACGTAATCAGGACTCTGACGTTCGAGGATAACGGTGTCGATGCCAGCGTTGTGCAGCAGCTGACCCAGGAGAAGGCCGGATGGACCGGCGCCGATGATGGCGACTTGTGTCTTCATTGTTATGGTCTCTCGCTTATTGTGTCGTCACGTCCGGCGAAGGGGTGGCCAGCGTGCGTTCTTATCTGCGTCGCCTGTATTTTTGGTTGATCATTGCCGGGCGAGAAGGCACTTTACGTAGGAAGTTCTGGACTTTTATAAACACTCTTGCATAAGAATGAGGTCCACCATGAAACCGCCCGTGCCGAATATTCCGGTGTTCATGCTCTATGGCGACCCATTGGAATGGCCTACACCGGACCTGCTGCACTGCGAGTCCATTCCCAAGCGCAGCAGCCTGCACGATTGGGAGATTCAGTTGCACCGGCATGCCGATCTGGTGCAACTGCTCTATGTGCGAAAGGGATGGGCCGAGCTTAATGTGGATGGGCAGCTGACCCGCATTAATGATGCCACCATCCAGGTGGTGCCAGCCTTTTGCATTCACGGATTTCGGTTCTCGGAGGACATCGACGGTTTTATTCTCACCCTGGCAATGCCCTTGGTTTCCCGGCTGCAGGAACATCTGGGCGGGCAGACCCAGACCTTCAGCCAGCCTGCGCTTTATCAGGTCGGACGAGAGCGGCGTTACATCCACACGCTGTTTGCCGCGATCAATAATGAGTACAGCTCCTCGGCACCGGCGCGGGACCTGCTCTTGCAATCGCTGGTTGGGGTGTTGGCGGTATGGTTGGGGCGGCAGGTGATGGTGCGCGACGCCCAGGAGCGGCCCGAGCGGGGTCAGTCCTACCTGACTGCGTTTTCCCAACTGGTAGAGGCGAATTACAGCAATCACTGGCCTATCGAGGCGTATGCCAAGGCTTTGGGTATCACACCGGCCTATCTCAATGGGCTTTGCAGGCGGCTGCGCGGACAGACCTCACTGGGCGTCATCCATCAACGGCTGTTGCTTGAGGCCAAGCGAAACCTGATCTACACGGGCCTTACGGTTAACCAGATTGCGGATCTGCTGGGCTTTTCCGAACCGGCGTATTTCACTCGGTTCTTCAAGCGGCTGGCCGGAGTGTCGCCTTCGGTGTTCCGCCAGGAGTCCTCCTCGCGCGAAGCAGAACTGCATACAGCCTGAGTTCATGGCTACACTGACGGCTCGCTTATCGATAATCGGATACCCATGGATCTTGAACTGGCCCGTACCTTTCTTGAAATTGCCCGGACTGGAAGCTTTCTGGCTGCGGCGGAACGGCTGCATGTGACGCAAACCGCGGTCACGGCGCGGGTACAGAATCTGGAAGCGCAGCTTCAGTGCCGGCTGTTCGTGCGTAACCGGGCGGGTGCCAGGCTGACGGCAGATGGTCAGGTGTTTGCCGGATATGCCAGTCAGCTGGTACAGACGTGGGACGCTGCGCGGCGTGACCTGCCGCTGCCGGAGGGGTTTCGCAATCTGCTCACGGTAGGCGGGGAGGTCAGCCTGAGCAATCCATTGATCCTCAATTGGGTAAAGCGTTTGCGGGAGGCATTGCCCGGCTACGCGGTACGGGCTGAGATTGCCGACAGCAGTCGCCTGCAACAGCAGGTAGAGCAAGGCGTGTTGGATGCGGCACTGGTCTATCAGCCGGAATACTGGCCAGGAATGCAGGTCGAGCAGGTGCTGGAGGAAAAGTTGATTCAGGTCTGCTCGGTAGCTCAACCTGAGCCCTACATCTACATTGATTGGGGCGAGGCCTTTCGCAAGCAGCACGACGCAGCCATGCCCGAAAAGGCGAAAGCGGCGCTTTCTTTCAGTCTGGGGCCTCTGGCCTTGCAGTACCTTGTACAGAATGGAGGTGCAGGATATTTCAGGACGCGCGTTGTTCAGAGTTATCTGGATAACGGCATTTTACAACGGGTGGAGCGAGCGCCGGAATTCACCTATCCCACGTATCTGGTGTACTCACGGGACAAGGAAACGCCCGTGCTTCAGGATGCGATCCAGTTGCTGCGAGACGTGATCGGTGAGGACGCAGACTGGTCCCAGCGTTGGGAGGGATGATCCCAGGAGGGCGCATGGTTAAGGCCATGCGCCCTCTGAATCAGGCGGCGCTTTCCTCGGAGGTGCGCTGATTGGCCGCCTCACGGTGCGTCAGTACGTTCTTCAACCAGCGTTGGTAGAGCGCAGCGATCAGGTCGGTCTGGCTGATGATGCCGACCAGGTTGCCCGGCTCATCCAGGACAGGCAGGTAATGCAGGCCCTTGTCTGAAAGCAGTGACACCAGCTCCACGATATGGGTGGTATCCCGCACACATTGCACATGGCGTGTCATAAAGCGCTCAAGCGGGATATCGCCTGGATTACCCTGCGCGTTCGGCGAGCCCGGCTCGATGGCCTTGAACAGGTCGGCTAGGGTCACGATGCCCACCAGATGCTTTGCCTCATCAAGAATCGGCAGCGCTTTCAAGTGATGAGATTCCAGCAGATTCCAGGCATCCTGTAGCCGCGTGTCAGGATGGGCGATCTGTAGGTCCCGCGACATGATCTGAGCGGCGGTGATGGCGCCCATGCTACGACTCAAGGCGTGGCGCTCGGTCTGACGGACCAGGGACTCAAGGTCGTCTCGAGTGATGTCGACAAAGCCACCAAACTCCTTCATGGCAAGCTCAAGATCTGCCGTCGTAAAGCCCGCACGCTGCGACGGAAGCGGGTCTCGTGTGTTATGCGGATTGACAGCGGGCGCCGGAGCCTTTGGGTAAGGCAGGCGAGTCAGGTTGTTGTAGATCAGGGCGCCTGCCAGAACGATTAGCGAACAGAGCGCCACCGGCAGCATGATGTACAGACCGAGTTGTTGAAAGGCCGGCCCGCCCAAGCTGACTGCCACGACAACTGCGATGCCCGGTGGATGGAGGCAACGCAGGCTGAACATGGTCACGATGGTCAGCGCCATTGCCACCGCGGCGGCCAGCAGGGTATGGTCGATCCACTGGCCAACCAGTGCACCAATTCCAGCAGCCACTACGTTGCCGCCGATAATCGACCAGGGTTGCGCCAGAGGACTGGACGAGACAGCAAACAGCAGCAGGGCTGATGCACCGATAGGGGCTGCAATTCGCAGAGCAATCTCGAGTCCGTAGAAGTGAGTACACGCCAGAACGCTGGCTACCATGCCCAGGCAGGCGCCAAGCGTGGCACGGACCAGTTCACGGGGCGGGGCTTTGACGGCAACGGGTTTAAAACGCTTGAACCAGGGCAGCAAGGAACGCAGTCTTTTTTTCACGATTATTAGAGGCTTTTATAGGCACGCAGGTAATAGCCTCTTTATCCTAGCGAGCCTGTTGGGATCGATCTAATAAATAATAATGAGCCTTTTGCTCAATAAAAGTGAATTAAAAGGCGGGCCGTTGAGACCCGCCTCTTTACTCAGGCTTCCAACGATGCTGCTGGCCCAAAGAATTCATAATGACTTTGCGCTTCAGGTACACCCAGCGCTTTCAGCTCACGCTTGATCAGGGCCATGAAGGGCTTTGGACCCAGGAAGTAGGCATCCAGGTCGCGGTTCTCGGGTAGCCACTGCTCCAGTAGTGCATGTGTTAAAAGTCCGTTTGCATCGCCCCGATCCTCGGGACGCGGATGGCTGTAGCAGAAGTAGCAGCGTAGCTGAGGATGCTTTGCCTTCTGCGCTTCGAGCCACGGGCGGAAGGCTTGGACGCCTGCGTCGCGGGCGCAGTGGATAAAGGTAATGGGACGACGGGTTTCGAGTGCCGCTTCCAACATGGTGAGTGCCGGAGTGATGCCGACACCAGCGGTAATGAAGACCAGAGGCTTGTCAGATGGCCTGAGCGTGAACTCGCCTGCCGGTGGGAAAAGCTCAAGACGATCCCCTTCGTTTACCTGATCGTGCAGGTAATTGGAAACACGGCCATCGGCCTCGCGCTTAACGCTGATGCGGTATTCGCGACCGTTGGCGCGTGCCGATAACGAGTAATTACGGCGTACCTCTTCACCCTCCAGATTCAGGCGCATGCCAATGTATTGGCCCGGTTGAAAGTCCAGCAGGGCTCCGCCGTCCTCGGGTACCAGGTAAAAGGACGTGATCTCGTCACTCTCTACCACCTTGCGGGCAACGCGGAACCAGCGACCGCCACGCCAGCCGCCGGGGGCTGCCTCATGAGTGGCGTACAGATCTTCCTCTGCGCTGATCAGGATATCGGCCAGCTGACCGTAGGCTGCGGCCCAGGCATCGATCACTTCGTCGGTAGCGATTTCCTGGCCCAATACCTCGCGAATAGCCCGCAGCAGGCAGGTCCCTACGATGGGATAATGTTCCGGCAGAATCTGCAAGGCGACATGCTTGTTGACGATCTGAGCCACCAGCGGGCCGAGTGCCTCCAGCTGGTCGATATGACGGGCATACATGAGTACGCCATTGGCCAGGGCACGAGGCTGGGCGCCACTGGCCTGATGCGCCTGGTTGAACAAGGGGCGGACCTGCGGGTACTCGTTGAGCATCATCTTGTAGAAGTGAGTCGTCAACACCTCACCTCCGGTTTCCAGCAGCGGAACGGTGGACTTGATGATTGTGCGTTGTTGAGCGGTTAACATGGTTCAGCTCCTGCGTTGGCTTTACCTAAGTAATACACGAGGCATGCCAATAGCGAGGGCTTTTAAAATCAATAGGTTATATAGATTCGAGTCATTTTGACTGCTTAATGTTTTTGTCAAAATGACTCCATGAGAGGTCATAATGACCACGGCTCCGTTGTTGTCTGCACTGATTCCCCTGGTCGCCGACCTGTCCCGAGAGCTGCCGGAGCAAGAGCGCTATCGCAAATTATTGCTGGCACTTCGGGAGTTGCTGCCCTGCGATGCCGTTGCCTTGCTCAGGCTGGATGGCGATCAACTGATACCACTAGCCGTACAGGGGCTCAGCCCTGATACGTTAGGGCGGCGCTTTCGCATCAGTGAGCACCCGCGGCTCAAGGCGCTGATCGAACATCGAGGGCCGACCCGCTTTGCAGCAGACTGCGACTTGCCCGATCCCTATGACGGTCTGGTTGAGGGCCATGAAGCTCTTGAGGTCCATGACTGCCTGGGCTGCCCGCTGTATGTGCAGGATCAGGTCTGGGGCTTGCTGACACTCGATGCCCTGGACGAAGCGCGTTTCGGCACTGTGGATCTGGACATGCTGCAAGCCTTTGCCAGTCTGGCTTCGGCCACCGTAACAGCAGCCGAGCGGATCAATGCTTTGACGCGACGCGTGGCCGATGAAAGCCAGTTGGCCGAACTCTACAAGCAGGCAGCAGGTCAGGTGCGAACCCGTGAGCTGATCGGGCAGAGTGCTGCACACAAGCAGCTCCTGCAGCAGATCGCTCTTGTAGGGGATAGCGACCTGACCGTATTGGTGACGGGAGAGACCGGTGTTGGCAAGGAGCTGGTGGCCGAAGCCATTCACGCGCAGTCTGCCCGTGCACGCCGGCCCTTGATCAGCATCAATTGTGCGGCGCTGCCGGAAACCCTGGTCGAAAGCGAGTTGTTCGGGCATGTGCGTGGCGCCTTTTCCGGAGCGATCAGCGAGCGCAGCGGCAAGTTCGATCTGGCCAATGGCGGGACGCTGTTTCTGGATGAGGTGGGTGAAATGCCTTTGGCGGCTCAAGCCAAATTGCTCCGGGTTCTACAGAGTGGTCAGCTACAGCGGGTAGGCTCGGATCGTGAGCATCATGTTGATGTTCGGATCATCACTGCCACCAACCGCGATCTGGCTGAAGAGGTAAAAGCCGGCCGCTTCAGGGCAGATCTCTACCATCGTTTGAGTGTGTACCCACTGAAGGTGCCCGCCTTGCGCGAGCGTGGACGTGATGTACTGCTGCTGGCCGGCTACTTTCTTGAGGAGAACAGGGCGCGATTAGGATTGCGTAGCCTGCGCCTGAGTCCTGAGGCTCAGAAGTCATTATTGACCTATGACTGGCCTGGGAATGTGCGCGAGCTGGAGCACCTGATCAGTCGCGCCGCACTCAAGGCGCTGTCGAGCCACGGCGAGCGGCCCCGTATCCTGAGTATCGACAGCCGCTCGCTGGATCTGCCCACTGCAACACCCATTGCAGACATAACGCCTGCTGTTGAAAGGCCCGACCTGCCTGTTAGTCTTCCCTTGCGCGAAGCGGTAGATACCTATCAGAAGCAATTGATTGAAGCATCGCTCGAGCGGCATCACCATCGGTGGGCGGATGTAGCCCGTGAACTGGCCGTTGACCGTGCCAACCTGAGCCGCCTGGCCAAGCGATTGGGGATCAAGTGATGTAGCTAACCTGATCCAGATCAGGTTTTGGGTTCAAGCGCCGCTGCACCATGGGTATCCGGAGCGGTCCAATAGTGCATCGAGCAGGAGAAAGGATATGACGCAGCGACTCGAATATCTCAGCCGCGAGCAGATAAAAGCTATCGCGGCATTGGCAACCTGTACCCAACTTACCCATGACGGGTTTGGTACCGGGCTGGGAGGAGGCTTGGGATTGGGAGGCGAATCCGCCACAGGCTCACTGATCGGTGAAACACTGGCCGAACAGCGCTTGCGGGAGGCGATATCCGGTCTGACCCACGAACAACTGGTTGAACTGCTGGCGCTGGTCTATGCCGGTCAGGACTGGAGTACCGCGCGGGCACTGGAAGAATATGCAGCATCCAAGCAGTCGCTACAGGACCTGTGCTCGGAGTTTCTTATCGACAAATGCATTGAGCACAGTCCCTATCTGCATGAGCATCTTGAGCGAGCTTTGGACGTGATCGCCTGATGCTGCGGAGCCCTCCGGTGGGGCTCCTTGAGTGGGCAGGGCAGCAATCAGGTGGATGGCACCGTAGAGGGCAGGTGGACTTCCACCACGACGTGGTCGTCAATATTCTTGAATTCAGCATGGCCGCCAAAGCTTTCACATAACGCCTTGACGATGGGAAGGCCCAGTCCCCAGCCGCGATCATCGCTGCGGGTGGAAATGAAATAAGGCGTTGCCAGGTTGACCAATACCTCGTCAGGCATCCGGCCCTGGTTGCGAACGCATAGGACAATGCGTTCGGCAGACATTTTCTGACTGACTTCAATTCGAGTGTCTGGAGCGCCATGCTTGGAAGCATTGATGACTAGATTATCGATGATTCGCAGGAAGGCGTGTTTGTCCCAATAGACGATTTGTTCGGGCGAATTGAGGGTTAGCGTAATTTCGTTCGTTATCTGAATACGCAGGTTGCTGACTGCCTCGCCAAGCAATGTACCCAGATTTAGCCTCTCGCCGTGTAGCTTAACGCCGCCACCCAGACTGGTATGGGAAATATCCAGTACGTTCGTGATCATCTGATTCATGCGCTGCAGGTTTTCCTCGAGCAGCTTCAGCATGTCATCGGTGCGTCGGGCAGGCGTGCGACGCATGAGGCTGGCTACCATGGTCGCGGCAGTCAGCGGGGAGCGAAGGTCATGGTTCAGCGAACGCATGAAGCGCTCCAGCATGATCTTTTCGGCCTCCAGGTTTTCACTGCGGGCAATGGCGACGTTGCGCTGGTTTTCGATGCTCGCCAGACGAGTGCTCGATTTGAGCAGGGACGAAATGGTAGCCAGGACTTCGTCCCGGTTGATCGGGTGGGTCAGATAGGCTTGGGCGCCCTGGTTGAGCCCCATAGCCTTGTCCTTGCCGCTGACGAACGTGGCCGAAATATTGATAATGGCCGGCATCTTGTTCTGATCCAGCTTCTTTTCAATGGCCTGAATCAGTTCGAAGCCGCTCATGTCCGGCAGGTTGATATCAATGATCACCAGGCTGGTCTGATCGTTGATCAGCTCGAGGCCAGCACTGCCGCTTCCGGCCTCGAGAATATCGAAGTCAGGCTGGGACAGCAGAATCTTCCGCAGCACATAACGGTTCGCATCCGTATCATCAATGATGACGATGCGCTTACGGTCACTCATTTCTCAAGCTCCTGGACAAACTCTGTACCTGACAGAGCAACTGCTCAAGATACCCAGGTTGGGATTTTTGCAGAATGGCATGGCAATAGGGTCTGAGACGGGCCAGCTCTTCATCATTAAGAGCCTTGGCCGTGTTGACCAAGACGCGACGGTGCATGGACCAGTCCATGCTCTCCAGCAGCTCTTCACCGCTGATATCCGGCAGATCGAGGTCACGGAAGATGATATCTGGTCGCACGGCATTGAGCTTGTCCATGCTGGCCTTGGCGCTATCAGCCTCGATCATGATCGGGGCGTAGCTTTCCAGGGCGCGGGTAACGATATAGCGATCGGCTTCGCTGTCGTCAATCAGCAGAATCGTCATGCCGGCGAGGGCGTTCTGCTCGAGCGTGGAGGCGTTTTCCTCCAGCGCTATCGGGATGCGCAGGTAAAACTTGCTGCCCACGCCTTCCTGGCTGGTCAGATCAATTTCGCCTTTGAGCAGGGTGGCCACCTTCTGCGCCAGGGACAAGCCCAGCCCCGTCCCTTCAATGTTCTTCCTGCCCGGTGATTTGATGCGGTAGAACTCGTCGAATACCTTTTTCTGGTTTTCTTCGGAAATGCCGATTCCGGTGTCGGCCACCATGAATTCGATCTGCTGGTCGTCCGGGCGAAAACAGCGAATCGTCACGCTACCCTTGGGCGTGTACTTGAAAGCATTGGAAATCAGGTTGCGCAGGATCTGGAACAGACGCTCCCGGTCCGTATTCAGAATGACGTCTTCCGGCAGGCGGTCGAGCCGGTAGCTGATATTCTCGTAGCGGAACGAAAGCGCGGCGGCAAAGGCTTCGATTCGCTCCAGAAGTTCATTCAGGCTGAACGGTTCAGCCATGACTTTCATTCGACCGGACTGCACTTCAGCCAGATCCAGTAGCTCATTGACCAAGGTTGAGAGTTCGGCAGCAGCATCACTGATGAATTTGACCTGACGGTACTGTTCTCCATTCAGTGGTCCGTCCTGACCGGAGATCAGGAGCTTCGAGATGTTCTCGATAATGTTGATCGGCGTCCGGAACTCATGGGTCATGTTGGAGAAGAAGCGACTCTTGGCTTCGCTGGCATCCTGCAGCTCCTGAGCGGTCTTTTCCAGCTCGGAGTACAGGGCCACAACCCCCTTGTTGGTTTCCTCCAGCTCCTTGTTGGTGTCCTCCAGTTCCTGCTGCTTGGCGCGCAGTTCCGAGGTGGTCACCAGCAGGTCTTCGCTCTGGAGCTGCATTTCCTTGTAAGGGTCCAGCGCACTCTTGTCGGTGAGCTGATGCAGCAACCGGCTCAGCTCCGCCTCGCTGGGAAAGGGCTTAGGTACGGACAGGTATTTGGCGGCGCGGATGCGGGTACCGCTCGAAGAGGTGTCAATCTGGAAATCATCCATCAGGCGCTGGGCGCCCCGCAGACCTACACCCATACCGGTCTGAGAGACGTAGCTGCCATTAAGGATATCGTCCAGATTCTGGATGCCTGCACCGTTGTCCTGCGCTTCAAATCGCAGGCCGTTCAGGCGCCCTTCGGCAGTGGTCATCATGTAAAAGCTGAATCGACCCTGTTTGGCGTACTGGTAGATATTGCGTGCCAACTCAGAAACCGTGGTGGCAACGCGAATCTGGTCGAGCCTGGGTAGCCCAATCCAATCGGCAAGCTGCTTGGCACGTTGGCGACACCAGACGATGTCCTGTTCGCTTTCGATGCGCAGGCTAGAAATCAGGCGGTCATTAGGCATGACGTACTACCAGCGCCGTGGCGTCATCCGTTGAACGCTTGAAATCACGATGAATCAGGGCGGCGATGATGGCGGGATGCTTGCCTAGCAGGCCGGTATACCCTGCAAGGTTGACCCGGGAATTGATACCATCCGAATTCATGACCAGCACGGTAGATTCATCCCAGGGATAGGAAAAGGATTGTACGCGGCCTATCTTGTAGCCAACAGTACCGTTGGCCGAGACCATGCTTCGCGGCCGATCTGCCATCAGGGTGCCGGCAATGTTGCCAACACCACAGAAATTGACAGTGCCTTGTTCCGGTAGAATTTCAGCAAAGGCCAGGGCTGCACCACGTGTACTTGTCAGGGCACGGTGCATGCGCTCCATCAGCTCGGTCAGGGGAAGGCCGGTGGGGTGGTTGAGAAATATATCCCGAGCCTTAGCACTGGCTTCTCTAGCCTGTGTGCCATGCCCAAGCCCGTCACACACCATAATCCGGTTGTTCAGCACAGCCCAGCTGTCGCCACAAACTTCCTCCCGCGGATGCGGGGTGCACAACACACCGTCTTCAAACCGCTTGCCTGGGGGCGAGGGCACCAGTTGCGTTCGGGAAAACACAATAGTGCCCTTGCCCGGCTGCGAGTAGATATCGAAGCGATCAGACATACGCCGGATCGCCCCCAGTCCGGCCCCCATCGTACCCTTGGTGGAATAGTTGTCGCTCAGGCACTGCGCCACGTTGACCATGCCTGGACCGCTATCGACCGCGATCAGGTCCAGCTCATGGTTATTATGGCTCAGGTACAACTCGCCTTCGCCGGCATGGTTGACCAGATTGCGTGCCAGCTCCTGGACAACAAGGGTCAGCTTGCCCAGCACTTCTTCGTCATCGGTCAGTTCGCGGGCATGGCGGATGACTGCCCGGCGCGCAGCATCCACGTGGGCGACATCGGAAACCGAGAATGTCTGGCTGCAATACAATGGGGTCAACGCCACTTCCACAACTCCACACGTGTACCCTGGCCGGGTGCACTTTCGATTGCGAATTCATCCACCAGCCGCTTGGCTCCACTCAGGCCCAGGCCCAGACCATTGCCTGAGGTATAGCCGTCCACCATGGCTTTGCTGATGTCATCGATTCCCTTACCCTGGTCGGTGATGACCAGATGAACGGCACTGCGGCCGTTACGCATCGTATCCTCGATCACGCATTCGCCACCGCCGCCGTAAATCAGAGCATTACGGGCAATCTCGCTTGCGGCCGTAACGATCTTGGTCTGTGAGACAAGCCCCAGCTTGGCTGTCTCGGCAGATTGGCGTACACGCTGCCGGATGAGGACGATATCAGTCTCCTGCTTCAGCGGAAGTATGTCTTTCTTCGCCACGCTCTAGCTCCAGGAGTTCATCATCCGCGACCATCTGTTCCAGACGGGCCATCCCTTTTTCTACATTCAGTGCCGTGGCAATGCCGTCGAGTGATAGGCCTAATTCGACGAGCGTGATTGCGACGGCAGGTTGCATGCCCACGACGATGACCTTGGCGTCAAGGATGCGAGAGACATTGGCAATGTGGGACAGCATGCGGCCAATGAACGAATCGACGATCTCCAGGGAAGAGATATCGATCAGCACGCCCTTGGCTCGGTGCTTGACGATTTGATTGGTCAAATCCTCCTGCAGGTCCAGGGCCAGTTGGTCGTGCATGTCGACCTGGATGGACAAGAGCAGGTATTTGCCCATTTTGAGAATAGGGATCTTGTCTACCATGGCGGCTCCTTAGCGTGCCGTAGCAGAAACGAGACGAACGTTGAGCTCTTTCAGAGCCATCTGGAATGCATCGGCCAGCGAGGCTTTGGTCACGACGTCACCGAGCTCTACGCCCAGATGGACGATGGTGGCGGCGATTTGCGGACGAATACCGCTGATGATGCACTTGGCGCCCATCAGCTTGGCGGCAGTCACTGTCTTGAGCAGATGCTGGGCGACCATGGTGTCCACAGTAGGCACGCCGGTAATATCGATAATGGCAAGGTCGGACTCGGTCTGGACGATCTTTTCCAGCAGGGCCTCCATCACGATCTGGGTACGGTTGCTGTCGAGCGAGCCGATCAGGGGGATGGCCAGGATGCCTTTCCAGAGTTCAACGACAGGGGTCGACAGCTCCAGCATGCTTTCCTGCTGCTCGCGAATAATCGCCTCCCGGCTTTCCATGTGGCTTTCAACACAGTACAGGCCGAGCTTGTCCAGTAATTTGCTGGCAATCCATACCACTTCTACGGGATTGGCGCACTGCGCTTGAATCCGTGCAAAAAGAGGCTCTTTCAGCGAGAAGACAAAAGTTGCCGTTTCAGACGGTGAGAATCCCTGCCGGCTCTGGCTGCGAGACAGACGATCCAGCATGGCTTTGACCGGGGTCCATTGGTCATGATGAAGATCATCCAGGCCTTCGGCAGCCGCAACGGTCAATAGCTTGAGCATTTCTCTGGAGTTGCTCTTGACCGTTTCTTCATCAATCAGATCGGTACGAATACCTGCTGAGCGTTGCGCAGTGATCCATTCCTCTAACAACTCGCGTTCATGCTGTTGTAAAAGCTCGGCAATAACAGATGCAGGCATTGCTTATCCTCGTAAGAAGAGCGAGGTCGCCAGACGCGTACCTCATGGACATCAGATTCAACCTGAGTGTCCATCATGCAGTATTTTGCGGGCTGGCATGATGGAATCGTGGCGTCGGGTCATTGATGCTGAATAATCAGCCTTTTAATGTGGCCTTCGACCCGCGATTCAAGGGATGGTGCACACACTGAATCAAAGAATTTCAGCGGCAGACAAGCGGAGGGTAGCGCGTGCAGGGCATGAAGCGGTATAGCGTTTCATGCCCTGCCAGGGAGAGTTACTGCGAGCTCAGTGCCTGCTGACCCGCGCCCTGCAGATCCTTGCGGCGGAACAGAACCAGCGTAGCCGTCAGGCCAAGTACGGCCGCCAACGTCAGCCAGATGCCCGGTGCGGCACGGTTATCCAGGGTATGGATCAGCCAGGTACAGATGACCGGGGTGAAGCCGCCAAAGGTCGCCGTGGCCAGACTGTAGGCCAACGAAAAGCCTGTAGTCCGTACGTCAGCCGGCATGACCTCAGCCAGGGCCACGACCATCGCGCCGTTATAGCTGCCATACAGGAAGGACAGCCACAGTTCGACTAGCAGCAGACGGGTGAACGAGGGTTCGTTCGTTAACCAGATCAGCGCAGGGTAGGCGGTAAAGATAGCCAGAACCGTTGCTACGATCAGCAAGGGGCGACGCCCGATCCGGTCCGATAGCGAACCCATCACAGGCAACCAGATGAAGTTCGAAACTCCTACGCACATGGTGACCAACAAACTGTCAATGTCGCTCAGGTGCAGTTCGGTCTTGCCAAAGGTCGGGGTATAGGCGGTGATCAGGTAGAAGGATGCTGTGGTCATCGAGACCATGGCCATCCCGGCGATGATCAGACCGAAGTTGCTGCCAATGGAGCGGATTACCTCGCCCAGAGTAGGACGGTGGTGACGCGCCTGGAACTCGGGCGACTCCTCCAGCGAACGGCGAATGATGAACAGCACGGGTACGATCAGGCAGCCAATCAGGAAGGGAATACGCCAGCCCCAGTCACCCATGTCTTCTGGAGACAGGAGACGATTGAGCATGACGCCCAGCAGGCCGGCAAAGACCACCGCTACCTGCTGGCTGGCTGACTGCCAGCTGACAAAGAAGCCGCGGCGGCCGGGCGTTGCGATCTCGGCTAGATAAACGGATACACCACCCAGTTCGACACCCGCCGAGAAACCCTGCAAAAGACGACCCAGCAATACCAGGATGGGCGCAAGCACGCCCAGCGTGGCATAGCCGGGCACCAGTCCAATCAGCAAGGTTCCGGTGGCCATCAGGGCCAATGTGATGACCAATCCCTTGCGACGGCCATGACGGTCGATATATGCCCCTAGAAAGATGGCGCCTAGAGGACGCATCAGAAAGCCCGCTCCGAAGGTTGCCAGGGACAGCATGAGCGAGGCGAGGGGGTTGTCGCCGGGGAAGAAGGTTTTGGCAATGGCGGTGGCATAGAAGCCATACACCATGAAATCGTACATTTCCAGGAAGTTGCCGCTGACAACCCGGAAGATGGCTTTGCCTTTGGAGTTGTTCGCCATGGGTACACACTCGATGTTGGAATAATCGGCCCTGACGTATCTGGTTACAAATATCAGGCTCTTTTGAGTCACACACTTGTAACCATATGTGTAATTGCTACCTTACGGCAAGGCTTGTCAGCATGCGCATTTCCAGTTATGGGTGTCTGGCATCACTATTTTGGAAAAGCAAGAGGGGCAGGCTCTGGCTTGAGACGCCAGACGGACGTGGGTCCGCCTTTCGGCAAGCCTTGGCGCTTACAAAATCGCTTGGCCGACAGCGGGTTTGTGCCCCATCAGTTTCGCTTTTGCAAAATGTGACCGTTTGGGCGTAGTGAGGAGGATTCAACCCGTTCATTCAGCGGGTTCGGCTTTAACTGTCCCGTTTAGCTCTGCTAAGACAGCACATCTCGGCCGGCACCGGTGTGCCTATAAGGTTAGTTTGCTAAGCAATTTAATGGCACACTGAGCGGGCAGCGCGTCGTCTGCACCGGGCTTTTGGCTGAATTGCCGAGCCGTGGAAAGCGATGCGTACCATAAAGACAAACGACAAATGAATTGAGTCTCGACTGCCAATGAGATCTTGCACCTCTCGATTTTTACGGTGCACCATTTTTAAGGAGAGCCACCCCTGATGAAGACCTTCAGACTGAGCACGCTAACCCTCTCGTTAATGGCTTGCAGCAGTACAATGGCCTTCGCCGGTCAAGCGGATTCCAATGGATTTATCAAAGACAGCCATCTTCAGCTCCTGAATCGCAGCATGTACTTCAATCGCCAGGTCAAAGGCGATGGCCACCACGAAAACGCGCATAACCAGCGTGATCCTCGCGATTGGTCCTATGGTCTTCTCGCCAATTATGAATCGGGGTTCACCCAAGGAACGGTAGGTTTCGGGGTAGATGCCTTCGGGTATCTTGCGCTTAAACTCGACGGCGGTAATGGCCATGCTGGCAGCGGCAATGTCCAGGTCAACTCGAGCGGCGAAACGCAGGATGAATATTCAAAGGCTGGCGGCGCGGTAAAGCTACGAATCTCCAACACTATTCTGAAGTATGGCGAAATGCAGCCGACGGCCCCGGTCTTCGCGGCAGGTGGTAGTCGGCTGTTGCCGCAGACTGCACGTGGTCTGAACATCATTAGCAAGGAAATCGATGGTCTGACTCTGGACCTGGGGCATTTCACGGCGGGTACCGAACCAACCTCTACCAGCACTGATGGCGGATTGTGGGCGACCTATGCTGGCGTCGAGACCCGCAAGGTCGACTACCTGGGTGGCGCCTATCAGGTTAATGACAACCTCAGTGTCTCGCTGTATGGCTCGGAATTCCAGGACCTCTGGCGTCAATACTACGGTAACGTTAACTATGCGCTGCCCTTGCAGGATGATCAGTCGCTAACCTTCGACTTCAACATTTACCGTACCAATGATGAAGGGCGTGCCGAGGCGGGCTCCATCAGTAACACGGCCTGGTCTCTGGCAGCGGCCTATAACCTAGGCGCGCATACCTTTACGCTGGCGCACCAGCGCATTCACGGCGATACGCCCTTTGATTACGTAGGCTTCGGTAACAATGGCGCAGGCGGCGGCGGTGATTCGATCTTCCTGGCCAACTCGATCCAGTGGTCTGACTTCAACGCACCGAATGAAAAGTCCTGGCAGGCGCGTTACGATCTGGACATGACGTCCTATGGCGTGCCAGGTCTGAGCTTCATGGCCCGCTACATCTATGGCTATGACATCGACGGTACTCATGCGGACGCTGGCGGTGCCTACGTATCCCGAGACGAGGCGGGTGCGGTAACAGGTTATGCCTATGATCATAATGACAAGGAGCGTGAAACCAACCTGGAGGCCAAGTATGTCGTTCAGGAGGGGCCGGCAAAGGATCTATCCCTGCGCGTTCGTCAGGCGTGGCACCGTGGCGCTGCCTCGACGGGCGGGTCGGTCAACGAGTTCCGCTTGATCGCGGATTACCCACTCGACATCTTCTGAATACGAAAGCCCGGCGCTGTCGGGCTTCTGATTGGCTTACACCAACGGTTTGGGTTCTCGCTCAAGCAGGGCAGGGCTGTCGTTACGAACACTGCCGACAGCCTTGTTCACCGGATACCACTCGAACTGATCGACAGAAATCGCGCCGTCCTGGGCGATTTCCTCGGCGCGCTCGGGTGAGAGGTCTGGCTCTATCCATTCCCGGGCCGCTTCAGGCGTCAATACCAGCGGCCGTCGGTCATGAATGTCGATCATGCCTTCATCGGCAGCCGCCGTGATGATGACGAAGCCATCATCTTCATGTTCGTGTTGGTCGGTCCGATGAAACTGTCCAATGGCGGCAAAGAACATCGGCTCGTCTGACTTCAGCTTGATGAAGTAAGGCTGCTTGCGCTTGGGGTCATCGGCATCCTTTTTCCATTCATACCAGCCATCAGCTGCTACCAGTGATTTTCCATGCTTCCACAGGCTGCGAAACATTTTACTGGTGGCCGCTGTTTCTACACGGGCATTGATGACAGGAGGCCGCTTTGGCTTGTGTGACTCGGGATCACGCGCCCAAAAGGGTGCATATCCCCACGGCACTGGATCGAAGCGGATGCCTTCGGCCTCTTCATGCAGCAATTGCACCCGGGTGCCAGGTGCCACGTTGTAACGGCCAATGGGCATGGGGTCGAGTCCGCCTGCAAATTCGACCGATGTCTTGAGCGCCTCGATATAGTCTATGGCGGTCCGGTATTGCGCAAATCGTCCACACATGAAGAAATGCCTGGCTGCTAGTACTGTCCAGTCGACAACACCGCCTGGCATAAGAGTTCATTTTTAGAAAAGGCGCAGCAGGGCAGCGGGCGGTGCATCCTGATACAGGAGGCGCTAGAAGGCCCTTGGCTAGTAATAGTCAAACTCCCTAAAGGGGCCTAGAATTTCAAGCATATTCACCTTTGAATAAGGTCGCAGCAGTATGTCGATCCGCGCCAAGCTTATTACGCTGGTAATAGCCATCTTGGCTCCGACACTGTTGGCTTCTACATTCGCCATCTACTACGTCTACCAGGATCAGCGAAGCAAGGTGGAAGAAAGCATGCGGGCCACAACCCGGGCGCTTTCGCTGGCCGTTGACCGTGATCTGCTCAGGCGTGATGCCATTATCTCGACTCTGGCCATTTCGCCTTCCCTTGAGCGCAACGACCTTGAGGCCTTCTACAAGCATGCGCGACGGATTACCCAGACCTGGGAAAACTCCATCATCCTGTTCGACCTGGACGGCCAACAGCTGATCAATACCCGTAGACCTTTTGGTGCAGACCTTCCCCATAGCATTAACGCTGAAATCAATGCCACCGACTTCAACAAGCCGTTACTGGTGAGTGGACTGTATGTCGCGCCTGTGGGGAAAGAGTACAGCTTTGCGGTCCGGCGGCCTGTTTTTCGTGATGGGCAGGTCGCCTACTTTATTGCAATGGGCTCGTTTGCCTCGCAGATGGATACGGTGCTTAAAGAGCAGCAGCTGCCCCAGACTTGGCTGGGCGTTGTCATGGATTCCAAGGCTCAAGTCGTAACCAGAAGTAGCCGTCCGCAGGACTTTGTAGGAAGACAGGCTTCAGGCCCCTTGATGGATCGACTGATGGTCGATAGTGAAGGGTTTCTCGATTCGGTCTCGCTGGAAGGCATGCCCATGCGCTCTTTCTTCAGCAAGGCACCCTTGTCGGGGTGGTCAGTGGTTATTGGCCTCCCACGCGCGGAAATTCAGCGTACGGCTATTCATGCCTCGATTGCTGTCATCGTAGGATCACTGATTCTGTTGGGGTGCGCTATTCTTCTGGCCTTCTGGATGGGGCGCAGAATCGCGCAGCCGCTTCGCCTGCTGGATCAGACGGCCCAGGCGCTGGGCCGGGGCGAGGCGATCAAGCCCATTGCAACAGGCATGGTTGAAACGGACCGCACTGCCAGCGTACTGGCAAAGGCCAGCGAGGAAATACAGAGCGCCAACGCCAAGATGAACCAGCGGGTGGATGAGGCGGTTGCTCAGGCCGAGCGCTCGCAGAAGGCGTTGCTGCAAGGGCAGAAACTGGAATCTCTGGGGCGCCTCACCGGCGGTATTGCTCACGACTTCAATAACCTGCTGCAAACGCTAACCATGGGGTTGGCGCTGGCTGAGAAGTCAGCTACGACGCCCCGCGCCCAAAAAGCGATCGAAGCCTGCAGCCGGTCTGTCGAGCGGGGCACCAAGTTGACTCGCCAGCTCATGGCGTTCAGTCGCAGCCGGGTTGATGAGGCTCGTACAGTGGACCTGCGTACGGTCCTGATGGGTATGGGCGATCTGCTGGATGGCGCCTTGCCCAGCCGTATAAGGCTCACGCTGGAAATACCGGACCAGTCCTGGTCGGTATTCCTCGATCCGCTTCAATGCGAGCTCGCCGTCTTGAACATGGTATTCAACTCCCGCGATGCCATGCCTGATGGCGGCGAAATCACCGTCTCGCTGGTGCGTAAGGTAATCCAGACCGGTGAAGTAGAGGGGTTGGCAGGGGGAGAATACGTGGCGTTGTGCGTGAAGGATAATGGCCATGGCATGAGTGAAGATGTGCAGGCCAGGGCCATGGAGCCGTTCTTCACGACCAAGGAGGTGGGGCAAGGTACTGGGCTTGGGCTTGCCCAGGTCTATGGGTTTGCCAGGCAAGCGCGGGGGACAGTGCTGATCGAAAGCGCTGTAGGCGTAGGCACGACCCTTACAATCATGCTGCCCCTAGGGGAGGCCGTATTGATCGAGCACCAGGAGGCCGCTTCCGACAGCGTGTTGCCTGTTGCGTCTGCCCGGGTGTTGCTGGTGGATGATGACGAGCAGGTGAGGGAGGTGGTCGGACCGATGCTGGAGGAGTTGGGGTTTGAGGTAACCACAGCCGCCAATGCCGACGAGGCCTTGCAGCGGTACGAAACGATGCTGTCCGGCTCGCCCAGCGTACGACCCAACATCATCTTTTCCGACATCATTATGCCTGGCCGTCTGGACGGCGTCGGACTGGCGTTGGCGCTACGCGAGCGCGATCCAGGTCTGCCGATTGTATTGGCCACCGGTTATACCGAGCACGCGGTAAAGGATTATGGCTTCAAGGTCCTTTCCAAACCCTACGATTTGAAGACCCTGGCGCAAACCCTGAGAGATGAACTCGACCGCTCTGCTGCCTGAATAGGCATTAAGCATTACTCGTCCAGGACAGCTGTTGGGTATCGCTGGGCTGTACCCAACCTGCTGAGCGGAGTGTAATGGAGAGAGCAATTAGGATGGGTTGAGCAATGCGATACCCAACTGGAGCGCAAGAACCGAATCAGTAAGGTATCCAGCAGAGCGGTTGAAAATTGCATCACGGCATCCAACCGACTCGCTTATGACCATAGGATGCCAGCCTTTAGTCAGGCTGGCATCTCATACGTCAACCCATTCGGGCCTGTATCAGCAGAGCATAGCCCAGCGCCATCAGCGTCCAGGCTAACAAAGGGCCAAAGGCCCACTTCCAGACTTTCGCCCGAGGGTCGAACCCTACGCCGTGCACAAAGCCGCCCGCCACGCCCCACATCACCAGCATAAGCATGCTATGGCTGTAACGGCCTTCGGCATTCAGAAACGCAGTGGGATAGATGAGCAGCAACAGGCACAGCGGCGAGGCGAGGAGCAGGGAGAGTATCCTGAACCCTCCTCGCAGCAGCACCGGGCGGGCGTGGGTGATCACGGCTGGATCTCCTCGTCGAGATTTTCAGTTGCTTCGAGCCACAATGCATTCATGATGCCGAAGCCGCACGCCAGAGCGATACCGAGAACCCAGGTGAAATACCACATGATGATGACTCCTGAAGATATTTAGGGCCTGTCCGGCCGATCCCTGGGACTGTTCTGAGCCTCCTCAGGGTCGGCCGAACGACTAGACGAATGAATCAATAAAGGCCGTGGGGGTTGTCGTTGATATGCGTGGTAGTCACCTTGCCCCACATCTTCACGTAACCCCACAGGGTATAGGTCAGGATGATCGGGACAAAGATGCAGGCTGCTACCAGCATGATCCCCAGAGTCCTGTGACTGGAGACGGCATCCCACATGGTCAGGCTCGCCGCGGGATCAAAGCTCGACGGCATGATGAAGGGGAACAGTGCAAAGCCTGCGGTGCACAACGTACCCACAATGGCCAGGCTGGAGCCGAGGAAGGCTACCCAACTGCGGCCGGAAGTCGAGGAGAGCAGGGCCATCAGCCCACCCACGATACCGATGACCGGGGCCAGCTTGGTCATTGGATATTGAGCGTAATTGGTCATCCAGCCGACGTTGGTCTGGGCGACTTCCTTGGCTAGCGGATTCAGTGCGGCGTTGGCGTCAAAGCTGGAAAGCAGGGCGAAACCGTTGATACCACCCATCCACAGCCAGACACCCGCCCCGATAAAGGTAGCAAGGAACGCAAGCGCCAGAATCTGCGAGGCGCGGCGGGCGCGTTGGCTGATGGCACCTTCGGTGCGCATCATCAGCCAGGTACCACCATGCAGGGCCAGCATGGTAAAGCTGACGATACCGGCCAGCAGGCCGAAGGGGTTCAGCAGTTGCCAGAAGCTACCGTGATAAGAGGCACGCAACGTGTTGTCCAGTTCCAGCGGTACGCCTTGCAGAAGGTTGCCAAAGGCCACACCAAACACGACCGAGGGCACGACTGCACCGGCGAACAGTCCCCAATCCCAGGCCTGACGCCATTGGGTATTTTCCAGCTTGCTGCGGTAGTCGAATCCCACCGGGCGTACGAAGAGTGCAAATAGCACTACCAGCATGGCCCAGTAGAAGCCTGAAAACGCGGCGGCATAAACCATCGGCCAGGCGGCGAACATCGCGCCGCCTGCTGTGATCAGCCACACCTGGTTGCCGTCCCAGTGGGGCGCAATGGTGTTGATCACCACGCGCCGCTCGTTGTCCGTACGGCCAACGATGGGCATCAGAATCGCCGCACCCAGGTCGAAGCCATCGGTCAGGGCAAAGCCAATGAGCAATACCCCCACCAGTACCCACCAGATCAGTTTAAGACTCTCGTAATCAAACATAGGGGTGTTCTCAGGCAATGATGGTTGGAGTCGGAGCCGCTTCCGGCGCCTGCGGCAGTTCGGTCTTTGCGCCTTTCTCAAAATGGTAGCGACCGGTGTGCAGGCTGGACGGACCGAGGCGAGCGAAGCGGATCATCAGGTACATTTCGATCACCAGCAGGCCGCTGTAGAAGACGATCAAGGCGATCAGCGAGCCCCAGACATCACCTGTAGAGACGCTGGAAGCTGACAGGTGAGTAGGAAGCAGCTCGCCAATGGACCAGGGCTGACGACCGTTCTCGGCGACAAACCAGCCCGTCTGGCCGGCAATCCAGGGCAGCGGCAGGCTGAACAGGGCAAACTTGAGCAGCCAGGTCTTGGTGGCCTCGTTGCGGCGTGCCACGGCGTAAAAGGCGCAGGCGAACAGGATCAGCATCAGGAAACCCGAGGCGACCATGATGCGGAAGCTCCAGAAGATGCCAGATACGTGCGGGATGGTGCTCTTGGCCGCTTCCTTGATCTGGGCATCGGTAGCCGATACCACATCGGGGGTGTATTTCTTCAGCAGCAGGCCATAGCCCAGATCTTTTTTCACATCGTTGAAGGCAGCGATGTTTTCAGGGGTCTTCTCACCGCCACGCAGTTTTTCCAGCAGACTATAGGCCACCATCCCGTTACGGATGCGGTCTTCATGCTGGTCGATCAGCTCATGAATACCGGTTACCTGCTTGTCCAGCGAGCGGGTGGCAATAATGCCCATGACATAGGGAATCTTCACCGCATAGTCGGTGCGCATGGTTTCCTGATTCGGGAAGCCGAACAGGGTGAAGGAGGCCGGAGCTTCTTCGGTATGCCATTCGGCTTCGATGGCGGCCAGCTTGGCTTTCTGCACGTCACCCACTTCGTAGCCGGACTCGTCACCCAGTACGATCACAGACAGTACCGAGGCCAGGCCGAAGGCAGAGGCGATTGCAAAGGAGCGACGCGCAAAGCCTACGTCACGCTTCTTCAGCAGGTAGTAACTGGAGATGGCCAGCACGAATACCGAGCCGGTCACATAGCCTGCCGCCACGGTATGCACGAACTTGACCTGCGCGACCGGGTTCAGCAGCAGGGCGCCAAAGTCGGTCAGCTCCATGCGCATGGTCTCGAAATTGAACTCGGCACCCACCGGGTTCTGCATCCAGCCGTTGGCGATTAGAATCCATAAGGCCGAGAGGTTGGAGCCCAGGGCTACCAGCCAGGTTACCGCCAGGTGCTGTTTCCTGGACAACCGGTCCCAACCAAAGAAGAACAGGCCGATAAAGGTCGATTCGAGGAAGAATGCCATAAGGCCTTCGATAGCCAGCGGTGCACCGAAGATATCGCCCACATAGTGGGAGTAGTACGCCCAGTTGGTGCCGAACTGAAATTCCATCGTCAGGCCGGTAGTGACCCCCAGAGCGAAATTGATCCCGAAGAGCTTGCCCCAGAACTTGGTCATGTCCTTGTAGACCTGCTGGCCGGTCATGACGTAAACCGTTTCCATGATGGCCAGCAGGAAGGCCATGCCCAGCGTCAGGGGAATGAAGATAAAGTGATACATCGCCGTCATGGCAAACTGCAGACGCGACAGGTCGACGACTTGTTCCGAGATCATCTCGGTGTCTCCTCAATTTTAAGCGAAGCGGGAGTGGCACCCAAAAGGCGTTGGCTCATTTCCACGGTGCCGTCCTTGGGAACGGTGGGCGCGTCGAACCAGAGGGCCTTGATGCCCATGAGCAGGGTCAGCTTGATCAGGAGAATCACGGCGATCTCCTTGGCCAAGCGGTGTTTAAGAAAGCTGAAGGGCGAGTTCATAGTCGATACTCCGTGGAGTATCGGCATTAGAGACGATGGCAGGGTGCTATCTATTGATCTGGCGCAATGAAATCAGAGTAGAAGCATCCCTCAAGGGATGGCAGTTTGCCGCAGGGGTCAGGTGTAGCGGATGAAAACCTCGCGAACCTTGGCCAGCGCCTCGGCACTGTCCTGATCGGGATCGCTCATGGCTTCTTCAATCAATGCTGTCAGCAGCAGGCGATACGCTTTTTCCAACGCACTGCGTGAGGCAGAAAACTGCTGGGCCAACGACTCGAAGCGCTCTCCGCGTCGGATCATGGCCTGAAGGCCCCGAATCTGGCCTTCGATACGGGCCAGCCGCTTGAGCATCACCTGCTGCGCTGTGGGGTGGTCGAGTAGATCATCATTCGCGGAAAGATTCGATTTCATGAAGCGCTCAGTAAACATAACGAGGCCACGCTCTTTGAAAGCTGTTATGCCATAGGGCGAGGCGGAAAAACGTAATCAAGATCATGGCTACTGCTTAAAGACACGTCTTATCCATTAATAAAGGAGGCGCCAAAGCGGCTGATAAGCAGCAGGGCTTCCGAGTTACCTCCAGATGGAAGGGCGCAGACTACTAGCCCAGGCCCATGAGAGCTGACGCTACAGTGGCTAGAGCCTCGCAAGGGTATGTCCGATGTAGCCTAGCAGGTGATGCCGGTAGCCCTTGCCTAGGCAGCGGACTAATTCGCTCTCGATTGACTTGAATCAATCGAGGTGACGGGCTGTGCTCTTCATGAAGCGGTGAGACGTGTTTACTGCGGTCTACGGGGTATCTGTACCAAGGCGGCTTGAATGACATCAATCGGGTCGCGGCACATGAGCACAGCGGTTTACTCAAGGCAGAAGAAACTCGCTGCGCTGCACACTTTGCAACACATGGCCACTAACCTTTCCGTGTTTATTCTTCTGTCGGATCAGGCCGCTGGTAGGCCTCTGAGTGCTACCGATTTGATATTGAAGGTAACAGTTCATGAACGGTATTGATTGATTTGATTAGTAAATTTTCATGATAAATCAATCGATTAACGTGTTTTCTTAATAAGGATTCAATTTAACGTTAAGGTTCTCAGCGAGACGGCCGTTACAGTAAAGACGATTACAGATTATTGGCGTCAAGGTGTATGCTCCGCACGCATGCTTGATATCGAATGGCCATCGCTCCGCGTGATGAAGCAGCTGTTGGCTGTGCAAGGTGCAGACAGGATCGTGCAGGTCAGGCTGCCAGGGTAGGCCAGTAACTATTCATTATCCGATTTGTTTCATCGCGTGGCGGTGAACGTAGTTATCAGGATTTTCTTGTGCGGAACCGCTTCTCTCAAAGCCCGATTCATTTTGCGCCGCCCTTGTTTCTGGCAATGGTGGCGTGGCTGCTTAGCCTGTATTGGCCGGGCACGGCTTTTATGGCATCGCTGTTCAGTGTACTCCCAACGCTTCTGGTGTTGTTGGGAGGAGCCTTTTGTGTGGTCTATCAGCGGCAGAGCCAACTGTTTTCTCTGGTCACGCTTTACATTGCACATTTTTCATTGTCGCTTCAGGTCAGCCATTATCAGCAGACCCATACGCTCAACCCTGAAACGCCCTTGGTCTTTCACCTTGCCACCGTCATGACTCCACTGCTGATTGGCATCTATTGCGTCTGGCAGGTCAAGGCGCATCTGCTGCAGGACAGCATTGCCCGGCTGACGCTACTGATTGTGGCAACAGTCGTCCCGCTGGCACTGAGCCGTGTCTATCCCGAGGCGATGCTGCACGCAGTCGATACCATCTATTGGCCCATGCTGCACGGCGACTGGATGAAGCTGGCGCAGCTGGCCTACTTCACTTTTATCGTGGGGTTGGGGCTTGTCATCACGCGATATGTTCTCTTGCCAAGGCCGCAGACGGCGGCGCCTATTGTAGCTATTGGCTGTCTGATGTGGATGTGGTCCAAGGTCTTTATCGAGCCCCAGACCCTGGATGTAATGATCAGCTTTGTTCAGCTCATCATCATCGGCTCGGTCATCCATGAAACCTTCTACATGGCCTTCCGCGACGAGTTGACCGGTATTCCGGGGCGCCGTGCGCTCAATGAGCGCTTGAGTCGCCTGGGCAGCCAGTACGTCATTGCCATGGCCGACGTGGATCACTTCAAGAAATTCAACGACACTCACGGCCATGATGTCGGTGATCAGGTACTCAAGCTGGTCGCCAGCAAGATGCGCAAGGTCGGCGGTGGCGGCAGTGCGTATCGGTATGGCGGCGAGGAGTTTACGCTGCTTTTTCCAGGCAAGACGCTGGAAGAATGCCTGCCGCATCTGGAAGCTGTGCGGCGTAGCATCGAAGAGTACCCTTTGCGTATCCGGGACAAGCAGAGCCGCCCCCAGGATGACGAGCGGGGCAGGGAGCAACGTGGCTCCGGTGAGGCCAAGACTGTCTTTATCACAGTCAGCATGGGCGTCGCAGAGCGGGGCGTGGCAGCGCGCACCCCTGAAGAGGTCATCAAATGTGCGGATCAGGCACTGTATAAAGCCAAGGGCGCTGGCCGTAACAATGTCATGCCTTATGGGCAAAACGCCCAACCTGCTTCACGGGTCAGGCGGGCCTGACCTTGGCGCCGTGCAGGGGCATGGTCGACAAGCCCGTCCAGTTCCTCTGAGGTAGATGAGGGGGCTGCACCTAGAGCGGCGCGGCGCTGGGCGCCTGGAATTACCATACCGAGCAGCATGATCAACGCCTCCCTGGAATCCGGTACATGCCAGCGTCCTGCCTGGATACTTGTAGCGGTAACTAGCACATCAGTCGCAGGCGGCAACGCTCTAAAGCGTCCACTCATGGCACAGGTGCGCCTCACCGAGAAATACCTCGCGCCGTAACCGGGAAAAGCCGCGGTATCTGCTTGTCCTATGTTGGGCACCCTCCGGCCATCCCTGGGTCATACCTGTATCGATAAGCCACAGTAAGTCAGTGCAGCCATGCGACCGATCACGATAAACCTCGAAGCGCTCAAATCAGTCCTCACCAGTGAGGCCCGACACGACCACGTACTCGATCTGGAAACCGGCAAGCTCCTGAATCTGACCGAGGATGACTTTGAAGCCGAAGAACTGCACGCCATCGAAACCCAGAAAGACCGCTACGTGCCCATCGAACCACTAGGCATCGCCGAGCGCGTAGCCATGCGCGAAGCCTTTTTGTTCGATCTTCATGACCCCCATGCACATCCGGTGCTCTCCCGCGCCTTGACCGACCGCAAGCCGCTGCGCACCTTTGACTATGAACTCAAGAATTTCCCCAAAGCCCAGAAAGCCTGGGAAGCCTATGAGGCTACTCAGGTCAGCCAATATGCCCTTATCTGGCTGCACGACCACGATCTGGAGCCCGTTTCAGAAGACTACGCTTCCCAGCCTGATGTTAAAGAAGGCGTGCCCGAAGGCATTCTGCGCCGCATGAACAAGAGCAACGTTCAAGAGTAGAGCGCTACCTGACAGCAGCAGGTGCCTGAATAGATGACTCAGGCACCTGCCTGGATACCTCTGATCCCCTCTACTGGCCCGCCCGTTCTGCACAAATAAATTTGATGAAGCTATCTAGCCAACCGAACTGTCATATGGGATAGATAGGATGGACAAAACATAACAAGAAAGTCATCTGTATAACGGGGGATGGAGACCATGCGTGGTTTAGTAGTAGTAAGTCTGATCACGTTACTGACAACCGGCTGCGTCATGAGCGGGCGCAACATTGACGAGCAACAGGTAGGGCAGATCGTCGAGGGCCAGACGACCCGCTCACAGCTCATCGCCATGTTTGGCGAGCCTCAATCCAAAATCCGCAAGTCGGGCTATGAGATGCTGTACTGGTCCTATTTCAATTCAGGCTTTCTCGCTGCCTCTGAACAATCCAAGGGCCTGCGCGTCCTGATCGATGAAGACGGTACGGTCAAGAAATACCAGGCAATCAACTCGAATACCAAGTCCGCACTGGCACAAAGCGATATCTAAGCGCATTCATACCATTTTCCTGTGCGTTGCTCAGTGGCAGCGCACGGGCAAACTCATGTCTTCTGCCTACAATCCTTACAGCAGGTATATATTTTTTGAGGGATGACATGCGGAAGGTAACGGCGCTAACGCTGCTGCTTGGGGTGGGATGGCTAGTGCTGGTCGCCATTACGCTTCGCGGTACTGTCGAGATGGGCTTAGTGACGGGCCTGTACACCTTTGTAGGCGACTTTGCTCATCCGTGGCGAGCGCAGTTCCACTCAGACCTGAGCCTGAACGTTTTTCTGATTGCCCTCTGGCTTCTCTATCGAGCCCGCTCCTGGCAGGTTGGTCTGCTATGGGGCTTGCTGGCACTCATGGCGGGCGCCTTGTTTACGCTGCCTTACGTAGTGATAGCAATGATTCGGGCGAAGGGGGATTGGCGAGTGCTGCTACTGGGAAGGCAAGCCAGGATGTCAGCCCCGCTTGAATCATGAGGAAGCGAATTGGAGCGGGCGAAGGGAATCGAACCCTCGTCATGAGCTTGGGAAGCTCAGGTAATGCCATTATACGACGCCCGCTTCGGGAGGCGTCCTTTGTACCAGAAGCCGAGCCTTGGGTGAAGCCTCTTGATAAGGTTTTTGTGCGAGGGAGTCTAGGGCGGGTTTTGCGGTCTAACCCTGTGCCACGTAGAGTGGCGTGAGAGGGGTAGTGTTGTGCTGCTCCAACGCTGGCTGCTTAGGGAGGGCGTTCGTATGCCTCGCTTGGGTTCTGTTCAAGGTTTTATCCCCCCGTACATCCTCAGCCGTATCGTTGATCATGGCGATGAACGCCAGCGCTCCTGCGCGTTGGGTACGCTGAGTCATGTACGTACGCTTTTGCATAATCCAGGCCCGCCTGGTGTGCGTCAGGCACCGGTAAGTGAGCTGGAGCGTACCGATGATGAGCGTGCACAGCGCAGTATCTATGATGCAAAAAATGGTAACCAGTTGCCGGGTGTGCTGGTTCGCAAGGAAGGCCAGCCTGCCGTAAGCGACATTGCTGTGGATGAGGCTTATGACCATCTCGGCGCCACCTTCGATTTCTTCTATCAGGTGCTGGGCCGCAACTCCATCGATAACCGGGGCCTGCCGCTCTCGGGCACGGTGCATTACGGACAGGACTATCAGAACGCCTTCTGGAATGGCGAGCAGATGGTATTCGGCGATGGGGACGGCGAGATCTTCAACCGCTTTACCATTTCGCTGGATGTCGTTGCCCATGAGCTTACCCACGGGGTGACGGAAAGTGAGGCGGGGCTGGTGTATTACAACCAGTCTGGCGCACTTAATGAGTCCGTGTCCGATGTCTTTGGGGTCTTGGTTAAGCAATACAGCCTGAAGCAGCGAGCCGAGGAGGCCAACTGGCTGATCGGGGAAGGGCTGTTGACCGAGAAGATCAATGGTCGTGGTCTGCGCTCGATGGCTGAGCCGGGTACGGCGTATGATGATCCGATGCTGGGCAAGGACCCGCAGCCTGGCCATATGCGTGACTTCATTGAAACGCGGGATGACAATGGCGGTGTGCACCTCAACTCGGGCATTCCAAATCGGGCATTCTATCTGGCGGCAACCGGGATCGGTGGATACGCATGGGAGACAGCGGGCCGCGTCTGGTACGACACCCTATGCGACAGCCGTTTGACCAACGATGCTGATTTTGCGGCCTTCGCTCGACTCACCGTTTCGAATGCCGGTCGCCGCTTCGGCGCAGAAGCGTGCGAGACCCAGGCAATTAACAAGGCCTGGGAAGACGTTGGGGTAGAGCTGACCTGAGGAGGTCATTATGAAAGAGCTACCAAAGTTGGGGCCGGATGCCTTGTTAAGGCTTTCTCGACAGGGCGGCTTTGCAGCGATCCATGCGCTGGCGCGCCCACGGGAGATCGATTTTTCCAGTTGCAATGAGGATGAGCGCGGACGAATCTGTTCCGTGCTCGAGCGTTCGCTGCCAGCCTCGGCGGAAAGCGTAGGGCGTGGCGATCAGCGGTATTACAAGATCGAGTTGCGCTTCAAGGACAAGCCCGACGAGATCACAATTACCGTTCCGGAAGACCGTGCACCCAACGAGCTGGTAAGGCTGTGGGATAAGGGCGACGCCAAGGTGCCCTGATCCCACTTCACGCCTAGTGTCTAGCCGTCTCGCCTGGCACCGGCGCATCAGGGGGCAGGACGCCCTGCTCCCGTAGTGTTGTCCAGAGTTCCTGCGGGATTGGTACCTGCATCAGTTCAACGTTTTCCCTGACCCGCTCAGGTTTGCTGGTGCCCGGGATCGTGGCGGCTACAGTGGGGTGTGCGATGCAGAACTGCAGGGCTGCAGCGCGTACATCGACATCGAACTGTTCGCAGACCCATTTGAGGTGCTTGGCTTTTTCCTTAATGGAGGAATCAGCCTCAGCATAGTTGTAGTTCTCGCCGCCCGCCAAAATACCCGAGTTGTACGGACCTCCTACGACAATACCTACACCGCGCTCCAGGCATTGCGGGAACAAGGTATCCAGCGCCTCGCGATGATCCAGCAGCGAATACCGTCCAGCCAGCAGAAAGGCATCTGGGTCAGCCTGTTCCAGGGCAAGACGGCAGGGCTCAACCATGTTCACACCCAGCCCCCAGCCTTTGATGAGGCCTTCTTCGCGCATCCGGGTCAGTGCAACCGCTGCGCCTTTCATGGCCTGGTCAAAATACTCTCGCCATGTGGGGCCGAACTGGTCTTCGGATACATCATGGATCCAGACGATATCAATCCGGTCGGTTTTGAGGCGTTCGAGGCTGTCTTCAATGGAGCGACGGGCACCGTCTGCGCTGTAGTCCAGAATACGGCGGTAGGGGCGCTCGTTGACGAACGGGGCCGCATTCTCAGGCTGGTCGGCCTTTTGCAGCAGACGGCCAACCTTGGTGCAGAGGGTGTATTCATCCCGGGGTTTTTGACTGAGCACCTCGGCAAAGCGAATTTCCGACAGGCCGGCACCGTAATGGGGTGATGTATCGTACAGGCGAATACCGGCCTCCCAGGCCGCTTCAAGCGTGGCGGAGGCTTGTTCTTCGGTGAGCTCATGAAACATGTTGCCCAGCGGGGCACCGCCAAAACCGAGGCGGGGAACGTGAATGCGCATACGGCTCTCCTGGCTGATGAACGATTCTTATGCCGACCGGAGTGCGCGACGAATGTTCCTCAGTGGTCTAGGCAGGGACGCCGCATGCGATTTCTGCAGCGGTAAGAGGGCGATATTCACCGGGTGCCAGGGCGGGGTCGAGCACAATGGGACCGATCCGCTCCCGGTGCAGGTGTAGGACCTGATTTCTAAAGTGCCCGAACATGCGTTTGACCTGATGATAGCGGCCTTCGATGAGAGTAAGCCGTGCGCTGCGCTCGCTCAGGATATCCAGATGGGCGGGCAAGGTAGTAAGGTCTTCAAACTTGAAGTACAGCCCGGCGGCGAATGTGGAGACGTATTCCGGCAGGATCGGGTTGGCCGTCTCGACGTAATACACCTTGGGCAGCTTGCTGCCGGGCAGGGTCAGGCGACGAGACCAGAGACCATCGTTGGTGATGAGCATGAGGCCTGATGTGTTCAGGTCCAGACGGCCGCTCAGGTGGAGATCATCCTTGTCCTGTTCGTTCAGCAGATCGATTACCGTGGGGTGATCCGGATGCTGCGTTGCGCTCACATACCCAACGGGTTTGTGCAGCATGAAGTAACGAGCAGCCTTGCCAGGTTGAAGCAGCTCGTCCAGCAGCTCGACCCGATCGAAGAAGCGTACCTCGTAGCGGCCATCACGCACAGGCACGCCATTGATCCGTACGTGTCCATGCGCTAAATGCACGCGTGCGTCCAGGCGGTTGAGGGTAGGTCGGTTACTGATGAAACGATCCAGGCGCATCAGCCGTTAGTATCCGTTTCATGTTCTAAGGTAGCACTGGCGCAGCGGGCGCACAGGCAAGCCACGTTGCGAGCGTCTTCCGGCAAGGTCTCGAGTGCTTCGGGAGCGATACGGGTGTGGAAGCACCAGCAGTCAGTCACCGGTTGGCTGCAACCGAGCTGAGCACAGCCATTGGGTTGCCCGCAGCGTGGGCAGAGGTGGGGTGGATAGGCTGTGTTCATGTCTGTCGCCTCGTGCGCCTGTAAGGGCGTACGGAAATCGAATGTAAATAGGGGTAGACCGTAATCGTACCCCGTGTGAGGCAGTACGGCTATGAAGACCAGCCGTATGGGCTACGCTTGCTTACGTTCTTTGACTGATGGCCCGCAAGGGTGGGGATAAGCGGTATCGTCACGTTAACGTCGTGTTCATGCCGCAGCATGGGCGTTGTGTATTCAAAATCCAAAAAGTCACAACAACGGGAGACACCGATGGATAGAGGTTTATGCAAGGGATTATTGGCAGGAGCGCTAATGGTGGCCATGGGGATGATGGGGCAGTCGGCTGGTGCCGCGAGCGAGCCGGTAGGCAAGGCGCTGAGCGAGAAGGCGGGCATTCCGTATCCGGCCGTGATTGCACACCGGGGGGCGTCATATGATGCACCAGAGTCCACCGCGCCCGCGTATATGCTGGCCCGTGACTTGGGCGCCGACTATCTCGAACTGGACCTGCAGCGTACCCGTGATGGCGTCCTGATCGCCCTGCATGACGACAACCTCAAGCGCACCACTAACGTTGCGCAGCGCTTTCCGGGCCGGGCGGATCAACCTGTCAGTAGCTTTACGCTGGAGGAACTTAAAAGCCTGGATGCCGGAACCTGGTTCAATACGACCCACCCGGATCGTGCGCGGCCCAGCTTTGCTGGCCAGAAAATTCTGACCCTGGATGAGGTGATCGATATTGCCGAAGGTGGACAGAACAAGCCGGGCCTGTACATCGAGACAAAGCAGCCCAAGCTATTCCCTGGCATCGAAAAAGATCTGAAGGACAAGCTTCAGGCGCGCGGCTGGTTAAACAAGCCTGCCGAAAAACCGGCCGATACACAGCACGTGCACGTGGCGTCCATGCCAGGTCGCGTAGTCCTGCAGACGTTCGAAAAGAGCAGTATGGAACTGTTGCAGCAGGAAATGCCGCAGGTGCCCAAAGTGCTTCTGCTATGGCTGGGCGATGGCAGTATCGAACCCAAGTCGAACGTGACCTTTGCCGAGTCCGGCGAAAAGGACAAGGCAGCCTATTATGCCAAGCAGGAAGTCAAATCCAAGGCTGAGTACGAACGCTGGCTGAACTGGGCGAAAGCGCATGGCGCACTGGGAATAGGGCCTTCCTCGGCACTGACAAGTGGCGGTGATCAGAGTTATGCGGATCTGGTGAAGCCCTGGATGAATCAGATGGCTCATGAAAAAGGGCTGATTGTGCATCCATACACGGTGGACGAGGCTGTGGACTTCAAGAAAATCAGCGATGCGGGCGTAGATGGCTTCTTTACCAACCGCACTGCCGAGCTGTTGAAGTTTTACAACCGCCCTGCAAAGGACGGCATCGACACGATACTGAAGCGCCACGGTTATTGATAAACGCCCTTTAGCTTTATGATGGGTACCGCGTTGCTCCACCCCACTCTAGAAGAGACCGGCTTGGACGTAGGAGGGGGCGCAGCGATACCCGTCATGTCGCCCCCCTTATCCGTACAACCGCCTATGCGCTCACCGCAGTTCGATCACAACATGGATAAATTGGCAGGGTGGGTCTGAAAAAGAGTCTGCCAACAGGAGAGCGGTAGTGAATGATTTTTCCGGGGCTAAACTTGCCTTGTTGTGTGGTGATCAACTCCTGACCTACAAGCGAGACGATAAAGACTCGATTCCCTTCCCGGGCTGCTGGGATTTTGCTGGCGGTGGTCGAGAGAGGAATGAAAGCCCAGTCGAGTGCGCGTTGCGAGAGTTAGATGAAGAGTTTTCCCTACAGCTGACCGAAGATCGGATCATTTGGGAAAGGCGCTACACGAGTTATACCCGTAAGCCTCTTGACGCCTATTTCTTCGTCGGCGAACTAACCGCTGAAGAGGTCGAATCCATACGCTTTGGTGATGAGGGCCAGTATTGGCAGATGATGCCAATAGCGGAGTTCCTGTCCTTGCCGGACGCAGTCCCTTATCTGCAAACACGGCTGCGCGACTACCTTGAACAGGAATCCTGATCTGAAAAATCTGGTTACGTTGCTTAATGCCAGCTGAATGCCTGGGTGATTACACAGGACAGGGTTTCGCAGAGCGGTAATATGCCATTACGCACCGTTTTTTAGGGCGTGGAGGATACTGTTTTGCGGCGTCTATTCTTGGCGTTAGCGTTTGCTCTACCGTTAAGCGGGTGTGTGGTCTACGGCGATAACCCTTACCGTCATACCACCACGACCTACTACCGCTCCTATACCCCTGTTTATGTAACACCGGCTGTTCCTGTTGGGCCGCCGCCTTCTGTCATTATTTATGACCGACCTGTGACACGTTGGCGCTCGAATTTCTATTATGGCCCACCACCGCCTCCGCCGCGGTTTCGCCCTGGTTGGGGCCCCGGTCCCGGCCCAGGCTATTGGCGTCATGGACCGAGACCGTACTGGGGGCCACCACCGAGACGGTGGTAAGCCCCGGCAAGCGATTAGCAAGCCCCTCCTATCGCTGGCTGGCCATATAAGCCCGCCAGCCACCGAAGTGGGTGATGTCCTTGGCGCCTTCCAACCCATAGGGCTCACAGATAAACCCGGTTTCCCAACTGCCATCAGCCAGCTGAACCTTGCCTAGGCCGAGCGGAGCAGGAATACCTGTCAAAAATGAGCCTAGCTCGCGGCTGGGCAGTTCCCAGATTTCCACGGCAATGGCTCGACCACCTTCGGCTACACGAACCATGCCCGGGCGGAAGGGCGGTCCACCGGCCAATGCGTACAGTTTGTAGTCGGGACTGCTTTCTGTACGTGAAACCAGTTTGCCGCCCCGCTTCACGAGTTGCCAGTTGAGCGGCAATCCCTCCAGATGCGCACCGCAGGCGACCACACGAGCATGATCATGGCGCGTGACTGTAGTAGAGGCAGGGGCGTCCATCTGTGCACCGTTTACCAGAGGTAATTGCTGCACACGCTGGAAGGCATCGGCCAGGCTCAAGAGGTACTGATCGGTGAAGGCGCGTCCGAACAGCGTCACGCCCCACGGCAGGCCGTTTTGCATAAAGCCGGCCGGCACCGCCACGGCGGCATAATCCAGCATGTTCATGAAGTTGGTGTAGTAACCCAGATCGGAGTTACGGGCGACAGGCTCGGCCTGCAATTCATCCAGAGTGACGGGGCGGGGGTAGGCAGGCGTCAGTACGCAATCCAGCTCGGCCAGCGCCTGGTCACAGACAGCCTTGAGTGCTTGCAGGCGGTACTGCGCCCGGAAGGCGTCTACGGCCGTCGTGCCGGGCGCCTTGGCCAGTACTGCCTTGATGACGGGCAGTACCGCGTCCGGTTGTTCTTCGATCAGCTCACCCGCCACGCTGTAGCGCTCGGCTACCCACGGACCTTCGTAGAGCAGCTTGGCCGCTTCGAGGAACGGGGCGAAATCCAGTTCGACTGCCTCGCCCCCGAGCGCTTCCAGCTGTCTTACCGTGTGCTCGAACAGCGCGGGACTTTCCGGACAGCCGAGAAATTCGAGCTGCCTGGGTACACCAAAGCGGAACGGGCGCGGAGTACCGAAGGCCGAGGCATCGTTCCAGAGCGGATTGGCGCGACTGTACGCGTCGCGTGGATCGTATACAGCGGTCAGGGCGAGCAGTTCGCTGGCCTCTTTAGCCGTGGCGGTGAAATAGGTGACGCAATCCAGTGTACGGCACGCCGGAACGACACCCGCCGTCGAGATTAGCCCTTTGGTGGCCTTGAGACCGACCAGGTTGTTCAGCGCAGCAGGTACTCGACCCGAGCCGGCCGTATCGGTACCCAGTGCAAAGGTAGCCACGCCCAGCGCTACGGCTAGGGATGACCCCGCGCTGGAACCGCCGGAAGGGTAGTCTGGATGAACACTGTTGCGGCAGGCGCCATAGGGCGAACGTGTACCGTTGAGGCCGGTGGCAAACTGATCCAGATTGGCCTTGCCCAAGGGAATCGCACCTAAGGCGATCAGCTGCTCGACAACGGTGGCCGAGCGCTCCGGTGTATAGGCAAAGGCTGGGCAGGCGGCTGTAGTAGGAATGCCCGCCAGATCGATGTTGTCCTTGATGGCAAAGGGGACGCCATACAGCGGAAGGTCCGCGGGGGACCTGCTTTCCAGTGCCGCCAGATAGGGTTCCAGCTCCGCCAGGGAGAGCAGATGGATGAACAGGTGAAAGTCGGGATTCAACTGCTCGGCCTTGTTGCGAAGTTCGGTAATAAGCGTGCGTGGCGTGGTGCGGCCTTCACGGTAGGCGGCGCGGAGGGTATCGAGGCGCAGGTCAGTCATAAAATAGTCCCTGGTAGTCTGGATAAAGCCATTGGCAATACCCAGCAATAGCGTTCTGAGCCGGGTATCGCCTTGCTCGACCCGCCTCTGGTTAAGTTAAGTTGGATCAGGCGTGCTCGATTACCATCATTCTTTGCCCGGCGCGTACAGGAGAGCCGGGCTGCACGCGAACGTCCTTTACGAGTCCATCGCAAGGCGAGAAGAGCGGAATCTCCATTTTCATGGATTCCAGAATCACCAGCACATCGCCGGCTTTGACCTCTGTGCCCGGTTCCACCTGTACCTGCCAGAGATTGCCGGCAATATGGCTTTCCACAGCGGTCTGCCCGGCAGTCAAGGGGGCATCCTCATCGGGCTCTGGCGTGACGTCTTCGCTTTCGAAGTGCGCCTGACCGGACTCGAGCCAGCGCTGGCGCTCGGCATTGAAGGCCGCCTGCTGGTGGGTGCGGAAGGTGTGAATAGAGTCCGCCTCTTTGGCAAGAAATGCTTGATAGTCCGCCAGGGACAGCTCGGTCTCTTCGATCTGCAGGGGATAGCGACCCAGCGGAAAGTCGGCGCGTATCGTGAGCAGCTCTTCTGCTGACACCTCATAAAAGCGAATCTGGTCGAAGAAGCGCAGCAGATAAGGCTGGCCGCAGAAGGCATCGACCTGCTTGTAACGGTTCCACATTTGCAGCGTGCGGCCCACGAACTGGTAGCCCCCCGGGCCTTCCATGCCATACACGCACAGGTAAGCGCCGCCGATGCCGACGGAGTTTTCCGCCGTCCAGGTGCGGGCCGGGTTGTACTTGGTTGTTACCAGACGATGGCGAGGGTCCAGCGGTGTGGCTACCGGGGCGCCGAGGTAGACATCCCCCAGACCCATCACAAGGTAGCTGGCTTCAAAGACGATTCGCTTCACCGCTTCAATGGAGTCGAGGTCATTAATGCGGCGGATGAATTCCAGATTGTTCGGGCACCAGGGGGCGTCCTTGCGGACAGTCGTTGCGTATTTTTCGATCGCCAGTTTGCACGCCGGGTCGTCCCAGGAAAGCGGAATATGGACGATACGAGAGGGTACGCGCAAATCGTTGGCGTTGCGTAATTCCCGCCAGGTTCGCTCGACCAGGATCAGCAGGTCATTGAGTGACAATTGCTCAGGGCGATAGTGAATCTGTAGCGAACGGATGCCGGGCGTGAGGTTGATGATACCCGGTAGGTCGAGGGCTTCTAGGGACTGCATCAGCGCATGCCCCCGGAAGCGCAGGACCAGATCCAGCTCAGCCGGCCCGATCTCTAGAAGCAAATGGGTATCACCAGAGAGCCGCGCTACCAGACGCTCGTCGTCGTGGCCGATGTCCAATACGATGGGGCTGATCAGCTTAGAGTCAGTACCGGTCAACGGCAACACGTCATAATCAACGTCTGGTATCAGCGATTCAGTCTCGGCATGACGCGCCTTGACCAGTAAACGTGCCGTCTCGATGCTGACCGGCACAAAGCGCACCTTGTCACCGGCCTTGAGCTGACCCATCTGCCACAAGTCTGCCTCAATGATTGTGACCGGGCAAACGAAGCCGCCTAGGCTTGGGCCGTCTGGTCCGAGGATGACAGGCATGTCGCCCGTAAAGTCGATGGCACCGATGGCGTAGGGATTATCGTGAATATTGGAGGGGTGCAGACCAGCCTCGCCGCCGTCTTCTCGTGTCCACTCCGGCTTCGGTCCGATCAAGCGTACACCGGTGCGGCTGGAGTTGAAATGCACTTCCCACTCGGTATCGAGGAAGCGCTGGATATAGGCCTCGCTGAAATATTCCGGCGCGCCGTGCGGACCGTAGATCACGCGCAGGGTGCGGGTATCCGTCAGCGAGGTGCACAATTCGGGCGAAAGGTTGGCACCTGCATGGTAGTCCTGCGACGGGTACAGGTGCAGCACATCGCCTGCCCGCAAGGCACGACCGCCATGCCCGCCGAACTGACCAAGAGTAAAGGTGCTCTTGCTGCCGAGGTAATCTGGTAGATCCAGGCCGCCTCTCAGGCAGAGATAACTGCGCGCGCCGGCACCGCTGACCGTACCCAGCGTCAAGGTTGCCCCGGCGGGGATGAACAGCGTGGTATTCATGGGTTGCGACACGCTATCAAGCTGTACAGGCAGGGCTGCCCCTGTCACGGCTACCACCGCAGGCGTGTTGAAGCGCAAGGCCGGCCCGGTCATGGTGATCTCGAGCCCCGCAGTGCCCTCAGGGTTGCCCAGCAGGCGATTGCCCAGGCGCAAGGCGCGATCATCCATGGGGCCTGACGGCGGAATACCCACCGCCCAATACCCCTGGCGGCCTGGGTAATCTTGTACGGTCGTCTGAGTGCCCGCGCTGATGACCTCAAAGGTAGTAGCTTGATAAGTCAGGTTCTCCAGGCAGCGGGTCCAGGGGTTGCCTGAGGCGAAGGGGGTATCGGTGAGGATCTGACGCAGGTAGTCGCGGTTACTTTCTACCCCGTAGAGGCGGGTGCGTTGCAAGGCAAGGTTCAGTGCACTGCGCGCGGCGTCTCGGGAGTCGGCCCAGGTAATGACCTTGGCGATCATCGGATCGAAGTAGGGCGGGATTTCACAACCCGCTTCCACCCAGGTATCGATACGCAGGGCGCGACCCTCCGAGGGCGGAAACTCGACAGCGGTCAGCAGGCCAGGGCTGGGCTGGAAGTCGCGGCCTGGATCTTCGGCATACAGCCGCGCCTGGATGGCGTGACCTTGGGGCTTTAAGTGCTTGGCAAGCTCAGCCAGCGGCGGTAGATCGCCTGCAGCCAGCTCGATCATCCAGCGTACCAGGTCCACGCCCCAGACTTGTTCGGTTACTCCGTGCTCGACCTGCAGGCGTGTGTTTACTTCCAGAAAATAGAAGTGCTGGGCTTCGCTGTCATACACGAACTCGACGGTGCCGGCGCTGCGGTAATTGACCGCCTTGCCCAGCGTGATTGCTGCTGTGCACAGGGCTTCCGTCATGCCGTCAGGCAGGTTAGGCGCTGGGGTCTCTTCCAGCACTTTCTGGTTGCGGCGTTGTACGGAGCAGTCGCGAACACCCAGGGCAATCACGTCGCCCTGGCCGTTGCCAAAAATCTGGACTTCCAGATGGCGGGCGCGCTGGATGTATTTTTCAATGAATACGCCCGCGTCGCTGAAATTGTTCTGACCCAGACGTTTGACGGCGTCGAATGCTTCAGCAAGTTCACTGGCCGAGCGGCACACCCGCATGCCGATACCGCCACCGCCAGCGGTGCTTTTCAACATGACCGGATAACCCACGGTCTCGCCAGCCTTTAACGCAGCCTCCAGATCCTCCAGAAGCTCTGTGCCTTCGAGCATCGGTACGCCTTGAGCCTTGGCCAGCGCGCGGGCCGTATGCTTGAGACCAAAGACACGCAGCTGCTCAGGAGTGGGGCCAACGAAGGCGATGCCGGCGGCCTCGCAGGCTTCGGCGAATGCGGCATTTTCGGAAAGAAAACCATAGCCTGGATGGATAGCCTGTACGCCGGCTGATGTAGCGATAGCCAGGAGCTTGGGCACATCCAGATAAGTAGCCGCGGCTGCGCCTTCCCCCAGGCTTACGGCCTCGTCAGCGTGGCTCACATGCAGGCTGGCGCGATCGGCCTCGCTGTAAACGGCTACGCCTTTTACCTGGAGGTCGCACAAAGTACGCAGAATACGGCAGGCAATGGCACCACGGTTAGCGATCAGGAGTTTGGTGAACATGTCGCACCCTCGAAAGGGAGGCGGGCCGTCCCGCCGTAATTTCACGCTCCAGGGTCGTCCCGGGAGCCAAGTCGTTGTCATGCATAGCTGGAGGGGGTATAGCGGGGCGATACCTGTCGTTTTCGGCGTCGCTCAGTCCCTTTTGCACTCAGAGCGTCGTGTATTCAAACACTGCCCGGAGCGGCTCTGGCAAAGAGTATGCAACCAGGTGCGTAGTCGCTGTTTCAGCTCCATATCAGCACCTCTGCCGGAGTCGGGTTCCAGCCGTTGCATGGGTTGTTGAGCTGCGGGCAGTTCGAAATCATCACAATTACATCCGTCTCGGCGCGCAGTTCTACGTACTTTCCCGCGCCGGAGATGCCATCCTCGAAGGTCAGCCCGCCTTCAGGCGTCACCGGAACATTCATGAAAAAGTTGATGTTGGCAGCGATGTCGCGCTTGCCCAACCTGCCGTCATGGTGGCAGGCGCAGAGAAAGTTATCGCGGCAGCTATGCATGTAGCGCTTCTCCAGCGCATAGCGCACGGTGTTGCTCTCTTGGGCGCAGGCGCCGCCAAGCGTGTCGTGTCGGCCACAGGTGTCGGCAACGATGGTCAGGAGTGGATTGCCCAGGTTGGAATACAACACGGTCCCGGTGGTGAGGTAGACCTTGCCCTGTCGACGCAGCGTACGCTGGGCGTCATAGCGCTCGCGCGGGTTCGTTGCGCTGTAGAACAAGGTATCAACAGCCTGATTGCCTTCGAGGTCATGAATGCGAATTGTCTGGCCGGCCTTGATCTCTTTCAGGTAAGGCGCACCCGCCGGGATGACCTCACGGTAGAGGGCATTTTCAGGACGTTTTTCGCTAGCGGTTACGGTCATGGCAGTCATCCTCACAGAAAGAAGCGTTCGGTGTTGATAAAGCCGCGAATATTCTCTTCACGGGATGTACGGCAGACGTCGGCCACGCCTGGGTCGGCGCTTTTCAATGTCAGCGTGACGGATTTCGGTGCGTATTTGGGTGTTGGGTCCAGCGGGTGCTGCAAGGCGGTGAGTACAACCAAGGTATTCATGGGTGCATACAGCTCGATGTAGTCACCGGCTGAAGAGTTGCTTTCGATGAAGTGGAAGACGCCTTCGGCATCCACGTCCACCCGGCTGAACAGGTTCAGTGTCATGAGTAAATCTTCCTGCCCCAGCCCCCACTTGCCCATCTCTACCAGCAGGTTGTCAGTACCGTTGCGGTGAAAGCCGTTGCGCAGCTCCTGATATCGGCCGGGGCCGTACTTTTCGACGACTTCCTCAGCATTTGCCACGCCGCCAAAACTGTCGTGCCAGCCACAGGTATCTTCGACAATGGCGGCCAGCACGCGGCCCATGTCTGAATACAGGCAATGCCCTTTGGTGAGCTTGGCAGTGTGCTGGCATTTGAGTGTATCCGGCAGGTTCAGGCGTTCGCTCTTCTCCTGGGCGTTGAACAGCATCAGGCTGACATTGGCGCCGCCCAGTTCGTCGGTGATCCGCAGCAACTGGCCGCGTTTGACGATGAGCGAGGTGTGACCGCCTCCGGGAACGTGTTCTTCGAGCAACAGGGAAGCAACAGGGCGTGTTTCATTCATAACAGGATCCTCAGTTGACGGCGGGTTGGCCCAGCAGGGTTTCCACCGACGTCAAGGCGCCGGAGGTTTTTCTGCGGTTTACCGGGATGTTGTAAGTAATGCGTGCGCCATAGGCGTTGGGCGCATGGGGATCGATACGCATCTTGTCGAATACCAACACGCGGCTGGCGAGGGTGAAGCCTTCGGAAAGATCATGGGTGACCATGAAGACGGTCAGCTTGTGCTCCTTCCACAGCTCGGTCAGCAACACATGCATGTCCTTGCGGATGCCAGGGTCGAGCGCACCAAAAGGCTCATCCAGCAGCAAAATACGTGGCTTCACAATCAGCGCCTGGGCGATGGCCAGACGCTGCTGCATGCCACCGGAAAGCTGGCTGGGGTATTTGTAGAGCGCATGGCCCAGACCGACCCTGTTCAGCATGGCCGCTGCCGTCTCGCGAAGGCGTCGCTTGTCGGTGCCGAACAGGCGACCCAGAAGACGTGAATGGGGGAGCTCCATGCCGATTACCACGTTATCCAGCACGGAAAGATGCGGAAATACGGAGTAGCGCTGAAAGACTACTCCACGGCTGGGATCGGGCTCGGCACAAAGCGGTTGCCCATCCAACAGGATGTGCCCGCGGGTGGGGCTTTCCTGGCCTAAGAGCATCCGTAGAAAGGTTGATTTACCGCAGCCGGAAGCCCCTACCAGGGCACAGAACTCACCCTCTTGAATGCTCAGGTTCAGGTGTTCCAGTACGACCTGATCACCGTACTGCTTCCAGACATTCTTGACCTGGATCATGAACGGGCTCCTGTGTCGTACCAGGGGAAAGCCCAGCGCGTCAGCTGTCGCAGGCCAACGTCCATGGCCCAGGCCAGCGCCGTGATCCAGACGACATACGGCACGATCACATCCATCGCCATGTAGCGGCGGACCAGAAAGATGCGGTAGCCGAGTCCGTCAGTGCTGGCAATAGCCTCGGCGGCAATCAGAAATAACCAAGCCGAGCCGAGCGCCAGGCGCAGCGCGATCAGAAGACGAGGCAGGACTTGAGGCAGTACCACACGCAGAATCAATGTCCAGCTGTTGGCGCCAAGGGTTTGTGCCTTGATCAAGAGTTCCTGTGGAATCTCGCGGACCCGCTGCTCCATGTCGCGAATAAGCACCGGTGTAATACCGATGACGATCAGCATGACCTTCGACAGCTCACCCAAGCCGAACACGATAAAGAGGATAGGGAGGATCGCCAGCGGCGGCACCATGGAGAGTACGGTTACCAGCGGAGAAAGCGGCGCGCCAAACAGCGGAATGGCACCTGTGGCGATACCGATTACCAGTGCGATCGAAGCACTGATGACCAGTCCGGTAGCCAAGCGGGAGAGGCTAGACGTTGTGTCCTGCCAGAACACATAGTCACCGGTGCGCTTGTCTTCCTTGAACGCCAGACGATCTATCGCTGCGGCCATTTGAGTCGCGCTGGGCAGGAGCTTATCGTTGGGGTTCTCCGCCAGGCGGGTAGCCGAGCCGCTGAAGTAAGCAAACAGCAGCAGGGCGAAAGGCAGCAGGACGAGAAGCAGACGACTTCCGCGATCAGGCTGGCGATTGATCAGGCGCATGGTGGATTACCTGTGTAGCGGATATGGGCCGGCCCAAGAGACAGCCCAGGCCTTAGTCAAAGCGTGCCGTCGGCAGCCATTTGCACGTACGTCGGGTCGAAGCGCAGCTTCATATTGCTGGTGTCGCCCACCGTTGCACCGCCGGCGAATGCCATGCCAATGGCATTCGCATCCGGCGCACCTTCGCCCAGCAACCCATGATCAAAGGAGAACCGGGCAATCTTTTCCATCGTCTTTGGTAGCTCTGGGCTGAGTACGAAGCTCAGGGAGTCCTGAGGGGCATAGAAGAGCCTTGTATTGGCCAGCTGCGCCTTGAAACCCGCTAGGTCGGTACCCGATGCATTCGCCATGGCCGTGAGTGCTGCCTGGCCTTCAGGCGTTCCGGCTGTCATCAGGGCAGTCATTTCATACCAGGCGCCGGTCAGGGCCTTGCCGAGATTGGGGTTTTCCTTCAACGTTTCGGTATTCACCACCATCATGTCCATGATCTCGCCGGGAATCTGGCTGGAGTTGAATACTTCTGTGGTGTCTGGCGAAGTTTTGATTTCAGCGAGCAATGGATTCCAGGTCGCTACGTTCTGTACGTCCTGCGTGTTGAACGCTGCTACCATGTCGGCATCCGAGGTATTGATCGTAGACAGGTCCTTCTCGCTTAGGCCGACTGTTTCCAGCGCCCGGGCGAGCAGGTAATGGGAAACGGAAAACTGTACGAGATTGACGGTCTGGTCCTTGAGGTCCGCAACGGTTTTACTCTTGCCCTTCATGACGACGCCATCGTTGCCGTTGGAAAAGTCACTGACGATCAGAGCGGTCGTATCCACTCCGCCGGCCGCTGGAATGGTCAAGGCGTCCATATTAGTCATGGCGCAGCCATCGAACTGGCCGGCGGTGTATTGATTGATGGATTCGACATAGTCATTGAGCTGTACCACATCGATCGTAATGCCGTACTTCTTGGCCCATTTGTCGATGATTCCCTGAGTCTTGGCTTCACCCCATGGCATCCAGCCGGCATAAATAGTCCAGCAGACCTTGAAGTCGTCGCGAGGTGCTGCCAGAGAGGGTAGGCTGACCCATGCAGTCAGACTGAGAGCGAGGGTGGCAAGCAAGCATTTACGCATGGAACCTCCGAATGAGTGGTGGGCAAGCAGGAGCAGAGCAGCGCAATGCGCGTCTTCTCCCGGGCTTTTGTCCCGCCGTGTAACCTCGTCGGAGGTCGATGACTCTCGGACCAGTCACTTACTTTCGTAAGCCGGAACCCTAGTCATCTATTTCGCCAAGTTGTGGTGCTGCGGTTCCGGCATGCCGGCTGCTCCTGCACATAGGTCGTATAGCTAGCACCATGCCAACTTCTCCAAACCCTGATAGCACATGGGTTGCGTTATACATTGGGGCATTTGGAAAGAGGTATCGTGCGCAACCTTGGGGCATTGCTCTATGCTTCGCACGTTTGTGGGGCGGGAGCCTGCTGGCAGGAAATGGGATGAATGGTTGACAGAGCAGACCACCTTTCCTACGGTGCGCTCGATTGACATGAGGACATAACGTGGACGACGACCGCATCAAACTGGAACCGCAGTGGAAAGCAGCACTGCGTGATGAATTCGATGCTCCTTATATGAAGCAATTGGGTGAGTTCCTGCGCAGCGAAAAAGCGGCCGGCAAGGTGATCTATCCGCCAGGCCCCTTGATCTTCAATGCGTTGAACAGTACGCCGCTGGATCAGGTAAAGGTCGTCATCTTGGGGCAGGATCCCTATCACGGCCCAGGGCAGGCCCATGGCTTGTGCTTCTCCGTACAGCCCGGTGTCCCTGCACCGCCATCCTTGCAGAATATTTACAAGGAATTGAAGCGGGACCTGAATCTGCCCATTCCCAATCATGGCTATCTACAGCATTGGGCCGAGCAGGGTGTACTGTTGCTCAATACCTCGCTGACGGTAGAACAGGCCAAGGCCGGCTCCCATGCCAATGCCGGCTGGCAGCGTTTCACTGATCGTGTGATTCAGGTGGTCAGCGAGCAACGTAACCATCTGGTCTTTCTGCTGTGGGGTGCTCACGCACAGAGCAAGGAAAAGCTGATCGACACACAAAAGCATTTGATCCTGCGCTCACCCCATCCGTCACCCCTCTCTGCCCATCGAGGCTTTATCGGCAACGGCCATTTCAGCCGGACGAACAAGTTTCTGGAGCAGTCAGGCCTTGCGCCCATCGACTGGGCGTTGCCGCCTTTGTAAGGCATCGGGCCGGGTTATTCGATTACTCGGCCCGTTATATCCTCAAAGCGTACTGAACACTTTTTTGGCAATGTTGGTAGCGGCGGCGGCCGGGTTTTCCCGGAGTGCGCGTTCCTGGTCAGCGATTACGGTGAATAACCCATTAAGCGCCTGGTCCGTGACGTAGCTTTCAACGTTTGCACTCTTGGCATCCACCGCGCCGAAGGCAGCAGCTTTGCCAGCCAGGGCGTTGTACTGCTGAGCCAAGCCTACCTTGTCCGTTGCCTGCTTGATGATGGGCATCAATTGAGCGCGAAGCTGGTCTCGGCTGGAGCGATCCAGATACTGCGTGGCCGCATTGTCTCCGCCGGTCAGAATACCCTTGGCATCCTGAACCGTCATACGTTTGACCGCATCGATCAGCAGGGCTTGCGCCTTTGGCACAGCGGCTTCAGCAGCCTGGTTCATGCTGGTTTCCAGCTGTTCTACCTGCGCACCCATACCGAACTGCTTGAGCAGGGCGGATGCTTTGCCCAGTTTTCCAGGCAGCTCAATACGGACTTCCGGGTTGTTGGTGAATCCTCCCGGTTTACCCAGTTGTTGAACCGCGATTTGCGCGCCCTGAGTCAGTGCGTCCTTCATGGCGCTGGCGGAATCTTGTTGGGAAAAGTCAGACAGACTCAAGGCAAAGGCGTTGACCGAGAGGGTTAAGGCCCCAAGCGTAAGCGCGAAACGTTTCATCTATATCCCTTGTATCAACGGACGGGGGTCAGCTTGATTTCAACCGGCTGGTCGTTGGTGCCATTGAGTTGCACCGGTATTGCCTTTGGCGTCAGGAACAGCGGGCGGCCACCCAGCAATACGCGAGCGCTGATGGCATAGCGCTGACCAGACTTGACCTTTGACGGATCGTAGTCCAGGCGGAAAGGGATAGGTGTTTCCTGTTTCACGAAAACGGTACGTTGTGCGAGGCGCCCTGAGGGCGTATCGCCCGTGGCCGCATTGTGCAGACTGACAGTCAGCTTGGCGGTAGGCGGCAAGGGTTCGGACTGTTCGAAATAGGCATCACCTTCCAGGCTACGTTTGGCCGGTGAAGGCGTACCGGGTTGCGGCATGATGACCGGAGGTTTGCTCGTGCTGGGAGTCGTAGGGGTAGGGCCAGGTTCGGAAACTGGGCGCAGCCCGCCGCTACAGGCCGTAAGCAACAGGCTGGTCAGACTTAACAGAACAATCTTGCGCATGACATAAGGTCTCTTCTGAATGGGTCAATCGGGCGTCGGAACTGAGGGCGGAATGCTGGGTTCATCGGGCCGTTCCAATGCCACGTGTCGAATCGACAAGCGTATTTCGGCTGGCAGCATTCGCTTGCCAGCCTCTTCGGCCAGCTCGCCCAGCAGTTCATGATGGCCAAGCTTGCCTTCGGCGTTCTTGTGCAGCACGCCTTCTTTCAATAGTGTTTCGATAAAATGCCGGAACAGGCTCTTGTCAAAGAATTCCGGTGCGTTCAAGCCATGCAGGATGGAAAGTCGCCGTGCCATGACGGTACACAATTCCTCCAGCTCGCTGGCGGTTAGTCTACCCTGGCCCTGGTTTAGCAGCAGCGCAATGGCCATGTAATAACGCTGTAGCGTTTGCTGAATGCTGCGGGCCAGCAGTGCCAGACGTACAAACTGCCGTGAGCTGGGAGGCGGGCGTTTGAAGGTCTCGTCCTCTTGTTGAAGCAGGTCATACTCCACCAGCGCTGCCAGCCACTGATCAATCATGGCGGGTAGCTCGTCGCGGTCCCAGCGGATGAACAGTTCGGCTTGTAAATAAGGGTATAGCGCCAGGGTAAACCGATGGATCTGCTCTCGGCTCATGCGAGGCGTGTTCTGGAAGAAGCTGGCCAGTAATGCCGGTAATGCAAAAATGTGCAGGATGTTGTTGCGGTAGTAGGTCATCAGGATGGCATTCTGCTCATCGAGGTAGAGGATACGGCCCAGCGCATCCTGTTGCTCGGCCAGCAGATTAAGACTCTTCACGTAGTCCACCTGTGCTTGTCCGTCACCCTCGGGCAGGGTTGCAGAGGGCGAGTAAGGGACCTTTCGCAAAAGCCCCAGGTAAAGGTCGAGTACGCCAACCAAAGCGCGCTCATCCATCGCCTGTCGATGGGTGGATAGCATGATCAAGGCCACCAGATTAACCGGATTGATGGCTACCGCATCGTTGATCCTGCGCGCCACCACCTCGCCCAGGCAGTGAGTCAGCGTGCTGAACCACTCAGGGCGGGCATCATGATCAAAGGAGAGATTACGCCAGCCTTCCTGGCGCTGGTCCAGAAACTGCGGCAGGCTCAGGGGCTCGCCAAAATTGACCCACACCTGACCGAAGCGCTTGCGCAAGGCCCCTACGGCCTTGAACACATCAAAGATAGATTCCTTCTTCTTGGCCGCTCCCCGCAGCTCGCCCAGGTAAGTGCGGCCTTCAAAAACCCGCTCGTAGCCAATGTACACTGGCACGAACACCAGCGGACGACGGGAGTCCCGCAAAAAGCTGCGCAGGGTAATGGCCAGCATGCCGGTGCGCGGCTGCAGCATCCGTCCCGTTCGCGACCGCCCGCCTTCTACAAAGTATTCGGTCGAGAAGCCCCGGGAAAACAAGGTGTGCATGTATTCATTAAAGACAGCGGTATAGAGCGCATTGCCCTTGAAGCTACGGCGCATAAAGAAGGCACCGCCACGGCGCAAAATATTTCCCACGACGGGCATGTTCAGGTTGATACCTGCTGCGATGTGTGGAGGCGTCAGTCCATTGTGAAATAACAGGTAGGACAGAAGCAGATAGTCCATGTGGCTGCGGTGGCAGGGCACATAAACGATCTCGTTGCCCTGCGCCACATTCTGGACGCGCTCGATATGATTTACCCGCAGCCCTTCATAGAGCTTGTTCCAGAACCAGGTCAAGATGACTTCAAGGCAGCGTACTACCGGATACGAGAAGTCCGAGGCTATTTCCTGGGCATACTCCAAAGCCTGCTGCTCGGCTTGTGCATGAGATGTGTTCCCATGCCTGGCTTCATGTTCGATTGCCTCACGAACCTGGGGGGCCTGGATCAGGCTTTTGACCAGATTGCGCCGGTGGGAGATATCAGGGCCGATAACCGCTGTTTTCAGGTTACGAAAGTGCACTCTCAGGATACGCAGCACCATGCGCTGAGTGCGCTCCTGCCCTTTGTTCTGGGTGACAAGCCGGCTCAAATGAATGGGCTCGGAAAACAACACCCGTGTCATACGGCCCAGAACAACGATGCGTGCCAGTTTGCGTAGCCGGCCTGTAATGACCCAGTTATCCGTCCAGAGCAGTTTCCATAGGCTCGTTTCACGGTCAGGCGACTGCCCCCAGAACACGCTGACAGGTACGATCTGGGCATCTTCAACTGTGCTTTGGCCAACAGCTTCAAGCAGTCGGGTAAGGCAGGGCGGAACGTTACGCCTGGTAGGACGACCCAGCCAGTCAGGTGAGGGTGTTGTATAGATATAGGCATTCGGTTCGACCACATCCCCAATGGTTACGGGTGTTACCGGGCGGGGCAGGCCATTTTTGATGCATTCGGCATCCAGGACGGCCAGATCGCTTAGCGAATGCTCCTGCAAGACATAGATCACCGGCTTGCTGCGGTCGAGCTTGAGGGTTACCGCTGACTGGTTGATAGTCTGCGAGCGAACCCAGGTGTACAGCAGGCGTTTGAAGGCGGCAAACAGCATGCGGCGAAAAGGGGAGCGATTCATGACATGTACCTGAAATTCAAGCGAGCAGTGTGCCGTAATGGCCCGATGGCGCAAAGCCCACGATCATCAGACTGAAACACTCGTCAGCAAAACTAAAGAGGCTCAGGCACTGCTTGATTGGCGCTCTTTTTTTGACATTTCGATTACGCAATTTGTTGTTATAAAGCACGAATTTTGTGCTTTCAGCTACGATTAATACGTAATTAGCACCAAAAAAGAGCATAAAGCATTTTAGTGATAAAACCTGTTGCAATTGCCTGGAAACTTTTGCTTTATACGCCGGTACGGCGGAAACGAGCATCAGTTGTTTGGCCTGGAAGGCCATGAGGATGACTTGGATCGGCTGGGGAGCTGTCCTGCAAGGGCACAGATAATAATTGCGAAGCTTGGAGAGTGGTAATGGCTGAACGTGAGACCGGAACCGTCAAGTGGTTCAATGACGCCAAAGGTTATGGATTCATTCAACGTGAGAGTGGCCCGGATGTGTTTGTTCATTACCGCGCCATCCGTGGCGAGGGGCATCGCTCGCTGATTGAAGGCCAAAAGGTGGAGTTTTCTGTGATTCAGGGCCAGAAAGGTCTACAGGCCGAAGACGTCTCCAAGCTTTGAATCCTGAAAAAAGAGCCCGTTAGTTCAACTGACGGGCTTTTTTATTACTGGCAAATCTTCAGGTTCGCCAGATGATTTCTTCTATGCCGGCTGAGGTGACTTTTATCCAGCGATCGGCATCATCCTCGCCCTGTTCCTCTTCCCAGCTCCCAGGGGCGCACCGTACCTGGATATCCAGTGCGGCAGCGGCTGCCTTGGCGCAGGCCAGATCGTCTTCCCAGGGGGTTGCATCGCTTTCCAGCAGAAGGCTGTTCCATTTGCCGACAGCTTTGGGTAGCCAGGTTACTGGAATCACGGTGCCCTGGTAGTCGACCATACACTTGTAGGTTTGCCCCTGCTGGCGCCACTCGCTGCAGGTACCCAGCGCCTGGCTCAGCCACTCGGTAATGGCAGGCTGGTCGGCATCCTTGAGGTAGATTTCAATGTCTGGCTGGCGCATGGTTAATCTCGATAGGGCTTTCAGGTCCGGGTAATCCAATCGTAGCGTACGGCAACGGTGACCTCGAAGGGTTCAGCCAGTACGCGTTCGCGACGCTCGGCATTAACACGCCAACCATGGGGTGTCATGGATAGCAGATCGGCTCGGGCTTCGCGAGTTTCCAGACTGAGGCGAAAATTCAAGGTTTCACTGTCGGCCAATGTCAGCGCCGAAGGTAAGCCCTGCAGGTGCTTGGCCTCGTCGTAATCACGCACATCATCGTACAGCCGCTGGCGCAGTTCGATCAGATGATCACGCGCCGGACCAAGGCGCAGTACGCCGCCGCCGGGCGTCAGCAAGCGTACGGCTTCAGACCAGTCAATCGGACTGAATACGCTGGTCAGGAGCTGGCAGCTTGTGTTGGGCAAGGGGATACGGGCCATGCTGGCAACCAGCCAGTTCACCTGCGGCGCCCGGCGACTCGCCCTGCGTACCGCCTCACGGGAGATGTCCAGCGCGTAACCATCGCTCTGTGGCAGTGCTTCTGCCAGACGCATGGTATAAAAACCTTCGCCGCAACCAATATCGACCCAGCGAGCCGGTGCTTTTTCCTGTGCCAGTTCCGCCAGACGCTGCGCCAGCGGAGCATAGTGGCCAGCATCGAGAAAGCGGCGACGCGCCTCAACCATCTCGGCATTGTCGCCAGGGTCACGGCTTTTCTTGTGCTGTACAGGCAGCAGGTTCAAATAGCCCTGGCGTGCACGGTCAAAACGGTGGCCTTGCTCACAGACAACACCTTGTTGTGCCTCGGTCAGCTGGGCCGAGCAGAGGGGGCAGATCAACATCATGCCAGCAGCCTTACCAGGGTCTGGTAGTACACCTCGGTCAACAAATCCAGGTCACTGGCCAATACTCGTTCATTGACCTGATGGATCGTAGCGTTAACAGGCCCGACTTCAACCACCTGTGTGCCAAGCGTGGCAATAAAGCGACCATCCGAGGTCCCGCCGCTGGTAGAGGCTTCTGTTGTAAGACCGGTAACCGCCTGGATGCTCGAGGCGATAGCGTCCAGCAATTCGCCAGGCTCGGTGATGAAGGGCAGGCCCGAAAGAGACCAGTCAATGTGCCAGTCAAGGTTATGCTTGTTCAGGATAGCCTCAACGCGCGCCTTGAGTCCCTCTTCGGTCGACTCGGTCGAAAAACGGAAGTTGAACAGGGCATTCAGCTCGCCCGGGATTACGTTATTTGCGCCTGTGCCCGAGTTCAGGTTGGAGATCTGGAACGTGGTGGGCGGGAAAAAGTCATTACCGGCATCCCACTGCTCAGCGGCAAGTTCTGCCAGCGCGGCTGCGGCCAGATGAATGGGGTTGCGGGCCAGATGAGGGTAGGCCACGTGGCCTTGCTTGCCACGAATCGTCAACTTGCCGTTGAGCGAACCGCGGCGACCGTTCTTGACGACGTCGCCCAGAAGCGTCGTACTGGAAGGCTCGCCTACAATGCACCAGTCCAGGCGTTCATTGCGTGCACGCAGACGCTCGACAACCGCGCGTGTCCCGTGCAGGGCAGGCCCTTCTTCATCACTGGTAATCAAAAAGGCAATGGCGCCTCGATGGTTGGGATGATCGGCTACGAAGCGTTCGACCGCGATGATCATGCTGGCTAGGCTGCCTTTCATGTCCGCTGCGCCACGCCCCAGGAGCATGCCGTCTGCGTCGACCTGAGCATCGAAGGGGCCTTGTTGCCAGGCCTCGACCGGCCCGGTCGGCACAACGTCGGTATGCCCGGCGAAGCACAACACCGGACCTTCGCCTCCCCGGCGTGCCCAGAAATTATCGACGTTTTCGATACGCATGGGCTCGAGCGCAAAACCTGCTGCTTCAAGCCGCGTCATCATCAGGGCTTGGCAGCCCTCGTCGACCGGTGTGACGGAGGGGCGGCGGATGAGCTCGCAGGCAAGCTCGAGCGTCGGGGTAAGGGTCGTCATGGATGAATCCTGAAGCAGCAAGGGCACGAAAAGTTGTCCATGGTAAAGCAAAACGCCATAAGGAGCGTCGCTCTTCGGTGATCAACAATGCCGTGGCATGTCTTTATACTATTAGCTCGTTGAGTGAGAGCCGTTATGAATATTGATCAACAACGCTTTGGTGGCATTGCCCGCTTGTATGGTAACGATGCGCTCGAGCGTCTGGCTGCCAGTCATGTTGCGGTAGTCGGTATTGGTGGCGTAGGGTCCTGGGCGGCCGAGGCCCTGGCGCGCAGTGGCGTTGGCCGTATCAGTCTGTTCGATCTGGACGATGTCTGCATCAGCAATACCAACCGACAAATCCATGCGCTGGAAGGACAGGTGGGACGGGCCAAGGTCGATGTGATGGCTGAGCGCATCCGGGCAATCAACCCGGCGTGCGCCGTCCATGCCGTGGCGGATTTCGTCACGCGGGAGACCATGGCGGATTACATCACGCCGGAGATGGATCTGGTGCTGGACTGTATCGATAGCGTCGCGTCCAAGGCTGCTCTGATCTCATGGTGCAAGCGCCGCAAGATCAACATCATCACAACCGGTGGAGCGGGTGGTCAGATCGACCCGACCCAGATTCAGGTCGTCGATTTGAACCGGACCTATAACGATCCGCTGGCGTCCCGCGTACGTTCACTGCTGCGCCGCGACTATGGGTTTTCACGTAACCCCAGCCGGCACTACAGCGTGCCGTGCGTGTTCTCGACCGAGCAGCTGCGTTATCCCAAGCCGGATGGCAGCGTGTGCCAGCAGAAAAGCTTTGTAGGGGAAGGGGTACGACTGGATTGCTCTGGCGGTTTTGGTGCGGTCATGATGGTGACCGCAACCTTTGGCATGGTGGCCGCAGCCAAGGCGGTAGATAAACTGATCGCCAAGTCTTCAAAGCCAAAGACGGTCTAGGCCCGTCAGCTACATTTCCTGCTCGGGTTCCTTTTCAGCGATACCGGGCAGGTGCATGCCGCTCTTGGCCAGCTGTGAACCTTCCATCTGCGGCTGGGTCACCCAGGTCAGAATGTCGTAGTAGCGGCGAATATTCTGCACGAAGTGCACCGTTTCGCCGCCTCGGGCATAGCCGTAACGGGTCTTGCTATACCATTGCTTCTGACTGAGTCGTGGCAACATGCGTTTGACGTCCAGCCAGCGATTAGGATCCAACCCTTCGTCCTGCGCCATCTTTCGCGCATCTGCAATATGCGCACTGCCAATGTTGTAGGTTGCCAGGGCGAACCAGGTCCGATCCGGCTCCTTGATCGACTCGGGAAGCTCGCCGCGAATCTGATTGAAGTACCGGGCGCCGCCCTCGATGCTCTGGAAGGGGTCGAGCCGGTTGGACACGCCCATGGCCTGGGCTGTGTTGTTGGTCAGCATCATGAGGCCGCGTACCCCGGTTTTTGAGGTCGCATCAGCCTGCCACATCGATTCCTGATACCCGATGGCAGCCAGAAGCCGCCAATCGACCTCCCGTTGCTGTGCAGCCTTGCGGAAGTGCTTTTCATAAACAGGCAGGCGTTGTTGCAGGTGCTGGGCAAAGGTGTAGGCGCCTACATACCCCAGAACATCCACATGACCGTAGTAGCGCTCCTTGAGGTGCTGAAGCGTATTGTCCTGCTTGGCCTTGTCGATAAAAGCGTTGATGGCTTTCATCAAGGTGCCGTCTTCGCGCTCGGCTGTTACCCAGGCGAGGCTTTGTCCATCTCCGAGATCAAAGGCGACGCGCACGTTGGGAAAGTAGACCTGATTCATGGCCAGCTCGTTGGAGTCGACCAGCGTAAGATCGATCTGGCCCTCATCGACCATCTTCAGCAGGTCAGCCACCTCGACCTGATCGGACTCTTCGTAGGTAAGATCCGGCTGCTGGGGTTTGAGCGCGGCCAATTGTTCCGCCTGGCTGCTTCCCTTGAGCACCATGATGCGCTTGCCTACCAGATCGCTTACCTGTGCAGGGCGCCGTGAGCCATTGCGGTAGATGACCTGCGGAACAACGTCAAGATAGGGATGTGAGAAGTGGAACTTCTCCTGCCGTGCCGGGCTGGGCGTCAGGCCTGCCGCTGCCAGGACTGGTCCTTCAGCACTGTCGAGACGGTTGAAAAGATCATCCAGGTTATCTGCAGTTTCGATCTGCAGTTTGAGCCCCATGCTGTCGGCGAAGCTTTTCACCAGCTCGTATTCGAAGCCGGTATCACCGTTACGGTCCTGGAAATAGGTCGCCGGGCTGTTGCGGGTAATAACGCGTAGAACGCCCTCCTTCTGTATCCGTTCCAGGGTAGTGGGTTGTTTGGGAGGAGCTTCGTCAGGCTCTTCGCACCCCTGGAGCAACAGAAAGATCGCAGTCGCCATGATGCAGGCGATTCGTTTCAGGCAAAGCGCATGGTGTGCAAACATCCACTCAGTATACGCAAAGCTATCCAAGTGCCATACCAGGGGAGCGCCACAGAATTTTCTATTGCCTGGATTCCACTCGTAACCAATTTTTGCTAAGCAAGGCCAAAATATCCGAGTGAAATGGGATCAGTCGCGATGATTCCGGGGTTTCCAAGAGGCATCTTCAAGCCGTCGAGAGGTCGTTATTTCTGGAGCGAAGCGTTTCTCAGGACGGCTGCATGAGTCGGTTTGACGCAGCATTAGCGAAACCTTTGTCGCCTAAAGGTGTCTCGCCGGGTCCTTTGCGGTAGAATACCGGCCCCTGAAATTCCTCTAGCCCCGAGGCTGTCCTACGATGCTGATCTTGCGCGGCGCTCCCGCTCTTTCTTCGTTTCGTCACGGCAAACTGCTCGACCAACTGACCCGTAAAGTGCCGGGTGTTTCCGGACTTTATGCCGAGCTCGCTCATTTTGCCGAGGTGGTCGGCACGCTTACCGCTGAAGAGGAGCACGTGCTTGAGCGCTTGCTCAAATACGGACCCAGTGTTCCGGTACAAGAGCCTGTAGGCCGGCTGTTCCTGGTAGTCCCGCGCTTTGGCACGATTTCGCCGTGGTCCAGCAAGGCCACTGACATCGCCCATAATTGCGGTCTGGCCAAGATCGAGCGCATCGAACGGGGCGTCGCCTATTATATTGCTGGCGATCTGTCCGATGCCGATGTTCAGGCTGTGGCTGCCACCCTGCATGATCGTATGACCCAGCTCGTGCTGGGAGGTCTGGATGAGGCAGAAGCCCTGTTCAGTCATGCGACGCCCAAGCCGCTGACGGTCATCGATATCCTGAATGGCGGCCGTGCCGCGCTGGAAAAGGCCAACAGCGAACTAGGTCTTGCCCTGGCGGATGATGAGATCGATTACCTGGTCAAGAGTTTCCAGGGACTGGGTCGCAACCCCCATGACATCGAGCTTATGATGTTTGCTCAGGCAAACTCCGAGCACTGCCGTCACAAGATCTTTAATGCCAGCTGGGATATCGATGGCGAAGGCCAGGAAAAATCCCTGTTCGGTATGATCAAGAACACCTATGAAATGCACCGTGAGGGCGTCCTGTCTGCCTACAAGGATAACGCTGCGGTGATCGAGGGATTTACTGCCGGTCGTTTCTATCCTGACCCGCAGACTCGTCAGTACAGCGCCAATCAGGAGCCGATTCATATCCTGATGAAGGTGGAAACCCATAACCACCCGACAGCAATTGCACCATTCCCTGGCGCCTCTACGGGTTCGGGTGGCGAAATCCGAGACGAGGGGGCGACCGGTCGTGGTGCAAAACCCAAGGCAGGTCTGACCGGTTTCACGGTTTCCAACCTGAATATCCCAGGTTTCGAGCAACCTTGGGAAAAGCCATACGGCAAGCCCGAACGCATCGTGACACCACTCGATATCATGATCGAAGGGCCATTGGGCGGCGCGGCATTCAACAACGAATTTGGCCGCCCGGCACTGGCAGGTTACTTCCGTACCTTCGAACAGGCGGTTGAAACCCCACGTGGCGAAGAGGTCCGGGGCTATCACAAGCCGATCATGCTGGCGGGCGGTATGGGTAACATCCGTGCCGACCATGTCCAGAAAGGTGATATCTCCGTAGGTGGCAAGCTGATTGTCTTGGGTGGCCCGGCCATGTTGATCGGCCTGGGTGGAGGCGCTGCCTCGTCGATGTCCACTGGCTCCAGCTCGGCAGACCTGGACTTCGCTTCCGTGCAGCGTGAAAATCCCGAGATGGAGCGCCGCTGCCAGGAAGTGATCGACCGCTGCTGGCAGATGGGTGACAAGAACCCTATCACCTTCATCCATGACGTAGGCGCAGGCGGTCTGTCCAATGCCTTCCCTGAGCTGGTCAACGATGCCGGTCGTGGCGGTCGCTTTGAGCTGCGCAACGTACCTAACGACGAGCCCGGCATGAGCCCGCTCGAGATATGGTGCAACGAGTCCCAGGAACGCTATGTGCTGTCCGTGGACGCCGAGAACTTTGAAACTTTCAAGGCCATTTGTGAGCGTGAACGCTGCCCGTTCGCGGTAGTTGGCGAGGCTACTGAAGAGCGTCGTCTCACGGTAGCGGACAGCCATTTTGAAAATAATGCGGTCGACATGCCGCTAGATGTTCTTCTGGGCAAGCCTCCACGTATGCATCGCTCCGCTACTCGCGAGGAAGCGCTGGGTGATGACTTTGACGGTGCCGGCCTGGAGCTCAAGGAGGCGGTAGAGCGCGTTCTTCGGCATCCAGCCGTTGCCAGCAAGAGCTTTCTGATCACCATCGGTGACCGGACCATCACCGGCCTGGTTGCGCGTGATCAAATGGTTGGTCCCTGGCAGGTTCCAGTGGCTGACTGCGCGGTTACAGCGACCAGCTACACCGCCTATACCGGCGAGGCAATGGCTATGGGCGAGCGTACGCCCTTGGCATTGCTGGATGCGGCAGCATCTGGCCGCATGGCGGTAGGTGAAACACTGACCAACCTGGCGTCGGCGCGTATCGAGAAAATCAGCGATATCAAGCTTTCCGCCAACTGGATGGCAGCCGCCGGACATCCGGGTGAGGATGCTCGCCTGTACGATACGGTAAAGGCAGTGGGCATGGAGCTGTGCCCGGCTTTGGGTATCACCATCCCCGTGGGCAAGGACTCCATGTCCATGAAGACCCGCTGGGAAGAAAACGATCAAGACAAAAGCGTGACGTCGCCTCTGTCGCTGATCGTGACAGGCTTTGCTCCAGTACAGGATATTCGTCAGACCCTGACGCCTGAGCTGCGCATGGATAAAGGCGAAACGGACCTGATCCTGATCGATCTTGGCCGAGGCCAGAACCGCCTGGGTGGTTCAATTCTGGCGCAGGTTCACAACAAGATCGGCCACAAGGCACCTGATGTGGATGATGCAGAGGACCTCAAGGCCTTCTTTGCCGTCATCCAGGGGCTCAATAAGGACGGGCTCATCCTGTCCTATCATGACCGTTCCGATGGTGGCCTGATCACGACGCTCGTGGAGATGGCATTTGCCGGTCACTGTGGCCTGTCTCTGAAATTGGATGCCTTGGCCGCTACCCGTGATGAACTGACCCGCGCCTTGTTTGCCGAGGAATTGGGTGCTGTGATCCAGGTGCCTCAGGATTTCACATCCGAAGTGCTGGCGCAGTTCACTGCTGCAGGTCTTGAGGATTGCGTGGCGGTCATTGGCCAGCCGGTAAACGGTTACGAGGTCAATATCACCTATAACGAGCAGAACGTCTTCAAGGCCGAGCGCCGCTCGTTGCAGCGTATCTGGAGCGAAACCAGCTATCAGATCCAGCGACTGCGTGACAACGCTGACTGTGCTCAGCAGGAATACGACGCATTGCTCGAAGAGAACAATCCGGGCCTGTCTGCCAAGCTGAGCTTTGATCCGAACGAAAACATCGCTGCACCTTATATCAAGACAGGTATACGGCCTCAGGTCGCGGTTCTGCGTGAGCAGGGCGTTAACGGTCAGGTCGAAATGGCTGCAGCGTTTGACCGTGCCGGCTTTGCCTCGGTAGACGTGCACATGAGCGATATTCTTGCTGGTCGTGTCGATTTGAATGACTTCAAGGGTGTCGTTGCGTGCGGCGGTTTCTCCTACGGTGACGTCTTGGGTGCCGGTGAGGGATGGGCCAAGTCGATTCTGTTCAACGCCCGTGCACGTGATGCGTTCCAGCAATTCTTCGAGCGTACGGATAGCTTTACGCTAGGCGTCTGCAACGGCTGCCAGATGGTCTCGAACCTGCGCGAGCTTGTCCCGGGCAGTGAATTCTGGCCACGCTTCGTGCGTAACCGCTCAGAGCAGTTCGAAGCGCGTATTGCCATGCTACAGGTACAGGAATCGCCATCCCTGTTCTTTGCGGGCATGGCAGGCTCGCGCATGCCGATTGCCATTGCGCACGGTGAAGGTCATGCCGAGTTCAGGGACGCCGCGGCCCTGCAGGCAGCAGATGCCTCTGGCACCGTCTCGCTACGCTTCGTTGACAACCATGGGCGTGTCACCGAGACGTATCCGGCCAACCCCAATGGCTCGCCGCTGGGTATTACGGGCCTGACCAGCCGTGATGGTCGCGTCACCATCATGATGCCGCACCCTGAACGCGTTTTCCGCGCAGTTCAAAATTCCTGGATTCCACGTGATTGGCAGGGCGAGGACGGCGGCTGGATGCGCATGTTTCGTAATGCGCGTGTCTGGGTAGACTGATAAGTCCGAGAAGGCCGGTCATACTGTTTCAGGTATGACCGGCCTTTTTGCATCTGGAGGATTTATGTACAAGCTATGCTTCTATGTGCCAGGTAGCCATGTGGAGTCCGTCAAGGACGCGGTATTTGCTGCAGGAGGTGGTCGCATCGGTAATTACGAGGCGTGCTGCTGGCAGGTCTTGGGGGAGGGGCAGTTTCGCCCATGTGCTGGAAGCAACCCTTTTCTAGGGAAGATTGGCGAGCTGGAGCGCGTGGCAGAGTGGAAAGTAGAGCTGGTCGTGACCGATGACTATGTAAAGCAGGCTGTCGAGGCGTTACGCAAAGCCCATCCCTATGAGACGCCAGCCTATGAGGTGTGGCAGCTGGCGTCATTCTAGGTCAAGGCCGAACGTTGTGACTCCTGTGCTTCAAGGTGTGTAACGGAGCTTCAGGGGCGTATCTCGATCAACGTACCGTCCTTGACCAGCGTCCAGATTTCACGCATATCCGCATTGGTTAGTGCAATGCATCCATTCGTCCAGTTCAGCGAAGAGAAATACCACTCCGGGTATTCTTCATCGATAGGGGTGCCGTGAATCATGATCATGCTGCCCGGTGGCACGCCTGCTGCTTTTGCGCGTGCCAGGTCCTGTGCATTGGGGTATGAGATGTGCATCGACAGGTTGAACTTGTCGCTCGTCTTTCGCCAGTCTATCCAGTAGAAGCCTTCTGGCGTGCGCTGATCGCCTTCGCGAAACTTGGGGCCCTTGGGGAATTTGCCCAGTGATACCCGGTAGGACTTGATGGTTTCGCCCTTGCTGAGCAGCTCAAGCTTGTTCATCGACTTTATGACCAGCACCTTGTCGATTGTCCGGCCATCAAGTGTTGTTGTCGTGCTGGCAAGGCAGAGGGTAGAGAAAAACAGGCAACAGAAAGCAGTAAGCCAATACATCCGGCGCATTTGAAAAATAATCCCTAGCTAAGCGACTGCAGAAAGCAGCCAAGGCGTGCTGCTGTTCACTCTGTATATATCAGCTGGAACTAGCGTTCCAGCATGGGTGCGATGCCTTCATGATGCACTGAATAGTGACCGGTTCGGCGATCAGCAAAAAAGCATTCTAGGGTACGCGCAATGGTCGGAAAAGCGAGTGACGACCAAGGGATATCTGCTTCGTCAAACAGGGCTGTTTCCAGGCTTTCTTCACCAATGCCAAACGACCCGCCGACAAGCTCGCCGCGGAACAGCATATAAACCTGATTGATATGGGGCAGGTCGAATAAGGTATAGAGCTTGAGGTTGCCGACGTTAGCGCAGGCTTCCTCCCAAGTCTCACGGGCGGCGGCCTGTTCGATCGTTTCGCCGTTTTCCATGAAGCCGGCCGGGAGTGTCCAGTAGCCGCGGCGAGGTTCAATGGCGCGGCGACATAAAAGTACTTTATCTCCCCAGACGGGCAGGCATCCCGCCACAATGCGAGGGTTCTGGTAGTGCACCGTGTGGCACTGTGTGCAGATGTAGCGAGGGCGCGTATCCCCCTCGGGAATGCGCTGAACCAGCGTGCCGCCGCAATAGTTACAGAATTTCATGATGCCTCCTCGTCGTCCTGCCATCTTGCGAGGAGCTGAGGCTGCAAGCAAGGGGTTGGGCAAGCTGGATATTCCATGCCATGATGCCTCAAGAGTAAGCGTGTGGAGAAAGCATCGTGGATGAGTTGCTCCATCGATTGCGGCATTATCGACCGCGTCACCTGGAGACTGATCGTACACACCCCGAAGCCGCCGTATTGTTGCCTATTATTCGAGGTGATGATCCTGAGCTGGTTCTGACGCTGCGCGCCAGCAATCTGTCGACGCATGGGGGAGAGGTCGCATTACCAGGTGGGCGACGTGATCCGGAAGATCCGGATCTTATTCATACAGCGCTGCGTGAGGCGTATGAGGAGATTGGTCTGCCGCCGGGGCTGGTTGAAGTAGTAGGGCCGTTGAGCCCCTTGATTTCTTATTACGGGATCAAGGTAACGCCTTATGTCGGCATTATTCCCGATTACGTGGAGTACACGCCCAACGACGCTGAAATCGCAGCCGTATTTACGGTTCCGCTCAGCTTTCTGTGCGAAGTGCCTCCAGAAGTCACGCTGAGGATCGATGAGCAAGGGCGACGTTCCTATATCCCAAGTTATCAGTACGGTGAGTATCGGATCTGGGGCCTGACGGCTGCCATTATCGTGGAGCTGGTCAACCTGCTTTATGATGCCGGCATTTCGCTCCATGAGCCGCCTCATTCAGTTGAGAAATGATGCCTTTTGATGCACTTCTGCCATCAGGCCAAGTAGAATTCATGCCAACGATACGTTATCAGGCCGCTGCCTGTACGAGATGACAGCCTTGGACATGAATGAAAACGAAAAGCCTGTTCGCTCTCCCTGCGTGCAAGTCTGTGTGCTGGATGAGGCCGATATGTGCACAGGGTGCCAGCGCACCGCTCAGGAAATATCTCAATGGGGACGCATGACCAACACCGAGCGGCGTAGGGTCTTGCAACTGTGTGAGGAACGTGCCTGCGCCGCTGGCCACTATTTCTAAGGGCACCTCAGATAGCGATCGAGTGCGTTGTCGCTATGGGGCAGCCCGGTTAAACCCATGACTGTATACACCAGAGGATGCTGCATGACCCAGATAGGAACTCCATTGTCACCTACCGCCACTCGCGTTCTGTTATGTGGCTCTGGTGAGCTTGGTAAAGAAGTTGTCATCGAGCTACAGCGTTTGGGTGTGGAGGTCATTGCCGTCGATCGTTATGCCAATGCACCGGCCATGCAGGTAGCCCATCGTAGTCATGTCATCAATATGCTGGATGGCGCCGCGCTTCGCGCGATCATCGAGCAGGAAAAACCTCATTACATCGTGCCCGAGATCGAGGCAATTGCCACGGCAACCCTCGTTGAGCTGGAGGGCGAAGGGTATACCGTCGTGCCTACTGCACGCGCTGCGCAGCTGACCATGAACCGCGAAGGTATTCGCCGTCTGGCTGCGGAGGAGTTGGGTTTGCCCACTTCACCGTATCACTTCGCGGACACCTTTGAAGAGTATGCCGCTGCCGTCGAATCTTTAGGCATGCCCTGTGTCGTGAAGCCGATCATGAGCTCCTCCGGCAAGGGGCAGAGCGTTATCAAATGCAGCGAAGACATTCAGGCCGCCTGGGATTATGCTCAGGAGGGCGGACGCGCGGGTAAGGGACGCGTCATTGTTGAAGGCTTTATCGACTTTGATTATGAAATCACCTTGCTGACAGTCCGTCATGTCAATGGAACATCGTTCTGCGAACCTATTGGTCATCGTCAGGTAAAAGGTGATTACCATGAGTCCTGGCAGCCGCAAGCGATGAGTCCCAAGGCACTTGCTGAGTCCGAGCGTGTTGCCAGGGCGGTTACCGAGGCGCTGGGCGGGCGTGGTCTGTTTGGTGTTGAGCTGTTTGTCAAAGGCGATCAGGTGTGGTTCAGTGAAGTCTCTCCACGTCCCCATGATACAGGCCTGGTAACGCTGATCTCTCAGGATCTCTCTGAGTTTGCCCTTCATGCCCGTGCCATTCTGGGATTACCGATACCGGTCATTCGCCAGTTTGGTCCATCAGCCTCTGCCGTACTGCTGGTTGAAGGACAATCTACCCAGACAAGTTTCGGCAATCTGGGTGCAGCGCTAAGTGATCCGGATACGGCCCTGCGCCTGTTTGGCAAGCCTGAAGTGGCAGGGCAGCGCCGAATGGGCGTGGCACTGGCTCGAGATGAGTCGGTGGAAGCGGCCCGTGAAAAGGCGACCAAGGCGTCGCAAGCCATCAGCGTAACGCTTTAATCCTTTGGGACGACAGCCCTGCCTGCACAGGGCTGTCGCTTGATTACAAATCCCGATCTCGTGTTTCCTTAAGGCACAGTACGGCAATCAAGCTGATCAGCGCCGCTGCGGAAACATAACCTCCTACCCAGCTCAAGCCTCCGGTATCGGCCAGCTTCTGCGCAATATAAGGCGCTACCGAGGCACCCAGGATGCCGCCAAGGTTATACGCGGCCGAGGCGCCGGTATACCTGACGTGGGTGGGGAAAATCTCCGGTAACAGCGCGCCCATCGGTGCGAACGTCATACCCATGAGAAACAGCTCCAGCGCTAGGAAAAGCGCAATGCTACCTGTTGAGCCATGGGTAAGCAGCGGCTCCATGGCAAAGCCTGACAGCAGGGCGGCGGCTGCACTGATTGCCAGAACTGGTTTGCGGCCATAACGGTCGGCAAGCCAGGCCGACAGAGGTGTAGCCAGAGTCATGAACAGAACGGCAAAGCACAGGAGCCCTAGAAAGCCCTCTCGGCTGAACCCTAGTGTTTTAACGCCATAGCTCAGCGAAAATACCGTTGAGATATAGAACAGCGCATAGCACACCACCATGGATAAGGCGCCCAGCAGCATGGGATGCCAGTGCTTGGTAATTGCTTCGGTTAATGGAAGGCGCAGCTTTTCGTGTCGCTCCATGGCTTTGGCAAACACTGGCGTTTCACTCAGTTTGAGGCGGACATAAAGACCAACCATTACCAAGGCGGCGCTCAGGATGAAAGGAATGCGCCAGCCCCAGGCCTTGAATTGCTCGTCCGATAGCAGCACGGCCAGCGCGAGAAACAAGCCGTTAGCCGCAAGGAAGCCGATAGACGGGCCCAGCTGAGGAAACATGCCAAACCAGGCTCGCTTGTTCTTCGGCGCATTTTCCGTTGCCAGCAGCGCGGCGCCACCCCATTCTCCGCCCAGCCCAAGCCCTTGGGCGAATCTGAGAACGCACAACAGCACGGGGGCCCAGCCACCTATGCTGGCATAGCCAGGGAGCAGGCCGATCAGCGTGGTCGAAACACCCATCAAGAGGAGCGAAGCCACTAGAGTGGATTTTCGACCAATCCGATCGCCGAAATGGCCAAACAGTGCAGAGCCGAGAGGACGGGCCAGGAAAGCGATGCCAAAGGTGATGAATGCGCTGAGTGTTTGCGCAATCGCAGATGTTTGTGGAAAGAACACCGGGCCGATGACGAGTGCGGCGGCGGTAGCGTAGACATAAAAATCGTAAAACTCGATAGCCGTGCCGATAAAGCTTGCCGTTGCGATACGGGCTGTAGAGTTTGCAGGCGCGGCAGGCGAAACAGGCTCCGCCTCGTAGGTTGCAGTAGCAGTCATTGGATGTCCCAGGCGCTGTCGTTTTTTATGGCCTGACTCGTACGCTTGCCCGGGTAGGGCACAGGTGCGTAATCATCCGGTGCGGATGTGAATCGTTAGCCTGTTATGACGCGGCTCTATCGGCGAGGGGGTAACCGCAGAGAGAGACGTTTAGCTGGGTAAGCCTTTGGATTATGGACAAGCCTTGCCGGAAACGGCAAGGCTTGCGAAGGGCAAAGGGCCTATGAGGCGATCTTCAGATGTGCAGGATGAATTCACGTACCAGTTTGCTGCCGAAATACGCGAGCATCAATAGGCAGAAGCCGGCCAGTGTCCAGCGGATGGCCTTGTGTCCACGCCAGCCCATGCGATGACGCCCCCACAGCAGGACGCCAAACAGGACCCACGCCACACAGGACAGAACCGTCTTGTGCACTAGGTGCTGGGCAAGCATGTCTTCGAGAAACAGCCAGCCGGAAATCAGGGACAAGGACAATACAGCCCAACCCGCCCACAGAAAACCAAACAGCAGGCTTTCCATGGTTTGCAGAGGGGGGAAGCTCCGGATCAGCCCCGATGGGTGCTTGTTCTTGAGCTGCCTGTCCTGAATCAATAGCAGCAACGATTGAAAAACAGCCAGTGTTAACAGACCGTAGGCAACAATCGAGAGCAGGACATGGGTTAATATGCCCGGCGTAATATCGATCGGTTGAACAGTGCCCGACGGTAACACGTCAGCCAGGAGCGTCGTGATGGCTCCTAGAGGATAAATCAGTACCAGTAATGTCTGTAGCGGCATGCGGATGCAGCCGAGCAGAATCAAAAGTATGGCTACCGCCGCGATCAGGCTGGACGCATCAAAAAAGTCCAGCGAAAGACTGCTGGGTAGAATCAGCTGAATGAACAAGGCCGCGCCATGGGCGAGCAACGCTACTACGCCCAGCGAGACCAAAAGGGTATTGTTGGGACGCTTGCGCGTGGTCAGACACACACTTTGATAGGCCGTGGCGACACTATAGAGAAGGGCAGCCGTCAGGCTGGGCAACAGGGATGACATAAATCCTTGAATCACTGAGCCGAAAGCGGATGAGTTTGGCACAGATGCCAGTGTTCAAGGAAGACTGTAGACGATGCCAGCCGACGTCCTCTTCGTTATACTTCACAACCTGCCGCCAGTTTTGGACGCATTTGCATGTTTGAAAACCTGACAGATAGACTCTCACAGAGCCTTCGCCATATCACTGGCAAGGCAAAATTGACCGAAGACAACATCAAGGACACGCTGCGTGAAGTGCGCATGGCGCTCCTTGAGGCGGACGTGGCGTTGCCGGTCGTCAAGGATTTCGTCAATAAGGTCAGGGACCGTGCCGTAGGCACTGAAGTCTCCAAGAGCCTCACTCCTGGCCAGGCCTTCGTGAAAATCGTTCGAGCCGAGCTCGAAGAGCTGATGGGGGCTGCAAACGAAGATCTGGCTCTCAATGTCTCTCCGCCGGCCGTTATTCTCATGGCCGGTCTGCAGGGTGCAGGTAAGACCACTACAGCAGGCAAGCTGGCGCGCTTCCTGAAAGAGCGCAAGAAGAAAAGCGTTCTTGTTGTCTCTGCTGACGTCTATCGTCCTGCCGCGATCAAGCAGCTGGAAACCCTGGCTCATGAGGTCGGCGTTACGTTCTATCCCTCCGATATCAGCCAAAAGCCTGTTGCGATCGCCGAAGCCGCTGTGCGTGAAGCCAAGCTCAAGTTCATTGATGTCGTAATCGTGGATACCGCTGGTCGTTTGCATGTCGATGCAGAAATGATGGCTGAAATCCAGCAGGTTCATGCCGCGATCAAGCCTGCCGAAACGTTGTTTGTTGTGGATGCCATGACGGGTCAGGACGCGGCTAATACCGCCAAGGCCTTCAATGACGCGCTTCCCTTGACAGGCGTCGTGCTGACCAAGGTCGACGGTGACGCCCGTGGCGGTGCGGCATTGTCCGTGCGAGCCATTACAGGCAAGCCGATCAAATTCCTGGGTATGGGAGAAAAGAGCGAGGCGCTGGATCCTTTCCATCCTGATCGTATTGCTTCCCGTATTCTGGGTATGGGCGATGTGCTCAGCCTTATCGAGCAGGCCGAGCAGAACCTGGATAAGGAAAAAGCCGAAAAGCTGGCCAAGAAGCTCAAGAAGGGCAAAGGGTTCGATCTAGAAGACTTCCGTGACCAGCTTCGCCAGATGAAGAGTATGGGCGGCCTTGGCTCGCTTATGGACAAGCTTCCTACCATGATGGGTGGTGTCAATTTGTCCCAGATGGGAAATGCTCAGGGAGCAGCCGAAAAACAGTTCAAGCAGATGGAGGCTATTATCGACTCCATGACGCCTGCTGAGCGCCGTGATCCAGAAACGATCAGCGGCTCGCGTAAGCGTCGAATCGCCATGGGTTCCGGAACCCAGGTACAAGATGTAGGACGCCTCATCAAGCAGCATAAGCAGATGCAGAAAATGATGAAAAAGGTGACCTCCAAAGGCGGCTTGTCAAAGCTTATGCGTGGCATGGGTGGCATGTTCCCAGGAGGAATGCCCAAGCTGTAAATCCCCAGGTTGCTGCCGTTGGGCGATCAGCCCTGCATACGATAGGGAAAAAGAGTTTGCAATCGCTCGGATTATCCTTAGAATATGCGGCCTTTCGGGCCTGAGGCCCAGCGTGCGTAACATTTGTAAAGCACCGACTACAGGAACAAAGTTCACATGTTAACCATCCGTCTTGCCCGTGGTGGCTCCAAGAAGCGCCCCTTCTATCACCTGACCGTGACCAACAGCCGTAACGCCCGTGATGGTCGTTTCGTTGAGCGCATCGGCTTCTTCAATCCGGTTGCTTCCGGTAATGAAATCCGTTTGTCTGTTGACTCCGAGCGCGCTAGCTACTGGCTGAGCCACGGTGCACAGCCGTCTGAGCGCGTTGCTCAGCTGCTCAAGGACTCTGCTAAGGCAACTGCCTGAAATTTATGAGTCAGACGCCTGCGCCTGAAGAGGACCTGGTTGTCCTCGGTAAGATTGTCTCGGTGTATGGCGTGCGTGGCGAAGTGAAGGTCTATTCCTTCACCGACCCCTTGGACAATCTGCTGGAGTATCGTCATTGGACCCTGCGTCGTGATGGCGAAATCCGTAAGGTAAGTTTGGTAAAGGGCAGCCTTCACGGCAAAGTCCTGACGGCCAAGCTTAAAGGTCTGGATGATCGCGAAGAGGCACGAGCCCTTTCAGGGTTCGAAATTTGTGTGCCTCGCCATGAGCTTCCAGGCCTGAACGAAGGTGATTACTACTGGTACCAGCTCGAAGGGCTGAAAGTGATCAACCAGGAAGGGCAGATGCTCGGCGTGGTGGATCATTTGCTTGAGACTGGTTCCAACGATGTCATGGTGATAAAGCCATGTGTCGGCAGTCTGGACGATCGCGAACGCCTGTTGCCCTATGTTTTGGAGCAATTCGTCAAATCGATTGATCTAGTGGCAGGTGAGATGCGGGTTGACTGGGACGCGGATTTTTAAATCATGCGTGTCGACGTCATCAGTATCTTTCCTGAAGTATTCACAGCCGTCCGTGATTTCGGAATTACCGGTCGTGCGGTCAAGCAGGGGTTACTTCAACTCAATTGCCTGAATCCGCGGGACTATACCGAAGACCGACATCAGACTGTTGATGATCGTCCTTTTGGGGGCGGTCCCGGCATGGTGATGAAAATTCAGCCATTGGAGCGGGCATTGAATGATGCACGCAGCAAGGCTGAGGGCTCGGTAAAAGTAATTTACCTTTCCCCTCAAGGGCGACAGCTGTCGCAGCAAGGGGTAAAGGAGCTGGCGAAAGAAGAACACCTCATTCTGATCGCTGGTCGTTACGAAGGTATCGACGAGCGCTTTATTAAAGCGCACGTTGATGAAGAATGGTCGATTGGTGACTATGTGCTGTCTGGCGGCGAGCTGCCAGCAATGGTCCTGATCGATGCGGTGACGAGGCTACTGCCTGGAGCGTTGGGGCATGTAGATTCCGCCGAGCAGGACTCGTTTACGGACGGTCTGCTCGATTGTCCTCATTACACTCGACCTGAGGTGTATGAGGGCCGGCGGGTACCCGATGTGCTGCTCAGTGGTAATCACGAGCATATCCGGCGTTGGCGTTTACAGCAGTCCCTTGGAAGGACCTATAAACGGCGCGCTGATCTTCTGGAAAGACGCTCGCTTTCTGGAGAAGAGCAGAAGCTGTTGGCGGAATTCCTTCGTCAACAGGACGATAGTTAACGTATCGATGGCAGGTCTGACGGCTTGTCTTAGGAGCACACTAGCATGACCAACAAGATTATTGCACAGCTTGAAGCTGAACAAATGAACAAGGAAATCCCGGCTTTCGCGCCCGGTGATACCGTAATCGTTCAAGTAAAAGTAAAGGAAGGCGACCGTCAGCGTCTGCAGGCCTTTGAAGGCGTTGTAATTGGCAAGCGTAACCGCGGCCTGAACAGTGCTTTCACCGTTCGCAAGATTTCCAACGGTGTAGGTGTAGAGCGTACCTTCCAAACTTACAGCCCCATGATCGACAGCATCAGCGTCAAGCGTCGCGGTGATGTTCGTAAAGCCAAGCTGTACTACCTGCGCGAACTGTCTGGCAAGGCAGCACGTATCAAGGAAAAGCTGGCTTAATTCAGCGATTCTACAAAAAAGCAGCCCTAGGGCTGCTTTTTTGTTGCGTGGATGAAAAGTCAGTATGGTGAGTTAGCTAAGCGAGTTCCCGGATGTCTATGACCCCCAGAGAGCAAGAAATCGCACGCCGAACAGAGCTGTCTGAAACGCGCGTGGCCAAAGCGGTATTTCCTCCTGATACTAATCATCATCACACGTTATTTGGCGGGCAGGCGATGGCGTGGATGGATGAAGTCTCTTTCATTACGGCGACACGGTTTTGCCGTTTGCCGCTGGTAACGGTATCGACCGACCGTATCGATTTTAATCACGCCATTCCAGGTGGCTCTATCGTTGAGCTGATTGGTCGAGTGATAAAAGTGGGTAATACCAGCATCAAGGTGGGTGTCGAGGTTTACCTCGAGAGTATGTATAACGAAGGACGTGAACTGGCGATCAGTGGTGCTTTTAGCTTTGTTGCGATCGATGAGGATAAGCGTCCCGTCGCTGTTCTGCCGGACTTCCCTCAACACTCCTGAGTTGTAACATTGCCGATGCGAGATCATCCGTACATCAATCGATTTTTGGATGCCTTATGGCTTGAGAAGGGCTTATCCGAACACACGCGTGACGCCTATTCCAATGATTTAGGGCAGTTCAACGCCTGGTTGACGGAGCAGGGCGTTTCGCTTGAAAAAGCTGGTCGAGAGATGATTCTTGATCACTTGGCCTGGCGGCTGGACAAGGGTTACAAGGCACGCTCAACGGCGCGTTTTCTATCGAGCGTTCGTGGTTTTTATCGATATGCGGTTCGTGAAGGGCTGATCGATGTTGATCCTACGCTACAGGTCGATATGCCTCGCCTTGGCGCCCCTCTACCCAAAAGCTTGTCCGAGGCAGATGTCGAGGCATTGCTTGCCGCACCGGATACTGATGACCCGCTGGGCTTGCGTGATCGAACCATGCTGGAGGTACTGTATGCAACAGGTCTTCGAGTCAGCGAGCTGGTTGGGTTGACGCTTCAGCAGGTAAATCTGCGACAGGGCTCGATGCGGGTGTTTGGCAAGGGAAACAAGGAGCGTCTGATTCCTTTGGGGGAGGAGGCTATCAATTGGCTGGAGCGGTATGTGAAGGAAGCGCGCGGCCTGTTACAGAACGGGTTGGCATCTGATGTGCTGTTTCCGAGCCTGCGTGGGACTGAAATGACGCGGCAGACCTTTTGGCACCGCATCAAGCTGCACGCCCAGGTGGCCTGTATCGATAAGCCGCTTTCACCCCATACGCTGCGCCATGCCTTTGCAACCCATCTGCTCAATCATGGTGCTGACTTGCGTACCGTACAAATGCTTTTAGGCCATTCAAGCCTTTCGACAACCCAGATTTACACGCATATCGCCCGGGCTCGTTTGCAGGCCCTGCATGCGGAACATCATCCTCGCGGTTAAATTGTAGTGTCGGCCTCTGTGGTAGGCTGGCAGCTATTGTTCACAGGAGTTATTCATGCGCATTACTCGTTTGGTGCTGGCGGTTTGCCTGGGGCTCGCAAGTACCTTTGCAATGGCTGAATCCGAGCAGGCTATCCGTAAGACCTTGAGTGCATTACAGCCTGATCTGGGTATCGAGTCGATTGGAAAAAGTCCTTTTGAAGGCCTTTATGAGGTTCAGCTCAAGGGCGGGCGTATCCTGTATGCCAGTGCTGATGGGCAATACATCGTTCAAGGATACCTGTACCAGTATAAGGATGGTCACGCCGTTAACCTGACGGAACAGGCTGAAAATGCAGCAGTGGCCAAGCAGATCAATGGTTTGGACAAGCAGCAGATGGTCGTCTTTCCGGCCGTGGGCGAGACGAAAGCTCACATTACCGTTTTTACGGATACCACATGCCCTTATTGCCAGAAACTACACGCTGAAGTTCCCAAGTTGAACAAGCAGGGTATCGAGGTGCGTTATCTGGCATTCCCGCGTCAAGGTTTAAATTCGGCGGGGTATAAGCAGCTTGAGGCAGTATGGTGCTCCAAGGATCGGGCCGAGGCGATGGAGCGCATGTTCGAGGGTAAGGAAATCAAGGCTGCCTCCTGTGATGATCCGGTTGCGAAGCAGTTCACTCTGGGGCAACAGATTGGCATTCAGGGCACGCCTGCCATTATTCTTGCCAATGGACATATGATCCCTGGTTACCAGCCAGCGTCAGAATTGGTAAATGACGCGCTGGCAGCCGGTAAATAGGTATAGTGCAGTCATGACGGCCGAGCTAAGCTCGGCCGTTTGGTCTTGACGATAAGCCTGAGCGATACGTGGCAGCCAAGCGGCGTGCTTGAGGTAAACTCCGTTTCCAAGTTTTTATCAGCCCGGGTGTTCTACCGAGGCCTACAGCAGGGGAATAAAGCGTGAAACCGGTAAAAGTGGGTATTTGCGGACTGGGTACCGTGGGTGGCGGTACTTTCAATGTGCTCAAACGAAACGCTGAAGAGATCGCACGTCGTGCCGGCCGTGGTATTGAAGTAGCACAGATTGCTCAGCGTCGTCCTAATCCCAAATGTGATACCGGTATTACCCCGATTACCGACGATGTGTTCGCTGTGGTGGATAACCCGGAAATCGATGTGGTGGTCGAGCTGATTGGTGGTTACACAGTGGCCCGTGAATTGGTCATGCGTGCAATCAACAACGGCAAGCATGTGGTTACCGCAAACAAGGCGTTGATCGCAGTGCATGGCAACGAGATTTTTGCCAGGGCGCGTGAAAAAGGCGTCATCGTAGCCTTCGAAGCGTCGGTTGCTGGAGGCATTCCTGTTATCAAAGCTGTGCGTGAGGGTCTTGCGGCTAACCGCATCAATTGGGTGGCGGGAATCATCAACGGTACTGGCAACTTTATCCTGACCGAAATGCGCGAAAAGGGCCGTACGTTCGAAGATGTACTCAAGGAAGCCCAGGCGCTCGGTTATGCCGAGGCGGATCCAACCTTTGATGTTGAAGGTATCGATGCGGCGCATAAACTTACCATTCTGGCATCCATTGCCTTCGGTGTTCCGCTTCAGTTCGATAAGGCCTACACCGAAGGCATTACCACGCTGACCACGGCCGACGTTGGTTATGCCGAGGCGCTGGGTTACCGCATCAAGCACCTGGGCGTTGCGCGCAGCACCGAGAAGGGTATTGAGCTACGTGTTCATCCCACCCTGATTCCAGCCGATCGCCTGATTGCCAACGTAAATGGGGTAATGAACGCCGTCATGGTTAACGGTGATGCGGTGGGTTCGACACTGTTTTATGGCGCGGGCGCTGGTATGGAGCCAACGGCTTCCTCCGTAGTGGCTGATCTTGTCGATGTGGTACGTGCCATGACGTCAGATCCGGAAAATCGCGTTCCGCACCTGGCCTTCCAGCCTGACGCCTTGTCCGATCATCCGGTATTGCCTATCGAAGCCTGTGAGAGCGCCTACTACCTGCGTATCCAAGCCAAGGACCATCCAGGTGTGTTGGCCCAGGTGGCAAGTATCCTGTCGGAGCGTGGCATTAATATAGAGTCGATCATGCAGAAGGAAGCCGAGGAACATGACGGCTTGATTCCCATGATTCTGCTGACCCACCGGGTACATGAACAGCATATGAATGAAGCCATCAAGGCGCTTGAGTCACTTGAGGATGTGGTAGGGGCTGTTGTTCGTATCCGAGTCGAACATCTGAACTGATCCAGGCCGGCCGGATGATGGATCCGGCTATCAGCTGCTCTAATTGAAGGTTAAATCGATGCGTTACATCAGCACCCGCGGCAATGCGCCAGCGTTGAATTTCGAAGACGTTCTGTTGGCTGGCCTGGCCAGTGACGGAGGTCTGTATGTGCCGGAAAATCTGCCGCGGTTTACTCAGGAAGAGATTGCTTCCTGGGCTGGGCTGCCCTATCACGAGTTGGCGTTCCGCGTCATGCGCCCATTCGTTGAGGGCAGTATCAGCGATACCGACTTCAAACAGATTCTTGAGGAAACGTATGGTGCATTCGCTCACAGTGCGATTGCGCCGCTGCGTCAGCTCAATGGCAATGAGTGGGTGATGGAGCTTTTCCACGGCCCAACCCTGGCGTTCAAGGATTTCGCACTACAGCTGCTGGGCCGTCTGTTGGATCATATTCTGCTCAAGCGGGATGAGCGCGTCGTGATCATCGGCGCCACTTCGGGCGATACGGGGTCTGCTGCTATTGAGGGCTGCCGTCGTTGCGAGAATGTAGACATTTTCATTCTGCATCCTCACCAGCGTGTATCTGAGGTCCAGCGTCGCCAGATGACGACCATCCTTGGCGAAAACATCCATAACATCGCCATCGAAGGCAATTTTGATGATTGTCAGGAGATGGTGAAGGCGAGTTTTGCCGATCAGAGCTTCCTCAAGGGCACGCGTCTGGTTGCCGTAAACTCGATCAACTGGGCGCGCATCATGGCCCAGATCGTTTACTACTTCCATGCAGCGCTGCAGTTAGGTGCCCCAGCGCGCTCTGTAGCGTTCTCGGTCCCTACCGGTAACTTTGGCGATATATTCGCAGGATACCTGGCGCGTAACATGGGGCTGCCTGTAAGTCAGCTTGTTGTAGCAACCAATCGCAACGATATCCTGCATCGCTTCATGAGCGGCAACCAGTATTTCAAGGAAACGTTGCACGCCTCGCTATCGCCTTCCATGGATATCATGGTGTCGTCCAACTTCGAACGTTTGTTGTTCGACCTGCACGGACGTAACGGTGTGGCGTTGGCCGAGCTGATGAGCACGTTCAAGGCCACGGGCAAACTCTCCGTTGAAGAAGATCGTTGGGTTGAAGCGCGTAAGCTGTTTGATTCATTGGCGGTAAGTGATGAAGACACGTGCGCTACCATCGCTGATGTCTTCAAGCGTACCGGCGAGGTGCTTGATCCGCATACAGCAATTGGCGTCAAGGCGGCGCGAGAGTGTCGTCGTAACCTGTCTACACCGATGGTAGTGCTGGGAACAGCACACCCCGTCAAGTTTCCTGACGCAGTCGAGAAGGCCGGTATTGGTAAGGCGCTGGAGCTTCCGGCTCACCTGAGCGATCTATTCCAGCGCGAGGAGCGCTGCACTGTGCTGCCTAACGCCATTGAGGCGGTACAGGCTTTTGTCGCTCAACATGGTAATCGCGGCAAGCCGCTCTAAATAGCGTTCAGGGGCGGATGCTGCTCTGGCATTTGCTCCTGACCAGCTTCCCCTTGCTCGTTTGATTGACACGCGTACTGCCAGGAGGGCTGCCGTGGCTTTGAGCATGCCTACGCTACTTGTGACCAATGTGTATGTACTCGTTCTGCTTGGTGTGCTGATGCTATTTGCATGGGCAAGAGGGAGCCGCGAGGCAACTCTAGGCTTTCTGTGCCTGATGCTATGGTCGGGCGCGCTGGGGCTGGTAATAGGTAGCCTGCGTGGACGAGGAATGGATGCGTTGCCTATCGTGCTGGGGAACGTGCTTGTTCATGTCTGTTATGCCATGGGGTGGACTGCCATGCGGGCTTTTTCCGGACGACGAGTACTCTGGTCCGGAGTGTGGGCTGGAAGTGTCCTATGGTTGCTTGCCTGTCTGATTCCCACCTTTTACGGCTCGCTGGCTGCGCGAATTCAACTGAGCTCGCTGGTAATTGTCAGCTATACCGTGTTGGCAGGTTATGAACTCTGGCGCTCCCGGAACGAAAATCAGGTATCGCTGGCGGCCTTGTTCAGTCTGTTTGGATTGCACAGTGCTTTTTATGTCGGTCGTTTCTTTCTGGATCGCTCACTGCCGTTCGCCGGGGAAAGTCATGGAATCGACTTTGCGGCGTTTCTGCTGCTTGAGACCTTGTTGTACAGCATTGGTCTGACGTTTGCGGCGACAGCCATGGTGCAGCAACGAACGGAGAGGCGTTACAGGCAAGCCTCGTTAACGGACTCGCTGACAGGTATTGGCAATCGACGGTCCTTCGTCGAAGACAGCGAAAACATGCTGCGTCACTGCCAGGTTCAGCATCGCCCTGTAACACTGCTGCTGTGTGATATGGATAATTTCAAGCAACTCAATGACAGGCATGGTCATCAGGCTGGAGACCATGCCCTGGTGGCCTTTTGCGACGTCACCAGAATGCGGCTCCGAAAGGGTGATATCTTTGGCCGTTTGGGCGGCGAAGAGTTTGCGTGCCTGCTACCAGACACCGCTACTGAAGCGGCGTATCAAATGGCTGAGCGGATACGGAAGGAATTTGCTTCATGCTCACGGGTAGCAGGGGTTTCCTTGAGTATCAGCATTGGTGTAGCCAGTTCGGCGGAGGCGGGTTATGTGCTTGATTCGCTGATTGCCCTGGCTGATAAGGGATTATATGAAGCCAAGGGGCTCGGCAAGAATCGAAGTGTCATTAGCCAGCCTGTCTGAGCAAGCCACTTTTCAGGCGTTTTCACGGTACACTGGTCAGCTTTACTTTCGAGCGGACATTCATGGCCCTGCAAGCCACGCCTTATAAAGTTGAACTTAACCTGACGGATCTGGACCGCAGCGTCTACGAGAACCTGCGTTTTACCGTTGCTCGTCATCCCTCCGAAACCGAAGAGCGTCTGGCTGTGCGCATCCTGGGGTACGCCTTGTGGTACGGCGAGCAGCTTGGGTTTGGTCGGGGACTTTCCGATGTAGATGAGCCTGCCCTTTGGGAAAAGAGTCTCGATGATCGTGTACTGCATTGGATTGAAGTTGGGCAGCCTGATGCTGAGCGCCTGGTCTGGTGTTCTCGCCGTGCGGAGCGGGTCAGCTTGCTTGCCTATGGCAATTTGCGAGTCTGGCAGAACAAGGTAGTCGATTCGGTGAAGATGTTGAAGAACCTGAACATTGCAGCGGTGCCTGTTGAGTCGCTGGCTGCATTGGCTACTGACCTGCCACGCTCGATCAGCTGGAGTGTAATGATCAGTGAGGGGACTGTGTTCGTGACGGACGAGCGTGGTCAACACGAGCTTCATCTCGACTGGTTGATGGGTGAGCGTTGATTCATCGGAAAACGCTTTAAAAGCCATTGAAGCAGACGCATCTTGAATCTATCCATGGCTTGAGCCGTCTGTTCGGCCTGTTCTCTATTTCTGTTGTAATACTTGAGTAATCGATGCGTATCGAACTTCGTTCCCTGCCGGATGAGTTGCCTGATCTGGGTGATCTTCCGCCGCTACTGACCCGTCTTTATGCCGCGCGTGGCGTGAAGAGTGCTGATGAGCTTGAAAAAGGGCTGGCGCGGTTACATCCCTATCGGTTGTTCAAGGGGATGGATGACGCCATAGAATTGCTGGTCGATGCGCTGGCCAAGCGTCAACGCATTCTGGTCGTGGGTGATTTTGACGCTGATGGCGCAACCGCTACCAGTGTGGCGGTTCTTGCCTTGCGCAGCCTGGGTGCCGCCTGGGTCGATTACCTTGTTCCTAATCGCTTTGAATACGGGTATGGGCTGACACCTGAAATCGTCGCGGTTGCCCGGGAGCGCCAGCCTGACCTGCTGGTGACCGTGGATAACGGAATTTCCAGCATAGACGGTGTCGAGGCTGCCAAAGCCGCAGGAATGCGCGTGCTGGTGACCGACCACCATTTGCCGGGCCATGAGTTACCCGCTGCCCATGCGATCGTAAATCCCAACCAGCCGACCTGCGAGTTTCCCAGCAAGTGTATTGCCGGCGTAGGCGTTATCTTCTACGTGATGCTTGCACTGCGGACGCGGTTGCGTGAAGAGGGCTGGTTCGATGCGCTGAGCATCAAAGAGCCGAATCTGGCTGAGCTGCTGGATCTGGTTGCGCTGGGCAGTGTTGCCGACGTGGTCCCACTGGATGCCAATAATCGGATTCTGGTGCATCAGGGGTTGGCGCGTATACGTGCCGGGCGTGCTCGCCCGGGGCTCAGGGCCTTGCTGGAAGTGGCCGGCCGGCAGCCGGGCAAGATCACGTCTACTGACCTGGGATTCATTCTGGGGCCGCGCCTGAATGCGGCTGGGCGGCTGGATGATATGTCGCTTGGAATCGAGTGCTTGCTGTGCGAGGACGAAGCCCTTGCACGGGACATGGCTGTCCAACTGGACCAGCTCAATAAGGATCGAAAACTGATCGAGCAGGGCATGCAGCGTGAGGCCTTGGCGCAGCTCAAGGAATTGCCCAAGGATGATATGCCGTTCGGGTTGTGCCTGTTTGATCCCGAATGGCATCAGGGCGTCATTGGTATTCTGGCGTCTCGTCTCAAGGAACGTTACCACCGGCCCACGCTGGCCTTTGCCGATGCCGGTGACGGCATGCTCAAGGGCTCGGCACGTTCGGTTCCGGGGTTTCATATCCGTGATGCGCTGGATGCTGTTGCGGCGCGTCATCCTGGGCTGATCACTAAGTTCGGCGGGCACGCCATGGCAGCGGGGCTATCACTGCCTCAAGAGAATTTCGGTGCGTTTGCTGCGGCTTTCGATGCGGAAGTCAGACGGCATCTGGTCGAGGATGACCTGACAGGGCGTTTGCAATCGGACGGTTCGCTGGAAACCTGCGATTTTCAACTGGAGATTGCACGTGCACTCAAGCATGCCGGCCCCTGGGGGCAGCATTTCCCCGAGCCGATGTTTCACGGTGTGTTTGAGGTCGTGCAGCAGCGTATTGTGGGTGAGCGGCATTTGAAGCTGGTTTTGAAGAGTGAGTGCGGAGGCATTCAACTGGACGGCATTGCGTTCAACATCAATCGCGAGATCTGGCCGAATCCGCAAATTCGCTGGGTCGAAGCCGCCTACCGCCTGGATGTGAACGAATTTCGTGGTCAGGAAAGCGTGCAGCTGATTGTGGTTCACCTGACGCCAAAGTGAAGTAATAGGCCTCATAAACATAGTTGCATTGCTATCGAAATGATCATTCCGGCAAAGTAAGGCTCTAATAGATTCAAGTCCTTGTGCCGAGAGCGATCATGAGCAAACTTTTTGAGCCTTTTACCCTTCGCCAACTGACGCTTCCGAATCGCGTTGTGGTTTCCCCCATGTGCCAATATTCGAGCGAAGACGGTTTCGCCAATGATTGGCACTTGGTCCACCTGGGCAGCCGTGCCGTTGGTGGCGCGGGTCTGGTCATCAGTGAAGCTGTTGCCGTTACGCCAGAAGGTCGTATTACTCCACAGGATCTGGGTCTATGGAAGGACGAGCAGATCGAGCCGCTGCGCCGCATCACTCAATTCATTCAGTCACAGGGCGCGGTACCAGGTATCCAGATTGCCCATGCGGGGCGTAAAGCCAGTACGTGGCGTCCTTGGGAAGGCAAGCACGGCAGCGTTCCTATCGCTGAAGGTGGCTGGGTTCCCGTAGCTCCGTCAGCGATAGCCTTTGACCCCCAGCACACACGTCCTACCGAGCTGGATGCTGAGGGTATTGCCGGTCTCACCAAAGCCTTTGTCGCAACAGCCGAGCGCGCATTGGCTGCCGGGTTCAAGGTTGCTGAAATCCACGCGGCCCACGGTTATCTGCTACATCAGTTTCTTTCACCGATTTCAAACCAGCGTAGTGATCAATATGGTGGCAGCTTCGATAACCGTATCCGTTTCCTGTTGGAGGTTACACAAGCCATTCGAGCCGTCTGGCCTGATGAGCTGCCTGTCTTTGTTCGGTTATCAGCAACCGATTGGGTCGAAGATGGCTGGAATGTGGACGAGACGGTAGAGCTGGCCAAGCGCTTGAAACCCTTGGGTGTCGATCTGATTGATGTCTCCTCGGGAGGTACTGCGGCAAACGCCGAAATCCCGGTAGGCCCAGGTTATCAAACGCAATTTGCAGAGCGGGTTCGCAAGGAGGCTGATATTGCCAGTGGCGCCGTTGGCATGATTACCGATGCGGCCCAGGCTGAGCACATCATTCGTACCGGTCAGGCCGATGTGGTACTGCTCGCACGCGAACTGCTGCGTGATCCGCACTGGCCGCTGCAGGCCGCTGAAGCATTGCGCGACAAGGTTTCCTGGCCCGCCCAGTACGTTCGCGCGGCACACCGGGATACGCCCCTTCGCAAGCCGCTATCGTTCGATTGACCCTGTCAGGGCGAGCTTCCAGTAGGTTCGCCCTGTTTAATCCTCCCTCCAGGCGTCCCTGCAATATCTCGCAGCAGAAGAGCCCTCCGCTGCATGAACCATCTGCCGGTGTGTCTTGCCCTAATAGGTATCTGCCATTATCTGGAGAGCAATGATGCAAACACGTGGCCTGCTGGATCAATTACTCAAGACAGGGCAGGACATGCTCGCCAAGCAGGGCGGCCTGTCCGGTGCACTTGGAAAGTTGAATCAAGGTAATGCGAAGTCTCAAACCCCTTCGTCGAAAGACCCTCTGGGCGGCATGCTGTCGAGTGCAGGCGGCGGAGCGCTGGCCGCCAGTGTGTTGGGGATGCTTTTGCGCGGCAAGGGCGCCAGCCGTATGGGAGGTGGCCGGATGGCCAAGTATGGTGGGCTGGTCGCGCTGGGTACCCTGGCCTACCAGGCTTATACAAACTGGCAGAAAAACCAGGCCAATGCGCCTCAGACCGAGCCTCAGACAGTGGATCGTGCGCCGGAAGGAAAGGTGGAGCAGCATAGTCAGGCCATTCTGAAGGCACTTATTGCGGCAGCCAAGGCAGACGGGCATATCGATGATCAGGAGCGTAAGCTCATTGATGACGAAATGAATCGACATGCAGATGATCCTGAGCTTCAGAATTGGCTGCGTCAGGAAATCAATAAGCCACTGGACCCTGCCGAAATTGCTGCCAGCGCCAAGACGCCGGAAATGGCTGCCGAGATTTACCTGGCAAGTCTGTTGATGGCCGATGATCAGCAAGTGATGGAAAAGGCCTATCTCGACGAGCTGGCGCGTCATCTAAACCTGGATCCCGCCCTCCGGGCTGAGCTGGATAGCAAGGCCAAGGGCTGATCATGTGTCCGGGCCGTCTTGCTCGGCGGCCTGGCCCATCAAGACATGTTGGTGTTGCTCGCACAGGCCAACCAGAAAATCCCAGACAACGCGCAGCCGCACCGTTCGATGAAGTTCTCGGCGCGATGATATCCAGTAGTGCCGAATGACTCGCTCCTGCGGCAGGACTGGTATCAACAGGGGATCGCGGCTTCCCAGGTAGTAGGGAAGGATGGCAATGCCGATTCCCGCCTGAGCCGCCATTTGCTGAGCCAGCACGCTGGTGCTCCGGAACGCTACTTGCGGGTGCTTGCACATTGTCTGGAGAAAAAGCAGTTCTTTGGTGAATATCAGGTCGTCTACGTAGCCAATCCAGCGATGGCGGGAGAGATCTTCCCGTGAGTGAAGGGGAGGCGCTTTTTCCAGATAAGCTGAACTGGCGTACAGTTGGAGACAATAGCTGCTGAGTTTTCGAGCGATGACCAAGTCAGCGCTAGGCCGCTCGAGCGTAATGGCGATGTCCGCCTCCCGGTTGGTAATACTGACAAAGCGGGGAACCGAGACCAGCTCGATTTCAAGGCCCGGATAGCGCTCCAGTAAGGTTGCCAGCCGCCCGGCGAGGAAGCCCGTGCCCAGTCCTTCCGTCACCCCAAGGCGAACCTGGCCCAGGGGATTTACGCTACAGGTCATTTCTTCCTGCGCCAGAAGGGCGGATTCCTCCATGGCCTCGGCATGCTTGAGTAATGCCTGACCGGCTGGTGTGAGCTGATACCCCTGGGTGTGCTGAACGAGAAGCTGCGTGCCCAGGGTGCGTTCGAGCGATTCGATGTGCCGAGCGACGGTCGTGTGGCTGGTTCCCATACGCCTGGCCGCGGATAGCAAGCGCCCGCTGCGCTGTAGCTCCAGAAAGAAGCGGAGGTCGTCCCATTTAAACATTCGCGTGACTCCTCACCTAGGTAACTGCTGTGCATTTTTGAACAACGGCTGCCTGAAAATGATTGTTCTTGTTCTGAAATACTCCGTCTAGCATGAAGAGCAATAACAAGTACAACAAGAGCAGATGTTCTGATGACCACTCTTCCGAATTCATACGACTATGTCATCGTTGGCGCAGGTCCTGCCGGTTGCCTGCTGGCCAATCGGCTATCGGCTGATCCTTCGGTTCGCGTGTTGCTTCTAGAGGCGGGCGGCCGTGATACCTATCCCTGGATTCACATTCCTGTCGGCTATCTCTACTGTATCAATAATCCCCGTACTGACTGGTGTTTCAAGACCGAGCCCGAACCTGGTCTCAACGGGCGGGCGCTGGGTTATCCGCGCGGCAAGGTGATGGGAGGTTGCTCTTCTATCAACGGCATGATTTATATGCGTGGTCAGGCGCGTGACTATGACGAGTGGGCGGCTGCGGGTAATGCCGGTTGGGGTTGGAAGGATGTCTTGCCGCTATTCAGGCGCATGGAGAATCACTACGCAGGAGCGTCTGAGCTGCATGGGGCGGGTGGTGAGTGGCGCGTCGAGAAACAGCGCCTGAGCTGGGATATTCTCGAAACATTCCGTCGCGCAGCGGCAGAGTCGGGCATTCCTTCGGTCGAAGACTTCAATACGGGTGACAATGAGGGCTGTGGTTTCTTTCAGGTCAATCAACGTAGCGGAGTTCGATGGAACGCAGTCAAGGCCTTTCTCAAGCCTGTCCGGCAGCGAGCCAACCTGACGATCGTGACCAATGCCGAGGCGGATCGGGTCATCTTGGAGGACGGACGGGCCCGTGCCGTTCAGGTCGTACGGAAGGGGCAATTGCAGCGCTTTATCGCGCGTCGGGAAATTATCCTGTGCAGCGGTGCCATAGGCTCTCCCGCCATCTTGCAGCGCTCGGGTATTGGCCCGCGACCGCTATTGGAGCGGCTCGGGATTGGTGTTCAACATGAACTGCCCGGCGTTGGTGCAAACCTTCAGGATCACCTGCAGTTACGTCTGATCTACAAGGTCTCGGGTATTCATACGCTCAATCAAATGGCCAGTAGCCTATGGGGTAAGCTGAACATGGGCCTGCAGTACGCATTCGGACGCCGCGGCCCGCTGGCCATGGCGCCGAGCCAGCTGGGTGCTTTTGCTCGCTCCGAGCCGAGCCAACTGTCTGCCAATCTGCAATACCATGTTCAGCCCTTGTCGCTGGATCGCTTCGGCGAGCCGCTGCACACCTTTCCAGCATTCACGGCCTCAGTGTGCAACCTGCGACCAGAGAGCCGGGGGCGAGTGGAAATTCGTTCGGCAGAACTTGATGCTGCGCCGCTGATCCAGCCGAACTATCTCAGCCATGAGGCGGATCTCAAGGTCGCTGCTGATGCTATTCGTCTAACACGACGTATTGTCGGCTCGCCGGCCCTGGCACCTTATGCACCGGAAGAGTACCTGCCGGGTCCGGTCTTTCAGACAGAGGAGCAGCTAAGAATGGCTGCCGGCAGTATTGGTACTACCATCTTTCATCCTGTGGGGACCTGCAAGATGGGGGCAGGTCCCGAGGCGGTCGTGGATGCTCAGTTGCGCGTTCATGGGGTACCGGGGCTACGTATTGCCGATGCGTCGATCATGCCCACTATCGTGTCGGGTAATACCTGCTCACCTACGTTGATGATCGCGCAGAAGGCGGCCGAACTGATAGTGGCAAGCCAGCGAGACGAGCGGCTGACCCATGCTGCCCAGACGATCCGACGTGAGCCGGAGCGGCTGGCAATCTGAGCAACACAAGGCAATCTCAACGAAGGCAGTACCGCTTGAACAGGCCGTATGGGGTTCTGGCGTCCCGCAGTGAATAACAATGACAACAGACACTGAGACCCCACGAGGGTCGGGAGACAAGCATGGCAGAATATGCCCAGGCCAGCGGCTACAGCCGCACCGTCAGCAGCACCCGTGAAGAGCGCAAGGTTATCTTTGCCTCTTCTTTGGGGACCGTGTTCGAGTGGTATGACTTTTTTCTTTATGGCGCCCTGGCGGCCGTGATCAGCAAGCAGTTCTTCGCAGGTGTCAACGAAACTACCGCCTTCATCTTTGCCCTGCTGGCTTTTTCGGCGGGCTTTCTGGTCAGGCCGTTTGGTGCACTTGTCTTTGGCAGGCTAGGCGACAAGATCGGCCGCAAATATACATTTCTGGCAACCATCCTATTGATGGGTGTTTCTACCTTTGGGGTTGGATTGTTGCCTACCTATGCCTCCATCGGACTTGCCGCCCCCATTTTGTTAGTTACGTTGCGATTGCTTCAGGGGCTGGCGCTGGGTGGCGAATATGGAGGAGCCGCCACTTATGTGGCTGAACACGCACCGGCTGGCAAGCGGGGTAGCTATACCAGTTGGATTCAGTCAACAGCAACCCTTGGGCTTCTGCTTTCGCTACTGGTCATTCTGGTCTGTCGGAAGCTGACCGGTGACGCATTCGAAACTTGGGGCTGGCGCTTGCCGTTCCTGTTTTCGATTGTGCTGTTGGGTATCTCAACCTGGATTCGTCTGTCGATGCACGAGTCCCCGGCGTTTCTCAAAATGAAGTCCGAAGGCAAGACGAGCCATTCTCCTATTAGGGATTCGTTCACCCGCTGGAGCAATTTGCGCGTTGTGTTGATTGCGTTATTCAGCATCAATGCCGGCCAGGCAGTAACTTTTTATACCGCGCAGTTCTACGTCCTGTTCTTTCTGACGCAAATGCTCAAGATGGACGCCGCCCTGGCTAATACGCTGCTTATCATCTCGATTGTCATCGGTGCGCCTTTCTTTGTCTTTTTTGGTTGGCTGTCCGATAAGGTCGGTCGCAAGCCGATTATGATGCTAGGACTGCTGCTGGCAACGGTTTGCTATTTTCCAATCTTCAAGGCTTTGGGGCATTACGCCAATCCGGAGATTGATATGGCCAGCCGGCAGGCACCGATTACCGTCGAGGCGGATCCTGCCACCTGTACCTTCCAGTTCGATCCTGTCGGCAAGGCACGCTTCGACAGTCCGTGCGATCGGGTCAAGGCACTTCTGGTAAAGCGCGGCCTGCCTTATCAGACCGCTGAAGGTGCCGCTGGCAGTGAGATCGTCGTACGGGTAGGGCAACAGGAAGTACGCGGTTATGATGCGGCTACCCTGAGCGCAGCAGTGGACGCAGCCGGTTATCCACAAAAGGCTGATCCGGCGGCCATTAATCAGGGCATGGTCGTGCTGTTGATCGTTGCGCTGATTTTGATCGCTACCATGACGTATGGTCCATTGGCAGCATTGATGGTGGAACTGTTTCCGACCCGTATCCGATATACCTCGCTATCGCTGCCATACCATGTTGGCAACGGCTGGTTCGGCGGTCTGTTGCCTACCGTGTCCTTTGCGCTTGTCGTGTATACCGGCGATATTTTTTATGGCCTGTGGTATCCAGTGCTTATTACTGGGGGCAGTCTGGTGGTAGGCCTGCTGTTCCTGCGTGAGACCCGTCATGTCGATATTCACGCAGATTAAGCGCACTCAAAGGTCTGGGCTGTGTAGGCCGCGCTGTAAACTGTGCCGCCTGTATCGGATGTCGTACCGGTAGGCGCCAAGCGGCATGAGTCGACCGGAGCCTGCAGCAGTGCTTTTCCATGCTGCTGTAGGCCATTCGGAGGGGCTGAATAACGGAGGGACGAACAAACACCGGCAAAGGCTGCCGGATCGGAGCCGGTTGCAGTATACTCGCAGGCTTTTCCACGTTTTCCGCGAGTGATTGCCAGCCATGGAAATCAACCCGATTCTGAACAGTATCAAAGACCTCACCGGACGTACCCAGACCATTCGGGGGTATCTTTGACTACGATCATAAAAAAGATCGTTTGACCGAAGTTGAGCGCGAGCTCGAAGATCCAAGCGTCTGGAACAAGCCTGAGTACGCTCAGAGCCTTGGCAAGGAACGCGCCCAGCTGGCTCAGGTAGTCGAAACCCTTGATGAGCTTTCCGGTGGTCTGGCCGATGCAAACGACCTGCTGGAAATGGCTGCCGAGGAAAATGACGAAGGCGCTGTCAACGATGTGGCCACCGAGGTCGAGCGTTTGCGCGAGATTCTCGAGAAGCTCGAGTTCCGTCGCATGTTCAGTGGCGAGATGGATCCGAACAATGCCTACCTCGACATCCAGGCTGGTTCCGGTGGTACAGAGGCTCAGGATTGGGCCAATATGCTGCTGCGCATGTACCTGCGCTGGGCTGACAAACACGGCTTCGAGACGACCATCATGGAGCTCTCCGAAGGTGAAGTGGCAGGTATCAAGGGCGCAACCGTTCATGTGAAGGGTGAGTATGCGTTCGGCTGGCTCAAGACTGAAATCGGCGTACATCGCCTGGTTCGCAAGAGTCCATTCGATTCGGGCAACCGCCGCCACACGTCGTTTACGGCCGTCTTCGTTTCGCCGGAGATCGATGACAACATCGAAATCGAGATCAACCCAGCCGACCTGCGGATCGATACCTACCGTTCCTCCGGCGCGGGTGGTCAGCACGTTAACACCACGGACTCGGCGGTGCGTATCACCCACGTGCCCACCAATACGGTGGTCAGCTGCCAGAACGAGCGCTCCCAGCACGCCAACAAGGACACCGCCATGAAAATGCTGCGGGCCAAGTTGTATGAGCAGGAAATGCAGAAACGTACGGCCGCTTCCCAGGCGTTGGAAGACTCCAAGTCCGATATCGGCTGGGGCCACCAGATCCGCTCCTATGTACTCGACCAGTCTCGGATCAAGGATCTGCGTACCGGCATCGAGAACAGCAACTGCGATGCGGTACTGGACGGCGACCTGGACGAGTTTATCGAGGCCAGCCTCAAGCAGGGCCTGTAACACTACCTTAAACGCCTTCTCCGACAGGAGAGGGCTGATCCCGTGATGGAAATACCCAGACCATGAGCGAACAACCTTTAGACCAACATGCCCAAGAGCAGGAACACAACAAGCTGATTGCCCAGCGCAAGGAAAAGCTTGCAGCCCTGCGCGCCGAGCAGCGCATCGCGTTCCCGAATGACTTCCGCCGCGACAGCTACTGTGCGGATCTGCAGAAAGCCTATGAAGGCAAAAGCAAGGAAGAGCTGGCCGAAGCGGGCATTAAGGTCAAGATTGCTGGCCGCATCATGCTCAACCGCGGTGCGTTCATGGTTCTTCAGGACATGACCGGCCGGCTACAGGTTTATGTAGACCGCAAGAAGCTGCCAGCGGAAACGCTGGAAGCCATCAAGACCTGGGATCTGGGCGATATCATCGCGGCCGAGGGCACACTGGCCCGCTCCGGCAAGGGCGACCTGTATGTAGACATGGACAATGTTCGTCTGCTGACCAAGTCTCTGCGTCCTCTGCCTGACAAGCATCACGGCCTGACCGATACCGAGATGCGCTACCGTCAGCGCTACGTCGACTTGATCGTCAACGACGACGTCCGCCATACGTTCCGTGTACGCTCGCAGGTGATCGCTCACATTCGCCAGTTCCTGCGGGATCGTGACTTCCTCGAAGTCGAAACGCCCATGCTGCAGACCATCCCAGGCGGTGCGGCGGCCAAGCCCTTCGAGACGCATCACAATGCGCTGGATATCGATATGTTCCTGCGTATCGCTCCAGAGCTTTATCTGAAGCGACTCGTAGTGGGTGGCTTCGAGCGCGTGTTCGAGATCAACCGCAACTTCCGTAACGAAGGCGTATCGACTCGGCATAACCCTGAATTCACTATGCTTGAGTTCTACCAGGCGTATGCCGATTACGAAGACAACATGGACCTGACCGAGGAATTGTTCCGCGAGCTGGCCATGGCGGTTCTGGGTACCACCGATGTGCCGTACCAGGGCAAGGTCTTCCACTTCGGTGAGCCGTTTGCACGCTTGTCCGTGTTCGACTCGATCCTGAAGTACAACCCCGAGATCAGCGCTGATGATCTGCGTGACATCGAGAAAGCACGTGCGATTGCCAAGAAGGCCGGTGCGGACGTCAAGGGCTTCGAAGGGCTTGGCAAGCTACAAACCATGATTTTCGAAGAGCTGGTCGAGCACAAACTGGAGCAGCCTACGTTCATTACTCAGTATCCGTTCGAAGTCTCTCCGCTGGCCCGTCGTAACGACGACGATCCAAGTGTGACTGACCGCTTCGAGCTGTTCATCGGTGGCCGTGAAATCGCCAACGCCTATTCCGAACTTAACGATGCGGAAGACCAGGCTGAGCGCTTCCATGCTCAGGTGGCCGATAAGGACGCCGGTGATGACGAAGCCATGCATTTCGATGCCGACTTCGTGGCGGCGCTGGAATACGGCATGCCGCCAACGGCAGGTGAGGGCATCGGTATCGACCGTCTGGTCATGCTGTTGACCGACTCTCCGTCGATCCGTGACGTAATTCTGTTCCCGCATATGCGCCCGCTGTAAGCAGTCGCTGTAAACAAAGAACCGCCTTTATGGCGGTTCTTTTATTTCTGGCGTACCCGAGATCTGTCGAACCGCCGTTTACCCAGGCAGTCGATACGCTATCCTGCATACGTCAGGGTTTGTCTTCCCTGTAATGAGGTGGGCATGAATTCACGCAAGGTGAAAAACCAGTACCAAGAGACGATTCGCACGCTTTCCGATCGTATCGTGGCGGCCCAGGCCCCCATCCGGATTCTCGATGCGGTGAAGTGGGAGGATGAGGTTAAACAGCGCTTTCTCGATGGCAAGGGCAAGATGCTACCCCCGGTGGATCGCGCCTACTATGAACAGCGGCCGTTAGGGTTCGACCCGGATGAGGTCAAGGGCGAGTTTCAAAGCATCGAGCGGGAAGTGACCCGGCACCTGGGGCAATTCAGCCCGGTGGGGCAAATCATGCGGCGTATGTGTCGTGAGTACCGCATGGTCGTGCGGATGCTTCAGGCGCGAGGGACGCGAGATTTTGGCCTGATCTCCCAGGAACTCTATGGGGCAGCGTCCGATGCCTTTCATGCCGGTGACCCGACTCTGGCGGATCTAGGCATGATGATGTCGGATTATCTGAACAACATCGATAAGCGCAGCGATCTCAAAGACGAGCCCAAGACACTCACCGCCAAGGAAGCTGCACCGATGCTGCAGCAGCGCCTGAATGCAGTATTTGGAGAAGACGAAGGCACTATCCGTGTGTTCGAATCAGATGGAATCGTTGCCGACGCTGCCGCAGGTGCGGATTACATCAAGATCCGGGCGGACGCCATGTTCAACGAACGTGATATTCGTGCGTTGGAGGTTCATGAGGGGTTGGTCCATGTCGGGACAACACTGAACGGTCAGAATCAGCCGATCTGCACCTTTCTCTCGAAAGGACCGCCATCGTCCACCGTTACGCAGGAAGGCTTGGCTATCCTCATGGAGGTCATCGCCTTTACTTCTTACCCTTCACGCCTGCGCAAGCTGACCAATCGTACCCGTGCTATTCACATGGCAGAGGAGGGTGCTGATTTTCTGGATGTCTTCCGCTTCTATGAGGAGCAGGGTTACAGCCTGGAGGATGGTTACCAGAACGCCAGTCGCGTATTCCGCGGTTCTACACCTTCCGAGTTACCGTTTACCAAAGACCTCTCCTATCTCAAGGGCTTCATTCTCATCTACAACTACATTCAGCTGGCCGTTCGTAAGGGTAAGGTAGAGCAGATTCCCCTGTTGTTTTGTGGCAAGACCACCCTGGAAGACATGCGCATCCTGAGCCAGCTGGTTGAAGAGGGTCTGGTCGCGCCGCCCAAATACCTGCCGCCCCAGTTCCAGGATCTCAATGCCTTATCGGCCTGGATGTGTTTTTCCAACTTCCTGAACCATCTCAGCCTGGATCGAATCGAAGCGGATTACGCCAATATCATTTGACCACGCCGACGCCTTGTGTCGGCTTACAGGAGTAAGCCATGCCCAGTCATGAGATCGATTACCGCATCATTGGTGAGTCCATGCAGGCGGTGGAAATCGGACTTGATCCCGGCGAGACCGTTATCGCCGAGGCAGGTGCCATGACCTATATGGAGGAGGACATAGATTTCACCGCCCGCATGGGGGACGGATCCGGCGGGGTGCTGGGCAAGCTGTGGAGCGCTGGTAAACGCATGATGGGCGGCGAATCGCTATTTATGACGCATTTCACCAATGAGGGGAAGCGCAAGCGTCATGTAGCCTTCGCTGCGCCTTATCCAGGACACGTTGTGCCGGTTGACCTCTCAGTTATTGGCGGTACGCTTTTCTGTCAGCGCGATGCCTTCCTGTGTGCTGCGCTAGGTACGCGTGTAGGCGTAGCGTTTACCCGCCGCCTGGGGGCCGGCTTCTTTGGTGGTGAGGGTTTCATCCTGGAAAAGCTGGAAGGCGATGGTCTGGCCTTCATGCATGCGGGCGGTACGGTCATTCGCAAAGAGCTCAATGGGGAAACGCTCCGGCTTGATACCGGGTGTCTGGTTGGTTTCACCGAAGGTATCGATTACAGCATTGGCTTGGCAGGCGGCCTACGCAGCATGCTGTTTGGCGGTGAGGGCTTGGTATTGGCAACCCTAAAAGGACACGGCTCCGTATGGGTCCAAACGCTCCCTTTTTCACGTCTCGCTGAGCGCGTCTATGAAGCAACGACCAAGGCGCAAGGCGAGAAAGGCAGTGAATAGCCATCCATCGCTCGTAGAGGTTTGAATGAAAATTCGGGTATGGCAAGGAGATATTACCGCGTTGGATGTTGATGTCATCGTCAACGCGGCGAATGAGCGTCTGCTAGGCGGGACTGGCGTTGATGGCGCGATTCACCGGGCAGCGGGTCCTGAACTCTTGGGGTATTGCCGACGACTGGGCGGATGCCCGGTAGGAGAAGCCAGGCTTACGCCTGGTTTCAATCTTCAGGCCCGCTTCATCATTCATACCGTCGGGCCGGTTTGGAGCGGAGGCAATTCAGGTGAGCCCGAGCAGTTAGCGCGGTGTTATCGAAACACGTTGGCGCTGGCTGAAAGTATCGATGCCCGTACCCTGGCTTTTCCTGCGATCAGCTGTGGTGTCTATGGATATCCTGCGGAGCAAGCGGCACGCGTTGCGGTATCCGTTCTCCAAGAGCCCAGACCGGAAGGTAGCTCGATTCGTGAAGTCATCCTGGTAGCGTTCTCCACTGAAATGGCAGGGGTATTAACTAACGCTACGCTCATTGATTGATCACCCGCCCATAAAAAAAGCCCGGCATTAGCCGGGCTTTTAGGATGGTCACCTATTACATGCGTGGTGCAACCGGATTCGCGTCGTTGGAAATAGTAACCTCTACGCGACGATTCATGGCGCGATCAGCTGCGGTAGAGTTGCTAGCTACCGGGAATGCCTTGCCATAGCCTCGGGTTACGATGCGATTAGGTGATATGCCCATGCTGACCAGCGCGGTCTTGATAGCATTCGCACGGCGCTCGGACAGCTGCTGGTTGTACGAGTCAGAACCCGTGCTATCAGTGTAGCCTTCAACAATGACCTGACGTTCTGGGTTCTGCTGCAGGAAGCTGGCCAGCTGCTGAACGTTGGTCATGCCTGCGGGCTTAAGTGTGGCCTGGTTCAGATCGAATAGTACGTTGCCGAAGGTTACGACAGTACCACGATCCGTCTGCTTGGCGTTAAGCTGGCTTTGCAGCTGCTTGAGCTGCGCAGTACGGGCATCCAGACGAGCCTGGGTACGCTGTGCGTCAACGCCTTGCAGCTGCTGCTCGGTCATGCGCAGCTTGACAGTTTGCATGGCCAGTTGAATGCGCTGGTTGGCCAGGTACGCTAGTTGGTCGACCTTCTCCTGCTTGTCGCCTTCACGGTAAGCACGGCTGGCCTTGTCTACCCAGTCACCAGCATCCTTGGTTTCCAGCGCAGCCAGCTGAGAGGACTGAGGCTGGGATTGTAGTGCTGCATAGTCAGCCTGGGCCTTCTCAAGGTTCGGGTTTGGTGGAGTCGAACAGGCAGCCAGGGCGATGCTCAGGGCAGATACGGCAGGGATAAGAAACTGTTTACGCATAACATTCATCCTTTAGGCATAAGACGGGAATAGGGGATGGGTCAGCTTATGGCTGGCGTTGGTTCTGCTTTTGCTGCAGCTCGCCGTTGATCATCCCTTCCTCGCGGATCTGCTGAATGCTCTTCTGAGCGTCCTGGAGGGCTGCATCAGCCTTGGCAGCCTGGGTCTTGCGAGTTGCCAGACGTGCGTCCCACTCGGCCTGCTCGGCCAATTGCTTGGCTTTTTCGTAGTTCTTTTCGTTCAGTGCTGTTTGAGCCTGTGTCCACTTGTCCTGGGCAGACTTGGTTTCCAGCGGAGCGTACTGATTGCCGCCACCACTTACCGCTTCATTGACTGCGGATTGAGTAACGGCCATCTGCTCACTAGGCGGATCACCTGCGCAGCCGGTCAGGATCAGTGCACTGCCTAGCGCCAGTGCAGCGAATTTCAAACCACAGGCTTTTTGTATCGATTTCTTGGCAGTCAATGTATTCATAGGGCTCAGCTCCATTAATAGTCCGAACAGCTAAATTGTTCCCTGGCTGACAGGGTAGCCGAGGCCTTTTATTACCTTCGCTATTTATCGGATCGAAGGTTATTGACAAAAAGCCTCTCATTTACTGGCTAACGTATGGACCGCTTCAAGTCACGAAATGTTCATCCCTTGTCTAAAAATCCATAGCACGCTAAGCGGTAAAACGGCATTTCAATCCAGCTAATGGCTTGTTCTGGCTAGGGTTATTGTGCGTCTGCCGATCATGTGGACGAATCGTTTTTGTTGAGCTCAGCCAGGTGCTTCTTCGACAGTTCCAGAAAGCGTGGCGTAGGGCCAACATCTTCATAAAGTGGATCACCCAGCTCGTCCGTTGCTACGACTCGCTGTCCCTTGACATAGGGAAAGCTGGCTTCAAGCTCCTCTAGCGCCGCGCCTACCAGCTCAGCCAAGAGTTCTTCTACGCTACGCTTTGGATACATTTCGTGGAGGGCATGCAACCGGGCCGCGGATTCAAGGTCCAGAACCAAGTTGTAGTGTGCGTGGGCCATACGGCCTGTAGCGTTCTGCTCCCATTCCTTTACGAGCTCGCTGATCTTCATGAGAATCTCCTTGGACTGACCGTTTCGTTGCAGTTCTACAAAAGCTAGACAGCAGAGTGTCGTACGAGGTCCCTGGCGCAGGTGTGCTAGAACAACAAAGAGAACAACGAAAGAGGGATAAACATGGTCGTCGAGATTGATGTTCGTCTGCGGGAAGATGTTCACCGACTGGGAGAGCTGTTAGGGCAGACCATTTCCGATCAGTATGGTCCTGCCTTTCTGGAAAAGATCGAGCGTATCCGAAAGGGCGCGAAAGCTTCGCGTGGCGGGTCGCTCCGTGGCGAAAGACAGCTGTCCGAGACGCTCAATTCGTTGGATGAGTCCGAACTGCTACCAGTTGCCAGAGCCTTCAATCATTTCCTGAACCTGGCCAATATCGCCGAGGAGTATCACCGTATCCGTCGGCGTAGCGCTGGCGAGCCGGCACCGCTGGAAGACCGGGTGCTCCAGGAAGTTCTGTCCCGGCTCAAACAGGCGGGGCACACTGGGCCAAAGCTTGCCGAGCAGCTGTCTCAGCTGAGTGTCGAGTTGGTTCTCACGGCGCATCCAACGGAGGTTGCTCGCAGAACGCTGATTCAGAAGTACGAGGAGATTACCGAACAGCTGGCCGCCCAGGATCACGATGATTTGACGGCTGCCGAGCGGCACGAGGTGCAGCAGCGACTGCGCCGCCTCATTGCGGAAGCCTGGCATACCGAAGAGATTCGCCGACAGCGGCCCACGCCTGTCGATGAGGCCAAATGGGGATTCGCCGTTATTGAAAACTCCCTTTGGCATGCAGTACCCAGACTGCTGCGGCAAGTAGACGAAACCTTACAGGAGGCTACTGGAGAACGTCTGCCGTTGCTGGCAACGCCTGTTCGATTCGCTTCCTGGATGGGCGGCGATCGTGATGGGAATCCGAATGTAACGGCTACGATAACGCGCGAAGTGCTGCTGTTGGCACGCTGGATGGCGGCCGACTTGTACATGCGTGATGTAGACCGCCTTGCATCGGAGCTTTCCATGCAGCGTGCCTCGGCTGAACTCATGGCAGAGGTAGGTGATACACCTGAGCCGTACCGCGCCCTGCTCAAGCAACTACGCGAGCGACTCAAGGCCACGCGCGACTGGGCTGCCCGAGCCGTTCATGAGCCTCATATCCCCAGCACAGGGGTGCTTGAGCACAATGAAGAGCTCCTGGGACCTCTCAAGCTCTGCTATGAGTCGCTCCATGCTTGCGGAATGGGCGTTATCGCTGACGGGCCGTTGTTGGATGCGTTGCGTCGCGCTACTACCTTCGGGCTTTTCCTGGTGCGGCTGGATATCCGTCAGGATTCGACCCGCCATGCGTCAGCCATGAACGAAATTACAGAATATCTGGGGCTTGGCAGCTATGCCGGCTGGGATGAAGCGCGTCGGCTGACGTTTCTGGAAACCGAGCTTTCCAATCGCAGACCCTTGCTGGCACCGGATTACACGCCCTCGGCAGACACTGCCGAAGTGCTTGCAACCTGCCGTGTAATTGCCGAGTCACCTGCAGCAGCGCTGGGGTCCTATGTGATATCAATGGCGGGCTCAGCGTCAGATATCCTGGCCGTGCAACTCTTGCTCAAGGAAGCAGGCGTACGTCGACCCATGCGGGTGGTACCTTTATTCGAGACACTGGATGATCTTGATCATGCAGGCGAGGTCATTGAAAGCCTGTTGGCGCTGCCGGGCTATCGCGAACGGCTTCAGGGGCCCCAAGAGGTCATGATCGGCTATTCCGACTCGGCCAAGGATGCAGGAACCCTGGCTGCGGCCTGGGCGCAGTATCGTGCCCAGGAAGCCTTGGTAGACATCTGCAGCCGGCAGGGTATCGAACTCATCCTGTTCCATGGGCGCGGAGGCACGGTGGGACGCGGTGGCGGTCCTGCCCATGAGGCGATCCTTTCGCAGCCGCCAGGTTCGGTCTGCGGCCGTTTCCGGGTAACGGAGCAGGGCGAGATGATACGCTTCAAGTTTGGTCAGCCCGATATCGCGCGGCAGAATCTCAACCTTTACCTGGCTGCTGTCTTGGAGGCTACATTACAGCCGCCTCCAGTCCCTGAGCCGGAGTGGCGGGCTGACATGGATCGTCTGGCTGCAGACAGCCTGAAGGCTTATCGTGGCGTGGTGCGGGAGCATCCTCAGTTTGTTGACTACTTCCGCAGGGCTACGCCTGAGCAGGAACTGGGCCGTCTGCCCTTGGGCAGCCGCCCGGCGAAGCGTCGTGAGGGCGGGGTGGAAAGCCTGCGTGCCATCCCCTGGATTTTTGCCTGGACACAGACCCGCCTGATGTTGCCTGCCTGGTTGGGCTGGGAAACAGCGTTGGCTAGGGCCCTGGAGCGGGGTGATGAACAGCGGTTACAGCAGATGCGTGAGCGCTGGCCGTTCTTTCGTACTCGCATCGATATGCTGGAAATGGTTTTAGCCAAGGCTGACGGAGACATTGCCCGGCTCTATGACGAGCAGTTGGTGCCGGAGCAGTGGCGTGCGTTAGGGCAAGAGCTCCGCGACCTGTTGTCGCAGGCAGAGCGCTCTGTACTGCGTCTGACCGGCCAGGCCGAGCTGCTGGCTCACAACCCTCAAACGCGGGCGTTCATTGCCGTACGTAATATCTACCTTGATCCGCTACACCTGCTTCAAATCGAGCTGCTGGAACGTTCTCGACAGGCTGGAGAGGGCACGGCAAGCCCCCTGGATCAGGCCCTGCTGGTCAGCGTTGCAGGCATTGCGGCAGGCCTTCGCAATACGGGTTGAGGGCCGGTTCTGTTGTTTGAAAACGTCCTGTCTGCTCCTCATGAGCGAGCAGCAGGACGGTCAGCCAGGCAATCCTTCCATTTCATCTGGAAAGCACGAATAAATCCCTGCGACTTTTAGTGGCTTGTGCCCCCTCGTGATGCTGTGTATTTTGAATCCCCTTGACCGTCAAACGGCCAAATAAAACATCGAGACAGCCTGAGGATCGCAATGGCTCTGTTGAGCGGGCCACTTCAAGGCAAGTCCTGGATACCATCATTTAAGGAGCGACGTGCATGCGCGTGATACTGCTAGGGGCGCCCGGTGCCGGTAAAGGTACTCAGGCTCGGTTCATTACCGAGAAGTTTGGCATTCCGCAAATTTCCACTGGGGACATGCTGCGTGCTGCCGTCAAAGCCGGGACTCCGCTAGGTCAGCAGGTCAAAGGCGTCATGGACAGTGGTGGCCTGGTTTCCGACGAAATCATTATTGCCCTGATTTCCGAGCGTATCCTGGAAGCCGATTGCTCCAACGGTTTCCTCTTTGATGGTTTTCCTCGCACCATTCCACAGGCCGAGGCGCTGAAGAATGCTGGCGTCACCATTGATCACGTGCTTGAAATTGCCGTGGATGATGAAGAGATCGTCAAGCGTATGTCGGGTCGTCGCGTACATCCGGCTTCAGGTCGTGTGTACCACACGCTCTATAATCCGCCGAAAGTCGAAGGTAAAGACGACGAAACCGGAGAAGATCTGGTTCAGCGTGAAGATGACAAAGAAGAAACCGTACGTAAGCGTCTCGATCTGTACCATTCCCAGACCAAGCCGCTGGTAGACTTCTACCAGAAGCTAGCAGATGCTGAAGGTACGCCGAAGTGCAGCCGGGTTGAAGGTGTCGGGTCGGTCGAGTCGATTACGGCCAAGGTACTCGAAGCGCTCAAGTAAAGGCGTTTCCATCTGTTGCCAAACGGTCCTTTCAGGGCCGTTTTTAGTATCTGAAGGGAAAATGCAAAAAGCCAAAAAGCAGCCTCTCAAACAGGAATAGTTGAACTCCTCTGCCTTGCGCTTAGTCCTAATAAGGCACACAACGAAATTAGGAGAACGCTATGAGCAGCACAACAGATAAGATCAAAGGCACTGCGAACGAAGTAGCGGGTAAAGCCAAGCAAGGTGTAGGTGAGGCCACCAATAATCAGAGCCTCAAGAATGAAGGCGATACCCAAGAGATCAAGGGTAAAGGCCAGAAAGTGGTTGGCGATGTCAAAGATGGCGTCAAGAAAGCCGGCAACTTGTAAGCATTAGAGATTCGATCAACGGCCATCTTCGGATGGCCGTTGTCGTTTCTGGAACTTATACTGGCAGACTTTGCTGTTTTGTCTGGATACCACCGATGCCTACGCTGTTGGCCATTGATACTGCTACCGAAGCTTGTTCTGTTGCGCTCCTCCATGAAGGAAGCGTCATGTGCCGCTATGAAGTGATTCCCCGTATGCATGCACAGAAAGTGCTGCCCATGGTTCAAGAACTCATGGCTGAATCAGAACTTGCGCTAACGGCCATAGACGCCATCGCATTCGGTCGCGGTCCTGGCGCATTTACCGGCGTGCGTATTGCGATTGGTGTTGTTCAAGGCCTGGCTTTCGGTCTGGACCGGCCAGTGCTGCCGGTGTCCAATCTGGCTGCACTGGCGCAGCGGGCTTATCGTGAGCGAGGCGTTAATCAGGTAGCCGCCGCTATCGATGCACGTATGGATGAGGTCTACTGGGGTTGTTATCGCTTGGAGCAAGAGGTGATGCAACTGGTTGGAGTTGAAGCGGTGCTTCCTCCCGAGCAGGCGCAGCTTCCAGCAGGCAGTGCAGGAGAATGGTTTGGGGCCGGTACAGGATGGGGGTATGTTGGCCGCATAGCCGCTTCTGTTGCCGAAACGGATGGTAATCTTCTGCCCCATGCCAAGGATATCCTGACCCTGGCGACGTATGCATGGAGTCAGGGAGGCGCCGTATCAGCAGAAGAAGCGCAACCTGTCTATTTGCGTGATCAAGTTGCCACGCCTAAGCAGCCACGCTGATCCGGCCTCGACAGCAACAGGCGACAGGCGGTAAAACCCTGTGTGTATTACTGAGGTCAACAGATGAACTGCTGATTTCATCGACCGTATGGTATTTGAGATAGTTTGCTAAGCGCAGGCGATCTCATACATTGGCGATACTGGCAAAAGGGCATTAATCATGCGTATCGATAGCTACACTTCCTCTTACTCATTAGATCGTCCTGGTCGTAATCGGGCGGACAGCTCGTATCATGAGATACAGAATGAGGAAGAAGTCCGTCGTGAGCAGCCCGCTACGGGTAGTGTTTCCTCGCAGGGGCTGGGTACTGCGCTACTGATTCGTAGAGTCGAGTCAACCCAACCAGATGATGAAGTGACCAGTGATGCTCAGCTGCTGACAGCGCGGGAATATGTTCTCTATGAACAGCCGATCAGCGCCCGTAGCGCACGGGCCATTGCCAGTTACGACAGCATTGCCATGTTGCCACGAAATACTGGGGCCGCTCAGGTAGTAGGCCTGGACTTTTATGTCTGAAGCTTGATGCTGCCTTATTACATTGGTTGCCCATCATGGAGTGATCCTCACTGGCGAGGTTCACTCTATCCAGCATCTACACGATCCTCGGAATTTCTTCCGCGCTATGCTCAGGTGTTTAACGCGGTAGAGGGAAACACCACGTTCTATGCCGAGCCCTCTGTCGAGACGGTATCGAGATGGGCTGAGTTGATGCCGGATCACTTTCGCTTCTGCGCCAAGTTTCCTCGCGAGATCAGCCATGACGGTGATCTAAGAGCCTGCTTATCCCATGCGCATTCCTTCATGCAGTTGCTGGTCCCGTTAGGGAGGCGTGTCAGCCCATACTGGCTTCAGTTTTCTTCAAGCTTTGGTCCGAATCGACTGGCCGAGCTGGCTGATTTTCTGGATGCACTGCCTTCCTCAGGGCGAATAGCAGTAGAGGTGCGACATGACGATTTTTTCAGCAAGGGTATGGCTGAGCGTGAGCTCAACAATTTGCTGATGGCCAGAAATGTCGAGCGTATCGGACTGGATTCCCGTGCCTTGTTCAGTAGCGAACCGGTCTCCGATGTCATTCGTGACGCGCAAGCCAAAAAGCCTCGCGTGCCTGTCCGTGTTCCTGCTTTTACCCAATCACCACAGATCCGCTTCATTGGTCGGTTGGAACTTGAGGCTAATGATATCTATCTAGAACCTTGGGTGAATAAATTTGCAGAGTGGATCAAGGAAGGGCGTACCCCTTACATATTTCTGCATACACCTGACAACCGTCATGCTCCTGAACTTGCCATGCGTTTTCATGCGCAACTGCAGGAGCGCTTGCCGGAACTACCGCCATTGCCAGTCATGGCTGAGCCTGTCGAGCAGCTAGGCTTGCTGTAAGCCAGATCATATACGCCAGTCATGACCGCTCACCGTCAGGACAGGTATGCGTTACGTCTTTGTTCTAATGTGCTTGATCATTCTAGTGGCCGGGATCGGTCTGGCCTATGACTGGATCCGTGTTCCGCCTCAATGGAATCCATTTAAGCCGCTTGATGTGCGACAGCCACCCAATTTTCTGACCCGATACAAGCTGATGAGGCTGCAACACGATCCTGAGCTATGCGCACAGGCGTTGCAGACGTCACCGCTGCGCTACGCCCAGATGCCTGCTAATGCCGGGACCAAGCAGTGCCCGCTGGAGAATGTCGTTAGGGTGCAACGCTCCAATGTAGCCTTCAGCGGCAGTTTCCTTGCGACATGTCCTTTAGCAACAGCCTACGCCTTGTTTGAACTGCACACGTTACAACCAGCAGCAGAGGCCGTTTTCGGGCAGCGTGTCGTCAGTGTCGAGCATTTTGGAAGTTTCGCCTGCCGCAATATCTATCATCGTGCCAATGCCCGTCGTAGTGAGCATGCTACCGCCAATGCGTTGGACTTGGCTGGCTTTCGCCTGGAGAACGGACAGCGCATTACCGTAGCGCGTGATTGGAAAGGGGACGATAGCAAGGCACGGTTCTTACATTTGCTTCGAGAAGGAGCCTGTAGATCCTTTAACACGACGCTGTCTCCAAATTACAACGCGGCGCACCATGACCACTTTCATCTCGACATGGGGAGCTTCCATGTGTGCCGTTAAGCGTGCCTATCCGGCAGCGCTCTGGCAAAATGCGGGCTTTGTTTCTTGATTGACCTTGTCATGATTACTGATCCAAGTGCTGTCGCCGTTTCCATCCAACCGCTTGATGCCGCATGGCAGGGACAGGCAGATGCCTTGGGCCTGCAGCTAGGCCTGCCTGTCACTCAAGCGCCTGAGACGGATTTTGTGCTTCAGTTGGGGGAGTCGGGTCTTCAACTGATTCAGCGTGGCCCAGATGCGCCAGGACCGGTGCGGGTTGATCTTTTGGAAGGTGCAGCAGCGCATCGGCGACGGTTTGGAGGCGGCAGTGGGCAGATGATTGCCAAGGCTGCCGGTGTTGGCACAGGCATACGTCCGAGTGTACTCGACGCCACGGCCGGCCTTGGCCGTGATGCCTTCGTTCTGGCGACGCTGGGCTGCGCGGTCACATTAATCGAGCGCCAGCCCTTGATTGCTGCTCTGCTTGAGGACGGTCTAAGGCGTGCAACAAGCGATGAGGAAGTCGGTGCTATCGTGGCGCGCATGACCCTTCTCAAGGGAAATGCCATTGAGCTGATGCGGAAGATGCATGAGGCACCTCAAGTGATCTACCTCGATCCCATGTTTCCCCATCGTGATAAATCGGCGTTGGTAAAAAAGGAAATGCGCATTTTTCGTCCCTTGGTAGGTGATGATCCTGACGCACCAGCCTTGCTTGAGGCTGCCCTCGGGTTGGCCAGTCATCGCGTGGTGGTGAAGCGTCCACGCAAGGCGCCTCCTATCGAGGGGGCGAAGCCCAGTTATAGTCTGGATGGCAAATCCAGTCGCTACGATATTTATCCCAAAAAGGCGTTGGGCAAGGGCTAGTCGCTAGTCAGTCGCTCGGCGCATCCAGAGCCGGTAGACCGGTTGTGCCAGGAAAAGAACCAGCAGCAGCCGAAGCACCTGCATGGCGGTGACCAGCGGTACCAGCAAATGCAATGCTTCGGCTGTCAGGCTCATCTCGGCAATACCTCCAGGTACCATCCCCAGCAAAAGCGAGCGGGCATCGAGTCCGGTCAACCAGCCCAGTCCCATTGCAATAGGGGTGGCAATGAGGATGGCCAAGCAGGTAGCCAACACCGTGCGTGCCATGAAGGCGGGCGCCTGGCGAAAGAAGGGGCGATCGAAATAGCATCCTAGTGAGCTGCCAATGAGCCACTGGCCGATGTCCCCCGCTCCTGCAGGTAAGCCGATATTCAAATTGAATGTCACGCTGGCTGTAATGCTGGTCAGGAGAGCGCCCAATTGCCAGGCGTTTGGCAGTCGCAGCTTTTGAAAGATGAATGCCAGACCGGCACCGGCCACCATGATGGGCAATAACCAATAAAAACTGACTTCAATAGTGTGCGAAACAAGAGCATGCTCGCCAGCAAATAAATACTTGTAAGCTGCCGGAACGCTTAACAGCACAAACACCATTCTCAGGCTCTGAGCAGCGGCCACTCGAGCCAGTATGGCGTCGTTGCGTTTGGCCAGATTGACCATTTCATTGGCGCCCCCAGGCATGCTGGCAAAAAAAGCAGTTGCACGGTCCTCGCCGCTGCGTCGTAATAAGACGATGCCTATCACACTGGCGGTGACGGTCAGCACCGTGCCAAGCACAATGATCAGCGCGTGCGCTGCAATCTGCTCAACAATGGTTTGGTTGAAATGCAGGCCAATGCCTGTGGCGATCACCCATTGGCCTCCTTTGCGCGCGTGAGGCATTTCCTGAGTTAGCCAGCCACAGCAGCGGATAGCGATAACTCCAAGCAGTGAGCCGATCATCCAGGGAAGGGGCCAGTTCGCGAGACTGGCCAAGTATCCTCCGGCTGCTCCGGCCAGGGGAGTCATCCACCAGGGCCGGAGCGAGACGATCAACGTGTGACAGAAACGCTTCACTGTTTGGTTTTTGCCTTTATCACGCGTTGGCCAAGTTGGCTTTACGGCGAAGAGAGCGACGACGCCAGATGCGAACTATCGGCAGGATCAACATGACGATGACCAGCAGCCATACGATTTGGCTGATGCCACTGGACCATAGAATGTCCATGCTGCCATTGGAGATCGAAAGCGCCCGGCGCAGGTTCTGTTCCATGAGGCCGCCCAGAATGAAGCCCAGCAGCAGCGGCGACAGTGGGAAGTCCAGCTTGCGCAGGATGTATCCAATGATTCCGATTATCACCATGAGGATCAGGTCAAACGTTGTCGCGTGCACGGCATAAACGCCAATTGACGTGATGATGGCAATGATGGGGACCAATGCCCAGTTCGGCACGGCCAGGATCTTGGTGAAAACCTTGATCATGGGTACGTTCAGGATGAGCAGCATCACGTTGGCAATGAACAGCGAAGCGATCAGACCCCAGACCAGCGTGGGCTCGTTCTGAAACAGAAGCGGGCCAGGAGTGATGTTGTACAGCGTAAGGGCGCCAATCATGACTGCTGTCGTTCCCGACCCTGGAACACCCAGCGTCAGCATAGGGATCATGGCGCCACAGCAGGACGCACCGATTGCGGTTTCCGGCGCAGCAAGGCCGCGAAGGTCTCCTTTGCCAAACTCACCCTTTTCACCAGCCATGCGCTTTTCAGTCATGTAGGCCAAGGCGCTGGCCAGTGTCGCACCCGCACCGGGCAATACACCCATGACAAAACCGCCAACAGCGCAGCGAAGGTTGGTCAGGAATACCGACTTGGCTTCCTTGAAGTTGAACAGCATGCGACCTGTTGCCTTGACAGCTTCCTGGCCATGGTGGGTTTTCTCAAGCAGCAATAACACCTCGCTTACTGAAAACAAGCCCAGGACCAGCACAACAAACTGGATGCCGTCTGCCAGATGGATGCTGTCAAAGGTGAAGCGATAAACACCACTGTTGGCATCAATGCCGATGGCTGCCAGGAAAAGCCCTAGCAACGAGGCGACCAGCGTTTTGACGGGTTTGTCACCCGCCATGCCTGCCAGACAGACAATGGCAAAGACCATCAGCACGAAGTATTCAGCTGGGCCAAAGGCAATTGCCCATTTAGCCAGCAGCGGGGCAAACAGTACCATGCCGCATGTCGCCACGAAGGCGCCAATGAAGGAGCTCCAGGCCGACAAGGACAGGGCTACGCCGGCCAATCCTTTACGGGCCAGTGGATAGCCGTCCAGGGTGGTCATGAGCGTTGATGCTTCGCCCGGGATGTTCAGTAGAATCGACGAAATACGTCCGCCATATTCACAGCCAAGGTAAACCGCTGCCAAAAGAATCAAAGCGGATTCAGGCGGCAGACCTAGCGCAAACGCTACCGGGATCAACAGGGCCACCCCGTTGATAGGGCCTAAGCCTGGGAGCAGGCCAACCACGGTTCCGATCAGCGTACCGATCAGGGCGATAATAAGGTTGGTAGGCGTTAAGGCAACACCAAAGCCTTGGGCAAGAAAATTCAAGGTTTCCATCTTAGATCTCCAGGCCGTCTAGGATGCCCAAGGGCAGTGGAACGTCCAGAATGCGATCGAACAGGATGTATAGGCAGATGGACATGACAATGCTGGTCACGAGGCTGGGCAACCAGCGCCCGCCATAGAGTCGAGCAAACAGAAAGCCTGCAGCGATGCTGCTGGGAACAAAGCCGAATGGCTCGAACAGCAGGGCGTAAGCCAGTAGCAGCAGAACGCAGCTGACTACCTTGCGCGCAGTCGGTGCATCCATGGGTTGTTCGTCATGGGCGTGATCAATTGGCGTAGGCTTGATCAGAAGGTAAGCCAGCCCTGCTGACATCAGTCCCAGCATCAGCATGGGATAGGCGCGGGGGCCGACCGGCTCGTAAGAGAACGGTGCCTGATAATCCAGGGCAAGGTACATCATGACCAGGCCGGCAATTAGCCAGACGCCCAGAAAGAGACGTTGAAAAAGCATGGCATTTCCCTCGGACGCTCCGCCTGCGCGGAGCGTCAGGTAGCGTTATTGGATCAGGCCAAACTCTTTGGCCATGCCCCGGTACTTGGCAACTTCCTTCTGTACGTAGGCATCCAGCTCACTGCCAGTCATGGCAAATGGGAAAAGCTCACGCTGGTCGCGTAGTTTGGCAAAGTCATCCGAAGCCAGCAGTTTGTCGAAGGAGGCTTTCCACCAGTTGTAGTCTTCATCACTGACTTTCGGGCCGAGGTAATAGCCGCGCACTACAGGCCATACGATGTCGTACCCCTGCTCGCGAGCGGTGGGGATGTTGGCCATGGCAGGCTCATCCAAACGGTTTTCGGAAAAAACCGCCAGGATTCTCATATCACCGCTCTCGATGTGAGGCATGGAGTCGGAAATATCCGTACTGCCCACTTGAATATGCCCACCCAGCAGAGCCGTTGCGATCTCGCCACCGCCTTCCAGTGAGACATAGCGGAGGTCACGCGGATTGATACCCGCGGCCTTGGCAACGAGGGCGGTCTGCATCCAGTCCTGGCTACCGACAGTTCCGCCAGAGCCAATGACCACTTTGCCTGGATCCTTTTTAAGCGCTTCGACCAGATCGCCAAGGGTCTTGTAGGGGGAATCATTCTTTACGGCGATGGCACCGTAACTGGTTCCTACCGCTGCCAGCCATTTGACGGCCTTTTCATCGAAGCGGCCAAACTTGCCCTGCGCCAGGTTGAGCAGGGAGCCGCTTGAAAACGCAACGATTGTTCCACCTTCCTTGGGGCGTTGTGCCACGACAGTATTGTAAGCCACTGCGCCTACACCTCCTGGCATGTAGGTAACCCGCATAGGTTTTTCTAGCAGCTTGGCGTTTACCAGCGCGCTCTGGGCAAGTTTGCAGGTCAGGTCGAAACCACCGCCTGGAGAGGCTGGTGCAATACATTCAGGGCGTTTGGGTTCAGCTTGCAGCTGTGTGGAGAGCATTGCTGCAACAGCAGCGATTGCCAGGGGGCGTAGGGATAGGGCCATGGTTATCTCCTTTTGTTTTTATAGTGCGGAACGGCAACAGAGCAGTGTGATTCCATTGCTGAAGCAATCTTGCGTCAGTTGAAAACTGATACGTAAACAGGTAGCGAGCCTGGCGGCTGGCGAAGTGCGTAAGTAGGGTAGGGCGGAAGAGTTTCCGACGAGGCGAGTACGCGACGAGTCTGCATGATGGGATTCCGTATTGTTGTTTTTGTAGGGCCTTTGGTGCGTATAAGGCTTATTAACCTGATCGTAGTGGCACAAGCTTTCACGAAGCTTTCAATCTGAAAGGATCTAGACCATTTATCAGTCGCTCTGGGTACACTGAGACGATCTAACACGATTTCGGAGAATCGAGTGCGTATCTTGCTCGTCGAAGATCATCTGTCACTGGCTGAAAGTGTGGCGCAGGCGCTGAAGGGAGAAGGTTGGACTGTCGACGTCATCAATGACGGTGTCGCTGCTGACCTGGCACTGGCAAGTGAGGAATACGCATTGGCCATTCTGGATGTTGGGTTGCCGCGAATGGATGGCTTCGAAATCCTGGCCCGTCTTCGTGAGCGGGGTAACCGTTTGCCGGTATTGATGCTGACGGCGCGCGGGGAAGTGAAGGATCGGGTTCAGGGGCTTAACCTAGGGGCTGACGATTACCTAGCTAAACCCTTCGAACTTACCGAGCTCGAAGCTCGAGTCAAGGCGCTGCTTCGACGCAGTGTGTTGGGCGGTGAGCGCCAACAGCGCTGCGGCCCGCTCGTCTATGACCTCAACACCCGACGCTTCACGCTTGATAATGAACCCTTGACCCTGACCTCGCGTGAGCAGGCAGTGCTTGGCATTCTGATTGCCCGCCCCGGTCGGGTGATGAGTAAGGAACAACTGGCTTCCCAGGTCTTTGGTCTAGATGAAGAAGCCAGCCCTGAAGCCATCGAAATCTACATACATCGTTTGCGCAAGAAGCTTGAGGCCAGTGCTGTTCGTATCGTGACCTTTAGAGGGCTGGGCTACTTGCTGGAGTTTTCAGGTGCTTGAGCGCAGGGAAGGCGTGCGGGTAAGCCCGGAAAGTTCTGAAGCCAATAGCAGTGTTGTCATCGAGGGCAGTCTGCGAGGTCGATTGCTTGGCCGTCTGGCTGTTTTGCTGGCCTTGTTATTGATCGTGAGCAGCCTTAGCGCCTATATCAATGGTCGGCAGGTTGCCGACACCGCCTATGACAGGACGCTTTTGGCATCAGCCCGAACCATCGCAGCCGGGCTGTCCGCAGAGGACGGTACCCTGAGGGCCGATGTGCCCTATGTCGCGCTGGATACCTTTGCTTATGACAGTGCCGGCCGAATCTATTATCAGGTGCTCGACATTGAAGGGCATCTGACCTCCGGGTACGAAAATCTTCCGCCACCGCCTCCGGGTACGCCGCTGACTCAGGACTATCCTGCCTTGGCGCGCTTCTATGACGGACAGTACCGGGGGCAAGGTGTACGAGTTGTCAGTTTGATGCAGCCGGTCAGTGAAACCAACATGAACGGCATGGCTGAAATACGGGTAGCGGAGACAGAGCAGGCTCGTGAAAACATGGCGCGTAGCCTGCTGGTTGATACCTTGTTGCGGCTCTGCCTTCTTTCCGTGGGAGCTTTGCTGCTGGTTTGGTGGGTTGTAAGCGTAGCGCTTCAGCCGCTTGAGCGATTAAGGGCTGCGGTTGAGGAGCGTCAGGCGGACGATTTGCGTCCACTGCCTAGGGTGGTGATTCAGCGGGAGCTGTTTCCCTTGGTAAGCGCATTGAACCAGTTTACGGTCAGGCTGAGAGGGCTCTTCGAGCGTCAGGCTCAGTTCATTGCCGACGCCGCCCATGAATTACGTACACCACTGGCCGCGCTAAAGGCTCGTCTTGAGCTGGGTGTTCGTGAGCAGAGCCCGCAGCAATGGCATGCAACCCTGCTTGATGCCCAGCGCAATACAGACCGTTTGGCTCATCTCGCCAATCAGCTCCTGTCCCTGGCAAGGATCGAAAGCGGGGCACAGGCCATTGCCGAAGGTGGAGCAGAGCGCATCGAATTGGGAGCCTTGGCCAGAGATCTTGGTCTTGCGCTTGCGCCGTTGGCCTATAAGCGAGGTGTCTCGCTGGAGCTGGAAGCGGAAGCTGAGGTATGGGTAAAGGGCGAGCCGACCTTACTCAATGAGTTGTTATCCAACCTTATTGATAACGCACTGGCTCACACGCCTGAAAATGGTACGGTCATAATCCGGGTGCTCACACCCTGTATTCTTGAGGTTGAGGATGATGGCCCGGGTATTCCTGCCGATGCGCGAACGCACGTTTTCGAGCGATTCCACCGGCTGGATCCTCAGCGGGGCGGTGCCGGGTTGGGATTGGCTATCGTGGGAGAGATCTGCCGCGCTCATCAGGCTGCTATAACCTTGCATGATGGCGCGGCGGGAGGGCTGCGTGTAAGGGTTGTATTCCCTGACGAGCGCGTGATCCCCAATATCGATTGGACGGCCTATTGAAGGAAGTGCTTGGACTGTTCCAGTGCTTCCCCTAGATCCTCATCGGCCTTGATGTCGGTAGAAGGATCCAGCCCCAGCTTTCTGAAGGAAGCAATAGGCGTCCAGTCCATTTTAGTCAAGGGGTGCTCCGTGCCGCTAAGGCTCTGCAGGTAAGCAACCTGAACAATGTCGGCGTAATCCACCTTGGGCGTATTGCGCTCGAAGTCCAGATAATCCTGAGGCACGTTGACAATGGACTCCTGGAAATCCCAGGCTTTCAGAATCCGCTTTCCTATCTTGGGATGGATTTCCTCGATTACACGATCCAGTGTCAGCGAGTTGGCCAGCAGTGAACTGTGTTCTTCGGCATACGTCAGGATGGGTAGCACACCGATCTGATGCACCAGACCCGCCAATGCAGCCTGATCGGGAGAAAGGCGAGTGAAGTGCTTGCACAGAACATAGCTGATGCCCGCGATTTCCGTACTTTTAGCCCATACCTCACGCATCTTATGATCAACCGCGTCGGTAGTAGCTTGGAACATCTGCTCCATTGCAAGTCCGATTGCAAGATTGCAGGTGTAGTTGATACCTAGCCGATTGATAGCGGTGTGAAGATCCGTGATCTCGTTGCTAATTCTGAGCAGCGGACTGTTTACTACCTTAATGATTCGCGCCGTCAATGCCGTATCGTTGCCGATGAGCTTGCCCATGTCAGCGCTTGTGACATCCGGATCCTCGGCGGCCTCGCGAACACGCAGGGCCACTTCAGGTAACGTTGGCAGAACCAGCTGATCGTTTTCAATGGCCTCGTTGAGCTCTTGAGCTACCTGTTCGGCAAGCATGATCATTCTTTATCCCTCGAAAAGCATTCGTCTGATACGTCAGCGTTGAATTTCGCGATCCGTATCGATTACATAAGGCAGATCCAAGAGCTCGCACACGGGGCCCTCGTTAGATGCGAGATGAATGCGGCCATCCTCTTTCGCATCGATTTGTAAAACAGCCAGAAACTCTGTTCTACCGTCATCCCGCGCAGCCAATACCACTTCTCCCACGCTGCTATTATGCACCGGAGAAAACAGCTCGGTGCCAGGCGCTGGTGCATCAGCGTCTACCTTTAGGCGATAGAGTCGGCGCTTCAGTCGCCCAAGGTATTGCATGCGTGCGACGATTTCCTGACCGGTATAGCAGCCTTTTTTGAAGCTGACGCCATCCACGGCCTGCAGGTTGATCATTTGAGGAATGAACAGCTCGCGGGTGGGGCCGAACACCTGTCCGATTCCCTCGCGTATCTGGCCCAGCAGCCAGTGCTCTAGGGCGACCTCAGGCGCTATGCTGCTTAATTGCTGATGGAAGGACTCAGCAAGCGCGCTAGGAGTCCAGATTTCGATACGCTGTCCACTCAAACGTATCGCCAACATGCCGTCAAAATGAGCAACACCATTAACCTGTTCGGGAAGAGTCAATGACGGCAGTGCTTTCTGCGCTGTCTCAACACTGGCGCCGAATCGCACCCATTCAGCACTTTCGTCTGCCAGCGTCGACTTGGAAAACACTGCGTATTTCTTTAGGTCCGTCAACTGCGGCTCTACTAATTCCTTCGCCATCGCCAGCAGGTATCCTTCCTGGATTTGCACGATGCGAAAGCTCGAAACCATTCTTCCCTTAGGCGTACAGCGAGCACCCAGGCTGGATGTTTCTGCATTGAGATAATTGATGTTGCAAGTCACTTGGCCTTGCAGGAATTTTCCCGCGTCCGCTCCGCGAATCGCCAGGATGCCTTCATGAGACAGTGCGCAAAAATATAAGGAGTCAGCCATAGAGCATCAACGGCAAGAGAATGAACGCTCATCATAGAACGCAGGCGTGTTCTTGTCAGTTGCGATAACAACAAGATGCCTTCCTGCAGGTAGAGCTGAGCAATCTGATGAACTCGCCTATAATGCGCCCAACTTTGAGGAGCCACCATGACAGACGAAACCGAACTCAAGCGACTTTTCTGGCACAGCCGTCGCGGCATGCTTGAACTGGACGTGTTGCTGGTACCTTTCGTTCAGGAAGTTTACCCTTCACTGAGCCAGCAGGATCAAGACCGCTACAAAAAACTCCTCGACTGTGAAGATCAGGACATGTTCGTCTGGTTTATGCAGCGGGGCGAGCCTGAAGATCCAGACCTAAAGTATATCGTTCGGATGATTCTGGATCGTGTCCAACCGGATTGAGCCGTTTGAATGCCACTGGCAGCACTCTCGACAATTATTTTGTGTCTATTGTGCGACCTTGCTGTTGGCCTTCGTCTCGTTATTTATGGCCAACATTCCGACATGGGCGGCCATCATGGGCGCTCTCATGTGTGTCGCCCATGCTGCCTGGGTAATTCCGGGCGCCATATTGTTGCATCGGCCAAATGAGCCGCGCCGCCTGAAACATGATGAGAGCGGATGGCAACTCTGGTCTCCAGGGCAGGGGTGGCACCCTGTTCAGCTATGCCGGGATAGCATGGCGCTGCCGCTTATTATCGTGTTGCGATATCGGCGTGTAGATGAAAAGTGGACCCGGGCAGTTTGTATCCCGTCCGATGCTATGACGCCGGATGCTCACCGGCGTCTGCGGGTCAGGCTCAGGTTTGCGCAGCGACGTTGGGCGGCACCAGAATAGTATCCTGTACCTGATTGCACGGCCTGGGATAATCCAGTGTGTAGTGCAGGCCACGGCTTTCCTTGCGCGCCATGGCGGAGCGGACAATCAACTCTGCTACTTGGGCAAGATTTCTAAGCTCAATCAGATCACGGCTTACTTTGTAATTGCTGTAGAAGTCATCTATTTCTTTCATTAAAAGCTGTATGCGGTTGTAGGCGCGTTGCAATCGCTTGTCGGTTCGGACGATACCTACATAGTTCCACATGAAGCGGCGCAGCTCCTCCCAGTTGTGCGTAATAATGACATCCTCATCCGAGTCGGTTACCTGGCTGGCATCCCAGTTGGGAAGGTGGGGAGGGTGCTCTGTCTTGTCGAGCTGACTCTCGATATGCCTGGCCGCCGATCGCGCATAAACGAAGCATTCGAGTAGTGAGTTGCTGGCCATTCGATTAGCACCATGCAATCCCGTAAAACTGGTTTCTCCGACGGCATAGAGCCCCGGCAGGTCAGTACTTCCGTTTTCATCTACGCATACCCCGCCGCAGGTATAGTGAGCAGCCGGTACGACAGGGATTGGCTCGTGGCGAATGTCGAAGCCCAGGCTCAGGCATCGCTCATAGACCGTAGGAAAGTGTGCAGTAATGAAGTCGGCCGGCTTATGGCTAATATCGAGATGGACATAAGGAATGCCAAGTCGCTTCATCTCATGGTCGATCGCCCGGGCTACGATATCGCGTGGCGCCAGTTCGGCTCTCTCGTCAAAGCGCGGCATGAACCGCTCACCGTTTGGCAGCTTCAGAAGAGCCCCTTCGCCTCGCAGTGCTTCCGTAATCAAAAAGTTGCGGGCCTGCGGATGATAAAGGCAGGTAGGGTGGAATTGATTGAATTCCATATTGCTTATACGGCAGCCGGCTCGCCATGCCATGGCAATGCCGTCACCGCAGGCGCTTTCTTGGTTGCTGCTGTAGAGGTACACCTTGCTTGCTCCACCGGTCGCTAAGACTGTGAAGCGTGCACCGTATGTATCAACTTCACCGGTGTTTCGGTCAAGTACGTATGCACCTAGGCAGCGGTTGTTTTTTAGTCCGATCTTGATGCCTGTAATCAGATCGACCGCAACCTGTTGTGAAAGCAGATGAATATTAGGCCGTTCCTTAGCGGCAGCCAGTAGAGTATCGAATATTGCAGCGCCAGTTGCGTCGGCAGCGTGGATGATCCGCCTATGGCTGTGGCCACCTTCACGGGTCAGATGAAGAGGAAACCTTTTCTGTGCGTCTCCTTCGCTTCGAGTAAAAGGAACGCCTAAGTCGATTAGCCATTCCATGGCCTCACGGCTTCTTTCCACCGTGAAACGAACAGCCTGTTCGTTGCATAATCCAGCACCCGCTATCAATGTATCCTTGACGTGGGAGTCTATGGTGTCGTCCTCATCCAGCACAGCGGCTACACCACCCTGTGCCCAGTAGGTTGAGCCATTAGAAAGGTTGCCTTTGCTGAGAACTGCGATCCGAAGGTGCGAGGGTAAGGTTAGTGCCAGGGTGAGGCCAGCAGCGCCGCTGCCGATGATCAGAACATCATGATCGATGTGTTGGCCCATATATCGTCTCTTTTTGTTGGTTTAGCTATACGATTAACTAGCGTAATGGCGATGTCATTCTATGGAGGAAGGAACTTTATAGGGCCCGGAGCCGTCCATGTGAGGATAATTTTCCACACGGACAGTAAAAAGTGGCCGAGAGAATGAATAGTGGAATGACTGCTAATAGCTATCAGCGGATGTCGGCGGAAGACCGGCTTACCGATCAGCGAATCGAAGACAAGGTTCGCCCGATATCTGCCGTGGGGAGAACTTTTACGCAGCACCCTGGTCTATCCAAACAACAGGATGAGAAGGGTGAAGCGGGTCTCCTTCGGAATCAACAAGGAGCTCCCATGCAAACCCAGGAACAGGATCAGCAGCTTGTCGAGCGCGTGCAGCGAGGCGATAAGCGTGCATTTGATCTCCTGGTGCTGAAATACCAGCACAAGATTTTAGGGTTGATTGTGCGCTTCGTGCACGACACCCAGGAAGCGCAAGACGTAGCGCAAGAAGCTTTCATCAAAGCCTATCGCGCGCTAGGGAATTTTCGTGGTGATAGTGCGTTCTATACCTGGCTATATCGCATTGCGATAAACACAGCAAAAAATCATCTGGTTGCTCGTGGTCGTCGTCCACCGGACAGTGACGTAAGCGCAGAAGATGCTGAGTTCTATGAAGGTGATCATGCCTTAAAGGATATTGAGTCGCCTGAGCGTTCGTTGTTGCGGGACGAAATTGAAAGTACCGTTCATCGCACCATTCAGCAATTGCCAGAAGATTTAAGAACCGCGCTAACTTTGCGTGAATTTGAAGGTCTTAGTTACGAGGACATTGCAAATGTGATGCAGTGTCCAGTAGGTACAGTACGCTCGCGCATATTTCGTGCGCGGGAAGCCATCGATAAAGCCCTGCAACCTTTGTTGCGGGAAGCATGAGACAGCGGCGACAGCTATGAGAGAGGTTGATATGAATCGTGAAGCTCTGCTGGAATCACTGTCCGCTGTTATGGATAACGAAGCGGACGAACTGGAAGTCAGACGTGTACTCGCGGCGACAAGCGAGGACGCTGAACTCCGTGCTACTTGGTCCCGTTATGCAATGGCTCGTGCAGTCATTCGCAACGAACCCATCATGCCAAAGCTTGATATCGCATCTGCAGTATCGGCTGCGCTGGCTAACGAAGAAGCGCCTGTGGTGACTACACCTGCTGCAGTGGCTAAGCCCAAGGTAAGCCGGTGGAGTGCGATCAGTCGAGTGGCAGTCGCGGCTTCTGTAACAGTGGCTGTGTTGGCAGGTGTGCGGCTGTATAATCAGGAAGGCGTCTCTGAACAGATGGCCCAACAGGCTCCAGCACCTATCAGCGTACCGCAGGTACAGAGTCCTGCTGTATTGGCTAATTACAGCGAAGAAAGTGCTCAGAGCGCTGAGTCCAAGGCGGCTAATCCGTCTGCAGTGGCCAACCCACAGCTGCCTGGCTACATTCGTCAGCATGCACAGCAGGCTACTTTCAACAGTGTTGAAGGTTCCGCGCTTCCTTATGCACGTGGTGCTAACGCAGAAACTCGTTAATCCCTGATAAGGAAGAGTATGCGGTTTGCTCCAGTTATATATGGAATAGGCGGTTTGTTACTGATAACTCAATCAGTACAAGCCGCCGAGTCAACGGATTGGTTGAACAAGCTATCAACCAGTGACAAGGTTAATTCCCAAGGTTCTTTTATCTACGAGAGCAATGGGAATCTAACTTCACATCATATCGCCAGAAAAGTCGATTCCAATGGGGATGTTAAAGAGCGTCTCTACCGGCTTGATGGCACTCCTTATGAAGTAGTGCGTGATAATAATCGCATTGTCTGCAGTACTTCAGCAGATGATCAGGTTGATGTGGCAAAAAGCCTTGCTCCCAAATTGAGGCCTGATCAAATCGATAAAGGCTATACCCTCAAGCATCTCGGAGAGTCGCGCGTTGCAGACAATCCCACGGATGTCATAGCGTTTATTCCCAAAGATTCCTATCGATACGCTTATGAAATGCAACTAAGCAAGTCGACTGGACAGGTCCTCAAATCCACCACATTCGATCAAAAGGGTAATGCGCTGGAAAGACTTCAGTTCATTACTTACTCGTCGCTTGCGCCAAGTACAGCTGAGCTTGATCCTAAAGGTGACTGTGCTCCTAGCGCAGAAGCGGAAGAGGCGAGCCATGCAGACCAAGCTACATGGGCGGCTTCCTGGCTTCCCTCCGGCTTCGAGCAGGTACGATCATTGAAGAGCTGGCAGGCAGGTGGGGACGGACGACCTGTACAGTACCTTCTATACAGCGATGGTCTGAGTAATTTTTCTGTATTTGTTGACTCTGATAGTCATACAGCGATGACCGATAGTCGAAACCAGTTTGGTCCTACCAGTGTCGTATCCAAGCGCATCAATCCATCTGACAAGGATGTGTTGATTACTGTTGTAGGCGAAGTTCCTGCCGGTACGGCCGAGCGCATAGCGTTGTCCGTACGGCCCGACTAAGTCTGTGCCGCTAATAAGTACATGTTTCCTGATACTCATAGGGAGTATCAGGAAACATTCAGCTTTTCTATGGTATTTCGTCAGGTGACTCTTTTTAAGGCGGTTCGTCTGCTGCCTGAAGTAGTGATGCGGTGGGTACTGCACCATCGCTTGGTAAAAGCTAACTGTTAGCACTGTCTGTCCCCTGCAAGAACGGGAGCTGTATTTCATGCGAATGTTTAAACATTACCTGGCAGCCTTGATGGCAACATGGGCGCTAGGCGTATCGCTATTGGCCCATGCGGATCTTCCAGACTTTACTCCGCTGGTAGAGTCGGCAAGCCCTGCCGTTGTTAATATCAGTACTCGCCAAAACCTGCCGGCTAGCCGTGGCGGTGCCATGTCCATGCCTGATCTCGAAGGGCTGCCGCCAGGTATTCGTGAATTCTTCGAGCGAAGCATTCCTCAAATGCCGCAAGGGCCGGACAGTCGTCGGCGAGAAGCCCAGTCGTTGGGGTCCGGTTTTATTATCTCGGCTGATGGTTATGTTCTGACCAACAACCATGTGGTAGCCGATGCGGACGAAATCATCGTGCGCCTTTCTGACCGAAGCGATCATACTGCCAAATTAATTGGTGCTGATCCGCGTACAGATGTGGCGCTCCTCAAGATTGACGCCAAGAATCTTCCGACCGTTAAGTTAGGTAATTCTGACAAGCTCAAGGTCGGTGAGTGGGTGCTGGCTATTGGTTCGCCCTTCGGGTTCGACCACTCCGTGACAGCCGGTATCGTAAGCGCCAAGGGGCGTAGCTTGCCAAACGAGAACTATGTTCCATTCATCCAGACGGATGTTGCGATCAATCCTGGCAATTCTGGTGGCCCGCTGTTCAATCTGAGCGGGGAGGTGGTAGGTATCAACTCTCAGATATTTACGCGTTCGGGCGGCTTTATGGGGCTTTCCTTTGCTATCCCGATCGATGTGGCTATGAACGTGGCCAATCAGTTGCGTACCGAGGGTAAGGTGACACGCGGTTGGTTGGGAGTTGTCATTCAAGAAGTAGACAAAGACCTGGCAGAGTCCTTTGGCTTGGAGAAGCCAGCCGGCGCTTTGATCGCTCAGGTTTTGGAAAACGGACCTGCAGCCAAGAGTGGCTTGAAAGTGGGAGATGTCATCCTGTCGGTTAACGGGCAACAGATTGTTGAGTCAGCAGATCTGCCTCATCTGATCGGTAACCTGAAGCCTGATGCCACCGCGGAAATGAATATTGTGCGTGAAGGCGCACGCAAGACCGTATCCGTTAAGGTCGGTGATATGCCCGATGATGATTCTATTGCTGCCTCAGGTCAGCCCGGCGCTGAGCGTAGCAGTAATCGAATGGGGATTGCTGTTGCGGATCTGACTGATGAGCAGAAGAAAAGCCTTCAGTTGCAAAGTGGCGTGGTAATCAAGCAGGTAACGGACGGGCCGGCTGCCATGATTGGCTTGCGTCCGGGCGATGTGATTACTCATTTGAATAATCAGCCGGTTTCCTCGGCGCGCCAATTCCAGGACACAATGAAGAAGCTTCCTGCCGACAAGTCCATTTCCATGCGCGTCATGCGTGATGGACGAGCCAGCTTTATTACCTTTAGGCTGCCCAAGTAAGGCCTATGAGGCGAGGTGGAAACACCTCGCCTTTTTACCTTATGTAAGTCCGTGCGTGACGGGTTTCCATAGTATCGGGTAAACTCCCAGGCTATTTTTTCCAGCGGGCATTCCGCTGCTGGCCTTTCGAGTGTTGATCCGTGAGTGACCTAAGTCATATCCGTAACTTTTCCATCATTGCCCACATTGACCATGGCAAGTCGACGCTAGCCGACCGCTTTATTCAAATGTGTGGCGGCCTGTCCGACCGCGAAATGGAAGCCCAGGTGCTGGACTCCATGGACCTCGAGCGCGAGCGCGGAATTACCATTAAAGCCCACAGCGTGACGCTGCACTACAAGGCGCAGGATGGTAAAACATACCAGCTCAACTTTATCGATACCCCTGGGCATGTCGACTTCACCTATGAAGTAAGCCGCTCTCTGGCTGCCTGTGAGGGCGCTTTGCTTGTTGTTGATGCTGCTCAGGGCGTTGAGGCTCAGTCCGTAGCCAACTGCTATACAGCGATTGAGCAAGGTCTTGAAGTCATGCCTGTGCTCAACAAGATGGACCTACCCCAGTCCGAGCCAGAACGCGTTAAGGCAGAGATCGAGCACATCATTGGTATCGATGCCACTGACGCGGTTCCCTGCTCAGCCAAGAGTGGCATGGGTGTTGTCGATGTCCTGGAGCGACTGGTCAAGGTAATCCCTGCTCCTGAAGGCAATATCGAGGCGCCTCTACAAGCATTGATCATTGATTCCTGGTTCGACAATTATCTAGGTGTTGTGTCCTTGGTACGCGTCAAGCATGGACGTGTAAAAAAAGGCGACAAGATTCTGGTGAAGTCCACCGGCAAAGTACATCAGGTGGACAGCGTTGGCGTCTTTACGCCTAAGCATACCGAAATGCAGGATCTTAAGGCCGGTGAGGTAGGCTTCATTATCGCTGGTATCAAGGAGATCCTGGGGGCGCCAGTAGGTGATACGCTGACGCTTTCCAGCACGCCAGACGTAGCTATGCTGCCGGGCTTCCAAAAGGTCAAACCTCAGGTCTATGCAGGCCTCTTTCCGGTCAGCTCGGATGATTTTGAAGACTTCCGCGAAGCGCTGCAGAAGCTGACCTTGAACGATGCGTCTTTGCAGTACGAGCCTGAAAGCTCAGAGGCACTGGGCTTTGGCTTTCGCTGCGGTTTCCTCGGTATGCTCCATATGGAGATTATCCAGGAGCGTTTAGAGCGTGAATACGATCTAGATCTGATCACGACTGCACCGACTGTAGTGTTTGAGGTCGTGCATAAGAATGGCGAAATCGTATACGTAGACAACCCCTCAAAGCTGCCTGATCTTGCGTCGATTGCAGAAATGCGCGAACCGATCGTGCGGGCCAATATTCTTGTGCCTCAAGAGCACTTGGGCAACGTCATAACCCTGTGTATTGAGAAGCGTGGTGTGCAGCGGGACATGCAGTTCCTCAGCAGCCAGGTTCAGGTTAGTTATGATCTGCCTATGAATGAAGTTGTTCTGGACTTTTTCGATCGACTCAAGTCCGTTAGTCGTGGGTATGCTTCGCTGGATTACAGTTTTGATCGCTTCGAGGCTTCTAATCTGGTCAAGCTTGATGTCCTTATTAATGGTGAGAAAGTCGATGCGCTGGCATTGATCGTTCACCGAGACAAGGCTCACCACAAAGGTCGAGCTCTGACAGAGAAAATGAAGGAGCTGATTCCACGTCAGATGTTTGATGTGGCGATCCAGGCAGCTATTGGTGGACAGATCGTAGCGCGGACAACCGTAAAGGCATTACGTAAGAACGTATTGGCCAAGTGTTACGGTGGAGACGTATCCCGTAAGCGTAAGCTGCTGGAGAAGCAGAAAGCGGGTAAGAAGCGGATGAAGCAGGTTGGTAGTGTGGAAATTCCACAAGAAGCCTTCCTGGCTGTACTCAAAGTGGATAGCTGAGAATATGTCATTCAATTTTCCTTTGCTTTTGGTTATCGCTGTCGCAGTGTGTGGCGGTTTGGCACTGTTTGATTTGGTCTTTCTGGCGCCACGCCGGCGTACAAGAATTGCGACATACGAAGGGCAGGTTACCGAGCCCGATCCAGTTGCTTTGGATAATTTGAGGAAGGAGCCACTCTTGGTCGAGTATGGGAAGTCATTCTTTCCTGTGCTCGCCATCGTTTTGGTTCTGCGGTCGTTTCTGGTGGAGCCTTTCCAGATTCCTTCGGGCTCAATGAAGCCCACATTGGAAGTGGGCGATTTCATTTTGGTAAACAAGTTCGCCTATGGAATCCGTTTGCCGGTTATCGATACTAAGATCATCCCGGTTGGAGACCCGCAGCGTGGTGATGTCATGGTATTTCGCTATCCCAGCGACCCCTCCGTTAATTACATCAAGCGTGTTGTAGGCTTGCCTGGCGACACCATTCGCTATACTCCAGAGAAGCAGCTTTTTGTGAACGGTCAATTGGTCTCAAAGCAACTGATCGGAGAGGAGCCTGGCTCTTTGGGTAGTGCAAAGCTATACAAAGAGAAATTAGGCGAAGTAGAGCATGTCATTCGTGAGGAGATGACTCGTTATAACCTACCGGCGGATAGTCAGTGGGTTATACCGGCTGGTCATTATTTCATGATGGGGGACAACCGGGATAACTCTAATGACAGTCGTTACTGGAACGACCCTGGCATTCCACACGAACTGCTTGGCATGGTTCCCGATAAAAATATTGTTGGCAAAGCCTTCGCTGTCTGGATGAGCTGGCCTGACCCAAAGGTCAAAAATTTACCTAACTTTTCCCGTGTAGGGATCATTCATTAAATAGGAAATGCGTCATGTCTATGTCGCACAGGCAAAAGGGACTTTCCTTCATAGGCTGGCTGCTAATGCTGTGCATTATTGCTTTCTTGGCAAGCACAGCCTTTAAGCTTATTCCTCATTATCTGGATTATCAGGCGATGACCAAAGTCATCACCTCTATAGAAAGTGAGAAAGCGATGAATATTCATAGCGTGCCCGATGTGTATTCGTATGTAAGCAAGGGCATGCAGGTTAATAGCATTAATGATATTGACCTTGATAAAGCCATGCAGGTGAAGACTGAGGACAATAGATTCCTTATCCATCTGGATTATGAAAAGCGTGAACCTCTAATCCGTAATATTGATTTAGTGGTTCATTTTGAACGCGACTTCCATATAAGTATCCCGTGAACCCACCCTTAGATCGTCTCGAGCGCCGGCTCGGTTACACCTTCAAAGACCAGGGCCAAATGGTCCTGGCTCTCACTCATCGCAGTTTTGCCAGTAAGAATAATGAGCGTCTTGAGTTTCTAGGAGACGCTATTCTTAACTTTGTGATTGGCGAAGCGCTCTATCAACATTTCCCTCAAGCCCGTGAAGGCCAGCTTTCTCGCCTGCGCGCAAGATTGGTAAAGGGAGAGACCTTAGCTGTCCTGGCCCGTAGTTTTGAGATTGGAGACTATCTCCGGCTAGGCTCGGGCGAGTTGAAAAGTGGCGGCTTTCGCCGCGAGTCTATTCTGGCAGATGCGATGGAGGCTCTGATTGGCGCTATCTATCTGGATGCTGGGATGGAAGCGGCCAGAGATCGGATCATGGCTTGGCTAGGGCCGCAACTTCGTGAGCTTACGCCAGTCGATACGAACAAGGATCCCAAAACACGCCTTCAGGAGCATCTGCAGGCGCGGGGATGTGAGTTGCCAAAGTATGAAGTGGTCGCGATCGAAGGCGAGCCACATTGTCGCGTCTTTTTCGTCGAGTGCGACATATCGATGCTAAGCGAAAAAACCAGTGGCCAAGGGCCCAGTCGCCGCATCGCAGAACAAATGGCTGCAACAGCCGCGTTGATTGCTTTAGGAGTAGAGAATGGCCATGACTGACCCGGTATCCCGTTGTGGATACGTAGCTATCGTTGGGCGTCCTAACGTGGGCAAATCTACTCTGCTGAATCATATCTTAGGACAGAAGCTTGCTATCACCTCTCGAAAGCCCCAAACGACACGTCATACGTTGTTGGGTATTAAGACAGAAGGGGATGTTCAGGCTGTTTATGTCGATACGCCTGGTATCCACAAAGAGAATCAAAAAGCTCTCAATCGCTATATGAATAAGACCGCATCCGCAGCCCTCAAAGATGTAGATGTAGTTATCTTTGTGGTGGATCGCATGCGCTGGACTGAAGAGGATGCGTTCGTTCTAGAACGAGTCCGCCATGTCAAATGTCCGGTGATTGTGGCGGTTAACAAAACGGACCGCATGGAAGATAAAGCAGAGCTTCTACCTCAGTTGAAGTGGCTATCCGAGCAGTTGCCTGAAGCAGAGGTTATCCCTATCTCTGCGCAAAATGGTGTGAATCTGGATTCCCTCGAGAAGCTTGTAGCGGATCGGCTGCCTGAGGGAGACCACTTCTTTCCTGAGGATCAGCTTACTGATCGTAGTAGTCGTTTTCTGGCTGCAGAGCTCGTACGTGAAAAAATTATGCGTCAGCTGGGTGCTGAACTTCCCTATCAGGTCACGGTTGAAATTGAGGAGTTTAAACAGCAAGGGAATGTGTTGCACATCCATGCGCTGATTCTGGTAGAGCGTGATGGACAGAAAAAGATACTCATCGGAAATGCAGGTGAGCGAATCAAGCGGATTGGTCAGGATGCTCGGAAAGATATGGAGGCCCTCTTCGATTCGAAGGTCATGTTGAACCTTTGGGTGAAGGTAAAAAGCGGCTGGTCAGACGATGAGCGCGCACTCCGCTCTTTGGGATACGCAGATCTTTAATGCAAGAACCTGAGAAAGTCTTCGTTCTTCATGCTCGGCCCTTCAGGGAAAGTAGCACGCTCGTAGACTTTTTTTCATTGCGTGGGAGGTTTCGAGCAGTCTATCGAGGCGCTCGTGGAAAATCTGGCAGTGTTGTTCGGCTGTTTCAGCTATTTGAAGGGCAGTTCCGGGGACGTACTGAATTAAAGACAGTTCACCGTATGGAGCCTTTGGCTCCTCCCTTTCTTCTGAGCGGAGATGCTCTGTTTAGTGGCCTTTATCTCAATGAGCTCATCGTACGTCTTCTTTTGCCAGAAGAGCCGCACCCGGCGATCTTCCATCAATATGCAAATACCTTGCGTGCATTGAGTAATCATGCAGACGTGGAACCTCCGCTAAGGAACTTCGAGTGGACGTTTCTCGATGAGTTGGGTTACGGCTTTTCATTAGAAGTGGATAGTCGCGGCAACGCTATAGATCCCAAAAATATCTATCGTTTTGTTCCAGATGAAGGCCTTGAATGTATACCTGTGTATCAGCCTGGTGCATTCCAAGGTAGTGAGCTGCTGGCCTTGTCTGGCGCTGACTGGAATGATGCAGGTGTCCTTAAATCAGCTAAACGACTCATGCGCCAGGCTTATGCTCCGCTGCTTAGTGGCAAGCCGCTTATTAGCCGTGAATTGTTTCTTAAGTGAGAGTTGAATGCGATGTTTGCTAGCCGACTTTTATTAGGCGTCAACATTGATCATGTGGCAACTTTGCGCCAGGCGCGCGGTACACGTTATCCCGATCCTCTTAAGGCAGCGCTTGATGCAGAGGAGGCTGGTGCAGACGGAATTACACTGCATTTACGTGAAGACCGTAGGCATATTCAGGAGCGAGACGTTCGCCTCTTCAAGGCAGCCCTTCAGACGCGCATGAATCTTGAGATTGCAATAACTTCGGCGATGCTGGATTTGGCCTGCGATGTCAGGCCGGAGCATGTCTGTCTTGTACCTGAAAAAAGGGAAGAATTGACGACAGAGGGTGGCTTGGATGTTCTAGGGCAAGAACATCGGATAAGGGAAGCTATCGCTAGGCTTGCGTCGGCAGGTTGTCAGGTATCACTTTTTATCGATCCCGATCAGCAGCAAATAGAGGCCGCCGCGAGAGCTGGCGCTCCTGCCATTGAACTTCATACAGGAAAGTACGCGGATGCAGCGAGCGAAAAAAGTCAAACCCTCGAACTTGAGCGTATTAAAGACGGTGTTGAGGCAGGTTTGTCTAGCGGGTTAATAGTGAATGCAGGTCATGGCCTTCATTACCATAACGTAGAGCCAATAGCGTCAATCCCAGGTATTAATGAGTTGAATATAGGTCACGCCATTGTGGCCCATGCTGTGTTCGTTGGCTTTAAGCAAGCAGTAGTAGAAATGAAAGCGTTAATGTATTCGGCTTGGCTCAAAAA
>NZ_BDAE01000005.1 GCF_002091675.1 Pseudomonas luteola NBRC 103146 | reverse complement strand
GATCGGCAGGATGCCAATACCTAAACCGGCCTGGATGGCCTGAGTCATGGCATCCCCGACGTTAACCTGAAAGGAAGTAGTGCTGATGGTGACCATCTCCTGGCCGTTGGGACCATCGAATACCCATTTCTCAAGAGGTACAACCGGGCTTACCAGACGCATGCAGTCATGCTGGGTCAGCTCAGCAGGACTGCGAGGCAGCCCGCGGGCCTCCGCATATGCCGGGGAAGCACAAAGAATGCTGTAGGTATGGCCAATATTTTGCGAAACAAAGCCGGAATCCGGCAGCTCTGTGGCAACAACAATTGCTACGTCGTAGCCTTCATCGAGCAGGTCCGGCATACGATTGGCCATGGTGAGGTCAAAGTTGACCTCGGGAAACTGCTGACGATAGCCCGCAATCGCCTTGATCATGTAATGCTGACCGATCCCGGTCATGGAATGGATACGCAGCTTGCCGGCCGGCCGCGCATGAGCATCGCTGGCTTCGGCTTCGGCCTCTTCAACATAGGCCAGGATCTGCTCGCAACGCAGCAGGTAACGCTGCCCTGCCTCGGTCAGGGCAATCCGGCGGGTGGTTCGATGGAGCAGGCGGGTACGCAGATGCGCTTCCAGGCTGGCAACGGCTCGGGAAACATGCGCGGTGGTGGTGCTCAGCACTTGCGCCGCGCTGGTAAAGCTGCCGCTTTCGGCAACACAGGCGAAAACGCGCATATTGTGCAATGTGTCCATGATGCCCCTCATTAGTTAGCAAATAAATTTTGCCATGAACGCAAGAGGGGCATTATTACAAAATGTGAGATAAACATTCACAAACCGACCGGCTTATCTCAAGACAAGGGGTTTCCTAGAATTCACGTAGGTTTGAGCGACTCTCCCCTCGAATATCTGGACGCCTTCTGTGTCATTCCCCTGTAAGAATTCGCTGCTTGGCATAAGCTTTTTTGTTCTGACTTCAACAATCTCCGGCTGTATCAGCACCCACGGTATCGCGCCGGAGGCTCAACGTATCGATGCCGACACCCTGGCTACGGACGATGCCATCCGTGCGGCCAAGCTGGACGCCCAATGGCCGGCCAGCCAGTGGTGGCGCGCCTACCGTGACCCCCAGCTGGACCGGTGGATCGCTGAAGCCCTGACCAGCAATCCGTCACTGGCAGCCGCAGCGGCACGGGTACGCTCGGCCAAGGCAATGGCCGGACTGGTGGAATCCGCCGAGGCGCCCCACGTAAACGGCAGCGTTGACCTGCGCCGTTACACCTGGCCTACGGATAACTTCTATGGCCCGGGCGAGCTGGCCGACCGTACCACCTGGAACAACACCGCCTCCCTGGGGCTCAGCTACAAGCTCGACCTCTGGGGACGCGAGCACGACGACAGCGAACGTGCTCTGGATCGTGCCCATCAGGCAGCTGCCGAAGAACGTGTTGCGGTGCTCGAGCTGACGACCAACATCGTGCGAGCCTACATCCAGTTATCGTTGCAATATGCGCAACGTGATGTGGTCCACGCGACCCTGGAACAGCAGGAGCAGATCGCCAAACTGGCGAAGCGTCAGCTGGAAGGCGGCATCGGCACCCAGTTCGAGGTCAGCCAGGCCGAAGCATTGTTGCCGGAAACGCATCGACAGATCGAAGCCCTGGACGAAGCCATTGCGCTTTCTCGCAACCAGCTGGCCGCCTTGGCCGGTAAAGGTCCTGGCGACGCCGCCTCGCTGACACGCCCGCAGCTGCAACTGGGTGCCATGCCAACCCTGCCTTCCCGCTTACCACTGGAGCTGGTAGGTCATCGTCCCGACGTGGTGGCCAGCCGTTGGCAGGTCGCCATGAACGCCAAGGGTGTCGATGTAGCCCGCGCCGATTTCTATCCCAACATCGATTTGATGGCGAGCATTGGACAATCGATGACCATGGGCACCTTCAAGGAATTGTTCACGGCCAAAAAGACGGGTTACTCCTTTGGACCGGCTATCTCGCTGCCCATCTTCGATGGCGGTGAGCGCCGCTCGCAGCTTGGTATCGCATCGGCAGGCTACGACGCTGCGGTTGCACATTACAACCAGACCATCATCGAGGCGCTGAAGGACATCTCCGATAACCTGATTCGTCTCGACTCGGCCAACAAGCAGGCCGACATGGCCCGTGAGTCCGTGGAAGCGGCGCAGCGCACCTACGACATTGCCCGCAAGGCCTTCGAGCGCGGCCTGACCGATTACCTGCATGTACTGGACGCCCAGACCCGTCTGTTTGCCCAGCAGCGGGTGGAGCAACAGGTCCAGGCCATGCGCCTGAGCGCCCAGGCCGGCCTGATTACCGCTCTGGGTGGCGGTGCCATCGCACCTGAAGACGGCCCGGACGAAAAGGACCTGAAACCGGCACGTGTCGATATTGCCAAAAAGCCCTAAGGCCCTCATGAAAGCAGAAACGACTTCCACCCCCTCCACCAGCGCGTTTCGCCAGGCGCTTAACGCCTGGGCGAGAAGCGACGGTGTCATGTGGATCTACCTTTTCAAGGTACTGATCGCAGCCGGCCTGACCCTCTGGCTTGCCATGCGCCTCCAGTTGCCGCACCCATCCTCGGCGGTCATCACCGTTTTCATCGTGATGCAGCCGCAGAGCGGCCAGGTATTTGCCAAAAGCATCTATCGGTTGCTGGGCACGGTAGCAGGCCTGATCGCCATGCTGGCGCTGGTTGCCCTGTTTGCCCAGGAGCGGGTGCCCTTCCTGATCTGCATGTCAGTCTGGATTGGCCTGTGCACGGCCGGCGCCATGCGCTATCGCGATATGCGCAGCTACGGCTGTGTGCTGGCAGGCTATACCGCAGCGCTGATCGGTATTCCCGCTGTCATGAGCCCTGAAGGTGCTTTTATGTCAGCGGTTATGCGGGTACTGGCGATTTCGTTGGCCATTATCTGCAGCGGTATCGTCTCGGCAGCCCTTTTTCCGCAGACCACAAGCGCAGCCATGCGCAACGCCTTATACAACCGCTTTGGCACCTTTGCAGGCTACGTAGCCGATGTGCTGCGTGGCAAGCTGGAGCGGCGTGTCGTGGAGAGCGGTGGAGTGCGCTATGCCGCCGAGGCCGTCGGGCTTGAAAACATGCGCAGCGCTACAGCCTTTGAAGATCCGCACATGCGCATGCGCAGCGGTCGTCTCTCGCGGCTGAACAGTGAATTCATGACCATGACGACCCGTCTGCATGCCTTGAGTCGACTGCTTCTACGGTTGCGCCAGCGTCAGGCTGACGTTGTACTGTCGGCATTCGACATGGCGCAGGCTGCATTTCTGGAGCTCTTGGACAGCGTGCGTGGTCAGCCGCTGACACCACCGGACGCGGCAGCGGTCGCTGAACGTCTCTCGGCCTTGAGCGACCACACCCGCGTACGCATTCGGGAAGCCCGTGCTTCGCTACTTGCCAACGCGCCCTCCGAAGAAGATCGGCTGGACTTCGAGACGGCTGCCGAACTGCTCTTCCGTTTGGTGGACGATCTGCACAATTACGTCCAGACCCACGCGTCCCTGGCCGCTCCGCACCATGTACGCGAGCAATGGAAGGCGCGCTTCGTGGCCAAGGCCAATGCCATGGCAGCAACCGTGGCAGGTGTACGAACTGCCCTCATGGTGCTGCTGCTCAGCCTGTTCTGGATCATGACGGCCTGGCCCTATGGCGGCATGTTCGCCTCCAACGCGGCTGCCGTGGCCGCCCTCGCCTCGTCCAGTCCGATGCCCCACAAGACCGCCCAACAGATGGCCATCGGTGCATTTTTCGGCGTTACCGTAGGCTTTTTCATGAACTTCTTCGTCTTCACCCAACTGGATGGATACTGGATGCTCATGTTCGCCCTGGCACCCGTCTTCATGCTGGGCAGCTTTGTGGCCCTGCGTCCGGGTTATATGGGTTACGGGCTGGGTAGCATGGTGTTTTTCTGCTTTACCTCGATTCCCGACAACCCACCGGTGTATGACCCGTCAAACTTCATCAACAACGGTATCGCCGTGCTGCTGTCCATGGCGACCACAGCCGCGATTTCCTCGATCCTGCTCCCACCCAACAGCGCTTGGCTCTGGAGGCGCCTGGAGCGTGACCTGCGCCGTCAGGTCGTTCGTGTAACGAGTGACCCGCTGCCAGGGCTTTCGAGCCGGTTCGAAAGCGCCACGCGCGACCTGCTCAATCAGGCCTACGGTTTGGCCAATGGCCGTCCGCAGGTGCAGAAAGCGCTGTTGGGCTGGACCTTTACGGTCCAGGAAGTCGGTCAGGCCATCATTGAGCTGCGTCAGGAGCAGGAGCGCCTACCGGCCGAGCCTCGATTTGCCGAAGCGTCCCCTTGGCGTCAGTCGATCCGCGCCATGGGACGTGCCCTGGCCCGCCTGTTCCTGAAGCCAAGCCAGACCAATCTGCAACGTGCGCTCACCGCGGTGGACCAGGCCATTGCCTGCGTTGAAGCGCAGCGTGAGCCCTATAGCCAGCATTTCGATGAGTCGCCGCTGCGTCGCATCCAGAGCTTCCTGCATTTCATTCGAACCTCCCTGCTCGACCCGCACGCGCCCCTGGCGCAATACGCTGCGCCGAGCGAGCCCGTCACAGGAATCGCCCATGCCTCGTGAGATTGCTTTCCACGGTGTGTACCTGCCCACCGTTACCGTGCTGTTCATTGTTGGCCTGCTGGTGATGTGGGTCGTTGATCGCCTGTTCGCCAGCATTGGGCTGTATCGCTTTACCTGGCACCCCTCCCTGTTCCGCCTGAGCCTGTTCGCCTGCATCTATGGCGTCATGGCGCTGACCGTCTATCGTTGAGAGCCTTGTTCCATGACCTTGAAGAACCTTTTTAGCGTATTGGCGACCCTGATCGTCGTGGTAGCCGCACTGGTGATAGGCCGGCTGCTCTGGGTGCATTACATGAACGATCCGTGGACGCGGGACGGACGCGTGCGCGCCGATGTCATCAACATCGCACCGGATGTGTCGGGCCTTGTGGTCAACGTGCCGGTGCATGACAACCAGCTGGTCAAGAAAGGCGACCTGCTCCTGCAGATCGATCCGTCTCATTACGAGATTGCCGTGCATCAGGCCGAAGCCCTGGTCGCTTCGCGCAAGGCAACGCTGGACATGCGCCTGCAAAACGCCAAGCGCCGCGCCGATATCGACAGCCTGGTCGTTTCCAAGGAGAGCCGTGAAGACGCTAGCAGCATTGCCGCGTCGGCCGAGGCAGATTACAAGCAGGCCCTGGCTCAGCTTGAGGCGGCCCGCCTGAACCTGTCCCGCACCCGCGTGGTGGCGCCGGTGGATGGTTATGTCACCAACCTCCTGGTCTACCGTGGCGATTATGCTTCGGCCGGTGCACCCAAGCTTGCGATCATCGACAAGAACTCCTACTGGGTTTATGGCTACTTTGAAGAAACCAAACTGCCCCACGTGAAGATCGGCGCACCCGCCGAAATGCGAATGATGAGCGGCATGGTGCTTAAGGGCCATGTGGAGAGCATTGCCCGGGGTATCTACGATCGGGACAACCCGCAGAGCCGCGAGCTGATCGCCGATGTGAACCCGGTATTCAACTGGGTCCGCCTGGCGCAACGAATTCCGGTGCGCATTGCCATCGATGAAGTGCCGGAAGGCATGGAGCTGTCTGCCGGTACCACCTGTACGGTCGTGCTCGACGACGGTACAGGTCATGACCACCACAATTGGCTGGGCTTTGCCGACTGATACCGGCCTGCCTTACCGATCGACCAATAAAAAAAGGGCTGCACCGAGAGGCGCAGCCCTTTTAAGTTTCAGCTCTGACGAATCAATAGCCCAGCGCAAAGTCCTCTTCTGCCACGTCCATCAGGCTACCAGCCCCTGCCAGCATCGCTTCGACGTGCATGCGGGTACGTGGCAGCAGACGCTGATAATAGAAACGCGCGGTCTGCAGCTTGGCCTTGTAGAACGCAGCCTCATCGGTTCCGGCAGCAAGCTTCTCGCTGGCTACACGCGCCATATCGGCCCAGAAGTACGCCAGGCAGACATAGCCGGAGTACATCAGGTAATCCACCGCCGCAGCGCCTACTTCCTCACGGTCCTTCATGGCGGCCATGCCGACCTTGAGGGTAACGTCGCCCCATTCCTTGTTCAGCTTGGCCAGCGGCTCGATAAACTCCTTGAGCTCAGCATTGCCTTCCTGCGCCTGGCAGAACTTGTGAACGATCTTGGTAAAGCCTTTGAGCGACTCACCCTGGGTCATCAGTACTTTACGACCCAACAGGTCGATGGCCTGAATACCGGTAGTACCCTCGTACATCATGGCGATACGGCTGTCGCGCAGGTTTTGCTCCATGCCCCATTCGGAAATGTAACCATGACCGCCATAGATCTGCATGCCATGGCTAGCCGCTTCGAAGCCCACTTCAGTCATGAAGGCCTTGGCAATCGGCGTGATGAAGGCCAGCAGCGCATCGGCTTTCTTTCGCTCTTCCTCATCCTGGCTGTAACGGGTCACATCTACCAGCTTGGCAGCAAAGTAGATCATGGCACGGTTGCCTTCAGCGAACGCCTTCATGGTCAGCAACATGCGGCGGACGTCCGGGTGGACAATGATCGGGTCAGCAGCCTTCTCGGGCGCTTTTGGCCCGGTCAGGGAGCGCATCTGCAGGCGTTCACGGGCATACCGGATACCGCCCTGGAAGGCGATCTCCGCATGGGCCAGACCTTGCAGAGCCGTCCCTACGCGCGCCGTGTTCATGAAGGTGAACATGCAGTTCAGGCCCTTGTTAGGCGGGCCGATCAGAAAGCCTTTGGCGCTATCGAAGTTCATCACGCAAGTGGCATTACCGTGGATGCCCATCTTGTGCTCGATGGAGCCGCAGGTCACACCGTTGCGCTCGCCTATGCCCCCTTCGGCATTGGGCAGGAACTTGGGTACGATGAACAGCGAGATACCCTTGGTACCCGCCGGTGCGTCAGGTAGGCGGGCCAACACGATATGCACGATGTTGTCGGTCAGGTCATGTTCACCGGCAGAGATAAAGATCTTGGTTCCGCTAATCGCGTAGCTACCGTCAGCCTGCGGCTCGGCACGGGTACGCAGCATGCCCAGATCGGAGCCGCAATGGGGCTCGGTCAGGCACATGGTGCCTGTCCATTCGCCGGAAACCAGTTTGGTCAGGTAGGTGTGCTTCTGCTCGTCGGTACCATGGCTTTCAATGGTGTTCATCGCGCCATGGGAAAGGCCTGGATACATGCCCCAGGACCAGTTGGCCTGGCCGATCATTTCCGACAAGGCAATACCCAGCGACTCAGGCAGACCCTGGCCGCCATGAGCAGGATCATGCGGCAGACTTGGCCAGCCACCTTCTACGAATTGCTGATAAGCCTGCTTGAAGCCTGTCGGCGTCTTCACGCCCGACTCGCTCCATACGCAGCCTTCCTTGTCACCGACACGGTTCAGCGGCGACAGGACCTGCTCGCAGAACTTGGCGCCTTCCTCAAGAATGGCGGCAACCATATCCGGGGTAGCATCCTGGCAGCCGGGCAAGCTCTGGTAATGCGCGTCATAACCCAGCAGTTCGTCACGGACAAAGCGGATATCACGCAAGGGAGCCTTGTAGTCAGGCATGACTGTTACCTCTGGAATGCATTTTTATGGGAAGGCGCCGCAGGGATCTCCTGACCGGCGTTAAACAGTTGTTTGAAACTTATGTTTTCCTCTGAGGCCTGTCAAGCGTGTCTGACCACAGGCGACACCTGGATACAAAAACGCCGCGAGTGGTTATCCACCCGCGGCGCTTGTATTACACCTTCTCCCCCTGGAGGGAACAGAGGTCAGGCGTAGGTATCGATAAGGCTTCCCAATGTTGCACTGGCTGCCTGGATAACTCGAGAGCCCGCCAGGGCCTCGCGCTTACCCGCTTGCAACTCGACCAGCTGTGCGGCCTTATCTGCCTGATTCTGAGAAGCTCCATCGACGCTGCGAACCTGATCGACACGTGTCTGCGCATCATTCGGCAGGCTGCTGGCCGCAATGGCTGCACCGGCCTGATCGACACGGAACTGGCCAGCCTGATAGGCCGCCACCCCGTAAGTGAAACTGTTTCCGGAAATATTCATAAGCCGCTCCCTTTAACTGCTTGAGGCGTTTGGCCATTGAAGCAGATTCCGGCATCGAACCCTATGATTAAAACGTCATGCTTGCCGCTTCGCTTAGCGTCAGTTCGAATAACCAGGGAACGGTATCAGCCAGGCAATGCCTTCTTGTTAATCTTGCGCGCCCGCCTCTGGTTGGCGCCGAGGAAAAGCCTGGACATCCACTGGTGACTGTGTGGGTCCCCATAATGCAGCAAGACCGTTGCGCGTAGTGTATTAGGATCACAAGGCTCATTGGCATGTATGCTTCTATATCCCCAGAAGATATAAAGATTGCCAGGAACAAGTTTTATTTTGATGGGCTTGAGCAGGTTGTACTTGATCAATAAAGCTATGAACTTCTGACTTAATGGATTTTGAATAAGTGCTTTCTCGATAATATTGATGGCCACACTGCTCCTGATACGGCGGGTATTGGGAAACATAATAAAATCGCCACACTGGTCAGTATCATTTGGGATGAAAACAGGCACGAGTGCCGTTAATGCCGTGGCGTCATAATGAAAATAGTTGGACTCTTTAAGACCGGTTTTACCTTGCAGGCAACGCACGGCCGGAAAGATCTCTTCCTCTTCCGGTACCCGCCTGCCCAGACCGGCTTCCTGAACATCCGCCAGCATTTTCCTGAACCTCACCGAGGTGCTCAGCGCCTCGAAAAGACTACCAGTTACCGACTTTATGCCATGTAGCGCAAAATATTCGGAGTTATGTTTGTGAGTTTCCCGCAGAACATAGTCACGTGCACTTTCAAGTTGTTCCGTCGAAAGAAAGTGTTCAATAACGGCATAGCCTTGCCTCTCGATGTCGAGCGCCAGCCGAGAAACGTCTTGAGCATCAATACGCTTGAAGACAGGCATACAAAATCCTTTTTCCATTCTTGATATTGTTATAAAACTGGAACTACCACCAACGTCTGAACACCATGAGCAACTATCGGTAAGTCGTATAGCAATAAATATTAAAGGCATACAGTCACGCGCCATGCCGCAATCAATCATTAAGAATGATTGGCAGGCATAGCGAACAAACAGAAAGCACTCATAACCGCGACGAGAACATCCCTTTTAGATGAGGCGGGAAAGAGATCAATCGAGGCAAATGGACTATATGCGAAGCCGGAAAAAGCTGCGCAAAATTAAAGTAATCGCTGAAAAACTTTGTAATAAATAACGTCTATTCTGATATTAAAGTGCCTTATCACGAGCAGTCAGATACCAAAGGCGCATTAACGCGCCAATTGGCTTAAATCCAGATAATCCGCAACGGCCGCCGGCGTGGCTTCAGCCAGATAAGGAACAGTGCCCAGGCAAGGTGCAGGCAGGCGCTCATGAAGCGTGGCGAGGTTATCCTCCAGGCGTGATGTCTGCGGATCGACAATATTGGCAACCCAGCCGGCCAGGTTGAGCCCATCCTGCGCAATGGCTTCAGCAGTCAGCACCGCGTGGTTGATGCAGCCCAACCGTACACCCACCACCAGGATGACGGGAAAACCAACGGCCCTGGCTACATCTGACAGGTTCGCCTGCCCTTCCAGCGGTACGCGCCAGCCACCTGCACCTTCGACCAGCATGAAGTCGGCCTGTTTGGCCCGCATGGCCTGAATGGGCGCGACCAGGGCATCGACTGTCAAGGATGTTCCTACCTCACGGGCCGCCAGATGTGGAGCAATAGCAGGCGCAAAGGCCAGCGGATTGACCTCGGCGTAACTCAACGGCAACGAACACTCGCCCCAGAGCGACAACGCGTCGCTGTTACGCAGCCCCTCGGGCGTCATCTCGCAACCAGAAGCCACAGGTTTGACCGCTGCCGTGGAAAGCCCCGCAAGGCGGGCTACATGCAGCAGGCCGGAAGCAATGGTGGTCTTGCCGATTTCGGTATCGGTGCCGGTAATGAAGTAAGCAGACATAAGATCAGGATTCTTTCTGGAAAATGCCGTAAACCACGCGATAGCAGGCCGGGAGACCTTGGGGCTGGCGGAAGCGCTCATACGCTTGCGCCAGGGCATTCAGGCGGGCGCGTCCGGTCAAGCCAGTAGCGCGGCCAGGGTTCACGTTATGGGCGCCGAGCGCCTTGAGTTCATGGGTCAGCCTGCGGACATCCGGAAAATGCAGAACGCGTGTTTCGACGTCCAGCACCCTCTGCTTGAATTCACTGGCCGCACAGGCCCGCTGATAGACTTCAAACTGGCGGAAACGGTTAACGTGAACGAAACCATCCACTGCCTGCCAGCTGTCCCGCAACTCCTGCAGTGTACCGGTACACAGGCTGGTGAATGCAAACAGCCCACCGGGCCGCAGGATACGCTGGGCCTCGGATAATACCGCCGAAAGGTCGCCACACCATTGAATGGCAAGGCTGGTAAACAGCAGATCGCACGCCTGGTCCTTGAGCGGCAGCCGTTCGGCATCACCCGCCACAAAGTGCTCGGCCCCGCCGAGTGGACGTGCATGGCGCAGCATGCCTTCCGCCAGGTCAACGGCGATACCTTGCGCGTTGGGATAACGGGCCGCTAGCGCCCGGGTGAAGTAGCCTGTACCGCAGCCCAGGTCGACCCAGCGCTCTACAGCCTGCTCGGGCATACGCGCCAGAAGCGCTTCGCCGACATCACGTTGCAGGCTGGCAACGCTGTCATAGCTGGCCGCCGCCCGGGAGAACGAAGCCGCCACTTGCCTTTTATCCGGCAAGGAGGCGCCCTCCTGCGTTATTACAGGTAAAGCATCAGCCATCACGGCCCTCATAAATGAAACGTTCAATCGCTGCGGCAATTTCGTCCGGACGCTCCAGCGGCAGGCCATGGCTGGCCGGCTCGAAGACATGAACTTCGATGTCGGGTATCTCATCCATCAAGGCTTGCGCAGCCGATACCGGTACCAGTGCATCGTTTGACGCAAACAGGTGAAGTTGCGGACCGCTATACGCCTGAAGCGCCTCGCGTGTGTCCAGTTGCGCCAGCAGCTCAAGCCCGGCCACTGCGACTTCACCGGACGTCTCTGGCAAGGCCACCTGCAGTAGGCGTGCAAGCGTCTTGCGGTCCCGAGCCCCCTGGCTGACCAGATGGGTAAAGCGTTTGAGCGTCAGCTCCGCATCGAGCGTGCAGGCCTCGTAAAAATCAGTGAAGACACTGCGTGACATTGCGCTTTGCCAACCATGACGGGCAACAAAGCAGGGATTGCTGGCCATAGTGATCAACCCCAGGGTACGGTCACCCCGCCGCCGGGTAAGCTCACTGGCGATCATGCCACCCAATGACCAGCCACCCAGCCAGACGTTATCCGGCAGCCGGGCGTCGATATCATCGAACCAGCCACTGGCATCGGCCATGTCCGGCAAGGGTTCGATCAGTACATCCAGATATGGTGCTATTTCGAGGAGCTCATCACGCAGCGGCTCCAAAGGGGCCGTGCCCAGACCCCACCCGGGCAGCAGCACTAAAGTGTCACGCATGTTCCGTTCCTTTCAATTCCGACCAAGCTTCGGCAAGTGCGGCGAGCAGACGATCGACGTGCTGCTCGCTGTGTGCGGCCGACAGAGTAACCCGCAACCGGGCACTATTGTTCGGAACCGTAGGGGGACGGATCGCCGTGACGAGAATTCCATGGCGTTTCAGAGCAGCCGAAAAGGCTAGTGCCTGCTCGCTACTGCCGACCAGAATCGGTTGGATCGGGGTGAAGCTGTCCATCAGCGAAAGGCCGATAACCTGCGCGCCAGAGCGGAATCGCTGGATCAGTGCATTCAAATGCTCGCGCCGCCAGGACTCTGTCTGAAGCAACTCCAGCGCCTTCAAGGTGGCACAGGCTACTGCTGGCGGCTGGCTGGTGGTGTAAATGTAAGGACGTGCGAACTGGATCAAGGTTTCAATCAGCTCATCGCTGCCCGCTACAAAGGCGCCTGCAGTACCAAAGGCTTTGCCCAGCGTACCGACCAGCACTGGAACCTCATCCATACCCAGTCCAAAATACTCGGCTGCACCGCCTCCCTGCCTGCCCAACGGACCAAAGCCGTGGGCGTCATCGACCATCAGCCAGGCGCCCCGGTTGCGTGTCACTTCAACCAGGGCCGGCAGGTCGGCCACATTACCGTCCATGCTGAATACACCGTCCGTTACGACCAGCGTATTACCTTCAGCCTTGTCGAGCCGGCTGGCCAAGCTTGCTGTATCGTTATGCAGATAGCGGGAGAAGCGCGCACCGGACAGCAGCCCCGCATCCAGCAGAGACGCATGGTTGAGCCGGTCTTCAAGCACCGTATCACCACGGCCAACCAGGGCTGTCACGGCCGCAAGGTTGGCCATGTAGCCCGTGGAGAACAGCAGTGCCCGAGGGCGCCCGGTAAACTCAGCCAGCGCCTCTTCCAAGGCATGATGGGGGCCGCTATGGCCGATCACCAGATGCGAAGCGCCCCCGCCTACGCCCCAACGCTCGGCACCCTTTTGAAGTGCCGCGATGACGTCTGGATGATTGGCAAGGCCAAGGTAGTCGTTGTTGCAGAACGCCAGGAGCGGCTGGCCGTCGACCACTACTTCAGGTCCTTGCGGGCCTTCCAGCAATGGTCGCTGACGGTACAGGGCTTGCTCGCGGCGCTCAGCGAGGCGTCTGGCCAGGTCGAACGGCATAATCAGGCAGAAGCAGCGTCGTAGAACAGTGCAGAGTTCTTCTGCTCAATCAGGGCCTGCTCAATCGCGGCCTGATGCACTTCATCATCATGCTCTTCGCGCTCTTCCGGCTTGATGCCCAGACGCTTGAACAGGAGCATGTCCTTCTCAGCCTGCGGGTTAGTGGTCGTCAGCAGTTTCTCGCCGTAGAAGATGGAGTTCGCACCGGCAAAGAAGGCCAGGGATTGCATCTGCTCGTTCATCTGTTCACGACCGGCCGACAACCGCACATGGGATTTGGGCATCATGATCCGAGCAACAGCAAGGGTACGGATGAAGTCGAACGGATCGACGTCCTTCTCCTGCTCCAGCGGGGTGCCCTTCACCTTGACCAGCATATTGATCGGTACGGATTCTGGGTGCTCTGGCAGATTAGCCAGTTGGATTAGCAGGCCGGCACGGTCATCCACGGATTCACCCATGCCCAGAATGCCACCGGAGCAGATCTTCATGCCCGCATCACGCACATAGGACAGCGTTTCCAGACGGTCTGCATAGGTACGCGTCGTGATGATGTTGCCGTAGTATTCCGGCGAGGTGTCCAGGTTGTGGTTGTAGTAGTCCAGCCCAGCTTCAGCCAGGGCCTGGGTCTGCTCGCGGTCGAGCTTGCCCAATGTCATGCAGGTTTCCAGGCCCAGGGCCTTTACACCCTTGACCATCTGCAGCACGTAGGGCATGTCCTTGGCGGACGGATGCTTCCACGCCGCGCCCATGCAGAAGCGGGTCGACCCGATAGCCTTGGCCTCGGCAGCCGCCTTGAGCACCTTCTCCACTTCCATCAGCTTTTCTTTTTCAAGACCCGTGTTGTAGTGGCCGGACTGCGGGCAATATTTACAGTCCTCAGGGCAGGCACCGGTCTTGATGGAAAGTAACGTCGAGACCTGAACGCGGTTGGGGTCGAAATGCTGACGGTGAACCGTCTGTGCCTGGAACAGCAGGTCATTGAACGGCAGTTCAAACAGGGCGCGGACATCGGCAAGGGTCCAGTCGTGACGCGTAGCGGTAGCGCTCATGGCTCAATCCTTCGGTATAAAGAGACGGCTGCTCAGGCAGCACACGAATAATTGCCGTCAACTTTATTCGATACGAAGGTTTACATCTGATCAAAAAATAATCAATAGCCCTATTTATTTAAGGTTTTGATGACTGGCCCCCTTCAATAAGAGAGAGACTACGGCAGAATATGAAACTGTGAGCAGGATCGCTCGCTTGATTGAACCCATCGCTGGTAACGAACCCAACGGCATTTACAGGTTCCAAGCGACAACATGAGGACAAGGAAAGAAACATGCGTACAGAAGGGTTCTTCGACTGGCTTGGCCAAGCCCTTGGTCAGGTCATCCGCTTCATCATCGATTTGTTCAGCACCGTACTCAATGGCATTGGCGATGCCGTCCATGACTTCCTGCAAGGCATGGCTCGCGCCATCGGCATGGATGACTCCTACATCAGCTTCGTGGTACTGATCGTCGGACTGATTCTGCTCTATGCCGCGGTTCGTGCTTTTATGCGCCGCTCCATCATTGGCGGCATCATCTGGCTGGTATTGGGCCTGATGGTCATGAGCTGGCTGATTCGCTGAGCCTCTTGCACGCCAGGGAGCGGCGTGTCTGATCCCAATTGATCGATACTGGCAAGGATGCCTATGAATCGCTTGAATACCCTGCTTGCTTACCGTCCTGTCTGGCTCAAACCTCGCACGAACTGCGGGTTCTGCGGAGCAGGTGTAGAGTCCAGCCTGCCGCTATGCCTTGGCTGCGAGACTGACCTGCCCTGGCTCATGGGGCATTGCCTTCATTGTGCGATTCCGCTGCCTGACAAGGGGCTAATCTGCGGGGCGTGCCTGAAAAGGCCTCCGTCTTTTGATCATGTCGTAGCGCTTTGGCGCTACGGATTCCCCATTGCCAGTGCCATCAATCGATTCAAGCATCAAAAGGAATGGCCGCTGGGGCGACTGATGGCGGATCTGCAGGCTCGCCATTTGATGCATGCCTTTGACGAAGGATTGCCTCGGCCTGACCTTCTGCTTCCTGTCCCGATGGCGCAGAAGCGCCAACGCGAGCGTGGCTACAATCAGGCTGCCATGCTGGCGCGCTGGCTAGGAAAGTCGCTCACGCTGCCTGTAGCAGACGATGTCATTCAACGAGTGCTGGAAACCCCGGCGCAACAAGGCCTCGATGCCGCCCAGCGTCACAAGAACCTGCGCAACGCCTTTGCCCTCACCACTGCCAAGGCCGTACGCGGTCGCTCGATAGCGCTCATCGATGACGTCCTGACCACCGGTGCAACTGCCGAGGCCCTTGCCAGCCTGCTCAAGCGTGCAGGCGCCCTGCGTGTCGATGTGTACTGCTTGGCTCGCACGCCCAGGCCTGGCGACTAAACGCTCTTTTCACCTTGCCATGGGAACGGGCCGGCTCGTACACTGATCTATCGTTATATACTTTTTTATACTCCGACCTATGCTCAGTCACCTGACTCATCACATGACCCGCCGTCCCCAGCGGTTTGCGCTGCTGGAGCAGGTCGCCGCCCAGGGCTCCATTACAAAGGCTGCCAAGGCTGCAGGGCTGAGTTACAAGGCCGCCTGGGATGCCATCGATGAACTCAACAACCTTGCCGGCCAACCCCTCGTCGAGCGCAGTGTCGGTGGCAAAGGCGGAGGCGGCGCACGCCTGACCCAGGAAGGCGCACGGTTGCTGGCCTTGTATCACCGCCTTGAAGCGCTTCGCGAAAAGGTGATCGAAAGCGCTGAACACGTCGAGGACCTGGAGCGACTGGAGCGGTTGATGCTGCAAACCAGCGCGCGGAATCAGCTGCATGGGGAGGTTGTTGCTGTAGAACCCAAAGGGCATAGCGATCTGATCACGATCCGGCTGCCCGGTGGCCTTCAGGTGCTGGCACAAATCACCCGTGAAAGCACCGAGCGATTGGGCCTTGCACCGGGTCGCAGCGTTATCGTGCTGATCAAAGCATCGTGGCTAAGCCTCCATGAACACGCTCCTGTGGATGCGGCCAATGCACTTGAAGGCCGAGTCGACACCGTTACCCCCGCCCCCTCCGGACCTGCCGACATTCGCCTGAGCCTGCCCAATGGGCAAACGCTCTGCGTGCTGCTGCCAGCAGAAGCCGAGTTGTCTCCTGCTCCCGGTCAGACCGTGTTCGCCTGCTTTGAACCCGACCAGGTCTTGCTGGGGGCGCCCCTGTGAAGAAGGAATCCTTGATGAACAAACGGCTTTTGGCTGCCGCGGCGCTTGCCACGCTCTTTACCGGCGCCACTGCTCAAGCAGCTGATCACCTGCGCATTGCTGTGGCGGCCAATCTGCTGCCTGTCATGCAGACCATCGCCAACGACTACGAAAAGCAGACCGGCGCCAAGGTGGAACTGGCTGGCGGCTCCAGTGGTGCATTTTTTGAGCAGATTCAACGTGGCGCACCGTTCGATCTGTTCTACTCGGCAGACGCGATCCGCCCGGACAAACTGGCAGATGCCGGTAAGGGCACCGAAAGCCGGACTTATGCGTGCGGCCAGCTGGCGCTCTGGCAAACCAGCGGCAAGCCCGATATTCACAATCTGCCGTTCAAGCGTGTAGTGCTGGCGAATCCCGATACGGCACCTTATGGCGCCGCAGCCCTGCAGGCGCTGGACCGCAGCGGTGTACTGGAAACCGTCAAGCCGCGCCTGGCGTATGGACAGGACATTGGACAAACCTACAACTTCGTCAAAACCGGCAATTCACCCGCTGGCTTTGTAGCTCTCAGTCAGGTCAAAGCGGGGAATATGCCGCCCGCGCAATACACGATTGTCGATGCCACGCTGTACGATCCTCTGACGCAAAAGCGCGTTATCCTGGCGGAAGGCAAGCAACTCGACGCCGCCAAGCGCTTCGTGGCGTTCTTCGATAACCAGAAAGAGACGTTGCACCAGGCAGGTTATTCTCTTCCAGGCGAGACGGGCTGTGCTGCTCAGTGAAGGAGACTGGCAGGCCCTGGCGCTGACGCTCAAGCTGGCCGTGCTATCTACGGCCCTGCTTCTGCTGATCGGTCTGCCGCTGGCGGCTTGGCGAGTGCGTAAGCAGACCCGCCTGCGCCAGATCCTGGATGCCGTGATCGCACTCCCCCTGGTGCTCCCACCCACCGTGCTGGGCTTTTACCTGCTGGTGGTGTTTGCGCCAGACTCGATGCTGGGCAGCGCCTGGGAAACAGTGTTCGGTCACCCGCTGCCCTTCAGCTTTGCGGGCCTGGTCATGGGGTCCATGATCTACTCGATCCCCTTCGTGGTGCAGCCTCTTACGGTTGCCTTCCGCGAGCTGAATCCACGCCTGTTCGAGGCCGCAGCAACGTTGGGATGCGGCCGTATCGAGCGCTTCTTTCGCGTTACCCTGCCCTTGCTCAAGCGCGGCCTGCTGGTGGCTGCAAGCCTTGCATTCGCCCATACCCTGGGCGAGTTTGGCGTAGTGCTCATGCTGGGCGGTAGTATTCCGGGGCAGACCCAGGTGGTTTCCATCGCCATCTTCCAGCACGTGGAAGCCCTTCATTATGCCGAGGCCCACCGGCTGGCCGGCTTTCTTCTGGTGCTGTCGTTCCTGATCCTGCTGTTCGTCTACGGCAATGGCGATACACGGTCTTATTCGGCCCTGCGCGTCACCAGCCGCCACTAATCGCGGCTGGCGGCCGAATCGCTTCTGACACGAAACGTTCCCGAGCCGACAGGGCAGCATTTGTTACCAAATGTAACCTGCAACACCGCCGTCACAATGCCTCACTACCTTCGCCACGACCGTCCAAACCAGCCACGAAACCTGTTTCGACGACGCGACGTGAGCCGGCAGCCTGATTATTTCAAAACAAGGTCTGCGGGGTTCGTTGTACTCGCTCTCGCCTGGGGTTTTGCGCCTGCCACATCCTGTGAGGAGCGCCTTGATGAGCCTGCAAAACGAACAACACCTGAATAGTGATCTGCTTGATGACGATACCCCTACTGACCTGGAACGCATCGTCAATCTGAAGCGCCGCAGCTTTATTGGTGCCGGTGCGCTATGTGGCGCGGCCTTCTTCCTGGGCGGCAACCTGCTGTCCAACAACGCACTGGCGGGTCCGGTATCCGAAGCGGCTCGCTGGGGCAGCGCTGGACGTCCTTCACGTCCGCTGTTGGGCTTCAAGAACGTGCCAGCTTCAACGGCTGACCAGGTCATTCTGCCGCCCGGCTATGAGTTCCGTACGCTGATCAGCTGGGGCGAGCCGCTGTTTTCCAACGTACCGGACTTCAAGCATGACGGTACGAACACCTCCGAAGACCAGGAGCTGCAGTTCGGGGATAACAACGATGGCATGTGCTTCTTCCCGTTCTACAACAAGTTCGGCCGGATTGACCCTGATCGCGCCCTGATCGCCATTAACAACGAATACACCAACTACGAGTATCTGTTCTCCGATGGCCGTCAACCGTCCTCCCCGGACGATGTACGCAAGGCGCTGGCTGCAGAAGGCGTCTCGGTGATCGAAGTTCGCCGTCGCGCGGGCCGTTGGGTCTTCAAGCGCGACTCCCGTTACAACCGTCGCGTGCATGGCAACGTGATGATGGACATCAAGGGTCCGGCTGCCGGCCATGACCTGCTGCGCACCTCCATCGAGCTGAGCGGCAAACGTGCCCGTGGCACCTTCCAGAACTGCTCCAGCGGGCAGACGCCATGGGGCACTTACCTGACGTGTGAAGAAAACTTCAATGGCTGCTTTGGCAGCACCGACAAGAGCATCAAGCTCAACGCCGCGCAGAAGCGTTACGGCTTGTCGGCCAATAGTGATAACAACTGGTACCCCTATAACGAGCGCTTCGATCTCGCCAAGCATCCGAATGAAGCCAACCACTTTGGCTGGATCGTGGAGATCGACCCGTTCAACCCGGACTCCACACCGGTCAAGCGTACCGCGCTGGGCCGCTTCAAGCATGAAAACGCTGCCGTAACCACGACCCAGGATGGCCGTGTCGTGGTGTACATGGGCGATGACGAGCGTGGCGAGTTCATCTACAAGTTTGTCAGCGACCGTCGTTACAACCCGAACACGCCCCTGGCGAACCGTGACATCCTCGACCACGGTACGCTGTACGTCGCCAAGTTCGACGATGGCGACGGTGATGTGAATCATCCCAAAGGCCGCGGCCAGTGGATCGAGCTGACCTATGGCAAGAACGGGTTGACCAAGGCCAACGGCTTCAACAGCCAGGCCGAAATCCTGATCCATGCTCGTCTGGCAGGCTCGCAAGTTGGCGCTACCCGTATGGACCGCCCGGAATGGATCGCGGTGAGCCCCATCAACGGACAGGTCTTCTGCACCCTGACCAACAACAGCAAGCGTGGCAGCGCCGACATGCCGGTCAACGGGCCGAACCCGCGCGCCAATAACATCTACGGCCAGATCCTGCGTTGGGAAGAGCCAAACCCGGCCGCACTGACCTTTGACTGGGACCTGTTCATCGTGGCGGGCAACCCGGTGGTCCACCCGGAAGATCCGTACGATGGCTCGGAAAACATCAACGCCGACAACATGTTCAACAGCCCCGATGGTCTAGGTTTTGACGAAGCCGGTCGTTTGTGGATTCAGACCGATGGTGAAGACAGCAACGAAGGTGATTATGCCGGCATGGGTAACAACCAGATGCTGTGCGCCGACCCGAACACCGGTGAGATCCGCCGTTTCCTGGTAGGGCCAACTGGGTGTGAGGTCACAGGCCTGTCCTTTGCACCGGACTATCGGACGATGTTCGTCGGCTTCCAGCATCCCACCGGCGGCTTCCCGGACTATCTGCCTAACGGGCGTCCTCGCTCCACCGTCATTGCCATTACTCGTAAGGACGGCGGGATCATTGGGGAATAACATCTCCCCGCATAAAACCGGCAGCTAACCCTGCCGGTTTTTTTATGCCTGTTGATTGATGATCACTGGCACATGCATTGACATGATTTCGTCATACAAGCGCGCTAGCGTCGCGCCATCGCATACAAGGAGTCTGTTATGCATCCTGATACCCCTACCGATCTGGAACGTCTGGCCGGCCTGACCCGTCGCCGCTTCATTGGGGCTGGTGCGCTGTGCGGTGCTGCCCTCTTTCTTGGCGGCCAGCTCATTCCGCGGAGCGTACTGGCACAAAGCGTGTCGCAAGCCACCGGCAGTGCCCTGCTGGGCTTTGAGAGCATTCCGATTTCCACAGCCGATACCGTAATCGTCCCGCCGGGTTATAGGGCGTCGGTACTTATCAGCTGGGGTGAACCACTGTTTTCAGATGTACCGGCTTTCAAGCATGACGGCACCGGCACAGCAGAAGCCCAGGAGCGCCAGTTTGGCGACAACAACGACGGCATGAGCTTTTTCCCGTTCCCGAACGATCCCGACCGGGCGCTCATGGCCATCAATAACGAATACACCAACTATCGCTACCTGCTGGCCCAGGGCAAGGTACCTCAATCGACCGAGGACGTGCACAAGGCCCTGGCCGCTGAGGGGGTCTCGGTTATCGAGGTGCGCCGTATTGACGGACAATGGCATTTTGCACGTGATTCCGAGTTCAACCGTCGTATTCACGGCAACGCGCCGATTCGATTCAGCGGCCCGGCGGCTGGACATGACCTGCTCAAGACCGAAGCCGATTCAAGCGGCACGCATGTACTGGGCACCTTCCAGAACTGTGCGAACGGCAAGACGCCCTGGGGCACTTACCTGACCTGCGAAGAGAATTTTACGGATTGCTTTGGCAGTACTGATGCAACAATCAAATTCGACGCTGCCCAGAAACGTTATGGCGTGACGGTCGAAAGCAAGGGCAACGACTGGCACAAATACAATCCGCGCTTTGACATGGCCAAGAACCCCAACGAGCTGAACCGGCACGGCTGGGTAGTCGAGATCGATCCGTTCGATCCCAAGTCAGAACCCGTCAAGCGCACCGCGCTGGGTCGTTTCAAACATGAGAACGCTGCGCTGGCCCTGACTGCGGACAACCATGTCGTGGTGTACATGGGCGACGACGAACGTGGCGAATTCATCTACAAGTTCATCAGCCGCGATCGCTATGATGCCGCCAATCCCAAGGCCAACCGCGAGCTGTTGGACCACGGCACGCTGTACGTGGCGAAATTTGATGACGGTGACGGCAATCCCGATCATCCCAAGGGACGTGGCCAGTGGATCGAGCTGACCCATGGCAAGAACGGCCTGACCACCGAGAACGGCTTCAACAATCAGGCCGAAGTGCTCATCCATGCCCGCCTGGCCGGAACCCAGGTAGGTGCGACGCGCATGGACCGCCCCGAGTGGATTGCCGTCAGTCCCAAGGATGGTCAGGTGTATTGCACGTTGACCAACAACAGCAAGCGCGGCAGCGAAGGCCAGCCCGTAGGCGGGCCAAACCCTCGCGCCAACAACATCTATGGTCAGATCCTGCGCTGGAGCGAGCACGGCAATGATGCCGCTGCCATGGCCTTTGAGTGGGACCTGTTTGTCATTGCCGGCAATCCTGAGGTGCACAAGGAGACTGCCAACGGCGGCTCGCACAACATCAACGCCCACAATATGTTCAACAGTCCCGACGGCCTCGGGTTTGATGATGCCGGTCGCCTGTGGATCCTGACCGACGGGGATTACAGCAACAAGGGTGATTTCGCTGGCATGGGTAACAACCAGATGCTGTGCGCCGACCCGAATACCGGCGAGATCCGCCGCTTCATGGTGGGACCGATCGGTTGCGAGGTCACCGGCATTACCTTCTCACCGGATCAGCGCAGCCTGTTCGTCAATATCCAGCACCCTGGCGAAGAAGGCGGCTCGACCTTTCCGGAACACCTGCCCGACGGTCGGCCACGTTCCTCCGTCATGGTCATCACTCGCGATGACGGTGGCGTGATCGGCGCCTGATGACAAGGCTCTAATACGCGGGTACGGCCCTTGAGGCAGTATCCGCGTAGCGCCACTCCCTCTGTGACGGGACCTTTTTCCTCTGCACCGTCAGGCGTTCCAGTACGTACGGCATCGCACCTTCGTCACGCCCAGGCATCCAACCTGCTAGCATTCCGATTCAGAACCGGCATATGGCCGCTTCCAGATGCGTTGTAGGAGGATATCCATGTCACACCCGTTCGATACACTCAGCCCTGACGTGGTGATCGACGCCGTGGAAAGCCTCGGCTATCTCAGCGATGCGCGTATCTTGGCGCTTAACAGTTATGAAAACCGGGTCTATCAGGTGGGCATCGAAGACGAACAACCCCTGATTGCCAAGTTCTACCGCCCACAGCGTTGGACGGATGCCGCGATTCGCGAGGAGCACACCTTCTCTTTTGAGCTGGTGGAGCATGAAGTACCTGTCGTGGCGCCCTTGTCGCGTGATGGTGAAACCCTGTTCGAGCACGCCGGCTTTCGCTTTGCCCTGTTTCCCCGCCGCGGCGGCCGGGCGCCCGAGCCTGGTAACCTTGAGCAGCTGTACCGCCTGGGTCAGCTCCTGGGTCGCCTGCATGCCATTGGCGCCAGTCGCCCATTCGAGCACCGCGAGACGCTTGATGTACAGAGCTTTGGCCATGCCTCGCTGGATACGTTGCTAAGCGGCGGTTTCATCCCCAAGAGTTTGCTGCCTGCGTATGAATCGGTGGCGCGTGACCTGATCAAGAAACTGGATGCGCTCTTCAACTCGGTCAACTACACCACCATCCGCGTCCATGGAGACTGCCATCCGGGCAATCTGCTCTACCGTGACGAGACCTTCCACATGGTGGATCTCGACGACTGCCGTATGGCACCGGCGGTACAGGACCTGTGGATGATGCTGGCCGGGGATCGGCAGGAGCGCCTGTCGCAGCTTTCCGAGTTGATGGACGGGTATCAGGAGTTCCATGACTTTGCACCCCGTGAACTGGCGTTGATCGAGGGGCTGCGCTCCCTGCGTCTGTTGCAATACAGCGCCTGGCTGGCCCGCCGCTGGGATGATCCGGCCTTCCCGAAGAGCTTTTCCTTTTTCGGGACCGAGCGCTATTGGGGCGACCAGGTTCTGATGTTGCGTGAGCAACTGTCAGCGCTTGATGAAGAACCGCTGCGGCTGTTTTGATCCCTAAAGACACCAGGGCCGCCACAAACCGGGCGGCCCTGGTGTTCAGCCTTAATGACCGTTACGGGTCAAGCCGATCAGCGTATCGGCGACATCCTTGGTCCGCCGTGAAGTGCTTGCTGTTGCGCTGCTGGAGCCTTCCAGCGCACCCAACAGTTCAGTCAGGGCATTTACATCCTGAGACTGTACTTCGATCTGCTGTGCAACCTGACGGATTTCCTCAGCCAGCTTGTCGATATCCGTGCCGATTTCGCCAGCGTTCTGCTGAGTCTTTTCCGCCAGCTTGCGTACCTCGTCTGCTACTACCGCAAAGCCGCGCCCTTGCTCACCCGCACGAGCAGCCTCGATGGCGGCATTGAGCGCCAGCAGGTTGGTTTGCCCGGCGATCTGCTGAATCATCTGCACGATGGACTGGATCTTCAGACTCGATTGCGCCAAATCATTAGCACTGCGCACCACACTTTCAGCCTGACTAGACAGACTCTTGACGGTGCCACCCGCCTGATCGATCACGCTGCCCTGCTGGTTGATGGTTGAGCTAAGATCATCCATCGATACGTGCAATTCACCGGCATAGTGATTTAACTTCTGAGCAATTTGCTCCTGGTTCTGATCCGCCTGATGCAGCACTGCACCCAAGTCTTCAAGACCACGGAAAACCGGTTTGATGTGGTCATCCAGGCCGTTGCTGTCGATGTAGCTGGCAAAGTTCTTGCGCTTGAACTCATCGATCTGCTTGACCACAACCTGGCTCAAGCCCGCCAGCTTCTTGATCTGCCGACGCAGGAAGAACGCCTTGAATTCACCGTAATGCGCGGTGAAGTTGTCGATGTACTCATCACGGAACGGCGCCCCTTCCGGAGTACGGAAGAAAAATACCGCCGTCAGCGTCTGGTTCAGGTTGAGGCCCAGGATCTCGCCAAAGGTAGAAAAGCCCACCACAGGAATATCATCAAATGCTTCGTTCATGCGGCTCAGATCGTTGCCATTGTTCAGGCGACGCAGAATGCAGTCGTTGAGCAGCCCGCCTACCGGCTTGCCGGACTTGCCTTGCAGGAAGCGCTGAAGGTCTTTACGGGTAGCCTCAAGAATAGGCGTACGCTTGACCATCACCAGCTCTTCGCCTGGTGCTACGTCACAAAAGAGATGAATGCGCTCCTTGTCATAATCGATCTGCGCAATGGAGCGAACAAACAGCTCCTCTCCCACACGAATGGCAAACGAATAATTGGCCAGACGCTTTTCCAGGTCCTTGGGCTCGCAGTTCAGCGATTCGCACAGGGCGGCCACCATCGAGCGGATATTGCCCTTGGAGTCGATCACCTGACTGATGTAGCGCTCTTCCAGCGACGCGGTGAGCACGCTCAGGCTAACTGATGTCGGCTCGAAGTTCTGGCTTTTGAACACACCGAAGCGGGCATTACGGGCGCATTTCAGAAATACGATCTGTACGTGGTTTTCGTAGCTGCGCTTACCGTCATGGATCAAGGTTTTAACGAAGTCGGTCTTGCCACCAGCAGAGCCGCCTACGAACAGGCAGGGAAAACGGCCCGACTCGTAAAGGGCTTCCATGAAGAACGATTCGGATGCCGACAGGCCGTCAAACGTGACGTAAGCCAAGGTATCGCGATGGTCGATAGTCGTATTGACACGCAGCCGCTTAATCGACTCGATCAGCTTGGCGATTCGCTGCTGCATGGACATACGTGGCCCTCGGGCGCGGATATCCTGGCTTTCCAACGGCACATAGACGGTTTCGGCCGAGGCGATGATGCTGGCATCAAACAGCTGCAGCACAACCCGATCCCACTGGTTACCTGTGGCGCAGTAGAGCTGATCGTTCTGGCTGCACAGCTCACCGGAGGTCGTGCACAGGGTAAGGGCGGCGCCAGGGAAACGTTCGGCTACCTGGCGAGCCACCTTGTCCAGATCAACATGGGGCGAAACGAAACCGGCGATATAGGTCGGCTCGAACCGCAGGGTTTTCAGGTGGTTCTGCAACTGCCCGGAAGAGCTCAGTACGCTCATTACGCCGCCGGAATGGGCACTGGCGGGCTTGAGCCGGGAAAACAAGTTCATCATGAAATTTACCTGATAAAAAAGAATGCCAGACGTACGCCCACCCGCAGCGTTGAAGAACAGCACTACCCAGGATGATGGGCCGCCGTCCTCAGCAGCACGAATATGTGTGTATCAGGATGTCGACCCGCCGCAGAAGAACTGAAGGCCCTTTGTCATTGGACAAATCGATCGAGCCCATGGGAAAAGCGGCCTTTTCTTTGCTTGCGAGCTATGATTAGGGGCCTTACGAATACTAGAGACACATCATGTCCACATCCCCGCGCCAGGGTTACGTATTAGGCCTTACCGCCTATGCGCTCTGGGGACTATTTCCGTTGTACTTCAAACTGCTTGCCAGCATTCCTCCCGTCGAGATCCTGATCCAGCGTATCTTCTGGTCGGCTCTGATCGGGGTCTTGCTGCTTCTGATCTGGAAACATCAGGGCTGGTGGCGCGATTTGCGTGCCAATCCCTCCCGGATTGCCCGGTTATGGCTGAGTGGCCTGCTGGTGGGCGGCAACTGGCTGACCTACATCTGGGCGGTCAACAGTAACCATGTAATCGAAGCCAGCCTTGGGTATTACATCAACCCGCTCATCAATGTGCTGTTGGGCATGGTGGTGCTGGGCGAGCGGTTAAGGCCCCTGCAGTGGCTGGCCGTGGGAATGGCTGCCCTAGGCGTTGCCCAGCAGATCTGGACGCTTGGCCAGCTGCCCTGGGTATCCCTGGTGCTGGCCTTCAGCTTTGCTTTTTACGGACTGGTGCGCAAGGGCACCCAGGTGGCTGCCCTACCAGGCATGGTGGTCGAAACCTGGCTGTTGGTCCCGCTGGCTGCGATTGCACTACCCCTGTTGACCCAGCAGGTCAGCCTGGACCCGGCACTCTGGCAGTCACCGATGGCCATCGTACTGATCCTGTCCGGTCCCGTTACGCTGGTTCCCCTGCTCTGCTTCAACGCAGCGGCGCGCAAATTGCCCTATTCGACATTGGGCTTCCTGCAATACCTGGCCCCTACGCTGGTGCTGATACAGGCAGTCTTCCTGTTCCACGAGCCCTTCCCCATGGAGCGGATGGCCGCCTTCCTGTGTATCTGGGCAGGCCTTGCCGTGTTCAGCTTTGACGCCTGGCGCTCCCTGCGTCGTTACGCAGCCCCCTCTGCCCGCACCTGACCGTCGTGGTTGTCACGGTAGACTGCCAGCTCGACCATCAAATCGTCCGCCAGGGTCTCCAGACTCTGGCGGAGCGTATCCAGCTCAAGGGCGGGCGGCAGGGCCAGCAGCGCCGTGGTGTGGAACAACTGTTCGCTGCTCATCGGCGCCGCCCGCACATCGGTACTGAGCCGCTCGACATTGACGCCTAACCGGGTGAGTTGACGGGTAATGTCCCGAACGATCCCGGGACGGTCATTGCCCAGCAGATCCAGCTGGATGAGCTGAGGCTTGGGTGCCTGCTCTACCCGGCTTTCCGCTACCAGCACACGCATGCCCCTTACATCCAACCCTTTCAGCTGGGCAACCAGGGCGTCGCGCTGTTCCGGCGCGACACTGACGCTCAGGATTCCGGCGAACTGACCTGCCATGCGTGACATGCGGCTTTCCAGCCAATTGCCGCCCCGCTCGGCAACACAGTCGGCTAACTGCTCGACCAGACCCGGCTGATCCGGGGCAATGATGGTAAGGACCAGAACATCCACGATAGCGCTCCTTTTGGTTGATCATCTTTCCAGCGTAGAACAGCCAGCCAACCTTGCCGACCCACTTTTCATGAACGGACCTGCCATCGTTTTGCCTGTGGCAGACACTTTTCCAGCGAGGCCTAGTCACATGGCCAGATAGCCACCGAATGTCGGCGCGTCGTGCAGCCAAGCGAGGCGAACAATGAGTAGAAGAAAAACCATCGGCGGCCTGCAGATAGCCACCGCCCTTCACGAGTTCGTAAAGACTCAGGCGATTCCAGGCACAGGCACTGATATCGACCATTTCTGGCGTGGACTTGAAGGGCTGCTGGATGAGTTTGCACCTCGGAACAAGGCCCTTCTGGAGACCCGTAACCAGCTCCAGGTCCGTATCGATCAATGGCATCTGGCGCATGCCGGACAGCCACACGATGCGCACGCCTACCGCACCTTTCTTGAAGAGATCGGCTACCTGCTCCCCGAGCCGGACGAGGTCAGCGTCACGACAGCCAATGTCGACCCGGAAATTGCCCAGCTCGCCGGGCCGCAACTGGTCGTGCCGGTCACGAACGCCCGCTTTGCGCTCAATGCCGCCAACGCACGCTGGGGTTCGCTATACGATGCGCTCTATGGCAGTGACGCGATCCCTGAAGACAGCACGGTTGAAATCTGCGATAGCTATAACCCGCTCCGGGGCGAAAAGGTTGTGGCCTATGCCCGGGGATTCCTCGACGAAGCCGTGCCGCTTGCTGAATACTCCCATGGCAATGTCAGAGGCTACAGTGTCCAGCGTGGCGAACTCATGGCCGAGATTGGCGACAGTCGCTACGTTTGCCTGGCCGAGCCGGACGCCTTTGTCGGCTATCGCGGGCAGGCTTCGCAGCCGGAGGCCATTCTGCTCAGGCACCATGGGCTGCATATCGAAATCCAGATTGACCGCAACAACCCGATCGGCCAAGCCGATGCGGCAGGCGTGAGCGATATTCTGCTCGAATCGGCCCTGACGACCATCATGGACTGCGAAGACTCTGTCGCGGCGGTAGATGCCGAAGACAAGGTACAGGTCTACCGTAACTGGCTGGGCTTGATGAAAGGTGACCTCTCCCAAGACATCACCAAGAACGACAAGGCCTTTACCCGGATCATGAACCCGGATCGGCCCTACATCGCTGCTGACGGCAGCGAGTTAGTCCTGCCGGGCCGTTCACTGCTGTTTGTCCGCAATGTCGGCCTTTTGATGACGACAGACGCCATCCTGGACCGCGACGGCAACGAGGTTCCCGAAGGCATACTGGACGCCGTCTTTACCAGCCTGTGCGCCCTGCACAACCTGAACGGCAACACGTCGCGCCCCAACTCGCGCACGGGCTCGGTGTATATCGTCAAGCCCAAGCTGCACGGCCCGGAAGAGGTAGCCTTTACCGGCGCGCTGTTCGGGCAGGTCGAGGACCTCCTTGGCCTACCGCGCCATACGCTCAAGATCGGTATCATGGACGAAGAGCGGCGGACCAGCGTCAACCTCAAGGCCTGTATTGCTGCGGTGAAGGAACGGATCGTGTTTATCAACACCGGCTTTCTTGATCGCACCGGTGATGAGATCCATACCTCAATGGAGGCCGGCCCTCTCATCCGCAAGGCTCTCATGAAGCGTGCCACCTGGTTCAAGGCTTATGAGGACAACAACGTGGACGTCGGGCTGGCCTGCGGTCTGCGTGGCCGTGCGCAGATTGGCAAGGGCATGTGGGCCATGCCGGACATGATGGCCGCCATGCTCGAACAAAAAATCGCCCACCCCCAGAGCGGAGCCAGTACGGCCTGGGTACCCTCGCCTACGGCCGCTACGCTCCACGCTATCCACTACCATCAGGTCGATGTGGCGGCACGGCAGGTCGAGTTGGCCAAGCGTACGCCGGCCGCACGAGAGGAGTTGTTGAGCATTCCGCTGGTTGATGTCACCGAACTCAACGCTGAAGAGATCCAGGAAGAGCTGGACAGTAATGTCCAGAGCATCCTGGGCTATGTGGTGCGGTGGATTGATCAGGGGATCGGCTGCTCCAAGGTGCCGGACCTCGATGATGTGGGACTCATGGAAGACCGTGCCACACTGCGTATTTCGAGCCAATTGCTTGCGAATTGGTTACATCATGGTGTGATTAATAGGGAACAAACGATCGAAGCTTTCCGTCGCATGGCTCTAGTGGTGGATCAGCAAAATGCAGGCGATCCCCATTACCGCGCCATGGAGCCTGATTTCGATAGCAATATCGCTTTTCGGGCTGCCCTGGACCTCGTTCTGGAGGGAGCGAAGCAGCCCAGCGGCTATACCGAGCCGATCCTCCATCGTAGACGTCGTGAGGCCAAGGCGCGGAGGCAATGAACAGGTCTCGCTGATACGCCTTTGCAGTAGCGGCTGACGGGACCTATGGAACGCATCACCAACTATATAAAAGGCGTTACCCATGACCAATCTTCGTCCCCTGTACGCTTCAGCGCTTGCTATTGCCCTGGCCGGATGTGGCGAGCCGTCCAAGCTTGGCCCAGATGCCGCCTATGGCCCCAAGCCGCAACTTCCCGAGCCCAAGACCAGCCTTATTCCCCTGGTCAACGTAGCGCCTGCCACCGGCTGGCCGGAAGGCGGTAAACCCACTGCTGCCCAGGGCCTTCAAGTCAACGCCTTTGCCACCGGCCTTGATCATCCCCGTTGGATCTATGTATTGCCCAACGGTGACGTTCTGGTCGCCGAATCGAACAAGCCCACACAAGAGCCGGCGGGCTTCAATATCCGCAAGCAGGTTCAGGGCATGATGATGAGCAAGGCCGGAGCCGGCGTGCCCAGCGCCAACCGCATCACCCTGCTGCGCGATGCTGACCACGATGGCGTGGCCGAAACCCGGACGACCTTTCTGGAGGGCCTGCACTCGCCCTTTGGCATGACCCTGGTCGGCAATGACTTCTACGTGGCCAATGCCGATGCGCTGGTGCGCTTCCCTTACAAGGAAGGCGATACGACCATTCAGGACAAGGGCACCAAGGTGGTCGACTTGCCTGCCGGCATTAACCACCACTGGACCAAGAACGTGATTGCAAGCCAGGATGGCAGCAAGCTGTACATCACGGTTGGCTCCAACAGCAACGTCGGTGAGAACGGTATGGACATCGAGGAAGGCCGTGCGGCCATCTGGGAACTGGACCGCGCCACCAGCAAAATGCGGCTGTACGGCACAGGTCTGCGTAATCCCAATGGCATGGATTGGGAGCCGCAAACCGGCAAGCTCTGGACAACAGTAAACGAGCGTGACGAGATTGGCAGTGACCTCGTACCTGACTATGCCACCTCGGTTCAGGACGGTGGTTTCTATGGCTGGCCATACAGCTATTACGGCCAGCATGTGGACGAGCGCGTCAAACCGCAGCGCCCGGACCTGGTCGCCAAAGCCATCGTGCCTGACTATGCCCTTGGCACCCACACTGCCTCGCTGGGCTTGACCTTCTCCAAGGGCGATGCCTTGCCGGAGCAGTACCGTTATGGGATGTTCATCGGCCAGCACGGCTCTTGGAACCGTAAGCCCAAGAGCGGTTACAAGGTTGTCTTTATCCCCTTCCTGGACGGCAAGCCCAACGGTGCACCCCAGGATGTACTGACCGGCTTTTTGAATCAGAAGGAAGAAGCCCAGGGCCGCCCGGTTGGGGTCATCAATGACAAGCAGGGTGATCTGCTGGTTGCGGATGATGTGGGTAACGTTATCTGGCGAGTAACCGCGGCCAAGTAAGCAGGCCACCGTGCCTGGGCTGCTCTAAGCAGCCCAGGCACTTGCCTTAATGCTTTTCTAAACGGGCAATGGCTATAAAAACCGCAGCGGCTGTCACCACACCCCATAGGGCAGGCCCCAGGATTGCAGGTGAGAAGAAACTAATGGAGGCGGAGCAGTGCGGGCATTTCATGGGCAATTCCTTATGCTAGGCGTCGATTTCACGAGCCAGCATAACGTCTTTCAAACCGGTCCCTTGTGCTATGGTCGGCACGTCTGAACAGGCTTTACCGTCACGTAGCTGAAACATGAAACGGAGCGCATTCTAAAGGCGCCCACTATCCTTTGCGTTGTCACTCAAGCGCTAATCGCTTGTTCATCAATAGAGTCGGGCTAGGGGCTTCAGGAAGACAGGAAGACAGGAAGACAGGAAGACAGGAAGACAGGGATGAAGATCATACTTATGCGATATGGACAGCCAACATTGAAACCATGTCCAGGCAAAGTCTCGCCCTCTGATATGCACCGTTGGATCAGTGATTACAACCTGTCCGAGGTCATGGATGATCCTGCTCCGCCAACAACGCGTGAGCTGACAGCTCAGGCGAAACATATCATCAGCAGCACAATGCCCAGGGCGCTGACTTCACTCGACAGGCTAGGGCTGAAACCCTTTCAAACCAATACGCTATTTAGCGAAGCGGAGCTTCCTTTCCTGCACTGGCCTGGCCCCAGGCTTTCTCCGCTTACGTGGGCGTTTGTTTTTCGAATGCTTTGGCTCTGCGGTTATTCACATGGCGCCGAGTCGTTTTCAGAAGCACGCGAGCGGGCCCAGCGAGCTGCTCAGCGACTCATCTCGCTGGCCGAAGAAGGGACGCTACTGTTGCTGGGTCATGGCATCATGAACCGCCTTATTGCCAGGCAATTACTCGTTCACGGCTGGAAGAGCGAGACGCGCCATGGGAATAAATATTGGAGCGCCTCGTTCTATATACTGCCTGCCAGGACCTTGCAGGATTAGTGTTCACTGCTGCCCTTTTGCATAAAGCGTTACAGGCGAAAGCAGTCTTGCATGAACCCCAAGAGCGGCTTGTACTTATCAGGAAGCCCCTAATGCCTCCTCTAATTGCTGCAGGTTGAAGGGCTTGGGCAGTGACATTGATTGTATATTTGCGGATACAGTCCCTTCCCCTGACATGAAAATGACTCGCAGCCCAGGTTGCTGGCGTACAGCTTCATACGCAAGATCGATTCCGGACATACCCGGCAAGTTGACGTCTGCCAGCAGGATGTCAAACTTCAATCGCCCCAAGACCTCAAGTGCTTTTTCAGCAGTTTCACAACCTTTGGCGGTGTACCCCAGCATTTCGACCATCTCACAGGTCATGGAAAGCAGGTCGGTCTGGTCGTCCAGTATCAAAACCTGCTGTGCGCCGACAGCTTTTTCGATAGGCGCAGGCACCAGAACGTTTTCATCTATCCGTACCGGCTTATGGCTGGCCAGTAGCTGTCTAATCTTGCGTGCCAGATCATGCAGCCGATAGGGTTTGCTCAACAGCTCGACACCCGGATCAAGCCGCCCTCCGTGAACGATGGCGTTCTGGGTGTAGCCTGACGTAAACAGTACGGCAATGTCAGGCAACAACTGCTTGGCCTGACGTGCAAGCTCAGGGCTGCGCAGAGGACCTGGCATTACAACATCGGTAAACAGCAGATCGATATGTAGCCCGCTCTGCAAGATGCTGAGTGCACTTTGTGCATCATTGGCGCGTAGTACCTTGTAGCCAAGCCCGCTTAGCAGGTCGATGACCGTGGCTTGAACAGCCAGATCGTCCTCAACCACCAGAATCGTTTCATCGCCGCCGATAACCGTGCCGCCAACCGCTGCAGGCGAAGCAATCTCGATCTCATGAGTTCGGGGCAGGTATAGCTTGATTGTCGTGCCACTGCCCAGCTCGCTGTAAATGCGGATATGACCACCACTCTGCTTGGCAAAGCCATACGCCATACTCAAGCCCAGTCCGGTTCCCTGGCCCTCAGGTTTGGTCGTGAAGAAAGGCTCGAAGGCATGCTCCATCACATCAGGCGACATGCCTGATCCCGTATCGGATACCGCCAGCATGACGTACTGCCCTGGCGCAACGTCAGCCTGTGACTGGGCGTAATGGTCATCCAGCATGGCATTACTGAGTTCGAGAGTAAGCCTGCCATTGCCTTGCATGGCGTCACGGGCATTAATGGCTAGATTGAGAATGACATTTTCCAGCTGATCAGGGTCGACCATGGTCGTCCACAAACCGCCCGCAATGATTGTCTCGATCTGAACGCTCTCTCCCAGGGCGCGGCGAAGCAGGTCGTCCATGCTGCGCAGCAAGCGGCTCAGATTGGTCGGAACAGGCTTTAGTGGCTGTCGACGTGCGAAGGCCAATAGCTGCGAGGATAGTTTTGCGCCACGACTAACGGCCGCTACGGCTGCATCCAGCTTGGCCATGCCGCTGCTACTGTTTCCTAATGCGGGTCTTAATAGCTCAAGATTGCCTTCGATAATCTGAAGGACGTTATTGAAGTCATGGGCAACGCCGCCGGTCAGCTTGCCGATCGCCTCAAGCTTCTGGGATTGATGCAGCGCCAGCTGGCTCCGCTCCAGTTCCCGGGTACGCTCCTCTACCAGCATCTGCAGGTTTTCCCGGGAACGTTGCAATTCCTCCTGGGCGAGCTTTTGAGCCGTAACGTCATGTCCTTGGAAGAAGATGCCGCTTATCAGCCCGTTCTCAGCAATGACCGGCTGGAAAACAAAATCGATGTAACGTGTTTCTGCCGGTGCATCCGGCACACGTTGCACATAGACCGCCATGCTACGCCCTGTGTGGGGCCGCTTGGTGGAATACACCCGATCCAGCCACTCCAAGAGGGCTTGATCCTTGAGTCGAGGAAATGCCTTCGAAGCGGGTTTGCCGATGATATCGCGATGACCAACCAGTTGATAAAAAGCCCGGTTAGCCAGTTCAACCAGATGCTGCGGGCCTTGGGTGACTATTACAAACCCCGGCGCCTGTTCGAACAGCTGTTGTAAATGCTGCCGTTCCTGTCGGATGACGCGTCCAAATTCCTCATGGGCCAGTCGCTCAGCGACCAGTGCCGAAACATCACGAATGGTTACTGATACGCCAATCAGCGTACCTGACTCATCGCGAACACCCGACAGCATTACTTCAAGAACGGCTTCGGCATCGCATACCATGCAGTGATACTCGATCACATGCATCTTTTTGCCTGCCATCACCTGCTCAACTGACTCGTCCAATACGGGTGCCCAAAATGGCAGAGCTCGGATATTACGGCCTACCGTCTCGTCGGCACTTAGACCAAACAGCTCTTCAGCACCTGCGCTCCAATACAGTACATCCAGCCGCACATCGACACCGATGATGGCTTCCTGCGCCGCATTGATGAAATTAGCCAGGTAATAATCAGCAGCTCGCAGGCGACGATACTCATGATCGTCTACGGATCGCGTAGCACTTAAGCTGGCATTGGCCTGGTCCAGAGTAGTACGCAGCTTGATCCGACGCCGCGCCCGACTGGCGGCCTGGGCGGCCTGAAGGGCAAGCGTCCCTGGAACCAGCTCGGCAATGGACCAGTGTGATCCCAGCATGGGTGCCAGCCCCAGGTTTTTCCTAAACGCATCACCTTGTTCAGGTGCACGAACAAAAATCAGCTCGCACTGAGACCAGACGGCTCTCACTGCCTTGGCCACTGCAGCCGGTTTAATGAGCGACGGCATAAGAATGACAACAGCAGGCTCATCGCTTGCGATAAGCCCGTTTGAAACGTCTGTATCCAGGCAGTAACGAACGTCTAATGCCTGCGATTGGAGCGCCGCGCCAAGCATGAACAACTCATTACCAGCACGGGGTTCGTCTGGCGCAATGATGACAGCGGTCTGAAATATCACAACAGGTACTCAAAGCAAGGGAAGACCGAGCAGACTTCTGCCCGTCCATAATTTCAAAAGATCCGTCGTGGGTGACATGACATGGCTGGCGCGGGCATCACGGAGCATCTGAGACACTCGGCTGTTCTCCCGATAAGCCGCGCCGCCGCAGATGGTCATCGCTTCGTTAGCCAGCATAACAGCGGTATCACCTGCATCCGCCTTGCAGGCCAGGATGAAAGGCAGGGCATTCGGGTCTCCCAGATCGCCTAATCGGGCCGCCTCGCGAACCAGTGATCGAGTCTTTTCCAAAGCAATCCACATGCTGCCATAGCGACTCTGCAAGGTTTCGATATCACGCAGCGTTTCACCTGAATGCGCATAACTGCGCGTACGCAAGTGCTCACCGGCCGCATCCAACGCGGATTGAGCGATACCCAGATAGGTACCCGCCATGGCCATCAGAAAAAACGGGGCAACCACTTCGAAGACGTACCACACCTGATCACCTGGCTCACCCAGAAGATTTTTGGCAGGCATACGCACGTTGTTCAACCCTAACGCTCGAGAAGAATTGCCACGCATTCCAAAACCGTTCCAAGGCTCCTGCCACTCCAGGCCTTGCGCAGTGCTGTCCACGATCAAACAGCTGAAATCGCCTTCCTCGTTATCTTCCTCGCTTGCCACTGTAGAAACTACGTACGAATCAGCATGACCACCATTGGTGACAAACTGCTTAATGCCATTCACAACAAACTCATCGCCAACCGTGGCGATCTGAGTTGCAGGCAGATAAAAATGAGCGCCTGAGCCACTTTCAGAAAGCGCTAAGGTTGTAAGGTGACGACCGGCAGCAATCGCCTCCAGATAATGCTCTTTCTGATATGAAGTGGCTTTGGCCGCAATGACAGCGGTCCCGACACAGTGCATACCAAAACAAAGCGCAGAAGAAGGACACGCCTTACCAATGGTTTCGGTAATCACGCTTAAGGCCAGGAGCCCCTGACCGTGGCCACCCTGGGCCACAGGAACCTGGAGGCCCATGAGGCCTGCTTCGGACAAGGTCTCTATCGAATGAGCAGGCCATAAGCAATTCTGGTCCACCTGACTCGCAAGCGGAGCAATAGCCTGATCAACAACCTCTTCAACGGTTGATTTCAGTGCGGTGAGCTTAGACGACAAATGATAATCCATCGCTTGTATCACCTTTAAAAGAGACAAGTAGCCATCATGCCTGAATTCAAGCCTCAGCGATCACTACTTCATACTGAGTAATAAGTGATGGGATAGTGCCCCAGTGGCTACCCTGACCACCTTTTATGCTTGAAAACAGACGCTTCGTTATCCATTTCGTCGAAACGACGAAAAAGCCCCTTCATAAAAGACGCTTTGCGCCTTATGCCCAACAGTACGCCTCCCTAAGCTGATGCCATCTCCACACAACAACAAGGAATGGTCATGAACATCACACTTCTCGGGGCTGGCCATATTGGCTACACCATCAGTCAACTGCTGCAGGACTCCGGGGATTACCGGGTGATTGTGGCTGACCGTGATCCCAACGCCCTGGCGCGACTGGCCGCGCTGGGCATCGAGACACGGGAAGTGAGCCCGGACGGCAATGACCTGGAGCAGGTACTTGAAGGCAGCGACGCGGTACTCAACGCCCTGCCCTACCACATGGCCATTCCGGTAGCCCGAGCCGCCAAGACCACAGGCACCCATTATTTTGACCTGACCGAAGACGTCCATGCTACCAAGACGATCCGTGATCTGGCAGAGGACTCATCCACGGCCTTCATGCCGCAGTGTGGCCTGGCTCCTGGCTTTATCGGCATTGCAGCGCATACCCTGGCGTCGCGCTTCGACAGCGTGCGCGAGGTGAAGATGCGCGTAGGTGCATTGCCCGAGTTTCCCACCAACTCACTCAAGTACAACCTGACCTGGAGCGTGGACGGGCTGATCAACGAATACTGCCACCCCTGTGAGGCGGTTCGTCACGGCACGCTGAATCTTGTGCAGCCACTGGAAGGCTTGGAGCATTTCTCGCTGGACGGCGTGGAATACGAGGCCTTCAACACCTCAGGCGGCCTGGGCACCTTATGTGAAACCTGGAGTGGTCGCGTCGAAACCCTGGATTACAAAACCGTCCGCTACCCAGGGCATCGTGACCTGATGAAGTTCCTGCTCGAAGAGCTGCGTCTGGCAGGCGATCAGGAAACGCTCAAGCGCATCATGCGCGACTCGGTGCCTACGACGATGCAGGACGTAGTACTGGTCTTCGTGACCGTGAACGGCATGCGTGATGGCAAGCTGGTGCAGGAGGTGTTCAGCCGCAAGATCTTTGCGGCCGAACAGCGAGGCAAGCTGACCAGTGCCATTCAGATCACCACAGCGGCCGGTATCTGTACCGCACTGGATCTGTTCCGTGAGAAGAAACTGCCGCAGTCAGGCTTTATCCGCCAGGAAGAGATTGATCTGAACGTCTTTCTGAACAACCGGTTCGGCCGCGTTTACGGCGAACCGGCATAAGGCTACGCGTCGTGAGCCGTCAGCTACCGGGACGGCTCACTGCGGCGGTCAATCTTGCGGGTCAGGATGATCGATGTCTGGGTTTGCTTGACCCCATCGATGGCGCCGATTCGATCAAGCAATTCATCGAGCTGCTCATGCCGCTCGCAGCAGATGAACGCAAGATAATCGAACGCACCGCTTACTGCTGATACCTCTTCTACTTCCGGCATCGACGCCAGAGCCTTGATCACCTGCGCTGCGCTTCTTGGCAACACGCTAATACTGCAATAAGCCCTGACTGCGCCCGCCTCCACCGAAGCACCCAGACGTACGCCATAGCCTGCGATTACACCCTCGCGCTCTAGCCGGCCCAGCCGTGAAACCACTGTCGTCCTCGCCAGATTGAGCTTGCGGGCCAGCGTGGCCGTAGACTCGCGGGCGTTGGCCTGAAGCAGACGGATCAGTTGCCAATCGGTAGCATCGACTTTCGGATACATGAAGAACACGCGCCAGGGTTCGGAAATGCGGAGCCTAGGAGGCTCTGCAGCCAGCGTCAATGCCCGGCTCCGCTTAACCCCGGTCTTATACTCTGCGCCTCTTCGCGACCCGGCCACCGAATGGTTATCAGCGGCTCGCCCAGCAATAGACGATCACCCAGATGCTCAGGCCGGTGCCAGGTAGAACCACATCACTACGCGAGCCGCCGCTACCAGCGCCGCGCTGCCGCCAGAGCACCGGCAAGACAACCAGCTCATTCCCCACAGGGACCGCCAATGATTAAAACGGCTTCGGGTGCAAACGGCTTAGTCATCCTCTTAGCTCTTGGCGACAATGACCGGGATGCCCATGACCTCAGGCACATCCTAGTCGACTTACCACGCAGGGGCACAAGCAAGGCTGGTGCCAGAAAGGTGAAAAATACCGTAAAGGAGGGATGCAGACATGCGCCAGGGGTAGGCAACACCGCACCAGATACATGCAGCTATGCATTTAAAAAATGGCAGCCTTCCTTGGCTACCCAACGTCCGGACTGAGCGCAGGTAAGAGGTGGAGCTCTCTACCTGCGCTCGTTAAGCGCGCCGGATCACGCGGTACGGCTTACGCCGAGAGAAATGACCTTGGTGGGCTTGTTGCAGTAATAGATACCCAGCAGAACCAGACCGCCGCCTACCACCATCAATGGAGTGAGCTGCTCGCCCAGAATCACCACGCCCATCAGGACAGCAGACACCGGATTCAGGGCGATGAAGACACCCGACTGGGTAGCCCCGATCCGCTTGATGCCGTCGTAGTACCAGATATACGCCAATGCCGAGCCAATCACGCCCAGATAAGCCAGGCTGAAGCACTGAGCCTTGGTCAGGCTGGCAACAACGCCCCAGTTCAGATCACCCGTGCCGATCGACACACATAGCAGCAGTACCGTCCCGCACAGCACCGAGAAGGTCACGGTATGCAGCGGGCCGATCTCGCGAACCAGAGGCCGCGAAAACACGCTGTAGATCACCCAGCTGACCACACAGCCAAAGATCACAAGATTACCCAACCTGCTACCGCCTGCGGCTTCAAGCACCGAGGCGTCTTTGCTGACGATGACCGTTGCGGCGCCCAGGATGCAGGCCGCAATGCCACCGGTCTTGACCAGCCCCAGCCGCTCGCGATCAACAAAGAAGGTCGTCAACGCAATCATGGCTGGATTCAGTGCCACAATCAGTGAGGCCTGTGAGGCGCTGATCAGGTGCAACCCGTAAAAAAAGCACAGGTTGTACGTGAAGATGCCAAAGAACCCGAGCCAGAAAAGATGAATCACCTGTTTCACGCTGAGCCTGACAAACAGGCGTCGGGTGACTGCCAGCACAAGCACCAGGGTGAGGCTGGCCAGCAGAAAGCGCAGGCCGGCAGATGCCAGCGGCGGCACCCCGGCCGACAGGTAACGCCCGGCCACGAAGGTTCCACCCCAGATCACCGAGACCGCCGTCAGTTTCATGTACACCAGGAGCTTGTCATCTGGCTGCGCCAGGGCTGTTGCGTCCGACATTCAAATCACCTTTGCCTACATCAACATCAATCGCTCAAGCTCGGCTTGAGACTGTACGTGGGCCTTGCAGAAGTTCAGGGTCAGGTCGAGCAGCTCCCGTTGCGCACGACTGCCGCCCAGGCTCGTCCATTGATGTCGACTGGCGGTAAGAAGGTAATAACACTCCTCGTAGTGGCCTCGGGCGAACAGGGCAATGGCCCTAATGATGTCCAGTCCGGCGAGATGCGCATCAGGCTCGATACCAAAGCCGTCACTCTCGGCCATCATTTTCTCGATAAGCAGAGGCTGGTTGGCTCCGGCAAAAGCAAAGGCCGCGTGCATATTGTGAAAATGAGAGGTCGAGGTGGCGATGCTGCCAGACCAGAGAATGGCCAGCTCCTTCCAGACCTCATCAAATTCATGACTGTTGACATCCTCAAGCTTGAAGCGCCAGAGAAAGCCCACCGCATCCAGGTCCTGCTTGGAAAAGCGGTCGTTCTTGAGTGCATAGAACTCCAGGAACGCCATCTTTGCCGCCGCGTGATTGCCCAGCTGCTTGTAGGTAATTGCAAGATGCCAGTACACGTGCATACGCATACCCGGGTTGCGAATCCACTCTTCCTTGGAGTCTTCCAGGAAGTCCCGCAGCTCCACCCACATACCCTTTTCGTGCAAGGCATGGGCAACGGCGTGGATGCCGTAAATATTCGCGGAGCAGTACCGCACGGACTCCAGCCCCGTCGCCAGAGACTCATCGAATAGCCCGCACTCGCACAGCACGAATGACTTGATCGACAGGTAGAACGAGTACAGCGGATGCGATTCCTCCATGTACTCGTCACACAAGGCAAACAGCGGCTTCAACTCGGCGGTTCGGCCGGTGCAGAAGTCCAGCATGTGAATAAAGAAGAGCGCCTGCACATCCGTGGGATACGCGTGAAGGTGCGCCTGAAAGAGCGAGCGTGCCCCAACGTAGTCGAATTCGACCCATTTGCGGAAGGCACGCACCACATTAACCAGCTCGGCAGGCATATCCTCCGAGATCGCATTGAGGTAACGGGCAAACTTGTAGATGTCCTTGAGTTCGCAACCGGTAATGGCATCAAAGCCTTTGAGCAGCGAACGAAAGATGGCCTGGGTAGGCTCTTGGGCAATGACCGCCTCGGGCACGCCTTTGAGCGACAGGAACGGCACGTTGATTTCGGGCCATATGGACGAACAGCCGTCGGTTAGCAGACAGCCATTGAAACACCTGACATTAGCACTCATACCCGCCCCTCTATATCCCTATGCCGAGTAAGAAAAAGCTCTGGATAGCGTTAACCGGATAGCACCTGCTGTTGCGCTCTTATCGTGCGTGGTGTCGGCTGCCGGTGCGTTACAGGGCAAGCCGTCGTTCTATCCAAAGCGCCTATAACCCCCATCAGGCAGTGCGCAGGACGTGTTGTCGTTGTGGGTAAGTCCTGAACGATGCGTATAATTCCACTAATCCTTACTCATAGAAAAATGAGTATTTACTCATGAGGTCAGCGAGGCGCCATGACCTTTACCCAGCTTGAAATCTTTGTGCTTGTGGCAGAGCTGAAAGGCTTCACTTCGGCAGCTTCGCGGCTGTCCATCACTCAGTCGGCGGTGTCCCATGCGATCAAGGCGCTGGAGGCCGAGCTGGGTGTCGAGCTGATCAACCGGCACCAGTCGGCCCTGGAGCTGACTGCAGTAGGTGAGCGCCTCGTACTACGTGCCCGTGGCATTCTCGGGCTGGCCGAAACGATGCGGCAGGAGGCTGGCGATGCGCGCGGCATGAAGCGAGGCACGCTGCGCATCGGCTCCTTCGGCCCGACCTCTTCGGTCAAACTGCTGCCTGTCATTCTGGATGCCTATCGCCAGGCCTATCCGGGCATTGAGGTGCATATCGACGAAGGTCGGGACCGGGAAGTGGTCCAGTGGCTGCAGGATCGTCGTATCGACATCGGCTTTGTCGTCCTGCCCGATGAGCGCTTCGATACCTTCCCCATCGCCGAAGATCAGATGGTCGCCCTGGTGCCTACTCACCACGCACTGGCCAGCAAAGCTGACGTCACGCTCAAGGAGCTTTGTCCCGATCCGTTCATCATGACCGAGGCCGGGTCGGCACACCTGGTAGCGCACATGTTCAATGCCGCCAAGCTGGTGCCCAATACCCGCTACCACAGCACCCAGCTGCTCAGCACCTTGTCCATGGTCGAACGGGGCGATGGCGTTACCATTCTGGCGGAGCTGGCGCTGCCGGCGGAACGCGGCCACGAGGGCTACGTGAAAAAGCCCCTGCGACCACGGGTCAAGCGCAGTGTCGGATTGGCCCTGCTCGATGAGCGTCAGGCGTCGCCCGCCACTCAGGCCTTTATCAAGATTGCCCAGAAACTCAAGCGCCAGGGCCTGCTTCGGTTTAATGCAGACGCCTGAACTGCCCTACAGGCATGCTCAACTGTCTGTAGGCGCCTGATACAACCGCGCAGCGAATCACCATCACATTTTCGCGGCCCACCCTGAACCAAATGACATTTGGCGCCTCTGTTTGAGCCACTTACTTAACCGGCCCAGCCCAAAGGCGCTGGGATGCACAGTGACGCTCCGTGCACTGTGTCAAAATAGCTCATACCTCAGGATTGGAAGACCGTCATGGATACACTTTCGGATTTGCGAGCTGGCAAGCTGGCTGGCGCGACACGACTGGACCTGTCGTGCGGACTCACGGAATTTCCCCGCGAGATCTTCGAACTGGCCGACTCCCTGGAGATTCTCAACCTCTCCGGCAACCAGCTCAGCCACTTGCCGGATGACCTGGGACGGTTCAAGAAACTGCGTATCCTGTTCTGCTCCGACAACCCGTTCACGCATCTGCCCGAAGTGCTGAGTGAATGCCCTCAGCTGAGCATGGTGGGCTTCAAGGCCAATCAGATCCGCCATGTGCCGGCAGCAGCGCTGTCACCTTCGCTACGCTGGCTGATTCTGACGAATAACCAGATCGAAACCCTGCCCGACTCATTGGGTCAGTGCAGCGGCATGCAAAAGCTTATGCTGGCAGGCAATCGCCTGCAGGCGCTTCCAGCAACCATGACCGACTGTCATAAGCTGGAACTGCTGCGCATCTCTTCCAACCGCTTTGCCGCCCTGCCGGACTGGCTGTTGTCGCTGCCGCGGCTGACCTGGCTTGCCTACGCCGACAATCCTCTGAGCGAGGCACGCGAAGCGGCCAACGTTTCTCCCAGCGCCCCCATCAACCGGATCGACTGGAAGGACCTTGCACTCCAGCACAAGCTGGGCGAAGGCGCCTCGGGCCTCATCTACCAGGCGGATTGGAAACAGCCTTCCGGCCCCTCAAAGACCGTGGCGGTCAAGCTGTTCAAGGGCAGCATGACCAGCGACGGTACACCGCAAAGCGAAATGGCTGCCTCGATTGCTGTAGGTGGTCACCCGAACGTGATCGACGTAGAGGGCAAGCTAGTCAACCATCCTGATGGTACGGATGGCCTCGTTATGCAATTGATTGATCCACACTTCCAGAACCTGGCCAGCCCGCCCAGCTTTGCTACCTGCACCCGTGACGTTTACCCTGCCGAGACACGCCTCTCACTGCGGGTAGCACTGCGTATGGCCCAAGGCATTGCCTCGGCCACCGAGCACCTGCATGAGCACGGTATCGTGCATGGCGACCTGTACGCTCACAATATCCTGTGGACTGAACAGGGCGAGGTGCTGCTAAGTGATTTTGGCGGCGCGTCCTTCCTACCCACCGATAATCCGACGCAACAGAAGGCTTTGGAACGCCTTGAAACCCGCGCGTTTGGTTGCCTGCTGGAGGAGCTGTTGGAACGCTGTGAGCCTGCCGCGGGCGAAGAAGCGACCCATGCGGCGCTGTCTGACCTGCTCGCGAGTTGCCTGAGCACAGAAGTAATGTCCCGTCCAAGCCTAAGCGAGGTTCACGCGCAGCTGGCAGCACTCCAACAGCACCTGAATTAAGCAGAGAAAAGCCCTTCCCCGGTCAGGCAGGAAGGGCTTTGTACACCGGTTGGCCTTTACAGCCGGAACTGCTGCGCCAATCCATTAAGCGATACCGCCAGTTGCGACAAGTCATTCGAAGCAGCTGCCGTTTGATGGGCGCCAGAGCCTGTCTGCATGGACAGATCGCGAATGCTGACCAGGCTGCGGTCCACTTCCCGCGCCACCTGTGCCTGCTCTTCAGAAGCCGTGGCGATCAGGAGGTTGCGCTCGTTGATCTCGGCAATGGAGCTGTTGATCGTGGTCAGCGCCTCGCCTGCCGCTCGGGCAATGTCCAGGGTTCCGTGAGCGCGGCTGCTGCTCTGGGCCATGGACTGCACGGCTTTGTCTGTACCCGCCTGAATCGAGCCGATCATGCTCTCGATTTCACGGGTAGACTCCTGCGTCCGATGGGCCAAACCACGCACCTCATCGGCCACCACCGCAAACCCACGCCCGGCATCACCCGCACGCGCCGCCTCGATGGCAGCATTGAGTGCCAGCAGGTTGGTCTGCTCTGCCACTCCGCGGATCACGTCCAGCACCTTGCTGATATCCTGTGTCATGACGGCCAGACCCTGAACCTCTCCAGCCGTCGCTTCCACGCTGTCGTACAGCTCGTTGATGGCCTCAAGCGTTTGGGACACTTTCAGTTGCCCGGTCGTGGCCGCCTGGCTGGAACTCAACGCCGCCTCGGACGCTGACGCCGCGTTGCGAGCGACCTCATCTACCGCGGCGCTCATCTGGTTGACCGCCGTAGCCGCCTGCTCGATTTCATCATTCTGGCGCATCACGCCACGGGTCGTTTCCTCAGTAACCGCGGACATCTCCTCGGAAGTTGATGCCAGCTGAGCGGACGAATCACTGATATGACCCAGTGTTTCACGCAGGTTCGACTGCATCACGGCCAATGCCTTGAGCAGACGGGCCGGTTCATCGTTACCATGGCTCTCAATCGCGACACTGAAATCCCGGTTGGCAATGCGCTGAGCAACCTGCAGGGACTGATGAATCGGTGCGACCAGGCTGTGCGTGAGTCGCCAGGCGAGCAGTACGGTAGCCAGCAACGCGGCCACTACGATGATGCCCGTCATCATCCGGGTGCTGCCATATACCTCATCGGCATGCAGCCCTGCATTGCTGGCCTTTACATCAGCTTCCTGTTTGAGCGTGGTGATAGCGTTCTTGACCGCCTCAGCGGCGGCAAACATCTCCCCGCTGGAAAGCGCCACAGCCTCCGTCAGCTTGCCGTTGGTCAAAAGATCCAGATAGCGCTGATGGATACTGAGGTAATCGTTCAGGCCTTTGGAGAGCGCATTGAACGTGTCATGGCCTGCCTTGGTCACGATCACCTTACCGAGTTGATCGACGTAACCCAGCAGCTCTGTACGGGCGATCTGGATATCCTTCAGGGCATCAGCCTTCTTGGATGCAGGATCGCTTTCCACACGCAGCCGAGAGTTATCCAGACGAATGCGCATCAGGGTCGTATCGATCTGGCCGAGCACCTTGAGCGTTGGCAGGACATTGAGTTCGACCATTTTTTCCGCTTCATTCATCGAAGCGGATTGCTTGAGTGAATAGACGCCTTGAAAGAGGATAAGCAAGGCAAAGAGCGCAAAACAGATCGCGGAGCGCGGCGCGATATTCAATGAACGAAAGCCCATAAAGCACCTGAAATAGATTGTTACTATTGGGCTTATCGCTGCATTGACGGGCAACTTTAATTACCCGGCTAGCCATTAGTCGGACAATCAACTACCACTTGAAACCAAACAATCTGCGAGGTGTGTCCCAGAGCACTTGCCGCCTTGCACCCGGACTTGGGATCAGATTCTCGATCAGCTTGAGGAGCAGTCCGTAGTCGATTCGCTCCGGTGAATTCAGAAAAGGCCAGTCCGACCCCCACAGGCAGGCCTCGGGGCCGAAGGTTTCGAGAAGCGCCTGGACGTAGGAATGGGTATCAACGTAGGGATAGGCCTCGGCGGAAAACTGCGAAAGCCCTGATAGCTTGACGTACACACGCCCAGTTCCTGCCAGCGACAGCAGGCTCTGGAATCCGGGTTGCGCGATGCCTGCCGTCACATCAGGTCTGCCACAATGATCAATGATGAGCCGGGTGCGGGTGCGCTCGATCAATGGCATCAGTTCGCTTAGCTGCGCCTTTTCGACGTGCAGCTGGGCCAGCATATCCAGCTCAGCCAACTGATTGAATAGCTCTTCCGCTTTCAGGCAGGCCGACACACCATTCGTGACCACATCGAGCAGGACGCCTGCTACACCGGCCTCCTTGAGCCGCTTGAGCTCTCGGGTACTCGTGCGAGGCCCGACTACGGCAATGCCCTTCCAGCGACCAAATCCCAGGGCAAGCCCATCGAGCAGGCAGCGGTTGTTCTCGCCATAAATGGCCGGTGGCGTGACTACAACGGCGTGACGTACGCCATAGGCATTGAAGACATGCTGGAGCTGCGTCGAGGTCCCTACCTCCTGAGCGACGGGGGTATACACAGCATTATCGGCAATGGGAAAACGGGCGGGTTCTAGCAGGTGGGTATGGCAGTCGATCTTATACTCGCCGTAAATGCTCACTGCGGCTCCTTTTCGGTGGCGTGGCGTGCGGTCTGATAAGTCAGGAGTGGAGGCAGGATAGTCTACCGGGAAGCATTACCCGTCAGGCCGGCCGTACTCGTATAGCTAAGACTGGCGAACCCTCAAGCGGTTCAGGATGGGAAGACGGTCATCGGATGATGACTTCTACCCGGCGATTGCGCAGCTCTGCCGTATTGGGCGGCGTTTGGATCAGCAGGTTCTCCTCGCCATGGGAGGCGACTGTCAGATCCAGCAAGTCGAGATGCCGGGCCTGCAACTGGCGGGCAATCAGCTGGGCACGCTGCAAACCCACCTTTTCATTGATCGAGGCACTGCCTAGGGTGTCGGTATGCCCGATAATGGAGACGGCCGCGGGCGTGCGTTTACGCAGCGTATCGACAATGCGCTGCAGCGTGTCCTGTGACTCATCAGTGAGCCGGTTGCTGGCACCCTCAAAATACAGCGTGTAATACACCGGAAGCGTCGGCTGGGCTGCCAGCGCGGGGGTAAAGTCCATCAGGATCTGCTTGGGCGGCAGGGTAAAGGTCCGCCCCGGCGCCTCCTTGTCGAGGCTGACAGCCTGCTGGGTTCTGTCGATCTGGGTCGTGCCTGTGGGCGTCGTGACCGTGACATCTCGCGTCTGGCCATAAGGGCTATCCACCAGCACCACATAGGACTTGGAACTACACCCCGCCAGCCACACGGCCAACAACAACCACACAGCTTGGCGAAACGCTTTACTCATGGTCGACCTTGGCCATGAACTGGGCGCTGCGTGAGGCAATGGTTCCGTGAGGCGTAAGAATCTCGACCGCCTCGGGCTTGAGCCTGGCAATGCTCCCCGCCACGTAATTCAATGTGCCTTGCTTGAGTCTTGCAGCCAGCTTCAAGGCCCCCTTGGCTGGAGCAAACGCAAAAGCCTCGAGCGTGAATGTCGATTGGGGCCCGAACGACATAACAGACCCATCCTCGAGCGTAATCCCGAAGGAGCCATCGTCTCCGGCCTCGAAGGTACTGCCGACATTCACCGGCGTGCCCACCTTGATCGCGACAGGCTTTCCCTTGAGTGTGGTGGTCACGCTGCCTTGTACGGTCATGACATAACCTACCGGCCTGGGCGCGCCATGGGCAGGCCATGCCGCCAAAAGGCCCGAAAGGCAGAGAACGAGCCACGCATTCTTATTCATGAGCGTTGACCTTGAAGTCCGTATCGCACCACGCCTGGCCCTGGCGTCCTTTCTCTGCTCCGTTTCCCTGAGCGTTCCGTGCAATCGCTGTATACATACCGATAACCGTTACGTTAGTTCAAAACGTGCGGGCCATCGGACTAAAAATGCGATGCAGTCCAAACTGCCAGATACTGCCCCTCCTCCAGTGCCCGACAGGTATTACAGGTTGTGCAGCAGCTGCCAGAGCGAGGCGCCAATGCCCGTAATACTTTCCCCTGCAATCAGGCCTGCTGCCGCTGCAATGGCAAACCGCTCGGTCAGTCCGCGCCAGCGCAGTCCGGCAGCCCAGGTGAGGATTGCGCCCAGGGCCATCATCAGGGAAATCGAAGCCGGCAGAATAAACGCCAACCCCAACGCCGCGGCACTGGGCAGGTAACGCGCCAGCCGATCCTTGGCGCAAGCATCCAATACGCCCAGGGCCACGCCTGCAACGGCAGCTATCAGCATGGCCCACTGGATACTGGCAGAAAGTGAGTCCAGGCCCGAGGTCAGCGTCTGCGCTACGGCTTTCCAGGTCGCCACGGCCGGAGCAGGCCATTCCTGCGTGAGCAACATGGTTTGCGGATCTGGAATAAGCGTCTGGTAGACCAGCACCCCGACCACACTGCCTATCGCAATCCCCAGGCATTGAGCGATCACCTGCTTGGTGGGAGTCGCCCCGATGGCATGGCCCACCTTGAAGTCATTCATCAGGTCCGTGCATTGTCCGGCTGCGCCACCGGCCGTGTTGGCACTCATCAGGTTGATGGGCACCTGCCCCGGCGCCACGATGCCAAAGCTCAGCTGCGACAGCTGCCCGATGGCACCGATTGGAGGAATGCCGGTTGCTCCCACGACACGTGCCGCCACAGCTGCCAGGCACAGCGCCAGTGGAATAGTCAGCAAGGCCATGAACCAATCAATGCCAAACAGGGCCGCCTGTAGCACGATGATCAATCCGATAGCTAACGCCAAACCTGCCAGCGGGCCGGGTTTTGGCCGCTGCCAGACAGTGGAGGTCTCTGCCGAACGGGATTTCCCCAACGTTCTTACCTGCAGTACACGCAAGGCCAGAGACGACAAGGTCGAAGTCACCATGATCGTCACCCCAGGCCACACCAGCCATTCCACCAGCGTTGCGAACTGCGGCCCCTCGCTGCCAGGCGCAAGCTCTACCAACCCGTGCGCCAGCAGCCACGGCGCTATGCCACCCCAGGCCAAGGCCGCGCCCAGAAGGAGCGTCAACCCGACGCGCAGCCCGATGATGCCGCCAAACCCGACCAGTAGCAGCGACGGATCGAAGGTAAAGGTCAGTCGCTCCAGATGCGCCGTGGGCGACCAGCGAGGAAAGGTCCAGTAAAACGTATCGACAGCTTTGACCAACCCAGAGAACACGGCCGTTCCAAACAGCACCCACAGGCGCCGCATGGCTTCCTGTCCGTGGGTATAGATATGGGTCATGGTTTCCAGCGTGGCCATGCCTTCAGGAAACTTGAGATTGCCATCGGTAATCAGTGATGGCCTTAAATACCAGGCGATCCATATGCCCAGAAAGCTGACCGAAAAGACCCAGGCCATCATCGGAACGGCATCCATCTGCTCGCCGGTCAGCAGTGTGTAGGCTGGAATCGGCGCTACCAGTCCACCTGAAATAATGGACGCCGCCGCCGAGGCGACGGTCTGGTTGATATTGCTCTCATGCAGTGTCCAGGCAGGCCAGTGCCGGTTACGGACCAGCAGCCCCTGCCAGAAGCCAAAGCCCACCAGCAGCGCGATGATCGACATGTTGAATGACCAGCCGATCTTGAGCCCGGCATAGACATTGGAGGGAGTTAGCACGATGCCTAACACCAGACCGGTCAAGACAGCGCGCAGGCTCAGCTCGCGCTCTACCTTCATGGGCGTTCCCCGGCAGATGCTCGCTGCACGATGCATAAAAAGGAGCTATCAATAGGAGGAAAATTCGAAGCAATCACACCAGATCCTTATTGTATTGGGTGGGGTGTGCAGCACTTTGTCCCTCGGAATCGCCAAAGCGCTCAAAACAACGACCATGAAAAAACGATCAAGGTCCCTGCCCGCTCCCAAATTGGCCGTCATGGGCACCTTGTATATGGATTGCTCACTTAAATTGTCCTGTTCAAGGCAAGATTCATGCTTTTCGCTGGTCTTTACCGCGGCTCGCCTGATCTTTAGAATACGTGAGAACGGTTCTCATTTTTCCATTTGCGGAAATGTTCATGACGACGGGCGAAATAAAGGCAGCTCCTGGGTTGAACGTGCTGTACCGTGACCACGGCGACTGGCTGACAGGCTGGCTGCGCAGGCAGACAGGGTGTAGCCAGCGCGCTGAAGACCTGCGGCAGGACACCTTCGTACGGCTGCTGACCAAGCCTGAACTGCCTGCCATGCGCGAACCGCGGGCCTTTCTGACCCAGATTGCCAAAGGCCTCCTGATTGATCATTACCGCCGCGCCAGCCTTGAACGCAGCTATCTTGAGGCCCTGGCTACACTGGCAGACGAGCACTACCCCTCCGCTGAAGCCCTGGCTTCGATTATCGAGGCCTTGGCGGAACTTGATCGCCTGCTCGGCAAACTTTCCAGCAAGGCTCGAGCGGCCTTTCTATATAATCGCCTCGACGGCTTGACCCACTCTGAAATTGCCGAGCGCCTGGGCGTATCGGTTCCACGGGTTCGCCAATATATTGCTCAAGGGCTACGGCAATGCTATGTGGCCCTCTACGGGGAACCTGTGTGAATGTAAGACCTGTGAGCCGTCAGGTTCTGGATCAGGCGATAGACTGGCAAGTACGCCTGGAAATGGGAGAAACCAGCCAGGAGCAGCTAAACGCCCTGCAGACCTGGCTTGCCGAGCATGCTGAACACCGCCGTGCCTGGGAGCAGCTGAACGGCATCAATCAGCGTCTGCGCATTGCAGAACAACCCGCGGCGCGAAATGCCCTGTTGCAGCCCTCTGCCAACGGGCGTCGGCGCTTGGGTCGCAGTACGTTAGTCATCGCCCTTGCGGGCCTTCTGAGCCTTATTGCGGTAAACCGTTATGTACCGGTGCGTTACGCCCTGGCTGATAACGTAACCGCCACGGGGGAACAGCGCACGCTGATGCTGTCTGATCACACCCGCATCGTGCTGGCGGGTCGTAGTGCCTTGAATGTTCGCTTCGATGAGCACGAGCGCCGGATAATTCTCCTGGCAGGAGAAGCCTTTATCGAAACCGGGCACGACACCGCCAGTCGTCCGTTTATCGTGGAAACCCAGGCCGGACAAATGCGGGCGCTGGGTACGCGTTTTCTCGTGGAAGAGGAATCACGCGGCTCGCGTTTGACGGTCCTGCAATCGGCTGTGGCGGCACAGCCGCGCTTTGGCCTTGGCGAGGCGGTCATTCCTCAAGGCGAGCAGGTCCTCATGATGGCGGACCGGCTGGATGAGCTCAAAGATGCACCAGCCAATGCCGACGCCTGGACTCACGGCATGCTGGTGGTCGATAACCAACCCCTGAGCGATGTCGTGTCGGCATTGAGTCACGAGCGCACCGGACTCATCACCCTTGATCCGGTCATTGCCACGTTACGGGTAACGGGCACCTTTCCTCTGCACGATGCTGACCAAGCTCTGCGTGCCCTCGCCCTCAATACACCGATACGAATCGAGCAACACACGCGCTGGTGGCTGGCCGTTAAACCCCGTTAACTAACGGGGTTTCAGCACGACACGCTTGTTTTCTGCGTTTTTCTATCTTCGTTATTAAAAAATATTCCAAGACGGCTCTATCACTTTGCCATTCTCATTCGGCAATGAAACGAATTCGCATTCGCCTCTTGGAGAGAGCCATGTCGTCGCTTTTCCGTCCTTCCTTGCTTGCCGCTGCACTTGTCTTAGGTCATGTCACGTTAGTCCACGCCCAGACGACCACCGCTGAGCGCACCTACCAACTCCCCGCTGCGCCTCTGACCAGCACGCTGAACCGTATCGCCAGCGAAGCGGGTCTGACCCTGAGCCTTGACCCTTCGGTGGCCTCCGGGCGTACGTCGAATCCGGTCAACGGCCGCTACGCAGCGACCGAGGCCCTGCGCGAGGCCCTGCAGGGAACCGGGCTTGAGCTGACCGAACGCGAACCCGGCGTCTACACCGTACGCGTATTGCCAGCACCGGGCGACACCTTGAGCATGGCATCAACCACCATTACCGCCGGTGAGCTGGAAAATGCCTGGGGCCCTGCTGAAGGCTATGTGGCAACCCGCTCTGCTTCCGGCACCAAGACCGATACGCCAATCCTGGAAACGGCTCGCTCCATGTCGGTTGCCACCCGCGAGCAGATGCGCGACCGCGCCGTGCATAACATTGATGACGCCGTTCGTTATATGCCTGGCATCGTAGCTAGCAGCTACGGCAGTGATACCCGGGCCGACTGGTTGCGGGTACGGGGCTTTGAGCCGACCCGATTCCTGGACGGGCTGCGCCTGCCGGACGGCGTCTATGTCGATCCCAAGCCTGAAACCTGGAACCTTGAACGCCTGACCCTCCTGCGCGGCCCCGCGTCCTCCATCTATGGGCAGACGCCGCCCGGTGGCCTGATAGACATGGTCAGTTTGCGTCCCCAGGCTGAAACCAGTCATGAAGTGCGTGCCGAAGTTGGCAGTGACAACCATCGCCAGATCAATTTCGACACCACCGGTGCGTTCGATGAAAACGCCAACGTGCTTTATCGCGTGAGCGGCGTGGTACGTGACAGCGACACGCAGATCGATCACATCGAAAACAAGCGCTACAACATCGCACCCAGCCTGACCTGGAATATCGATGACGACACGCACCTGACATTCCTTTCGCAGTACACGCGCGACGATACGGGCGCGACTAGCCAGTTCCTACCTCTTCAAGGCACCAAGATTGATGGCCCGTGGGGCAAGGTTTCTCATCATAAGAATCTGGGCGATCCGGATTGGGAATACTATGACCGCACCTATTACTCGCTAGGCTACGCGTTCGATCATCGTATCAACGATGTGTGGCAGTTCCGTCAAAACGCACGGTATACCAAGAGCGACTTAGGGTTTCAGACAATTACAGCTGGCGGCTCCGCTACTGCAGTCAGCCCTGACGGCACCGTACAACGCAGCACAACCTCAACTGATGAAGACATCAGCCAATTCGCCATCGACAATAATTTCCAGGCAGACTTCAATACTGGCGACTTGCAGCACACCTTATTGCTAGGTCTGGATTATCAGCGTTCGAATACAAACTACACGTCGATTTTTGGCTCAGCGCCTGCGAGCAACATCCATAATCCAGTTTATGGCTTACCTATAGAACGCCCGGCGCGGTCAAACGCCTGGTATGACTACAATCAGAAAATCCACCAGACAGGCCTTTATGCTCAGGATCAGATTGCTCTTGATCACTGGCGCCTCACCTTGGGCGGACGTAAAGACTGGGTTACTACTGACACCGAGTTTTACAATGCCTTAGCAAACGGTGCCCACCCTAAAGATCGTGATTCAGCTTTTACTGGGAACATATCCCTCAGTTATGTCTTCGACTCTGGCTTGGCTCCTTACATCTCTTACTCAGAGTCCTTCCAACCAAGCAGCGGTGCCGACGTCAGTGCTACGCAATCATTCAAGCCTACCGAGGGCAAACAATATGAAGTTGGTGTGAAATACCAACCAGCAGGTACCAACACACTGCTAACTGCGGCGGTATATGACCTTACGCAAAAGAACGTTCAGGTTACTAACTACAACGAAGACGGTAATCCCATTACAAGTCAGACAGGCGAAGTCAAAGTCCGAGGCGTAGAGCTTGAGGCAACCTCAGACCTTACCCAAAACATCAAGATGATCGCCTCTTATTCCTACACTGATACGGAGGTTCAGGATGGACAGTACAAAGGCAACCGCCTGCAGCTCATCCCTGAACACCAAGCCTCGCTCTGGGCTGACTATACATGGCATACAGGCGTACTAGACGGCTTCGGCATAGGCGCTGGCGTCCGCTACGTAGGTGATACCTACGGTAATCAAGGCAACACTTGGGAAGGCCATGTCGGCTCCTACACCCTGTATGACGCTGCCGCACATTACGATCTAGGCCGCCTCGACAATCGTCTGAAGGGCGCTTCCGTAGGCGTGAATGCCACCAACCTGTTCAACAAGGACTATATTTCTACCTGTGATGGTTATTACTGCTACTACGGTGACCAGCGTAGCGTGATCGCCAACGTTACCTACAAGTGGTAATCGCGTAAGTTGTGACAAAGCCGGTGCCAGGCCGGCTTTTGTCCATCAGAAAGGGACCTGATGATTCGACACTAGTAGCATTGAGCATGCATAAGGCTTGCATAACAACCCATGCATCGCGGACGATCACAGTTCAGCTTTTGTTAAGCTTTGATGAAGAGAGTGCGTGATGTCGATGATCCTCTATCACACCCCCGCATCCCCGTTCGGCCGCAAGGTCGTCGTGATGCTGCACGAGACCGACCTGATCGAGCAGGTTGAGCTGGAGATCGTCCAGCAGACGCCCCTCAATCCCAATCGTGATGTCATCGATGCCAACCCGTCAGGCAAGATTCCGGCGCTGCGCCTGGAAGATGGCACTACCCTGCATGACAGCCGCGTCATTCTGGATTACCTGGATACGCTGCATCAGCACACCCCCATGATTCCTCGGCAGGGTCCCGAGCGCTGGCGGCGAATGACACTGGCCTCCCTGGCCGATGCCATGACCGAATCGGCCGTACAGATCCGCTACGAGACGTTCATGCGGCCACCGGGCATGCAGTGGAAGCTCTGGCTGGATAACCAGCATGAGAAGATTGCCCGTTCGCTGGATTACTTTGAACAGACAGCATTGTCCGAGCTTGAAGGCCACTTCGATATGGCCTGCATTGGACTGGCCTGCCTGCTGGGCTATCTGGACCTGCGTGTATCCAACTGGCACTGGCGCGGTGAGTATCCCAAGCTGGCGGCCTGGTACACCGAGGCGGATCAGCGTCCCTCGATGCAGGCAACCCGCCCCGAGGCACGCTAATCGTTTCCAGGCGCCAGCCCTGGCTGGCGCCTCCCAGCCTTAGCAGCGAGGCGACCCGGACACGTATTTTTCCCTGGGATCAACCGCGGCATCCAGCTTGCGCAAGGCCTTGGCTCCAATCAGCAGCGGATAGCGGAAGTGACTGCGGTCCGTCAGATTGACCTCGATGGTACGGGACACATCGCCTACACAGACTTCCATCTCGATGACCGGGCGTTGTGCACTGGACGGCGTATCATCCTCACCGTCTTCATCGCCCTCATCCGAGCGGCTCTTGATCTTGCTGATTCGCGCCAGACGGTGCTCAAATACCGTATCGTCCGCCTTCTCCGTCGCCAGACGGAAGCTGACCCACTGGTCTCCGTCACGCTCGAACGTCTTGATGTCCTTGGCCGACAGCGAGGCGGTCCAGGCCCCAGTATCCATCTTGGCCGGCAAGGATACACCCAGCTCAGGTAGACGGAATGTCTCGTAGCGGCCGTAGAGCGTCGGCTCGGCCGTCGCTAGCACAGGCAGGCTCAAAAGGCCCAGCAGGGATAAAAAACGTTTCACTCAATCACTCCGGCAGGATCACGGACAGAAGTCTCCCGCGCCAGGGCCGCTATGTCCACAACGTACTGAGATTATCGAATCCCCAAGCCTCGGGCGACTCACGACCAATGATGCGGTCGTAGCCTTTCAGGCGTGGCAAATCGATCACTTCATGCCCGATCGGCTTCTTGTGCCTTGCGTCATAAAAGACCTTTACGGTCGGTGTCAGCAGTGACTTGGGGTTCTGCTCCACCACCACCGCAAGGCGCTCGCTTTCCAGCTTTACCAGCGAGCCGACCGGGTAAATGCCGACCGCTTTGACAAATGCCTGAAAGACATGCGGATCGAAGTGCCCTTTCCATTCAGCCATCCGTTTGACGGACTCGGCCGGGTCCCAGCCTCTTTTGTAAGGGCGATCCGACGTTACCGCGTCATACACATCACATACCGTGGCGATGCGGGACATCAGGCTGATCTGCTCACCGGAGAGCTTATCCGGATAACCACTGCCATCGTATTTCTCATGATGATGCAGGCAGACATCGATGGCTGTCTCATCAGCTTGCCACGCTGTGAGAATGCGCTCCCCGGCCTTCGGATGACCCTGCATGATGATGAACTCTTCATCCGTCAGCTTGCCCGGCTTGTTGAGCACCTCCAGCGGCATCGTCATCTTGCCGACATCATGGAGCAAACCGGCCAGACCCGCCTGCCGAGCGGCCGTCTCACCCAGGCCAAGCGTTCGAGTAACGGCAATCATCAGCGCCGACACGGCCACCGAATGCAGATAGGTATATTCATCCGAGGTCTTGAGTCGCGCCAGGCTGATCAAAGCATTGGGATGGCGCAGCACCGAATTGGAGATTTCCTCGACCAGACTGGCAGCATCGCCCATCTCGACGACCTGCCCCATGCGTGCATCTTCCAACATGCCTTTGACGGCTGTCTTAGCGCTGTCGCAGAGCACTCTGGCCCGCTCTATCTCTTCAGCCATTTCAACTCGAGCGGCAACTCCAGACACAGGCGCCTCAGCGATGTTACTTAACTGGGCTGAATCGACATCAGTCCCCTTGCTAACATCGATCCACAACCCGTCGATGTCACTGTCCAGAATGCGCTGCAGCTCATTCGGTGAACGAATGACGAAATGCCCTTTCCAGAAGGGATGATCCACCCATGGTGCGCAAAATTCGCTCACATACATGCCCAGACGGGCCTGCGAAACGGGAATACGCTTAAGCATAATGAACAATTACAGCCGTTATCAGTGTCCTAGATAATCCATAGACGCCATTGCTGCCTAAGCGGCCCGGTAGAGGCTCAGAATGTTTATGGCGCTAACGAAAAGAATAGTACTCAGGGAGACTTCATGCGTCATCTGATCGTCGGACTGACTAGCGGCATTTTGCTCTTGATCAATACCCTCATTTTGATTGGCCCCTTGATGCTGGTTGCGCTGCTCAAGCTGCTCTGCCCCTACAAGCCGTGGCGCGACGCCTGCTCGCGCGGGGTTATGACCATCGCCGAGACCTGGGCAGAAATCGACAAGGTCATCTTCGCGCTCTGCACCCCTACAGTCTGGGACATACGCGGTGCCGAGAACCTGCGTAAGGACCGCTCTTACCTGATCATCTCCAACCATCAATCCTGGGTCGATATTCCAGCCCTCGTACAAACCTTCAATCGTCGGTCGCCCTACTTCAAATTCTTCCTGAAGAAGGAGCTCATCTGGGTCCCCTTCCTTGGACTGGCATTCTGGGCACTCGACTACCCGTTCATGAAGCGCTATTCGAAGGCCACGCTGGAAAAGCGCCCGGAACTCAAAGGGATCGACCTGGAAATCACGCGTAGGGCCTGCGAGAAATTTCGCGATCAGCCCGTTACGGTCGTGAATTACCTGGAGGGCACGCGGTTCACGCCAGCCAAACATGCCCAGCAGCAATCACCCTACCATCATCTACTCAAACCCAAGGCAGGTGGAATTGCCTTTGTACTGGCTTCACTGGGTAAGCAGCTCGATGCCATTCTGGATGTCACGATTCTCTATCCCGAAGGGAAACCGCCCGGCTTCTGGGCTTTGCTCAGTGGCCAGGTCAAGCGCGTCATTGTAGATATCCGCACTCTTCCCCTGGAGCCTTCACTGTGTGAGGGGGACTACCAGAATGATTCCGTTTTTCGTGAGCAAGTCCAGCAATGGGTCGGCGCATTATGGGCCGAGAAAGATCGGCGGATCGAAGCGCTGCAAAAAGAAATGCGCCAGGAATAATCCTGACGCATCGGGAGGAACCGTACACAGGCACGGATCGAAATCCGCGCCCGGACAGGTTTACTGCTTGGCGGCCTTGACCGTTACCGCCTTGATGTCGGCCTTCGACAGCGGGTTGCTGGTCGAATTGGACAATTCCTGGCGATACGGGTTGGTCAGGCTGGACGTCAGGCGGATATCGTTGGATGCCGCACCCACCGAGATCTTGAACGTATCAGCATCCACAACCCAGTTGTTGGTGGCTTCATTGAAGTAGGCCAACGAACGGTCGTTGAGCTGCAACGTGACACGCTTGGTCTCACCCGGATTCAGGAACACCTTGCCAAAACCCTTGAGCTCCTTGACCGGACGCGCCACCTGCGGCTTGTTCTGACCAATATAGAGCTGAGCGACTTCAGCACCCGCGCGCTGCCCCGTGTTGGTCACATCGAAGGACACCTTGATAGGTGCGTTACCCACTACCACCTTGGGCGTTACCTTGATGTTGGAATACTTGAAGCTGGTGTAGGACAGGCCATAACCGAACGGATACAGCGGCTTGATACCGCTCATCTCGTAACCACGATAGCCTACGTACAGACCTTCGCTGTAGGCCATACGGGTAATCTTGCCGGTGTTGTCGAACTCGGGGAAGCCGGCATAGACAGGGTTATCCTGCAGCTTCTTCTCAATGCTGAACGGCATTTTCGCGGACGGGTTGACTACCCCGTACAGGATTTCCGCCAGTGCCTGGCCACCGTACTGACCAGGATAGAAGGCATGCAGTGCGCCATCGACCTGATCCACCCAGTCGGTCATGTTCAGACCGGTGCCGCCATGCATAACAACCACAGTTTTCGGGTTGACCTTGGCAACGTTCTGGATCAACTGGCTCTGGTATTCAGGCAGATCAAAGCCGTGGTCGAAACCTTCGCCTTCATACTCATTGCTGTTACCCACAGCCATGACAACCGCATCGTACTTGGAGAGGTCCTGCGGAGCGGCCAGCGAGGCCCAGCTCATCTGCACGCCCACCATGCCACCCATGGTTGAGATATAACCCTTGCGGCGGGAGTACTCGAGCTTGATGTCGTAGGACTTGCCCGCTTCCAGATTGACCTTGCCGTATACCGGAATGGTCGGCGGAATGCTGTTGTTGGGCAGTGGGTTGCCATCGCCATTGTCGATGATCTTTTGACCATTCACATACAGACGCACAGCGCCATCCGCACGAACCTTGAAGATCTGCTCGCCGGAGATGGTCGGCGTTACCGATCCGCTCCAGCGAACGGACGTATTCTGATCGTCGCCGGTAACGGGATAGTTCGCGCCGTTGGTGGTATTGGAAACATAGTCCACTGTTGTGGTCTTGTTGCCATTGGCCCAGTCCAGGTTCACATGCTGATCGATACGGGTGTCAGAAGGAGTACCGGACCAGTTGGCATTATTGAAGAACTCAGCCTTCAAACCTCTTTCGGTATTGCCGGAGGCATCGGTGGTCGTCCATTCGGCCGCATTTGGGTCCAGGGACAGCGAGTCGATGAAGTCGACCTTGGCGTTACCAGCCACTTGCTTCAGGCCACTCAACTCACTGACGAAATTGCGTGCATCGACATTGGCACTACCGAAACCGGTAGGCGGCGCGTACTTGGCCAAGTTGCCAATGACCGCAATGGACTTGACCTTGTCGCTGGACAGCGGCAACAAGTGATCCTTGTTCTTCAGCAGAACGATACCTTCACGAGCACCTTCCAGGGCTGCCTGCTGGCTGCTGGCACTGTCCATGTCCTTGGACGCGGCAGGAATGGCCTGGTCGAAGCGGTACGCATATATCTGACGCAGGATCCGGCGAACCTTGTCATTGATGGTCTCGGTCGAGAGCTTTCCTGCCTGGATATAGGGCGTCAGGATGGTGCTATTCATCTGATAGCCCATCATGTCCAGATCGGTACCGGCATCAGCTGCCAGATAGCCATGAACGACAGCGTTGTAGTCGCTCTGCATGAGACCTTTCCAGCCCCATTCCTTCTTGAGCACGCCGGTGATCAGATGCTGGTGCTCACAGCTGTAAACGCCATTGATCAACTGGAACGCGCACATCATCATCGCAACGTTGCCGTTCTTGGCAGCCGACTCGAAGGCGGGCAGGTACATTTCGCGCAGGGTACGCTCGCCGATCCGCTCGTCCAGTGTAAAGCGGTTGGTTTCCTGATCGTTCGCGACAAAATGCTTGGCATTGGCCCAGACGCCCTGGGACTGGATACCGTTGATGACCGCAGGCGCCATCACAGCGCCCAGGTAGGGATCTTCGCCAGAAAGGTATTCGAATGCACGGCCGCTATAGGGCGAGCGGTACAGGTTGGCACCCGGACCTGTTACGAACTGATAGCCACCGGCACGTGTGTCGTAGCCCAGTGCTTCACCAAAGGACTTGGCTCGGTCGACGTTCCAGGTAGCCGCAAGGTTGGGACCCGCCGGGTAAACGATACCCTGGTTGTTGTCCTGACTGGTGTAGCGGATACCCACACCACCGTCTGCACCATGAATCTGGGGCAGACCAAATTTATCCAGCCCCTTGACATCCCAGGGGCCCGTTCCGCCAATCAGTGAAAGCTTCTCGGAAAGGGACATCTGTCCCAGCGTGCTCTCGACCTTCTTTTCAACCTGGGCAGGGTTTGCCTGGGTTACCGCATATGCTTGACCAACTGCCAGAGCCAAAGCCGTAAGCACAGCTCCCTGTAGCTTCATATTTCCCATTATTAATTAAGTCCTGCTTTTAAGTTAATAAAAACGAGTCACTTCGATATTGCCGAATATCAAGTTTTACTGACTTAACAGCGTCCCGCGTCCTGCGACAAATAACCTCAATACAATCAATTAAAGTTATTTGTACAAGTTGAGATTTTTTTGTTATGGGAGCAAACGAGAACAAAAGGTAGCAAAATGATGGCAACAGAAAATCGCGTAAACGCGCGAAAAACCCGAAAAGATTAAGGCAAAAAAGACGAAAAATTGTCAAATGAAACGGTTTAGCAAGTAGCAAACCATTTCTCTAATTTAACTTGAACTTTTACCATTAAAAGATGTCCAGCCAAACTCTCGGCTTTAATCTATCGATTAGAACTTAGTTAAGAATCGAAAATTTAGAGTTGATTTTTTCTTTCAGAAGAAATTAGCTAAATATATCTACCTAACTCAGGCAGATATTTATTTGAAGAGTGAGAGCGTAATGAAAAAGTTTATTTCCAGCCTATGCCTGGTAGCAGGTTTTGCTGTAACAGGATGTGCCCTGGCGGCTGAAGACTCAGCCACTGCCACTCAAGCGTCCGGCACCTCCAACGGCCTGATGCAACAGGAGCACAACAGCAAGGCCGCCCAGAAAGCCAAACAGGAGCAGGACACCAAAGGTGGTCGTCCTGACGGCGTGTCCAACCCGAATGCCCTGAGCACCAAATAAGCACTGCTCAGCGTTCAAGCGCCTGCCGTTAAATGAGGCAGGCGCTTTCGGCCAGCTCCAGCTCCAGCTTCGAGACTTGCGAATACAACGACATTGGCTGACTAAGCGCTCAGGTTCTATTCAGAGCGGCTTGGATGCTCGCTAATACCCCCTTCCGTTGACATGTCCTTCTGAGACAAAACCGACGAAGCGCCTCTTGCCCTTTTGTCAGCCTTTGTTCAGCTAAAAACAGGTAATAGAAGTAACTTTGCAGCTAAAAAGCGATTTGGCTCACAGCCAATTTCGGTGGGTTACAGCAGCAAACACGTATTATTAAGCGTCCATCTGTACACTAAGTGTTCATTTAACGGTGCGATTATCATCCGTTAGGCTTTGTTTTCTCGTTTAGCCAACGCCCACTGCTTTCTACGCTACCGCCTATAACCATGAACCTACTCCAACCCGCCTCGTCGACCACGGCTGAACGCAGCCCTTCCCAGAGCGCTTCGCTGCCCTCGGTGCCTATGAACGAGCCACCGCTCACGTCTGTGGATTCCCACAAGCCGGGTGACGATGCTGTATGCGAATGGCTGGTCAGCCAGGGAAAGCTCAAGCCTGGCGATCTGGAGCGGGCCCGCCGTCTTCACGAAACCTCCTCTGGAGAAAGCTTCAGCCATCTGCTGCTGCGCCTGGGCATGGTATCCGAGCGAGACATGGCGCATGCGTGGGCATCACTACTGGACGTTCCGCTGGTTCTGGAAAGCGATGCGCCAGAAATCCTGGAAGACCCGCTCGACGTCTCCACACGCTTTCTAAAACAGCATCAGATCGTGCCGCTGGGGCAGGACAGTAACGGTCAGATCCATCTGTTGGTGGCCAATCCCGCCGAGCGTTATGCCATCGAGGCGCTTGAGTACGCCTGTGGCCGCGCGGCTCGGCTGTCCATAGGGCTTCGCAGCGACATCGAAAACCTGATCGAGCGTTATTACGGTCAGGGCCGCTCGGCCATGGGTACCATCGTGGAAAACCTCGACGCCCAGGCTAACTCGGAAGACGACATCGAGCACTTGAAGGATCTGGCCTCAGAAGCGCCTGTGATTCGCCTGGTGAACCTGATTATCCAGCGCGCTGTAGAAAACCGCGCTTCGGATATCCACATTGAGCCCTTCGAGAATCGGCTCAAGGTACGTTATCGCATCGATGGCGTACTGCATGAGTCTGAAGCACCGCCCTCCAGCTCCACGGCAGCGGTGATCTCGCGCGTCAAGATCATGGCCAAGCTCGACATTGCCGAGCGCCGTCTCCCCCAGGATGGCCGCATCATGTTGCGTATCCAGGGCAAGGAGCTGGACCTGCGGGTATCCACTGTTCCGACCAGCTTTGGCGAGTCGGTGGTAATGCGTCTGCTCGATCGCGAATCGGTGAGTTTCGATTTTGACACCCTGGGCTTTGCCGGCAAGTCACTGGACAACTTCCTGAGCGTGCTGGAGCGACCCCACGGTATTTTGCTGGTCACCGGCCCTACTGGTTCGGGTAAAACCACCACGCTGTATACCGCGCTGTCGCGCCTGAACACCGCCGAGCGCAAGATCATTACCGTAGAAGATCCGGTCGAATACCAGATCGAGGGCATCAATCAGATCCAGGTAAAGCCGTCCATTGGCCTGGATTTCGCCGGCGCCCTGCGCTCCATCGTGCGCCAGGACCCGGATGTCATCATGATCGGTGAAATGCGCGACCTGGAAACCTGCCGTATCGCCATTCAGTCTTCCCTGACCGGTCACCTGGTGCTTTCGACACTGCATACCAACAGTGCGGCGGGCAGCATCACGCGTCTTTTGGACATGGGGGTGGAAGACTATCTGCTAGCTTCTACAATCAATGGCATTCTGGCCCAGCGCCTGGTGCGCCGCCTGGATCCAGCGTTGTCAGAAGCCTATGAGCCGCTTCCGGAAGTTATCAGGGAATATGAACTCGAAAAATACACGGATGAACGCCCGATCCGCCTGTACAGGCCACGTCGCGACTTGCCACCCAATGAGGGCTACCGTGGTCGTAGTGCCATCAGCGAACTGCTGGTCATGAGCGATACGCTCCGCAGCCTGCTCATGCAGCGCGCCGATGCCGCGACACTGGAACAGGCCGCTCGCGCAGAAGGCATGTATACCCTGTACGAAGACGGGCTGCGCCAGGCGCTGGCAGGTACGACTACCTTGGAAGAGGTCCTGCGTGTGACGAGCGGAGACTGAGCATGGCCCAGTTTCGCTATCGCGCACTGGATGCGGCCGGTGAGTCTGTTACCGGCCATCTGGAAGCCGCCGGCCAGGATGAAGCTGTCAGCCAGTTGCAGGATCGTGGACTTCTGGTCCTGCAGGTCACGCCCGCGCAAGGCAATGCCTCACAGGGTTGGCGTGCCTGGTTCAATCGAGACCCGTTAAGCGGGGCCGGACTTGCCCAGTTTACCCAGCAGCTGGCCACACTCCTGGGTGCAGGGCAGCCGCTCGATCGCGCCTTGAATATTCTGCTCAGCCAGCCAACGGAAGATAAATCCCGCCGACTGATCGAGCGTATCCGTGAGCGCGTCAAGGGCGGCAAGCCGCTTTCCGCCGCGCTCTCCGAAGAAGGCGGGCAATTTTCGCAGCTCTATATCAGCATGGTCCGTGCAGGCGAAGCCGGTGGCTCACTGGAGGAAACTCTGGCGCAGCTCGCTCAATACCTCGAGCGCTCGCAGGCCTTGCGTGGCGAAGTGATCAACGCCCTGATCTACCCCGCCTTCCTGGTCGTTGGTGTGCTCGGCTCACTGGCCTTGCTGATGGCGTATGTCGTACCACAATTTGTGCCGATCTTTGCTGATTTAGGCGTTCCTGTACCGTTCATGACACAGTCCGTACTCTGGATGGGCCAGTTTCTTTCGCAATATGGCCTATTGCTGCTGGCTGTTCTGGTTGCGCTCATCTGGTTCACCGGCGCCCGCCTTCGTGATCCGGAACGCCGTATCCGCTGGGATCGCCGGATGCTGAGCATTCGGATGATGGGACCGCTTGTACAGCGCTTGGAAACAGCACGACTGGCCAGAACGCTGGGTACCCTATTGACCAACGGCGTTCCATTGTTGACGGCGCTTTCGATCGGTCGTCAGGTTTGTTCCAATCATGCCTTGCAGGGCGCCGTTTCGCAGGCAGCCGACCAGGTTAAGGACGGCGGCTCACTGGCCGCTGCGCTCAGCACCAGCAAGCTGCTGCCACAGCTATCACTGCAAATGATTCAGGTCGGCGAAGAATCCGGCCAGCTCGATACCATGCTGATCAAAGTCGCCGACGTCTTTGATGCCGAAGCCAAACGTGGTATCGATCGACTTCTTGCGGCATTGGTACCCAGCCTGACCATCGTCATGGCCGTACTTGTGGCCTTCATCATGTTGGCCATCATGCTCCCGCTGATGAGCCTCACCAGTAACATCTAACCGTAACGAGCCTTGTTTATGACTAGAAAAATGCGCTCCCTCCCTCACCGCAGCGGCGGTTTTACCCTGCTTGAAATGCTGGCTGTCATCGTACTGCTTGGTATCGTGGCTACCATTGTGGTCCGCCAGGTCGGTGGTAACGTCGATAAAGGCAAGTACGGCGCTGGCAAGGCTCAGCTGGCCAGCCTGAGCATGAAAATCGAAAACTATGCCCTGGATGTCGGCGCACCGCCCAAGAATCTGCAACAACTCACTACCAAGCCAGCCAACGCCCGTAACTGGAATGGTCCTTATGCCAAACCCTCGGATCTGCAGGACCCGTTCGGCCATGAATTCGGTTATCGCTCGCCCGGTCAGCACGGTTCGTTTGACCTGATCTTTTATGGTCAGGACGGACAGCCAGGCGGCGAAGGCTACAACGCCGACGTTGGCAACTGGGAATAAAGAGTGTCATGCCGCGCCAGCCCTCCTGTACCCGTGCCCTACGCACCGTCTCGAACGGTATGCGCTTACAGGGCCGGACATCGCAGCGCGGCTTTACACTTCTTGAGCTGATCGTTGTCATCATCCTGGTCGCCATTGGTCTGACCCTGGTCTCCTTTGGCGTTACCCGCGGACTCGACAGTGTTCGATCCCGCGAGGCCGGTCGTGACCTGACCCTGGCACTGCGTGCCGTACGCACCCAGGCCATCACAACCGGCCAGACCACCACACTGAATTTCGATCTTGCCAACCAGCGATACCAACAACCCGGCCGGCGTCCTCAGTCGCTGCCCAAGGGCATGCGCATGCGGGTAACCACAGCGGCTGACCTGAGTACAGGTCGCAGGACCGCCATCGCCTTCTTTCCAGATGGCAGCTCAACCGGTGGAAATGTCAGGCTAGAAAAGGATGGACGTGCCTGGCGCGTCGATATCGCCTGGCTGACCGGCACCGTCAAATGGCAAGAGGTAAACCCGTGACGGGACAGCGCAGGCCCCGTTCAGAGGGTGGCTTTACCTTGCTGGAATTGCTGGCAGCCGTGGCATTGCTCGCCGTCACCTTTTTCGTATTGATGGGAGGCATTGGCCAAGCCACCCATGCCTTGCTGAAGGACAGCCGAGCGACCCAGATGGCCTTGACAGCCCGCTCGCTACTGGACGACACGGTCCATCATCCTCTGAAGCCAGGCTCCAGCCAGGGTTCATTGCCTGACGGTACACGCTGGAAGCTGGATATCAGCAAAGCGGGCACAGCGACGACCAGTCAGCTGTATCGCCTGGACTTGTCATTGACGGCGGGTCGGCATCAGGAGCGCTTCAGCACATTAAGGTTGCAGGGTGTATCCGAGGTCTCGCAATGAAAGCCTCAATGCGCGGCTTCACCTTGCTGGAAGTCCTGCTGGCTATCAGCCTGCTGGGTATCCTGCTGGTCCTGATCGGTTCTGCCCTCATCAGCGCCAATCGGACATTGGCTCGCAGCGAGCAGTACAGCGCCCGACTGGATGAACTGCGCTCTACACAGAATTTTTTACGTCGCGAACTGCAGCAAGCCCTTCCGCTGTCGATCCAGCGCACCCCCACCGGGCAGGGAATGGTGTTTATCGGCGAGCCACAGGAGATGCGTTTTATCGCAACGCTGCCTTCACATCTCGGCGGCGGTATTCATGTCCAGACGCTCCGCCTGGCCGGTGACAGCCGAGACCAATGGCTACAGGTCGACTTCGCCAAGATTGTTGGAAACAACCGCACTGAATCCTGGGGAGATCCCCAGCGTTTGTTGCGGCGGGTCAGAAACCTGCGCTTTTCCTATAGCGGCCTTGACCAGAGCGGACGACCTACGGACTGGCTGCCGCGATGGCCCTGGCCGCAGCACCTGCCCCAGCGGGTTAGGGTTGACCTGACGGCCGATGGCCCCATTGCCTGGCCGCCTCTACAGGTCGCCGTACGCCTCGACCTGGGCAACTCAAACAGCATGGGGTCTCTGCAGTGAAGCGGCAGCACGGGGTAGCGCTGCTCATTACGCTATGGGCACTGGCACTGCTCAGTCTGGTCATGGCCGGCGTCGTAACCGCAGTACGCCTGGAAAACAAACAGAGCGTCCATCAGCTTCAGGATGCCAGGGCGCATCTTGCGGCGGAAGCAGGTCTGGCCCTGGCTGTCCAGCATCTGACAGGCCTTCAACGAGAGCAGCGCTGGGTTGCGGATGGCCGCCCCTATCAACTCGAATTCGACCGAATGCGCCTGACCATTCAAGTGCGCAGCGAGCTGGGAAAGCTGGATCTTAACAGCACCTCATCCGCCTTGTTCATCAAAGTGGCGACTGCGTTGGGCGTTCCGGCTGGACAAGCGAAGCAAGTCGCGGCAGCCTTGCAAGCCCGTCAGAACGGGACGGATCCGACGCCCATGCGAACCTTGGAGGAATTGATTCAACTCCCCGGCATGGACAATGCGATGTTTACTCGCCTGGAGCCCTACATCACCGTCTGGAGCGGGTACGATCAGCCGGTTGTGAGCTTTGCAGCGCCACCCATACGCCAAGCCATGGGCCAGAAGAACATCATTTCCCTGGAGGGAGAAGATCCAGGGCAGGTATTGAGTGTGTATAGCCAGGCTGAACTGGACAATGGTTTCCGCTCTGCCTTGAACGTGACCCTTTTACTCAACCCAACGGATAGCAACATGCAACCTTACCGCGTGCTGCGCTGGCAAGAATGAAAACAATTCGACTGGAATGGCCCAATAGCCTGCGCCCTGCCGTGAATGCCTTTCAGGCGCAATGGCACGCCTCCGTATTCCCCCGCTTCTTCAACTGGTGGTTTACCGAACTTCGGGCCTGCCTGCCCTCTCGCCTACGCAGCCTGTTCGAGCGAAGCGAACATGAACAGATCATCCGCTGGGACAATGAAGAAGCCTGGCTTCACTCGGCGGAGGGCGAGCATCCATTAACCAGCGCCGATTCGCTGGGTACAGAACGCTGCGTTCTGCTGTTATCGCCTCGGCAGGCGCTGGTCAGAACTATCAATCTACCTGCTGGCGCAGCCCAGGACGTCATGGCGGCTGTCGCCTTCGAGATGGATCGCCATACCCCTTTTAAGGCCAGTCAGGTCTATTATGCGGTCCGCCGCTGGCCAAGCCAGCCCAAGCAGCCGCTCCGTGTGACGGTTGCCACCGTACTGAAGGATCGCCTCGACCCATTACTGGAGCGCCTGCAGGCGCAGGGCATTCGTCCCGACGAGATCGATGTGCAACAGCCTGAAGGGGGGCGCCTGGGTATTAACCTGTTGCCATCCGAACGCCGTCAGCTTCGCAAGAATCCGAGGCGTCAGCTGAACATTGGTCTTGCAGTCCTGGCTATCGCTTTGACATTCGCAGCCATGCAGGTCTGGTTGTATAACCGCGCCGTTGCGCTCGAAGCCATGCGTCATGAGGTCAGCCAGCTTCGTGCCGGCGCCCAGGAGATCGAAAGCCTGCGCCAGCAGATACAGAATGGCCTGGGCGCTACTCGCTACCTGACGGAGCGTAAGGCGGGTACTCCGCCGCTGAGCGTGATGCTTAGCGAGCTGACTCAGTGCCTGCCCAAAGACACTTGGCTGACGGAGCTGTCCGTTGAAGGAGACGGACAGGTCAATCTGGCCGGCCAGAGCCAGAAGGCTGGCGCCTTGATTGGCGAGATGAAAAATTGTCACTCGCTTACCGGTGCGCAGTTCCAAGGCGTCATCCAGCCAGACGAAAACACCAAGAAAGAGCGCTTCTACCTGCTCGCCCACCTGCGTCGGGAGGAAGCCAGCAATGCGCCGGTCACTGACACCCCGTGAAAGTCGCATCGCCGCGCTGGCCGTTCTGGCGTTCGCGTTGTATGTGCTGTACTGGATTTGTCTGGAATGGTGGTTCGTCGCGCCCCAGCAGGCCATGAACGACGAAATGGAGCAGCTCCGTCAGACCCAGCGCCGGTATGCCGCGCTGCAGGCCCAGCGTGAACCCTTGCAGCGCCAGCTCGAAACCGCACAGGAGCGAAACGCTGGAAGTGACAGCCTGCTGCCCGGTGACGACCCCAGCGCCGTAGCAGCCAACCTGATGCAACATACGGCTGAACTGATCGAGCCGCACAAGCTGGACGGCGCCGGCTGTGAATTGCTCAACCGCACGCCCATCGCCGGCAACCCTGGCGATGAGCCCTATGCCCAGGTCAAGGTCAGCTTTAACCTCAGCTGCGCCATCGAGCCGCTGGAAGCCATCCTGTACGACATTGAAAACGATCGCCCTTTCCTTTTCGTAGAGGAGCTGCGCGTCGAGCGTCATGAGGATGCGCCGCCCAAGGGTGGTGCCGGCAGGCTTGAAGTCCAGATGCTTGTCACTGGCTACATGCAGCGTAAAGCCGGTATGGACGATAACGAAAACACGGACTCGGATGACCCGACATGAACGCCGCTGATCAGCGTCGCCTCACCCCCTGGCTCGTCCTGATTACGGGACTATCGGCCGCGCTTCTGGTCATGTTCGCGCTGGGCATTGGCCGTAACGTACAATGGCTGCCTCCTCTTGAAGCACAGCACTCACCTGCAACCGTCAGGTCGCCGGAGCTGCCGAACGCACCGCCTCTTGATGCCTATGCCAATACCTGGCAGCAGCCCTTGTTCAGCCCGGACCGCCAGTCTGATCAGAAAATGGCCGCGCCGGGTCAGCCGACTTACCTTACTGGCTATGTGCTGACCGGCATTATCCTGACCGACTCGCTGCAGCTGGCCCTGCTCAAGGACAACTCAGGCAAGGCGCTCAGCGTTACCCGAGGCAAGGCACTACCCAACGGCTGGAAGCTAGAGTCCGTGGCTGCCAACAAGGCGGTATTTGTCTCCGGTGATCGTCAGCAAAGCTTGCCGCTCGTGATCGAAAAGGCACCTCTTGACGGCGTGTCGGCCCCAGCCGCCGAGGCGCCCAGCTCTACCACGGAAACGTCCCCGGAAGAGGATGACGATTCCGATAGCGAAGATTGATACGGAACCCGGATTCAGTGGCCGACGCGGCCGCCCCCTATTATCAGGAGCACTACAATCGTGACCTTGCGTTACCCCTTGGCCTGCATGGCCACCGCCACCTTGCTGGCAGGTTGTATCTCACCGGCCACCGATACGCAGCAAGACGATGCCCTGCTGCGTGAAGGTCTGGCCGGAACAGGCAGCCAACGCCCCTTGGTAAGAGAGCCCTCGCCCAATGTTCCCAGCTCGGCCGAAACGGGCGATAACCCCCGTACACCGGCCCGCAGTCAGATCATTCGTGGTGATAACCGCTTCATCAACAGTCGAGTGACACCTGCCGCCAAGCCGTCAGCCGCGCCGGACGGCGGTGTAGTATTCAACTTCAACAACCAGCCGATTCGAGCAGTGATCAACAGTATCCTGGGCGATCTGCTTCAGGTGAACTACACCATCGCGCAGGACGTAAAGGGTGAGGTCACTTTCTCCACGTCCAAGCCCGTTGCAAAGACTGAAGCCCTGTCGATCCTGGAGACGTTGCTATCCTGGACCAATAACGCCCTGGTGCGTGAAGGCGATCGCTACATGGTTGTACCAGCCAACCAGGCCGTGGCAGGCCGCATGGTACCGGCGTTACAGATGCCGGAGCCAGGCAGTGGCCTGTCTGCCCGCCTGTTCCAGCTGGACTACATCTCCGCCACGGAAATGCAGAAGCTGCTCAAGCCCTTTGCCCGTGAAAATGCTTTCCTGCTGGTGGACCCCTCGCGCAATGTCATCGCGCTGGCCGGTACGCCCGACGAGCTTGCCAATTACCAGCGAACCATCAGTACCTTTGATGTGAACTGGTTGAAGGGCATGTCGATCGGCGTCTTCGGCCTGCAGCGCGCCAGTGTGGCAGAGCTGATGCCGGAGCTGGATCGCCTGTTCGGCCCGCAGAGCGGCACCCCGCTGGCCGGTATGCTCCGCTTCCTGCCGATCGAACGCACCAATGCGGTGGTGGCCATTTCTTCACAGCCTGAATATCTGAACGAAGTTCGTCAGTGGATCGAGACCATCGATAAGGGCGGCGGCAACGAGCCGCAGATGTATGTGTACGACGTACGCAACATGAAAGCGACCGACCTCTCGCGGTATCTGCGTCAGATCTATAGCAACGAGGCCGTTAATGAAGAGCCGGAAGCCAAAGTCGCGCCGGGTTTGCGTACCACCACCCTGTCGACCAGCAATGGCTTTGGCAACGGTATCGGCGGCAACAGTACGGGTGGCAACACCATCGGTAGCAGCCAGGGCCTGAGCAACGGTATTGGTGGCGGCCTGAACAGCAACAGCGGTATCGGAGGCAACAACGGCACGGGCGGCGGTTTGGGTAGCACTCGTGGAAACGGCACGGGTACTGGCTCGGACAACGACAGTGAAGACAGCAGCTCAAGCAGTACCAACAATCAGAACGGCAATAACGATACAGGCGTCCGGATCACTGCGCAGAAGAGCAGCAACCAGCTCCTGATTCGTGCACGGCCCTCGCAATGGAACGAGATCCAATCAGCCATTCGCCGCCTGGACAATCCTCCGATGCAGGTCCAGATTGAAACCCGCATCCTTGAGGTCAGCCTGACCGGCAGCCTGAGCCTGGGTGTGCAATGGTACCTGGGGCGGCTGGCCGGTAATTCACCTGTCACCGACTCGAATGGCAACGTGACCAACAGTGTAGTGAACGCATCCGGTAGCCAAGGCGCGCTGGGACGAGGCGGCGCAGGACTCGGCAGTACCGATGCCCTCTTCTACTCGTTTGTCAGCAATAACCTGCAGGTTGCACTGCATGCACTCGAGACCAACGGCAATACGCGTGTGCTTTCTGCACCCTCGCTGGTGGTCATGAACAACCAGGAAGCCCAGATCCAGGTGGGTGACAATATCCCGATCAGCCAGACCTCGGTCAACACAACGAGCGATCTGACCTTCAACAGCGTTCAGTACATCCAGACGGGTGTCATTCTTGATGTTGTGCCCCGTATCAATCCGGGCGGCCTTGTCTATATGGATATCCAGCAGCAGGTCAGCAGCGATACCGGAACCCGTACGGACAGCAACGGCAACCCGTCGATTTCGACACGCGCCGTCACGACCCAGGTAGCTGTACAAAGCGGCCAGACCGTCCTGTTGGGTGGCTTGATCCAGCAGAACGACGCGGAAAGCGACAACAGCGTGCCATACCTGGGGCGTATTCCAGGCCTGCATTGGCTCTTTGGCAACACCACGCGCAGCAAGAACCGTACGGAGCTGATCGTTCTGATCACGCCACGTGTGATCACCAGCAACAGTCAGGCGAGCCAGATTACGGATGAGTACCGTCAGCAACTACAGTTGATCAGTCCCATCAAGCCTGTCAGCCAGATCGACACCTCCCGTTGACAACCCTGGTGGGTCGTCTGCATCGTCAGGCGGCCCACCAGGTGTTCAGGCATTTCCCTTAGCGACATGAACAGAACGCTTGAGGCGTCCTGCGTTCCAACCCTTTGGCCACAAAGGAAGTACGATCACTCATGTCCGCTTCGCTACTCGATGCCCGTACCGCTCGCTATTTGCCCTGGCTGGTTGCCATTGCATTCTTCATGCAATCGCTCGACGCCACGATCCTCAATACTGCACTTCCCAGCATGGCACATGATCTCAATGAAGATCCGTTGCGCATGCAGGGCGTCGTGATCGCCTACATGCTGACGGTCGCGCTGCTGATTCCGGCCTCAGGCTGGATTGCCGATCGCTTCGGAACACGGCGGGTCTTTTTCAGTGCCATCGCCTTGTTCACTTTTGGCTCACTGTTATGTGCGCTGTCTCCCTCGCTCCCCTTGTTGATCGCCGCCCGCGTCATTCAAGGTCTGGGTGGTTCGCTGATGCTGCCAGTCGGGCGGCTCGTCATCCTGCGGGCTTATCCTCGTACCGAACTGGTGCGAATACTCAGCTTCGTCACCGTGCCGGGTCTGATCGGCCCGCTGACCGGCCCTACCCTAGGCGGCTGGCTAGTGGAAGCAACCTCCTGGCACTGGATCTTTCTGATCAACCTGCCGGTAGGCTTGTTGGGCTGTTATGTCACCTCAAAACTGATGCCTGACCTGCGCAGCCCCATTCCCATGCGCTTCGACGGGTTTGGATTTCTGCTGTTTGGCGCGGCAATGATCCTGATATCGGTTGCCCTGGAGGGTTTGGGCGAGCTTCATATGCCCCATGCCCGGGTGGTTCTGCTGCTGGTGGGCGGCCTCGCCTGCATGATCGCCTACTGGCTGCGAGCCTTACGTATCGAGCGTCCGCTCTTCTCGCCGCAACTGTTCCGCACCCGCAGTTTTGCCGTTGGCATATTCGGTAATCTGTTTGCCCGCCTGGGCAGTGGCGCGCTGCCCTTTCTGACGCCTCTGCTGCTTCAAGTGGGCATGAATTTTCCACCGGCCAAGGCAGGTATGACCATGATTCCGCTTGCGCTGTCGGCAATGCTGGTCAAGCCCATCGCCAAGCCGATCATCGACCGCCTGGGCTATCGCCGATTACTGATCGGAAACACCATTTTACTGGGCTGCATGATCGCCAGCCTGAGCCTGATCACCACGGAGACGCCTTATCCACTATTGCTGATTCACCTGGGTCTTCTGGGCGCCGTCAACTCGATGCAGTTCACCGCCATGAACACCGTGACGCTGATCGATCTACGCGATGAGCAGGCCAGTAGCGGCAACAGTCTTCTGTCCGTGGTCATGCAGCTGTCGATGAGCTTTGGCGTCGCCTGCGCCGCTGCCTTGCTGGGTGGGTTCAAGGATGATTACGCCGATACCGATGTGCTGTCCGCCTTCCATGCCACCTACCTCAGCGTTGGGCTGCTCTCTATTCTGGCTGCCGCAATTTTCGGGCAGCTTCCGGGCAATCCTGACCGCAAGGCGCCTTCGCATCGCGTCGAGGAGCCGGAAAAGAGCCCGCAGAGCGCAGAGGCCTGATGATTCAGCAGGCATAAAAAACCCGAGAGCATTCTCGGGTTTTTTGCTTCGGCGCTCAGCGGTCAGACCACCTGAACGTGCTCAGCCTGCATGCCTTTCTGGCCCTGCACAACTTCGAAGCTGACGCGCTGGCCTTCTGCCAGGGTCTTAAAACCATTGCCTTCGATGGCACGGAAGTGAACGAAAACGTCGGGACCGCTTTCAGGAGTAATGAAGCCATAGCCTTTGGTTTCGTTGAACCACTTGACGGTGCCGTTCTGACGATTCGACATGAAGATGTTGCTCCTTGGTAAATCGGGTTTTGTTATTAAAGCTTTTAATGCCCTGAACGATGCGCCATCAGACCATTCGCCAGGGACTGCGTTGCAAGGAGAAACACCAATCGAGCAGGACGGGGCCACGTGGAAACCTACCGCCTCAGGTCACGATCAACAGCGACCCAAGCAAACACAGTGGTTTGAACTCTACGATAAATTTATTACGAAAGCGATTACACGAAAGCCGCCTGTCGCAAACGGGATAACCGGTACTTCAGATGCGATCAACGGCATAATTAATGCCGTCATTAGGTTTACTTCTCCTAGCATGACATGTCTATAGAAACACTAAATAAACGTGTTTTGGGACATATGCCATGCTTGATGAGCACCACTTCGGGAATCCATTTCGTGCGTAATATTCTGGTCGTAGAAGATAGCCAACTGGTCCTCAAGCTTTTGTCGCACCTCTTTCGACAGGAGCCCTTGTTCGAACCGGTATTCTGCGCATCGCTGGCCGAGGCTGAACTTCTTCTAGAGACCAGCCCCGGTCAGTTCTTTGCTGCCATAGCCGACCTGAACCTGCCCGACTCGCCCAACGGCGAGGTCGTGGATGTCATCCTTTCCCACAAGGTACCCTGCATTGTCCTGACCGGCCGCTACGACGAGCGCCATCGCGATGAGCTCATCAACAAGGGCGTTGTGGACTACATTATCAAGGAGAGCCAGTACTCCTATGACTATGTGCTGCGCCTCCTGCATCGGCTGGTCCAGAACCAGAATGTCAAGATACTGGTTGCAGAGGACTCGTCTGTCTCGCGGCACTACATGTGTCGGGTGCTCTCCTCTCAGCTATTTCAGCTGCAGCAAAGTATGGATGGGAACGAGACGCTCAAGGTGCTTCAGGCCCAAAACGACATCGACCTGCTGATCCTGGACCATGACATGCCCGGCCTGTTGGGCTTCGAGCTAGTCAAGCGCCTGCGTCAGCAGCTCAAACGGCACGACCTGCTGATCCTGGGGGTTTCGGCTGATCCACAGGGCATCCTTAGCGCACGCTTCATCAAGCACGGCGCCGACGACTTCCTACGCAAACCCTTCTGCCCGGAAGAACTCAACTGCCGCGTCATGGCCATGCTCGAGCGACGCGACCTGCTAAGGGCACTGCAACAGGCAGCCCGCTACGACTCACTAACCAACCTCCTGAACCGGCGAGCCTTTCAGGAAAAAGCCGAGCTGCACATCAGCCTGGCGCAAGCCCAGTCGCAACCCATCAGTATTGCCCTGCTGGATATTGATTTTTTCAAGAATATCAACGATCAGATGGGACATGCCGGTGGCGACACCGCCTTGATAGCGTTTGCCCATGCCCTGCGAACACATTTCCCGCAAGACATCATTGGCCGCCTGGGCGGAGAGGAATTCGCGCTGGTGAGCCAGTCAAGCGAACAGGAGCTGGCTAGACGCCTGGATATCTTCCGCAAACTCTGCACCCGGCTCAATTACCTGCCTAACGCACCCCTGCTGTCCTTTAGTGCCGGGCTTGCCAACCTGCAGACCCAGGCGCTGGAGCTGGCACTTCACGTGGCCGACCAGCGTCTTTATCAGGCAAAGCGCAGCGGGCGTGGCATGACGCTATGTCACTGACCTGCTGAATTGGCGGCCACACCAGGTCGTAGCGGGCAAAAATGTCGGCATAGGTACCATCTGTCTTCATCCGCTCGATCGTATCGTCAAACTGCGCAATGATTTTTTCCTGCTCAGGATGATCTTCCGATACCAACATATGCAGGCCTTTTTCCGCCAGCGGCTTGTCCAGAAACTGAAGCCGGGACGATTGAGCACTGGCCACGCGCTCAATCACACGCCTGGCCACATGCTCCTCTTCGATTGCCAGATCGACACGTCCCGCCAACAGCATTCTTAAAGCCTGCTCGAAATCGGCAACCGCGATCTTGTCCAGGGTTCGATCCTGATCGAACTCTTTCGAATAGGCATATCCCCGTACGACGGCCAACCGGTACGGCCTTAAATCCTCCAGCGTGGAAAAGGTAATCGCGCGCGTTTTCAATGCGATAAAGCGTAGGCAGTTTGCCAGGAAGGGTTTGGAAAACTGCCCCAGGCGCTCTCGCTCGGGCGCGTACCAGATGTCGACAATTACATCATGGGAGCCATTTTGTATGCCATACAGCACCCGCTTCCAGGGCTCCTCACGAAACGTTGTCTCGTATCCGGAGCGGCCAAGGGCCGTCCTGACGATATCTACGGCCAGGCCCTGGCCGACCGGCGAAGTCATGACATACGGCTCCCAGTGGTTTCCAACCAGTCGAAGTGGAGGGCTGGCCCAGGCCAGGAGCGAGCACGACCAGGTCAAAGCCAGGCAACAAAAGGTGAGGACACGCATAGAGCCTCCCTACCGGCATGACAATGCAATGAACAGGATCTTCTTAAGTATGTAGTTCCTAAGACGACTTTACGCCAGCGGTAGATGAAAACAGAAATCGCTGCCTTCACCCAAAGTACTGCTGGCCTGGATCGTACCGCCATGCGCCTCGACAATGGTTTTCACGATTGCCAGCCCCAGGCCAACCCCCTGGTGTTCACGCTTTTTAACCTGCCAGTAGCGATCAAAAATAAATGGCAGATCGCTTTCAGCAATACCGGGCCCGTTGTCACTGACCGTAAAGCGCACCCCCTGCGCCTCACGAACGACCGATACCCAGACCGTCGAGCCGGGCTGACTGAACTTCACGGAATTGCTCACCAGATTGGAAAAGACGCGCAGCAGGCGTTCGTAATCCCCCTTGATGACTGGCAGCTCCTGCTCACAGGACGTCAGCAAGCGTATGCCGCTCCGCTCGGCCAACGGCTGCAGCATCGCAACGGCGTCTTCCAGGAGCTTGAGCGGATCGAGCAAGGCGAGCCGAAGCTCCAGCTGGCTTTGCTCCATCTGAGAGATTTCAAGCAGCTCATCGATCAGCTTGCCCATATGACCACTGGCTTTTTGTGCATGGCTGACCACTTCGCGCTGCCGCTCATTCAAGGTGATCCCGTCGAACAGGCTGAACGCCATGGTCAACACCGATAAAGGCGTTCGCAGATCGTGCGCCACGACCGCCAGCAGCTCTTCACGCGCCCGAACGGCAATACGGGCGCACCGGGCATGCTGACGCACCTCCTGAACCGCCAGACGCAGTTTGATTTCACGTGTCGCTGAGTAGACCAGCTCGCTCAAAAGCTCCAAATCGCGTGGATACCAGAGCCGGGAACACTGATCGGCAACAGCAAAATAGCCAAGCAGCTCTCCATCACTGTCCTTGAGCGGCACGGCTAAAAAGGCACCTGTTCCAGTGGGAAGCATCGTCAAAGATGCAGCCACAGGATGCTGTGCAACAGCATCGATAATCAGCGGCACCCTTTCAGCCAGGATACATTCACCCAGCGCATAGGCCGATCGTTCCCAGTGACTGGCCAGAAAATCCGGCAGGCCATACTGACTTTTTAAAAAGGCACGTCGGTCATCCACCAGTGATATAAACGCGATGGGCACGCCCAACAGGCGAGCCGCCATGGCGGTCAGCCGGTCAAATCCCTCTTCCGGTGGCGTATCCAAAAGCTGCGTCCTGTGCAGCGCCGCCAACCGTGTTGCATCTCCAATCAATTCTGCCGGCTTGCAAGCCGATACGCACGGCGCATCATGGCTCATCTCAAGGCTCCACACCAAAAGGCCCTAACGCTCGCGGCTGCAAAACTTTTTCTGTGCAAGCCCTTCTAATGAGGCGGTTCCAGAGCCATTAAGGCCTGTTTTTCACAGCCGAGAGTCCTGTCTCCGCGTGGAGACACAATCCATGAACAAGGCAGAAGCGATTACACTACGTCGAGGCAGTGCCTTTTGCCCATACCCTAGCCTCACTTTAAATAATTTGTCTCCTGTCTCATGTACAACGTGGCAGGCAACCCAGCAGTGCAAGCCAATGATCAGCGGAGCGCTGTTTGCAAACGACCTGTCATCCAGACAGGCTCAGTGTCCCCTCCTCTTGTCTGCGGCCATACTGGTCAGCCGCACTAAGGACGTCTTTGATGAAACCACACGTGATCGAACTACTCATCAGCGACTGTGATGGCGTACTTGTCGACAGCGAAATCCTGTCGGAGCGTATAGTCATGGACGAGTTGAGCCGTCATGCCCCCAGGACGGAGCTCGAAAAACTGCTTGAGGGTACGTTCGGACTGACAACGCGCGATATTATCCAGCGGGTTAAAGAGCGCTTTGGCATTACCCTCCCTGAAGGCATTCACAAGGATATTCGCACTCGCGCCGAGCAGCTGATTGCAACGCAAGTCGAGCCCATACCCGGTGTCAAAGAGGCTCTCGAGCGCATTGACCTGCCACTGGCCGTTGCCTCAAACAGTCAACGCCACAGTGTAGTATCCTCCGTGGCGCGTGCAGGACTGACCGAGCGCGTTGCCGGTCATATCTTCAGCGCGGACATGGTGGAGCATCCCAAGCCGGCACCCGATGTCTATCTGCTGGCTGCCCGTACCATGGGTGTATCACCGGAAAACTGCCTGGTGATCGAGGACAGCGCCACGGGCGTTCGCGCAGCGCTGGCTGCCGGCATGCGTGTGATCGGTTTTACAGGTGCAAGCCACATTCCTCCCGAGCACGGTGAAACACTTAGACGCCTGGGCGTGACAGCGCTGATCAGCCATATGGATCAACTGCCGCAGCAGGTTGCCGCCCTGCGGGAAACGGCCACCAGCGGACACGCCTGACGGCTATCTCTTGCGACCAACCGCGTTAGCCCCCATTGAGCGGCCTGTTACACTGCACGTTTTATTTTGCATGCTGCAGGCCCTCCGTGACCGCTACCTCCTTTACCACCCTTTCACTTTCCGATGCACTGCTCGGCAACCTGGAGTCGCTGGGTTATCAGCAGATGACCCCCATCCAGGCCCTGAGCTTGCCGGTTATCCTGAAAGGGGAAGACCTTATCGCCCAGGCCAAGACCGGCTCGGGTAAAACGGCCGCCTTTGGTCTGGGTCTGCTGAATGGCCTTAATACCCGATATTTCGGCTGTCAGGCACTGGTACTCTGCCCTACACGTGAGCTGGCAGATCAGGTCGCTCAGGAAATACGCAGGCTGGCGCGATCAGCCGACAACATCAAGGTGCTGACGTTATGTGGCGGGGTCCCTTTCGGACCACAAATCGCTTCGCTCGAACACGGCGCTCATGTGATCGTTGGAACACCGGGCCGTATTCAGGAGCATCTGCGCAAAGGGACGCTTTCTCTTGAAGGCCTGAATATCGCTGTACTCGATGAAGCGGACCGGATGCTGGATATGGGCTTTCATGACGCTATAGCCGACATCCTTGGCCAGACCCCGACACGACGCCAAACCCTGCTGTTTTCTGCGACCTACCCCTCAGGCATCGAACAGCTAGCGAGTAACTTTCTACGCAACCCCAAGACCATCAAGGTCGAAGCGTTACATGACGATACCCGTATCGAGCAACGTTTCTATGAAATAGACCCGCGCCAGCGACTTCAGGCGGTTCTTCAGCTGCTTCAGCATTTTCGGCCTCAGTCTTGCGTTGCGTTCTGTCATACGCGCCAGCAATGCCAAGAGGTTGTCGACTACCTGAAGGTGAACAAGATCTCCGCGCTGGCCTTGCACGGGGATATGGAGCAGCGCGACCGCGATCAGGTTCTTGTACAGTTTGCCAATCGCAGTTGCACGGTTCTGGTAGCAACTGACGTGGCTGCCCGTGGAATCGATATCGCCGGCCTTGAAGCTGTCATCAATGTGGAGCTGTCCCGTGATGCCGATATCCACATTCATCGAATCGGCCGAAGCGGCCGGGCTGGCGAAACCGGCATGGCCTTCTCCCTGGTAGCACCTGCAGAGGCCGGTCGCGCGCAAGCCATTGAGGACAAACAAAAGGCTCCGCTGAATTGGCAGTCCATCGATACGCTGACGCTGGAGAACCCTGCTCCTTTGGTACCTCCCACGGTCACGCTCTGCATTGCTGGCGGCCGTAAGGAAAAAGTCAGACCTGGCGACGTCCTGGGCGCTTTGACAGGTGAAGCAGGTATTCCGGGAGACAAGGTCGGAAAGATCACCGTTCATGACTATCAGGCCTATGTTGCCATCGAGCGTGACACAGCACGTCAGGCCCTGAAGCGGTTAAGCGAGGGCAAAATAAAGGGGCGCTCTTTCAAAGTGCGCATGCTGTAACTCGAAAGCAGCCGGCGAGTCACTGTCGGCTGCCTTACTCAACGGAAAGCATCATTTCCAGGCAAATCGAAAAACTCATAAAAAACAACCTTTCAATTGCGAAAAAATATTTCGCCTTTTTACCCTTCCGGCTGAACTTGCTAGGCCAAAGTGATCAAAGAATCAGGCTAACGCTTAGGTGGCTAACCTAATAATTCTAGCGGTGTCGCATATCTGATTGATCGACGTTGTACCGCCTCGTGAAACGCAAGCAATGAGTTCTATTCATCACTTCGTAACGTTCGTTTTTGTTACCTTGAAATAACCTCTTCTAGATAGCTGTGACCACGCCGTCAAACAGGCTGCTTTCCGGTACGCCTGCGGGGTCGCCACTTCGCTCTAGGGCGCAGCTTACTTCAAGGAAAGTAAAGGCCATCCGGCTTTTACCGAAGTATGAATATCGACTATGACTGGTAAGGACGAGACAGTCTGATGAGAAGATTTACCGTACTCGATAGCTTTCGTGGCCTTTGTGCTTTGGCTGTTGTTCTTTTTCATACGTACGTTGTAAACAGCTTTGCGGAAATGAGCCTGTTTACCAACGCTTACCTTTTTGTCGAATTCTTTTTTGTGCTTAGCGGCTTTGTCCTCTACCACACCTATGGTCATAGACTTTCCAGTCTCACCGACTACAAGAACTTTTTCATCAATAGAACCCTGCGCCTCTATCCCCTGCATCTCACCATGCTTGGCGTCTATGTAGCGCTGGAATGCGGAAAGTACCTGGCTGAGCGTAAAGGCCTGCACTTCAATGACGGTGCCTTTTCCGGCGCAACGGCGCCTCACGAGTTTCTCCCTAATCTCCTGCTGATTCAGGCCTGGCTCAATAACACCATTACAGGCTCATTCAATTACCCCTCCTGGAGCATTAGTATTGAGTACTACATGTACCTCCTCTTTGGGGCTATTCTGATTCTGGCTCGCAGAGGCCATCTCAAGATCTTTGCGCTAATTTCCCTGCTCTCGTTCGTTGTCCTGTGCCTGCCGGAGTCGCCTCTTAAAACGGGCATCTTCAGAGGCTGCTCCTGCTTTTTTGCCGGCGCCTGCACGTATGTCATTTTTACCAAGATCAAGGATTTTCAACTCAGCGCATTAAGCTTTACGGTGCTTGAAGTACTCAGCGTTGGCATTACCTATGCCGTTATCATCTCTCACCTTGAGTACAAGGGTATTATTGCAAGCGTATTGTTCTGCTGCCTGATTCTGGTCTTCTCGTTCGAAAAAGGCTCGGTCTCACGCATCCTGCAAGGTGAATACTTTGTAAAGTTGGGTAACCTGTCTTTTTCAATCTACATGACTCACGCAGCCATTCTTTATATATTTAAAAGTGCTGCTATCGTATTGTCCAAAGTAACAGGCAAAGAACTTACAACGATGCTGCCGTCGCATGACACTCCGGCAGATCTGATCAAATACATCACGACTGGTGGCGCTGTAACGGATGATCTGGTTGTCTTGGCACAGCTCATTACTGTAGTACTGGTTTCCCGGTATACCTACCAGTACATAGAACTCAAGGGCGTAGCGATAGGTAAACGCTTGACCCGCAAGAAAGAAGCTACCGCGGAAGCCCTGCCTAACGGCTCAATCTGATCTCTTTCCATCCTTATAAAAGCCGGCTCTATTAAAGCCGGTTTTTTATTGCCTTTAAGCCAGCATATATCTTTAATTCGATAAACAGAATTGAGAGCATCTTATAATTTACCAAGCCGCTGCTTCGGCCTTTAACAAACCAAAACCAGTAGTAATTTATTAAGCAGACATGTGTCCGCCTCTAACTACTGTAAAAGCGCAGACAATAAAAAACCCTGTAATGCTTGCCGCATTACAGGGTTTCTTCAGCGCTTAATTAAACGACTGGGATAGTTCCAAAACCCTCATCAAGCCCTTTGCCGAAAGGAAATGCTTTACGAGGTTCGTTGGTATTCAACAGGCCCGGCATTTGTGCCTGAATAACGGCTCGATGTTGTTCAATAACAATGTCCAATGCACGGCTAGGCACAAGTTCGATGTCATCAAACGTAATCACCTGGCCCGGCGCAACAGCACGTTTGAGGACGGAATGCTTCAGCAAGCCGATCGGTAGATGATCAGGGTTTTCCGCAATCTTGACGGCCTCACCGCGCACCTGGAAGCCACCAATACCACGTTCGATGATGTCACCTGCCTTCATCGGGTTCTTAACGACAGCAGCGACACTCAATGTGGGAGTCGTCGAGTTATTCAGCAGAACGCCACCACCCGCGACCACACGGCGAATCGTCTTGCCGACCTCCAACGAGCAGAGATGGTAAGGACGAACGAGCACATAGTAAGGACCAGCGCCCAACTTGAAGTATTCGATCGCAGGTGCCTGATCTTCATCATGGCGGCACACCACAAACACGCCGCCAGCCGGATAACCGCTCGGTACGACATAGTCGACGATAGGCTGACCTAGCTGCTCAGCCATCTGAGCCAGCACGTTGGCCGTCTCGTTCAGGTTGGTGGACTTGAGGCCTTCCAGACCCTGACGCGTAATAGTAGCGCCAAAGCCGTTGCCTACGACTACCTGTTCAATCTGCACCTTGGTGCCATCGGTAAACGAGGTTGTCTGATCGATACTGATACCCTGCCGCTTGGCCCAGTACGCCATGTCTTCCGGCTTAGGATCCAGGTTCAGATAGCCTTTCATGTTGCCGTATACGAGGGGTTTGAAACCCATCTGTATGGCATCTTCATGCAAGGCAGCCAACGAACCCGGCTGATCTCCTTCAGCCTCTGTCAGGAAGCCTTTTCCGGCCAGATAGGAGCCTGTGGTGACCTGCAGTTCAGCATTGATAGTCACCACCTGCAAACCTGCCTGAAAGGCGCGTTCGATGACCTCTGTACCGTGGTAGACATCACCACTGCATTCAACGATAAGGTCGGAATTGTCCAACACCTCATCCAGCGAATTGGTCAGGCACTCAGGAAGTGGAAAATCCGAAATAGTGTTCAGGCTACGGCGAGTAAAGACCTTGGAAATAACCAGGTCTTTATAATGCTTTGCAATCAACCTTACAAAGCAGCGGGAAATCATGCCTGTTCCGACAACGCCGACACGTTTTACTTGGAGGTTGGACATACGAACGAATCCTTTCAGAAGTGGTAGGTATGCAGCGAACAGAAGAGAAAGCGCTGCATATGTCGTAACTAGGAGTTTGAATTAGTTGGCAGCAAGGCCTTGGCGATTGCCTACAGACATAACGCGTTCACAATCGTGCTGTAGGACACAAAGCTAGTTTAAAAAGTTCCTAGTTACTTGTTTTATTTCAAAAAATTACTGTCAAAAAGAAAGCGCCAATTTATCTAATGGAATTAATCCTTATAATTCCAGTGGATTAATGCTCTAGATCAAACTACTGCCCGCACAAGCTCGCAAAGCACTTTAAATTAAGTCTAACGCGCTATAACCAGCCTAAATCAAATTCTTAATTTAAATAGCGAATAAATTTAAAATTGTGACGATTGCAAGACAGTGACCGATAAGGAATTCGCAGGTTAGCTGGTCCCTCAGCTAACCTGTCAGATTTAAGCTGTTTTTACAGCGGTCCAGTACGAGCGCTTGAATAGGTCACGCTCACCCAGAACGACCAGACAGACCAGCAGGCACAGCAGCAAGGCCACTATGTAGGCCACTAACTCTACAAACCCGTCAGGCTGAGGGCTTACATACAGCGTGGCAAACGTAACGGCCAGGGAAGCAGCCGTCCAGCGGGCAAGCACTGCAACGCTTAATCCTTTGGGTGATGCTTGATAAAGGAAATAGGCCATGCATAGCGCTTGCACGAAAAAGCCAATCGACAGTGAATACGCAAGGCCATTGGCACCGTAGATCTTGTACAACACAGCATCCAGCAGCACCGTCAGAGCGGAACTGACCAAGGTTATGATGAGGAATGCACGCCCCCTTTGCTGAGCCAGCAAGGCACGTCCCCAGATCAGAGCGAGTCCCATCCAAGGCAGGCCAATAGCGTAAGCCACCACCAGGGAAGCCGTAGCCTGTGTCTGGGCCGCGCCAAATGCACCGCGCTCAAGTAAGACCTTGACTACAGGCTCAGGGAAAGCGATCAGTACCACCGAGGCAGGCACCAGGAACAGCAACGTTGCCAGTGAGGCCTTGCGGGATACAGCACTGAAACGATCGTGCTCGGAATCTGCCCAGCTTTTCGCCATGTCTGGAAACATGACAGCCAGAACCGACAGCGCATAAAGTGTAAGCGGGATGGTAACGATGCGATAAGAGAACGAGAGCATACTGATCGTCCCTTCAGCCAGGAAGGAAGCGAAGAAGCGCTCAGCCAGCATGCATCCCTGCTGTGCGCCTGCGGCCACCAGCACGGGCGCAAAGGTCAGCACAAACTCGAAGCCTCGACTTTCCAGCTTTCCTTTTACGGCTCGGCCAGTCAGATAACCAATCCGCTGATGCTGGATAAAAATCAGTATCACCTGCGGAATCAGCATGCCTGCAAACAGGTAGATTCCGCTGGGATAGAACGCATAAATGCCAATGATGGCACCTAGGTTCATCGATACCGTACGCGCCATCGGCAGGATGAAGATCCGGTCAAGACTCAGCAGTGCCCCCTGACAATACAGGATGGCTTGTACGAATATCAGGAAGGCGCCTACGGAAAATACCAGCAGTCCCGCATTGACCTGATCAGCCGTCCAGCCAGGCGCCAGTGCCTTAAGTACCCAAGGGCTGCCCAGGGCTGCACACAGTGAAACCAGAAGACCAAACAGCATGACTCGCCAGTAGAGCCACCGACTGGACAGGATGAACTGATCCTCACTTTCTGATCGTATGCGTTGCAGGTATGGAATCATGGCATCACGTAACGCGAGGCCGAAAAAATTCTCGAAGAACAGCGGCAGGATCATCGCAACGAAGATGAGATCCGTTTCCCAGCTAAGCCCGAACTCCTTAGCGATCAACAGATCACGCAGAAAGCCGAGAAGAAAACTCGCAACGGTGATGAGAAGGATAATTACGGTCTTCTTCATGTTTCTTTCCTAGAAAAATTACATCCATACCAAGCCCGATCGCTTGCAAGAAACACAAGGCATTTAGTCAAGACACAGCAGGCTTCGGACTCGATACCACAGCACGGGCTTACCGGCTCCCGTATAAGTCTCCCGGAGCAGATATCATACGTCCGGGATTTTGCTGCTGCACTGACAACGTAATCCTAAAAATATTTCGTAACATTCCTAAAATTTAGGCTTTTCCTGCTTATACCTGGCTGGCGCACACAAAATCTGTGCGCCAGTCTCCAATTAACGAGCAGTCGTTGGCGATCACTCAGCCTTGCAGGCCCTGATAAGCCGCCAACCACTATAAAGAGCCAATCCCACCGCGCCAGCCAAAGCCGCTGTCTTGGCAGGCTGCTGGCTGGCCTGGGCATACAGACTGTGGCGAAACATGGGACCGGGATTACGTCCCCTTGTAGAGCCACTAGTGACAGGTTCGTACAACGCATCTGACGGGAAAGCATCGGCTGTTTTACTCTGCTGAGCTGCGAACAGCGTCTTTATAGCTATCCAGTCAAATAACCGTGGCGTCAGTTGAGCCGCCCGAGTTATGAGCTTGCTGTTCCCGATGTACACATCCCGCTTGGGCCGTTCAGCGGCGCGCAGGATTGCCCGGGCGACGGTTTCCGGGACATAGGTCGGGGCCGGCAAGTGAGGCATATGGGCCAGGTAATTCTTGGCCCTATCATTAATGGGCGTGTTTGTTGAGGAAGGCCTGATCAAGGTTACGGCTACAGGCACATTGTCGTGGCGAAGTTCTATGCGCAAAGCATCTGTGAAGGCTTTAACGGCATGTTTGCTGGCGGTGTAGATACCTTGCAAGGGAGCAACGGCTTCCGATAAGGCACTCCCCAGATTGATCAGGGTTCCACCTTCCCGCTGCCTAAAGTGCTCGACAGCCACCAGTGATCCATTCACCACGCCCCAGAAATTCGTTTCAAACACTTTTTTGAGGTCGGCCTCACTTACCTCCCACAGCCGTCCCCATACCAGCGTGCCTGCATTGTTTACCCAGGTATCAAACCCATCAAACCGCTCGACTGCTCTTTTTGCCACTTGCTCCAGATCCGCTCGATTGCCTACATCGGCGGCAACATGAATAGCCTGTGCGCCCCACTGCTGACTGAGCTCATGCTGCAGGGACTGCAGAGCAGCTTCATCACGTGAGACCAGTACCAGCTTCGCGCCCTTTTGAGCAGCCATTCGGGCAGTTGCCAGACCAATACCGCTGGTGGCGCCGGTAATAACGATCGTTTGCTGATGTAACGGCTTGGGTACGGGTTTCATTAAAAGGCTCCAATAGTCATCTATTCCTATCGGAGCCTTTCAAACCCTTCAGGATTCCTTCAACCGGATATATGGGTGATCAGACGCGGCTATCTGAACGACACCTTGCCAGCAGGGATAGGACGTCTTGGTCAGAAACCGGACAAAAATCCTGATAGTAGGTCTCGATGTGCTTGACGACATCGGGCGTCGCCAAGCAGACCACGTCATCGGCCAGGGTTCTCAGCACCTCGGCGACGCCTGCAGGCCCAACGGGAGCCGCCCATACCAGACGTGCAGGCGCAGCCTCGGCTAATGCGACTAGCGCAACCCTGGCAGTGCTACCCGTTGCCACGCCGTCATCCACCACAATGACTGTACGACCGGTAATTACCATTGGATCGGTATAGCCGCGGTACAGCCGCCTGCGCCGCTCGATACTGTCTATCTGTCGGTCCCGCTCCGCCTCGAACCATCCGGCTGGCGGGTTGAGATACTCCAACATTGCCTGGTTTGCTACCCACCGCCTTGCAGCCCCATCAGTAACAGCCCCCAACGCCATATCCTTGTTACCTGGCGCGCCGATCTTGCTCACCATCAGCACATCCAGAGGCGCCTCCAATTCTCTGGCGACCTGATACCCCACCGGGACACCTCCGCGAGGTACTGCCAGTATGATGGGGTTATGGTGGATATACGGACGCAGCCGCGCAGCCAGCACCTGCCCTGCCTGGCTGCGATTCTTGTAAAGTACTGCCGGGCTCCATGCTGGTTTCATTGCCTGCCCTATGCCGTTCGGTCAGCCACCGACTGGTTATTTACGGATCTCTACCTACCTATTTATAGACCCAAAACTGAAAAATGACTCACCGGTCATAAATAAAACTCAGTAAGTCATCCAGAGATTTAAAAGGCGATTATCAACGTCTCACACTCTGGTTTCTGTCACGTACCGGCACCTTTATGACGAAACAGCAGCTCTACCAGCACATTGTGAGTACATTGCAAACTGACCTTCAGGCCGCCATAGCCGCCGCGCAAGCTGCACATGAAACGGCGACACATGAAGAGAACGTAGCGGAAAACAAATACGACACTCGCGGACTCGAAGCGGCATATCTAGCGGCTGGCTATTCAAAGCGCATACAAGAGATTCAGCAGTCCTTGCAGGCTTACCGTAATCTCGTCATACGTACCCACGAGGCGGAACATGGTGTTCAGCTGTCTTCCTTGGTCGTTGTCTGCGATACCGTAGGCAAGCAACAAACCTTTTTCCTAGGCCCGGCAGGAGCGGGTCTTAAAATCAGGACAGATACCGGAGACATCATGGTGATCACACCCAATGCACCGCTCGGGCGGGCGCTACTGGGAAAAACCGAAGGGGAAGAGATCAGTCTTTCAATCGGCAGCACAAAGCAAATATTTGAAGTTGTATCGGTCGAATAAACAGGCCTTTCCGGGTTTTTCTTTGCTCAGGTGCTGGTCAAAGCCAGTCTGGAAAGATATACTGTATATATAAACAGTAATGACGAAGGCGATGAGGTGATGAATGGCCGTCGAAGTCTTGTACCGCAGCAGCCGAGATCCGGAGCGCTTATTCATGGATAAAGCTGAAGCTGATCGCTATGACAAAATGCTGGAGCTTGCTGAGTCTCTGGCAGAAGTATTACAGAAAGCCGTACCCGATCTGACTGACAAACAGGCAGAAGATGTCGGTATCTACATGGCTCGTCATCGCGATCTATTCGCCAAGGCGTTCAAGAGTCAGCCCGATGTGCTAGCCGAGCTGAGCGGAAAAGAATCTGCCTGATTACAATGTTGCCGAGGCTGCCTTTTCCTGATCTCGCCAGAGCAGGAAAACACGCAGATCAAACTCGATCTGGTGATAACCCGGCAACATATGCTCGCATAACTGATAAAAGGCCCTGTTGTGCTCGTTCTCTTTCAGATGCGCGAGCTCATGGACCACAATCATTTTCAGAAACTCGGGCGCTGCCTCTTTGAACAAAGAGGCAATCCTTATTTCTTTTTTCGCTTTGAGCTTGCCGCCATGTACGCGTGAAATGGCCGTATGTAACCCTAGCGCTTTCTGCATCACATCAAGCTTTGCATCGTAAAGCACCTTGTCTATACCAGGCGCATTCTTGAGGTGCGTCTGCTTGATCTCCAGGGCGTAGGTATAAAGTGCCTTGTCGCTTTGTATGGAGTGAGACCCAGGATAGCGATTGGACAGGTATGCCTGTAGGCGGCCTTGTTCACAGAGCAGACGAACCTGCTCCTGCAGTGAAGCCGGGTAGCCTTGCAGGTATTTAAGAGAAGCCATGATTAATCGTGTCACTCGCTACCGTGGTGGGACCACTGACGCCTGAACAGTGAACCAGCCCACTATTGTAAAACACAGTCGACCTCCGCTCCTAAAAATGCGAGTCAGGCACAGCAAAGTGCCATCGAAACCGTGTAAAAGCGTGGGCAATCCTGTGGTTTATATCTAGCTGTTTCGCTGCAAATGCCGTGACGCTTGTCGTCTCTTTCATTCAGCGATCAGCATCGACCATACCCTCAGCGTTGCAATGGAATGCATATGTCTCATACCGACTTGGCTATAAGCGGAGAAGATTTGACCCCGCGTGCTCCAAAGGATTTGGCTGCTGATCTCCTGCAGCAGATCGGCCTGGACGTTCAACCCGCTGAACCCGCCTCCTCTTCCCCTGCGGAAGCAACACACGCATCGAGTTCTGCCTCGCCTGCATTATCCGAGGTGTTACCGCGCTCACCCTTCAGCTTTTTGCACATGCTTCACCTCGTACTGGTTGTGACTGGGTGTGCAGCGATCGTGCTCTTCTACGTGGCGGTGGTCACCGTTATTGCCGCTCTCCTGTTCATTGCACTGCCTGCACTCGATGTACAAAGCCTGACCTCAGTTGAATTACCTGAATGGGGGCCTCTCGCAGTAAAGTCTTTCCTGGCCTGCCTGGGCGGATTCATCCTGTTCTTTACCGCAAAGCCTGTATTCACGGCTCGTCGTCGCGAGAAGCCAGCCGTCATTCTCGCACCAGGGCAGGAGCCAGCACTCTGGGAATTCGTGGTTCCTTTGTGCACAGCCATGCAAGTGCGTACCCCTATAGAAATTCACCTGGGCAATGAAGTAGATGCCAAGGTCCACCTGGCTTCCGGCTGGAAAGGTCTGATTAAAGGCGATGTCACCTTGACGCTGGGGCTACCGTTAGCGGCAGGCTTTTCCAGGCAACAGCTTGCCGGCGTCCTGGCGCATGAGTTTGGCCACTGCGCCCGGCGCTTCAATATGCGGTGCTACTACTTTATCAATTTCTGCAATGCCTGGCTGGACCAGCGGGCCCACTTCAAGGACGCACTGGGTGAGCGCCTCAAGCACCTTAGCGAAGCTGAGACCTCGCGAGTGACCAACCTGGGTGTTCTGGTCGCTCGCATCGGCATGCGTCTGCCGCGCCAGCTTCTGCACTATTGCTTTTTGCTTAGTTACCGCCTCTCCAAGCCTGCCTGTAAACGGTTGGAGTTAGAGGCAGACCGTTATGCGGCACAGATTGCAGGCAGCGATACGTTTCGCGCCGCCACTCTGCATCATCATGCGTTGCGCTGGGCATTCAGGCAGGCAGATCGCCAGAACGTGAGTACCTGGAGCGAAGGCGCGCTGCTGGCAGACATGCCACAGGCTGCTGCCCTGGGCGCCACCCGGCTCGATATCGAGACGCAACGCCGCCTGGAGGCCAAGCTGCGCGACAGGCAACGCTATTGGCGTGTTCATCCTGCCGATGTCGAACGTATCGAGGCAGCAGAAGCCTTGGGTAGCACAGCGCTGATAACAGATGCGTCTCCTGCTACCGGGCTATTCGAATACTTCTCTCAGTACTGCCGACAAGTCACGACTGCGTACTATCAAAAACTTGGACTCGATGTGAGCCTGACTCAGTTTCGTGAAGCCAACGCGGCTGCCTTCGATATGGACCAGAACAACGAAACTGCCTTTCTAAACAGGTGGACACTGGGTCAATGGGCTGACCTGCCCTGGCTTCCTCTGCATGCGCCTGCTGGTAAAGAAAAGGCCACCATGGACTGGGCAGCCGTCATCTCGGCCTTGAAAAACCGCACAGAGGAAACAGGCCTCAACTGGCAGCATGCACAAAAAGAAGTGCAGCGGCGCTTTACGTTGGCTTATTGTGATGAGCTGAACGCTCATCAGATCACAAACCATATCCATGGCGTAAACACGTTTGATCCGGAGCGCTATCTGAACGAGTATAGGAATATCGATACCTGGCAAAGCCCGGCTCGTACCGTCATGAGTGACGTGGCAGCGCTGCTCCGCCAGCGTATCGACCTGTCGCTCAAAAGCCATCATTCGGGGCATGCACAAGCCCGCGACCTGGCCCAGTTGCTGTTTTCCCTCACCGAGCTCTATCCCGATTATGAGCGACTGCGCGAGTCGCAGTTATTGGTCAAGGAATACAACAGTCTTCATCGTCTACAAGGCAGCATGCAGACCCACCAGCTTAGCCACTATGCGCTTCTGGACTTCCGGACCCGGACACAACGCCTGGTAAAACAAGCCGAAGCCATCAAGCAATGTATCTTGCCCGGCGAGAGTATTGGCGGTTACCTCAAGCAGCAACATCCCTACCTTGAAGCCGAAGCAGGTCCCCTCCTCGATTTCTACCAGAAAAGTGATGCCTTGCTTGAAGCGTTTACCTATTGTTATCGATACACCTTCAACCTGCTTGCCAAGTGGTGTCTTGAGGCTGAAGCCGCCAAGGGACTCTAAATGGCAGCCAATAAAAAGCCCGCATCGAGGCGGGCTTTTTATTAATGCGTGATCAATTGACCTTGGGGTCCAACTCACCCTTTGCATAACGCTCGAACATTCTGTCCAGCGAGATCGGCTTGATCTTGGAGGCCTGGCCTGCAGTACCGAACGCTTCGTAGCGAGCGATACAAACATCACGCATGGCCGATACCGTCTTGGCCAGATACTTACGTGGATCGAACTCGCTGCGATTCTTCGCCATGAATTCACGAATCGCACCGGTAGAGGCCAGACGCAGGTCGGTATCGATATTCACCTTACGAACACCGTACTTGATGCCCTCAACGATCTCTTCGACCGGTACACCGTAGGTTTCCTTGATGTCACCGCCATACTCGTTGATGATGGCCAGCCACTCCTGAGGGACGGAGCTGGAGCCGTGCATGACCAGATGAGTATCTGGAATGCGTGCATGGATCTCCTTGATACGCTGGATGGAGAGCGTATCCCCAGTTGGCGGCTTGGTGAACTTGTATGCACCGTGGCTGGTACCGATGGCAATTGCCAGGGCATCAACCTTGGTAGCCTGCACGAATTGGGCAGCCTCTTCCGGATCAGTCAGAAGCTGGCTGTGGTCCAGTGTACCTTCAGCGCCTACACCGTCTTCCTCACCCGCCATGCCGGTTTCCAGGGAGCCCAGGCAGCCCAGCTCACCTTCTACCGAAACACCACAGGCGTGGGCAAAGGCAACGGTCTGCTGAGTAACGCGCACGTTGTATTCGTAGTCAGAAGGTGTCTTGCCGTCTTCTCTTAGAGAGCCGTCCATCATGACCGAGCTGAAACCCAGCTGAATGGAACGCTGGCAAACGTCCGGGCTGGTGCCGTGGTCTTGGTGCATGACCACGGGAATGTGTGGAAACTCTTCAACGGCAGCCAGAATCAGGTGACGCAGAAATGGCGCACCTGCGTACTTACGAGCACCTGCAGAAGCCTGCACAATGACCGGAGAATCGGTCTTGTCGGCTGCTTCCATGATGGCCCGCATCTGCTCGAGGTTGTTAACGTTGAAAGCTGGTACGCCGTAGCCAAACTCGGCTGCGTGGTCCAGCAGCTGACGCATGCTGATGAGTGCCATGGTGATCCTATCTCCCGGTATGGACCTATTATGTTTTCAGCCTGCACCACTGGCAGGCTGTTTTTCAAGCAAGAGCAGCGCACTGCTCTTGCTGTATCGTTTAACTCGTCAATTTCGAGTGATCACTCGGTCCGCAGACTACGTCCCACTTAACGGCAACCATCCGCACTTGTTGTCTGATCGGATGCACCGGTTGTCGTGGCTACCCGCTCATCATTCTGGCCGGTGGGTGTTGCAACGGAGACCGGTGGCGGCGAGAAAGCACGACAGGCCTTGTCGGATGTTGCTCCGGCACAGCCAGCCAGCATGAGGCAACTAAGTACAGAAAAAGCAGCGAGACGTATCATGGCGGTTATCCTTTAGCGCGTTGTTCCAGGACTTCGACCGCCGGAAGAACCTTTCCTTCCACGAACTCAAGGAATGCACCACCGCCAGTGGAGATATAGGAGATCTTTTCGCCTATACCGTACTTGTCGATAGCCGCCAGGGTATCGCCACCGCCAGCAATCGAAAATGCCTCGCTGTCAGCAATGGCTTGAGCCAGTACTTTGGTGCCATTACCGAACTGATCGAACTCAAAAACGCCGACCGGGCCATTCCACAGAATAGTCTTGGCCGATGTGAGCAGCTGGGCAAATTGCTTGGCCGTTTCTGGGCCGATGTCCAGAATCATGTCGTCATCCGCAACATCGCTGATGGATTTAACCGTTGCTTCGGCAGACTCGGCAAATTCCTTGGCGACAACCACGTCGACCGGCAGAGGCACGCTGACCTTGGCAGCAATGGCCTTGGCCGTATCGACCAGCTCGGCTTCGTACAGAGATTTGCCTACCTTGTGACCAGCAGCAGCCAGGAAGGTATTGGCAATACCGCCGCCTACAATCAATTGATCACAAACACTGGACAGAGAATTCAGAACGTCCAGCTTGGTAGAAACTTTAGAGCCCGCCACGATGGCAGCCATTGGACGCGCGGGCGCCTTGAGGGCTTTGCCCAGCGCATCCAGTTCGGCGGCCAGCAGCGGACCAGCTGCGGCCACTTTCGCAAACTTGGCAACACCGTGGGTAGAGCCCTCAGCACGGTGAGCGGTACCAAAGGCATCCATGACGAACACATCGCATAGCGCGGCATACTGCTGAGCCAGCTCATCAGCGTTCTTTTTCTCGCCCTTGTTGAAGCGCACATTTTCCAGCAGAACGATATTACCCGGCTGTACATCAACACCGCCCAGGTAATCCGTCACCAGCGGAACCTCACGATTCAAAGCCTTGGACAGGTATTCCGCCACAGGCTTCAAGCTGTTCTCGGCGCTCGCCTCACCTTCGGTCGGTCGCCCCAGGTGCGAGCAGACAATAACAGCAGCGCCCTTCTCCAATGCCAGCTTCAGCGTCGGAAGCGCGGCGACCAGACGAGCATCGCTCTTGATCTGTCCATCCTTTACCGGAACGTTCAGGTCCTCGCGAATCAGGACACGTTTACCGTTCAGATCGAGGTCGCTCATTTTCAACACGGACATGTATGCAATCCCTTCGTTGTGCTTGTTCAGATCGGCTTGGCGACGCGCAAGAAATGACTTGCCACGTCGATCATGCGGTTGGCAAAGCCCCATTCATTGTCGAACCAGGCCAGCAGATTGACGAGCCTTGGCCCCGATACACGGGTTTGACTGCCATCAACGATGGCGGAATGGGGATCATGATTGAAGTCGCAGGAAGCGTGCGGCAACTCGGTGTAGTTCACCAGATGCTGCAAAGGGCCACCCATCGCAGCCTCACGGAGCAGACCATTAACTTCCGAGACAGTGGTATCACGCGAAACATGACAAGTGATATCCAGCGCCGACACATTTACGGTCGGTACACGAATGGCCTTGGCCTGAACGCGCCCCGCCAGCTCCGGCAACAGGCGCTCGACTCCACGATCCAGCCCTGTAGAGACTGGAATGATCGATTGAAAGGCCGAGCGGGTACGGCGCAGATCATCGGCGTGATAGGCGTCGATCACGGGTTGGTCATTCATGGCTGAATGAATCGTGGTTATCGAGACGTATTCAAGACCCACGACTTCGTTCAAAAGTTTCAACAGCGGCACGCTGCAATTGGTGGTACAGGAGGCATTCGAGACAAGCCTCTCAGTACCGCGCAAGCTGCCCTGATTGACGCCATACACAATGGTGGCGTCTACGTCGCTTTCGCTGGCCATCGGCTGGGAAAACAAGACGCGGGGCGCACCGGCTGCAAGAAAACGCTCACCGTCTGCACGGGTGCTGAAGGCGCCAGAACATTCGAGAACCAGATCGACGCCCAGACGCCTCCAGTCAATGTCGTCAGGATTGGCGCAGCGCTGCACATGCATGCTGCAGCCATTGACGCGCAAGCGATCCCCTTCTATGGCAACTTCGCCGGGGAAGCGTCCGTGAGTCGAGTCGAAGCGTGTCAGGTACTCCAGGCTTGGCAGGTCAGCCAAGTCATTCAACGCCACGAGTTCGAAATCAACCGAGGCGCTGCGCTCATGTAGCGCACGGACCAGGCACCGACCGACACGGCCGTAGCCATTGAGCGCAACACGATAAAGAGAATCAGCCATGAAAGTGGGTTTCGGTGTCCGGAATTGAATAAGCAATGGCTAGTGATGTTACAAGTGTAGCCTGAGCAATGACACACTACACAAGCCCTAAGTGTAGGCTTTCAGACAATCTAGGCGAGCGAATCCAGAAAAGATTAGCGTAGCCAGAAGCGAATTTGCTGAAGATGCCGCTTCATTTGCAAAATAAAACACGCTTTTTCGTAGTCGATAGACGGATTGGCTACAAAATACTGGATCACCACGGTGTCGTTGATTCTAAAGCACACTCTGAGATCATAAGTATGGCAAAAGAATCTTCCTCAACGCTCTTAATGGATGATTGGGCTGGTATTACACAAATAACGGCGTTTATCTGGTAAACACCAAATAATAAAAACGCCACGGTTCTCACCGTGGCGTTTTTATTACCTCACTGGAGGATCAGTCCTCAAGCAGTTCGTTTGCAACTGCCAGCACGTTATCTAGTGTGAAGCCGAAATGCTCCATCAGTGCCGGCGCCGGAGCTGACTCACCATACGTTGTCATGCCGATCACACGACCATCCAGGCCAACGTACTTGTACCAGTAGTCCGCAATACCCGCTTCAATGGCAATACGGGCACCGACCTCAACCGGCAATACCGATTGACGATACTCGGCGCTCTGACGCTCGAATGCGCTGGTGCAAGGCATGGATACCACGCGGACCTTGCGCCCTTCCGCGGTGAGCTTGTCGTACGCCTGAACAGCCAGCGACACTTCCGAGCCGGTAGCGATAAAGATCAGCTCTGGCTCACCTTCACAGCTCTTCAGCACGTAGCCACCGTGGGCAATGGCCGCTTCGGTTTCATTGTCACGCAGGTGATGAGGCAGATTCTGTCGAGAGAAGATCAGCGCTGACGGGCCATCCTTACGCTCCAGGGCCGTCTTCCAGGATACCGCAGCCTCGACCGCATCGGCAGGACGCCAAGTGTCCAGGTTGGGCGTATAACGCAGAGATGCAATCTGCTCGACCGGCTGGTGCGTCGGGCCATCCTCGCCCAGACCGATGGAGTCATGGGTGAAGACATAGATGATGCGCTGCTTCATCAGTGCCGACATACGCACGGCATTACGAGCGTATTCCATGAACATCAGGAAGGTGCCGCCGTAAGGAATCAGGCCACCATGCAAGGCCACGCCGTTCATGATGGCGCTCATGCCGAACTCGCGTACTCCGTAATACATGTAGTTGCCGGAGGCGTCTTCCTCGACAACCGGCTTGCAGCCCTTCCACATCGTCAGGTTGGAGCCGGCCAGGTCGGCCGAGCCGCCCAACAATTCAGGCAGTAACGGGCCAAAGAAGTGCAGGCAGTTCTGGCTGGCTTTGCGGCTGGCGATGGTTTCGCCCTTGGCAGCCACCTCACGGATGAACGCCGACGCCTTTTCATCAAAGTCAGCTGGCAGCTCACCGGCCATACGGCGGGTAAACTCGGCGGCCAGCTCAGGATAAGCCTCAGCGTAAGCGTTGAATCGCTTGTTCCACTCGCTTTCCGCTTTAGAGCCTGCGTCCTTGGCGTCCCATTCGGCGTAGATATCCTGCGGGATTTCGAAGGCAGCGTGTTTCCAGCCCAGCGCTTCACGGGTGGCCGCTACTTCGGCGTCACCCAAGGCTGCGCCATGGGATTCTTCCTTGCCCTGCTTGTTGGGCGAACCAAAACCAATGATGGTCTTGCAGCAGATCAGGGTCGGCTGGTCGCTCTTGCGAGCCGTCTCCAGTGCCGTCTTGATTTCTTCCGGGTCGTGACCGTCGACGTTACGGATCACTTGCCAGCCATAGGCTTCGAAGCGCTTGGGCGTATCGTCGGTAAACCAGCCGTGGACTTCGCCATCAATGGATATGCCGTTGTCATCATAGAAGGCGATCAGCTTGGACAGGCGCAGCGTGCCAGCCAGTGAACAGACTTCGTGAGAAATGCCTTCCATCATGCAGCCATCACCCATGAAAACATAGGTGTAATGATCAACGATGTTATGGCCTTCGCGGTTGAACTGCGCCGCCATAACCTTTTCAGCCAAGGCGAAACCCACAGCGTTGGCGATGCCCTGCCCCAGCGGGCCGGTCGTGGTCTCGACACCGGCGGTATAGCCATACTCGGGATGGCCTGGCGTGCGGCTGTGAAGCTGACGGAAATTTTTCAGATCGTCGATGGAGAGGTCGTAACCGGTCAGGTGCAGCAGGGAATAGATCAGCATGGAGCCGTGACCATTGGACAGCACGAAGCGGTCGCGGTCGGCCCACTTTGGGTTCACCGGGTTGTGCTTGAGGTAATCGCGCCAGAGCACTTCGGCAATATCGGCCATCCCCATAGGGGCGCCGGGGTGGCCGCTGTTGGCTTTTTGTACGGCATCCATGCTGAGCGCGCGGATGGCGTTGGCACGGTCACGACGACTGGGCATCGCTGATCTCCTGAAAGGGGGTCAAACGTTTAAAGGAAGTTTTATTGTGCCTAGCCGGGCACGCAGGAGCAATCCGAACGGTCATATCCAGCTTGGCTTCAGCCACGTTAATGGTTCGTCATGGCCTCGATTGCGTGATGGCCTCCGCCACCAGCTCCAAAAACCAGCGCAATGCAACAGAGGTGTCACTGCGCTCATGCCAGTGCAGCGTGACCTTAAAACTAGGCACGTCGAAAGGCAGGTTACATATGCGCAACGGGTGCTCTGCTGCAAACAACGTGGCGATCTGTGAGGGAAGGATGACGAGCAGGTCCGTTTGAGGAATGATTTTTGGAAGTACGGAAAAATGAGGAATGCGCAATGCAATACGCCGCGAGATACCCAATCTCTCTATTACATCCTCTGCCATCCCATGACCAGAGGCTCGAGTTACCAGCACATGACTTTCTCTCTGGAATTGCTCAAGAGTCAATTCGCGCTTTATCCGTGAGTGTTTACGACTGAGCAAACAGACATAACGCTCATCGATCAGAGCCTGCCGAACGATACCTGTACTCGAGAGAGGCCGGCTGCAAATGGCTGCATCAACCTTGCCTATGCTCAACCACTCATTTACCTGATCAATTTCCAAGGGCACGACTTCAAGCTCTGCCTGAGGTGCCAGCCTGTTGAGTCGATGCAGGATCAAAGGCAGCAAGGCCATTTCACCCAAATCTGATAACGCGATACGGAAACACCGCGCCGTCTTATGCGGATCGAACTCTCGAATCCCTTCAACCGTTCCCTCGATACGACTCAAGGCGTCTTTGAACGTGGCATAAAGCGTTCGGGCGACAGAGGTTGGCTGCATCCCATCACGGTTACGAACAAATAACGGATCGTCAAACAATTCCCGTAGCCGCGCAAGGGCATAACTGACAGAGGGCTGTGTTACGAACAGCCGCTCAGCAGCGACCGTTACACTGCCGGAATCGTAAAGCGTTACAAACGTCCTGATCAGATTAAGATCAATCTGGCCCATATCTTTATAAACCAGCTTTATTTTTAGAAGAAAAACTATCGATTTGATCAATTTACTGTGAAGCGACAGAGTGCCAGCGACAAGAACACTTATAACAGGCTCGCTGATGAAAACCGTTCACTCCGCTTCATACGATATTTTGCGCCGCTATGGCTTGACTACCATTTTTGGCAATCCCGGCTCCAATGAACTGCCTTTTCTCAAAGATTTTCCCAAAGACTTTCGCTACATCCTGGGATTACATGAGGGAGCGGTAGTTGGTATGGCGGATGGCTTTGCACTAGCCAGCGGTAAGCCAGCGTTCGTCAACTTGCATGCTGCTGCCGGCACCGGCAATGGCATGGGTGCTCTCACCAACGCCTGGTATTCGCATAGTCCGCTTGTCTTAACGGCAGGACAGCAGGTTCGCTCGATGATTGGTGTTGAAGCAATGCTCGCCAATGTTGATGCGCCTCAGCTACCCAAGCCCTTGGTAAAGTGGAGCTATGAGCCAGCAACGGCTGAAGATGTACCTCGTGCGCTGAGTCAGGCCATTCATACCGCCAGCTTGCCGCCCAGAGCGCCGGTATATCTGTCTATTCCTTACGATGACTGGGCGAAAGAAGCGCCACCAGGTGTAGAACATTTGACTGCACGGGAGGTTGCTCACGCAGGTCTCCCCTCTTCTGCTCAACTGCGCGAGCTGACCGAACGCCTTTGCGCTGCGCGTAATCCCGTATTGGTACTGGGCCCTGATGTAGACGGTTATCAGGCCAATGAATCTGCCGTTGCCCTCGCTGAAAAGCTACGCATGACGACTTGGATAGCGCCCTCTGCATCGCGCTGTCCTTTTCCAACACGTCACCCTTGCTTTCGAGGCGTATTGCCTGCAGCCATTGCCGAGATCAGTCGATTGCTGGCTACACATGATCTGATCTTGGTCGTTGGTGCCCCCGTGTTTCGCTATCATCAGTATGCACCGGGCGATTACCTTCCTGCCGGCACGCAGCTTTTTCATATCACCTGCGATCCACAAGAAGCCGCCCGTGCGCCCATGGGAAATGCACTGGTCGGGGACATTGCCCTAACCCTGAAGGCTTTGACCGATGAGGTTTCCCCGAGCAGTCGCCCAATGCCCGAGCCACTGCAGCATCCGGAGCACTATACGGATGAGCCTCACCTGCTCCGCCCGGAAACCGTTTTCGATGTGATCAACGAGTGCGCGCCGAAAGACGCCATTTACGTGAAAGAGTCCACTTCCACGGTATCTGCCTTCTGGCAGCGCATCGAGATGAAACAGCCTGGAAGCTACTTTTTCCCCGCAGCCGGAGGGTTGGGTTTTGGCTTACCGGCAGCAGTGGGCGTTCAATTGGCGCAACCACAGCGCAGGGTTATTGGAATCATAGGTGACGGCTCAGCCAATTACGGAATTACCGCGCTGTGGACAGCGGCCCAGTATCGCATCCCTGTCATTTTCATCATTCTCAAGAACGGCACCTATGGAGCGCTTCGCTGGTTTGCCGGCGTGCTTAAGGTTGACGATGCTCCCGGCCTGGATGTGCCCGGCCTTGATTTCTGTGCCATTGCTCAGGGCTATGGTGTGAAAGCCATACATACCGATAACCGAGAGACCTTCCGGCGCGCATTAACGGAAGCACTGGCTGGCAACGAACCTGTACTGCTCGAGGTACCTACCGTGACTATCGAGCCGTAACCGCGGGTATAGCTATCCGATCGGACACCTATACCCCTGCGCTGCGACACCCACAACAAAAACAAAAGAGGTGGATATGCAACAGACATCAGTTGCCGAAGTCATTGGCAAAGCACGCTTGAACCGCACACACTTTACGATTTTGTGCTGGGGCTGTTTCATCATGTTGTTTGATGGCTATGACATGGTGATTTATGGATCGGTAGTCCCGCGATTGATGCAGGAGTGGTCCTTAACGCCTGTACAAGCCGGTACGCTGGGCAGCTGCGCCCTGTTCGGCATGATGTTTGGTGGAATGCTGCTTGCCCCACTGGCCGATAGGCTAGGTCGGCGAAAGCTGATCATTTCCTGCACATTGTTGGCCAGTGCTGCAGCCTTCACGACAGGCCATGCCACGACACCGTGGATGCTAGGCACCTGCCGTTTTGTCACTGGGCTTGCCTTGGGCGCGCTAGTACCTAGCTCGATCAACCTGATCAGTGAGTTTGCGCCTGCCTCACGGCGCAGTACGGCTGTTACCGTCATGTCAAGCTTTTATTCCGTGGGCGCAGTACTGTCCGCCTTGCTTGCTATCGTCCTTATTCCCCGCTGGGGCTGGCAATCGGTGTTTTACGTGGCGGTCCTTCCCGTTCTGGCCATTCCATTGATGCTGCGTTATCTGCCGGAGTCCGTAGCGTTCCTGGCGCTTAAAAATCGTCGTGATGAACTGGACGGACTACTGCGAAAACTCGATCCAACTTACCAGCCCGGGATGCCATTGAATCTGAATACTCCAACCGCAGCCCAGCAGCGTGCTCGGTTACCGCAATTATTCGAGGGGCGTCAGGCGCTATGCACGCTGCTGTTATGGGTAGGCTTCGCAATGTGCATGCTGATGAGCTATGGACTTAATACTTGGCTGCCCAAGCTGATGGTGGCTGCAGGGTACCCGCTGGGGTCAAGCCTATCTTTTCTGGTAACCCTGAATATAGGGGCCACGCTTGGTGCACTATTTGGCGGCTGGCTGGCCGACCGTTGGGGTGCACGTGGCACACTCTGCCTATTTTTTGCCCTGGCTGCGGTCTCTTTGGCTTTACTTGGTTTGAAACCCGGCCCCATCTTACTCAACGCGCTTCTGCTTGTTGCAGGCGCAACCACTATTGGTGGTCTAGCGGTCATTCACGCCTTCGCTGCTTTACTGTACCCCACCCATATTCGCTCGACGGGCGTCGGCTGGGCGGCGGGAGTTGGTCGTCTGGGAGCCATTGCCGGCCCGCTGTTAGGGGGCAGCCTGTTCGCCCTGAACCTACCATTCCAGCAGAATTTTCTGGCATTTGCATTGCCAGGACTAATAGGGGCTATAGCTATTGGCTGCATTCACGGTCAGTCCCACAACCCTTACTCTGCAAACAAGCAGGCTCGCCCTACCGTAAAAAAACTCGTTTGAACGAAAGGAAACCGGAATGACCGATTCTACACCGAATGCCTTTACCGACTTTCACCTGCAGCCCCTTGGTGGACAATGGCGCAAGGGTCGCGCAGACAAAACGCTAACGGTCAGTGATCCGTTCAACGGCGAAACCCTAGTCAACATTTCCCAGGCGAACCGGGATGATCTTGACGAGGCCTATCAAAAAGCAGCACAGGCACAACAGGAATGGGCCGCCCAAGGACCTTCTGTACGTGCAGCCGTTCTGCTCAAGGTGGTCGAGATTTTCGATCGCCGCCGCGAAGAGATTATCGACTGGATCATTCGGGAATCCGGCAGCACTCGCTTGAAGGCTCAGATTGAGTGGAGTTCGGCACGCAGTATTACCCTGGAAGCGGCTTCATTCCCCAAACGTGTACACGGACGTATCGTCGAGTCTGACGTGCCAGGCAAGGAAAGCCGCGTTTATCGCTCGCCTATTGGCGTCATCGGTGTGATAAGCCCATGGAATTTTCCGCTCCATCTGACTCAGCGCAGCCTGGCACCTGCATTGGCGCTAGGCAATGCCGTGGTGATCAAACCGGCCAGCGATACGCCGATCTGCGGAGGCCTGTTGCTGGCTCGTATTTTCGAGGAAGCCGGCCTTCCCTCTGGTGTTCTCAGTGTTGTTGTAGGGGCGGGTAGTGAGATTGGTGACGCTTTTGTTGAACATCCGATTCCAGGGCTCATCACCTTTACAGGCTCCACACCCGTTGGCCAGAACATTGCGCGTCTAGCGGGAGGAGGCAAGTATCTCAAACATGTTGCCTTAGAACTGGGCGGGAACAGCCCCTTCGTCGTTATGGCAGACGCAGACCTGAATCAGGCCGTTAATGCAGCAGTCATGGGTAAATTTTTACATCAAGGTCAGATCTGCATGGCGGTCAACCGCATTATCGTTGAGGAAGATGTCTATGATGACTTTGCTGCACGTTTTGTAGAGCGCGTCAGACAACTCAAGGTAGGCGACCCTTCGCGTGCAGAAACGGTCATTGGTCCGATTATCAACAAGCGCCAGTTGGAAGGGCTTCAACAGAAAGTCGAACAGGCCCGCCAGGAAGGTGCCAAAGTGCTGCTTGAGGGCCATGTCGATGGACAGCTCTTGTCACCTTATGTGTTTGGCGAAGTGACACGCGACATGGATATTGCACGCAACGAAATTTTCGGCCCGCTCGTTGGACTTCTACGTGCCCGAGACGAAGCCCATGCCCTTGAGTTGGCAAACGACAGCGAATTCGGCCTTTCCAGCGCCGTCTTCAGCGGCAATACAGATCGAGCTGTACGGTTTGCCAGGCAAATCAAGGCTGGCATGACGCATGTGAATGATATCTCCGTCAGTGATGAGACCAATGCGCCCTTTGGAGGTGAAAAGAACTCCGGGATTGGTCGGTTCAATGGCGATTGGGCGATTGACGAATTCACGACTGACCATTGGATCACCGTCCAGCACGCCCCTCGTCACTATCCCTTCTGATCAGTATGCCGGTCATGCCACCATGACCGGCCTCTTTCAATATCAAAACTTTTTGATGCTTCTCTTGCAGCTGGTCTCCGCGGCCACTAGACTGCGCACCCATGAACCATTTGCGCGTGCCTACATTTCGCCATGATGACTGCGACGAGCTGGCCGCGCTGTGCAAGGCGGGCGGTGATCCGCTGCGCCTGAATGTGTTACGTGCCTTGGCAAACGATTCGTTTGGTGTACTGGAGCTGGCTCATATCTTCGATACTGGGCAATCCGGGATGAGCCATCACCTGAAGGTACTGTCACAGGCGCGACTGGTGGCGACACGCCGGGAAGGCAACGCGATCTTTTACCGTCGCGCCCTGCCCCGGCTGGACACCCTGGGTGGTGCGCTGCACGCAGCGCTGCTGACGGAGGTGGACGGGTTGCAGTTGCCAGCTGAAGCGCAGGCACGTATTGAGGCTGTACATGCTCAGCGGGCCGAGGCCAGCCGGGATTTTTTCGCCAGGATGGCGGACAAGTTTCAGGCGCAGCAGGATTTGATTGCCGGATTGCCTCAGTATCAGGAGAGCCTTCTGGCCCTGCTGGACACAATGGCTTTTTCGCCAGTGGCAACAGCGATCGAGATCGGGCCTGGAGATGGAGGGTTTCTGCCCGAACTGGCAAGACGCTTCACGTCGGTCACGGCGATTGATAACAGCCCAGCCATGCTGGAGCTAGCGTGTCAGCGATGTGAGCGCGAGCAATTGAACAATGTGTCGCTGGTATTGGCCGATGCCCTGGACAATGCCTTGCTGAGCGCCGACTGCGTGGTCTTGAACATGGTGCTGCATCATTTTGCGGCACCCGCTGAAGCCATGAAATATCTGGCGGACTGGATCCGTCCCGGTGGCAGTTTATTGATTACAGAGTTGTGCAGCCACGACCAGAGTTGGGCCCGGACGGCCTGCGGCGATCTCTGGCTCGGGTTCGATCAGGAGGAATTGGCTCGTTGGGCCGTTGCCGCAGGACTTGTGCCAGGCGAAAGCCTCTATATAGGTTTACGTAATGGCTTCCAGATCCAGATCAGGCATTTCGCCCGTCCTGGTTCGTAGACGATGCATAGGGTTGGCAGCTTGTCTGTCCAATCCGCAAGAGTGACTGTTTTAGACATGGCCTTCGGGCCGCCTCACCCACCGGTATATAGGAACCGTTAGATGAGCGAATACTCCCTGTTTACCTCCGAGTCCGTGTCTGAAGGACATCCGGATAAAATCGCCGACCAGATCTCCGATGCGGTGCTCGACGCCATCATCGCAGAAGACAAACACGCCCGTGTAGCCTGTGAAACGCTGGTCAAGACCGGTGTAGCCATTGTTGCCGGTGAAGTGACCACCTCCGCCTGGGTAGACCTTGAGCAGCTGGTTCGCGATGTCATCGTCGATATCGGTTACAACAGCTCCGACGTCGGTTTTGATGGCGCTACCTGCGGTATTGTCAACATTATCGGCAAGCAGTCCGTGGACATCGCCCAAGGCGTTGACCGCAGCAAGCCGGAAGACCAGGGTGCAGGTGATCAGGGCCTGATGTTCGGTTATGCCTGTAACGAAACCGACGTGCTGATGCCTGCTCCGATCCGCTTCTCCCACGCACTGGTCGAGCGCCAGGCCGAAGCTCGCAAGTCAGGCCTGCTACCTTGGCTGCGTCCGGATGCCAAGTCCCAGGTGACCTGCCGTTACGATGGCAACAAGGTTGTAGGTATCGACGCAATCGTCCTGTCTACCCAGCACAACCCCGAGGTCAAGCACACCGACCTGCAGGAAGCCGTGATGGAGCTGATCATCAAGCACGTCATTCCAGCTGAACTGCTGCACAAGGACACCAAGTTCCACATCAACCCGACTGGCCAGTTCATCATTGGCGGCCCGGTGGGTGACTGTGGCCTGACCGGCCGCAAGATCATTGTGGACACCTACGGCGGCATGGCCCGTCATGGCGGCGGCGCGTTCTCCGGCAAGGACCCGTCCAAGGTTGACCGTTCTGCGGCATACGCGGGTCGCTATGTTGCCAAGAACATCGTGGCCGCCGGCTTGGCTGACCGCTGCGAGATTCAGGTGTCCTACGCCATTGGCGTGGCTCAACCGACGTCCATCTCGATCAACACCTTTGGCACTGGCAAGGTGAGCGACGAGAAGATCATTCAGCTGGTTCGCGAGCATTTCGACCTGCGTCCCTACGCAATCACCAAAATGCTTGACCTGCTGCACCCGATGTATCGTGCTACAGCGGCTTACGGCCACTTCGGCCGTACTCCCTATGAGATGACTGTGGGTGAAGATACGTTCACTGCATTCACCTGGGAGAAGACAGACAAGGCTGAAGCACTGCGCGCGGCGGCTGGCCTGTAAGGCCGCAACCGACAAGAAAAACCCCGCCTGGTGCGGGGTTTTTCTTGTGCCTATTCGAGGCCGGACATCATCTGGATTGCACGGTGTAGATCATCGTCCGTACAGTCAGAACAGGCACCTTTGGGCGGCATGGCTTTTACACCTTTGATGGCGTTGCGCAGCAGGCCATCCATTCCCCCTTTCTGGCTCGCCAGAACCTCCCAGCTGGCTCTGTCACCTATTTTTGGGGCTCCCAGGAGCCCACTGGCGTGGCAACTTCTGCAGCTGCGGTCGATGACCTGAGCGGGATCTTTCCCGGCAGGCTTTTGCTCACGGCTTACCTTACGGGACTCTGCAAGGCAGTCCTGCCCTTGAATACAAACCTTGCCCACCGGCGCCAGCCGCTTCTCCAGGGCGTCTCTGTCTACCTGTTCGGCCTGTGCAGAGAGCGTCCAGATCAACAGCATAAAGGCATATACCAGGATGCCTCGGGCGTTCATACCAGGTTTTTTGAGCACTGCTAGAAGTTGGCCGGAGTCGTGGCGCTGATCAAACGCGCCGGCTCATCAAATGGATTACGGAAGCGATGCGGGCGGCTGCTTTCAAAATAATAACTATCGCCTGATTCCAGCAGGTAGGTTTCCCCACCAACCGTAAGCTCCAGACGGCCTTCGATCAGCAGTCCTGCTTCCTCCCCCTCATGAGCCAGCATATCCATGCCAGTGTCAGAGCCTGGCGGGTAGGTCTCGTCGAGAAAGGCAATGGCGCGGCTGGGATGTGCCTTGCCGATCAACCGCATACTGACGGTATTGGCGCCACTGGAAATGTCGATCAGCTCGCTGGCCTTGTATACCACCTGAGTAGCGGACTCGTCTGCCAGATCCATGGAAAAGAACTCCACCAGGGACATGGGAATGCCGCTCAGGACTTTTTTCAACGAGCTGATGGAAGGACTGACACTGTTCTTCTCGATCATCGAGATGGTGCTGTTCGTCACACCGGCCCGCTTGGCGAGTTCACGTTGTGAGAGACCTTTGAGTTTGCGAATGGTTTGTAGACGAGCACCGACGTCCAAGGGGGGTGTCCTCCTTCTCATGACAGACAGGCAGAGGTGAACGGCAGGCGCCGCAGAGCGCCGGGCGCGCCGTATCATGGCAACAGCGTTCAGTATTTACAACAGAACGATGGAAAATCCTGCGCAACCCGACGAGCGCGGTGTTTTAACGGTTATTCACCCATGTATTGGCGTGGAACCCGTTTCAGGTTGCAAAACAGCTGATAAGGGATCGAGCCACAGAGACCGGCCAGCTGACTGGCGGATACTTGCCTACCCCAAAGCTCTACCTGACTTCCCACCCCCGCCTGCGGCAGGTCCGTGAGATCAACCGTCAGCATGTCCATCGATACGCGACCGACAAGACGAGAGGCATGGCCATCAATCATGACAGGAGCGCCATCAGGCGCGTGCCGTGGATAACCATCCGCGTAGCCCATGGCGACTACACCAATACGGGAGGGCTGGCGGGTAACAAAGCGTGCGCCATACCCAACCGGCTCACCAGGCGGTAGCTCACGCACACTGATGATACGTGACTCCAGCGTCATGACCGGCTGTAGCTGGTCGGCCACAGGCTGTTCGGTTTCAAACGGCGTAGCACCGTACAGCATGATGCCAGGGCGAACCCAGTCACTGGGCACTTCTGGCCAGCCGAGCACGGCAGGCGAGTTCCGCAGACTGGTTGCGCCTTCCAGGCCGGCCGTAGCCCGCTGAAAGGTCTTGAGCTGACCGATAGTGGCTGAGCAATCCAGCTCATCGGCACGGGCGAAGTGCGTCATTTTCACAACCTCGTCAACCTTGCCCGTCGCCTTGATCCGCTTATAGGCTGCTGCGTAATCCTCAGGGAAGAACCCTACCCGGTGCATGCCGGAGTCCAGCTTCAGCCAGACACGGATAAGCCCTGATAGAGCCGTACGTTCAAGCGCCTCGATTTGCCAGGGCGAATGGATGACGCACCACAGATTGTGGCGAGCGATCAATTCCAGCTCGCTGGCTTCGAAAAATCCTTCCAGCAGAAGTATCGGTGCTTTGATACCGGCTTCGCGCAGCTCCAGCGCTTCTTCGATACAGGCAACCGCGAAACCATCCGCCTCATTCATCAGTGCCTGCGCACATCGAACAGCACCATGTCCGTAGGCATCCGCCTTGACAACAGCCAACGCCCTTGCCCCGTTACTGAGTTCACGAGCAAGCCGATAGTTCTGGCGTAAGGCGTTAAGGTCGATCAAGGCACGGGCGGGGCGCATGGTTATCTCTCAGAAAACAGGCGGGTAATGAAAAGACAGGACGTATAAAAAACCCGGCAGGCGCCGGGCTCTTTGGTTCTTTATTTACGGTAGCGCAGCCACCACACTCATTTCGACCAGAATTTCCGGTTCACAGAGTTTGGCTTCCACAGTTGCCCGAGCAGGCGCTACACCTTCAGGCAGCCATTCGTCCCAAACACTGTTCATGCCGGCAAAGTGGGCGTCGATATCTTTCAGATAAACCGTAACGGACAGAATATGGTGAGTGTCCGTACCGGCTTCCTTGAGTAGACGCTCGATATTGGCCAGGGTCTCACGAGTCTGTTGTTCCACACCGGAGTTCAGGTCTTCACCGACCTGACCGGCCAGATAAACAGTACCGTTGTGAACAACGATTTCACTCATGCGGCGATTAGTGTGCAGGCGCTGGATGGCCATTCTTACGGGTCTCCTTGGAGTCGCTGTAGCGAGAAATATCAAGGCCTTCGGCGCTGATCTGTGGACGTTTCCTACCGATGACATCCGCCAGGAAACGTCCGGAGCCGCAGGCCATAGTCCAGCCCAGTGTACCGTGACCGGTGTTCAGAAACAGGTTGCGATAACGGGTAGCGCCTACGATCGGAGTACCATCCGGTGTGGTGGGCCGTAGTCCAGTCCAGAAAGTTGCCGCCTGCAGATCCCCTCCCTGCGGGTACAGGTCGTTTACGATCATCTCCAGGGTCTCGCGGCGGCGGGGGTTAAGCGAAAGGTCATAACCCGATATTTCCGCCATGCCACCTACACGGATACGGTTATCGAAACGCGTCAGCGCCACTTTGTAGGTTTCATCAAGAATCGTGGACGTAGGGGCCATATCGCCATTGGTGATCGGCACGGTAAGCGAATACCCTTTGAGCGGGTATACCGGAGCCTTGATGCCAATGGGTGCCAACAGCTGAGGTGAGTAGCTACCCAATGCCAGGACATAGTGATCGGCTGTTATCAGCTGACCATCAATCCAGACGCCATTGAGACGATCTCCTACCGCTTCGAGCCGTTCGATCTTCTGACCAAAGCGGAATTCCACACCCAACTGACGCGCCAGCTCGGCGAGGCGATTGGTAAAGAGGAAGCAGTCACCTGTCTGGTCATTCGGCAACCGCAGCGCACCAGCCAGCTTGTCCTTGACATGGGCGAGCGCAGGCTCGGCGCGGGCGATACCGTCGCGATCCAGCAGCTCATAGGGTACGCCGGAACGTTCCAGCACAGCGATATCCTTGGCAGCGGCGTCAACCTGCTGCTGCGTTCGGAATACCTGAGTCGTCCCTAACTGGCGTCCTTCGTAGGCAATACCCGTTTCGGCACGCAGCTCATCCAGACAGTCGCGACTGTACTCGGACAACCGCACCATGCGCTCCTTGTTGATCGCATAGCGCTCGGCCGTGCAGTTGCGCAGCATCTGAGCCATCCAGAGGTACTGATGAATATCGCCGGTCGGCCTGATTGCCAGAGGCGCATGCTGAGTCACCAGCCATTTGATGGCCTTGAGGGGCACGCCAGGAGCCGCCCACGGCGAGGCATAGCCAGGAGATACCTGACCTGCGTTGGCAAAGCTGGTTTCCAGCGCAGGGCCTTCCTGGCGGTCCACCACCACCACTTCAAAACCGGCCCGCGCCAGGTAATAGGCACTGACGGTACCGATTACACCACTGCCAAGCACCAGTACTCGCATAACTGTGTCTCCTCGCCGCGAAGAATCGCCTACGTTTCATAAAATCTGAGGCAGATATGAAAAGTATAAAAAGCCTTAAGCAGTGGTATTCACTGAATGAAAGGCTATATTTGGTGTAATTCTTCGGTTAAGACACTATTTTTGGAGACGCCCAGGTATGCGAACCCAGCACCAAGCGAGACGCGAGCTCGACAAGATTGATCGTAACATCCTGCGTATCCTGCAGGAGGACGGCCGCATCTCGTTCACCGAGCTAGGCGAGCGAGTCGGCCTGTCCACGACACCCTGCACGGAGCGGGTACGCCGGCTGGAGCGGGAAGGCGTGATACTGGGCTACTCGGCGCGCCTGAATCCGCAGCATCTCAAGGCCAGCCTGCTGGTCTTCGTCGAGATCAGTCTAGATTATAAATCGGGTGATATCTTTGAGGAGTTCCGCCGCTCCGTCCTGAAGCTGCCGCACGTTCTGGAGTGTCATCTGGTTTCCGGCGCATTCGACTATCTGGTCAAGGCGCGCATTTCAGAGATGGCCTCCTATCGTAAGCTTTTGGGCGACATCCTGCTCAAACTGCCCCATGTGCGGGAGTCGAAGAGCTATATCGTGATGGAAGAGGTCAAGGAGTCCCTGACGCTTCCCGTACCGGACTGAGCCAGGTCTGCACTTCCCTGGCTTGGCGCAGGCGCCTACAAACGTTTATTGTCCGACCTCAACGCTTCGCCAGGATTGTCTTTCATGGATGCAACGACCCATTCATCCACTGACCCACACGCACATGCTTCGTCTTACTACGCGGCAACGGTTAACCGAGCGCTGCAGTTCGCCCCGCTCAAGGGTGAGATTCGGGCAGATGTCTGCGTTGTAGGGGGCGGGTTCTCCGGGCTCAATACGGCTATTGAGCTGGCAGAACGTGGGTATTCGGTTGTGCTGCTAGAGGCCCACCGGATCGGCTGGGGTGCTAGCGGGCGTAACGGCGGACAGCTGATCCGGGGCGTTGGCCATGATGTCGAGCAGTTTCGCCCAGTCGTTGGGGATGAGGGCGTACAGGCATTCAAGCAGATGGGGTTTGAAGCGGTAAACCTGGTACGCCAACGTATCGAGCGCTACGGCATCGAATGCGACCTTACTTGGGGTTACTGCGACCTGGCCCTGAAACCGCGTCACCTGGAAGACTTCCAGGCCGAACTGGAGGAGTTGCATCAACTAGGCTATCCCCATGCGGTTCAGCTCGTTGCGCGCGACAGAATCCGCTCCGTAGTGGGTTCGGAGCGCTACCTGGGTGCGCTCATAGACTCCGGCTCCGGTCACCTGCACCCGTTGAACCTTGCCTTGGGCGAGGCCGCCGCCGCCCAGTCACTGGGGGTGCGTCTGTATGAGCAATCTGCGGTCACTCACATCGAGTATGGGTCGAAGGTATGCGTTCATACTGCGCGAGGTCAGGTGCGAGCCGAAACGCTGGTCCTCTGTTGCAACGCCTATCTCAAGGATCTGGAACCGGCCCTCTCCGGGAAGGTGCTTCCGGCAGGCAGCTACATCATTGCAACTGAGCCACTTCCCGAAGCGTTGGCCGAGGAAATCCTGCCCCATAATCGAGCCGCGTGCGACCAGCAGATCACTGTCGATTATTTTCGACTCTCACATGATCGCCGATTGTTGTTCGGAGGCGCCTGCCACTATTCAGGCCGTGACCCGAAGGACATAGCAGGCTACATGCGCCCCAAAATGCTGAAGGTGTTTCCTCAACTCGATCGGGTCACCATCGATTTTCAGTGGGGCGGCATGATTGGAATCGGGGCCAACCGGCTTCCACAAATCGGCCGTCTCAAGGATCATCCCAACGTTTTTTATGCCCAGGCTTATGCCGGCCATGGGCTGAACGCCACGCACTTGGCAGGCCATTTGCTCGCGGAAGCCATTGCTGCCCAGTCGACAGGGTTCGACCTGTTCAACAGCGTTCCTCACGCCACGTTTCCAGGAGGGCAACGCTTCCGCTCTCCCCTGCTTGCCTTGGGTATGCTCTGGTATCGCCTGAAAGATGCCTTTCACTAAAAAGCCGCGGCAGTTACCCGGCGCGGCTTTTTGAACGCAAAGCGTTTACAGACCAGTATTCAGGCTGGTTGCTTCGTCTGCGCCGATGTGGATGTTCATGCATTGAACCGCTGCGCCTGCGGCACCCTTGCCCAGATTATCCAGACGAGCCACCAGGGTCAGACGCTCCTCATTGCCGAACACGAACAGGTCGGCGCGGTTGGTATCGTTGCAGCCCTGTACATCGAAGAATCCCTCGTCAAGATTGCCGGCATCCTCAACCGGCATGACGCGAATGAACTGCTCGCCCGCGTAATGCCTGGCGTATGCCGCCTGGATCGCCTCGGCATTGGCGCCCTGGGCCAGGTGCTTGACATGCAGAGGAATCGTCACGGCAAGCCCCTTCAGGAAACTGCCCACAATTGGACTGAATACGGGCGCCTCATCAATACGACTCTGCACCTGCATCTCAGGGAGGTGCTTATGTCCCTGGGTCATGCCGTATGGCCGTGGACTGGCCAGCTTGGGCTCATTCCCAGCCTCGTAATCGGCAATCATCTTCTTGCCACCACCGCTGTACCCCGTGAGGGAAAAAGCCGACAGTGGATAATCAGGCGGTAGAAGGCCAGCCTCCACCAGAGGGCGAACCAGCAGGATAAATGCCGTGGCGTGGCAGCCGGGATTGGCAATGCGCTTGCTGGTACGGATTTTTTCACGCTGCCCAGCGGCCAGCTCAGGCAGACCATAGGTCCAGCTGCTATCGGTACGAAACGCCGTGCTTGCATCGATGATGCAGGTGTTGGGGTTATCCACCAGCGCCACGGCTTCGCGAGACGCAGCATCGGGCAGACACAGAAAGGCTACATCCGCTGCGTTGAGGAAACGAGCACGCTCGGCTGGATCCTTACGCTTGTCATCGGCGATACGTAGCAGCTCGATGTCATCGCGGCCGGACAGATAATCGAGCAGACGCAACCCTGTGGTGCCTTCCTGCCCGTCAACGAATACTTTGAACGTCATGACTTGCCCTCATGCAAAACGCGCCGGCCAGGCGTTGTATGAAACGGACCTAACAGCCGCAATGGAACATGCATTGTAGCCAGACCCTACTGCTTGACGCAGCCCTATTGCCAAACAGTTATCGGCCTGATGATCGGATCAGCACGCTTCATTGCCCTGCTGGGTGCGCTTTTTACCGGTACAGCAGGCTGCGTCACGAGGCTGTACCTCCTTCATTTCAACATGTTGTGTCTGGAGAACACTGGTGGTTGAAGCCACAGTAAAATGCCGTCCTGAACCTGGATATTGCCATGCGAGATCTATCTGCGCTGCCTTCTCTCAGATCAATCCATTTGTCTGTTCATGGTTGTCATTGGCTGGCACGCTGTGCCTTGGGTGTATTACGCGCCGTCTACTGTATGCTGCAGAAATGGCAGCAGAACGCCAAAACGCGAAGACAGCTGGCTTTTTTGAACGACCGTGAACTAGCGGACATCGGTCTGACCAAAACTGAGCAACAATGCGAGCTGAACAAGCCGTTCTGGCGCTAGTCTTGTAAGGACGGTACATACCGCGCCTTATTGTTCAGGAGAGATTCATGACCCGTTTGCACCTGCTGGGCGCTGCTGCCCTGCTCAGCCTGTCTACTGCTGCGTCAGCATCCAGTTTCTTTGTGACCACCGACATGATCGTCGACGCCATTGATGCGACGTCCGACGCCACATCCGGTATCACCCATTCCATTCGTGACGACAAGATCGTCCTGGCTGCACGTGACGATGCCGCCAGTTTTGTGGCTACCGAAGGCGGCATTCGCGGCGTACGCCTGGAAGCGGCCCTGGATCGTATCCGTGCCCTGCAACCGCAGCTCGAGGCAAGCGACGCTCAGCTGGCCCAGGCCATTCTCTCGTTGTAAGTCCATCGGAACGGCACCGCTGGTATCAGCGGTGCCGTTCCGTTAGCCTTGGCCTGTAGTTTTTCTTGAAAGAGTTACCCTACCTGCCTATGCGCCTGCGTTATCTGTTCATTCTAGGCATTGCCGTTACGACCACGCCCGCCTTCGCGTTCGATCCCACTACAGGATTTATTGTTCGCAGCCTCTATGTCACCAGCAAGGTGACCTCCGCTCCGTTCGATAACAAAGTAGTACGTGATGCACGTGACGATGCGGCATTATTTGTTGCCAGCGGCGGGGCTCAGCGTAGCATTGAGCTTGAATCCGCCTTACGTTGGCTGCGTTCACATAATCCAACGCTGACCGCCAGCGATGAGGAACTGGCTGAGGCCATCCTCGCTCAATAAGCTGCTTTACCGTTCCGTTCAGGAGATTTTCCATGCGTCGTTCCTTATTTCTTGCAGCCGCGCTAGTTCTGGGTACGTCCAGCGCCGCGCACGCTCATACCGTTGTGGCGACCAGCAACATCATCGTGCGTGCGCTGGATCGCAGTATCGATTTCACTTCCGATACCACGACCTCCATCCGTGACATGAAAGTGGTGCAGGAAGCCCGTGGCGATGCGGCCAGCTTCGTTGCATCCGATGGAGACATCCGAGGCGCTCAATTGGAAGCGGCCTTCATGACCCTGCGTGAGCGTCTGCCGGAAGCACGCCAGGCCAGTGATACCGAACTTGCCCAGGCGATCCTTGCACTGTGAAACCTGCCCTTCGCCGAGCGCTCCTGGGAAAGCTCGGCCGCCTCGCCAGACCAAGCCTTCTCTGCACCGCGTTTATCGCCTGGCTAGGGGCCGGTAACGCTCACGCGGCGCTGAGCCTGCATCTGGACGACCACTCATTGTCGCCAGAGCAGGCCCAGGCCACCCAGCAGTTACTCAACGAGGCACTAGGCAAGCTGCCTCCCCGCTTCAAGCAAGCATTGGATGAGGATATTTCCGTCCGTTGGAGCCAGGATCTTGAGCCGCAGGCATACGGTCGCGCAGACCGTCGTACCCTGCTGCTCAATGAGCGCCTGCTACCGGCATTGACTGACGGCAGCGATGCTCATATTCAAACCGGTCGCCCCCATGGCACCCAGCGAGAAGAAATGCTGGCGACTGTTCTGCATGAGCTTACTCATTTTTATGACCGGGAGCGGGCCTGGACTCCAGCTGAGCGCAAGGAAATAATCGCCTGTAGTACCTTGGCCTCCTCAACCAAGTCCGCTGACCTGCCTATCCATTGCCAGGGTCAGGCCGGTCGCCGCTACACCTTGTCCGATGATCCCCGCCTGCTGGATCTGGCTGGCTGGCAGGTCAAGGTCAAAAAGCATGGCGCCCGCGAGACTCGCAACAATTTCATTGCACGCAGCCCCGATATCTACGAGGTGACCAACCCTCGTGAGTTCGTAGCAGTGAACATGGAGTACTTCCTGCTGGATCCCAGCTACGCTTGCCGTCGCCCGGCCCTGGCGCGCTATTTCACCGAGCACTTTGGTTGGTCTCCCCCTCACGATACCTGCTCCAGCAAACTACCCTATCTGAACGCGGGCAGTGATTTTGGCAAGACCCCGCTAGGCTGGCTTGATCCTGAGCGCGTCTACGAGGTGGACTATCTGTTCGCCGAGGGTAACGAGCATGTCATGAGCCGCTGGGGACACAGTATGCTGCGCCTTGTCGTGTGCGCCCCCGGACGTCCGCGTGGCCCCGACTGTCGCCTGGACTTGCAGGAGCATCTTGTGCTGTCGTTTCGGGCCTTCGTCAACGATGTACAGATCTCCAATTGGGATGGTTTGACCGGTTCCTATCCTTCCCGGTTGTTCGTGCTTCCGCTGGCTCAGGTAGTCGAGGAATACACCAAGATCGAGCTGCGCGGACTGCAATCTGTTCCACTCAAGCTGAACCGGCAGGAAATTGCCAATCTCCTGGAGCGGACCGCTCAAACCCACTGGGGTTATGACGGGCATTATTACTTTGTCTCTAATAACTGTGCCGTCGAGACCTTCAAGCTCCTGCATGACAGCGTACCGCGTCTGCAACAGACTCCGCTCGACAGCATTACGCCAATCGGCCTGCTGGACGCCCTGCGGATAGAGGGTGTCGCCGATACCTCCGTATTAAACGATCAACGTGAAGCCTTGCGCCTGGGTTATCGATTCGACTCCTTCCGGGACCGCTTCCAATCCATGTTCAAGGTTGCTCGTGATCGGCTTAACCTACCTCAGCAGAAAGTCGAAGACTGGCTTGAGCTGGAGCCACGGCAGCGCCGCGAATGGTTCGACCGAGCCGACCTGCGCGCCAGTGCGGCGCTTCTGCTACTTGAGCAGGCCGCACTGCGACGTGAACTGCTCCTCGCTCAGAATGAGCTAAAGGACCGCTACTTGGGCCAAAATGGCGAGCTGGAAAAAGCCCGCTTCAGCAAGGCAGGCGATGCATTACAACAACTGCTAGCCGATAGCGGTTATCTCAGCCGACCTTCGGAGCTTTTGGGAGCCGGTGGCTATGGGCTTCCACAGCCAGGCGAATGGGATAAATTGACGGCTGAAAGTCAACGACGCCAAACCCACCTGCTCAGCTTACGCGAAACCCTCAACACGGAAGTCCGCACGCTATTGGATAGCCAGATACAGCGAGGTCTTGACGACACCGAAGCCAACCTCAAGCAGTTGGGTGATCACCTGAGAGCCTTACACAAGGCTTCGGGAGGACTGGAGCTGCCATGAGGCAGCTCTCTATTTTTCGCGTCATTCACAAGTACTGGAACTGCTAATATTGTCCGTGCCTTGATCTATAACGATAAGAAACCAACTGGCTGCGCCCTCTGTGACTACCATCCTTCTCGCTCTCTGGCCGCTGTTCGCCCTCATCGTGGCGGGGTACTGGATGCGCCAAAAAGGCTTTCCTGGCGAGGCCTTTTGGCCAGCTGCGGATCGACTCAATTACTTCATTCTTTTTCCATCGCTTCTGTTCAACAATCTCGCTACAGCACCACTTGATGACCCCGCTCTGGCACATCTGGCGCTGACGGCCCTGACGGGGCTGGGTGCTTTATGGATTGCCCTATTGCTTGCTAGACGTTTTTACCACTGGCCCGCCGAGCGATTCGGCGTCATTGCCCAGGGCACCCTGCGCTTCAATACCTACCTGGGGCTAGCAACCGTAGGCAGTCTGTTGGGCAAATCGGGCCTGGGACAGGCTGCGTTACTGCTGGCCCTGATGGTGCCTACCGTAAATGTCATGTCGGTTTGGGCACTGAAAGCCGAGCGCGGCGCTCGCTTGGGTGAGTTGTTATTACCCGTCCTACGCAATCCCCTTATTCTGGCCTGCGCAGCAGGCGCGTTGGTGAATCTGCTGGGATGGGGACTGCCCTTTGGCACGGATCGGCTACTGGGGCTTCTGGCAGCAACCAGCCTGCCTCTAGGACTTTTCTGCGTAGGCGCCGCCCTGAAACTTCAACAGATCGCCGGCGAATGGCGAGCCATTGGCACCATGACACTGTTCCGCCTGCTGGCATGCCCTCTCCTGGCAGGGTTGATCGCTTACCTTCTAGGCCTGCCGCCTCATGAGAGGCTTCTGCTCGTTCTGTTTTTCTCGCTGCCTACCGCACCGACCGCTTATGCATTGACCCGCCAGCTGGGTGGGGACAGCGCGCTCATGGCAGGTGTGATCACATTGCAGACACTTGTGGCTGCGTTCACATTACCACTGGTGATTTCGCTGCTGGGGGGCAGCCTCCCGCAAGGTTCATGAAAGCTTGCCCGGTTAGGATCAATTATCCAAAGGGTTAATGGCCCACTTATGGCAATGCCATGACGTGCACCTGCGGTACTAACAAAAACAAAGGATTAACTCCATGATTCGCTTGTCCCCAGCAGTGGCCCCCGCCGCTCCATGCCTCTCCATACGCTACTCGTGAGCCCTGAATCGCGCTTCGGTCGTTTCTTCACCTTTCACGCGTAACCGTTGGAGTTTTCCATGCTGACATTCCTTGGCTTCGCCATGGTCGTGACCTTCATGTTCCTGATCATGACCAAGCGGCTCACCCCTCTCATTGCGCTTACTATGGTCCCGATTCTCTTTGCCGTACTGGCATGGGCGTTGGGTAATCACTTTGCCAGTCTTGGGCATATCCAGCTCAATTCGCTCGGTCCCATGATGCTGGATGGATTGCGCACACTGGCGCCTACTGGCGTGATGCTGCTGTTCGCCATCCTCTATTTCGCTATCATGATTGATACCGGCCTGTTCGATCCGGCAGTTCGCTGGATTCTGAAACTGGTAAAGGGCGACCCGCTCAAAGTTGCCATCGGTACGGTCTTCCTGACCCTGGTGGTATCGCTCGACGGTGACGGTTCGACGACTTACATGATCTGCGTGGCAGCCATGTTCCCGCTGTACAAGCGTCTGGGTATGAATCCGCTGATCATGACGTGCCTGATGCTGCTGTCCAGTGGCGTCATGAATCTTACGCCTTGGGGTGGCCCGACGGCACGCGCAGCCAGTGCGCTGCACGTAGACCCGGCAGATGTTTTTGTCCCGATGATTCCTGCCATGTTGGCCAGCATTGCCTGGCTGTTTGTCCTCGCCTATCTCTATGGACGCCGTGAACGGGCGCGCCTGGGCATTCTGGAAATCCATGAAAGCGAAGGTGCCAAGGTTACCGTTTCTCAGTGCGAAGAAGCCCGCCGTCCTCATCTGCGCTGGTTCAACGGCCTTCTGACCCTGGCCCTAATGGCAGCGCTGGTCAAAGGCATTCTACCCATGCCAGTGCTATTCATGATTGCCTTCGGCATCGCCATGACTATCAACTACCGCAATATCGATCTGCAAAAACAGCGTGTTGCCGCTCATGCGGAAAATGTTCTTGCGGTAGTTTCACTGATTTTCGCCGCCGGGATCTTCACAGGCATCCTATCAGGCACCGGCATGGTGGACGCTATGTCCAAAAGCCTTTTGGCCGTTATTCCGGAAGCGCTTGGCCCGTATATGGCCGTCATCACTGCGCTAGTAAGCATGCCGTTTACCTTTTTCATCTCCAACGATGCGTTCTACTTTGGCGTACTGCCCGTATTGGCCGAAGCAGCTGGTCACTACGGTATCGCTCCAGTGGAAATTGCCCGTGCGTCCATCGTAGGCCAACCGGTGCATCTCTTGAGCCCATTGGTACCTTCGACCTACCTGCTGGTGGGTTTGGCTAAAGTAGAGTTTGGCGATCATCAACGCTTTACTTTGAAGTGGGCAGTCGTGACATGTCTGGCTATGCTGGTAACAGCTTTGTTACTAGGTGTGTTTCCGCTGTTCAGTGGTACCTGAACTAACGAAATTTTCACATTTACCTGATTAGTTTTGTCGGTTTGTTTTCGGTACTCGTCGTACCGACGTTAATGAAGAGGAATTGGAATGGAGTGGCTGACAAGCCCGGAAATCTGGGTGGCTTTCTTTACCCTGACGGCCCTGGAAATCGTATTGGGTATCGACAACATCATCATGATCTCGATCCTGGTGAGCCGTATGCCCAAGGCGATGCAACCACGCACACGTTTCTTCGGCCTGGCACTGGCCATGGTGACACGGATCCTGCTGTTGCTCTCGATCACTTGGGTGATGCGCCTGACGGCCGATCTGTTCCATGTGTTTGGCCAAGGCATCTCCGGGCGCGACCTCATTCTGTTCTTTGGTGGCCTGTTCCTCCTGTACAAGAGCAGTACCGAGATCTATCACGGCCTGGAAGGTGAAGAGGAAGAAAGCGACGAGCCTAAGGGCAAGGGCGGCAGCTTTATCTCTACCATCGTCCAGATCGCGATCATCGACATCGTGTTCTCGCTGGACTCGGTCATTACGGCAGTGGGTATGGTGCAACATGTACCAGTGATGGTTGCGGCGATCATTGTTGCAGTACTGGTGATGATGCTGGCAGCGGGTAGTATCAGCAGCTTCATCGACAAGCACCCTAGCCTGAAGATGCTCGCACTATCCTTCCTGATCGTAGTAGGTACTGTGCTGATCGCTGAGAGTTTTGAGATTCACGTACCCAAGGGCTATGTCTACTTCGCCATGGCGTTCTCGCTGGCAGTGGAAGCCATCAATATCCGCATGCGTACCGCAGCCGCCCGCAAGAAGGCCCAGCAAGGGCATCCTGTGAAACTGCGTAAGAATACGCCGTAAGCCCTACGGCAGTGAAAGCCCTGGTTTACCGGGGCTTTTTTTATGGCTTCCTTTCACCAGGCATAAAAAAGCCCACCCGCCTTTCAGCGAGTGGGCTTTTCAGTCGCGCGGTCGGGTTATTACACCTTGCTGCGCTCGTAACGCTTACGATCGTTTTCGTTGAGCAGCTTCTTGCGCAGACGAATCGACTTCGGGGTTACTTCAACCAACTCATCTTCAGCGATGAATTCCAGGGCCTGTTCAAGGGTGAACTTGATTGGTGGAACCAGGGCGATAACCTCGTCCTTGCCGGAAGCACGCATGTTGTCGAGCTTCTTGCCCTTGGTGGGGTTGAGCACGAGGTCGTTGTCACGGCTGTTGATACCGCATAGCTGACCTTCATAGATTTCATCGCCAGGCGCGAGGAACAGCTTGCCGCGGCTTTGCAGAGTTTCCAGCGAATACGTCAGTGCAGTACCGGTAGCCATGGACACCAGTACGCCGTTCTGACGGTTGGTGACTTCACCTGCCTTGATCGGGCCATAGTGGCTGAAGGTCGAGGTCAGGATGCCAGTACCCGAGGTCAGAGTCAGGAAGTTGTTACGGAAGCCGATCAGACCACGTGCCGGAATGGTGTACTCCAGACGAACACGGCCTTTTCCGTCAGGGATCATGTTGCTCAGATCGCCCTTACGCAGACCCATTTGCTCCATCACGGGACCCTGGTGCTGCTCTTCGATGTCGATGGTGACGTTCTCGTACGGCTCCTGCTTCTCGCCGTTTTCGTTCTCGATGATCACCACCTCTGGACGGCCTACCGCCAGTTCAAAGCCTTCACGACGCATGTTCTCGATCAATACGGACAGGTGCAGCTCACCACGGCCAGAGACCTTGAACTTCTCGGGAGATTCGCCCTGCTCAACACGCAGTGCCACGTTGTGCAGCAGCTCCTTGTCCAGACGGTCCTTGATGTTACGGCTGGTCACGAACTTGCCTTCTTTGCCAGCGAACGGCGAGTCATTGACCTGGAAGGTCATCGAAACGGTCGGCTGGTCAACGGTCAGCGGAGGCAGCGCCTCGACGGTCTGCTGGTCGCACAGGGTATCGGAAATGAACAGCTCGTCCATGCCGCTGACGCAAACGATGTCACCGGCCTGCGCCTCAGGAACCTCGACACGCTGCAGACCGTGGTGACCCATGATCTTCAGAATGCGGCCGTTACGCTTCTTGCCATCGGCACCGATAGCGGTTACCGGAGTGTTGGCCTTGATCGTACCGCGTGCGATACGGCCAATGCCGATTACGCCGAGGAAGCTGCTGTAGTCCAGCTGGGAGATCTGCATCTGGAACGGGCCGTTCACGTCGACCTGGGGGGCCGGTACGTGGTCAATGATGGCCTGGAACACAGCATCCATATTGTCGTCCATCTTCTCGTAGTCCATGCCGGCGATGCCGTTCAGGGCGCTGGCGTAGACGATCGGGAAATCCAGCTGCTCATCAGTGGCGCCCAGGTTGTCGAACAGGTCGAAGATCTGGTCGATAACCCAATCTGGACGCGCGCCCGGACGGTCGATCTTGTTCACGATCACGATCGGACGCAGGCCCGCCTTGAACGCCTTCTGGGTCACGAAACGGGTCTGAGGCATGGGGCCGTCTTGCGCGTCCACAACCAGCAGTACGGAGTCAACCATCGACATTACACGCTCTACTTCACCGCCGAAGTCAGCGTGACCGGGTGTATCCACGATGTTGATGTTATAGCCGTTCCACTTGATCGCCGTGTTCTTGGCCAGGATGGTAATACCACGCTCTCTTTCCTGGTCGTTGGAGTCCATGACGCGCTCGCCTTCGGCTTCCTTGCGGTCCAGCGTACCGGACAGCTTCAGCAGCTTGTCTACCAGCGTGGTCTTGCCATGGTCAACGTGGGCGATGATGGCGATATTACGAAGATTCTCGATCACTTTTTCAGTCTCGTTATCAAGTTGAGCCGGGCCGCAGCGGCTGATCACAGCAAGCCCGACACGACATTCAGCAAAATTCATTCAAGCCCAAAGGGCATTTAATCCAGAGAAACAAAGGCGCCAATGAGATCTGCGCCTACGAGCAGCCCGACAGGCCTGCCCTCAACCCCGGTCGGGAGGGCGATGGCGAATGCTGCCGCCAAACAGCCCGGGCTGTTTAGTCCGGGCGATAAACACGTACATTCGCATGCCCCTCATTGAGCAAATGATGAGCATGCAGGCGACTCATGACCCCTTTGTCACAGTAGAGAAGGTACTGGCGACTCTCGTCCAGCTCCTTGAATCGATTGTTCAGTGCAAAGAATGGCATAGCCTGCACTTCGACACCGTCCACGGCCAGAGGATCATCCTCCTGACTATCTGGGTGACGAATGTCGAGCACGATCTGACCAGGCAGCGCCTGGCTGACTTCCTCAACCTTCAAATCCTTGCCAAGCTCGTCGATCACCTTGTCGACTGTCATCATCGTAGCGCGCTCAAGGGCTGCGTCCAGGATGGTCATGTCGAATTTGGTTTCTTCGTGCTCGATACGGTAGCCCTTGGCCTTGGTCGTCGGGTTCACCGAAATCACGCCGCAGTACTCCGGCATGTGCTTGGCAAATGCCGCCGTGCCGATCTGTTCGGCCGTGTCGATGATGTCCTGCTTGTGACTGGCCAGCAGTGGACGCAGCACCAGCGTATCGGTGACACGGTCGATTACGGCCAGGTTGGGCAGGGTCTGGCTGGAAACCTGCGAGATCGCCTCGCCCGTGACCAGCGCATCGATGTCTAGGCGCTCAGCCATGCGGCTGGCTGCGCGCAGCATCATGCGCTTGAGGATGACGCCCATCTGGCTGTCATCCACCTTGGTCAGGATCTCGCCGACCACCTCTTCGAACGGCACGCTGATAAACAGCACGCGCTGGGAACGGCCGAATTTCTCCCACAGATAATGGGCAACCTCCATAACGCCCAATTCATGAGCACGCCCACCCAGATTGAAGAAGCAGAAATGACTGACCAGGCCGCGACGCATCATTTGGTAGGCGGCAACGGTTGAGTCGTAACCACCGGACATGAGCACCAGCACCTGTTCGAGAGCACCCAGTGGATACCCTCCCAGACCGTCGTGCTGCCGATCAATCACGAACAGGCGGTCATGGCGGATCTCGATGCGTGCAAGCACCTCGGGATCCTTGAGGGAAATCCCCGCACCGCCACAGCGCTGGCGCAGTCCGCCCCCGACGTAGCGCTCTATGTCCATGGAGCTGAAATCATGTTTGCCGGCCCGCTTGCAGCGCAAGGAGAATACCTTGCCGCGAATGCGCTCACCGAAATGCTGGATGCATTTGTCGAGAATATCTTCGAAGTCGCCCAGCGGGTATTCATGGACCTCCAGGAAATGACCGATCCCTGGCGTGCAGGTCAGGCGCTCGATCATCTCGCGCAGAACCTTCGGCTCGGTCTGCTGTGTTTCGACTTCCAGGTTATCCCACTCACCCTCCACCGTCAGGTTCGGGTCCAGATCCCTCAAGACCACCCGGATATTCTTCGCCAGCTGGCGAATGAAACGCTTGCGCACCGGACGACTTTTGATAGTGATTTCCGGAAAGACTTTGACGATGAGCTTCATGAAATTTTAAAGAAGAGCGGAAACGACGAGAAAAGGTCGACAAGTATAGCTCAAACTGAAAGTTCTGACTTCCATTGGTCTAAATACATAAAAGCACCAATTTGGTGCTATAAAAAATATAAAGCACGCTTTTGGTGCTCAGTGGTCTATTCCAAAGGCACTATTAACGGCCAAGGCCTAGTGTTAGTGCGGCCCTGTCCATTACAGGGCACTGGCACGCTACTTGCTCCCTTGTGAGGCAGTAGCCCTTAGGCGAGGATAGGGCTCTTCTGAAAGCGCAACCGTTTTCAGAAGTGCCCTTGCTACGGGTACACCTGATCCTGGGAGTTACGCCAACCGCTCCCAGCCTCAATCCCTCTGGAGGAAAACATGTCGAAGGCGGTTCAACTGATCAAAGAAAACGACGTGAAGTGGATAGACCTGCGCTTCACGGACACCAAGGGAAAGCAGCAGCACGTTACTATGCCCGCTCGCGACGCCCTCGATGAAGACTTCTTCGAACACGGCAAAATGTTCGACGGCTCCTCCATTGCTGGCTGGAAAGGTATCGAAGCTTCCGACATGATCCTGATGCCGGACGACAGCACCGCCGTGCTGGATCCGTTCACTGAAGAGCCGACCGTGATCCTGGTCTGCGACATCATCGAACCGTCCACCATGCAGCCTTATGAGCGCGATCCCCGTGCTATTGCCAAGGCTGCCGAAGAGTATCTGAAGTCCACCGGTATCGGTGACACTGTATTCGTAGGTCCAGAGCCCGAGTTCTTCATCTTCGACGAAGTGAAGTTCAAGTCTGACATCTCCGGCTCCATGTTCAAGATCTTTTCCGAACAGGCATCCTGGAACACTGACGCTGATTTCGAAAGCGGCAACAAGGGTCACCGTCCGGGCGTCAAGGGCGGTTACTTCCCGGTTCCGCCGGTCGACCACGACCACGAAATCCGTACGGCCATGTGTAATGCGCTGGAAGAAATGGGTCTGGTTGTTGAAGTTCACCACCATGAAGTGGCGACTGCCGGCCAGAACGAGATCGGCGTGAAGTTCAACACGCTGGTAGCCAAGGCGGACGAAGTCCAGACGCTGAAGTACTGCGTACACAACGTCGCTGATGCCTACGGCAAGACCGTAACCTTCATGCCGAAGCCGCTGTATGGCGATAACGGCTCGGGCATGCACGTTCACATGTCTATCTCCAAGGAAGGCAAGAACACGTTCGCAGGCGAAGGCTATGCCGGCCTGTCCGATACTGCCCTGTACTTCATCGGCGGCATCATCAAGCATGGCAAGGCTCTGAATGGCTTTACCAACCCGTCCACCAACTCCTATAAGCGTCTGGTTCCCGGCTTTGAAGCACCGGTCATGTTGGCCTACTCGGCTCGCAACCGTTCCGCCTCGATCCGTATCCCCTACGTTTCCAGCCCGAAAGCCCGCCGTATCGAAGCGCGCTTCCCGGACCCGGCGGCCAACCCTTACCTGTGCTTCGCTGCACTGCTGATGGCGGGCCTGGATGGTATCCAGAACAAGATTCATCCTGGCGATGCTGCCGACAAGAACCTGTACGACCTGCCGCCAGAAGAGGCCAAGCAGATCCCGCAGGTATGTGGCAGCCTGAAGGAAGCACTGGAGTCCCTGGACGCTGACCGCGCGTTCCTGACCAAGGGTGGCGTCTTCACTGATGAGTTCATCGATACCTATATCGAGCTCAAGAGCGAAGAAGAGATCAAGGTTCGCACCTTCGTTCACCCGCTGGAATACGACCTGTACTACAGCGTCTAAGCCACCGGTTGTACAGCAGAGGCCTCCTTCGGGAGGCCTTTTGCTTATGGGCGCTTGTCATAAGGGCCTGTCAGTGCAACGCTTATGACTTACTTCTTTCTCTATGTGACGCTAGTGTCACCCTAGGAACAGATATGCGCCTGCTGTTCGCCAGCCTAGTGTTTGCCATGACCTTGCCTGTTCACGCCGAAATCTATCGCTCGGTAGGCCCGAACGGCCAAACAGTCTTCAGCGACCAGCCGCCAGCGAACGCGCCTGCCGAACGGGTCGAACTGCAGCGCCCCAACACCGTGAAAGCCGAAACGCCGGCGTCGACCGCGCCCTCTCCGTCCCCGCCCGACACGGGCGCAGCCACGAGTCAGCCTTATCAAACCCTGCGCCTGGATGCGCCTGACGATGAAGCGCTACGAGCGAACAATGGCACTTTTTCCATTAGCGCGACCATAACGCCTGCCCTATCGCCCGGCCATGAACTTCGCCTGCTGGTGGATGGGCAACCTTATGGTGAGCCGACCCGAGCACCTTTTTTTCATCTGACTAACATAGACCGTGGCACCCACAGCCTGGCCATAGAGGTGGTCGAAGGTACACGTGTCGTACAACAGAGCGAGCCCGTTGAGATCACGGTGCAACGCATCAGCCTCAACAGTCCGAGTCGTTGATCCTTACCGATGCGCTTCATTTATCTGCTTGTACTACTCTTCCTGACGCAGCCGGCCTTTGCAGCCGTGTACACCTACACCGATGCCGAAGGTAACCGCATCTTCACGGACAGTCCTCCAAAGGGCATCAAGGCCAACCCTGTCACGATTCAGCCTTCCAACAGCATGCCGTCGCCTGCTGCACCACGCACGATCAAGCTGTCACCCTCCAATCCGGATATTCGTAAACCGGTGCAGCCATCCGCCCCACCGCCACCTGCTCAGATCGCGTCCTACCAGATGCTGCGCATTCTTGTACCGGAGCCGGACGCTACGATTCGGAGCAATGCCGGTGAGCTGATCGTAACAGCCACCAGCGATCCAGAACTGATGCCTACTCATTTCTACCGGCTGATTCTGGATGGCCAACCCGCAGGAGCCCCTGGGCGCAGTCCGGTATTTCCACTTGAAAACCTGGATCGGGGCACGCATCAGATCGCGGTGGAAATCGTTACGGAAGGCGGCGTCGTGGTCGAGCGTACGCCTAGCCAACCTTTCCATATGAAGCGCATGTCGCTGTCTCAGCGGCGTCTGGCCAAACCCTGCAAGGACGGTGAGTGGGGTATTCGTCCCGAATGTCCGCTTTCTGAAAAACCCGAAGAAGAATAAAGCGCCAGCCCCTTATGCACCATATCAGTGCAATACTGTAGGCCGCACCAAAACGAGACATCCTGATTAGCCAGAAAACAGCTTAAGGCTACGTGCAGTGCACAGGTTATGGGCTTGCCCTAACACAGGGCAGCCTATTTACGTAGCTTGGTTTGTTTCTTGCATTTTCATGGATCGTCACATCAAAGCTGATTCGCCATGCCTACGGAAATGATGCATCGTCTGCTGCTGGATAACCTTACGACGGCAGTCATTCTGCTCAACGCCGAGCTGCGCCTTGAGTACATGAATCCGGCAGCTGAAATGCTGTTGGCTGTCAGCGGTCAGCGTAGCCACGGTCAATTCATCAGTGAATTGTTCACCGAGTCGCCGGAAGCGCTCCAGGCCCTTCGTCAGGCAGTGGAGCACTCGCACCCGTTTACCAAGCGTGAAGCACTGCTGGTGTCCACTACAGGCAACAACCTGACGGTGGATTATGCTGTTACGCCTGTGCTCAGCCCTTCTACGACCTACCTGTTGCTGGAGGTGCATCCCAGGGATCGTCTCCTGCGAATTACCAAAGAGGAAGCCCAGCTTTCCAAACAGGAAACGACCAAACTGCTGGTTCGCGGGCTTGCCCATGAGATCAAGAATCCCCTTGGAGGTATCCGTGGCGCTGCGCAACTCCTCTCTCGAGAGTTACCGGACGAGTCCCTGAAGGATTACACGAACGTCATCATTGAGGAGTCTGACCGCCTGCGCAACCTAGTGGATCGCATGCTCGGCTCCAACAAGCTGCCCAAACTGGCACGTACCAATATTCATGAGGTGCTAGAGCGTGTTTGCAGTCTGGTGGATGCCGAAAGCCAGGGTGGTATCTCTCTGGTACGCGATTACGATCCGAGCATTCCGGACCTCCTTATCGACAAGGAGCAGTTGATCCAGGCAGTCCTCAATATTGTGCGAAACGCCATGCAGGCCATTTCCGAACACAATGAGCTGCGCCTGGGACGTATCACGCTGCGGACGCGTGCGCTCCGCCAGTTCACTATTGCCCATATTCGCCATCGGTTGGTGTGCAAGGTCGAAATCATCGATAACGGCCCGGGTATTCCTGCCGACATGCAGGAAACCATCTTCTATCCGATGGTCAGCGGTCGCCCAGACGGGACCGGTCTGGGCCTGGCCATCACGCAAAACATCATTTCTCAGCACCAAGGCCTTATCGAGTGCCTGAGTCAACCTGGACACACTGCCTTCAGTATTTTCCTGCCGTTGGATAAGGAGCCTTTATGAGCCGTTCGGAGACCGTCTGGATCGTCGACGACGACCGTTCCATTCGCTGGGTACTAGAAAAGGCCCTTCAGCAGGAAGGCATGACGACCGTTGCCTTTGAGAATGCGGACAGCGTCATGAATCGGCTCGGCCGCCAGCAGCCGGATGTCATCATTTCCGATATTCGCATGCCTGGCGCCAGTGGCCTGGACTTATTGTCACGCATTCGGGAGGTTCACCCTCGTCTGCCTGTGATCATCATGACGGCACATTCGGATCTCGACAGCGCTGTCGCCTCCTATCAAGGGGGCGCGTTTGAATACCTGCCCAAGCCGTTCGACGTCGATGAGGCCGTCGCGTTGGTCAAGCGCGCCGGCCAGCATGCCCAGGAACAGCAGGGATTCGAGGAGCCCGCTCACCTGACGCGAACACCGGAAATCATTGGTGAAGCGCCGGCAATGCAGGAGGTGTTTCGCGCCATCGGCCGGCTCTCCCATTCCAACATTACGGTTCTGATCAATGGCGAGTCGGGCACAGGTAAAGAGCTGGTTGCCCATGCCCTGCACCGCCACAGCCCGCGTGCGGCTGCGCCTTTCATTGCGCTGAACATGGCCGCCATTCCCAAGGACTTGATGGAGTCCGAGCTGTTCGGCCACGAAAAAGGGGCCTTCACAGGCGCGGCCAACCAGCGTCGAGGCCGTTTCGAGCAGGCCGATGGTGGAACCTTGTTTCTTGATGAGATCGGAGACATGCCAGCCGATACCCAGACGCGCCTGCTGCGGGTCTTGGCTGATGGTGAGTTCTATCGCGTAGGGGGCCATACCCCAGTCAAGGTGGATGTCCGCATCATTGCCGCAACCCACCAGAACCTGGAGGGTCTGGTCCGGGATGGCAAGTTTCGCGAGGACCTGTTTCATCGCCTCAACGTGATTCGTATCCACATCCCTCGTCTGGCTGATCGCCGCGAGGATATTCCAGCGCTGGCCCGGCATTTCCTGGCACGAGCGGCGCAAGAGCTGGCGGTAGAACCCAAAACGCTAAGACCGGAAACCGAGGAGTACATGAAGGGCCTGTCCTGGCAAGGTAACGTCCGGCAACTGGAAAATACCTGTCGCTGGATCACGGTGATGGCGTCCAGCCGGGAGGTATTGATCGATGACCTGCCGCCGGAACTCCTTAGCCAGCCGCAGGATGCGCAACCCGCCGCCAACTGGGAACAAGCCTTGCGTCACTGGGCGGATCAGGCATTGACTCGTGGACAGTCAAGCCTTCTAGACAGCGCCGTGCCTGCTTTTGAGCGAATCATGATCGAGACCGCGCTCAAGCATACCGCCGGCCGCCGTCGTGATGCCGCGGTTCTCCTGGGCTGGGGACGCAACACGCTGACCCGGAAGATCAAAGAGCTGGGCATGAAAGTCGATGGCCCCGATGAAGAGGGTGAAGACTAAGCCCTATAGGCTAAAAGGCGCCTTAATCGGCGCTTTTTTATGCCTGAACTTTTCGTTCAGAAAATTATGAAAAGTTGGCACGACGCCTGCTATGTACTTGGTAACCAACCTTTTTGGGGACCTCGGTACAGGCAGGCTGGGGAATCCCCTTTTTATTTCAAGACCACCTTCGGGTGGTCTTTTTTTGTTCTGAGATAAAAGGCTACTTCTCAGGCCTTTAAAATCAATAGGTTACAGATACAAAGCTGAACCCCTTCAATTGGACTGGCTTTACAAGAAACACAGCACCATAAAAGAAGAATAATGTTTAGCACTCAAGGCTTGCACCAAAAATGTGCATCACTTGAAATTTGCCTTAATTGTGCGCACGTTTACTGGCCAGCTGAGATCAGTGGAACCTCAATGACCAATTCCCAGTGGTCGCCTTCCTTTTTGTCCAAGTGGTCCTGAGTAGCCAGGGCTCCTCCTAGTCCAACTACAAGCACGTTGACGTCCTTGCCCTGCTGAGTGACTGACCAGGAAAAGCTGCGTGACTCTTTTGTCTTTACCTGAGCACTTTGATTGCCGCCTATCAGACTTATGTTGGGCAAACGCAGATTCAACGCGCCGTCTGGGCGATAACGCTCATACTGAAGGGCCTTGTTCAAGGACAGCACCAGACGATACATAGGCTTCCCAGAGTCTTCGTCAACGTACTCTGCAGCCTGAGCCACGCGTACCTGAGGAACGATTGGCTGCCGAGGCCCTACATCGCCATGATAGATCCGGCCGACCATCAGCCCGAACAGCAGCCCGCCCAATGACATGGCGCCCAACCACACCAGGAGGCGGCGATTGCGAGTCTGTAGCTCACGGCGTAGCTCTTCAGGGTCATCCACCCGTTGGAGTTCTCTTTCACGAGCAGCCTTGGCTTCGCGTACCTCGAGAAACAGACGGCGTACGGCATGAAACAGACGTCTCAACATGCCATCGTTCCGCAACCAGCCCATATCCACCGTACGAAGCAGCAGCCATTGTCGCCGGGTGGCGTTACCATACCGCTCTTTATTCCTGTGTTAGCTACCATGTTTGACGTCATTTTGTTCGAGCCGGAAATTCCGCCCAATACGGGCAATATCATTCGCTTGTGTGCCGTTACCGGCTGCCGTCTGCATCTGATCGAGCCACTTGGCTTTGCGCTTGACGACAAAAAGCTGCGTCGCGCCGGGTTGGACTACCATGAGTGGTCGACCGTGCGGTGTCACGCATCGCTGTCAGCTTGTATAGCAGATTTACAACCCCGTCGGCTGATGGCCTTTTCTACCAAGGCTACACAGTCCTATGCCGATGTCCGCTATGAAGTAGGCGATGCCCTGCTGTTTGGTCCCGAGAGCCGCGGGCTGCCAGCCGAGGTGCGTGATGCCCTTCCCCACGAGCACCTGCTACGCCTGCCCATGCTACCGGATCGTCGCAGCCTCAATCTCTCCAACGCGGTAGCCATTACCGTTTACGAAGGCTGGCGCCAGCTGGGCTTTTTCATGCCGGAATAAATCACTGCGGCATAAAAAAACGCCCCGAAGGGCGTTTTTTCTACAGCGTAGATCAGGCCTGACCTGCAGTCTGCATGCGCGACAGCTCTTGAGCGTACAGCGCATCGAAGTTCACCGGCGACAGCATCAGCGCCGGGAAGGAACCACGCACGACCATGCTGTCCAGTGTTTCACGTGCATAAGGGAACAGGATGTTCGGGCAGAAGGCGCCCAGCGCATGACTCATGGAAGAGGCATCCAGACCCTTAATCAGGAAGATACCGGCCTGTTGTACTTCAGCAACAAAAGCGGTGTCTTCACCGTTCTTCACCGTTACGGTCAGCGTGAGGACGACTTCGTAGAAATCTTCGTTCAGCGCCTTCTGGCGGGTGGATAGATCCAGGTTGACGTTTGGCTGCCAGTCCTGACGGAAGATGTCCGGGCTCTTGGGCGCCTCGAAAGACAGGTCGCGAATATAGATACGTTGCAGGGAGAACTGAGCGCCTTCTTCAGTCTGCTGCGCTCCGTTTAGGTTATCAGTCATGACAGAACCTTATTGTTTATCGGTTAATTCAGGCAGAGAGGAGCGGGTCGAGACGGCCTGAGCGCTCGAGCGCATACAGATCGTCGCAGCCACCCACATGGGTTTCGCCAATCCAGATCTGCGGAACACTGGTCCGGCCGGCCTTGCGTGTCATTTCACTGCGCACTGCAGGCTGGCCATCGACGGCAATTTCTTGGTACTTCACACCTTTACTGTCGAGCAGGTGCTTGGCTCGATGGCAGTAAGGACACCAGGCACTGGTGTAGATGATGACTTCAGGCATGAGAGTACCTCCTGTCCGACAATTAGTTTTTCACGAGCGGCAGGTTTTCCCCACGCCAGGTAGAGAGACCTCCCGTCAACCGGGCCGTAGTGAATCCGGCCTGTTGTAGCGGCGTGCAGGCAGCGCCGGCCTGCTGACCATTGCTGTCGACAACGATAAGGGTCTTATCCTTGTGCTTCTCCAGTTGGGACAGGCTGCTGGCCAGTTTGTCCTGAGGAATGTTCACTGCCCCGACGATATGACCAGTAGCGAACTCCTTCTTCGGACGAATGTCCAGCACAATGCCCTGCTCTGTATTGAGAAGCTTAGTCAGCTCCGCCGTTGACAGGCTGCGCCCGCTACGACGTGTCTCGTGTATCAGCAGAAGGATCAAGAGCACCAACAAGGCGCCAACAAGCAAGTAATGGTGAGTGGCGAACTCGATCAGCCGGGAAACGAATTGCATGGCACGAAGTATCCGGAGTCAAAAAATGCTGGCCAGTATACACACGCGACCTCATGCACCATACCCTGCATGCGTGGCGTCGCTAGGCGTTTGGCAGTTACACTTCAGATAACCGTTGCCTTTCGAAACAGCGCTAACAAGAGTCCGAAATCATGGCATTCACACCCAAACCTCTGGTCCTGATCATCCTCGACGGCTTTGGCCACAGCGAGGAAACCAAGCACAATGCCATTTACGCGGCAAAAAAGCCGGTCTGGGATCGCCTGCTGGCGACACAGCCCCATGGTCTGATCTCCGGCTCCGGCATGGATGTGGGCCTGCCTGACGGCCAGATGGGCAACTCCGAGGTAGGACACATGAACCTGGGAGCCGGCCGTGTGGTGTATCAGGATTTCACCCGTATCACCAAGGCCATCCGCGATGGCGAGTTCTTCGAGAATCCGGTCATTGGCGAAGCCGTCGACAAGGCAGTCGGCGCAGGCAAGGCCGTCCATATCCTGGGCCTGATGTCCGACGGCGGCGTCCATAGCCACCAGGACCATCTGGTTGCCATGGCAGAGCTGGCGGCCAAGCGTGGCGCCGAGAAGATCTACCTGCACGCCTTCCTCGACGGTCGCGATACACCGCCCAGAAGCGCCCAGAGCTCGATCGACCTGCTCGACGCCACCTTTGCCCGCCTGGGCAAAGGCCGTATCGTGTCGCTGATTGGCCGCTATTTCTCCATGGACCGCGACAATCGCTGGGACCGCGTATCCGCTGCGTATAACCTCATTACGGACGGCACCGCGGAATACCATGCGGCAACGGCCACCGAAGGCCTCAACGCAGCGTACGAGCGCGGCGAGAGCGATGAATTCGTCAAGGCAACGACCGTCGGGACTCCCGTCAAGGTGGAAGACGGTGACGCCGTGGTCTTCATGAACTTCCGTGCTGACCGCGCCCGTGAACTGTCCCGTGCGTTTGTCGAGCCGGACTTCAAGGAATTCCCCCGTACCCGGACGCTAAACCTGGCAGGCTATGTCATGCTGACCCAATATGCTGCCAGCATTCCTGCACCCAGTGCCTTTACCCCGGAAAGCTTGAACAATGTCCTGGGTGAATACCTGGCCAAGAACGGCAAGACTCAGCTGCGGATTGCCGAAACCGAGAAATATGCGCACGTCACGTTCTTTTTCTCGGGCGGTCGGGAAGAACCCTTCGAGGGCGAGGAACGTATCCTGATCCCCTCCCCCAAGGTTGCCACCTATGACATGCAGCCTGAAATGAGCGCCCCGGAAGTTACCGACAAGATTGTCGATGCGATTGAAAACCAGCGCTACGACGTCATCATCGCCAACTATGCCAATGGCGACATGGTGGGCCATACCGGTGTATTCGAGGCGGCAGTCAAAGCAGTGGAATGCCTGGACGCCTGCATGGGACGCATTGTGGAAGCGCTGGACAAGGTCGGCGGCGAGGCCATCATTACGGCAGACCACGGCAATGTCGAGCAGATGGAAGATGAATCCACGGGTCAGGCGCATACTGCGCATACCACCGAGCCGGTTCCGTTCGTTTATGTAGGCAAGCGCTCCGTTCACATTCGTGAAGGCGGTGTACTGGCCGATGTAGCGCCCACCTTGCTGACGCTTATGGGTATGGAGCAACCCAAGGAGATGACCGGTCGTACGATCATTACCGTGAATTAAATATCACGGCCTGCTCATTTACCCGATTGGGAGTATCGTTGCGTCCCTGAGGACTCAGCGGTACTTCTGATCATCAACCAATAAAAGAGCACCTAGTCATCTACGGCTCGTCTCGCCGTTTTTTTTGCTAGCCGCCCCGTGCATACTAGGGCGCTTCCTCATGGGATATTTGTTACTCGATGCTTCGCGCCCTTACCCTCGTTCTTCTTGCATGTCTGCTTACTCCGGCCGTGGCCGATCAGCGCGAGGATACCCAGCGCCAGTTGGAAGCCACCAAGCGTGACATCGCCGAACTGCAGAAGCTCTTGCAAGGCATCCAGACCGAAAAGTCCGGCGTGCAAAAGCAGCTCAAATCGACCGAAACGGAGATGGGCGACCTGGAAAAGCAGGTCAAGGATCTCCAGGATCAGTTGGATCAAGGTCAGGAAAAGCTGAAGAAGCTGGATGACCAGAAAAAAAAACTCGATCAGTCACGCCTTGAGCAACAAAAACTGATCGCTATTCAGATTCGTGCCGCTTATCAAAGCGGCCGTCAGGAATACCTGAAGTTGCTCCTCAATCAGGAACAACCGGAAAAGGTCAGTCGCACCCTGACCTACTATAACTATGTCAATCAGGCCCGCCTCGACCAACTCGCGACATTCAACGACACCCTGAAACAGCTAGCCGGGGTAGAGAGTGACATTCGTAACGAGCAATCGCAGCTGACCGCTCAGCAAGCCGCTCTGCAGGAGCGGCAGGACAAGCTGGCCGAAGTCCGCAAGGCACGCCAGGAGACCCTGGCCAAGCTGAACAGCGACTACTCCGACCGCAACCGTGCGCTGCAATCGCGTGAGCAGGATCAGGCTGAACTCGGCAAGGTCCTGAAAACCATTGAAGAGACACTGGCCCGCCAGGCTCGTGAGGCTGAGCAGGCTCGCCAGCGTGCACTGGCACAGGCGCGGGAAGCGGAAGAGCGTAGTCGCGCAAGCAGCAAAACGACACGGCCAACGAACACACCGGGCCTTGCGGTGTCTAGTTCTGCACCAGGCTTTGGCGGTCCGTTTGCCAGCGCACAAGGCAAGCTGCCTTGGCCTGTGAACGGTCGCCTGCTGGCACGCTTTGGCAGTCCGCGTGGCGATGACCCGCGCGCCAAATGGGATGGTGTACTGATTTCAGCCAGCGCAGGCACCCAGGTACACGCTATTCATGCGGGCCGGGTAGTGTTTGCCGACTGGTTACGAGGGGCCGGACAGCTGGTGATCATTGATCACGGCAACGGCTATCTCAGTTTATACGGGCATAATCAAAGCTTGTTAAAGAGTGCAGGTGATCAGGTCAAGGCGGGCGATGCGATTGCAACCGTCGGGACCAGCGGAGGTCAGGATACCCCTGCCCTCTATTTCGCCATACGTCAGAAGGGTCGTCCGTCGGATCCGCTTACCTGGTGCCGTGCCCAGGGTTAGTGCCGGACACATTAGGAGCTACGCATGCCGCATTGCTTTCGTCTCACCGCCTTGGCTTTCTCGCTGATAGGGCTGATTGGCGTTTCAACCGCCTGGGCCCAGCAACAGACGCCAGGAGAAGTGCCCGCTGCGGTGACCCCGGTCGAAGGGGCAGCAGCGCCCATCAACAACGCGCCGCTTCCACTCGAAGAGCTGCGTACGTTCGCTGAGGTGATGGACCGCATCAAGGCAGCCTATGTTGAGCCGGTGGATGACAAGACTCTGCTCGAAAACGCCATCAAGGGCATGCTGAGCAACCTGGACCCGCATTCGGCATACCTTGAACCCAAGGATTTTGCTGAGCTTCAGGAAACCACCAGCGGCGAATTTGGTGGTCTGGGGATCGAAGTGGGTCAGGAGGACGGTTTCGTAAAAGTGGTCTCCCCTATTGATGACACGCCGGCTGCCAAGGCCGGTATCCAGCCGGGAGACCTGATCGTCAAGATCGATGGCCAGCCCACCAAGGGTCAGTCCATCAGCCAGTCCGTAGACAAGATGCGCGGCAAGATCGGCAGTCCGATTACCCTGACTATCGTACGCGGCGGTGGCCGCCCCTTCGATGTCAAACTCAACCGGGCCGTCATCAAGGTCAAGAGCGTCAAGGCGCAACTGCTGGAGCCTAACTATGGCCTGCTGCGCATTTCGCAGTTCCAGGTAAACACGGGCGATGAAGTAACAAAGGCCTTCCAGCAGCTTCGCAAAGAGAACAAGGGCAATAAGCTCAACGGCCTGGTGCTCGACCTGCGAAATAACCCCGGCGGCGTTTTGCAGGCCGCTGTCGAGGTTGCGGATGCCTTTATGACCAAGGGGCTGATCGTCTATACAAAGGGTCGCATCCAGAACTCCGAGCTGAGCTTCTCGGCCGACGCGGCTGACCCCAGCGAAGGTGTTCCGCTGGTCGTCCTCATCAATGGTGGCAGCGCGTCGGCGGCGGAAATCGTGGCGGGCGCGCTGCAGGATTCCAAGCGCGGAATCCTGATGGGTACGGATACGTTCGGTAAAGGCTCGGTGCAAACAGTTCTGCCGCTTAACAACGACCGCGCACTCAAATTGACCACAGCGCTGTACTTCACACCCAAGGGCCGATCCATTCAAGCGCAGGGCATCACCCCTGATGTGGCGGTCGCACCCGCCAAGGTCACCCCGGAAGACAATCCTGAGTTCTTCAAAGAAGCTGATCTGGCCGGTCACCTGGGTAATGCCAACGGCGGCCCGGATCGTCCTACCGGAAGCAAGGCGCCTAACCAGACGCCCCGCCCGCAAGATGATGACTTCCAGCTGTCCCAAGCCCTCAGCCTCCTGAAAGGGCTGAGCATCACGCGCAATCAGTGATCAGGCGTTGGATTGGCTCGCTCCTGCTGCTCGCTCTGGCAGCTGGAGCCGCTGCGGCTGAGCCACCACGCCTGAGCATCGTAATCGATGACCTGGGACAGAACCTCTCCCAGGATCGTCGCGTTCTTGGTCTGCCCGGGCCGGTGACCCTGGCCATCATGCCGGGCACATCCTTCGGCGCGACATTGGCTCGCGAAGCCCATAAGGCAGGCCGTACGGTCATTCTGCATCTGCCTATGGATCCCGCGGGCGGCCCCTTCGCCTGGCATCCCGAGCTTTCCGGTGAGGAGCGCCTTAAGCGCCTCGAAAACGCCCTGGCGACTGTCCCCTATGTCAGCGGGGTCAACAACCATGAAGGTAGTCGGATGACGGCTGATCGTCCGGCCATGAGTCAGCTCATGCAAACCCTGCAGGCCAAATCGCTATTTTTCCTCGATAGCCGTACCAGTGCAGCCACGGTTGCAGCCGCCGAAGCTCAGAGGATTGGGCTGGCGAGCCTTTCCCGCGATGTGTTCCTGGACAATGTAAACCAAGCTGATGCAATCGCAGCGCAATTGCAGGAAGGCGTCAGGCTGGCACGCAAGCAAGGCACGGCCGTTCTGATTGGTCATCCTCGTCCAGCCACGCTAAGCGTTCTGGAGCGAGAGCTGCCCACTTTGATCGCTAATGGCATCGAGATTATCGATGTCGAGCAGATGATTGCTCTACGCAGCAATAAAGCCATGGCCGGTCATGGCAAGAATGGTGTGTACCGCTGAAACAAAAAACCGGAGCCCAGGCTCCGGTTTTGCTACAGGGCCCCTGAAGGGTCACAGGTAGTTATTGGTAATCTGATCGACTATGCCTTCCTTGCGCATCTCATCCAGCGTCTTCTGCAGCTTGGCAACTACATCATCCGGCGTATCCTTGTTGACCGCCAGGTATAGGTCTGCCTCATCGATGACCAACGCGGTTTGCAGATTGGACACCCCTTCCTGCTTGGCCAGATACCGAGCCACAACATCGGTCGTTGCCCAGAAGTCGATTTCGCCCCTCTCCAGCTTGCCGACGTTTTCCTGGTCGCGAAGGGACTCGGTAAACGGAATCTTCTTGTCAGCCAGGATCTGGCTGACCGCCGAGCTTTTGTAAGTACCGATCTTGTACTTGTTCGCGCCTTCCAGGTTGGTCAACTTGATATTGCTGGCGTTAGTCGACATTAACACCTTACGCGTCTTGCCCAGGGGCCCTACCCATTTGAACTGCGACTCGCGGGCAGGTGTGCGGGACGTGGAGAACAGCGCGTAATTAGGGTTTTCCAGCGCCAGGTTATAAAGCCTGTCCCAGGGGAAACGCAGAGAAAGGGAATAGTTGACTCCGGCACGCTTGAACATTTCACGGACAATATCCGTGCTGATGCCGTCAATCCCGTCATCCTTGGCGAAATTCTTTTCGTCGACAGCCATATTGAATGGCGGGAAATTCTCAGTCAGCAGGACCATCGAGTAATTATCGGAGACCGCAGCCTTTGCTGCGCCTGCTCCCAATAACAACCCCAACATCACCACACGCAATATCGACTTGGACATCACTTCAGCTCCTTGTTTCTTATAACTGCTGTGCCACCGGCAAAGGCACAATCGAATGCTTATTTAAAGGTAATGCTCCAGGATGCGCTGGACTTCACCATCCTTGCGCATCTGCTCCAGTGCGTTTTGCAGTTTTTGCACCACATTGTCAGGTGTCTGCTTGTTCAAGGCTAAAAAGAGCTGGCTTTCGTTAAACCGCAGAACGGTCTTGAAGTCAGTAACCCCTTGTTGACGCGCCAGATAACGGCCCGCCGGATCGCCGGTGGCCCAGACGTCAATCTGCCCTGCCTGAAGTTTTTGAACGTTTTCCTGATCCCGCAGTGAGAGGTCTAGGTTTATGCCTTGCTTCACTAAACTTTCGGCGATCGCGTCACCTTTATAGGCGCCAATGCGCAAACCCTGACGCTTTACGTCATCCAGGCTGCCAATTTTTAGCGATGAGTCCGCACGGGCAAGCAGAATCCAGTCATCAGGTCCTATCGGCCCCACCCACTTGAAAGAATCTTCCCGTTCGGGGAGACGAGCCGTCACGAAAACACCGTAGCCAGGCTGCTCCAGCGCGGTCTTGTAGATACGCTCCCAGGGAAAGCGGAGCGTCATCGAGTAAGCAACCCCGGCCCGCTTACAGGCTTCCCGGACGATATCCACGGCTATTCCGCTCAGGCTTTCCTCCTGTGCGAAGTTCTTGCCATCGACCGACATGTTGTAAGGGGGAAAATTTTCTGTCAGCAGATCAATACGATTGTTGGCACTGGCTGCCTGGGCGGCCCCAGCACTCACCATCAACACACTGACCCAAAACGCCATGACAACGTTGAACATGGACACGCCTCCTGCTTTGTTTTGGGCAATTTCTTTAACAGGAAGCGTGCCAAGCGTGACGCAAATCTCTATTTATCGGACCACAATACCCCGTTCAGCCATATAGGCCTTGGCTTGAGGCACGCTGTATTCTCCAAAATGGAAAATGCTGGCAGCCAATACCGCCGAGGCCTTGCCTTCCAGAATACCGGCAGCCAGGTGCTCAAGATTACCGACACCACCTGATGCGATAACAGGAATATTGATGGCCTCACTGATGGCACGTGTCACGCCGAGGTCGAACCCGCTCTTGGTGCCGTCCTGATCCATGCTGGTCAACAGAATTTCACCGGCTCCCAGGTCCTCCATCTTGCGTGCCCAGGCAACGGCGTCCAGCCCGGTCGGCTTACGGCCACCGTGGGTAAAGATCTCCCAGCGCGGCGTTTCGTCCGGTGCCGAGACCTTCTTGGCATCGATGGCGACAACGATGCATTGCGAGCCAAAACGGTCTGCGGCTTCTCCGACGAACTCGGGCGTAAAGACTGCTGCAGTATTGATTGAGACCTTGTCTGCACCCGCGTTGAGCAGGTTACGAATATCCTGCACGGTACGAACGCCACCGCCCACAGTCAGCGGAATGAACACCTGACTCGCCATACGTTCGACCGTATGCAGAGTGGTATCGCGGCCCTGGTGGCTGGCGGTGATATCCAGAAAGGTGATTTCATCTGCGCCCTGTTCGTTGTAACGACGGGCAATCTCTACCGGATCTCCGGCGTCACGGATATTTTCGAATTTGACGCCCTTCACCACGCGGCCATTGTCCACGTCGAGGCAGGGAATGATTCTCTTGGCAAGTGCCATACGGTATCCCTCGTCTGTCGGCCTGTCTTATGCCTGATAACGATCGCACAGGGCCTGAGCCTCTGCGACGTCCAACGTGCCTTCGTAGATCGCGCGACCGGTAATGGCACCGATGATGCCGGGTGCCTTGGCATCCAGCAGATTCTGGATATCGCCCAGGTTATGGATACCGCCCGATGCGATGACAGGAATTCGGGTAGCGTTTGCCAGCGCGGCAGTAAACGGTACGTTGCATCCCTGCATCATGCCGTCACGGGCAATATCGGTGTAAACAATCGCCGAAACGCCGTCTGCCTCGAAGCGCTTGGCCAGATCGATTACCTGCACCTGACTGACTTCCGCCCAGCCATCAGTCGCCACGAAGCCGTCTTTGGCATCCAGCCCAACAATAACCTTGCCTGGAAAGGCTCGGCAGGCTTCGGCGACAAACTCTGGTTCCTTAACAGCCTTGGTACCGATAATTACGTAGCTGACGCCAGCCTTTACATAGTGCTCGATGGTTTCCAATGAGCGGATACCGCCACCGATCTGGATAGGCAGGGAGGGATAGCGCTTGGCGATCGCAGTAACCACTTCGCCATTGACCGGCTGGCCTTCGAACGCTCCATTAAGATCAACCAGGTGCAAACGACGGCAGCCGCCTTCGACCCACTTGGCCGCCATGCTTACAGGATCGTCGGAGAAAACCGTGGAATCTTCCATACGGCCCTGGCGCAGACGCACGCAGGCGCCATCTTTCAAATCAATCGCAGGAATAATCAGCATAGATCTCTACCCAAGGCATTCGGGGCGGCCTGCATGGCACAGGTTCAGCGCCAGGAATGCGTTCGCTAATGGTGATAAAACGCCACGGGTTGGTTTTGTGCTTGCGCTCAAGCCTTGCCATGGCGGCTAGTACAGTCAGCCAGGCTTACCAGCGGCCATCCCAGGCAACGAAGTTCTGGTAGAGCTGCAAACCGCAGGTTGCGCTCTTTTCGGGATGGAACTGCGTGGCAAAGCGCGGACCGTCAGCCAAGGCGGCGGTAAAGTCCACGCCATAATGGCCTTGACCGACTACCTGGCGAGCGTTGGCGGCCTCGATGTAGTAGCTGTGCACAAAGTAGAAGCGGCTCTGGTCTGGAATACCATGCCAAAGCGGATGATCAAGGGTATGCGCCACCTCGTTCCATCCCATGTGCGGGACTTTAAGCTTTTCACCATTCTCTACCATATCGGCAGGGAAGCGGCGCACCCGACCGGGAAACAGGCCGATACAGTCAACACCGTTGTTTTCCTCGCTGGTTTCCATCAAGGCCTGCATGCCCACACAGACGCCCAGGAAGGGACGATCCTGGCTGACTTCGCGAACCAGCACATCAATGCCCAGGCGGTGGATCTCAGCCATACAATCGCGGATAGCGCCTACGCCCGGCAGGACGATGCGGTCTGCCTCCCGAATGATCTGCGGATTGCCCGTGACCAGCACGCGTGCGCCGCCTGAATACTCAAGCGCCTTGGCAACCGAGTGCAGGTTGCCCATGCCATAGTCGATGACTGCTACCGTCTGCATCAGAGGCACCCCTTGGTAGACGGCATCTGTCCGGCCATGCGCTCGTCCTGGCTGACTGCCATGCGCAGCGCGCGTCCAAACGCCTTGAAGACCGTCTCGATCTGGTGGTGAGTGTTGATGCCACGCAGGTTATCCACATGCAGCGTTACCTGCGCATGGTTGACGAAGCCCTGGAAAAACTCGATGAACAGATCGACGTCGAAGCCTCCGACCGTAGCCCGGGTAAACGGTACATGCCAGTGCAGACCGGGACGCCCGGAAAAATCGATGACGACCCGGGACAGGGCTTCGTCCAGTGGCACATAGGCATGTCCGTAACGGTAGATGCCTTTCTTGTCGCCAATGGCCTGGGCAAAGGCCTGACCCAGCGTGATGCCCACGTCCTCAACGGTATGGTGATCGTCGATATGCAGGTCGCCCTTGCAATGGATGTCCAGGTCGATCAACCCGTGGCGGGCGATCTGATCCAGCATGTGCTCAAGAAAGGGAACCCCGATGTCGAATCGGGCTTGCCCGGTGCCATCCAGATTGATGGATACCTTGACCTGGGTTTCCAGGGTATTGCGCTCGACGGCTGCCTTGCGTTCGGCCATTACCTGCTCCGCGAAATGAGAGGGCAAAAAAGGGTAAACAGTATAGAAGCCATAGCCAGGAAGCAGAAGCCGTGAAAGGTACCTAAACGCAAACGAGAGGAAGGATGGGACGAGTGGCGGGAAACGCGGCAGGCATTGCACCTGCCGCGAGCGGTATCGCTTAGCCGAACAGCACAGCCGTTTTGCCCAGGGTAATGAGAACACCCCATGCCAACGGAATGACGACCACAGCCCACGCCAGAATGACCCAGGTCTTGCTGGACGGGTCAGCCGACCATTCGATTACCAGATTGTCGAAGTTGTTGTCGTTGCTCTTGGAACGCTCAACAGCCAGCTCGGCCTCGGTCATAAAGTGCTTGTCTGCCACCGGGCGTACCAGCAGGTTACAGATAAAGCCGAGGATCAGCAGGCCCGACAGGATATACAGCGTAGTGTCATAGACAGCTGCACGCGGAACCCCCAGGCCCAGCTGGTATTCACGCAGGTAGTTCACCAGCACCGGACCGAAAATACCGGCAGCGGCCCAGGCCGTCAGCAGACGACCATGGATCGCCCCCACCATCTGCGTACCGAAGAGATCCGCCAGATAAGCCGGCACGGTAGCGAAGCAGCCGCCGTACATGGACAGAATCAGGCAGAACGTGAACACGAACAGCGCTACGCTGCCCATGTGGCTGGTCCACGGAATGATCGCGTACAAGGCAAAGCCCAGCGCAAAGAACACGAAAAACGTGATCTTGCGACCGATAAAGTCCGAGAACGATGCCCAGAAGAAACGACCGCCGATGTTGAACAGACTGAGCAGGCCAGTAAAGCCGGCAGCGATCGTGGCGATCTGCGCCAGCTGATCCTTGTTCAGGTCATTGAAGCGGATACCAACGCTGATCAGGCGACCACCGAATACTTCCTGCAGCATGGGCGATGCCATACCCAGGATACCGATACCAGCGGAAACGTTCAGACAGAGTACCGCCCACACCAGCCAGAATTGAGGCGTGCGCCAGGCCTTGCTGACATGCACGTGGCGACTGGTGATCATGTCATTACCGGTCTTTTTCAGCGAAAGCGACCATCCTTCCGGACGCCAGCCAGGCGGCGGTACGCGGTACGCAAGCGCGCCACCTATCATGAAGACAAAATAAACGCCGGCCAGGACCAGGAAGCACTGCCAGACACCAACATCTTCAGCCGTTGCGAAATGGCGCATCAGCATGTCGGCCAGGGGCGCACCGACCATCGCACCGCCGCCGAAGCCCATGATCGCCATGCCGGCCGCCATGCCCCGCTTGTCAGGGAACCACTTCATGAGTGTCGAAACTGGCGAAATATAGCCAAGCCCCAGCCCGATCCCCCCGATCACACCAGCCCCCAGCCAGAGCAGCCAGATATGGTGGGTGTAAACGCCCATGGCCGAGATCACCAGACCGCCACACCACAGGAATGCCGACACGATGCCTGCCTTGCGAGGACCGGCGTGCTCCAGCCAGCTACCGAAAAAGGCAGCCGAGCAGCCCAGGAACAGGAAGAACAGGGTATACATCCAGCCTAACTGGGAGATTTTCCAGTCGCAGCCCGTGGCGAAAAGCTGATCGAAAAAGCCCATGGTGGGTGCGCAAGCAATGGGTGCATCAATGCCAACGGCGCGAGATAGCGGCAACCAGAATACGGAGAACCCGTAGGCCATGCCGATACACATATGAATGGCCAGTGCTGCTGGCGGTACCAGCCAGCGGTTGAAGCCATGGGTGGCAACGATCCGTTCCTTGGATAGGAAAGCGGGACGAGCGGAAGTGCCGCTCTGTGTGAGCGTAATGCTCATGAGAAATCCCCTATATGAAGTGTTGACGACTCGCTGAAATGTTCGCAGAAAAGACCGGGCATTCCCCAACGCACCGTTTTTTTTCAAAAACGCGAACGAATTCTCCTTTAGTCGGGGCGCGACAATAGAGCGCATGGCGTGTAAATACCAGAGCACAGCACTCAATTTTTCGTGCCTACACGCCAAACGGCATTTACAGCGCGACAGAGAGTCTGAGGCCGATATCGCGCTTCTGACGTTCATCCAGCCAAAACGACCACTTGGCAGCGTTATACTCGGCCAATTACTTAAGTTTTTAGATAAGGACCCGTCAATGAAAGCGTTCGGAAAAGTGCTCGGCCTTGTCTTTCTTGGGCTGCTGCTGATCATCGTGGCGCTGGGCTTTGCCTTGACCCACTTGTTCGACCCCAACGATTACAAAGACGAAATCCGCCAACTTGCCCGGGACAAGGCCAACATCGAGCTGACCCTTAATGGCGATATAGGCTGGAGCCTCTTTCCATGGCTTGGCCTGCAACTTCATGATGCGACCATCGCCAGTGCCACCACACCACAAAAGCCGCTTGCCAACGTACAGCGGTTGGGCTTCTCGGTGCGCGTATTGCCGCTGCTTCGCCATGATGTCGAGATGAGTGATATTCGCGTGGACGGCCTCAACCTGACGCTGGCTCGCGACGAACAAGGCCAGGCCAACTGGGAAAACATTGGCCGCCCCGCACCCGATAAAACCCCCGGTACGCCAAACGACCAACCGGCGGAGCAGCCAGCCGGCCAGGATGATAAGCCACGCCGCCCACTCAAGCTGGATATCGATAGCCTGACGGTCAAGGACTCACGCCTCGATTACAGCGATGCCCGCAGCGGCGCGCATTATGCGTTCGAAGGCCTTGACCTGAGCACTGGCAGCATCCGCGAAGGCACCAATATTCCGCTGAAACTGCTGGGCACCCTCACGACCAATCAACCGCCCGTCAATGCCTCGGTGGTCTTGACTGGCGAGCTGCGCTTTGACAATGCCTTGCAACGTTACCAGCTGGACAATGCCAACCTGTCCGGCGATGCCACAGGCGAACCCTTCGGCGGACAGCTGCTGAAATATTCAGCGGAAGGTCAACTTCTTCTGGACCGGGCCGCTCAGGTTGCTGAGTGGAACGGCCTCAAGCTGACTTTCAACCAGCTCAAGGCGCTGGGTGAACTCAAAGTGCATGACCTTGAAAAGGCACCCAAGCTTGAAGGCGGCCTGTCCATTGCACAGACCGATCTGCGTGCTTTTCTGACCAGCATTGGTGTCGCCCTGCCGGAAATGGCTGACGCCAACACGCTCAAGCAGGTTGAGTTCAATACACGCTTGTCTGGCAGCCAGAACAGCCTGGCGCTGGAAGACCTGAACCTTGTACTGGATGGCGGCACCTTCTCGGGTCGTATTGCCGTAGAAGACTTCGCCCGTAAAGCCTTGCGCATTGACCTTAGAGGTGATCGCCTCGACCTGGATCGCTACCTGCCCGCCAAGACGGCTGCCGCTCAGCACGAGAGCAATACGGCTCGCCAGAACGAAGTGACTGCAGCCGATGCGGTTGCCAGCCAGGGCAATTCACCGCTTCCCTCCTCCCCCACTCAGCATGCCTGGAGCAGTGAGGACATTCTTCCTGTAGAGCGGCTCAAAGCACTGGATCTGAACGCTTCGCTCAACCTGGATCACTTCGTGGTCACCAAGCTGCCTATTGATAACGCCAGCCTCAAGCTCAACGGTAAAGACGGCCTCGTCACACTGAGCGAATTGCGTGGCGACTTGTTCAGCGGTCGCTTTCAGGCCAATGGTGCCCTTGATGTTCGAGGAATCACACCCAAACTCAATGTGACCGAACGCATTGCTCAGGTACCGGTTGAAAAAATTCTCCAGGCCCAAGGCCAAAAGCCACCCGTACGGGGGGCGCTGGATCTGGATGCTAACCTGACCGCGCAAGGCAATAGCCAGAAGGCATGGATGGATAGCCTGGATGGAACGGCGCGCTTTCGTCTGAGCAATGGTGTACTGGCCAATGCCAACCTAGAGGGCCAGCTCTGCCAGGGCATCGCGCTGCTCAACAAAAAGACACTTGCCAGTGCGCATGATGGCCAGGACACTCCGTTCCGCGAGCTGAGCGGTAGTCTGACCATCAATAATGGAGTCGCCAGCAACCAGGACCTGATTGCCCGCATTCCCGGCCTGACGGCCAAGGGCAATGGTGACATCGACTTACGCGTGCTGGGCTTGGACTACCGCATTGGCGTAACCGTCGAAGGCGACAAGAGCGACATGCCCGACCCGGCCTGTCAGGTCAATGAGCGCTATACCGGCATCGAGTGGCCGTTGCATTGCCGGGGTCCGCTGGAGCTGGGCGCCAAGGCCTGCCGCCTGGATCGCGACGGCATGAGCAAGATCGTCGCCCGACTGGCGGGTGATCGACTTAATGAGAAACTGGATGAAAAGCTCGGAGACAAGGTCAGTCCCGAACTCAAAGATGCCATCAAGGGGTTATTCCACAAACGATGAATCCGGAACGCTTTTCCAGCGCAGTCCTGAATTGGTACGACATTCATGGCCGCAAGGACCTGCCCTGGCAGCAGAACATCACCCCTTATCGGGTCTGGGTCTCGGAGATCATGCTCCAGCAGACCCAGGTCAGTACAGTGCTGGGCTATTTTGACCGTTTCATGCAGGCGTTACCCGATGTCCAGGCGCTTGCCGCTGCCTCTGAAGACGAAGTACTGCACCTCTGGACGGGACTGGGGTATTACAGTCGCGCCCGAAATCTGCACAAGACGGCAAAGATTGTCGTCACCGAGCACAGCGGTGAGTTTCCACGTAGTGTCGAAGCCCTCGTGGACCTGCCAGGCATAGGCCGCTCGACGGCAGGTGCCATTGCCAGCCTGTCCATGAACATTCGCGCACCGATTCTGGACGGCAACGTCAAGCGGGTTCTGGCGCGCTATTCGGCACAGTCCGGCTATCCCGGCGAGCCCGCCGTCGCCCGAGCGCTATGGGACGTGGCGGAGCGCTATACACCTCACATTCGTGTGGGCAACTACACTCAGGCCATGATGGACCTGGGCGCTACACTGTGCACACGCAGCAAGCCCACCTGCCTGCTCTGTCCATTGAAAGAAGGCTGCCAGGCCCATCGGCTGGGACGTGAAACGGATTTTCCCGAACCCAAGCCACGGAAGACCTTGCCGCAAAAGCGGACCCTGATGCCACTGATCATCAATGATGACAATGCCATCCTGCTCCACCGGCGCCCTTCTTCCGGGCTCTGGGGTGGTCTCTGGAGTCCACCTGAGCTCGATACGGTCGATCAGCTGGGGGCCCTGATTGAGCGCCACAGCCTGATCATGGAACAGCGTCAGGCCTTGCCTGGCCTTACACATACCTTCAGCCATTTCCAGCTCAACATCGAGCCCTGGCTGATTCATGTGGACAGCCGCAATCAATCCATGACCGAACCGGACTGGCTTTGGTATAACCTCGCCAATCCGCCACGCCTGGGGCTGGCAGCCCCGGTCAAGAAATTGCTCAAGCGCGCCGAAGAGGCGTTGAAAGGAGAAACCGTATGACCCGCACTGTCATGTGCCGCAAGCTCAAGCAAGAACTGCCTGGCCTGGATCGCCCGCCTTATCCGGGCGCCAAGGGCGAGGACATTTACCTGAATGTATCCAAGCAGGCCTGGGATGACTGGCAGAAACATCAGACCATGCTGATCAACGAGCGCCGTCTGAACATGATGAATGCCGACGACCGTAAATTCCTTCAGCAGGAAATGGATAAATTCCTTTCTGGCGAAGACTACGCGCAAGCCGAAGGATATGTACCGCCCAGTGAATGATCTGGGGGCTAGCCCTTCTGATTTTGGGGCAAACACTTAAGTCACGGTAAAAATTGAATTTTTTTTCAACTCGCGCTTGACACAAATCGTTTATAACGGTTTAATGCGCCCCGTTGCCCAGGTAGCTCAGTTGGTAGAGCAGGGGATTGAAAATCCCCGTGTCGGCGGTTCGATTCCGTCCCTGGGCACCATGATTCTAAAAGCCCGATCACTGCTCGGGCTTTTTTTTGCCTGCATGTTTGTCCCGCCTCGTATCACTGCCCCGAAAAGGCTTCAGCACGATTCTCTCCCGTTCGCTCAATTGCTCGTCTTGGGTCTTTTATTTGACAACCTGCGGTTAAACAGCTGTAAAGCTTATACAGACCTGTAGATGGAGGAATGAATGAAGCGGCTCAAGCGATGGGTTATTTCTTTGATGGCGGGCTTAAGCCTGTGCGGCACAGCTCTGGCAGCCGACGTTCTCAAAGTGGGCGCTCAAGGCTCGCTTCCCCCGTTCAGTAGCGTTAGTGGTAACGGCAAGCTGACCGGCTTCGATGTGGATATTGCCCAGGCACTGTGTGCAGAACTCAAGGTGCAATGCCAGTTCGTGATCACCAGCTGGGATCGCATGCTGCCTTCACTGAACGCACGCAAGTTCGACGCCATCATTTCCTCAATGTCGATCACACCGGAGCGCGAGCAGCTCGTCTCCTTCACTATCCCCTACTACATGAACAGCATTCAGTTCATTGCCCCCAGGGATAAACCGTTCAGCACAGACCCCCGCGGACTCAAAGGCAAGGTTATCGGTGCCGGCCGCGCGACGCTTTCGGCAGATTGGCTCTCCAACCATCTGGGCGGTCAGGTCAACATGCGCTTCTACGACTCCCAGGAGGAAGCCAACCAGGCCCTTGCAGATGGGCGTGTGGATGCCGTACTGGGAGACCGCTTTGCGCATTACGCCTGGCTGCAGACCCCAGAGGGGCAACGCTTCGAGCTTAAAGGCGAACCCGTCCTGCAAAAGGACCGCATTGCGATAGCGGTACGCAAGAACGATCCGCTGAAAGCCCGCCTGGATGAAGCTCTCAAAGGTATTCTCGCCAACGGGACATACCAGCAGATCAACGCCCGATACTTTCCGTTCAGCCTCTACTGATCACAGCGACAGGGCGGTGCGTTATGCTTCGCCGCCCCGTTAGCCTCCGTGATCGGCATGAGTGAGACCTATCCTGCTTCCTTCCTCCAGGGCAGTGCGTTAGAAGCACGCTTCAATGCCTTGGACAGCTTCCTGATACAGCACCAGGCGCTCTGGCGACCCAAGCCGTTCACCCAGCCAACACTGCCTTGGGAGAAGGCCAACCCGGGGCTATCCTCGTGGCTTCGCACCCGCTCACTTGAAGAGGCGGAGGCTACGCATACACATCCCCATGCACTCAAGGCCCCCTCGCCTTTTCCAGCCTGGGCCGAAGAGGCACGTCAGCTGTGCATGATCGGCGAGTTGCCCAGACAGTACAGCGAAGCGCCTAACAGGCTGAGCGTGGACGTGCCGGGACGCAAATGGCAGCAGGTGGAGGCCTTCGCTCACCACGCCTTGTTCAACAGCCCTCCCTCGCATTGGCTGGACTGGTGCTCAGGCAAAGGCCATCTAGGACGACGCCTGGGCGTCCATGGCGCTGCGTTCGACTGTCTGGAATACGATTCCTCACTGGTAGAGACAGGGCAACGTATCAGCAAGCGCCTGGGGCTTTCAGCCCATCATTATGAACAAGATGTAATGGCTGATTCTGTTACGGAAAGGCTTAAGGCCTTTCACACGCCTGTAGCGCTGCATGCGTGCGGTGATCTCCATGTGCGGTTGATGCAGGTAGCCAGCCAGACAGGCTGCCCTGCCTTGGCGTTAGCGCCCTGTTGCTATAACCGTATCAGCGGCGATGAGTACCGCCCGCTTTCCGCGAACGCCAGGCAGTCAGCACTTCTCCTGAGCAAGGAGGACCTTGGGCTGCCCCTGTGTGAAACCGTGACCGCCGGTGCCCGGGTTCGCCGCCAGCGTGACCTCTCCATGGCCAGAAGGCTGGGATTCGACCTGCTTCAGCGAGAGATCTGCGGAATCGATGAATACCTTCCTACTCCTCCACTGGCAACCCATTGGCTGCAGCGCACCTTTCGCGACTACTGCCTGGAGCTTGCCACGCTCAAAGGCTTGCCGCCCATCCCTGAGCGCAACTGGGAGGCACTTGAGGCCGCCGGCTGGAAGCGTCTCGCCGCTGTTCGCAATCTTGAACTGGTCCGCGGGCTTTTCCGGCGACCACTCGAACTCTGGCTGCTCCTTGATCGGGCGCTCTTTCTGGAGGAACAGGGCTACGAGGTCAGACTAGGCAGCTTTTGCGACCCTAGCCTGACACCCCGCAATCTGATGCTGCTGGCTGAGAAACCTTAAAGAACGGCCGGCGCGCGCCTTACAGGTCGAGCCGGCAGAATGGCTTTCTGTAACGCCACTCCAGCCGGATGCTCAAAACGCAGCCCCGTGGTTACCTTACACTCTTCGGCCAGCCGCCCCTGATCCAGCACAGCCACCCGATGGCACAGCCGCTGTACCAGGCTTAGATCGTGGGTAATCAACAGAAAGGCTGTTCCTTGCGTTTCACGTATTTCGCTGAGCATATCCAGTATCTGCACCTGAAGGACTCGATCCAGATTGGACAGCGCCTCATCCAGTACAATGAGCGAGGGGTTTGATGCCAGCGCCCGCGCAATGCCGACCCGCTGGAGCTGTCCGCCACTGAGCTGGCCGGGGAGCCTGTCAGCCATGGAAGCCGCCAATCCAACCTGCTCCAACAGCTGAGCAACTCGCCGCAAACAGTCCGGCCTGGAAAGACCCATCAAGTGTCGAAGCGGTTCAGACAGACTCCAGCCAATCGAGTGGCGAGGGTTGAATGCGCCTGGTGCATCCTGGAAGACCAACTGGACACGGCGCTGAAACGTACGAAGCGCTTCACCCCGTAGCTCGGATAGCACCTCATTCCGAAAGCTGACGCGCCCGGTTATCGGTCTTTCAAGTCCCAGCAACAGACGCGCCAATGTACTTTTACCACTGCCGCTGTTTCCCAGAAGACCAACGCTTTCCCCTTCGTCAATGTGAAAATCCACACCCTGCAATACGGTCTGCAAGGGCCGCCGTGACCAGAAACCTCCCGAGCGATAGCCGTGCCCGATACCCTCAGCGCTGAGCAGTCTCATTCATAATCCTCCGCCAAGGTGAGCGCCTGATGCGCAGCCAGCAGATCACGCGCGGCAGGGCTACATGGTGCGTCAAACAATTGCTCGACAGACGTAGCCTCCACAAGGCTCCCTTCATCCATCACCAGCACATCGTGGGCGCAACGGGCAACAACTCCCATGTCATGCGTTACCAGCAGAATTCCCAGACCTTTCTCTTCAACCAGTCGATCAAGTACATCCAGCACACGTGCCTGCATGAGCAGATCAAGATCCGTTGTTGGTTCATCGGCCAATAGAAAAGGGGTTTCAGCCAGCAGTGCCAACGCAATCATCATGCGCTGTAACATGCCGCCACTCATTTGAAAGGAATAAAGGTCAAGCACCTGAGAGGAAGTATTCAGGCCAACATCCACCAGGCAGGCGTCCAGACGCGCCTGGGCATCTGCACCACGGATGTTACGCAGCGCCAGCACCTCGTAGGCATGCGCCCGCATCGTCAGTACAGGATTAAAGGCAGAACGGGGATTCTGCATGATCATGGAAACCTGACGCCCCCGCAGATGCTCGCCGCTCGTCCTTTGTCCGTCGCACAGCACGTGTCCTGACACCCTTGTCACGCCTGCGGGAAGTTGATCGAGCATGCCCAGACAGGTCATGGATTTGCCAGAGCCACTGGAACCCACCAAAGCGGTAATACGCCCGGTCCTGACCGTCAGGCTCAGATCCTTGACCAAGACGTGATCATTAACAGCCAGGGTCAGGCCCTGGACTTCCAATACACGACTCATCAATGCCCTCCTGTGCGCAGCGAAGGATCCAGGCGATCCCGCAACGCATCCCCAAGCAGGTTGAAGGCCATTACGGTCAGAAAAATCATAAGGCCCGGCCAGAGTAAGAGTTGAGGATGCGTCCAGAGAAACTCTTTGGCGTCGTTGATCATCACACCCCACTCCGGCGTAGGTGGGCTGACGCCCAGACCGAGAAAGGATAAACCTGATACGTGCAGCATCATGTGGCCGATATCTAGCGAGGCCAGGACCATCAGTTGACCCAGCACGCTCGGCAGGATGTGGCTGACAAAGCTCTGCAGACGTGACGCACCCGCCAGACGGGATGCCAGCAAATAGTCTCGCCCACGCAGCGAGATCACCAGGCTGCGAACCATCCGGGCATACCAGGCCCAATGCGAAAGAGCGATGGCCAGGATGACATTCGAAAGCCCTGTTCCCAGCACACCAATAAAGAAGAGCGCCAGAACAAAGGTGGGTACGGTCATGAACAATTCGCCGACTCGCATCAGCACCGTGTCCAGTCGACCACCGATAAACCCGGCCACACCGCCTACGACAATGCCAAGCGTGAGGATCAGGCATAGCGTCAGCACAACCGTACCCAGGGACAAACGTGCCCCAGTAATGAGGCGCGACAGGACGTCACGCCCCAGATGGTCGGTTCCCAGCCAATGCGCTTCGCTCATCCCCTGTAACCGCTGGCTCACATCGACGGCAGTCGGATCGTAGGGAGCCAACCAGGGCCCCAGCAGCGTCAAGGCGAGCAGAAGGATGACCAGTACACCACCCAGCCAAGCCCCCCATGAGCGCGTCCGGGGCGCGTTCATCGTCTGTACTAGCATGCCTGTGCTCCTTCCAATCGCGTGCGAGGGTCGAGCCAGGCGTACAGTACATCCACAACCAGATTGCAGAGGACAAACAGCCCGGTCATCAGCAGCGTAAAGCACTGCAATACGGGAAAGTCCCGGTTGTAAACGGCACTGACTGCAAAACGGCCCAGCCCGGGCCAGGCGAAAATCGTTTCGATGACCAGCGTGCCGCCAATCAATTCACCGACATGCATCCCGATGGCTGTCACGACGGGTAGCCAGGCGTTGCGCAGGATATGTCTGCGCCATACCTGCCCTTCCGGCAGCCCACGCAGGCGTGCGTACAACACGTGTCGCTGCCCGCTGGCTTCCAATAGGCTGGCACGAAGAAGCCGCGCGTTGATCGATAACGACATCAGCGCCACTGCCAGTACCGGCATGACCAGATGCGCTATTCCTCCCCGCCCCATGGGAGGCAGCCATCCCAGGGTCACGGAAAACAGGGCAACCATCAGGAAGGCTAACCAGAAATTGGGCATCGAGACGCCAAAAAAGGCGATAAACCGTACAAGCTGATCCGGCCAGCCACCCGGTCTGCGGGCCGCCCAGATGCCCAGCGGCAAGCTGACCAGCAAAGTGACCGCCAGCGCAGCGCCTCCTAGCTGAAGGGTGGCGGGCAGGTAATAGAGAAGATCATCCAGGATGGGCCGTCCCGTCACGAATGATGTTCCGAAATCCAGATGCAGCGCGCGCCAGAGCCACATCAAGTACTGCTCAACCAAAGGACGATCGAGCCCCAGCGTATGCCGCGCCTCCGCCAGGGCCGCGTCCGTAGGCGGAATCTGGGAGAGACGCAGGTAATCCAGAGCAGGATCACCCCGCCCCATATGCAGCAGCACGAATACCAGTAGCGAAACAGCAAGCAGGATGGGTATCAGCAGGGCCAGCCGATAGGCGATATAACGCAGCATAAGTTACTCTCCGCCCGGCTTCATGACCTCGAAAGGCACGTCGAAAAGAGTCGCGCCGAACTGCACGTTTTCGACTGAATCGCGGCTTACGCTGGTAGCGGTCAGGTATGAAATCGGCACGTAAACCGCTTGCTCATGCAAAGTAGTTAACACGTCCTTGTAGAGCGCCTGCCGTTTGCCCTCCTCTACCGACGCCAATATTTCACCGATCTCTTGGTCAATGGCGGCCTTCATTGGCAGGCCTTGCTGTGCCTGATAATCCGCATGCCCGGCATAACGCATGGAGCTGACGAAAGAGTGCGGATCGTAGGGTGCGCCCCATGTCTCTGCGAAGATCATTCCAAAGCGACCATCACGTTGGCGCTCTACCAAAGCCCCCTCGTCCTCTCCCTTGAGAACCACATCGAAACCCAGACTACCCAGGTTGGCCTGAACAACCTCAGCCACACTCTTCTGCAATGCATTTGCCCCATAGAAGCACAGCTCCAGGCGTAACGGCTGCCCATTCTTGTAGCGAATCTTCTCGCCTGGACTCAGTATCCAGCCAGCCTGTTCCAGCGCCTCGCTAGCCTTCTCAGGAGAATAGCCATACGGCTTCAGGCCAACATCGGTATACGGCAGGTTGGTTGAGAAAAGCGTATCGGCCCGTGGTTCCAGGCCATACAGGACGTGCTTGACGATCGCATCCTTGTCGACGGCCCAATTGATGGCCTGTCGCACCGCCAGCTCATTGGTAGGCGCAAGGTTGGTATTGAGTGCAATGACCCGGGTCGCCAGAGGCGCTGAGATAGCCGTATGGTAGCCCACCTGTTTCAAGCGAACGAAAGTGTCGGCGGAAACCTCACCCTCGGAACCCTGGATCAGGTCAAGCTGCCCCGTTTCGAGCGCAATCGCCCGCCCACTCGGGTCAGGAATGACCTTAACCAGTACCTCGTCATAGGCAGGCTTTGGGCCCCAGTAATAAGGGTTACGGGCAAAGCGATCAAACTCGCCTCGACGACTTTCAACCAGTTGCCAGGGGCCTGTTCCTATAGGCTGTCCAGGTTGAGCATTGGGCACTGCAAACCGCAGGGGGCGCACCTGTGCCAACTCAAGCAGGGTAGGATAATAAGGATGCTTTAAAACCAGACGCAGCGTATGGGCATCTGGCGCTTCGGCATGATCGATGGTTTCAACCAGCTCCATCCAGGCATGCCGTTTGCGATTTGCCAGAACGGCTTCGATGTTGGCTTTTGCCGCTGCCGCATCAAACGCGCTGCCGTCACTGAAGCGCACGCCATCGCGCAGGGTAAACGTATAGGTCCGTCCATCCGGGGATATATCCCACCGGGTCGCCAGCCAGGGCTCGACACTGCCATCGGCCTTATAGCGTACCAGTGGCTCATAGACCATCGCCTGGGCATACATCTGGTTCGGTGAATAACCGCGAGGATCAAGCGGCCCGGCATTCGTCGGCCAGGAGTAGGTAAGCCCCTCAGCTTGCGCCATAACAGGCAGAACCAATCCCGCTGCCAATAGAAGCACCCCGAGCTTTCTCTTGAAGCCAAGCTGATTCACACTCCCACTCCCGTTATGCGTAGACAAGCGCGGGAGAATAGTCAGGGAAGAGTATGATGTCTACGAGAAAACTTCATACTGAAGGTGATTGGTTTTTATGCAACGAGTAACGATTACACTGGATGATGACCTGTTGGCCGCTGTTGACGATCGTGTGGCGAGCCACGGTTATCAAGGACGCTCCGAGGCCATCCGGGATCTGTTGAGAGAAGGCATGCGCGAGCCCGTCGCGCAGGATCTGCCAGCCGACTCCACCTGTATCGCCACCTTGAGTTATGTCTATGACCATAATGCTCGTGAACTCTCGAAGCGGCTGACCCGTACGTTTCATGCCCACCACGACCTTACGCTGGCTACTTTGCATGTCCATCTGGATCATGGAAGCTGCATGGAGGTCTCAGTGTTGAAGGGAACTACCGCGGAGGTCCGAGAGCTGGCCCAGCATGTCACTGCAGAGCGTGGGGTACGCCATGGCAGAGCGTTCATCGTACCGATGCCCCCTGCCACTCATACCCATGAGCATGACCTCTAAAACCTGTGGATAACTCTGTGCGCAGTTTCTGTATAGCCTGTAGGAAAAGCCCTGATACCAAGGCTCTTGGTAATTTTCAATAGGTGAATAAGAAAATTTCAGCCTTAGAAAAAAGCACTATAAAAAGGAGGCAGACCTGTCCTTATTAGGCCTTATCCATACATTGCTACTGATACTACGAAGCGATCATGGAAACAGACCGGTATCGTTCCTATCTTATCGAGAATGCAGTTGAACTCAGACGCGGCACGTTCACATCGCATAAAGGCCATTATGCCGGCACCCATGCTGGCTATTTTGCTGGCCGCTCTGGATCAAACGATCGTGGCGGTTTCGCTGCCGGCCATCTCTGCACAGCTCAATGACACCGGACTTCTAGCCTGGGTAATATCGGGCTACATGGTTGCCATGACCGTCTCGATGCCGCTCTACGGAAAGTTTGGCGACCTCTATGGCCGACAAAAGATGATGTCGGCAGCTTTCAGCCTCTTTACGGTAGCGTCACTCGCTTGTGCGCTTGCCCAAGACATGCCCCAACTGATCCTGGCCAGACTCTTACAGGGCTTGGGCGCAGGAGGGCTGATTGCCGTAAGCCAAGCGGTTATTGGCGACGTCGTACCGCCACGCGAGCGAGGCCGTTATCAAGGCTATATCAGCAGCATGTATGCGCTGGCCAGTATCGCAGGCCCCGTATTGGGCGGCTTGATGACCGAGTATTTATCCTGGCGCTGGGTTTTCTGGATCAATTTGCCCGTTGGCATTGCCGGGCTCTTCATTTGTTACCGCGTTCTAGCCAGCCTTCCCGTGCCCGGCCGCAAGGCCATCATTGACTACCCGGGCATTCTGCTATTGGCTACCGGCCTTACTGCGCTTTTAATGGCTACAACATTGATCGGCAAAGGAGCGCCCTTAAGCAGCCGCTATCTTCTCTGGCTTGCCGCTGCGGCAATAACAGCTTTGACATTATTCGCATACCATGAGCAGCGCGCCAGAGAACCACTTCTGCCCTTACGCCTACTCCAGAACAGAACGGCCGGGCTCTGCTGTATGCTCAACTTTCTTACCAACTTCCAGGCCATAGGGCTAACGCTGCTGATCCCCTTATGGTTTCAAGCTGGCGCCGGCCATGACATGAGCAAAGCGGCACTGCATCTGATTCCGTTTGCAGCGGGCATTCCCTTGGGTGCCTTTACCTGTGGGCGGCTGACCGCCGTGCTGGGACGTTACAAACCTCAGATCCTGGTGGGTACGCTAATCATGCCATGCGCGCTGGTAATGCTTGCCTTTATTGATCCGCGCAGCGGGTTACTGGCCGGCGGCAGTCTGTTTCTGGCAGGACTTGCAACGGGCATGCAGTTTCCCACTGCACTGGTTGCCGCCCAGAATGCTGTTCCACAGGCTGATATCGGGGTTATGTCCAGTACGATTTCGCTGTTCCGTTCATTGGGGGGCGCGGTAGGCGCCGCTGGCTTGTCCGCACTACTCCTGCTATGGCTACCTCCTATGCAGGGTCATGAGGGCTCCGTTGAAAACGTGCTGCAGACATACCTGGTTGAGTCAGCCGGTACGATCGATCCATTACGCCAAACGCTTCTTGCAACCTTTCATAAACTGTTTCTGGTATCGGCTGGGCTTTCCCTGCTCGCACTTGCCTGCGCCTTGTCTGTACCCGAGCGTCCCTTGCGCGGCCGGACCGACAAGGCAGATCGATGATCCAAGCGATACGCGGAGCGGTATATCGAGCACGCTCCATCTGAAGCACTTGAAGGAATCCAATGATCTTTCAAGCCGCAAAGACAACAACTGTCACTCAAGGTCTAACGAACGGGCTTCAAAAAGAATTTTCTAGAATTTGTAACAGATTCACAGCGACCTTTTATCCCCATGAGCACCGCTTATCGGTGTTGGAATACCTATAAAACTTGAACATCCGCCCACTTTTAACCATTAAAAGGTGATCCAGTTCACCTTTTAAAACGACTATAACCACGCCTTCATCTTTTGCTCCTTGAATGAGTCGGTGACCACTTATCGAGGGCTTCAAAGTCAAGGAACCTTTGAATCTTCGGGCGGTCCTACCGACGGCTATAGTCACCGTTGAAGCATTCCCTGAGTCAGCGCGATGGAATCCTAAACACGTTCGGTTGTTATCGACTACGAATGTTCATCGATCGTTGTCCATGACTATTCGGTCCTGTTGAAGTTCGTGCATACGTTTATGCACAAGGATGGAACTATGAATTTTAAAGAACGTGGTATTTTACATTCGAATTCATCAGCGATCTCACTATCACATCGCTTGTTAGATTTAATGGTAATTTCAGGAACAGCTTATCTGGCTGGCTCCGTGATTCCTGGCGTCCCCATGAAACCTGAGCACTGGGTAATAGTATTCCTTGCTCTTTTGATATTTCATTTCCTGACAGAAATGAATCAAATGTATCTTTCATGGCGTGGCGAAAGAATATCCAATGAACTAATAAAAATATCAACTTATTGGGTATTAACATTCTCAACTGTTTTCATGGTTGATTATTTCTTCTTTAATGAATCCTTTTTAATCAGCAGCACCATGAAGGCATGGCTGGCCCTTTCATTGATTGGCCTGTGCGGATATCGGGTGCTGCTGCGCTCTGTTATGCACTCACTGCGAAAAGCCGGTTTCAATACGCGCCGAGTAGCCATCGTAGGTGCCGACAAGATCGGTCAGCGTCTTGCCCATACAATCGACAGAGCGCCATGGATGGGCCTGCAACTGCTCGGTTTCTATGTCGAGAATCCGCTAGACCATCCCGAGCTCAACCGTAGCGAGCCCGGTTTTTCGATTCGCGGCAACCTGGAACAGCTGGTAGACGATGCGCGCGCCGGTTATATCGACAAGGTCTACATCACCCTGAGCATGGCGCACCAGGAGCACATCAACTGGCTGGTGCAAGAACTCAGCGATACGACCGCTTCGGTCTACATCATTCCTGACGTCTTCATGTTCCACCTGCTCCATGCCCGCAGCGAAAGCATCGATGGTTTGCCCAGCATCAGTATCTTCGATACGCCAATGGATGGTGCCAGCCTGATCGTCAAGCGTATCGAGGACATCGTTCTGTCCCTGATCATTCTGTCGATCATTTCCATTCCCATGCTGGTTATTGCCATTGGCATCAAGCTGTCCTCTCCTGGCCCGGTATTTTTCCGCCAGAAGCGTTATGGCATGGACGGCAAGCCGATCGAAGTCTGGAAATTCCGTAGCATGAAGGTCATGGAGAATGGCGAGAAGGTGACGCAGGCGACCAAGAACGATAGCCGCATCACTCCCTTTGGCTCGTTCCTACGACGCACGTCACTCGATGAGCTTCCCCAGTTCATTAACGTACTGCGTGGTGAGATGTCGATCGTAGGCCCACGACCCCATGCGGTTGCTCACAACGAACAGTACCGCAAGCTGGTTCAAGGCTACATGCTGCGCCACAAGGTCAAGCCCGGTATTACAGGGTGGGCCCAGGTCAACGGCTGGCGTGGTGAGACGGATACCCTGGACAAGATGCAGAAGCGCATCGAGTTCGACCTGGACTACATCCACCACTGGTCCTTCTGGTGGGACGTCAAGATCATCTTCCTGACCCTCTTCAAGGGTTTCATCAACAAGAACGCTTACTGAGAACTGCTGCCGGACCTGACGACCGAAAGGTGATTCAGGCCGGCAACAGCTGAACTTTCTAAGGTAGAGATGTCAGAGCTTGCCTGATCGAATCCCAGTAGGAGTTCAGATGCGGAAGACATGTCAGGGTGAGCTCCAGATACGATTGGTAAATGCCATCAAGAGCATCTGATTTCCCGTCTGGAAGAGTTTTCATGATTAAGTCAGTTTTAGTGGTTTGCGTTGGAAATATTTGCAGAAGTCCAATGGCCGAAACGCTTCTAAGGGAAGGCCTGAAAGGGCGGAATATAGAAGTCAGTTCAGCGGGTATTGGTGCATTGGTAGGCCGCCCTATGGATAGTACGGCTCAAGAAGTACTAAGAGAAAACGGACTTGAGCTATCGACACATAAAGCTCGCCAGGTTGATGCAGAAATGCTTCGGAAGGCAGACCTTATTTTGACGATGGAAGAATTTCATTCTCGTTCTGTTGAAAGTATGGCGCCAGAAATCAAAGGGAGAGTTTTTCTGATTGGTAAATGGGTAAATAACCGTGAGGTACCCGATCCATACCGCCTCTCAAAAGAAATGTTCAAAGAAGTACATATACTTTTAGCAAAATGCGTAGATAGCTGGCTTCCATACATTAGATAAGGGGAAGAAGGAATTTCATGACCACGATGCCTCGTTTTACGGCCACTGAAGTTAAGAACGATACCGATATTAATTTCTCAGCACTCTTTGGAATCCTCGTTGATTACAAATGGCAGCTTCTTTCTATTATCGGTATCTTCACTTTCCTCGGTATTGCTTATGCCATGCTGGCTACGCCCATGTATGCATCCAATGCAATGCTGCAGATCGAAGAAAAGAAAGGTGTAACACGCCTGACTGATCAAACATCCGGCATGCCACCGCCACTTCCGGAGGCAGTGACTGAGATCGAGTTGCTCAAATCCCGTCTGGTGATTGGCAACGCGGTCAAGAATCTGCACCTGGATGTTGTCGTAACGCCCAAGTACTTCCCTATTTTTGGTGGCTATGTCGCTCGTCATTTCAAAGCTGAAAGCGAAGACGAAGTTGCCTCCCCTGTTCTGGGCCTGAACAGCTTTGCCTGGGGCGGTGAGGATGTAGAAGTCGCTGAGCTGCGCGTCCCCGACAGCGCCCAGGACAAGCCTATGACACTGAAAGTCGAAGAAAACCAGAGCTTCACGGTTTTCGATGCCGACAATCAGATCCTGCTGCACGGCACTGTCAACCAGCCTGTCGAGCAGGATGGCTATTTCATCCAGGTCAGCAAGCTGCAAGCACGTCCCGGTACTGAATTCACAGTCATGAAGAAGCGACTGTCCAGAACGATTCAGGAATACCAGGGCCGCATCAGCGCAGGCGAGCGTGGCAAGCAGTCAGGCATTCTGTCTGTTGCCCTGCAGGACTCTGATCCTCTGCGTGCTCAGCGCATTGTTCAAGAAGTGATCGATCTGTACGTTGCTCAGAACATTGACCGCAACGCAGCAGAATCGACTCAGAGCCTTGAGTTCCTGCGTAGCCAGATTCCTTCTGTCAAGAAAGAACTGGAAGACGCGCAGCGTGCGCTGAACGAATATCAGACCAACCGCCGCTCTGTTGATATCGACAGCGAGACCAAGGGTGTTCTGGATCAGATCGTTTCGCTGGATGGCCAGATTTCCGAGCTGAACCTCAAGCGTGTTGAGATGAGCCGCAAGTTCACCACTCAGCACCCGGCATTCCAGGCCGTACTCGGCCAGCTGCGCCAGCTTGAAGTTGAAAAGGACAAGCTTGAGAAGCGCGTAGGCAATCTGCCTTCTACTCAGCAAGAGCTGCTCCGCCTCAAGCGTGACGTTGACGTGACCAGCCAGACCTACACCCTGATGATGAACAAGGTGCAGGAGCTTGATGTTATCCGTGCTGGTACTGTCGGCAGCGTACGTATCATCGATAATGCAAACGCGAACATTGATGATCCTGCAAGCCCCAACAAGCCGCTGATCGTAGTTGCTGCACTGGTTCTGGGCTGCCTGCTGGGCCTAGCCGTTATCTATACCCGCCATACCCTCAAGCGCGGTATTGAAACACCTGAAGCCATCGAGCAGTTGGGTCTGCCGGTTTATGCTTCGATTCCGTACAGCCGCAACCAGTCCGAATCCGAAAAGCTCTTTGGCCGCGGCTCCCGCAAGATTGGCGAATCGGCGCTGCTGTCCATCGCTCATCCTACGGACCTGAGTACCGAGGCGCTGCGTAGCCTGCGGACCAGCCTGCACTTTGCGATGATCGAGGCTAAGAACAACATTCTGATGATCTCCGGCCCAAGCCCGGATGTCGGTAAGTCCTTCGTTTCGTCCAACCTGGCAGCTGTTATTGCCGAGTCGGGTCAGCGCGTTCTGCTGATCGACGGGGACATGCGCAAGGGCTACATGCACAAGATCTTCAATGTGAAGCAGAAAGACGGTCTATCCGACCTGCTGAGCAATCGCATTGCAATCAACGATGCCATCAAGAAGACCGAAGTCGACATGCTTGATTTCATGTCTTGTGGCCAGTTCCCGCCGAACCCTTCCGAACTGTTGATGAGCCATCGCTTTACCACTGTTCTGAAGCAACTCGGCGACCTGTATGACATCGTGATCATCGATACTCCGCCGATCCTGGCCGTAACCGAAGCCGCCATCATTGGCGCCCATGTAGGTACCAGCCTGATCGTCGCCCGCTTCGGCATGAACAGTGCCAAGGAGCTGGAGGCTACCAAGCGTCGCTTTGATCTCAATGGTGTACCGCTCAAGGGTGTGATCCTGAACGCTGTAGAGCGCAAGGCTTCCAACTATTCCTCTTACGGTAACTATCAGTACGCCTATGAGAGACCAAGCAAGAGCTGAAGCCTGTTATAGGCAGCAGCGCTTGCAAACATGGAATGGGACTAAAAAGCACCATGCATAGCATGAGAAAGCTTCAATTGAACGATGAAGCATAAAAGTCCATAGGTAGGAGCTCTTTTGAGCTCCTACGTTATTTCAAGGCTTTTGACCGTTTCAGATCAGTAAATTGATTTTCTAGGCTAAAGGGATATCGAAATGAACGTTGCAATGGTGCTGAACTACAAGGCTCCGCAAGAAAGCATTTCCTGCGCTGAAAGCATTCTTGGCTTTTGTAAGACAATCGACCACGTCGTCCTTATAGATAACGACTCCAAGGACGGCTCTTACGAAGCGATGAAACAATGGAAAGAAACCCATAACGTAGACCGGGTTTCCGTTATCGCCAGCCCTATTAACAGCGGCTATGCCGGTGGTAACAACTTTGGAATGAAATGGGCACGCGAACAGTTCAAGGTTGAGAACTTCTGGATTCTCAACAACGACGCCTATGTTAAAGACGATGCCTTTAAACCGTTACTGGATAAGATCACCGCTGACAAGAACACCATTGCCGGTTCGGTCATTCTGAGTTCTCAAACAGGAAAGATCGAATGCTATGGCGGCGGGATCATGTATCCCCTGTTAGGCAAATCCAAACTTCTCGGCAAAGGGCTTTCTATTGATGAGATCGGCCAGCTCAACCGTGAGCCGGACTACATCATGGGCTGCAGCCTGGCTTTCAACGCCGAGATATTGGATAAGGTTGGCTACATGGACGAATCCTACTTCATGTACTCCGAAGAAGTGGATTGGCAGCACCAGGCGAAAAAGCACGGTATTGCACTGTATGTCGCACCGGATAGCCAGCTCTATCACTATGGTTCGATGAGTTCAGGCGGAAAGTCCGAGTTTTACTACTACTTCCGTAACCGTGCAGCCACTCGCTTCAATAAGAAGTTCTATGGCTCACCGTATGCACTCATGTCTGCGGTTTTCCTATCCGGCATAACCGTATTGAAGGAATACAAAAGTCCAAAGCTGGCCTGGTCTGGTATCAAGGGCGCGTTCAAAGGGGCAACAATGCATGTCTAATGGAGTAGTAAGCCAGGCATTCGGTATCGACTTTTTCCTGGGCACCAAGGATGAGCTACTGAAGCATATTTCAGCCAGCCTGAAAAAACCCTACACCTATATCGTTACGCCAAACATTGATCACGTTGTCCAGTTCCAGGAAAACGAGAATCTGCAAAAAGCGTATCGCACCGCTGACAAGCGTGTCTGCGATAGCCGTATCCTGTCGCCCTTGCTCAAATCCCTGGGCGTTGAGATCAAGGAAGTGATCACAGGCAGCGACCTTACGGTCTCGCTTCTGAAGAAAGCCGACCAGGAAGACTTGTCCATTACGCTGATTGGCTCCGAAGAAAAGGACGTGGTAAAGCTCAAGGCTTTGTATCCACGTATCCGGTTGAATCACTACAACCCTCCGATGGGCTTTATCAACAAGCCTGACGAAGTGCAGAAGTGCCTCGACTTCATCTATGCCAACCCTTCGGACCTCATTTTCTACGCGGTTGGTGCGCCACGGCAGGAAATGCTGGCCAGCATGGTCGATGCTACCAAGCGTACAGGCGTTGGCCTTTGCATCGGGGCCTCGATTCTGTTTGCTACCGGCAGCCTGAAGCGAGCGCCGGTCTGGATGCAGAAAGCCCGTATCGAGTGGCTGCATAGAATGCTATCGGAGCCCCAGCGTCTGGTGCGTCGCTATGTTCATGACGCCACCCATATTCTTCCTATCTATCTCAAAGAAAGATCAGGAAGACGAAGCAGTGAAGAAGTAAATTAATCGATTGCGACTGCATTTTTTGGCCAGTCTGAGGACAGGGAAGACAGCCATGCTGGATGGAATGCAACGTTACGCTGGATGGGAAGCGATATGAGAGCAGTAAGCAAAAGCGGTGCCTACTTCATATTATTAATTTTCGTCTTCGTATTACATTTTGGTATTTTCGAAGAAACCCCCCATAACCCGATTGGCATCTTGTATGTCAGCGAGTTGTATCTGGTTATTTGTCTGGCGTTTACAGCCTTCTATGTACTGGCGTCCGTGGGAAAAGAGCAAAAGGATTTGAAAATCCTTTTAACTTATTGCGCCTACTCGTCGGTTATCTTCATTCTGCTGCCAGCGATTTTCTCGAATCTCTACTATGGGCAACCATTGATATACGGGATTATCGAAGAGCGTCGCATACTGTATTGCTTCACTTTTTCCGTCATGCTTTACCTCGCCCGGAACATGAGTGCTGCCCAATTTGAAAAGGCGTTCCTGTTTGTAGGTTTCATGGCGTGCATTCTGGCCTGGATGTTCAAGTTCTCTGTATTGCCGGACCTGCGGGACAAGGTGGCATCCTTCGACCGGCCAGACCGCTCCTCAATCGGTGCACTGGCACAGTGCCTGGCTTATTTCTATTGCATTCAGGTATGGAATAAAGGGATATCGCCCATTGATGGCTCGCCCAGGTCCAAGACGCCTTATATTGTGTTCGCCTGCTTCATTTTGCTGACTCTGGTCTTTGCAACACAAACGCGCCAGCTGATCTTCCTGTCCCTTTGCTTCACGCTGCTTTGCCTGAAGAGCAAGTCGGTTATCTGGATCGTGGTATCGGGTATTTTGATTTCTCCTCTCTACCTGTTCCCGGATCTGCTGAAAGAGCTGGGACTCAATCTTGACTTCTATGCCGAATCGCTGGAAAACGGTCCAACCGATAATGTCCGTGAACAAACCATCGGTTATATCTTCGGCCATTTGCATGCGAATAACTGGTTACCCAGTGGCTCCTTGTCCCTGATGTGGAACAATGGCTTTATCCCCCACTTTGGCGAGTACTTCTTCCTTTCCGACGTTGGGATATTCGGTACGCTGTTCAGATTCGGCTTCCTGGCCTTCCTGATCGTCCCACTGACCCTGTTCTGCTATTACTACTTCGCCAAGCGCTTACACAGGGATACCAGCTTCACCGTTACCGCCCTGCTGGCGTATATGGTGATCTGGCCGCTTCAGGGTATCTTCGAATATATGCAGGCAACGATTGCGTTCCTGCTTGTGATTCAGGCACTCAAGGCCTACCACCGAAACGTGGAAAGCCCAGCGCTGGATTCGTATGTTGAAGAGCATCCACTGATGCAACCCAGCTTTAGATAGTCCCCTCCCCTGCATGTCTGTCCAACCAGGGCAGACATGCCTTCTGCAAAAGAGCCCTCCATGACAATGCTGAAAAACAGCACCTGGAATATTCTGGGTGTAGTCATTCCAAGCCTTATCGCACTCCCTACCATGGGTGTTCTTTCTCGAAAGTTAGGTATCGAGCAATTCGGCCTGTTTACACTGGCGTTTGCCATTGTCGGTTATGCCACCATTTTTGACGCGGGACTGACACGCGCCGTCATACGAGCCGTGGCCATGCACCATGGCAATGTTGAAAAGAATAAATCCGTTATCGCGACTGCTACTTATGCGGTGGTCGGTCTGAGCGTACTCGCGGTGCTCTTGTTATGGCTGGGCGCAGGAGAACTCGTTTCCCTGCTACACGTTTCGGCAGAAAACGTTGACGTTGCGGTGGCCGGCTTCAAGTGGCTAAGCCTTTCGATACCGCCCTTTCTACTCACCATGATCTGGTTTTCCTATCTGGAAGGAAACGAACGGTTTGCAGAATTCAACCTGTTACGCACCATCACCAACTCCATTCTGGCTGTTTCCCCCCTGGTAGCCGTGCTGGTCGATAAGTCTTTTACCGCGACGGCAATAGGGCTTGTCATCGCCCGCCTTATTTCGATGGCCGTGGCGTTCATTCCATGTTGGCGAGAATTTCCGCCGGGCTTTTACCGATTTGAAAAGAGCGTCTTCAAGGAACTCTTCGCGTTTGGCAGCTGGATGACTGTGAGCAATATCATCAGCCCTGTCATGGTCTATTTCGATCGTTTCATCCTGTCCAATATGGTCGGAGCCCAGCGCGTTTCCTTTTATACCGCGCCCTCTGAAGCCATCTCGCGCATGCTGATCATTCCCAATGCTGTCGCTCGGGTTATTTTCCCGCTTCTGAGCAAGCGCTCGGCGGATGCGACCGCTCAGGCCAATCGAGCGTTCTGGGCCCTGCTCGCCGCCTGTGTAGTCATGGTGCTACCTCTATTCATACTCGCCCCCATGGTCATGACTTTATGGATGGGACCGGAATATGGTCAGGAAGGCGCACAGGTGCTGCGTATTCTCCTGATTGGCTTCATCTTTAACGCGCTGGCACAGATTCCCTTTGCGAAAATCCAGGCGAAGGGCCATTCGAAGATCACCGCTTTTATCCATCTGGCTGAGCTTTTGCCTTATATAGGCTTGCTGGTCGTGTGCATACACCTGTTTTCTCTTCAGGGAGCTGCCATTGCCTGGTCGATCAGGGTGGCTGTTGACTTCATTGCTCTGGAAGTTATGTCACGAAAAATCAGCTAGTGGCTTATTGACATATAACGTCAGGATAAAGCCAAAAATTGGATCGATTTACTTTTAAAAAGAGTGTTTCCGCAAAAGTGAACTAATTTTTTAAGCTTCTGTCACAGCCTGCGCTGATATGTATGGTTTGGTTGGATACGGAGCTGTTACGAATTATCCAGCGCCAGGCGCGCCACAGGCCTACATGATTCATAAAGTTTCTTATGCCCAAACACGTTCTGACGCTTATAAATCGATCGATACGAAGTTTTTAAAAACTTTTTTACAGCGATCAAGGAAGAAAATAGATGAAACGTACCTTTACCCTTGCACTACTTTCCACCCTGCTTCTGCAGGGCTGCGTATGGTCTCCAGGCCAATACCTGCACCGGGACGATTTGAAGACCAACGGCTCCATTGAGGGGACAAAGGTTGAGCTGATTCCTATCACATCGGCTTATTTGAAAAGTCATGACTCCGTTAACCCGACTGCAGACACTGGGAACTGGCAGGAACTGCTCAAGTATCATCCAGCGGCTTATCGTGTAGGCAAGGCGGACCTGCTGTATATCACTGTATGGGATCACCCCGAGCTAACCGCTCCTTCTGGTGCCCAACAGCAGATCGAGGCGAACGGTCGACTGGTACGTCCTGACGGTACTATTTTCTATCCGTACGTTGGCACCCTGACAGCAGAAGGCAAGACGCTTGAGGAGATCCGTAAGGTCATCTCGACTCGTCTGGCGGCCTTTATCGACAATCCTCAGGTCGACGTGAGCGTCCTGCGCTTTGGCAGTCAGAAAGTCACCTTGTCAGGTGCTTTCACCAAGGGCGACTCCATTCCGCTGACAACTGTGCCGATGACTTTGGTCGAAGCACTGGGCCAGGCAGGCGTTGACACCCAGACAGCTGACCTGAGCGGCCTGACCCTGGTACGTGACGGCAAGGAGTACCGCCTGGATGCCGATACCCTGAACCGTAAGGACTCCAAGCTGTATGGCGTATACCTCAAGGATGGCGATAGCATTCACCTACCCTACAATGATAACCGCAAGGTTTACGTGATGGGTGAAGTGAGAAGCCCGCTGGCAGCCAACTTCAAGACCACCAGCCTGACGCTGATGGATGCACTCGGCCAGGCAGGCGGCCTGAACCAGGAAACTGCCGATGCGGATGAAGTGTATGTAATCCGTGGTCCGGAGAATTTCAACTCCTCTCCAGCCGCGAAAGCTCAAGTGTTCCACCTGAGCGCTTCCTCACCAACCGCTTTCGTTCTGGCACAGCACTTTGCACTACAGCCGCAAGACGTTGTATTTGTAGGTCCTGCCGGAATCACCCGCTGGAACCGCTTCGTCAGCCAGCTGCTGGGCTCCTCGAACGTGCTTAGCTCCACTGCAAACGCCAACCAGAGCTTCAAGTAAGAGCTTTCTGGATGGTCAAAAAGCCCTTCGTTTGAAGGGCTTTTTTTATGCCTTAATAAATCCTTCGGAACCGCCTTACTGTTACTGCAGGCTCCCTACAGGTATTAATGCTCAGGACAGGCTTGGCTGAATCTTCAATGCCGCGATATAGCCATAGCTGCTACATATGTACTTACAAGCAATAACTACCTGCAGCACTCAGCCGATACTAGGTCAAGTCAATACGCGACACTCTGCGAAGGGATCTTTATAACGAAGTTATTTGGCAGGCATAAAAAAGCCCAACGTTAGTGTTGGGCTTTTGGCTTATTACATGCCTTAACTAAGCGAGACTTTTTCCTGCAACTTCATTGCAGGCTTCTTCTTTGACTGTATACCAAAGAACGCCAGATTAAGCAGACTGAAACGACCGACTGCCTTCTTGAGGGCCACTGGCAGGATAAGCCCCAGAATCATACTGACTGTAAAGGTAATCCATACATCATGGATTGCCAGTTTGTTCAGTACGATACGGCTGCCCGCCGTTCCAAATACATGGAATAGGTAGATTTCAAAAGAGAAATACCCCAGCCACGCCAACGGTTTGAAATAGACCCGGCGGGTAATGATCATGTAAATGGCAGTAATCCCCAGAGCCGTCCCTATGTAATCCATTCCACGATCACTGATGGAAAGTTGATTCCACAGATAGGCCTGATCAATGACAACCAATGCCGCCAGCACGACGCCAATCACTAGCTGTTTTGAAGCGGTATTCAACTGGTCGGAGAAGCGATAAAGCCCCAGTCCCAACAGAAAGAAGGGCAGCAATTGGATGGCCTTGTACAGGCAGAAGAAGTCCGGGAATACTTCGTAATGCAAGGAGCCCACCAAGGCGATACACATGATGATCAGGTAATTCCTGAGAGAGGACAGCAGGCTGAACTTCTCCATCAGGGCAATCATGACAAAGATGCAGAAGATGGACTGCAGGAACCAGAAATGGGCATAACTGAAGAAATAGATACCGAACACATCGCTCCATTCCGGCTTCGTATTGGTGTTGGGCACCAACGCTTGCGAGATGAAGAAGAGCGTTGAGACAACGATCATCGGGATCAGAATCCGGCGAAACTTGCCCTGGTAGAAACGCGGCAGGGAGCTTGCGGAAGTAACGGGTCTCAAGGCATATACATACCCCGAGATGGCCGTGAAAAGCGGCATGCGAATGTAAACAAGCGAGTCGTAGAGATAACGGAGGAATGAGTCATCCGCGACTTTCATTCCCTGATCACCCGAACTGCCAATAACGTGACCGGCTACCATTAAAAATAGCGCCAACCCCCTGATCGTTTCGATCCTTAAATCTTTTTCGGGTTTGGTAGTGCTCATTAGGCGCCCTTCCTTAAATCAATACATATGATATCGCTCGGATATCGACCACTATTAATCTACTGACCTGAGAGGATAGGCCACAGAAAGCCCTCCATTTTTATATTCACTCAATACTTGGCTTGTATTTGAACTGAATCACTTTCTAACTGCCATATGCTGACTAATGTGCAGCTTTTAAGCTCGGAAGGATGCAGTAGTTTCAATTAATATCGCGTCTCTTCATTGAAAACCTGTGAAATAGAGCTCGCTAGGTCGATCAATTATCTTTTGTATCTGCCAGTGTCAAACTAAGCGACATATCGATATCGTATTGATATCAGACTTCAGCGAACTCAAGCAGGATAAGGACAGATCAATACCCTTATTGTTCGGGTTTATATATTTTTTTTGAGTGAAACTCATTACAAATAGATAAACGGGACTGTTTTGATGGCGGGCGTATCTGCAACGGTCCGCATTTTAGCCGCATGCCGTGACAGATACGCTATGAGCATTATGCGTTAGACGAATGCTTTACCGTCCAGGACTGCTTTACGCCACCGTACGATATTGACCTTTTCTGGCAGGCCAACCTGGCTGAAGGGATCCTGTGCCAAAAAGGCCTCGGCTTCTTCGCGGGTTTCGACATCCACGATGTAGACACTTCCGCTGGCGTTTGCCCCTTCGTCGTCAAGCTTGGCTCCACAGGCGAGCAGCTTGCTGGCATTTTCACGGAGGAAATCCAGATGGGCAGGACGGTTGTCCTGGCGCAGCTGGGTAGTGTTGGGCTTGTCCCAGGTTTCGATCAAAAAAGGCATGGCGTTTTCCTTGGTTGATAGCGTCTCCCTAGCATACCTGTATGACCAAGCCCTGGGTAAAGCGTATCGATCAAGGAGGCATGTCCTTATGCCTCGCCAACCGCGTTATGCCGCGCGGAACAAAGCGTGCGGATCAATCACAAACTTCTTGGGTACGCCCGCATCAAATTCGCTATAGCCCTTGGGTGCATCATCCAGGGTGATAACGTCGACACCTACAATGTCAGCAATCTTGATACGATCCCACATGATGGCTTGCATCAACTGCCGGTTGTATTTCATGACTGGTGTTTGCCCGGTATGGAAGCTATGGGACTTGGCCCAGCCGAGGCCGAAGCGAATACTCAGGCTACCCTGCTTGGCCGCCTGGTCGGCAGCACCAGGATCTTCCGTCACGTAGAGCCCAGGAATACCGATCTTGCCGGCGACACGTGTAACACCCATCAGTGAGTTAAGGACTGTGGCAGGTGCTTCGTGCTGTGATCCGGAGTGACCATGGCCGCGGGCTTCGAAGCCGACCGCATCCACGGCGCAATCCACCTCCGGCTCGCCTAGAAGTGCCGCAATTTGCTCATGTAGGGGCGTGTCTTGGGACAAGTCGGCAATTTCAAACCCTTGCGCCTTGGCATGGGCCAGACGTACCGGATTGACGTCACCCACGATGACCACGGCAGCCCCTAGCAGGCGAGCCGACGCGGCGGCAGCTAGGCCAACGGAGCCTGCACCGGCGATATAAACGGTACTACCCGGTCCGACGCCCGCCGTGACGGCTCCGTGGTAGCCAGTGGGCAGAATGTCCGAAAGGCAGGTCAGGTCGCGGATCTTTTCCATGGCCCGATCCCGGTCAGGCAGCTTGAGCAGGTTGAAATCGGCATAGGGCACCATGACGTATTCCGCCTGGCCACCGACCCATCCACCCATGTCGACATAGCCATAGGCACCGCCAGCGCGGGAGGGATTTACCGACAGGCAGACGCCGGTGTGTTGCTCTTTGCAGGTACGGCAGCGGCCACAGGCTACGTTGAAGGGGACGGAGACCAGATCCCCTACCTTGAGGTTTTCCACCCCTTTGCCCGCCTCGATGACTTCTCCAGTGATTTCATGGCCCAGTACGAGACCCTCGGGGGCTGTAGTACGGCCACGCACCATGTGCTGGTCGGAGCCACAGATGTTGGTGGAGACGACTCGCAGGATCACACCGTGGTCGATTTGACGTCCCTGGGGCGTTTCCATTTTGGGGAAGGGAATGTTCTGTACTTCGACTTTACCAGCGCCCAGGTAGACGACGCCTCGATTGCCTGACATACGCGTTTCCTCTTGTTGTTGTAGTGAGCCCATGAGTGGGCGGTGGTTCATGGAAAGCAGTAAAACATTGAATCCGATAAGGTATCGCTGCGCTTGAACCCTCCTGCGACGGGTATGTTGAGCGTAGAAAGCACGAGCCGAACGTCAATCAAAGCGTGCGATGAGCGCACAAAAGTGGCAGGTTCTGCTTTTGTAATGGTTATCGGCTGGACTGGATTTGATGGGTATCCCGTTGCTCAACCCTCCTACAGGCCACGCTCCATTGCATTATCCGGCGAGCCTTGATTCATCGCGCTGCCAGAGCCCTCTAGAAGGCTCAACCTATCCTTTCGAGAAAAGCGCTTGTAGTGACATGGAGGGTGGCGGTTACAGCACCACCGTCCGGTTGGCATTTAGGAAGACGCGGCGCTCCAAGTGATATCCCACGGCTCGGGCCAAGGTCAGGCATTCGATATCTCGGCCCTTGGCAACGAGATCTTCCGGGTAATACGCATGATCCACGCTCTCTACGCCCTGCGCGATGATTGGCCCTTCGTCGAGGTCATTATTGACGTAATGGGCGGTGGCACCGACCAGCTTTACCCCCTTCTGATAGGCCTGATGGTAAGGCTTGGCGCCCTTGAAGCCTGGCAATAGGGAGTGATGGATGTTAATTGCCCAGCCATCGAGACGACGGCACAACTCGGGCGAAAGCACCTGCATGTAGCGTGCAAGCACGACCAGTTCCGCCTGGGTATCCTGCAGCACCTGCCAGACGCGGGCTTCCTGGGCAGGTTTGTCGTGGGGGTCCAGCGGAAAGTGGTGATAGGGAATGCCATGCCAGCGGGCCAGGGGTTCAAGGTCCGGGTGATTGGAAATCACTGCGACCACATCCATCGGTAATTGGCCGATGCGCTGGCGATAGAGCAAGTCGTTCAGGCAATGATCGGCTTTAGAGACCATGATCACCACCTTTGGGCGGTAGCCTGGCGCGGTCAGCTCCATTTGCATGTCGAACGGTCCCAAGGCATCGGCAAGACCGGCACGAAAAGCAGTCTCGTCGAAGGCAGTCGGCGCCTTGAACTCCACGCGGATAAAAAAGCGCGCGGCCAGTCGGTCATCAAAGGAGTGATGCTCAGTGACGTAGCACTGCTGCTCGAATAGAAAGCGGGTCACGACGTCCACGGTCCCCAGTCGGCTTGGGCTCTGGGCAGTGAGAATCCAGGTATCAGGGGTGCGGCTCATGGATAGCTACCGAATAGGTTGGATGTTGTGGGTTGAATAACCTGGGGCCAGGGACATAGGTATCGCTGCGCCCCACGCACCTTACTGATCAAATGTATACGTTTAACCTGTGGTATCCAGCCAAATGGTTAGTTCGCGGAAGGATGGAATCGATACGCACAACCCATCCTGTCCGTACGCGGTCAGTTGGCGATGGCCAATCCGTATTCGGCGCTGGCGTCCTGTAACCAGAGCCAGATGTAGTCGGCAAAACTGCGGCGAACGATCAGCTCCCACGTCTCCTCACCGGTGTGACGGATAACCAGCTGGGATTTGGCAAATACCGTCCCGACCGCCTTGCCTACCGGAAATTGACTGGGGTGGACATCGTAGGATGTGGACTTCATCAGGACGTTGCGTACATTTGGTCCTGTCAGCTCATACAGGGTCTGGCCACCGCTGACATTGACAATGGAAATATGCCGATCGCCGATCGCCTCACGCAGGCTCAGTTCGGTGGAGTACTCCTCGCCCTGCGGAACGATCAGGAGCCACTCATCCGGCCCCAGCCATTGCAGGGAGGTTTCACCTTTCACAGTCAAGCCCAGGGCGGCGGGCAACTCCAAACCCAGTACGGATTCGAACGCACCGGTAAAGCCGGTATCGCTGGCCTCTCCCCGCAGGACCAAATGGCCCCGCAGCTTTTTCTCGCGCAAGGTCACGCCTGCGCTGCCAACGCTCCGGCCCGCCAGCTTGTCGAGCTCAGCATGGAACAAGGGGGATTCGGCGCGTGCAGGTCCGGCGGGACGCTGCTGATAAACGTTCACGTTAGACATGCTGACGCTCCCCTTTCGGATCATAGAACACGGAAGAAACGATTTCGGCTTCGACGAACGTGCCATCCCTGAGCGCGGCATAAACCTTTTGTCCCATCTTGCCCAAGCCACCCCTTACAACGGCCAAGGCGAAGCCAAAGCCCATCGAGGCGCTGTAATAGCTGGATGTAACGTGCCCCACCATGGTCATTGGAATCGACTGCTGAGTGTTGAACACCAGCTGTGCGCCTTCCGGTAGAACCGCCTTGGGATTGACCGGCTTGAGGCCCACCAGCTGCTTGCGGTCTGCTTTAAGGCAATCCTGCCGGTTCATGCCGCGTTTGCCGATAAAGGAGAACGGTTTGTTCATGCTGACGGCCCAGCCCATGCCCAAGTCCTGTGGGGTGACGGAGCCATCGGTATCCTGACCCACGATAATGAACCCCTTCTCGGCCCGCAGCACGTGCATGGTTTCGGTACCGTAGGGCGTTAGGCCGTACTTCTTGCCAGCCTCTATCAGCTGCTCCCATACGCCCATCGCATAATCGGCCTGGACGTTAATCTCGTAAGACAGCTCGCCGGTAAAGGAGATGCGGAACACCCGAGCCGGTACGCCGCCCACGGTGCCTTCCTTCCAGCTCATGAAGGGGAACGCATCCTTGTCCAGATCGATGTCGGTCAGCTCGGCGAGCAGGTTACGGCTTTCCGGACCAGACAGGGTCATGGTCGCCCAATGGTCGGTTACTGAGGTGAAATACACCTTGAGGTCCGGCCATTCGGTCTGATGGTAGAGTTCCAGCCACTCGAGGATACGCGCGGCGCCACCGGTCGTGGTGGTCATCAGGAAATGATTGTCGGCCAGGCAGGCCGTGACGCCATCGTCCATGACCATGCCGTCTTCCTTGCACATCAGGCCGTAACGGGCCTTACCGACCTCCAGCTTGGTCCAGGCATTGGTATAGACGCGATTGAGAAACTCACGGGCGTCCGGGCCCTGAATATCGATCTTGCCGAGGGTCGAGGCATCAAGGATGCCGACTTTCTCGCGCACGGCCTTGCACTCACGGGCCACGGCGGCATGCAGATCCTCTCCGGCCTTGGGGAAGTACCAGGGGCGCTTCCACTGACCGACATCTTCAAACAAGGCACCCTGCTTGACGTGCCAGCCATGAAGCGCGGTGAAACGTACCGGCTCCATGAGATGGCCACAGTGACGGCCAGCGACGGCGCCAAACGTGACCGGTGTGTAGTTAGGGCGAAACATGGTAGTGCCGACTTCGGGAATCGCCTTGTTTTGTACGCGCGCGGCGATGGCGAGGCCGTTGATGTTGCCCAACTTGCCCTGGTCCGTGCCAAAACCCAGGGCGGTGTAGCGCTTGACGTGCTCGATGGACTCGAAACCCTCACGGCACGCCAGCTCGATACCCGCTGCCGTCACGTCATTTTGCAGATCGACGAACTGCTTGGGTGCACGGGCCGTGGATTTTTCATGAGGCACCTGGAAGAGCGCCAACGATGGTTCTTCGAAGCGGTGCTCCGCCCGGGGCACTTCGCCGGCTACCGGCTTCAAACCCGCCTCGCCAGCAGCCGTGGCGCCCGCCTCAAAGCCATCAGCCAGCACATCGCCCAAGGCGAACACGCCGTTCACAGCGCCAGCACAGACCCGTTTTTGCGGAGCCGGGCCCGGTACGAACGCCTGGATATCCTCGCGCCACAAGGGACGCCCGCCCAAGTGAGATGCCAGGTGTACAACAGGGCTGTAACCACCGGACGTGGCAATCAGGTCGCAGCTCAGCCACTCGCCGGGACTGGTAGTACGGAACCCCTTAATGTCGATGGCGACGACACGCGCGCCGGTCACCCGCGTTGAGCCACGGGCTTCGGTGACCGCTGCGCCGGTCAAGACGCGAATCCCCTTCGCCCTCGCCTCTTCAACCCAGGCCCCACGCGGATTTTGACGTGCGTCGGCGATGGCAACGACTTCACGCCCTGCTTCCAGCCAGTCCAGCGCGACACGGTAGGCATAATCATTGTTGGTGGACAGCACCAGCTTTTGTCCCGGTGCCACCCCATAGCGACGCACATATGTGGAGACGGCACCCGCCACCAGGTTTCCGGGCAGGTCGTTGTTGGCGTATACCAATGGGCGCTCATGGGCACCACTGGCCAGAACGACACGCCTGGCGCGGACACGGTGCACTCGGTGGCGCACCTGTCCCATCGGGGCCTTTTCACCTAGATGATCGGTAAGACGCTGATGGATGGTCAGAAAATTGTGATCGTGATAGCCGTTGACGGTCGCCCGAGACAGCAGGGTCACGTCGGGGGTGGCTTCCAGCTCCGCGATGGCCTTGGCAACCCATTCGTCGGCGGGCTGGCCATCCAGTAGCTCACGCGTGTCGAGCAGGCTGCCGCCAAACTCTTCCTGCTCGTCAGCCAGGATGACACGCGCCCCACTGCGGGCAGCCGCCAGAGCGGCAGCCAGACCGGCCGGTCCGGCACCTACCACCAGCACATCGCAGTGCTGGTTCATGTGATCGTAGCTGTCCGGGTCGACTTCGGTCGGCACACGACCCAGCCCCGCCGCCTTGCGGATGTACCTCTCATACGTCAGCCACAGGTTTTGCGGGTACATGAATGTCTTGTAGTAGAAGCCGGGCGGCATCATCTTGCCGCCGACCTTGCCAAGAATACCCATCAGGTCATTGTTCACGCTCGGCCAACCGTTGGTGCTGGCGGCCACCAGCTCTGCGTAGAGGGGCTGTTGGGTAGCACGCACGTTGGGAATCTGCGTAGCCTCGGTGGAGCCGATCTGCATGATGGCATTGGGCTCTTCAGCCCCGGCGGCCACGATGCCGCGCGGGCGGGAATATTTGAAGCTGCGCCCGATGACATCGACACCATTGGCCAGCAGCGCCGACGCCAGCGTGTCGCCGACAAAGCCCTGGTAGCGCTGACCATTGAAGGTAAAAGTCAACGGCTGACGGCGATCGATCCGACCACCGTGGGTAAGGCGATTGACCTGACTCATACGGTTTCTCCTTCGATAGCCTTGGCCACTACGACCGGCTTGCCGTTTACCTGCGGTTGCTCGCCAATCTTGTACGTTTCGAGAATTTCGTAGGTTTCCGTATTGCGGGTCACGTTGAAATAGTGACGGCACCCGGTGGCATGGACCCACAGTTCATGGTGGATGCCCCGCGGGTTATCGCGAAAGAACATGTAGTCGCCCCACTCCGCATCGGTGCAGTTGTCCGGGTCCAGCGGGCGCGGGATATGCGCCTGGCCTGCCGCATGAAATTCCTCTTCGGAGCGCAGTTCCCCACAATGAGGGCAATGGATGTGCAACATGATCAGGGCTCCTTAGTGCGCGACAGCCGCCGCGCCATGCTCGTCGATGAGCGCGCCGGTATGGAAACGGTCGATGGAGAACGGAACCGCCAATGGGTGCATTTCCCCTTTGGCGAGCGAAGCAGCGAAGACGTTGCCGGAGCCGGGAGTGGCCTTGAACCCACCAGTGCCCCAGCCGCAATTGAAAAACAGGTTTTCTACCGGTGTCTTGGAAATGATTGGACAAGCATCAGGCGTGGTATCGACGATGCCGCCCCACTGGCGATTCATCCGTACGCGGGAGAGAATCGGGAACATCTCGACGATGGCTTGCAGAGTGTGCTCGATGACCGGGTACGAGCCGCGCTGACCAAAGCCGACATAGCTATCGATACCGGCACCGATCACCAGATCGCCTTTGTCCGACTGGCTGATATAGCCATGCACTGCATTGGACATGATCACGCTGTCGATCACCGGCTTGAGCGGCTCGGACACCAGCGCTTGCAAGGGGTGGGATTCCACCGGCAAGCGAAAACCGGCCAGCTTGGCCATATGACCCGAATTACCGGCCGTCACGACACCGACGCGCCGGGCCCCAATAAAGCCCTTATTGGTCTCGACGCCAACGACTGCGCCATTTTCCTTACGGAAGCCAACGACCTCAGTGTTTTGAATCAGGTCCACGCCCAGCGCATCGGCTGCACGGGCGAAACCCCAGGCTACCGCATCGTGGCGGGCTACCCCGCCCCGGCGTTGTACCGTCGCGCCCATGATCGGATAACGAGTGCTCTTGCTACAGTCGAGGTAAGGCACCTCTTCGGCCACCTGCCTGGCGTCGAGCAGTTCGCCGTCTACGCCATTCAGGCGGTTGGCACTGACGCGGCGCTCGGCTTCGCGCATGTCCTGTAACGTATGGCACAGGTTGTAGACGCCGCGCTGCGAAAACATGACGTTATAGTTCAGGTCCTGCGAGAGCCCTTCCCATAGCTTCATCGCATGCTCATACAAGTGAGCCGATTCATCCCACAGGTAGTTGGACCGTACGATGGTGGTGTTGCGCGCCGTATTGCCACCGCCCAGCCAGCCTTTTTCGATGACCGCGACGTTTTTGACGCCATGCTCCTTGGCCAGATAATAGGCCGTTGCCAGACCATGACCACCGCCGCCCACGACAATTACGTCATACACCGGCTTGGGGGTTGGCGTGCGCCACATGCGCTGCCAGTTTTCATGATGGCTTAGGGAATGCTTGAAAAGGCCGAAACCGGAATAGCGCTGCATCTGTTTGACTCCTGAACCTGTCCCCACGCATGAATAAGGATTTTCGTAGGGTGGCCTATGACTAGCTGACTCAATCGAACAAGGGTGGGTTACGCGCCTGCCAACCCACCTTATGAAGGGCTAATTAGCGGTAGACGGGATAATCTGCGCAGAGCCCGGCCACACGTTCGGCCACATGCGCCTCCACATCGGCATCGCCCAAGTGATCGAGGATGTCGCAGATCCACCCGGCCAGCTCCTGGCACTGGGCCACGCCCAGGCCACGCGTGGTCACAGCCGGAGTGCCGATTCGCAGGCCGGAGGTCACAAAGGGCGACTGAGGATCATTGGGCACGGCGTTCTTGTTGACCGTGATACCGGCGCGCCCCAGGGCGGCGTCGGCATCCTTGCCCGTGATGCCCTGTTTGATCAGGCTGACCAGGAACAGATGGTTGTCTGTCCCACCGGAGACCACGTCGTAGCCGCGCTTGATGAACACCGCAGCCATGGCCTGGGCGTTGTGGATGACCTGCTGCTGATAAGTTTTGAAGCCGGGTTCCAGGGCTTCCTTGAAGCACACCGCCTTGGCTGCAATCACGTGCATCAGAGGCCCGCCCTGCCCCCCTGGGAAAACGGCGGAATTGAGCTTTTTCTCCAATTCCTCGTTGGCCTTCGCCAAGATCAGCCCACCGCGGGGGCCACGCAGGGTCTTGTGGGTGGTGGTGGTGACCACATCGGCAAACGGAAGGGGATTGGGATACAGGCCTGCCGCAACCAGCCCCGCCACGTGAGCCATGTCGACGAACAGATAGGCACCGACCTTGTCGGCAATCTCACGGAAGCGCGGGAAGTCGAGCGTTTTCGAATAGGCCGAAAAACCGGCAATGATCATTTTCGGCTGATGTTCTACGGCCAACCGCTCGACCTCGTCATAGTCGATCAGGCCCGTTGCGGGATTCAGCCCATATTGCACCGCGTTGTAGAGCTTGCCGGAAAAGCTGACCTTGGCACCATGGGTCAGATGTCCCCCATGAGCCAGACTCATGCCCAGCACTGTGTCACCTGCTTGCAGCAAAGCCAGGAAGACCGCTGCGTTAGCCTGCGAGCCGGAGTGCGGTTGGACGTTGGCATAGTCGGCGCCAAACAGCTGCTTGGCCCGCTCGATGGCCAACTGCTCGACCTTATCGACGAACTCGCAACCGCCGTAGTAGCGCTTGCCTGGATAGCCTTCGGCATACTTGTTGGTCAGCCCGCTGCCCTGCGCCTCCATTACCCGTTGGCTGGTGTAGTTCTCCGAGGCGATCAATTCGAGGTGAGCTTCCTGGCGACGCTCCTCTTCGCTCATCGCAGCGAACAAGGCGTCGTCGTAACCCTGGATGCGGTCTTGCTTGGTAAACATCGCGTCTCTCCTGCAGCGCAGCGGAAGGCCGGCATGGCCGTCAATGGGCTGATCCTTGAGAGCGATGGTAGGACCGAGGCTGCGCATCAGAATGCCTGTTCACGCCACAAGGCGGTGCGTTTGCGACATCGCCCTCGCATCCATGCGCCAGACGAGTCGGCTGCATCGAACAGGCCGTCGATCACAGGTGCACAGGCAGGCATACATAAGAATGGCGCCATTGGTCTCTTGTCACCTGAGAGTCAGGAACCCCGGCATGCCCTTACGGCTCACACCAGAACGGTGCCGATCTGGCTAAAACCCTTATGCCAGAGCGGATGCATTTATCCTGTGATCGTGTGAGGCCTTATGACCACACCCCGCTTCGCCATCAGTCAACTCACCACCACACCCTGGCCACTCACACGTGACCTGGAGCTGTTTGCCCGTCTCAACGCCGACATTGAGCTGGCGGAAATGAAATTCGACAAGGACGCCGGCAAGCTCGCCGAACAATTCGCTCAGTTGAATGCGCATGGGTTAAGGCCCGTCTCGCTGCAGCCTGAAGTCCGTACGATTTATTCGGCGACCAGTGCACTCGAACCGGCTGATCCTGCTGAACGTACGGCCCTGATCAAGGCTACGATTGATCGCTTCGCCCCCTTCTGCACAGGCATTCCGGTCATTACCAATACCGGCGCGCTCGGCCAGAGCGGCAACGAGGCGGAAGTCTGGGAGGGCTGCATAAAGCACTACCGCGAACTGGCCGATCACGCCGCGGACAAAAGGTTGAGCATTGCCATCGAGCCGCTCAGCCCGCCCATGATGAGCCGCGACAGCATTCTCTATACCTTCATGCAGGGGTATGAGCTGGTGCAGGCGGTGGCACGAGAGAATGTAGGGCTGTGCCTGGACCTGTATAACAGCTGGCAGGATGCAGACCTCACCGACGCCATTCGACTGGCAGATGACCGAATTTTTCTGACCCAGCTTTCCGACTGGCAGCGCCCGCGGTCCTATTTTGATCGTCGTACCCTGGGCGATGGCATCATCCCGGTCAATCGCCTGCTCGCTGCCGTGAATGAAACCGGCTACGACGGGCCCTACGTTCTGGAAATTTTCTCGTCTGATGTACCCGGCGCGCTTTGGGAAGACGATGACGCGCTTGAGCAGGCCATTCTTCGCAGCAAGGCCCGCTTCGAAGAAGCCTGGGCCACAGGAGATGCGTTGGCTAATCTGGGCATCTAGAAACCCTCAGGGGGCCTGCTCGTGTCGGGGCGCCGGCCGATCCAAAGGCGGTCGGGCGGCTGAGGGTGTCGGCCGGTGGGCTTCCAGCTGGCGAATCTGGCGATCCTGCAACCGCGAGCAGGTCACGAGCGCTACTGTTGCACCGATCAGGGCATAGAACATGTCGGACTGGGTATCCCACTCATACCCCTGCGTACCTAGAAACTCCTCTGCGCCCTGCCCCAGTGCCAATGCAGCCCACCACTCGATCATCTCGTAGACGGCGCTGACCGCCACCGCCACGCACCCGGAGAGAAACGCGAGCATTTTGTAACCGGACACCTGCCGCTCACGGATCAGGATCTCGCGAGCCAGCAGGCACGGCACGAATCCTTGCATGAAGTGCCCCAGCTTGTCATAGGGATTACGGTCCATATCCAGCCACTCCTGAATCCAGCTACCCAGGGGCACGCGAGCGTAACTGTAGGCGCCTCCTGCAATCAGCCCCAAGGCGTGAATCGTAATCAGGATATACAGCAGCGGTGTGAGGCTGAAGCGCTCATGCGTGGTGATCAGCAGCGGCAGCACAATCAGCACCGGAAAGATTTCCATTAGCCATGTCGTGCGGTCATAGGGCGCGATGCTGGAGACGACCAGTGCCGCACATACGATGAGGACGAGTGATCGAAGCAGCCATTTGTGTTGAGTCATTCCATCCGCCTTACGTCGTTCCGCAGTCAGGCCAGCCTGCGAGGAGCAGACCGCATTACAGAACGGTAGACCGCAGGAAGCCAGCGTTGGGTCGGTGGCAGACTCAATTCGTTACGTTACGTTTATACCTTGCGCCAGACCGACGCCAGCCAGGGCTGCTGCTCCCGAGGCAAACCGGCGGGCCGGTAATAGTGTTCCAGTTCGACGAACCCCGTGTCGGTCAGATAACGCTTCCAGCTGTCGAAGTCGTGGTAGGCACCATAGCGCCGACCATTCCAGCCTTCGCGGTTGTCACCTCGCGGATTGGAGCTGAACAGCACGCCGCGCGGCTTGAGCGTGGTATGCAACGCCTTGAGTACGCGTGGCAACTCGCTGAGCGGGACATGAAACAGCGTGGCGTTGGCAAACACCCCATCGAAATGCGCTGGCGGAAGATCCAGGGCAAGAAAGTTTTGATGCCAGACCTCGCACCCCGAATCGGCGCGAGCCATGGCTACGAATTCGGCAGACCCGTCGACGCCCACGGGAGAGTGTCCCAGACGCGTGAACGTTTTCAGGTCCCGACCCGGCCCGCAGCCAAAGTCGAGAATGCGCTGCGGGGCCTGACCTTCCAAATGCCTGAGCAGCGCCTCGATGTTCTGGCTGACATCATGATCTCGCGTGCCCTCGCGAAAACGCTCGGCCGTCTGGTCGTAGTCCGCCAGCGTCAGGGCAGTGATTCGTTCGAGCTCATCAGGCAAGGTCATGGCGTCGTCCAGTCAATCAACGGTTTCGTTCAAATGCCGCTTCCAGGGCATCGTTGATGGTACGCAATACCTTGACCCGGGCGAAGCGTTTATCGTTGGCTTCGACCAGTGTCCAAGGGGCAATTTCGGTGCTGTTGCGCGCGACCATGTCTTCGACTGCGGCGCTGTACACATCCCACTTGTCACGGTTGCGCCAGTCTTCCTCAGTGATCTTGAACCGCTTGAACGGGGTCTCCTCACGTTCTTTGAAGCGCTTGAGCTGCGTATCCGAATCGATGGCCAGCCAGAATTTGACCAGTACGATACCGGCATCTGTCAGCTGCTCCTCGAAATCGTTGATTTCGCTGTAAGCCCTGAGCCAGTCCGCCTCGTTGGCAAAGCCTTCTACCCGCTCTACCAGCACGCGGCCATACCAAGAACGGTCAAAGACGGTAAAACCGCCTAATCGTGGAATATGCCGCCAGAATCGCCACAGATAGGGTTGCGCACGCTCCTCTTCAGACGGTGCGGCAATGGGAATGATGCGGTATTGCCGAGGATCGAGTGCCCCGGTTACCCGGCGGATCGTGCTGCCCTTGCCAGCGGCATCGTTTCCCTCGAACACGGCGACCAGCGCATGACGCTTGAAGCGCTTGTCCCGCACGAGTCCGGCCAGCCGTGCCTGCTCGGCGATAAGCTGCTCCTTGTATTCGTCCTTGCTAAGGAACTGGGACATATCCAGGCTGCTCAACACGCCACGTCCATCCAGGTTAGGCGGTAGTGGAGCGGTGTGTGGGCTGCGGGGCGGCTGTGCGTCTCGCTCAAGCGCGCCGTTCAAGGCTTCGAGCAGGATGTTGCCTACCATCAGGCTGCGGTAATTTTCGTCGTAACCGGCTACCACATACCAGGGCGCATAGTCGCGGCTGGTCCGCCGCAGAACGTGCTCGCCGTGCTCGACAAACTTGTCGTAGGTCCGGGACTGTTGCCAGTCCAGCGGGCTGATGCGCCAGCTATGCAATGGGTCGTCCTTGAGGACCTTGAGCCGGTGCTTGAGCTGTTTCTTGGACAGGTGAAACCAGAATTTGAGGATCAATGCACCCTCGTCACTGAGCATGCGCTCCAGGCGCTCGGCGTCGCCGATGCCCTCCTCCAGCTCAGCCGATTTGATGCGTTTTTCCACGCGGGCGTGCAGGAGCTGGCTGTACCAGTTACCAAAGAAGATGCCAATCCGCCCCTTGGGCGGCAGGCGCTGCCAGTAGCGCCAGGCCGGTGGGCGTAGCCGCTCTTCCTCGGTTCGCTCCAGAAAGGATTCGACCTGGATCAGGCGCGGGTCCATCCATTCGCTCAACAGCTTAACTGTTTCGCCCTTGCCGGCACCTTCTACGCCGTTGATCAGCAGAATGACCGGAAACCGTCCCTGCTCCTTGAGTTTATACTGCGCATCCAGCAGCGCCTGACGCAGCTTTGGTACAGCCGCCTCGTAGGTTTCCCTGTCGATGACGTGATCGGTTTCGGCGGATTCAAACATGCGGCTCTCCCCTGTCAGCCCAGCCTTTCAAGCGCGTATGGCACAGTAATCGTCTTGTATTGGAACCCAAGCGATGCGGGTCGTTCGTTCCAGTGAACGTGACTTTACCGGGTCTAACGACCCCTACATTCAAGATACCGTAATTACCGGACGCTTCATGAAAGAACACATTACGCCTTTTCAACTGCTGATCCTGGTCTTGTCGTTTTATGTATTGGGCTCACTGGTAGCCGATCTGTTTTTTGCCCTGCCGCCGGAAGTCTCGCAATTGCTCGGTTATCTGGATAATGGGGTTTGTGTCTTTTTCTTCATCGACTTCTGTTTGCGCTTTCGCGCAGCGCCCAACAAATGGCACTTCATGCGCTGGGGCTGGCTTGATCTGCTGGCCTGTATTCCTGCAGCCGGTTTTCAGGGCGCCAAGCTGGTCCGCGTGGTGCAGATCTTGCGCATCCTGCGTGCGATCAAGTCGCTTGCGATGATCTGGCGACTCCTGTTTCGCAATCGCGCCGAAGGCATTGTTGCATCGGCCGCCACGGCGACCCTGCTTCTGGTGGCATTTGGCGCCATCACCATGCTGATGGTCGAAGCGCCCAACCCTGAAAGCTCCATCAATACGGCCGAAGAAGCGCTCTGGTGGGCCTTTGTGACCGTGACTACCGTAGGCTATGGCGACTTTTATCCAGTCACTACACTAGGCCGCATCGTGGCTGTCATGCTGATGATTGGCGGCGTGGGGTTATTCGGCAGCTTTGCCGCGTACATCGGCTCGCTGGTTCTGACGGACAAGGATGAGCAGGACGCCCACGAGCAGAACACTGACCGCGAGATGATGCGTGCCTTGATGGCCAAGGTAGATGAGCTGCACGAGGAAGTCCGAACGCTGCGCCAGGAGCTGCATGCCACCCGCGCGGCGGAAATACCGCATCCGACCAAGGATAGCTAAGGCTGCGCCCTGCTGAATTGACCGGGATTAAAAGAAAACGTCGATGGGCATCGGTTGGACTGGCGTCTTTCTCAGCACGCTAGATCTCTAGCGGTAAAACTCCCCGGCGTGAACGGCCACACGCTCTAGGGCCGAACTAACCCCCTGCTTTTTCACTCATCTTTACTGAATCCACCGCTTGGCTGACAGCGAAACGCACAGGCAAATCTTTAACTATTGTCAGGCTTATATGACAGTTTGATGAAGATTGATCGACGCCACTGGTTCGCCAGCAATGCCCCCGATACTCTCGGAGGCGATATGCTCAGCTGAGCACCAAGTCCTTACAGGAGAGGGAAATGTCGTTTCGTATTCAAGCGCGTAAGCGGGTTGACGATGAGATCCGCCGTGTAGTGGTTGAACGGATAGAAAAAGCCCAGGAATCCTTGAGCGCAGGCTCGGCCAAAGGCGTGCACAACGCCCGCAAGCGGCTAAAAGAAATCCGCGCCGTGCTGAGACTGGTGCGCGAACCCTTAGGCAAAAAAGTCTTCACGGCTCAAAACATTCGCTTTCGCGATCTCGGTCAGGGCTTGTCCAGCCTGCGTGATGCCGCAGCCGTCATCGAAAGCTGGGATGCCCTGACCGAAACCAACCGCAAGCGCTTCAATTCACCGGCCATGAAGCGCGTCAGGGGCCGACTCGTCGAGCGGGCTGAAAAGACGTCCCAAGGTGAGGCAGCCAGTTCCCATGCCGATCTGGTGGAAGCATTGGAAGACGCCAAGTACAAGGTGTCTACCTGGAAGTTCAAAGGCAAAGACTTTGGCCTTTTGGAAAGCGGCATTCTCAAGACCTACAAAGACGGCCGTCTGGCACTCAAGGTCGCTCGCAGTAATGCCACTGACGAAACCCTGCACGAATGGCGCAAGCGTGTGAAGGATCACTGGTATCACACACAGCTGCTGATGGACGCCTGGCCAGAGCACTTCAAATCACGCCAGAAGTGCCTGGAAAAGCTGTCTGCTTATCTGGGTGATGACCACGACTTGGCGGTGATGCAGCTTTTGCTCGAGCAGGAGTCTGATCTGTTTGGTGCCGTCAGCACACGTCAGGCCATCAACGAAAGCATTCTTGTCCACCGCGCGCAATTACAGGCCAAGGCCATGGAGCTGGGGCAGCGTATTTACGTAGATAAGCCGGGCGCGCTCCTGGAGCATTGGGAAAAGCTGTGGAACATCACAGCCATGCCGAGCAAAGCTAAAAAAGCCAAGAAACACGAGCCAGCCGGCCTGTTGCCCTATCTGGTCGAGCCGGTCACCGCATAAGCGGATCGACTCGCCTCATGCGGGTCAGGGCAGCTAATCGCCGCTCTGGCCCGAGCTAGACATGTTCCTGCCTTTTTCTGCAAATTTCGCAACATTAACGGGCACATTTCCTTCAATTAGCCTTGGAACTTGTCTTCCTCGGTGCGCTTCGAAGCTAGTGTTCGATGCGGGATGGTCGGTCAAGCCAGGCAAAAAGATCAAAGGGAGCGGCAACAGCGCCTGCACTCTTTCAGATATGGCCAGATCAAGCCGACCGTCACAAATCAACACTTTGTGCATGACGCATGCTGGACGAGACGTGCCAGCCCGTGCGGCGGCCATCCCCTATTTCCTTGAGGTGTGTGCCATGAAGACGAAACACGTGATTGCAGGTCTGTTGCTGTCGGTTGCCGGCACTGGCTTCGCCTGGGCCGATCAGCCTGGTGCGGACTGGATGCCCAAGAAAGAAGTCGAAGCCAAGATCATTGAAAGCGGTTATACCTCCGTGAGCCGCCTGGATGCCGAAAATGGCGAATGGGTTGGCAAGGGCCTCAAGCTCAACTCGGAGAAGTATCGTTTCCGGGCCGATCCCCGTACCGGCAATATCATTCAGGAAGAAATCGATCGTGAAGAAGTAGGTCGTAAGACGATCGATTGATCCGCTGTTCACCAGCCCTGCGTAGAACTTGGTCTCTTGCAGGGCTGAAACCTATTCTCCATCAGCCTCTTCTCGTGGACGGATCTTGCCGCGGAACACCCAGAAGCCGTACGTACTGTACGCCAGGGTGAACGGAATCAGTACGGTAAACCCAGTCAGCATGAATGCTTGGCTCGCGGTCGGTGACGATGCCTGAAAAATGGTCAGCGCAGGCGGGATGACCAAGGGGTACAAGGCCAGGATCAAGGCGGCGTACGCCACCATAAACCAGCCCAATACGGCAAACAGGGGCAGGTAATGGATGCGGCACGGCAATGCCTTCCAGAAGGCCAGCGCCAGAAGCGCCATCAGTCCTAGAAGGGGGATCACCCACTCGCCCTGGGCCCAGCGCTCCCGATACAGAGGGTGAAGTCCTGCGGTCCACACGATGACCAGCCCCATGAGCAGCAAGGTGAACCCACCCAACAGCGATGCCTGTTTTCGGGCCCGAGCCTGCAAGTCACCCTCCGTGCGCCAGACCAGCCAGCAGGCTCCCAGTAGCGCGTATCCCACCACCAGACCGATCCCACAGGTCAGCGTAAAACCACTTAGCCAGTCCCAGCCATTACCCGTGTACCGGCTGCCATCGTTTGGAATCCCCTGAATCAACCCACCCAGGACAATGCCCTGGCAAAGGCCGGCCAGCGTAGACGCCCCGGCGAATGCCACATCATGCCAGCGCCGATGTGCCGGAGTTGCGCGGTCACGAAACTCCAACGATACGCCCCGAAACACCAGAGCCAGCAACATGGCAATGATGGGTACATACATGGCGGTAAAAAAGATGCTGTATGCCGCGGGAAACAGAGCCAGCAATCCGCCGCCACCCAGCACCAGCCACGTCTCGTTGCCATCCCAGATGGGGAGAATGGAAAACGCCATGACATGGCGGCTCTGCGTCTCCTTGTGGAACGGAAACAAAATACCGACACCCAGATCCGTCCCGTCCAGTACCACATAAGTGATGATGGCGAATGCCAGCGCCGCGGCGGAGAGTTGATGGATCAAATCGGCGGACATGGAGTTACTCACCGGTCTCGTTGGCAAGGGAGGGTTCGGGGCCCTTTTCATCAGCCCTGGGTGCCCTGGCCATGGCCCGAAGCATATAGAGAAGCCCAATCCCGAAGACGATCACATAGGCAGCCAGAATGCTTAAGGTTGAGGTCATAACGAAAGAAAAGGACTGTGCCGAACTGCTGTCAGCCGTGCGCAACAATCCATAGACCGTGAATGGCTGTCGCCCGGTCTCGGTCACGACCCATCCGGCCAGCATGGCGATAAAGCCGGCCGGTCCCATCGGGAGCACGATCCAGTGCAGCCAGCGGGCGGTGTATAGGCGCCCACGCGTACGCACGATCAGGCTGGCAATGCCGACGGTCGCCATCAGCAGGCCCAGCCCCACCATGAGCCGAAAGGCAAAGAATACGATAGGAACTGGAGGGAGATCGCTGGCCGGAAACTCGCTCAGGCTTTGGATGGTGCCGGCCCAGTTGTGGCGCAGGTACAAGGAGCCAATGTGCGGGATCGCCAGCTCCAAATGATTACGCTGCTGCTCCATATCCGGTACGGCAAACAGCCGTAGCGGCTCGCCCTCCCCCGGTGCCGGTCGGTTCCACGACCCTTCCATGGCTGCAACCTTCTGCGGCTGATGCTCCAGGGTGTTTTCCCCATGCAGATCCCCGGCAATGATCTGCAGTGGCCCAACGATGGCTACTACCCACATGGCCATGGAAAACATGATCCGCGCCCGCGGATTCGACGCATCGCGCAGCAGATGCCAGGCGCCAACAGCCCCCACCATGAAAGCGGTGTCTAGAAAGGCGGCAAAGGTCATGTGAACGAAGCGGTAAGGAAAGGAGGGATTGAAAATAATGGCGAGCCACTCTTCCGGCACGAAACGGCCATCCGGCCCGATGGAGTAACCGGCAGGCGTGTGCATCCAGGAGTTGGCGGCCAGAATCCAGAAAGCGCTGAACAGCGAACCCACCGCTACCGCACAGGTTGTGAAGAAGTGGAGCTTGGGGCCTACCTTCTTCATGCCAAATAGCATGACGCCAAGGAAACCGGCCTCCAGAAAAAACGCCACCATGACTTCATAGAACATCAACGGGCCGATGATCGAACCCGCCTGGGTCGAGAGGCGTCCCCAGTTGGTGCCGAACTCGAACTCCATGACCACACCCGATACAGTTCCGACCGCCACGTTCAGCGCAAAGATCTTTAGCCAGAACTTATAGAGATCAAGATAGGCCTGCTGTCTTTTCCACAGCCAGAGCCCTTCCAGGGCCATGAGAAAATTGGCGAGTCCGATGCTGAACGCAGCCAGCACGATATGAAAGCCGATAGTGATGCCAAACTGGGCTCGGGCGATCTGCAGGGCGGGATCAGTGACGTCCATAAAAACCTGAAGGGCAAGCGTTACGAAGCGAGAGGCTTTGGCCGCTCGGCTTCAAACCTCGCTATTGCGACAACAGGGATGGCGTTTCAATTCCATTTTAATACTGACCCAGCGCCTCACATCTTGCTTAGCGGAGGATAAACCCGGTCGCGCCCGGCCGCCTTGGCGGCGTAGAGCGCCTCATCGGCTGACTTGATCAAGTGCTGGCTGGTCGCCCCCTTGCCCTTGGGAACACAACTGAAGACACCGGCACTGATCGTGACGATACGGCCGTTTTCATTACCCTCATGCAGGATCGCCAATTTGCGAACAGCGTTGAGCATGTTTTCGGCCACCTGATGGGTACCGGCATCGTCTGTATCCGGGAGCAGCACTGTAATCTCTTCGCCCCCATAGCGGACAGCCAGGTCGACAGCGCGACGGGTACAGGACAGCACGGCTTCCGCTACGGCCTTGATGCACTCGTCGCCGGCTGGATGACCATAGAGGTCGTTGTAGCGCTTGAAATGATCGATGTCGATCATGATGATGCCCAGCGACGTCTGCGCCCGCCGAGCCCGGCTGATCTCGGCCTTGAGGGCCATGTCGAACTGCCGCCGGTTCGCAAGCCCGGTCAGGCTGTCTTCCATGGCCATTTTCTCTAGCGCATGGTGCGACTCACGTAGCGCCCGCTCCGTCTCCAGGTCGATACGGATCTGCCGAATCAGGGCCAATCCGAACCCGGCTACGGCAATCAGCAGAATCCCGGTAATAAACGACCGGCTCATGTCCTTGTACCAGGACGCCAGGGCCGCTTCCTTGGAAACAGCCGCCATGACCACCAGTGGGTACTTGTCCATCTTGCGGTAGGCCGACATACGCTCGACCCCATCCACAATGGATTTCACCATGCCCGTCCCGGTTGCTGAGACCGGTAGCAGCTCGCTGAAGATACGCCCCTTGGCCAGGCTTTTGCCGATCAAGGCTTCGTCAAACGGGCGGCGCACCAGTATGGTTCCGTCATGGAGGGCAAGGAAGATAGTCCCCTGCTGATCGATATCGAAGTCTGCGTAGAAACGATTGAAATACTCGACTCTCAATGTTGCCAGCGCGACGCCGGCGAAGCGCCCGTCGGGATGATTGATCCGCCGAGACACCGGAATCACCAGCTCGTTTGTCGTGCGGCTACGGATGACCGGCCCGATATGCGGTCCCAGGTCCTTATGGGTACGGTGATAGGCAAAATATTCCCGATCCCCATTGTTCATGTTTACCGGATCGTGACTGTTCGAGGTGACGATCCAGCGCCCGTCCTGGTCGTAGATGAACAACCCATGCAGCTGGGGCAGTGCATTTATCCGATCCTGCAACCAGGCCTTCATGCGGACCCGGTTGGTCTCTTCGATTCCATCCCAGGCTAGTCGCTCGGCAATGCCGGCCAGAACAATATCGACCTCTTCGACCGTATCATCGGCATGTTGCGCCAGTGAGCGTGCCAGGTTGGAAGTGGCGACCTCGGCCTCCTGAAGCCGCTCGCCCCGCCCCCGTAAGGCCTGCCAGATATCCAGACTGAAAAGGGACAGGCAGACCAGGATCACGAAGCCGAGCGCGAGACGCTGTGACGGCCATCGGCTGGCCCTCTTCGAGATCTCGTGGGGGTCTGGCATGCTTCGCTATCCTTATAATCTTCTTACGACGGCGAACCCATCACCGCAGTGTTTCAATCATAGCCAAAGGTCATCAGACAAGCCGCTGTTTTATTTGATCTTCTGGTGTCAATGAGGTCTGGGACAGCGCGAACCCCTTCTTGCCGCGCCGCTTGACCTCATACATGGCCCGATCGGCATTCTTGAGCAGCTCGTCCAAATCCACACCCTGCTCCGGATACAGAGCGATACCGATGCTGGTAGAGAGGTAAAGGCGGTGCGGTCCGATGATCAGGTCAGCCTCAATGGTCTTCAGGATCTTCGTGGCGACATTGCTGGCATCCTCGATCCGCTTCAGATCACCCAACAGCACAACAAACTCATCGCCCCCCAGGCGGACCACCGTATCACTCTGACGTACAGCACTCTTCAGGCGATGCGCTACTTGCCTGAGGACTTCATCGCCCACGTCATGCCCCAGGGTGTCGTTGATCTCCTTGAAGTGATCGAGGTCCATCAGCATGACCCCCAAGACCTCCTGGTTTCGCTTGGCCCGCTCGATGGCCATGCTCATCCGGTCGGCCATCAGCGTGCGATTGGGCAAGCCGGTCAAACCGTCATGCAGAGCCTGGTAGCGCATCAGCTCCTCGGCCCGCTTGCGCTCGGTAATGTCGTAGGCAATCCCCAGATACCCCGTGATCTGCCCCGTCTGGTCACGCAACGCCGTCACGGCCAGGTTGACGGGTAACCGTACCCCGCCACGGCAGACAAAACCGCATTCGTGTTCCTCCTCGGGCTTTTCCTGCGCCAGCCTGACAAAACTCTCCCACTCCGTCACCGTACGGCCCAGCGCCTGGCTCAGCTGCTCGGCCTTGACCGATTGCTCATTGGCATCCAGCAGGTCGCTGATGTACTGCGTCTCGACCAGCTCTGCCCGGGAGTAGCCCAGCAGCCGTTCACCGGCCGGATTAACTGTACGCAGGCGGCCCTCAGGATCGGTCGAGAAGATGCAGAACGGCGAATGCAGCAGGATCGCCTCGTTCAGGGCACCTGTCATCAGAGCCTGCTGCCGTGCCTGATGCAGGTCAGTCTGGTCACTGATCAGCACAATCAAACGCTGGACTCCATCTTGCTCGGCGACCGTAATGGCCATATTCAGGCTGCGGCACTGACCTTTTGCCGACGCGTATTGCGTGTCGAGCCAGACACTGCTGGTCGCGCCCTGACGCAGATCATTCAAAATGCGATCTCCCTTCACGGTCAGCAGATGCGCCAGCGAGCGCCCCTTGGCCTCAGCAGCCGGCAAGCCCAGCATCTGCTCACCTGCTGGATTGATTTTCAAGACAGTCATGGCCGGGTCGCTTTCCGTGATCACGATGCCTTCCGCCGCCCCGTCGATAATAGAGCGTATCCGCGCTTCGCTTTCCCGGTAGGCGCGACTCATACGATCTGCCAGTTGCTCGGCACGGGCACGCATGGTGGCCAATGACGCCACCAACACACAGAGCAGCAGGGTAAGTCCCAGACCACTGAACAATACGACCTGTGCACGGCTGGCAGGGGCTGCTGTCTCGAAGGCAGGCAGGGTAACGAAACGCAATGTCCACTGCCGTCCGGCTACGTCAATATGTTGGAGGCTGTCGAAGCGGGGTATGTAACCTGGCAGGGTACTCACCAGATCCATACGCCTTGAATACAGGCGGTTTGCCGCTGCAGGTTGCTCACCATCGTAGATTTCAAGTGCCAGATCATCGGCACGGTCTTTCAGGGCGGCCGTCATCAGATCGCCCATCCTGAAGGGGGCGAAAACAAATCCTCGCAAGGCCTTTCGTCGCTGCTCGACCGTCTGGGTCGGCATGTCGCTGAAATAGGACGGTACGAACATCAGGGTACCGGCCTGAGGGTTCTCGGTCTCCTGCACAAGCGTGATCTTCCCGCTCAGGCTTACCTGGCCTGAGTCACGGGCCTGTTCGGCCGCCGCTCGCCGGTTCGCTTCAGAAAACATATCGAACCCGAATGCCCTCAGGTTGCGCCCCATAAAGGGCTCGATATAGAGAACAGGAATGAACGTATCGCGTCCGCTGTCGGTTCTGATCTCGTAACCTGGAAAGCTCTCTTTGCGAACACGCGCCTCAAAACTGTTTTTATTACGCGCAGCAATCAACGGGGCGAAACCAAAACCCTGCATCCCTGGGTAATCCTCTTCGAGCCGCATGTTTTCGGCAAACTGGCGCCATTCCAATCGGGAAATCTCATCGCCGGCATTGAACAGACTGCTCCCCGCCCGCAACAGGCGTTCATAACGTGCCATTGCGCCATCCAGCTCCCGGGTAATTTCCGATGCGCCACGGGAAAAGCGCTCACGGGCGGCCTCCTGCTCAGAACCTTGCAGGATGTGCCAGGCAAACAGCGTCACGGTAAGCCCAAGGGCTGCCACACTGGAGACCAGTACGAGGGAGCGCTGGGTTAGCCACAGGGAAAACGAGGATCGAAACATGATCATTCAACGAGACAGTCAGATGGATAGGCGGTAACCCAGTCTTCATATCGGCAGAAAGCAATGGAGTTTAAGGTCTGACCTGCAGCGAATACCGACCGGCGTGAGGCATGCGGATGCAGATGAGCGCAGAACAGGTATAGCCAAAGGCTTACACGCACAAGGCGTCATTGGCTCTAGGTATGAATGCATAAGGTGCGTAATCTACACCTATCGGACTGCAGCGCAGGAAGCGCTCAGGTAGATCAAGGATGAATGACCAGGCCAGGATGGCAGCTCTACAGGACGTTGAGTAAGGTCAACCAGAAAACCCGCTTCGGCGGGTTTTTTGTTGCCTGCCAGAAAGTCTTCCCCCCCGCCTTACCATCCCCGCGTACCCATGCAAGTCGTTTAGCCTGTTTTTCTTGCCGCGGTCACATAACGTGATCAGAAATCAGTAGCAGGATGCCAACCGTTTCACTACCCTACGCCGCTTCTTGTTGGCAAATAGCCATCAATCGGCAAGGCTAGCAGCAGATGATCGTCCGTCTGCCCGTTGCACCTTCGTACTCATGTTTTCGTGAGGGGCGCCGATACAACGATCAAGCTGATTGAGCTGATGAAGCCAACTGAAAACGCTCAGGCATGAGCCTTAGGTGGCAGGAAATTCGACGGACCGTAAATACCGTCCAGTTAGTTTGCGTCATCCAGTTTGCTGAGCCTTGTTAGCCCTTAGAAGCAAATACAGATCATGAATACACACAACACTCAAAAGCATTACGAACAACGCCAGCCGCAAGCCTATCGGGGCACGCCGTTTTGTGTGCATTCGACCCAGTGGCTGGGCGCTGTACTGCGCAAGTTTGATGTCGCTGAAACCAATTATGCTTCGGAGCAGGCCCGCTATTCGCGCCTGAATGCCAGCTCCGATCCGGAAGAGGTACTCGCCTTCTTCGTCCTGATAAGCACCCTGGTAACCCAGGCACTGGACTGCCATCCGTTCCCCGAGCCGCTGCAGGCTGAGTTGGAGCGTCTGGAGCAGCACCTTGAGATGACTGTCAACGGCATGCGCGCCCTCTGCGACGCGTGACTGTTCAGGGGTAGGCCTTGCCAGACAATGCCTGCCCCCCCTGCATTATCTCCTCTTCTTGATACCCCGCCCCGCCTGCCAAACTTGGCGCCTGTCTATTTGCTTTTATCCGTTGTAGACCATGACACAGGCTCGCCCTGCCCGCTTGGCCTCATACAGGGCTTCGTCAGCATGACGCAGCAGGGTGTGCACAGACAGACCGGCATCAGGGTAAAGCACCACACCAATGGACGAAGTGGTCTTGAGCTCTCCACACGGCAGCATCCATGGCGCTTGCAAGGCCAGACATAACCGCTCGGCAATGGTGACCGCCTGAACCTCGTTTACCTGGGCCAGTACGATCACGAACTCGTCGCCGCCAATACGGGCATACAGGTCGTTGGCACGCAGGTTCTGCTTGAGCCTGCTGGCGAACCTAATCAGCAGCTCGTCCCCCACATCATGCCCCCTCTCGTCATTGATGGGCTTGAATCGATCAAGATCCAGATACAGGACGGCAAAGTTTGAATCGGCCGATGCCTGATCGATCCTGAGCTGAATCTGGTCCATCAGGAAGCGTCTGTTGGGCGCTCCCGTCAGAGGATCGTGGTAGGCCAGCGTTTGAAGATGCTGATCGTAGGCTTTACGTGCTGAGATATCACGGCAGGCAAAAACGACATTGTCCAGAACGCCCTCATTCGTATAGGTACTGGAGAGATGCGTTTCGAACCATATGCAGTGCCCTTGGGCATGGTAACAGCGGCATTCGACCGTCGTATGCGAGACGCTACCCTCCAATAGCATTCGAAACGCACTGCGCAAGGGATCAATATCGTCCGGGTGGATCAGTTCGAACATGTCACGCCCCAGATAGATAGCCGCCCGATGCCCCAGGACATGCTCAAAGGAAGGCGAAACATATTCGATGCCTACTTCCGGCTTGAACACACCAATGATGTCGAGCATGTTGTCAGCAATCAGCCGATAACGCTGTTCACTGGCTTCCAGTGCCTGCTCAGCCACACGACGCTCGGTAATATTGCGGCTGACGATCACAAGCTGGTGGCGATTACCCGCTTCATCGAAACTGGGTGTCTTGATCACTTCCCACGTGTTGAGACGGCCGTCCAGCCCCATGAAGGATTTCTGGATACGCAGCGCCGACCCTTTTTGCCAGGCCTGCTCGTCGGTCTGCACGTTGTAGACAAAAGCCTCATGGAACTCCGGTCGAATCAGCGCCAGCTCCATGTCGGTCTTGCCCACATAGTCAACGCCTTGCAGGCGATAGGTGTCGATCACGATCCTGTTGGTAATCAGCCATCGTCCCCGCCCATCCTTGAGCACAATGAACTCCTGTATGGCATCGATAAGGCCACGGAGCTGAGATTCGCTATCGAGCATGAAAGCAGAAGTGGTCATGGCAGAAGTCTGGTAACTGGGGTGCCTCCAGGTAGGACGCATCTTGTACACCCTGTATCGGCGCAGCCTGCAACAAATTGACATGACCATCCGATCGCCCGATGGATGACCATCAGACCGTGGATACCTCATGCAGGCAGCAGGCGCTCAGCCAATCTCAACTTTTCGTTGAGATGCCTTAAATTATTTCTCATAGAGCAAATCTGCCCAGCGCTTAGAGTGGATCGTTCAATGGAGCGGAGACGATCATGATTGTTCTCAACAAGGCGGTTGGTGACGCCCTGCGTCAAAACAAGTTTGCCAATGTGAAAGGCGCAGACTTCAGCCTGACGGGCAACTTTGACGAATTCGTCCGGCTGACCCATAGCTGGGAAGCTATGGAGCGCGACAGTTATTATGGCCAGGCCGAGTCGGGCGCACGGTTCAGACGCTACAGCGATTTCGAGTACCACCCCGTCAATCAGGAGCTGCGCCAGCTCGAACATCGCCCCTATGTACAATCCTTGGCTAACAATCGCTATGTAGGCGGCATGGAGCGGCATTTTCAGGACTTCTCCGATGAAGTAATCGCCTCCCCTGTTCTTCGCAGCCTGATCGCCCTGGATTTCGAGGTGTACAAAAGCGTATTGCCAGCGCACCTGCATAACGATATGTGGCAGTGCCAGATTCACCAAATTCGGATTGAGATCAACCCCGGCCAGCAGGTCGAAATCACGCCTGAGGGAATTCACTGCGACGGCTACCCCTTCAGCGCAATGCATTTCTGGGGTCGGCATAACATCGCAGGCGCCGAAAGTCGGTTATATAACGTACAAGAGGAGCTGCTCGCCGCGCTGACTTACGAGCACATCCTGGACACGACGTTTTTCCTGGACCGGGAGATGCGTCATTACGTGACGCCTGCGTCCACGAAGGACCCAAAGCGCCCGGCATTCCGTCAGATCATTGCTATCTCTTTCTCCAAACCCGGGACGGCCCATGACATTGTGCGGTAAACCTATGAACGGTCCGATTTCAGCCCGGCAATGAGAGGATGGTGTGAATACGCGTGTTTTAATCCGGAAAGCTCCTGAGCTACGCACCTTCAGCGAGGCCAGTCCGGTCGTCGCTGGCTATTTTACGGTCTCGTTCGTTTTCGGCCTGATGGCCGTGAATGCAGGCTATCCGCTCTGGTTACCGGTCGCCATGTGCTTGTTCGTCTATGCCGGTGCCTCGCAGTTCGCCGCTCTGGCACTGATGACGGCGAACGCCTCGATCGTCACTATCGTGATGACCACCTTTCTGATCAACGCCCGTCACATGCTGATGTCGATGTACATGTCCAGAGCCCTGCGCACGACAGGCCTGAGCCGTCTGGAACGATGGGTGTATGCGGCGGAGCTGACGGACGAGTCCTTTGCCTTTCACAGCAGCAAGTTGCAGAAAGGCGTTGCGGTCAATGCCCGTTACCTGATCTCGTTCAACCTCTTCTGTCACAGTGCCTGGGTGCTGGGCGCGCTGCTGGGTGCTCTCAGCTCGACCTACACTGCCCACCTGATCCAGTACAAGCTCGACTATGCCTTGACCGCCATGATGCTGTACGTGCTGGTCTCGCTTTGTGATTCCAAGGGCAAGCTGGTAGCTGCTCTAGCGGCGGTGACCTGCATGGGTGTGCTGAACCTGCTGTTCGAGTCCGCCCTGAATGTCTTTATCGCCACGTTCTTTGGCTGCTGGGTAGGCGTATGTCTCAAGAAACGTTCCTGATCCTGATAATCGTCCTGATGACCGCGGTGACACTGCTGCCACGGGTGCTACCGATGCAGCTCAGTACCGAGCGCTGGCCAGGATTCCTGACGCGAACGCTGGAGTTTCTGCCGGTCTGCATCGTCGCCGCCATTACCCTCACACCACTGGTGGTGACGGAAAAGCATGTGAACCTCATGCGGCCCGAATTCGTTGCTGCCATACCGACGCTGTTATGCGCTTATTTCAGTAAGAACCTGCTCCTCAGTGTGGCGGTAGGCCTGTTGTCTTATATTGCGCTGGGGCGAGTGCTGTAAGGGACGGGTCAGCTGCTCCAGGGCACGAATAGGCAAGTCGACATTGTTGACGACCAGGCGTACCGGCAGCGAATCCTCAAACCCCGGTACGATGGACAATCCATGCTTGCAAGCCGCCGCCCGTGAAACGACGCCCAAGCCATCGAGTTGTTTGATCAGCGAGACGGTTAGGGTTTCGCTACCCGAATAGATCATGCGATGCCCCCATTGGCTCACCGTCTGACCACTGTCCAGAAACCGCTCGAAACTGGTGGAATAAGGGCAGTCGCTGGTCGGCCTAACAAGCAGCTTGTCACTCAGGTCGCTGTACGCCTCTGCATCGGCACCGTGGTAAGCACCTACGACATCAATATGAATATCAGCCAGCTCAAGGCTGGCCAGATCGGCTTGCGGTGGTCCGATCAGTACCGCAAGGTCGATATTGTCGTTACGCAGCTTGCTGAGGTTCTCGATGGACTCGGCAAAGCTGAACTCCAGGTGATAATCGCTGAAGACCTGCATCATCCGCTTGACGATGCACTGATTAATATCGGCCGGTAGCGTGCTGTTCAGTGCGGCCCGCAGCAGCCGTGGCGTGGCTTGGCTTAACTCGGCAGCTTTGCTGTCCAGTTGCCGGGCGGACTCCACCACCTTCTCGATATAAGGCATGAGCGCGTGACCACGCTCGGTCAGGTGCAATCCCTTGTTGGATCGCTTGAAAATCCTGAACCCGAACTGGTCTTCCGCCTTGTTCAATTGCGCCGCCAGGGCCTGCACGGTCAGGCAGGCCTCATCTGACGCGGCAGACAGAGAGCCTGTACGCGCCACCCGCGTCAGGTTGCGCAGCGTTCTGACATCCATTTTGACGCCCTCGATCAGAAAGGAGCGATGCTGTAGCGATCTGATCACACAATGCTGCGATCTTCTACCTTACCTTAGCAGCTGTCTCAGTGCCTGGCGGTATTAGAGCAGGAATAGCCCCTATGAAAAATAGGGGCATTGTGCCGCTGCGGTAATATCAGACGGGAAAAGGAAACGGTGATGGACACGCCCAAACAGGCATGTCCGCTGCAGGATATTTAGAAATCGATTTCAACGTCCCCTTGCGGAACGCTGCAGCAGGACAGGATGTAACCTTCGGCCTCGTCCTCTTCGGTAATGCCGCCGTTGTGCTCCATGACAACCGAACCACGGGTCTTGAGTACCTTGCAGGTGCCGCAGATGCCCATGCCGCATGCCTTTGGAATATGCAGGCCCAGCTTGGCAGCCGCTCCGTGCACAGTCTCTCCTGGTCCGACACGTACACTCATGCCGCTGCCCGCAAATAATACCTCGCACTGATCCGCCAGCGGAACCGGCGGTGTGTCGGCCGCAAGACCGGCCTGCTCGAGAACCTCTTCCTTGACATCTGCAGGCGTCGCGCCAAAGGACTCCTCGTGGTAACGGGCCATGTCGTAGCCCAGCTCGCGCAGCATGGTTTTCACAGCATTCATATAAGGTGTCGGGCCACAGCAGAACACCTCGCGATCACGAAAATCCGGCGCCATCAATTCCAGCATGCGCCGATCAAAGAAACCGCGATATCCCGCCCAGGCCTCCCCAAGATCACTCCGCTCGCACACGAGATGCAGCGAGAAGTTAGAGACCCGCGAGGCCATGTGCTCCAGCTCGCGGTGATAGATGATGTCCTTTGGCGTGCGGGCACTGTGTACAAACACCATGTCCACGTTAGCGTTCGTGTCGAAGAACCAGCGGGCCATGGACATCACCGGTGTGATACCTACGCCACCGGAGAGCAGCAGGACCTTGTCGGACGGGTAGTCGATGGCATTGAACAGCCCCACCGGCCCATGCACCGCAAGCTCCTGCCCTTCACGCAGGTTGTCATGCAGCCAGTTCGATACCTTGCCACCCGGGACACGCTTGACCGTGATCGAGAAGCTGTAGGGCACGGAGGGCGAGCTGGAGATTGTGTATGAACGCATCACCTGCTGACCCTCAATCTCAAGCTCCAGCGTCACGAACTGACCGGGTTTGAAAAAGTACATCAGGGGTACGTCCGCCATGAAGCAGAAGGTTCGTACATCCCAGGTTTCCTGAATCGCCTTGACGCAACGTACCGCATGGCGACCATTGGCCCAGGTCTGCGTAGTAACCGGATTCAGAAAGCTGTTCATGCACGTGCCCTCACGCGTTAAGACCCGCCGCATCTTCAGGCGGTGATGGGGCGATTGTGGAGAGGCCCTTTCGTCGGCATTTACCTGCCAACGACATCGGCATGCTTAGAGCGACCAGCCCAGCGTCCACGGGACTTGCCGCGTCGGGAAATGATTCGACCATGTCGCGCGTGGATAAGGCCCTATCCAGACGCAGCCCCACACTGATTTCACCAACCACACGGGCAGTCTTGAACAAGCTGTCCAAACGCCTTGCATCACAACCCTATCAGCCACTTTTTCACCGGCGCACCTGTATGCCGCCGCATGAGGATACCGATGGACGTCACCTACCCTTTGAGTCTGGGCGATCCGCTGGAATCGGCCCGCAAGGCCACCGCAGAGATGCTGCGTACCCGTGAGCGAACTTACTCGATGCCACAGCCGTTCTATAACGATGAGCGTCTGTTCCAGATCGACATGCAGGAGATCTTTGGCAAGGAGTGGCTGATTGCCGGAATGACGAGTGAAATCCCTGCCAAAGGCAATTTTCTCACGCTGCAGATTGGCGATAACCCCGTCATGGTGGTGCGTGGTGCTGAAGGCAAGGTACACGCTTTTCATAACGTGTGTCGGCACCGCGGTTCTCGCCTGTGCATCAGCGAGAAAGGCAAGGTGGCCAAGCTGGTCTGCCCCTATCATCAATGGACCTACGAGCTGGACGGCCACCTGCTGTTTGCCGGTACCGAAATGGGCGCTGACTTCAACATGGCGGACTTCAACCTGAAGCCGGTGCATGTGAAAACGGCGGGCGGATACATCTTTATCTGCCTGGCCGAAGAGCCTCCCGCTATCGATGACTTCCTGCGTACGCTCGACCATTACATGGAACCGTACGACATGGAAAACACTAAGGTCGTAGCCCGTACGGACCTGATGGAAGCCGCCAACTGGAAGCTGGTGCTTGAAAATAACCGCGAGTGCTACCACTGCAACGGCTCGCACCCAGAGCTGCTCAAGACACTACTGGAATGGGACGATGTAACCGATCCGCGCGCCAACCAGGCCTTCAAGGATCACGTTGCCGAAAGCGCCGCCGCTTGGGAGGCCGAGCAGATCCCGTATGCCCACGCCAGCTTTGGCCTGCGTAACCGCATTGTGCGCATGCCGCTACTCAAGGGCACGGCGTCCATGACGCTGGATGGCAAGCCCGGCTGCAAGAAGCTGATGGGACGTATCAAGAACCCGGAGTTGGGCTCCATGCGCATCCTGCACCTGCCGCACTCCTGGAACCACGCCATGGGGGATCACCTGATTGTGTTCACTGTTTGGCCAATCAGCGCCCAACAGACCGTGGTTACCACCAAGTGGCTGGTGCACAAGGATGCAGTAGAGGGCGTCGATTATGAGGTAGAAAATCTGCGCAAGGTTTGGGATGCCACTAACCAGCAGGACCGAATGCTTGCCGAGGAAAATCAGCGCGGCATCAACTCCAAGGCCTACCAGCCCGGCCCGTATTCACAGACCTATGAATTTGGCGTCATTAATTTCATTGACTGGTACAGCGAACGCCTACTGGCCAACCTGGGCGAGGAACAGCCTGTACCCCATCTGCGTCAAGTGGGTGCCGATGGCTGATTGACTACTCTGTTTTAAGAACCCCGCTTCGGCGGGGTTTCTTTTGTTCAGTCAAAAACCGTTGCATTTTCAACTGCCAAGCACTGCACGCTTCAGGAAAGCGCAGCGCAATGCAGACTTGTCGCTATGAAATAATCTGGCCAGTCGTTGGGCCCTGGCTGCCAAGCCTTTCGGCACCCAAAGGACTCAACGCAATCCATTCAAGGATCTGACATGAACAACAACAGCCTGAAAATGGCCCTGGCTTCGGCTGCCCTTGTATTCGGCCTTGTCACTCTACCGGTCCAGGCTGCCAGCAAGGCCGAAACCACCCAGACAGCCAATAGCCACTCCATCTCCCTGCTGAACCATCAGCTAGTGCTGGCATTACCCGAGGGGTTCGATGTCAGTCCCCTGCCGCCCGGCACAACTGCCGAAGACCCGTCAGCACGCGGCAAACTGTATATCAACAAAGCCAGCCAACAGTTGATCGTTACCTCTGAAACACCAACGCCAGAAGATAAAACCGCCAGCAACCGAGTCGTGCTTGCTAAGGCCAAAGCCGCATTCTATGCACGGCAGAAACTGAGCGGCAGCAAATTCAAAGTGCTCAAGGAAAAGACCCTAAAGCGCGACGGCCTGACCCTTCAGCAACTGGAAACCACGTCAGTCATGAACGGCACGCCCATGCGCAGCACTGCCTTTATTGCCGAGGCAGATGCGCGGGTTGCGGTTGTACAGCTGCTGTCCGACCGAAAGGACGAAGCCGCTCACAAGGCCCTGGTACAACACGTCCTGGGCGAGCACTGATTCTGTCTTAACCTCTTAAGCGGTCTTGCCCTTTTCTGTAGAGGTCGCAAACGTTTGGCTTTTAGCTGATGGCTACCCTTAAGCATTCCCGATCGCGTCCGATATGCAGGCATCCCTTACAGAGCGAAGGATCGCCTGCCCTTATTTTCTAACAGGACCGATCATGTTCAGACATTTGAAGATCTCTTACCGGACCCTTCTGAGCTTTGGTGCAGTAGCCCTGCTACTGATCATTCTTGGCATTTCCAACTTGGTGCAAATGGCTGATATCCGCCGTGCCGGACAAGTCATCGAAAACAACGCCATGCCGAGCCTTGCAACGGCAGACGAAATTGCGCTGAACATCACCCGTCTTCGTGTCGAGGTGCTTCGCCTGGTAGCGAACCCGGACAAGGCGGTGCAGGCCAAAAGCAACCAGACCATTGCCACACTGGATGGCAAGATCCAAGAAACTTTCAAGAAATACGAGACGCTGATTTCCAGCGAACAGGAGCGCCAGGCACTCTCCACGCTCAAAACCACCTTTCAGGAATACATGAGCATTCTGGCCAAGGTACAGGGCTTTGTAAGCGAAGAGGATCTGTCCTCCGCCAACAAGCTGATCAATACCGAACTGGCGCCTCGTGGCATCATCGTCAACGATCAGAACCTGCTGCTGCAAAAGATCAACCAGGATGCAGCGACCAAGGCTGGTCAGGCCGCAGCCGAGAGCTACAGCCAGGCCCAGGCGATCGTGATCGGTATCATTGTACTGGCCGTGATCGTCACGATCGCATTGGCCCTGCTGCTGACAGCCAGCATCGTCAAACCTATTGGCCAGGCAGTAAGCGTTGCCAAACAGATTGCCGGTGGCGACCTGAGCCAGAACGTGAAAGCCGAAGGTCGGGATGAGGCAGCGGAACTGCTTCAGGCATTGGCCGCCATGCAGGTCAACCTACGCCAGACCATCGGCCAGATCGGCGACTCGGCTACTCAGCTGTCATCGGCGGCTGACGAAATGAGCGCAGTCATGGAAGAGTCTACCCGGGGTCTTCAGCGCCAGAACGATGAGATCGAGCAGGCGGCTACCGCTGTGAACGAAATGACGTCTGCCGTAGAAGGCGTTGCCAGCAACGCGGTCAGCACCTCTGAAGCATCACAGGCGTCCAGTCATTCGGCTCAACAGGGCCGTGCACAACTAAGCGACGCCATTGCCTCCATTGAAGCACTGACCAGCGATGTCTTGGGCGCTTCTCAAAGTGCCGAGGAACTTGCCGAGCAGGCCCTTAATATCAGCAAGGTTCTGGATGTGATCCGCGCCGTGGCTGAACAAACCAACCTGCTGGCGCTCAACGCCGCTATTGAAGCCGCCCGTGCAGGTGATGCCGGCCGTGGCTTTGCCGTCGTGGCCGATGAAGTCCGTGCCCTGGCACACCGTACCGGGGAGTCGACCCGTGAGATCGAATCCATGATCGGTAGTATCCAGCAGGGGACCGACCACACCGTACAAGCGCTTCAGAGCAGCGCCGAGCGTGCCCGCAGCACGCTGGAAAAAGCCAACGCGGCCGGCGAAGCCCTGTCGACCATCACGTCGAATGTGGCCGACATCAACGACCGTAACCTGCTAATTGCCAGCGCCTCCGAGCAGCAGGCTCAGGTCGCCCGCGAAGTGGACCGCAGCCTGGTCAGCATCCGTGACTTGTCTGTGCAAACGGCAGCCGGTGCACAGCAGACCAGCGTTGCCACGCAGGAGCTTGCCCGCCTTGCCGTAGACCTCAACGGTCTGGTGCGTCGCTTCTCGCTGTAACCCTGATACAACCGGTGCCATCACACTTGGCACCGGTTGTATTTGTCGCAGGCGTCCGCCCCGGCTACTCTCTTCTCTTCCTATCACGGCCAGCCGCCCTGCCCATGCGCTACCAACTCGTCATTTTCGACTTTGATGGCACCCTGGCCGACAGCTTTCCATTCTTTCTCGAGTCGCTCGACACGCTGGCTCAGGCACATCGCTTCAACCGGTACGACCCAGCCGACTTCGATCGCATCCGCAGCTACGGCACCCGTCAGCTGCTGCGTTACTTTGGTATTCCCTTGTGGAAAATTCCACGTGTCGCGCGCCACTTTCAACACCTGATGGCGCACGGCGGCCATACCGTGCGGCCCTTCGAAGGGGTACCGGCCATGCTGGAAGCCCTGCATCAGGCCGGAATACAGTTGGCGCTGGTCACGTCCAATTCACTTGAAAATGTCGAGTGCATTCTTGGTCCGTCGGCTCGCTATCTGGACCGTGTCGAGTGTAACGCGCCCCTGCTCGGTAAAAGCTCACGCCTTAAACAGGTAGTCGCCCGCTGTAATGTCTCGCCCGATGCCGCGATCTGCATTGGCGATGAGTTGCGGGATATTCAGGCGGCGCGCAAGGCAGGTATTGCCTGCGGTGCGGTCAGCTGGGGGTACGCCAGCCCGGAGGCGTTACGCAGAGCCGGGCCCGACTGTTTTTTCGAGCGTCTCGACGCGATTACTCACACCCTTGTCTCTCACCCTACAACGGAGCTTGCATGAAGCGCTTGCCCCTATGCGTTTTCGGCCTTATCTGGACACTGGGCCGTGCCCATGCTGCTGATCTCAACGTGACCTTTACCGATATCGAGGAGGCCAAAGGTGAATTGCTGGTAGCCGTATTCGCTTCGGCCGACGCGTGGGATAACGACAAACCATTGGAGGCATCCGCCCATATCCCAGTTACAGGGACCACGGTGCAGCATACCTTCAAGAACCTGAAGCCCGGCACCTATGCGGTATCGGTCATTCGAGATGCCAACGGCAATCAGAAGCTCGATACGAACTTTATCGGGATGCCGACTGAGCAGTATGGCTACAGCCAGAACCCTCCACTGAAGATGCGTAAGGCCGCGTTTGAGGAAACACGCTTCGAGCTCAACGACTCTATTGAAGCTATTACCATCAAGCTTCGCTGACCAACAAAACTGCTCAAAAAACGATCAATTCTCTGGAGGCCTTGTATGTCGTGGCCTCCAGGCAATCATGAACACTGTATCCACAAGCGAAACCACAGTAATAGTGAGTAGAAAAATCGATCTTGAATTAATTGATCAATAAATGAGCAACTGTCTGGACGCCGCATGGCGCAAGGCTTGGCGACATTAACGAACATGCTGTCCACAGCCAGACGCACAGTAATTGTGGGAAAGCGGTTAGGTATGGCTTGAGCGGGCGAGCCCTTCGGATGGGCTCTGCCTGAATAAAAGGCTAAACCGTCTCATAATTGGCTTGTAATGGCTTAATAATGGCCTTTCTGGATGACAGAGTTTTGTCATCCAAGTCATTGACAGATGAGTTAACCAACCCTCAGCAACAGCTTATCCACAGCTCTTCCCACGGTTCATTCACCTTTTCAGGGCATTTTTAGCTTTATATCGGGTGGATAACTCAATGAAGCGCACGCTCTTCATACAGTGCTGAAATAGAGGGCTCATTAGCTTTGTCAACACTGATCAACAATACAGCAGTTGCCTCTATCCCTTTAAAATCAAGGCTTACAGCCTCTTCCAAACATATTACTCACAAACTTATCCACAAGTTGTTGTGATTACAGGAAAAGCCATCTCTGTCATTTTGATCAAAAAGTGACCACTTCAGCTAAAGCCGCATGGTTACTAGGGTCGAATAATTATCCAACAGATTATCCACAGGCTCGTGCACACAATTTGTGGGCTTGAAGGGATAAAAAGACAGGCACTCAAAAGCCTCCAGCAAGCCGGAAGCCGACATGAGATATGAAAGTCGTCCTACCGAACGACGCCTTCCTCACGCAGGACCTTGAAAATGGCTTCTGCGCCCGCCTGCGGGGTGACATCTCTCAGGATCTGACCGCCATCTCCTGTTGCCTTGGCCGTGGCGGCGCGAAAACGATCGGCAGCCGTCTTGGCCTTGATGACTTTCAGCCGCTTCGGCCGTGGACGAGCCGGCTGCAAGACGGCCTCTTGCCACAGGAGGTCATCGACGATATCCACGTCTTCAACCTTGATCTCTCCACGCCTTGCGGGCCCAAAGGCGCTTTGACGGGCGGCTGGCGCTGCGTTGTCTACACTGGCGACAAAAGGCAGGCGTACCCTTAGCCGTCGCCTTTGTCCGCGCGGCAGGGCTTGCAGTACCTGGGCATGTCCGGCGTCTACCGATTCAACGTCTGCCAGCCCAACTACCAGGGGCCAACCCAGCGATTCGGCCAGAAGATAGGGCAGCATGCCCGACCCTTCCCCGGTCTCGGCTTGAGTGCCGGTCAATACAACCTGGACCTGAGCCTCCCGAAGGTATTCCACCAGCACCGGTAGAGCATCGGCGCCCTTGGGCTGCTCCAGGACATGCAGGGCAGGCAACCCCATACCCAGGTAGGCGCGCAGCGACTCCTCGTAGGGATTACCGGCATGCAGTACCGTGAGTCGATCACCCGCCAGATGCAGCCCCAGTTCGACCGCTCGGGCATCCTGCTCTGCGCGGCGGGCACGGGCCGACATGGGATGCGACCCCACCGATACCAGCGTAATCACGTTCAATTGGCCGTCGGACATACCGTTTACCTCCTTCAAGACTCACGTTGCGTTGCTGAAGCGGTAGTCCTGCGGACGACCGCTTCAGGCCGCTTCCTTCTGCTCACCGCGGCGGTAGGCCTCGACCAGATCGATCAAGGCTTCCAGCACGGCGTTCGAATCTGCAATGACTGACAGGTCTGCCCGCTTGATCATGTCGCACCCCGGATTGAGGTTAATGGCAATGACCTTGTCGCAGGCACCTATGCCCTGTAAGTGCTGTACCGCGCCGGAAATCCCGACTGCCAGGTAGACCCGTGCCGTTACCCAGGTCCCCGTAGCGCCTACCTGCCGGTGACGTGGCATATGCCCGTCGTCTACCGCCACCCGCGAAGCCCCTTCTGTTGCCCCAAGCGCCCGGGCTGCCCGATGGAAGAGATCCCAGTCCTGAACGCCATTGCCACCGGACAGGATGAATTCCGCCTCGGCCATGGGAACAAGCGCCGGATCGACGGCCACGGCTCCCATGTCCTCGATACGCACAAGCGCTCGCAACTGATTGCCGTCAGCCAGCGTGACCGTACGTGCCTCATATCGTGTTTCACTGACCGGCTCCGCACACTCGGCGCAGGCCAACACTACCCTGGGGACAGGACGCGTCAGATCTTCGCTGCCTGCGCCGGCACGGCCGGTACATAGGCCATCCTTTATCTGCCAGACACGTGTGGCAGGCCGCTCATGTAGCGTAGCAGCGAAACGACGACCCAGCTCGCCACCACCGGTACGGCTGTCCGGCAACAACCAGTGACGTGGCAAGAACTGGCTCTCTACTGCACGCAACGCCAGCACGCGCTGTTCAGGCGAGTATCCCGTGTATTCATGACCGCTCAATTGCAATAGCCGGTCAACACCTGCCTTATCGAAGCCAGACTCCTTGTGCTCACCAAAGACAATGGCCAACACCGCCCCTGTTGAGCCTGCCAGCTGTCGCGCCAGACCGAGCAAATCGCGGTCGTGGCTGGAAAGCCGTCCCCCTACCAGATCGGGCACTACGGCAATAATGAAGGCGGGCTCTTCGACCCGATGCAACGGCAGTAGCACCTCCTGGGCCTCACCCAGCCGACGAACCCCGTTGCCCTGCTGAGCGCCACTGCGATCGATACGGCGCAAGCCGCTAGGCCCCTTGAAGCCCAGAGCTGCGTGGGGATTCTTACGAATGATGCCGTTGGGGCCTATCCAGCGAGGCTGCTCATCGCGCGTACTCGCCTGCATCAAGGCGTGCAGGGGATGAAGCCGATTACGGGCGATCCATTCGGCATGCGGATCACGGCGGATGATGTCAGTCATGCCCTGCTCCTTTGAAAAACGTCCGTGCGTGATTGGATATCGCGGCACTCAGGGCCAATCGGGTAATACGGGATGCGCTCATCAGGAGATCTCCACCGCTTCACGCCGGGGCGTGATTGGTTGCTTTACCGGCACGGCGGGTGCCTCGATTACAACTTCGGCGACCAGCTCGGCAATGTCCTTTACCTCCGGACGGGGCGCGACCACCCCCTCCAGCATGGCGGTACATTGAGGGCATCCCACAGCGACAACCTCCGCTCCAGTCGTCTTGATATCGGCCATGCGCATGTCGGGAATCCGCTGCGTGCCGGGAATATCGGTAATTGGCGCGCCTCCTCCACCGCCACAGCAGCGAGCCCGGAAGCCGGAGCGCTCCATTTCCTTGACCTCAATCCCGATGGCCTTGAGTACCTTGCGAGGCGCCTCGTACTCTCCGTTGTATCGACCCAGATAGCAGGGGTCGTGGTAGGTCACGTTGCCCCCCTTGTGCTGCCCGAGATGAAGCGCCTGGGCATCCAGCAGCTCTGCCAGAAAGGTGCTGTGATGCAGGACCGTATAAGCCCCGCCCAGCGCGCCGTATTCGTTTCTCAGCACGTGAAAGCTATGCGGGTCGCATGTCACGATCCGGTTGAAGCGGTACCGCGACAGCGTGGCGATATTGCGTCTGGCCAATTGCTGAAAGGTCGCCTCGTCCCCCAGTCGTCGCGCCACGTCACCGCTGTCGCGCTCCTCCAGCCCCAGCACGGCAAAATCAACCTTGGCAGCCTTGAGAATCTTGACGAAAGCCCTAAGGGTCCGCTGGTTGCGCATGTCAAACGCGCCATCACCCACCCAGAACAACACATCGACGCGCTGTTGGTTGGCGATCAACGGCAGATCAAGGTCCGCAGCCCAGTTCATCCGGTTGACCGGGTTGAAGCCGTTGGGGTTATCCGTGGCAATCAGATTATCGAGCACCTCAGCGCCCTTGTTGGGGGTTGCCCCTTTCTCCAGGGTCAGATGGCGACGCATATCGACGATGGCATCGACGTGCTCGATCATCATCGGGCACTCTTCCACACAGGCCCGACAGGTGGTGCAGGACCATAGCGTCTCGGCATCGACCAGCGCCTTGCCTTCAAATGAAACAATGGGCGAATGGGCATTGCCGCCGTGCTCACCAATTGGCTTTCCGGGATAAGGCGAGCCGAAATAACGCGCGTCGGTGCCACCCGCCATGCCGATAACCATGTCCTGGATCAGCTTTTTCGGGTTGAGCGGCTGGCCGGCCGCATAAGCGGGGCACATGGCCTCGCAGCGCCCGCACTGCACACAGGCGTCAAAGCCCAGCAGCTGATTCCACGTAAAGTCCTTGGGTTTCTCCACACCCAGCGGTGCAGCAGGATCATTCAGGTCCAGGGCCTTCAAGCCACTGGATCGCGCCGCGCTGGCATTGAACGGCGTACGAAAGCGCTCGGGACGGCGGTGAAAAGCCAGATGCAAGGCACCGGCAAAGGCATGTTTCATCGGGCCACCCCAGGTCATGCCGAAGAATAGTTCCGACACGCCCCAAGCCACGCCTACAGCCAGCACGGCCGCCAGTATCCAGCCGCCAAAATCTTCTGGGAGTACGCCCGCTACGGGCAGCGTAGCAATGAAAAAGCTCGCGGAAAACATCACTAGGCTTTTGGGCAAGCGCATCCATGGCCCTTTGGACAGGCGTGCCGGTGGGTTGCGGCGACGCTTGGCCACAAACAAGGCACCCGTGAACATGCAAGCGGTGGCCGCCAATAGCGCCCAACCCAGAATACGGTTATGCAGGCCAAATCCATGAACCAGTACAGCCAGCACGGCGGCCAGAACGAAGCCGCCTGCAGTGGCCACATGGGTTCGCGACATATAGCGATCCCGCTCGACCACATGGTGCAAGTCCACCAGATAGCGCCGCGGCATGGCCAGCAGACCCCGAATCAGATCGACATGGGCGGGCCGGCCCTGCCGCCAGAGCCGTACGCGTCGAAAACCACCGATCGCAGCCAGTGCCAGGGCCGTAAAGAGCAGAACGGGAATAAGGATATCTAACATACCGGAGCCTCGTAGGATGGGTGAGCCAGAGGCATTACCCATCCTCAACATGTCAGGCGGTACCTAAACCGCGGGTAGCCCTCGTGGTGGGTCAGACTGCTCTGCAGCTAACCCACCCTGCGGTTCGCAAAGGCGCGTACTTAAAAGTCCTTGCACAGCCGCAATGCGTCGTAGATTGCGGCGTGGGTGTTGCGCTGCGCCACGCAGTCCCCGATGCGATACAGGAGATAACCGCTACCCTGCTCATTCAAGGCGGGTTGTGGCTCGATAGCGAACAAGGCCTCGATATCGATCTGGCCCTTGTTACGCGAACCCTCCTTCAGCGCGTAGTACAAGGTCTCGTCCGGTCGCACGCCGTTCTCGATGACGATCTGATCGACCACCCGCTCCTCCTTGGCGCCGGTGTATTCGTTTTCCAGTACGGCAATCTTCTTGTCGCCCTCGGGATATACCTTTTCCAGCATGAGATCGCCGGTCATGATCACCTCCTTCGGGTAGAGGCTGCGGTAGTAGGTCGGGAACGTGGTCCCGCCAATGGCTACGCCCGGTTTGATGTCATCGGTGACAATTTCCACCTGTGCGCCTTTATCGGCCAGATAATCAGCCGCCGACATCCCGGAAAATTCACAAATAGTGTCGTAGACCAGCACGTTTTTGCCCGGCTCGACCTTACCGGAAAGAATGTCCCAGCTGCTCACCACCAAGCCTTCGGCCGCGCCCCAATGCTCGTTCTGCTCCATGAATGGATGACCGCCATTGGCCAGCACAACGATGTCCGGACGTAGATCCATGATCGTGTCAGGATCAGCCGCCGTCCCCAGCCGCAGGTCGATATTCAGGCGAGCCAGCTCCAGTTGATACCACCGCGTGATACCCGCGATCTGGTCGCGCTGAGGCGCCCGGGCCGCGAGAGTAATCTGCCCACCCAGCTGCTCCTGCTTTTCGAACAGGGTCACGTCATGCCCCCGCTCAGCCGAGACGCGGGCCGCCTCCATTCCCGCCGGACCGCCACCTACGACGACCACCTTGCGCCTGGCCCCGGTGGATTTCTCGATGATATGGGGTACACCCATGTACTCACGGCTGGTCGCGGCATTCTGAATGCACAGCACGTCAAGCCCTTGATACTGGCGGTCGATGCAGTAGTTGGCCCCCACGCATTGGCGAATCTGATCCACCTGCCCCATCTTGATCTTGGCAATCAGATGCGGATCGGCGATGTGGGCACGGGTCATACCGACCATGTCCACGTAACCGCCCTCAAGGATGCGTGTCGCCTGGTTCGGATCCTTGATGTTCTGCGCATGCAGTACGGGCACGCTGACCACATCCTTGATACCGGCCGCCAGATGCAGGAACGGCTCCGGCGGGTAGGTCATGTTGGGAATCACGTTGGCCAAAGTATTGTGGGTGTCGCAGCCGGAGCCGATCACGCCAAAGAAGTCCACCATGCCGGTGTCGTTGTAATACTTGGCGATCTGTTTCATATCGTCATGGGTCAGGCCGTCCGGGTGGAATTCATCACCACAGATCCGCATGCCGACACAGAAGTCATCGCCAACTTCGGCCCGTACAGCCTTGAGCACTTCCAGGCCAAAGCGCATACGGTTCTCGAAGCTGCCGCCCCATTCATCGGTACGCTTGTTCACACGGGGCGACCAGAACTGATCGATCATGTGCTGGTGCACAGCAGACAGCTCCACACCATCCAGGCCACCCGCTTTCGCCCGGCGCGCGGCCTGGGCAAAATTACCAATTATCCGCCAGATTTCCTCCGGCTCGATGGTCTTACAAGTAGCGCGATGCACAGGCTCGCGGATACCGGACGGCGACATCAGGGTTGGCCAGTGACCACCGTCCCAACGGGAACGGCGACCCATGTGGGTAATCTGGATCATGATCTTGGCGCCGTGCTTGTGCATGGCATCCGCCAGGTTCTGAAAATGCGGAATGATGCGGTCGGTAGCGAGGTTTACCGAACTCCACCAGTGCTGCGGGCTGTCGATCGCCACGACTGAGGAACCGCCGCAAATGGCAAGGCCAATGCCGCCCTTGGCTTTTTCTTCGTAATATTTGACGTACCGTTCGGTCGTCATGCCGCCATCAGTGGCATACACTTCGGCGTGCGCCGTGCTGAGTACGCGGTTGCGAATCGTCAGCTTGCCGATCTGGATTGGTTGGAACATTGCTTCAAAGGCCATCACGGCACCTCATCTCAGCGAATTACGCACGGTCGGTCTTGTTATCGTTCATTGCGCCGTTACAGCGGCTTCACCACGAAAAGGCCGTCGTCATGGCCCTCTTCCGCCCCGCTGTACACCTGCTCGGCCACGGTACGGACCGCGCTGCCTCTGGCGGCAAGGATCTGGTCCATGGCCCCGGCAAACCAGCCGGTAAACATGTAATCCACCTTGCGATTAACCTTGCCGTACACGTAAACGAAGGCGGAGTGCCGCAGCCGAACCTGGGCCGTACCGGCATCCACGTCGATCTGCTCGATATCGAAGAGTCCCCAGCCGCGCTGGGAGAGGCGCTTCATGTAGTGCTCATACACCTCGACGCCAACCAGTCCATGGCACTCGGCCTCTTTCTCACACCAGTGCCAGGCGGACTTGTAGCCAGCTTTGTAAAGAATCTCGGCATACTTCTCTGCACCGAGCACCTCTTCGATCCCCATATGGTTATTGACGAAGAAATGACGCGGTACATACAGCATGGGCAGTGCATCGGTGGTCCAGACGCCGGTTTCGTCGTCGACCTGGATTGGCATTTCGGGAGCATGTGTGGCCATGGTGAAACTCCAAACGAATGTGCTTGTGTAGGGTGGGCTACGCCGCGGTACGGTTGATCCACCCTACCGGTGATCGTCGAAGATCAGTGCAGGCTGAATCAGGTCATGGCAGGATCCAGCCGCGGATCTTCAAGAAATGAAATGACTTACTCGCCCCACACCTCGCTGAGCACCTTTACCCAGTTCTCGCCCATGACCTTGCGCACAGTGCGCTCGGACATGCCTCGCTTGAGCAGCGTCTCGGTCAGGTTGGGAAATTCGCCTACGGTGCGGATGCCCAAGGGGTTCACGATCTTGCCGAAGTTGGTTAATCGACGGGCGTAACCCTTGTCATGGGTGAGGTATTCGAAGAAGTCCTGGCCGTGGCCCTGGGTAAAGTCGGTACCAATGCCGATGGCGTCTTCGCCAACGATATTCATCACGTACTCAATGGCTTCGGCATAATCATCGATAGTGGATTCGATGCCCTTGGCCAGGAACGGCGCAAACATCGTAACGCCCACGAAACCACCATGATCGGCAATGAACTTAAGCTCTTCGTCGGACTTGTTGCGTGGATGCTCCTTCAGGCCGGACGGTAGGCAGTGGGAATAACAGACCGGCTTTTGGGATTCGAGAATGACTTCTTCAGAGGTCTTGCTGCCGACATGGGACAGGTCGCACATGATGCCGACGCGGTTCATTTCGGCAACGACCTCGCGGCCAAAACCGGACAGACCGCCGTCGCGCTCATAGCAACCTGTGCCTACTAGGTTCTGGGTGTTGTAGCACATCTGCACGATGCCTACGCCCAGCTGCTTGAAGATCTCTACGTAGCCGAGCTGATCCTCAAAGGCATGGGCATTCTGAAAGCCGAAGATGATGCCGGTCTTGCCTTGAGACTTGGCCTTACGGATGTCAGCGGTGGTGTAGACAGGCATGACCAGGTCACTGTTTTCGCGCATCAGCTTCTTTTGCGCCGCGATGTTGTCCACGGTCGCCTTGAAGCCTTCCCAGACCGACACGGTGCAGTTGGCTGCCGTCAGCCCTCCCTTGCGCATGTCCTCAAAGAGCTCACGGTTCCATTTGGCGATGATCAGCCCGTCGATAACGATGCTGTCGGCGTGCAGTTCAGTGGCATTCATCAGGGCAGCTCCCAGGTTTCGCGACGCCGGATCATGTGCCGACGCTTTGAAAGGAGCATATCCCTCAGGTTTTCTGCGCTATCGCGTAAAAACGACAGGGGGATTACCAGAAGCGTCAATGCGCGTTCAACAGGCAGTAACGGCTGACCGCGCCCTGTCTCCAGCGCCAGCCAAAAGCCGGGCAGACGCCTGGAGCAGAACGTTCTAATGCAGACGAAGGACGGAAAAGCGGAAAAATGTCGAAAAAAAACCCCGCAATGCCTTAGCAAGCACGCGGGGTTAAAATGCCCTGTTGGGCCTCAGTGTGTTTCGTCCAGACCAAGCGTAAGGGCGCTTTTCCCGGAAATTCGAGGAGCTAAGCGGCTCAACTCGACAAGAAGCGCTACTTTAGCAGCACCTTCCCAAAATCACCCTGTGACATATTGCCCCTCCCTGACGCCATTAGACTTTCGTTTTATTACAGATAAATAACCATCAGGCGCTCTGCTTACTGGAAAGCGACCTGCATGTATCCAGTACCGTCTTGTGCACTTGCCTTGCCGTTGACCGCTGCCAAGAATCGGTACGGGACTTAACGGAGGATTCGTCATGATGCATGCAGACCTAATCGACCAGGACGACTTCAGGGACCGCCTGATTGCACTGGGTATCGCCGTACCGTCGGGTACTACTCCCGAGCAAGCCTGCCAGCAGGCGCTATGCGGGCTGAACCCTGAACGAGTCACAGCCCTGCGGCGTCTGGTCGAAGAACTCCTGTCAGGTCATGCGACACTATTACCGTCCGTTCGCGAAGCTATTGCTCGTCAGCTGCTACCTGCCCTGGCCCAGCATCGCTAGGCCAGGGCAGCACGTCTATCAGCCAAGCCTTACACTGGCAAACGTCGACTCTCCTTGCGCCTGACTGAGCGCGGCCAGGGCCGAGGATGTCGGGAGTAAGGCCAACTCCTGCGGAACCGGCACCAGCATCACAGGCTGCCCCATCGATACGCCCTGCCGCTCATCACGCGGGGGAATCCCAAAATACTCCCGGTAACACTTCGAGAAGTGCGGCGTGGAAACGAATCCGCATACCGATGCCACTTCGATGATAGACATGGTGGTCTGTTTGAGCAGTTGTCTGGCTCGAATCAGGCGCAGCTTCAGGTAATAGCGCGACGGCGAACAGTGCAGGTATTTCTGGAATAAGCGCTCCAGCTGGCGACGCGACACATTCACGTAGACGGCCAGCTCGTCGAGGTCAATGGGCTCCTCCAGGTTGGCCTCCATCAGCGCGACGATTTCCTGCAGCTTGGGTTGATTGGTGCCCAGCATATGTTTGAGCGGCACACGCTGATGATCCTGCTCGTTGCGGATACGTTCATAAATGAACATTTCAGAAATCGCAGCGCACAACTCGCGACCGTGCTCACGGCCGATCAGGTGCAGCATCATGTCCATGGGAGCAGTACCTCCCGAGGAGGTGAAGCGGTTACGGTCGATGGAAAATAGCCGCGTCGTCAGTGATACACGCGGGAAGGCTTCCTGCATGGAGGCCAGCATCTCCCAATGCACGCTGCACTCGTAACCATCGAGCAGCCCGGCCTTGGCCAGCGCCCAACTGCCCGTGCAGACAGCGCCCAGCTTGCGGCCCTGCCGTGCCTGCGCCTGCAGCCAGCTCACATGTTCCCGCATGACGCTTCGCTGAATGCCCACACCGCCACACACGATGACCATGTCCATGGCCGGTGCAGCCGCGACAGCACTGTCCGGAGTAATTTGCAGGCCGTCACTGGCCTGGACCGGACGGCCATCCAGGCTGAGCGTAGACCAGCGGAACAGCTCACGACCCGACAGCTGATTGGCCATCCGCAGTGGCTCTATCGCCGACGCCAGTGAGATCAGGGTGAAGTTGTCCAGCAGCAGGAACCCGATGGATTGCGGAACACGGTGTTGTGGCTGACTTTGATTCAATGACATTGGAACGCCCTCTTCACGCTAAGCCCGGTATGGCCTCATCGAGGCTCTTTTTATCGTCGTGAGTCGTGTCCAGCTGCTGACGGAATCACCCGTTGTCACGGGATGTAACACCGCCAGGCCGTATGACCTTGGATAGAGGCTTCGCAAATGTCATGCCTACCTTGAACAGCCATTAAATTAAAAAGAAAGAAGATGCTTGGCAAAGCGGTTCCGAGGCTGGTAGTGCCAAAGGCCATCAGTGACCGATGGGTCATGGCAGGCTGTGTCCGTGTGCAAATCCGTAGCAACTCGCAGAGTTGGCTTGTGTGGAAAAAGATTTCTACAGTAACAAAGGGCGGATCGAATTTTCGCTTTCTGCCAAGCATTCCCTGCACAAAGATGCGCCAAAAGGTGGCAAAGCTTTCCCGGCGTGTGCAAATTCAGTTCAGGCTCACTAATTACCCACGGATCGCATTGCGGTGACGCTCATTACTTAACGTGAAATCCCCCTCAAAAAGCATATCTATTCCTTTTAGGCCGCCCCGGTAATCAATAAAAAGGACTATTAACTGTCCTATCGCCTACAGCCCCTATAGGCCATGGTCTGCATGTCTTTAGCCTGTACACGTAGAGGCAAAAAACAGCGTTTGGGACATAACAGGCGCAGCCACAGGTTGCAACATTGTCGGCTGCCTGGATGTTGGGTAACCTGAATGACTGAGCATGGCGACCGGCCATCTCGCAAGACGCTATCTCTATTTCGAGCACGGCTTGCCGGCTCGATGAAACTGGATGAACCAGACAGCTTGGCTGCCATGGCTATTAAAACGATAAAACTACTCGGCACCGAACCGGGCACCTTCTCGCTTTACCTTTGCGCCAATTCCAGGGCAGAGGTCGCCGTCGCTTTCCCGTTAGAAACCGGAAATGTCCAGGCATGCTCCCTTGGTCACAGGGAAGCGCTCGCGCTTTGATGCGTGAAACCTGGGTTTATCAGGCAGGCCGCTCAGGTGCCCTGCCTCTTACCGGTAGATCCTCTCCCTCAATGAATGGATTCTCTCTCATTCGTGAGGTCACCCAGAAGGCGAAAGTCATTACCTCTGGACCGCTTTCCGCCGCCTCAGGCACGGCTCTTTCCGGCCGCCCTGTTTCACCCGTTGTTTTAACGAACACTCCGATCATGAAATTGCCGCGGTCAGGGCCTGCCATACGGCACAACTGTGCTGGCTACGACGCCTCGACCTCTGGTTACGACGCCGCCTGCACTGGATGCGACGTGACTGGTAGGCGGTTGATGAACGATCGGTTACAGATAACCTATCACGCAGCGGAGTACATCGGCCTGACCCTTGCCGAACCACGCCCGTCTGCCACGATTTGCTGCCCTATGCCTTGTGCATGCGCGGCAGCATCAGGAAGGAGACATTCACCATGAAAGGTTGCAATGCGTTACTACTGGCCCTGAGCTTAGGCGCCCCGCTTCTGGCCCAGGCGGCCGAGCCCGAGTCCTGCGCCACCGTTCGCTTTGCCGATGTCGGCTGGACCGACATTACCGTCACTACCGCCGTAACGTCCGAAATCCTGCAGTCGCTGGGCTACAAGACCAAGACCAACATGATCTCCGTTCCTGTGACTTACAAGTCAATGCAAAACAAGGATATCGATGTCTTTCTGGGTAACTGGATGCCGAGCATGGCGGCCGATATCAAGCCCTACAGCGACAACGGCAGTGTCGAAACCCTGCGCGCCAACCTCGAAGGGGCCAAATACACCCTGGCAGTCCCGGAATACGTGTACGACGCCGGCGTGAAGACCTTTGCCGATATCGTCAAGAATGCCGACAAATTCGGCGGCAAGATCTACGGCATCGAGCCGGGTAATGACGGCAATCGCCTGATTCAGAGCATGATCGACAAAAATGCCTTCGACCTGGGCAAGTTCAAGATGGTCGAGTCCAGCGAAGCGGGCATGCTCTCCCAGGTTCAGCGAGCCGAGCGTCGCAAGCAGTGGGTCGTCTTTCTGGGCTGGGAACCGCACCCCATGAATACCCGATTCAAGATGAAGTATCTGGAAGGCGGTGACGACTACTTCGGCCCCAACCTGGGCGGCGCCACGATTTACACTAATGTGCGTAAAGGCTACGTCCAGGAATGCCCGAATGTCGGCAAGCTGCTGACCAATCTGAACTTCTCGCTAGGCATGGAGAACCAGCTCATGGACGACGTACTCAATGGAGGTAAGACGCCGGAGGCCGCCGCAAAATCGTGGCTGAAGGCAAATGCCCAGGTAGTGGACACCTGGCTGGCCGGGGTGACGACTCGAGACGGCAAGACCGCCTCCGAAGTCATGGCCAAGCTCACGCAGTAACCACCCCAACGACCTGGACAGCCCGGCCGCTAAAGGCGGGCTATCCAGGTCGCTGGATTGTTGATACTCAACTCCAGGGATTTTATCTATGTTCCTTACCGACCATAAGCTCCCGCTGGGGCAAGCCATTTCCGATTTTGTCGACTGGCTGATCATGAACTTCTCGGGATTCTTTGACCTGATTTCCGATGCCCTTTCTACCGTCATCTCAAGCACCACGGGAGCCCTGCTCTGGTTCAACCCCCTGGCCCTGACCGCGATCCTTGTGGCGTTGGTCTACCTCATTCAACGCAGCCTTGCCCTCACGCTGTTTGCCGCCGCCTCGCTACTTCTGATCATTAACCTGGGATACTGGCAGGAGACCATTGAAACCCTGTCTCAAGTCATCTTCGCCACCCTTGTCTGTATCGCCATTGGCGTGCCGCTGGGTATCGTAGCGGCCCATAAACCCTGGTTCTTCGCCACATTGCGTCCGTTGCTGGACTTGATGCAGACCGTGCCGACGTTCGTGTACCTGATCCCCACGCTGACCCTGTTCGGCCTGGGCGTCGTACCCGGCCTGATCTCTACCGTAATCTTTGCGATTGCCGCCCCGATCCGCCTGACGTGCCTGGGCATTCAGGACGTTCCGGAAGAACTCATGGATGCCGGTAAAGCCTTTGGCTGTTCCCGCTGGCAACTCCTGACACGGATTGAGCTGCCCCATGCCATGCCCAGCATTGCCGCGGGTATCACGCAATGCATCATGCTGTCGCTCTCGATGGTAGTAATTGCCGCACTCGTAGGTGCCGACGGCCTCGGCAAGCCTGTGGTGAACGCTCTGAATACGGCGGATATCGCCCTAGGCTTCGAAGCGGGCCTGGCCATCGTATTGCTGGCCATTCTGCTCGACCGTGTCTGCAAGCAGCCCAATGCCAGAGGAGAACACTGATGAGCGCAATTCGTTTCGAGAATGTCGACGTCATCTTCGGCAAACAGACCAAACAGGCCGTCGAGCTGCTGGACAAAGGCCTTGGCCGATCCGAAATCTTCGAGCAGACCGGCCAGGTACTGGGCGTAGAAAATGCCTGCCTGGAAATCCAGAAAGGTGAAATCTGTGTCCTCATGGGGCTGTCCGGCTCAGGCAAGTCCAGCCTGCTGCGCTGCATCAACGGCCTTAACACAGTCAGCCGCGGTCGCCTGCTCATCGAGCACAATGGCAGCGAAGTGGACATCGCCAATTGCTCGCCCTCGACCCTGAAGGAAATGCGTACCTCCCGCATCGCCATGGTGTTCCAGAAATTTGCCCTTATGCCCTGGCTGACTGTTGCGGAAAATGTTGGGTTCGGCCTGGAAATGCAGGGCCGCTCCACGGCCGTGCGCAAGAAAATCATCGATGAAAAGCTGGAGCTGGTAGGTCTTACCCAGTGGCGCAACAGCAAGCCCTCCGCACTTTCAGGCGGTATGCAGCAGCGCGTCGGTTTGGCCCGTGCCCTCGCCATGGACGCCGACATTCTCTTGATGGACGAACCTTTCTCCGCGCTCGATCCGCTGATCCGCCAACAACTGCAGGACGAGCTGCTCGCCCTGCAGAGCAAGGTCAACAAGACCATCGTATTCGTCAGCCACGACCTGGATGAAGCGCTCAAGCTCGGCACCAATATCGCGATCATGAAAGACGGACGCATCATCCAGCATGGCAAGCCCGAAGACATCGTGCTCAATCCGGCAGACGACTACGTACGAACCTTCGTAGCCCATACCAACCCGCTCAACGTGCTATGCGGTTACAGCCTCATGAAGCCGATCGAACAGTGTCGCCGCGAAGGCAATGAACTCTGTCTGGACAGCACCCGTGACTACTGGGCCAGCCTGAGCGATGCACGCAACGTCAAATCACTGCGGCGCAGCGGCGACAGTGTCAGCGTACAGCGCTGGGCGCCTGGCGAGCCGGTCGAAGCGCTCAAGCGTCAGCCTACCCTGGTCGACGCCAGCATTCGAATGCGCGATGCGCTGGAGATCCGTTACCACACCGGCAACAAGCTGATCCTTCAACAAAATGGCTGCGTGGTAGGTATTCTTGGAGATACCGAGCTGTATCATGCCCTCTTGGGTAAAAACCTGGAAAAAGGTCATGAGGAGTCCGAGGTGACTCCTCTACCCACCACCTTTTCCCAAGCAGGCTGACCCTTAATTTGCCGCTCGCCAGGGCGGCTTCAATCCTTCTGACATAAGCTTTTCGACTACTTTGGGCCTTGTACCTATAAGGCCCAAAGTAGTCTACGCACGCCTTAAGGTTTTTATTGATTGATCGTTCAATTAAAAAACAGTAGACTGAAAATAACTCAGGTGATGCGTGAATGCGAGGAGATAACCGCAATGCCAAAAGTCGGCATGCAACCTATCCGTCGTTCCCAGCTGATTGCTGCCACGCTGGAAGCGGTTGACGAAGTCGGGATGAGCGAGGCGAGCATTGCCCTCATTGCCAAGAAGGCCGGTGTATCCAACGGGATCATCAGTCACTACTTCCAGGACAAGAACGGCCTGCTCGAAGCGACCATGCGCCATCTGATGTCAGCGTTGCGCACTGCGGTTCGCGAGCGTCGCGTCACGCTGACCGATAACAGCCCGCGTGCCCACCTGCGCGCCATTATCGAAGGCAACTTCGACGACAGTCAGGTTAACGGTCCGGCCATGAAGACCTGGCTGGCCTTCTGGGCCAGCAGCATGCATCAGCCGGCCCTGCACCGCCTGCAACGCATCAATGATGCACGGTTGTATTCGAACCTGTGCTGTGAATTCCACAAGGCGCTGCCTGCACAGGAATCCCGCCGTGCCGCACGCGGTCTGGCCGCAATCATCGACGGCCTGTGGCTGCGCGGTGCCCTGGCAGGCGGTGAATTCGACATCGACGAAGCGCTGCGCATTGCCTTCGATTATCTAGACCAGCAGCTGGCCCGAGCGGCTAACTGAAAAGGGAGAGAATCATCATGACCCAGTTCGACACTCAAAAGCTCTACATCGGCGGCGGTTACGTCGATGCCACCAGCGGCAAAACCTTCCAGGCAATCAATCCGGCCAATGGCGAGGTCATCGCCCACGTACAGCAGGCCAGCCGGGAGGACGTTGATCGGGCCGTGGCCAGTGCTGCCGAGGGCCAAAAGGTCTGGGCCGCCATGACGGCCATGCAACGTTCCCGCATCCTGCGCAAGGCCGTAGATATTCTCCGTGAGCGTAACGATGAGCTCGCCGCCCTGGAGACGCTGGATACCGGTAAGCCGCTGACCGAAACCCAGGCCGTGGACATCGTGACCGGTGCCGACGTGCTTGAATATTACGCGGGCCTGATCCCCGCACTGGAAGGCGAACAGATCCCGCTGCGCGATACCTCATTTGTCTATACCCGCCGCGAGCCGCTGGGCGTGGTCGCAGGCATTGGCGCCTGGAACTATCCAATCCAGATTGCCCTGTGGAAATCCGCCCCAGCCCTGGCCGCCGGTAATGCCATGATTTTCAAGCCCAGCGAAGTCACTCCCCTGACGGCGCTCAAGCTGGCCGAGATCTATACCGAGGCAGGTGTGCCCGATGGCGTGTTCAATGTGCTCAACGGTGCTGGCGCCGAAGTAGGCGTAGCCCTGACCGAGCACCCGGGCATCGAGAAGATTTCCTTTACCGGCGGCGTGCCCACCGGCAAGAAGGTTATGGCCAGCGCTGCCGGCTCGACGCTCAAGGAAGTCACCATGGAGCTGGGCGGCAAGTCGCCACTGATCATTTTCGATGACGCCGACCTCGACCGTGCGGCCGATATTGCCATGATGGCCAACTTTTTCAGCACCGGTCAGGTATGCACCAACGGCACCCGCGTCTTTGTGCCCAGCGCGCTCAAAGAACGTTTCGAGACCAAGATCCTGGAGCGTGTACAACGCGTTCGTCTGGGCGACCCGCAGGACCCGAACACCAATTTTGGTCCTCTGGTCAGCACGGTACATATGGAAAACGTCCTGCGCTACATAGAGCGTGGCCGCAGCGAAGGTGCGCGTTTGCTGTGTGGTGGTGAGCGTATTACTACCGGTGAGTTCGCCAACGGCTGTTACGTGGCCCCTACGGTCTTTACCGATTGCCGTGACGACATGACGATCGCCCGCGAAGAGATCTTTGGTCCGGTTATGAGCATTCTGGCGTACGACACCGAGGAAGAAGTGATCCGCCGCGCCAACGACACCGAATACGGTCTGGCGGCGGGTCTTGTGACCAAGGACCTCGCCCGTGCTCACCGTGTGATCCATCGTCTGGAAGCCGGTATCTGCTGGATCAATACCTGGGGCGAATCTCCGGCCGAGATGCCTGTCGGCGGTTACAAGCACTCCGGCGTAGGCCGCGAAAATGGCCTGGTCACCCTCGGCAACTACACCCGCATCAAGTCCGTACAAGTTGAGCTGGGCGACTACGCCTCGATCTTCTGAATCGCATCACCGTTACCCGTAGGGTGGGTCAGCCGACGCGCATGACCCACCGCTTTCGCGCGAGCCGCTGCGTCACGCAGCCAATCTCGACGCCCTTTACGGAGGAGTGCCACCATGGCTAAAGAATTCGATTACATCATCATCGGTGCCGGTTCTGCCGGTAACGTTCTGGCGACCCGTCTCACTGAAGACAAAGACGTCACCGTCCTGCTGCTGGAAGCCGGTGGCCCCGACTATCGCCTCGATTTTCGCACCCAAATGCCTGCCGCCCTGGCCTACCCGCTTCAGGGTACCCAGTACAACTGGGCTTACCAGACTGACCCCGAACCACACATGAACAACCGACGGATGGAATGCGGCCGCGGCAAGGGCCTGGGTGGCTCTTCGCTGATCAACGGCATGTGCTACATCCGCGGTAACGCTATGGACTTCGATGGCTGGGCCAAGCTTGATGGTCTGGAGGACTGGACATACCTCGACTGCCTGCCCTACTTCCGCAAAGCCGAGACACGTGACGTCGGCCCGAACGATTATCACGGCGGTGACGGTCCGGTATCCGTGACCACTTCCAAGCCCGGCGTGAACCCACTGTTTGAAGCCATGATCGAGGCAGGTGTACAGGCGGGTTACCCCCGCACGGAAGACCTCAATGGTTATCAGCAGGAAGGCTTCGGTCCAATGGACCGTACCGTGACGCCCAATGGGCGACGTGCCAGCACCGCCCGTGGTTATCTGGATCAGGCAAAGGGCCGCCCCAACCTGACCATCATCACCCATGCCACCACGGACCGCATCCTGTTCAGTGGCAAGCGCGCCATCGGTGTAGCTTTCCTGGAAGGCAACAGCAGCGATATCACTACCGCTCATGCCACCCGTGAAGTGCTTCTGTGTGCAGGCGCTATCGCTTCGCCACAAATTCTCCAGCGCTCCGGCGTAGGTGCAAGTGACCTGCTACGCCAGTTCGATATTCCCGTCGTGCACGATCTGCCCGGGGTTGGCCAAAACCTGCAGGACCACTTGGAGATGTACCTGCAGTACGAGTGCAAGCAGCCAGTTTCCCTATATCCGGCGCTGAAATGGTACAACCAGCCGCAGATCGGTCTGGAGTGGATGCTCAAGGGTACCGGCATCGGCGCCAGCAACCACTTCGAGGCAGGTGGCTTTATTCGCTCCAGCGATGAATTCGAGTGGCCGAACATCCAGTACCACTTCCTGCCGATCGCTATCAATTACAACGGCAGCAATGCCATCGAAGCCCACGGCTTCCAGGCTCATGTGGGCTCCATGCGCTCGCCGAGCCGTGGTCGCGTTCACTTGAAATCACGCGATCCGCGCCAGCATCCCAGCATCCTTTTCAACTACATGAGCACCGAGCAGGACTGGCAGGAATTTCGTGACAGCATTCGTCTCACCCGCGAGATCATGCACCAGCCAGCGCTTGATCCCTATCGCGGTCGCGAGCTGAATCCAGGCGCGGATTGCGTAACGGATGCCCAACTGGATGAGTTCGTGCGCCAGCATGCCGAAACGGCCTACCACCCCTCCTGTACCAACAAGATGGGTACCGACGACATGGCTGTCGTCGACGGGCAAGGCCGCGTCCATGGCCTTGAAGGCCTGCGTGTGGTGGACGCATCGATCATGCCGCTGATCATTACTGGCAACCTCAACGCCACCACCATCATGATTGGCGAAAAGATTGCCGACCACATCCGCGGCCGTCAGCCCCTGGCCCGTAGCACCGCCTCCTATTACATGGCAAACGGCGCTCCGGTACGCCAAACACCGGCTCGAAGTGAAAAAAAAGAAAATAGAGTAAATTCACCAGTTTACAACTGATTTAGAATCGTTATAATGCGCCCATTGATGCCGGTATAGCTCAGCTGGTAGAGCAACTGACTTGTAATCAGTAGGTCCCGAGTTCGATTCTTGGTGCCGGCACCATCAAATTCAAAGGCTCGCAGAAATGCGGGCCTTTTTCTTTTGCGCTCAAAAATTCTTACGCCAGAACGCTTGGTTTACCTCTTTGCAAACAGAGGCGAAACATTCTGTTGCATCTTAACAATGCTATACATCCATCTGTTGAAACCTCGACTCACTCCGGGACTCAGGTCTATTGAGACAAGAGAAGAAGAGAGGTAAACAATGGCTAAGGCATTGATGAAGCTCCTGAAAGCACCTACCGACAGAGGCGTATTCGACTGGTTAGGTGATATGGAAGGACGCTTCGAATAACAGCTCCTAGTCAGCGATATGTTATTCAGCCCGCTGGGAGCAGGTCGCACGCAGGAATGGCCGCACCTCTCCCAATCAACCTCGCCTCCCCTACTTCAGTCTCTTGATCAGCTTCACCGCCCGGCTCCCTTATACTGGCGCCGCTTCGCTATCAAGCAGGCTCCAGAGTCGAACCTCGCCCGGTCGCGCGCTGGAAGGACATCTAACTTGAAAGGAAACCATTGTGGCAGCAGGTAGTTTTTTTGCACTTTTCGATGACATCGCCACGGTACTGGACGATGTCTCCGTCATGTCCAAGGTGGCTGCAAAAAAGACAGCCGGCGTATTGGGTGATGACCTTGCACTCAATGCGCAACAAGTAACTGGAATCAAGGCAGAGCGAGAGCTGCCTGTGGTCTGGGCCGTAGGAAAAGGCTCACTGATCAACAAGGCCATTCTGGTTCCCGCCGCGCTGCTCATCAGCGCCTTTGCACCGTGGCTGGTAACACCTCTCCTGATGCTAGGCGGTGCGTACCTCTGCTTCGAGGGCACAGAAAAGCTTGCGCATAAGTTTTTACCCTCTCATGGTCACGATTCTTCAGAGCACGTAAAAGCTGTCGCTGATCCAAACATTGACCTTGTGGCCTATGAAAAGGAAAAGATCCGCGGAGCGGTTCGAACAGACTTCATTCTGAGCGCGGAAATCATTGCCATCACCCTGGGTATTGTGGCTGAAGCGTCACTCATGCAACAAGTCGTGGTCATGTCACTGATTGCCATAGCCATGACTGTTGGCGTCTATGGATTGGTCGCCGGTATCGTAAAGCTGGATGATCTTGGGCTTTATCTATCCAAGCGCGGCGGCTCGGCTGTACAGGCAATCGGGCGAGGCCTTGTGAATGCGGCTCCGATGCTAATGAAGGGGCTATCCGTTGTCGGAACGATTGCCATGTTCATGGTAGGCGGTGGCATTCTGACCCATGGCATCCCGGCTCTTCATCATCTGATTGAAACCCTGGAACACGTGGCTGCAGGCGTACCGGCAATAGGCCCTGTTCTAGGCGTACTGACGCCTACGCTGTTCAATATTGTATTCGGCATCCTGGCCGGCGCAGTGGTCATGATAGTAGTCGGCATCGCCAGCAAGCTGTTTCGTCGCAAACCTTCCACCAGCCATTAAGCTCCGCCCGATCATAAGGCAGAACAACAGCAGGCCCAGGAGGCATAACCACTTCGGCCTGCCGTTAGCCTTTGCCATGAGCCGCAAAGGCTGCGTTCATTTGTCGATGGCCGCCTAGCCTTATTGAAAGACTCAGCCCACGCCATTCCTCTTGATCTCGACTATGGCGGCTGCCAAGCCATGAAAAATGCCTGGATCCAGACTCAGCTACTACCACAGCACAACGATATATAAACAACACTGGAAGCGTACGCCACCTCCATCATCACTCGCGCCCACAACGCATTAAGACCAGCCATAGTCATGACTCGGCGCCACACAAGCGTGGTGTCAGGAGCTGACAAGAGATACGGGAGAGGAGGCCTTGGCAGGAATTGAAAAGACGGCTGGAAGGGGGCAGCTGAAGTAATTTTCAATCCTATTCATACCTTATTTATGTCGCTTGCACAACGTTACTGTCCCCAGCTCAAGAGGCTACTAGAGCTTATACTCAGCCCTTGCGCAGCCTATCCAGAATCTTCTGTGTCTCCCGCTCTGCCTTGGCTTCGCTCGAAAGCTCTTTGGCCAGTATGCTCAATACCAGCATCAAATTGCCTCGACCTTCCTCGCTCAACACGTCCCACTCTTCAATCAGGGTCTCGAAAAGCAGGGCGCCTGTCATCGAGGGGCTGAAATCAGGTAAATCACCTGAATCAATGGCACGGGTAACAATAGCGATCAGCTCTTTTTCGTTCATCAACAGCTCTCATGATGTCGGGCGAATATGTAGAGCCTAATAGACAGCTATCTAGGCTCTAAAATACAAAAGGCCTGCATAAGCAGGCCTTAGCGTTAACGCGGAGCTTACTCAGAAGCACTGGTCTCCACGGCGGAAGTCAGCGCAAGCTTTTTGGCCGAGGCAATATCTGCCTTGCCGGAGCCTAGCTTAGGCAGCGCATCCACGTGAATCCAGGTAGAAGGCACCATGAGCGGGTTATAACCTGCTTCAAGCATGCGCTTTTCCAGCGCACCAGTGTCCAGAGGCTGCTCATGAAGAATCACAATACGTTCGCCTTTCTTGGCATCCGGCACATTGACAGCCATGACTTCGATTTCGGGGTTGTCGATCAGCTTGATGAGAGCCTGTTCAACAGAGCCCAGGCTAACCATCTCGCCCCCGATTTTCGCAAACCGTGAATACCGGTCCACGATGGTCAGGAAGCCATCCTCATCCAGTCGTCCCTTATCGCCTGTCACGTACCAACGTACGCCGTCAAGCTCATGAATGGCACTGGCTGTCTTGGCAGGATTGTTCAGGTAGCCCTGCATGACCTGAGGGCCGCCGATAAGAATCATGCCTTCTTGGCCTGTAGGTAACTCTTCAAAGCTTTCTGGATCAACGATCTTGAGACTGGTACCAGGTAACGGCATCCCTACTGTGCCCTGTTTACCGCCGCACTGTACCTGCATATAGGCTACATCAATGGCGTCCGGCAGGTTGACCGAGGCGACAGGCGCCGTTTCAGTCGCACCGTAGCCCTCATAAATCTCCTTGTTGAATTTGAGTTTGAAGGACTCGCGGACATCATCACTGAGCTTTTCGGCCCCTGCGACGATGATGCGCAAGCTGTCCAGCATAAGCGGGTGCACCTTGCGGTTACGGGTAAAGAGCCGCAGGAAGGTGGATGTGCCACACATGATGGTTGCACGGTACGTTGTGACAGCCTTGGCAATGCCCATGACATCGGTCGGGTCCGCATGGCAGACCATTGGCAGTCCTTCGATCAATGGCAGGAACTGTGTAACCGTCAAACCAAACGCATGGAACAGCGGCAGCGAGGCCATGACAACGTCGTCATTCTCAGTATTGAGCACATCGGATGTCTGCTTCAGGTTCGCCATGATATTACGGTGACTGAGCATGACCCCCTTAGGCGCACCCTCACTGCCACTGGAGAACAGAATGGCCGCGGTTGCCTCAGGATTGTGCGCTCGACTGAGTAGCGGCCGCAGCATCCAGGCAGGCAACAGGCGGATCGCCAGCCAGGTTGCCGCAAGCTCGGTCTTGCTGAACTCCTGTCGCATATCTTCCAGATAGACAACACGCCGCCCTTCCAGTACAGCCTTGACCGGCAACCCTCGCTGTTCAAGCTTTTCGACGAAACGCTTGGAGCTATAGACCGTTTGTATCCCGGCCTGCTCCAGTGCTGAACGGAGGGCCTCTTGACTCGCTGTATAGTTGAGATTGACCAGCGTCTTGCCAGCCAGCAGGGTTGCCATATTGGCCAGCACACCACCGGCACTGGTCGGTAGCAACAGCCCTACGTTCTGCTCTGGGCTGAGCTTGGTGATACGACGCGCCATGGCACTGCTGGCGGCAAGCGCCTGAGCCGCCTTCATTGGCTTGCCGAGGCTGTCGGCAATCGCCAACTGCCCGCTGTGACGCTTGACGGTTTCGATCCAGGCATCGGCCAGGGTTGGCAGGTCTTCCATATAGATCTGCCAGGAGCGAATGGTCTGGTCGAATATCCGTCGCTTGAGAACATCGGCAGGCGTGTCTTTGGGCAAGGTCTTGCCAAAGGCGACGACTACAGAACGGTGCAACGGTGAGTCGCGCAGTTCCTTCAGCTTGCTGGATGAGCGCGAGAACTGACTACCCCACAACCCACGCAAATAGAACGGTACGATCAGTACATCTGCATTGGCCTTTTCACATGCGCGCTCATAGCCCTTCCGAAATTCACCCAGCTGACCGTTGCGGCTGATGGCTCCCTCAGGAAACAGGCAGACCACCTCGCCAGCATTGAGCAATTCTGCTACCTGATCCAACGCCTGGGCAGCACCGGCACCCGGCTGAATCGGAATACAGCCTAAAGACTTGAAGAACCATCGCATGAACCACAGGTTGTAGATGTCCTTGAGCATCACGAAGCGAACAGGCCGTGGGCAGGCAATCTGCACAATCGCCCAATCGACCCAACTGATGTGGTTACCCAGCAACAATACACCGCCCTGTGCCGGCAGGTTTTGCAGGCCATGCACCTCCACTTTGTAATGACGGGTCATGAAGAAGCTGAGCAGAAAGCGGACCAGACTCTGCGGCAGCTTGCCTACCGTGTAAGCGCCACCTATCAACGCAACCAGAGCAATCAGGCCCAGCAGATAGCGACTATCGACGCCTAGCAGTGCAAAAACTGCCGTCAGGATCAGAAAGCCTAGCATGGATAGGTTCTGTATCCAGTTGCTAGCGGCAAGTACTGTTCCCAATTCCTTTTCAGGCGCGTGGAATTGAATCAGCGCGTTGAGCGGCACGATGAACAGGCCGCCCATCACACCGATGAAAACAAAGTTGAGCGCATGAGAGAGCGGTGAATCTAGCAGCAGCAAACCGCCCAGCCCCACGGCGATACCCAACGCCCCCAGCGGAACAAGGCCAGTCTCGATGCGATTGCGCGACAGGCTGCTTGCCAACGCCGAACCCAGCGCAATGCCGATACCGCTGCAGGCCAGGATGCCCTGGACGACCAGAGTATTACTGACGCCCAGACTGTCCTTGGCGTAGGACGGAAAGGCTGCCAGCATGACCTGCCCAACCGACCAGAATGTTGCCAGCCCAACAATGGCTAGGCGAATAACCGATTGCGCCTTGACCGTTTGCAGGTTTGCTACAGCCGCACGACCATGGATGTAATCCTGCCAGTTAAAGGGTCGGCTGGAGGCGGGTACTTCCTTGCCAGGCAAGCAGTACAACAGCGCCAGCTCAATCACGCTATTGATTACCAGAAGCCATCCGAGCGGGGCGATATCCCGCAGCATCTCGTCAGCTGTTTTCGACTCAGCAGAAAGGCTGCCTTCAAAAAGCGCGGTAAAGACAAACGTACCAGCCAGTATCGCTACGATCGAAACAGCCTGAACCAGGCCATTGGCCTCAGCGAGCCGCGCCTTTCCAAACAGGGTCTTGATATAGCCGTACTTGGCTGGTGAGTAAAAAGTGGCCTGTACAGCAAGCAGCAGCGTCATGGCAAACGCCAGCCAGAACCAGCCGGCATAGTACGACCAGGTAATCAGTCCGGTAATCCCGACAGCCGCCCAGGCTGATAGCCGCATGACGGATAGCTTGCGAAAGGTATCAGCCACATAACCGGAAGGGCTGAATAAGAGAATGAAAGGCAGAAGCATCAGCCCATTGACCAAGGCCGTCAGCACAATCTGAGTAGAGCCGTCATAGATTTTGAAGACGGTATTCTGAATGATGATCTTATGGCCCAGATCGACGAATGCGTTCAGAAAGATCGCGATCAGATAAGGCCAGGCGCCCGATAGTCGGTGCAGTTTGTCCATAACAAGCCTCTGGAGCGGGATGGAAGTGCAGGCAGACTGCCGGGGCCCTTCAAAATCCACAACTAAAATACAAAACGTAGCGTTAACAGATGTCTTAGGTATTAGTTTTCGATACTTTTGGTCGCCATTACCTTTTCCTTTCGAGATGCCGAGATGGCCCAAGTTTCTTCCCTGATCGAAACCCTGAAAAAACAGCTCAAAGCACACGGTAAGACGTATGCCGATGTGGCAGCGGCACTTGACCTGAGCGAAGCCTCGGTCAAGCGTCTGTTTGCGGAGGAGAGCTTTACCCTGCAGCGCTTGTCACTCGTATGCAATGTGATCGACATGGACATTACCGAACTCGTGCAAGCCATGTCCGTGCAGCAGCGACAAACCGATGAACTGAGCGAGGCTCAGGAACAGGAGATTGCCAGCGACGGCTTACTTCTGCTTGTAGCCGTGTGCGTGATCAACGGCTATAGCTTTACCAACATCATTGAGCAGTATCAGCTGACAGCCGCCGAATGCACCCGATTACTGGTACGGCTGGATCGTTTGAAGCTTATCGAATTGCTGCCCAACAATCGCATCAAGCTGTTGATCAGCCGAAATTTTCGCTGGCGTCCGGGCGGTCCGATCCAGCAATTTTTTCAGGAGCAAGTCGCCAAGGACTTCTTTCATTCACGCTTCGAAGGGGAGTCGGAGCAACTTCTGGTCTTCAACGGCCTGTTATCACGAACAGGAAATGCACAGTGGCAACAAAAGCTTCAGCGCTTGGGGCGAGAATTCAACAACCTGTGTGAGGAAGAGGCAGGACTGCCCATAACGCAGCGTTTTGGCACTACGACCGTCCTGGCAGTGCGGCAATGGCGCTATGGGCTGTTCGAACGTTATAGCAAGCGCTCCGCCGAAAAGAAAAAATCAGGCAAATGAGAGGCTCCGGTAGTTTCTACCCTATTTCCCAAATTTGATGCATAAGTTTGGCTATTTTATGGTCAAGTTCAAATATCCAAAACATAGAGATACCCAACCCTCGACTATAACTTGACGCCCCTCCGCTACTTTCTAGACTTCGGGATGGCGCTCTGAAATCGTCTGTATTGTTTAGTGCCATCTGTACCAGGGTCACTGTTTCTAGGATCGACCCGCCACTTCGTCAGAGAAATTCTGATTTACAGCAGTGTGCGTAGCCATCGGAGCGCCCGCTCCAGACGCGTCTTCCGCCTGACGTTCATGGCCTGCTGATATTGCCGTCCTGACATACGCATGGAATGCCTGCCACCTGCCGGGCTATCTCCGCTTGTTCATCTGCGCCCGGCTTTTGAAGACCTTTCAGCTATGCCAAAGGGGTAAAGATGAAGAGTTTGGGTTATTCGTTGGAAACGGCCACGTATTCGGAGCAAAAATCTTTCTATTTAGGAATAGTGGCCGTCTGTATCTTATTGGCCATCTCTCTTTTTTTCAGGCTACATGATTTTGAGAAGGTAACAGGCTCCCAGAACCTGGAAGCGAGTTACCATGTCCTGATTACTCTGAATGCGTTAAACGAGTCCGATGTCACGCACCATTGGTATCTACCCACCATTTCGCTAGGCGAAGAAAAGGACAAGCACATCGCCTGGGGCGCGACCATTCCTACACGAACAGGTGATTACGTCTATACCAGTTTTACGCCCTATGGCTTTCTGGCACCCTACTTTGCACTGAAGGTATCGGGCCAGAATATATCGTTGGAAAGCTTGGCCTTTTTCAATTTTGTCCTAGGCTCGGTCATCACGCTGCTGCTGTTTACCTTCTTGTTCAAGGTTCTTCGCTTCAATGGTCTGAACGCGTGGTCAGCAGTCTCCGGCGCACTCATGGGCTGCGTAATTGGTATTTTCAGCCGTGAGGCTTTGCTTTCCCATGGCGTTATCTACTGGGTACAAAGCTTCTATCAGCTGATCCTGCTGTCTTCGCTGTTTGTCTTGTTCAAGTACTGTTCAGTGACCGATATACAGAGTCGTCAGCGCTACGCCTGGGCGCTTTGTGCGCTGGCCTTCTTCGGCGCATTAACCGAATGGACAGGATACTTCTTCAATTTCGGGCTGTTCTGCATTCTTTGGGTAAACACCCTGAGAATCGAGGGCTCACGGTGGCTATCCAAGAAAATCTGTATAGCCACCATCCTGGCAGGCGTTATCACTATCCTGCATTACAGCCTTGCTGCCGGTTTGCTGCCCACACTCAAAGCCTTCGCCAGACGCTTCCTGGCCCGTAGCGCGGGTGCCGGCAGCTTGTCCGATCTGCTGCATGCCTATGTGCTCTCATATGGCTATTTCATCGCAGCCATGCTGATAACAGCGGCGGGACTCATCTGGCTGAAGAAAAGCCAGAGTACGTCAAACAGAGCATTATCGATTACGCTGGTGGTTCTCATCGCGGCCAGCGTACCGCTACTGGAAAACCTGATCATGCTTCAGCATGCCACGCAGTTTTCATTTGACCGTTTGAAGTTCATCTTCCCGGCAGCACTGCTGATTGGGTTGTCCTTGCTTTACTTCAGGACCAAAGGCAGAACCGTATTGGCAGGTCTGATCACCCTGGCAGCAATACAAGGCTGCATGACGTATAAGAAGGACATTACCACTTACGCGACCTGGCCCCAGATTGATGAGCAAAACAAGCAGCTGGCATCGCTGGTCGAGCAGGAGCTGAATGTTAAATGTGCAGTGCTATCTACTGACATGAGCGTTCGCGGCTATGCAAACCTGCTCTTTCATCGGGGTATTTATGAGTTGCGACCGCAGCCAGCAGACTTTCGCAATGACCCGAGCAATTGTGGTGGGGTTTATCTGGAAGGCAGAGATTTTCAGGTCGACTTGCCTGAGTACACCAAGGCAACCATTACCGAGAAGGATAATCGCGTTGTGACTTTTGTGAAGGATCAGGGACAATGGCGGCGATTGGAACGGTTACAGCGACAGAAAGGATAAAGCCAGGCAGTTCTTAACCTGAATTATCCATGAGCGGCGCGGCTATTCCGCGGCGGGCGCGCCGTACGATATAACTGAAGTCATAATCAATCATTCTCCCTATCTTCTATATTTGCTGATCGTTCGGCTGGCAGCGAAGTCCTGTATCGACACCATGGGCCAGCGCATAATAGGAGCCATTATTACACCGTGAGTGTGAGCAATATTTATGCTTCCCAACCGCCCTCGTTGGCGTACCCTGGCTGTATTGGCCCTTCTTCTTGCGCCCTTGCTTTGGCCCTTGCATTACGCGGCTCACAGATACTACAGCCAGCAATTGGCTGAGCAGAACCGACAAACGCTGGATCTCTACGTAGCGAACCTATTGGGTACGCTTCGGCGCTATGAAGTCTTACCGGATCTGCTGGGCGATATGCCCGCGCTTCGCGCCTCGCTGCATGATCCGGTCGATGCAGATACGCAAAGATCAGCTAATCAGTTACTGGAGCGGATTCGGCAGCGTACCGGGGCAGACGTGATTTACCTGATGCGAGCCGACGGATACTGCCAAGCCACATCGAACTGGAATGAGCCGGACAGCTTTGTTGGGCGTGATTTTTCTTTCCGTCCGTATTATCAGGAAGCAATGCAGAACAAATCCGGTCGTTTCTTTGGACTTGGAACCACATCCGGTAAACGAGGCTACTATTTCGCAGCGCCCGTACATGATGGTGGAAACGTCATCGGAGTCGTGGTCGTCAAAGTAGACCTGGATGGCCCTGAAAAGCTCTGGGGACGAACGCCTGAACAACTCCTGGTCACTGACAGCTTTGGTGTAGTGATCCTGACCTCCCGCAATGAGTGGCGCTTTCGAGCCAGCCGCCCGTTGAATGATGAACAACGTGACGTTATCGCACGCAATCTGCCTTACCCCAGGGGCTCACTCGAACCCTTGGAAATTAGTGATAACCAGTGGCTAATCCAACAGCGCTTTCTAGATGAAATTGGCTGGACAGCACGAATCCTGGCTCCCCGTGATTTGCTTGAACGTCAGGTACGTAGCGTTCTATACATCGGAGGGGCGACACTATTAGCCCTGCTGCTTCTGTTGGCCGTCATGACCTTAAGGCGTCGGCACTATCTCGAGCGAATCGCATTGGATGCCCGCGCTAAGCGCGATCTGGAGTTGAGCGTACAGGAGCGTACTCAGGACTTGCAGACGCTAAACCAACGCCTGCAACAGGAGGTACATGATCGCGAGCAGGCCCAGCGTGAACTTATGCGAGCACAGGACGAGGTCGTACAAGCGGGAAAGCTGTCTGCTCTGGGCACCATGTCAGCCAGCATCAGCCATGAGCTGAACCAGCCGCTGGCGGCCATTCGCAGCTATGCCGAAAACGCAGCGGTCTTGTTGGATCATAGTCGAGTGGATGACGCCCGTGGCAATCTGAAGCTGATTGGTGAATTGACGACGCGCATGGCCAATATCATCTCTCACCTCAAGGCGTATGCTCGTGGTGCACGAAGAGCACCAGAAAGCGTTGCGCTACAAGCAGCGCTGGAAGACTCGTTAGCATTACTGGCAGCCCGTCGGCGGGCCATGAACGTCGAGCTGATTAGGGATTTGCCTGACGCTCCATTATGGGTGCAAGCAGGTGAAACACGGCTGCGCCAGATTATCAACAACCTGCTCACTAATGCTCTGGATGCGTTGATAGAAAAAGGGCCGCCTCGTCGACTTTGGTTGATTGCCAGTCAGGATGAGAAAGGCGTGACACTGATTATCCGCGACAATGGCCCAGGCTTTTCTGCTGAAGCACTGGCTAGAGCACATGAGCCGTTTTTCACAACAAAGGCGACTACCCAGGGGCTTGGGCTGGGTCTTGCGATCTGCGATACATTACTTCGCGCATTAGGCGGACGCCTGCACCTGTCCAATCATATGGAAGGCGGTGCCGAGGTTCGCCTGTTCTTATTACACGGCAAGCCTGGCGTAGCATCAGTACCGCAAGAGGAAATGCGTGGTTGATCGCTCGGATCGCTCGGCTTATGCAAAACTTATGACGACAACAATACTTCATTCATGCTTAATGATGATCAGGTTTTAAATTACTCATGACGTCTCCTCTGCCTTTCGATACCAATAGCCAAGTGCTTTTGATCGACGACGACCCTCACCTTCGTCAGGCCTTAAGTCAGACACTAGACCTAGCAGGGCTTAACGTTATAGCGCTTGCAGATGCGCGTACGCTGGACGTGCAACTTGTACGTGAATGGCCAGGCGTTGTAGTCAGTGATATCCGCATGCCTGGTATCGACGGTATTGAGCTCCTAGAGCAATTGCATAACCAGGACGCTGATCTGCCTGTCGTATTGATTACGGGGCACGGCGATGTTCCATTGGCTGTTCAGGCCATGCGGGCAGGCGCCTATGATTTTCTAGAGAAGCCTTTTGCGAACGATGCTCTGCTTGATAGCGTACGTCGTGCACTGGAAGTTCGTCGCCTTGTCCTTGAGAACCGCAGCCTTAGGCTGGCACTGGCTGAACGCAAGGAATTGCAGACCCGGCTGATTGGCCAAGCACCTAGCATGAGCCGCTTACGTGACCAAATCGGCGCGCTGGCATCTACTCATGCTGATGTACTCATTCTAGGAGAGACAGGAGCAGGCAAAGAGGTTGTTGCCCGGGCACTGCATGATCTTTCTACACGAAAAGGCGGGCCCTTTGTCGCTATTAATGCTGGCGCACTGGCCGAGTCGGTGGTCGAGAGTGAACTTTTCGGCCATGAGCAAGGCGCATTCACAGGTGCCCAAAAACGACGCATCGGGAAGTTCGAGTACGCTAACGGCGGAACTGTCTTTCTGGATGAAATTGAAAGCATGAGTCTGGATGTTCAGGTCAAGCTATTGCGGCTGCTTCAAGAGCGCGTCGTAGAAAGAGTTGGTTCCAACCAGCAGATACCATTAGATATTCGAGTAATAGCTGCAACCAAAGAAGACCTGAGACAAGCGGCAGACCAAGGCCGCTTTCGAGCCGACCTTTATTACCGCTTAAACGTTGCCAGTCTGAAGATCCCGCCCCTTCGTGAGCGAAGCGAAGATATCCTGACACTCTTCCGTCACTTCACCGAAGCAGCCGCAGCGCGGCATCATTTACCCTTACGGGAGCTGGATGGCTCACAGCGTGCTGCTCTTATGGGACACCGCTGGCCTGGAAACGTCCGGGAACTACAAAATGCAGCAGAACGGTTTGCATTGGGACTAGAGCTCGCTTTGGACAACCATGATGCTCATAGCTCTGCAGCTCCGTCCGCTCATGTTATGGAAATGTCAGGCTTGACCGGCAACCTGAGCGAGCAGGTGGAGTCATTCGAGCGGGCGCTACTTGTGCAGGAGTTAAACCAATCACATGGCTCATTGCGCAGCATGGCGGAAGCGCTGGGGCTGCCACGCAAAACGCTTTCAGACAAGTTGAAAAAGCATGGCCTACATTTCAACGGTGGAGCAAGCGAAGATATTGAGCAGGGTTCTTAGCCTATAGGCTTCAGGACTTTTTAAGTATCTAAGGGCAGGCATTGGTACAACCTGCCTCTTTTAAGGTCGGGAATAGCCCATCGTTTTTATTTCCTGCT
>NZ_BDAE01000004.1 GCF_002091675.1 Pseudomonas luteola NBRC 103146 | reverse complement strand
CAGAGCCAGAGCCAGAGCCAGAGCCAGAGCCAGAGCCAGAGCCAGAGCCAGAGCCAGAGCCAGAGCCAGAGCCAGAGCCAGAGCCAGAGCTTAGCCTTGAAGCTGATGACGAAAAGTCGCTGGATGCACAGGTTACAAGCGAGCCTGTGTTTGAAGAGCTGCCTGAGCGTGAAAATGTTGATCCGTTGCTACTGGATATCTTCCGTAATGAGGCGGAGGCTCATCTTGCAACAATTGCGGAATACCTCGAACAGGCGGACCCTGAGGTACCTCAACAGGTTACTGATAATCTGTTGCGTGCCTTGCATACCCTCAAGGGTAGCGCTCATATGGCAGGTATTTCAGCGATTGCTGACCTTGCTTCGTTGTTGGAGCGTGTTGTTAAGGAATACAAGGCAAGCCATACACCGTTTGGCTCTGAAGAGCAGCAGGTGCTGGCGGATGCAGCGTATTCGATAGAGGACGGCCTCAGACAATTGAGTGACGACCATATCGATATTCAGCTTATCGATAATGATGCCTTGTTGGCTCGATTGCAGGATCTGCTGGAGCAAAGATCCGAGCAGACCGCTTCGATCGATGCGGCAGAGTCGAATACGCATCACAATCGTCAACGCCTCTCCGATTTTCTTATCGAGAGCATGGATATCCTGCTCAAGGCCGATGGGCTGCTAGAGGGCTGGCAAGCAACGGGTGACGATGCTCATCATGCTGCCTCGCTGTCCGCTGAGTTCACTCATTTCTCTGATCGGGCCGCTAACGCGGGGCTTTCAGACGTGGAGGCGTTGAGTTCAGCTCTTTGCGAGGTCTATCAATCCTGCATTAGTGCGCATATTCCTCATCGCGACGTGTTCTTCGAGGAGGTGCTGGCTTCCCAGGAAGCCTTGGTCAGCATGCTTAACCAACTGGCCGTGGGGCTTAGAGCCACACCTCAGGGTGAGCGCATCAATGCGTTGCAATTGCTTCTTGCTGAACTGGATGCTCCTGAGACTGAGACTGAGACTGAGACTGAGACTGAGACTGAGACTGAGACTGAGACTGAGACTGAGGCTGAGGCTGAGGCTGAGGCAGTGTCGGCTGATGATGTCGATCCGGTAGTCGAGTCCTCTGCGATCAGTACGGCCGAGCCCGTTGCACAGGCTCCTGCTATTCCAGTTGACGATGAGCTTGACAGCGAGATGGTGGCCATCTTCCTGGAAGAGGCGGTCGACCTGCTTGATAGCGCTGGGCAGGCACTTGAGCGTTGGTTCAAGGAGCCGACCAACCATAACAATCTCTGGATTCTGCAGCGCGACCTACATACTCTCAAGGGCGGGGCGCGGATGGCTGATATCGAGCCCATCAGCCTTTTGGCCCATGAACTTGAGACGTTATACGAGGGGCTTGTTGACGGTCGTTACCAACCAAGTGACGACTTGAAACCGCTGCTCCAGCGTTGTCATGACCGCTTGGCTCAGCAGCTTGACCAGTTGCAGAATCATCAAGCGCTTAGTCAGCCTGATGACCTGGTCGATGCGATTCAGGCCTATCGGCAGGGTATACAGCGGACGCAGCAGGTCGAGCAGGATGAAGACGCTGCGTATTCCGAGGACACGTCAACGTCAGAGGTTCAACCTTTCGAGCCTCTGGACGAGGCTGACGAGGAACTGATCGATATTTTCCTTGAGGAAGGTTTCGATATTCTTCAAAGCGCGGCAGGCTCTCTGCAACGTTGGCAGATGGATACGCATAACAGCTTTGAGCTGGAAGCCTTGCAGCGTGACCTGCATACGCTCAAGGGCGGTGCCCGTATGGCTGACATCACACCCGTCAGCGATTTGGCCCATGAGCTTGAATTCCTATACGAAGGATTAAGTGCAGGACGCCTCCGTTCGAGTGAGCACTTGTTTGGCCTTCTACATCAAAGCCACGACCTGTTGCTTGAGATGCTGGAAAGTGTCCGTAATCGCCAACCTGTACCGTCTGGCCAGCGTCTGGTGGAGGCCATTCATGCTTTCCGTACCAGCACGGATCAGCAGTTGGAGCAGCCTGTCAGCATTACATTGCCGTCTGCTCAAGTAGAAGACTCCGATGAAGACGAAATTCTGGAGATCTTTATCGAGGAGGCTGAGGACTTGCTCACCAATATGGAGTTGGCGCTCCATCGTTGGGAGGAAGTCGAAGGCTCGAATGAGGCCGTTGATGATCTGCTGCGCTGCCTGCATACCTTGAAAGGTGGTGCTCGTCTCGCAGGCCAGTTCGCACTGGGTGACCAGGCCCACTTGCTTGAACAGGAGCTGGGGGACGCCAGCCCATTGAACGGGCCCGTTGCCTCGGACCGTATTGTTGAGTTGAAAGGCAAGGCCCGTGACGGCTTGGCTGATCTAGGGGCACGAATTGCGGACCTGCGTGAACATTTCACCGCAGCGCCCATGCCTGCATTGGCTGTAGCGATTGAACCTGAACCAGTGAGCGAGCCCGAGCAACCTCTGGAGGTGCTTGCCCCTGTCATGGCCGCCGCACCGCAAGAGTCCAATGATCAGGTTCAGGTGCTGCCTTTCGTACAACGGGCGCAGGAAGCGGCGCGCAAAGACAGTAACCGTCGAGCTCCTCAGGAATTGGTACGCGTTCCGGCTGACCTGCTCGAAAACCTGGTTAATCTGGCCGGTGAGACTTCCATTTTCCGAGGTCGTGTCGAGCAGCAGGTTAGTGATATCGGTGCCACGCTCAGTGAGATGGAAGCGACCATTGAGCGGGTCCGCGATCAGTTACGTCGCCTGGATACCGAAACGCAGGCCCAGATCCTCAGCCGTCACCAGGATGAGCATGAGCGTGCGGGCTATGAAGAGTTCGATCCATTGGAAATGGACCGATATTCGCAACTGCAACAGCTGTCCCGCTCCTTGTTCGAGTCGGCGTCTGACTTGCTCGATCTGAAAAACACACTGGCATCCCGTAACCGTGATGCGGAGACCCTGCTATTACAGCAGGCTCGCGTCAACACGGAACTTCAGGAGGGCCTGATGCGTACGCGCATGGTGCCTTTCGACCGTATGGTTCCACGCCTGCGCCGCGTTGTTCGGCAGGTGGCGGGTGAGCTGGGAAAGCAGGTTGAGTTTGAGGTAAACAACCCCGAAGGCGAAATGGATCGCAATGTGCTGGAGCGCATTGTCGCTCCGCTCGAGCACATGCTGCGTAACGCGGTAGACCATGGTATCGAAAACAGTGAAGCACGTAAGGAAACAGGCAAGCCCGAAACGGGCAATATCCACCTCTCCTTGAGTCGTGAGGGCGGTGATATTCTGCTGACGCTTTCTGACGATGGCCGTGGTATCGATTTGTCTGCGGTACGTCGCAAAGCTATAGAGCGCGGGCTGATGGATGAGGGCAGTGAGCTTTCCGAGCAGGAGGTCATGCAGTTCATCCTGGAGTCGGGCTTCTCCACCGCTGCACAGGTGACTCAGATTTCCGGACGCGGCGTTGGTATGGACGTGGTCCACTCCGAGGTTAAACAATTGGGTGGAACCATGGGCATTCACTCGGTTGCAGGAGAGGGAACAACCTTTTCGATCCGTTTGCCCTTTACGGTGTCGGTTAACCGGGCACTGATGGTGCACTCTGGCGAGGACCTGTATGCAGTTCCGCTGAACACAATCGAAGGTATCGTTCGTGTGTCGGCGACGGAGCTGGAAGCTTACTATCAGGCCGGTGCTCGTTCCTTCGAGTATGCAGGCCAGACGTATGAGCTGAAATACTTGGGTGAGCTGCTGGAAAATGGGCAACGGCCTAAACTGATCAACCAGCCGCTTCCCTTGCCGGTTATTTTGGTGCGCTCGAATGACCATGCCGTGGCTATACAGATCGACAGCCTGGCCGGTTCGCGAGAGATCGTAGTAAAGAGCCTGGGCCCACAGTTTACCGGCGTGCATGGTATCTCTGGCGCTACGATTCTAGGGGATGGTCGAGTAGTCGTGATTCTTGACCTGCTGGCCTTGATTCGCAGCCGCTATGCTCGTGCCGTTGGCGCGCCGGCCGACCTGTCTATTGCGATCGACTATGCCGTGGAGACCGAAGTTGAGCGGCCGACACTGGTTATGGTGGTTGACGACTCGGTTACGGTTCGCAAGGTGACTAGCCGTCTGCTTGAACGGAGCGGGATGGACGTGATTACCGCTAAGGATGGCGTGGATGCGATTGCTCTACTTCAGGAGCGCAAGCCCGATATCCTGTTGCTTGATATCGAGATGCCGCGGATGGATGGCTTCGAGGTGGCTTCACTCGTGCGTCACGATGAGCATCTCAAGGACCTGCCTATCATCATGATTACGTCACGCACAGGCGAGAAGCACCGTGATCGTGCTTTCACTATTGGCGTAAATCATTACCTAGGCAAGCCGTACCAGGAAAATGAGCTTCTCAATCACATCCAACAGTTGGTCAAGGTAAATGACTGAGAAAGCAATAGTTCGAGTTGCCATTCTGGCTGATACCTCTTTGCAACGGTATGTGTTGCAACAGGTATTGGCTGGCAACGGCTATCAGGTGGTATTCAACAGCGATCCGATGCGGCTTGATGTGGAAGCCTTGCGAGCCTGTGAGACGGATCTTTGGCTGGTGGATCTGGCTGAGTCGGAAGACTCCAACGTGCTGGAGGATCTGCTTGAACATACCTCTACGCCTGTCCTCTTTGGAGAAGGCCAGGCACCTGAGTTCAGCTCGGATCTTTTCCCGCGCTGGGAGCGCCGTCTTATTACCAAGCTGAAGCATTTGGTGGGTGATACGACCGAGGCAGTTGGTCCGAGCCTTCAGGCGCTTCTGGCTGATACCGAGCGTCCGGAGCGACTGAGTTTGCCAGCGTCTCTGGCCTCAACACCCTTGCAGATGGGGGAGTCTGCCAAAGAGGTATGGCTGTTGGCCGCATCGCTGGGCGGACCGGATGCAGTAAAGACTTTTCTTGACGCTTTGCCAGGCGGACTCCCGATTGGCTTTCTTTATACGCAGCATATCGATGCCAATTTCGAGGCGACACTTCCAATGGCGGTAGGTCGCCACAGTCAATGGCATGTACAAATTGCGCAGCCGGGACTTGAGGTCAAGTGTGGTGAGGTCATAGTCGTTCCAACACAGAACGAGCTGAGCTTTCGTAATGATTCCAAGCTGGATGTCCTGAGCCGCAAATGGCCGGAGCCCTATACGCCTTCGGTCGACCAGATGATGCTCAATCTGGCTCAACATTTCGGTTCGCGTTGCGGCATGATCATTTTTAGTGGCATGGGTAATGACGGTAGCAGCTCAGCAGCCTATATGCGCCGAAGAGGTGCGGAGATATGGACTCAAAGCGCCGACAGTTGTAGTTGCGCCAGTATGCCAGAGACACTTCGAGAGGCAGGATTCTCTTCGTTCACGAGTGATCCGCGGGGGCTGGCCGAAGCACTGGTCAACCGCCTAGCCAAGCAGCATGCTCATTGAAAGGAGTTCCTATGAGCCAAACACCAGCACTCACAAGCACACCTGAAAACCTGACAGGACTGCTGCTTTCCCTTACGGACCGCACGCTTTTGCTGCCTAACGTTGCTGTGGCTGAGCTGATACCGTATCGACCGGTTGCCAAGCTGGCCGATCAGCCTGACTGGTGTTTGGGACAGGTAGCGTGGCGAGACCTTCGGCTCCCGCTGCTCAGCTTCGAAGCCGCCTCGGGAGCGCCGTTGCAGTTTGACCGTAACAGTACGTCAGCCCGGGTCGCGATCATCAATGCCTTGGGAGGGCGTGCTCATGTGCGTTTCCTGGCCATCCTCGTGCAAGGTATTCCACGTTCCATGAGAGTTACACCTGACCTTGAGTCGGCTGATGTTCCTCTGGATCCTCTGGAGCTGGCAGCTGTGAAGCATCAGGGTAGTGTAGTGAAGATTCCCGATCTGATTGCGCTGGAAGAAAAGCTGGCTGAAATCGGAGTGATTTAATCAGAAAGCCCGGTTGAGACCAGGCTTTCTAACCTTCTAGAAGTCTCCCCAGAGCTGCTGTGCTACAGCCAGCGCCACAACCGGCGCTGTTTCAGTCCTGAGTACACGCGGTCCCAGACGTGCAGAAACAAAACCGGCCTTCTGGGACTCTGCCACCTCGTTATCAGTAAGACCACCTTCTGGGCCTATCAGAAAGGCGAGACTAGAGGGTGGTGTGTGGCTGGTAAGCGGCTCCGCAACGGGATGAAGTACAAGCTTCAAATCGGCCTCGACCTTTCCAAGCCACTCGGCTAGCGTGACGGGGGCATGGATGATAGGGAGGGTTGAACGTCCGCACTGCTCACAGGCGCTAATAGCGACCTGCTTCCAATGTAGAAGACGCTTGTCGGCTCGCTCATCTTTCAGGCGCACCTCGCAGCGCTCCGTCATGACAGGAGTGATTTCGGCGGCGCCCAGTTCTGTCACTTTTTGTATAGCCCAATCCATTCTTTCCCCTCGGGAAAGACCTTGTCCTAAATGGACACGAAGCGTTGATTCCTCCATTCCGGAAAAGCGCTCCTGTATGTCCACGTGCGCCGACTTTTTCCCGATCTCGGTTAGCACTCCCTTGTATTCATAGCCAGACCCATCGAATAGTTGTACGGCTGTACCCGAGGTAAGACGTAATACACGCCCCATATAATGAGCCTGTGCTTCAGGGAGGATCTGTTGCCCGAGCGAAAGGGGAAGGTCGACGTAAAAGCGAGATAGGCGCATTGGCAGTCACAGGTTTAGAAAGCAGTCGCTGCCTATTATTACTGACCCATGAGCTGAAGGCACGGCTTGATTCAATTAGGTAAGTAGGATCTAGCCACTGAGCGCGAAAAAGTTATGAGCAACACTGTTGCGCCTTGATCGGTTCGGATCAAGGCGCAAGCGACAGATCAAACCGACTGTTTTGCTGCCAATGGCAGCTGGGCGAAGCGGACGCCTGCCAGACCATGGGTGATCAGCGAGCGGATGTTAGCGTGATCAGCACCTTCAGGAGTCGCAATAACGCTACGGTAATGCTCCCCAAAGGCCAACAGGGCTTCCTGTGTCTCGAAGCCCTCCAGCAGCGCAAGGCCTAGGGTTTTGCAGGAGCCTTCATTTTGGCCAGCTGCGTTTTCTACCGAACCATTTACAAAGGCTTGAGGCGTGTAATCATAGTGATCTGTAATGAAAGCCAGGGTATCGGCAAACAGATGCTCATCATTACGAAGCCGAGCGCGAAAGGTCTCGAGGGGAGTCATGGCTTGGCACTCTCCTTGAAAGCAGCAGCCTGTTCAGGTGTGGCTTCCTTCTGGTAACGCGATTTCCACTCGGCATACGGCATTCCATAGACGGCTTCACGTGCATCGTCCATGCTCAGTTCCACGCCCTTTTCATCCGCCGCCGCCTTATACCATTTCGATAGGCAGTTCCGGCAAAAGCCTGACAGGTTCATCAGGTCGATGTTTTGTACGTCGGTACGCTTGCGCAAATGTTCTACTAATGTACGAAAGGCCGCAGCCTCCAGCTCAATGCGCTCTTGTTCGGTCATGGGTCGATTCCTCCAAAAATGAATGCCTGGGACAATCAGGCATTCTTCGAATGACGCAGGTGGCGGCCACCATTGGCCGTAACCGTACTGCCTGTTGTATAGGTGGACTGCAACAGATAGCTCACAGCCTCGATGATCGGCGCGGCTCCAGGCTCATACGGAAGTAGAGCCTTTTTCAGCGTAGCCTCCTGATAATCAGCACTGCTGTCTTCTTTGAAAATGAGGAGACCGGGAGCAATGGTATTTACTCTGACAGTCGGTGCGAGCTTTTCAGCGAACGACAGGGTCATGTTACTCAGCCCCGCCTTGGTCGCTGCATAGGCGATGTGATTCTTGCTGCCTCGGGAGGCACTGTCGTCACAAATGTGGATGATATCGGCGCGCGTACTGGCAAGCAGGAGCGGCCCCAGAGCCAGGTTCAGGTGATACGGCGCTTCGAGATGTACCTGATACATGGTCTGGAAATGATGAAGCGAGTCGTTCAGCCAAAGCGATGCATTATGAATGATACCGCGCAGGCTTTTAGCGCAAGTGAGTACATAGTCGATAAACTGTTGCCTGTCTTCAACGGAGGTCAGGTCTACCTGAAAAGGGTAAACATTTTCCAGCGTCACCAGCTCGCCAGGATCGTTGCGGTACGTGGCTACGATCTCATACCCCTGACTGCTCAACGTCTTGGTCAAGGCAAGGCCGACTCGTTTATTGGCGCCCGTGATAATCAGCGGGGCAGCAAACGTGTGATGCATGGGATGGGGCTCCGACAGACGAAAGGGCTGTCTGCTAGAGCTTCGATACTCTGCAGACAGCTTTCGATTATCGCAAACCCTTCACCATCGTGACATCATGAATGACGGGTCGTAGCAGGCCGGAGTGTTCTCCGGCGAGCCTGCGAGGCATCACTATTGAGCCAGCCGGAAAGCAGGCGAGTTACCCATGGGATAAAGAAGCACACCATGATAGGGGTCAGGATCAGGGTGCTGAGCAATATTCTGGGTACCAGTGGCAACCCAGCCAACCTGTCGCCTAACAAGGCATTGAATAGCAGCGATACAGGAAAGAACGCAAGCCAGACAGCAATGCTTTGCTTCCAGCGAGGGGGTGTGCGGCGGGCATCGCCAAACCAGGTATCAAGGCCCTGTGCACGAAGCTCCTGCGGCTGCTCGAAGAGATCCTTGCCCCGCTCAAGCCAGTGCTGACGCGTCGAGGAATGTTCCCAGGCACCTAATGTCTGCTCATTAGAAAAACGAAACACGATCTGGACTTCATTATCGCCTGGCGGCGGGGAGAGGACGCCCGATCCAAGATAGCCTTCATAGCAGGTCGCCAAGCGCTCACCTTCGCGGAGCCATTCGAGAAAATTATCGTAACAGCCATCGGCGACACGGCGAGCCACCATCAGGGTGACGGGATGCATCATAGAACTCTCCACATGCAACTATCCGGATAGGACGGTCTGATCACACAGCGCCGGGTAGGCACTGCGGTCGAGAACAGGAAGCGACTCGTTTTGGAGTGCTTCGATCGCCTGAGTATCAGGCTGTGCAAGCATATACAAGGTTCATTCCATTTGCGTTAAATGCCGATGAGCGCTGGCTAGACATAAGTAGTAGGCGTCATGTCAGTGCAAGAAGCGCTGTGTGTGAACCAAAGGGCAGCATGGTAAGGTTAGGCATACCAGTGATTAAGGAGGTGTCATGAAGGTCGCCATTTTATGTGGCTCTGTTTACGGCACGGCTGAGGAGGTCGCCAGGCACGCCAAGCAGATTCTGGAGGCAGGTGGGCATGAGGTCTGGCTCAATTTGCGTGGAGGACTGGACGATTTGCTGGCTTTCGATGCCGATGCGTTTCTTGCCGTGACATCGACAACCGGAATGGGAGAGCTGCCGGACAACGTACAGCCGCTTTACTATGCGCTGCGCGATACGCTTCCGGATTGGCGTGGCAGGCCCGCAGCCGTGATCGGTTTGGGGGACGCCAGCTACGGCGATACTTACTGTGGTGGTGGCATGCAAATGCAGGAGCTGTTTGCCGAGCTTGGACTGCAGGAAGTGCTGCCTATATTAAAGCTCGATGCCAGTGAAACCGTTACTCCCGAAACAGACGCGGAGCCGTGGCTGGATCGTCTGATAACAGCCTTGATCCGCTGAGGGGAACGGTAGTCTGCTAGGTCATCAGGCGCTTATGGCTTGATGACTATGTTGTCATGGCAGACTTTAATTCAAGATATTCAGACTCAAGTATCCAGTTTGCCGAATTGCTCCAGGCTGACTTCCTGCATGAGATCGAGCCAGGCTCTTGCCGCCCGGGAAAGGTATGCACCACGCCGCCAGATAAAGGAGGCGTCCCACCGGAGGTCAGGTTGGGTCAGAGGAATGCGTACGACATCGGGACGTATCAGCTTTTGGGCCACGATTCGGGGTAGGAGAACAACGCCTTGTCCTGCTGCTGCCAATGCTATTAGAAAGTCCGCCTGTCCACTTCTGCCACCTTCTTGGGGCGTAAAGCCCGCTTCGCGGCACGCCTGTAACAGTCGATCGTTCAAGGTATAGCTCTGCTGATATAGCAAGAAGGGCGTAGCGGCCAGCTCCGCTAACGCCAATCGGGGCCTATTGGCCAATGGATGAATACATGACAGCACGGCATCCAAAGGCTCATTGCAAAAAGGTTGATAATCAAAAAAAGGATCATTAGGGGTAAGACAGCCACCAATCTCTATATCACCCTTGATGACCAACTCCTCCATGAGCTTGCTGCCACCTTCCACCAAGTGAACCGTAATTTGCGGATAGCGCTTACGGTAGAGGGAAAAGGGGGCTGCAAACAATGTTTCTGCACCCAGAATGGGCAGCCCAACGCGCAGTTGTCCTTGACCCAGGCGGGCTAGATCATCCAGCTCCGTCAGCATTTCGCGGTGTTGGCGCAATATGTGCTCAGCATGTTTGAGCACAACATGTCCTGCATCGGTCAATTGTAGGGCGGGGCCTGTCCGATCCAGCAGACGCAACCCCAGACTTTGCTCCAGATGGGCAATCTGCTTGCTGACGGTCGATTGAGTCGCGTGAAGCACGCGTGTACTGGCAGTAAAGCCGCCCTGGCGTACAACCTCGACAAACATGCGGAGTTGTTTGAATTCCATTTTGGAATGGCTCTGATTCTAATAATTCGCTTCTGGGATAGTAAGGCCGGGCGTATCCTTGAAGCCAGTTAAACGTAATGGATGTCTTATGGTTCCCCGTTACATGCGGACGCTGGTTGAGTTGGCTGTATTGTTAGGTATCTGGTGGCTAGGCGGATGGCTTGGGCAGTATTTCGGTTTGCCTATCCCAGCAGGTGTTCTAGGTCTGGCGATCCTTCTGCTATCTCTTGCGCTGCGAGTGATAAAACCAGAGTGGCTTGAAAGCGGTGCCCGTGTGCTGGTCGGTGAGATGCTGCTGTTTTTCATCCCAGCGCTGATGAGTCTGCTTGATTATGGGCCTCTTGTCCGGGAAGAGGGCATCCGTATTCTTATGGCGGTGTGCTTCAGCACGCTTCTGGTCATGATCAGTACCGCTTTGACGGTGGAATGGATGTTTCGTCGCAGGAGCCGCCAGGATGCTTGATTGGACTGGCGTGTTCTGGCTGCTTCTGACGTTGGGTGGGTATATCCTGAGCCGGATGATTTACAAGCGCATCAAGTGGTATGTGCTGGCCCCTATTGTCTTTGTGCCGACTATTCTTTACCTGATTGCCATTCCGACAGGCACGAGCTATGCGCAGTATTCCCACTACACCGGTTGGCTGATCGGCCTGCTTGGGCCGGCTACCGTCGCGTTTGCCGTACCGATCTGGCAGCAGCGTCGACTTCTGGTCCGTTATTGGCGAGCACTTATGGCCGGCATTGTAGTAGGCAGCTTTGTGTCAATCTTCAGCTCTTGGGCATTGGCCCATTTGCTGGCTTTGGAAGCGCCTGTCACGTTATCCCTGCTGCCACGCTCGATTACGACACCGTTTGCCATGCCTATGTCCAAGAACCTGGGGGGTGTACCTGAATTGACCGCTGCTTTCGTACTGGTCACAGGTGTTTTTGGCGCTGTGGTGGGTAGCCTTCTTCTGCGCTTTCTTCCGTTGCGCTCTGCTCTGGCGCGAGGTGCGATGTTTGGCGTAGGTGCCCATGGTGCCGGTACAAGCCGCGCTTACGAAGTAGGCATTGAGGAGGGGACAGTGGCCGGACTGACGATGGTATTGACCGGCTTGTTCAATCTGCTGGGCGCCCAACTGCTGATCTGGGTGCTTTGATGGAGGGGGTGCATCCTTGCACCACGTTCATCCTTAAACCTTGAAATGAGATACCAAGGTATTCAGCTCAACAGCCAGGCGCGACAGCTCTTGGCTGGCTGCCGTGGTATCACGAGCACCTTCCGAGCTCTGGACTGACAGATCCCGAATATTGACCAGATTGCGGTCTACTTCGCGAGCTACCTGGGCCTGTTCTTCGGCTGCGCTGGCAATGACTAGGTTGCGCTCATTGATCTCGCTGATGGCGCGGGTAATTTCTTCCAGCGCTTCGCCGGCACGACGAGCCACTTCCAGCGTAGAACCTGCTCGGGTCGTGCTGGACTCCATTGAGTTCACGGCCTGCTCAGTGCCGTTTTGGATACTCATGATCATCTGCTCAATTTCACGAGTCGACTCCTGGGTACGATGCGCCAAGGCCCGCACCTCATCGGCGACGACAGCGAAGCCGCGACCTGCCTCTCCCGCACGGGCCGCTTCAATAGCGGCGTTGAGTGCCAGCAGGTTGGTCTGGTCAGCCAGGCCACGAATCACATCAAGCACCTTGCCAATATCGCGTGATTGACTGGCAAGTTCACCGACCAGACATGCGGTCGTCTGAACCTCCGAGGTCATGTGCTCAATGGACGAAACGGTCTCCAGTACGCGACCCTGACCCTCCTGAGCCGCACTGGCAGAGTGCTTGGAGGCTTCGGACGTTGTCATGGCATTGCGGGCCACTTCTTCTACTGCCGAGCTCATTTCCGTTACGGCCGTTGCAGCCATCTGGATTTCGTCATTCTGGCGATTCAGGCCACGTGCACTCTCGTCAGTGATGCTGCTGAGCTCTTCAGAGGCGGCAGCCAACTGGCTCGAGGAGCCTGAGATGCGCTCTAACGTATGACGCAGTTTTTCCTGCATGGTACGCATGGCCATCAAGAGACGAGCGGGCTCATCCTTGCCGGTAACCTGAATGTGCTTGGTCAGGTCACCGCTGGCAATTTCTTCAGCCGCACGCAGGGCCTGATCAACCGGCTGCACGATGCTGCGCGTCAGCAGCCAGGCCAGGAGTACGGTCAGTAATGCAACGATGACCAACAAAGTAATAGCGGTGGCAACAGAGGTGGAATAGCTCTGGGCAGCACTCTGATTAGACTTTGTCGTTGAGTCTGCATTGATATCGACAAGTTTGCCTAACACCGCATTGATTGCGTCAGAGTTCTTCAGAAGCTCATCGTTAAGTACAGCCTTAAGCTCATCAAGTTGATTTGCTGAAGAGAGCTGCATCATGCGGTTCTTCAGCTGAAGATAATCACCCCACAACTTTTGGAAATCGTTATAAAAGCCGCGCTCCGCCTCCGATGCAATCAGCTTCTCATAGCGTGTCCGCGCAGCTTCAACCTGACTGATCCGCTGATCAAACAATGCCAACGTCTTTTGCAGATTCTCCGGTTCGCGGTTGATAAGCAAACGATAGGAGAGCACGCGCAGGCGCAGGGTTAGCGATGTAATTTCATCCAGGCTGGTTATGCTGGGGAGCACATTCTGTTCAAAGTTAATACTGTTCTGGCGGATATCACGCATCTGATAGAGCGAGAAAACGCCCAGGAACAAAGTGAGTACAGCTATGAACGCAAACCCCAGGAAAGCACGAGGTGCGATATTCAAGTTACGAAGGGTCATTGCTTAGGTCCTGCTAAGTACAGCGTAAAGGAGGTTGCTTGGCTATCGGCTGTGCTTGGCAGGACTTGATATCCGCCTGGCTGGAGACAGAAGGTTCTGGCTGTTAAGGCATATTTCCATGCCTATCAGTGAAGACGGCGGCGACTATCACTCAGCGCGGCCAGGCGATGGCTTAGGTGCAGTTGCTCGGCTGGGTCATCGCTTAACAATAGGGCATGCTCAAGGTCATAACGCTGGGCCTGAGGGCAGTCCAGCCGGCTATACAGTTCTGCACGAGCCAGATGATCCGAGACGCTGGGCGGCCCTACTTCCAGTACCCGCTGCGCATCTTTCAGGGCTGCCAATAGTTGGTTATCAAATTCATGCAACTGACGAAGATTTCGAGACAGTCTCTGGAGCAGTTCGCGAGGCTGAGCAGTGCGTAGGTGCTGCGCTTGCAGCTGGGCATGTGGACCAAACTGATAGGCGAGCAGTCCGCGGCAATCCTTGGAATAAAGTCGTCTTCCACTGGTAGGGTCAAGCAGGTGATCCGCCTCAGGGACACGTAGCAGGAAATGGCCTGGAAAGTTGACGCCAACCAGAGGAATGTCCAGTCTGCGGGCCAGCTCCATCGCGATCAGTGATAAGGAAAGTGGCTGTCCCCTTCGACGAGCCAGCACCTTGTGCAGCAACGCTGCCTGAGGCTTCAGCGGCCAGTCATCGGCGTGAAAACCCAGCTCGATCATCCGGCGTACGAGCTGCTGCGCGCGCTCGGCGGACGAGCCTTGATGATCAATAGCTGCCTCGACAGAAGGAATGAGATCCGTCAGAAGATGCTGAGCCATTTCAGGCTGAAAGGTCAGGTCATGTTCGGCAGCTATCCAGAGTGCTGCCTCAAATATAGCAGGTGGCTCACGGTTGAGCGCATCCAGGCAGGCTTGGCGCGGTAACTCCATCGCAATCTCCCAAACCCCATGCCAAAGTAGTGTAAGCGCAGGCAAACAGCATCCAGATCATAAGGGATATGGACTTTATTATGTTTGACAAGTTTAGACCGCTTCTCGAGTGATGCACCGCTCTGCTCAGACAAGCAGAACGGCCAAGGAGGAAAGTCTATTTACCCAATGGGGTGAAAAGCGCTTCGATATCCGCTTCCGACATTCGCCAGTCGGCTGTGTTCTCCTCAAGAATCCCTGCGGCAATACGGGATTTCTCATACTGCAATTGCTGGATTTTCTCTTCCAGGGTGCCTCTTGCAATGAGCTTGTACACAAAAACCGGCTTATCTTGCCCTATGCGATAGGCACGATCTGTGGCCTGGCTCTCCGCCGCCGGGTTCCACCAGGGGTCGAAGTGAATCACCGTGTCGGCCGCAGTCAGGTTGAGTCCCGTACCGCCTGCTTTAAGGCTCAACAGGAAAACCGGGGCCTCACCGGACTGAAACTGTTCGACAGGCGTACGGCGATCCTGGGTTTCACCGGTAAGGGTGACATAGTCGATCCGTCTTTCATCCAGCGCCTGCTGGATCAGCGCCAGCATGGAAGTGAACTGCGAGAACAGCAGGACACGACTGCCATTGGCCAATAGGCCTTCGAGCAGTTCCAGCAAGCCGAGTAGCTTTCCAGACGACTTGGCGGATGTTTCGTTGCCGTTGACTAGTCGGATATCGCAGCAGACCTGGCGGAGTTTCAGCAGTGCATCAAGAACGATAATTTGGCTTCTGGCCAAGCCTTTCTTGGAGATTTCGCTACGGACCTTCTCATCAAGTGCAACACGTACCGTTTCATAAAGATCGCGCTGTGGCTGAGTCAGCTCGACCAACTGGACAATTTCTGTCTTGGGTGGCAGCTCGCTGGCTACTCGCTGTTTGGTACGACGCAGAATGAAAGGCTTTACTCGTCCCTTTAATTGGGCGAGGCGTTGGGTATCGCCATTTTTCTCGATCGGTGTTCGGTAGTCGCGCTTGAAGTCTTTTATATCGCCTAACCAGCCTGGCATCAGGAAGTGGAACTGAGACCAAAGCTCACCCAGATGATTTTCCAGCGGGGTGCCCGTCAGGCATAGACGGTGTCGCGTATTGAGTCCCCGCGCCGCTTGCGCTGCTTTGGTTGCCGCATTCTTAATGGATTGTGCTTCATCCAATACCAGAAGATGAAAGGAGAAGCTGGCCAACTGCTCGGCATCGCGCGGTAGCAGGGCGTAGGTAGTCAGGATGATATCGTGCTCAGGTATCCGCTCGAACAGGTTACGCCGTTGAGTACCGTGGAGGGCCAGTACTTTCAGCTCAGGTGTGAACTTGGCTGCTTCGTCCTGCCAGTTGGGTATTAGGCTGGTAGGCATGACGATCATGGCAGGGCTGGTCAACCGGCCAGCCGTTTTCTCGACCAGGATATGAGCCAGGGTTTGCAAGGTCTTACCAAGACCCATGTCATCGGCCAGGATCCCGCCCACATCCAGCTCGCGAAGTGCCTGCAACCAAGCCAGGCCATCGCGCTGATACGGTCTTAACTCGGCACGCAGGCTTTCCGGGACGTGCAGGGGCGAAGCTGAATAATGGCGTAGTCGATGGGCGAAGTTTCTGAGCTGCTCACCACCCTGCCATGTCAGTGGGATATTTTCTTCAAGTTCAGCCAGCCGTACGGCGTCCAGATGAGACAAACGTATCTGCTTGGTATTAGCAGGTAACGAATGCCCATGCAGTTCCATGAGTGCGGCAAGCAAGGGCTTTAGTCTACCTAGAGACAGGGCGATACGTGCGGGGCGTCCTTGCTTGCGTGCAGCAGGGCTTTCCACGCGGAGCAGCAGGCGCTCATCGTCAGAGCGTCTGGCCAGTGCTCCCGGTTCGAATAATTGGGGATCCCGCCGGATAAGATCGATCAGGATAGGCAGCAGACTGACGCGCCGCCCTTGTACGACGATGCCGAGCTCCAGATCAAACCATTCATGATCAGGCGCCTCCTCAATTTCGCCGTACCAATTCTCCACCTCGGTCAGCTCAAAGGCGAATTCTGGACGCATATCTATCTGCCAGCCCGCTTCACGCAGCTGCGGAAGTGTGACTTCGATAAAGCGCAGCCAACTGGAGTCATCAGGCATTTCAAACATCTCGCCCGCATCTTCGGGCAAGGCTGCGCTTCGCCGTGTCGCTACTCGGAGGCCTGCATCCTGTAAGACTTGTCGTAGGCGCTGCTCGGCTTCACTGTGGCGTGTTGGCAGCGTTGCCGCGCTACTACGACCCGGTACAGGCTTGCCGAACACTTTTTTGCCGTCGTAAAGAAACGCCAGGGCAGCCCTGTGGCGGGTGACGGGGCGCATGCGTGCGGTTTGCCGATCATAGTCAACCTGTGTGTGGCTACCCAATACCAACAATGGCTTGGGCGGCTTGACCAGATTGATGGCTGTCTCGGCTGCTTCGCGGCGTGGAGGAGGGCTGCCGGCCCGCTGAAGGCGCTCCAGCTCGAACAGAACGGCAGCAGTATGCTTGCAGTTTCTGCCAGCACCACATGTGCATCGGCCATCAACAAACCAACCTCTTGGACCAGGCTTGAGCGTGATGGATTGGCGGTAATCCAATCCTGAAGGACTGCTGCATATGGCATAGACCAGCCCATCGGCGGCTGACCGGACCGTGGCGTAACCTTCTTGAGCATAGCGCCGGCCACGCTCATAGTTGCGCTCAGTAAAGGAGCCTTTCCAGTCTTGCCAGTGCAGATGGTCGAAACGTAGACGCATATGAAGCCTGTAACACGAAGCACAAACGGGTAATTGTGCCACAGACCGAAAGCGTCCCCGTACTGAAGTCGCTCAGGTTGCTCAAATAGATATGACTTAATTACGACAGCATGGCTTATCTAAAGAGTCTGCTGTTAAGCGCTGGTTTAAGATTGGCTTGATTTAACCCTTCCATACTTCAGGATTAACCAAATCCTGTGGCCGATTGCCGCTTAAGGCGGCTGTCAGATTAGAGACGGCGCGCTCTGCCATGGCATACCGTGTCTCGTGAGTCGCTGAACCGATATGCGGTAAGGTGACGACATTCTTCAGCGAGAACAGGGGCGATGATGAAAGCGGTTCCTGCTCAAAAACATCCAGGCCTGCGCCACGAATTTGCTGGTTGGAAAGCGCCTCGATTAGAGCCGCTTCATCAACCACTGGCCCGCGCGCAATATTGATCAGAATACCGCTGGGCTTCATGAGCCTTAGTTCACGTGCGCCGATCATCTGGCGAGTGGACTCTGTCAGAGGGACTACTAGGCAAACAAAATCGGATTCATGAAGCAGAGATTCAAGGTCTCGATACTCTGCCTTGAATTCTTTCTCCAGCTCGGGCTTGCGGCTGCCTGCATGATAAAGAATCCGCATGTCGAAGCCGAAGTGGCCGCGCTTTGCAATGGCTGCACCTATGCGACCCATACCTACGATTCCCAGCGTCTTTCGATAAACGTCCGTACCGAAATGCTCTTCCGTTACGCCTTTTGTCCATTGCCCTGCCTTGGTGTAGGCATCCAGCTCAGGCAGGCGGCGAGCGGTACTCATCAGCAGAGCAAATCCAAGGTCTGCTGTGGTCTGGGTCAGTACATCGGGGGTGTTGGTCAGTAGAATGCCCTGCTCGGACAGGTAGGGCACGTCATAGCTGTCATATCCAACCGAAACGCTGGAAATTACTTCCAGGTTTTCTGCATGTTGCAACTCATGGCGGCCTAGTGTCTTGCTGGCACCAATCAGGCCGTGTGCGTGAAGGAGGGCATGCTGGAACTGCTCATCGACATTGCCCTGAGTATCAATGACGGTAACGTTAAAGGCTTCGCTCAACTGTTGAACCAGTGGAGCGGGAAGACGATTATAGATAACGACATTCTTTCTCACGGGCAACGGATCTCCGTTAGGGTTTAGTCTCTTTAGACTAGACCAGCAGCGACATATTGAGGGCGTATCGAATAATCCATCAGGAAGCGCTCAAGTTGCTCTTGCTCCGGTTGCTCATTGAACTCCGCACCCAATGCCTCGCGGTGGATTCCAGTTGACGCCAGCCATAAGCAATCAATGTTGGCCGAAACTGCACCCGGTACGTCGGTGACCAGTGAGTCACCCACAAACAGCAGCCTGGTGGCGCCCAAGGTTGCCAGTTCTCGTTGAGCACAAAGAAACGCATAGGGATCAGGCTTTCCGTACCAGCGCACACTTCCGCCCAGCGAAGCGAAGTAGTCGGCCAGCTTACCGGCGGCGTAGTAGGGTAGGCCGCCAGAGACTACTGTGCGATCAGGGTTGGCGCAGAGAAACGGTAAATGTGTGAAGTCCTTAAGCGGGGCCTGACGAAGCGCCAGCTCATCCTGAGGGAAGCTCCCTACACCTAGGATGAGGGATGCCTGTTGGATGTCGGTTACGAATCGGCTGCGTATGTGCTCGGGCCAGCCAGTCTGACCTTCGCCAGGTCCGGTCAGATAGATACCCCCCTGTGCCAGTGCTGGTTCCTGGCTAATGGCGTCGATGGCCAGCTGCCCTGAGGTCGTTATACCGGCAAATTGCTCTCGAGCGATACCCAGTTCAACCAAGTGATCCGTCATGGAAGCGGCATCACGGGATGCGTTGCTCAGGAACCAGACAGGTTTGCCTTCGGTTGCACGCCGTGCCAGCCAGTTCTGCGCACCGGGAAAGGCGTCGTAGCCGTCAATCAGTACCCCCCATAGGTCGAGAATAAATCCATCGTACTGATCGCATACAGCATCCAGATCAGAATGGGAGACAAGGTGAGGAAGGGGCGTGGATGGCGTCATGGAAAATAACGTCCTGATAAGGTTGCAAAAGCTGAAAGGAGCCAGGGTACCTGCTTTAGCGATTGAGATCACTTCGGCCTAGAAAGCACAACACCGGCGCTGGGCCGGTGTTGTTGAATCTGGAGACAAGAGGACTCTTATTTTTATTTTTTCTCTTGGCTCAGCTCAGAGCGATTAACGCGCTACAGCGTTAGTGCTCTTGGTCTGTGGTGCGTCGACGCGACCGTAAACGTCTTCGTAGCGAACGATATCATCTTCGCCCAGGTAGCCACCTGATTGTACTTCAATGATTTCCAGCGGTACCTTGCCAGGATTGGCCAAGCGATGTACAGACGTCATCGGCAAGTAAGTGGACTGGTTTTCGGTCAGCAGGAAGGTCTTGTCATCGCACGTGACCTGCGCTGTGCCAGAGACCACGATCCAGTGCTCGGCGCGGTGGTGGTGCATCTGCAGAGACAGCTGAGCGCCTGGTTTGACAGTGATGCGCTTGACCTGGAAGCGCTGACCCATGTCGACGGAATCGTAAGAGCCCCAAGGACGGAACACTTCCAGATGGCTCTTGACCTCTTGGCGGCCTTGCGCTTCGAGCTTGTTGACCACCTTCTTGACGTCCTGGACCTTATCCTTATGTGCGATCATGACCGCATCTTTGGTCTCTACAACCACGACATCTTCGATACCGATCAGGGAGACCAGCTTGTTGGTGCTGTGAACGAGGCAGTTACGGGCTTCGTGCAGAACCACGTCACCTTTGGTAACGTTGCCATCGCTATCCTTGTCATGCACATCCCAGATGGCTGACCAGGAGCCTACATCGTTCCAACCGGCAGACATTGGAACTACACAAGCGCGAGTGGTCTTTTCCATGACAGCATAGTCAATGGAGTTGTCCGGGCAGACGGCAAACGAGTTGCGGTCGATAATGATGTGATCGCCATCAACCTGGCTGCGCTCAAGCGCAAGCAGGCAGGTATCGTAAATATCAGGATCGTGCAGCTTCAGCTCTTCCAGGAAGCGGCTGGCGCGGAAGATGAACATACCGCTGTTCCAGTAGTAATCCCCAGATTCTACGTATTGGGTCGCGCGAATGGCGTCTGGCTTCTCTACGAAGCGCTCGACGCGATTGACCCCTTCAGGCAGGTTGGCTGAGTGGGTTGCCTTGATATAGCCGTAGCCGGTTTCCGGGCGCAGTGCAGGAATGCCGAACAGCACCATTTCGCCTTTTTCAGCGGCTTCGGTGGCCGAATTCAAGGATGCTTTAAACGCATCGATATCTTCGATGACATGGTCTGCTGGCAGAACCAGCATCAGTTCATCTTTGCCATCGGCCAACAACTTCATGGCAGCAATCGCTACGGCAGGAGCCGTATTGCGACCAAACGGTTCCATGATCAAGGACTGAGGCTGGCACTTAACAGCCTTGAGCTGCTCCTCAACAATATAGCGGTGCTCGATATTGCAAACAATCAAGGGCTGCTGCATGCGTTCTTCGCAGGCCAGTCTTGATATGGTTTCCTGGAATAGGGTCTTTTCGCTTGCCAAAGCTAGGAACTGCTTTGGATACATTTTTCGAGATAGCGGCCAGAGTCGTGAACCGCTTCCCCCGGAAAGAATCACTGGAATCATGGCATTCTCCTTCAGCGCTTGCTGAGTTGTAGGTCGCAGTCCCTTCGGGCGGGACGAAGCGTCCGTGCTTCTAGTTCCTGCTTGAGCAGGGTTATGAAATAAAAAATAAAAGCCAGGCTAATTAGTTAGCTTTTTTAGTTACAAATTAATTACAGCTTATAGGCAGTACATCATCCCCAGGCTAATAAGCATTGAATTGCTCCACCCAAACGATGATCGTTACCGCTGATTAGAATGATAATTTAGGAAGATGGCTCGAATGATTCCTTTGTGCCATCAAGGTCTTCATTGACATAGTGCTCTTAAAAAAGTTCATTAAAGCCTAAGCACTCCAAAATGCCAGGGCAGGAATCAACTGTAGTAACGCTAGTTCCTCTGAGACTTCTTTTCTGTGAATCGTTCACCGAAAAAAGTGGCTTCTTTTCTTTTTGTGATCTGAGTCAAGCCACGAAGGAGAAAAGCAGCCCTTGTTTAGAGCTGCAAGAGAGGAGGTACGGCTAGGCGTGAGAGGCAGCGAAGATCTTTACAGGGGTACCTGTATAGGCCGCGGGAATTTGTGTTCCAGGCTCAATGGTCGCAATGACTACGTAAGTGGCGCCAGCTGCCTCAAGCGTTAAGGAGGTAATGATCCCTGACCTTGGCTGTTGCTCATCGAATAGATAAAAGTCGACTGACGAGCCTGGCAGAACAAGGCGATACTCATCGAATTCAAACCGCCCTTCGATGAGTGGTACTGTTCCGCTTTCTTTTATAAGCCCGGCGGCTCCTCTGCTTAGCCGTTTCTGGGCAAATGCCGAGTCGATCATATGACTGACGGTAACGTCATCATTAAAGCGATAAGCCTCAATCAGATATTGAAGCGCAGAAAGTTCTCTGGGGGCGAGGTTATAAAAGGCGCAACCTACCCGACCTGTATCCCGGTCAACTGATTTGATTTCAAATGTTACGTCAATAGCAAGACTAAGGGAGTTGATTGAAAAAAGCAGTTTGCCCTTGAGGTTATCGCCAGTACGGGCGGTAATCGATTTTGAGATAAAGCTAAATCCGCCTATGGAAAGCTCAAGCAATTGATGCTCCATGCCTTCACGGTGGGCGCCTTGATACCGGATCCTGGCTGGTAGCTGAACGCGTAGGTGTTGCCTTTGTGTAGAACTGGTGTCGGGTGCGCTCATTGGATCTATCTCCATTGTAAAATTTTCATCTGCTTTAACAAAAGCAGGCAGGCGAAACTAAGCATGATTAATAGGGAAGGCTTATATGAAGAAATTATCTGTTCATTTAAACAATATTGTCTCGCAGGAAGATCAATTTTTCCTGAGTAGAAGATTGTTCACTAAAAACATACCCTTCAACATCAAATGACTTTAAATCAGCAAGATCTCGTAACCGATTTTTTATAATGTAACGCGTCATGAGTCCGCGGGCTTTCTTTGCATAGAAGCTGATGATCTTGTATTGACCGCCTTTAAGATCCCGAAACTCGATATCGATAACGCGGCCCTTGAGCTGTGCACGTTTGACGGAGCCGAAATATTCGTTCGAGGCCAGGTTGATGAGAATATCGTCGCCCTGATTTTCCAACGCATCATTTAATCGCTGTGTGATGTGCGTGTCCCAGAAGGCGTAAAGGTCCTTGCCGCGTGAGTTGACCAGCTTGGTTCCCATCTCCAGCCGGTAAGGCTGCATAAGGTCCAGAGGACGCAAGATGCCATAAAGGCCGGACAGCATACGCAAGTGTGTCTGGGCAAAGTCAAAGTCAGCGTCGTCGAAATCCTCAGCCGCTAAGCCGGTATAGACGTCACCCTTGAAGGCCAGTAGAGCCTGTTTGGCGTTTTCAGGCGTAAAGTCTGGAGACCAGCTGGCAAAGCGTGCAGCGTTAAGGCCGGCGATCTTGTCTGAAACTCCCATGAGTTTTGCGATATCGGCAGGCGAAAGCGTAACGAGCTGATTGATCAACGCTTGAGCGTCGTCGAGGCATTCAGGCTGTGTATAGCGCCGAGTGGCTGGCGGTGTTTCGTAGTCAAGGGTTTTGGCGGGTGAAATCACCATCAGCATGGTATGGAGCTCCTTTCGATTAACGGCTCATTGTAGGCCGTGCACAAAACGTAGCTCCAGTTGGAAAAAGCTATATGGCATATGAAGGTAGGACGCTCTGTAAACAGCGGGCAAAAACTTTAGTACCAGATCGACAGCGTTGCCAGCGGTATTAGCCAATAAGAAAAAAATGGTGTCCAGTTGGAAAAAAGGGGTTTTGCCTGCTCAAAGATTAAGGTATTACCAAGAGGTCCGCTGCACGAACGGGGTTGCCCTTGAGTTGCAGGCTTGGTCCTGAAGCCCCGAGGTGTGGTGGCACCTTTCGCTGCGGAGCGCCGTATCGGCCTCCGTCGACTGGCCACAAGAGTCCCGTTGGGATTCTCGATGAGGTGAACGAGTATGGATGATCATGGACGCTCCCGCCCCACCCAGCCCACCCTCTATGTGCTCGACACCAACGTACTGATTCACGATCCTAATGCACTGCTAAATTTCGAAGAGCATCACGTTGCTATTCCGATGACGGTATTGGAGGAGCTCGATAAATTAAAGACTGGGAAACATAGCGTGGCTGCCGAGTGCCGTCAGGCGATTCGGCTGATTGATACCGTTCTTGCTGAGGCCTCTCCTCAGGATGTCGAAAAAGGTGTGCCCATACCGCGCGGCAAAGGGGAGACGAAAGGGTATCTCTCCATTCTGATGAACAAGCGGGCGGCCCCTGTTACCTGGCTGCCTGATAATCACAACGATAATCGCATCATCAATCAGCTGGTTGAATTGTGTACTCACCATCCCGGTGAGCGCGTAGTACTGGTAACCAAAGACATCAACATGCGTTTAAAGGCGCGGGGATGCGGGATTGATGCGGAGGATTACCATACCGATCAGCTGGTAGATGATATTGCACTGTTGTCGCGTGGCTATCACACCCTTGAAGGTTCTTTCTGGGATCGCGTCAGCAAGGTCGATTCACGGCAGGATGTAGGACGCGTCTGGCATCGGGTACAGCTGTCCGAGAGTTTGCCGCCAATGCACCTCAATGACTTCATTGTCGACGAGCAGGGGTTCGTTGGTTGGGTCAAGGCTGTTCGAGATGATGAACTCATCATTCTCGATATGCATCAGGAGCCTCTGCTGCATCAAGAGGCCTGGGGCCTTCGGCCTCGAGACATCTACCAGGGCCTAGCGTTGTTCGCTCTGTTGGATCCTGACATCCACCTGGTAAACCTGACCGGGGCCGCCGGGTCGGGGAAAACCATTCTTGCCCTGGCCGCAGCCATTGAGCAAACCATGGTTACCAAGCGTTATCGTCGAATCATCGCGACGCGTAGCGTTCAGGGACTGGATGAGGATATCGGCTTCCTACCCGGCACCGAGGCGGAAAAGATGGAGCCATGGCTGGGCGCCATTACCGACAACCTGGAAGCGCTGCATATGGATGATGAAAGTCCTCATAGCAGCGTCGACTACATCCTGAGTAAGGTGCCGCTTCAGTTCAAATCCTTGAATTACATTCGTGGGCGTAGTTTCCAGCAGAGTCTGATCCTTATTGATGAGTGCCAAAACCTTACGCCGCATCAGATGAAAACCATTATTACCCGCGCCGGTGCCGGCTCAAAAGTCATCTGTCTGGGTAACCTGGCGCAGATCGATACGCCGTATCTGTCAGCAACCAGTTCAGGATTGACGTATCTGAGCGAGCGTTTCAAGGGCTTCCCCCACGGGGTGCATATCACGTTGCAAGGCGTGCCTCGCTCGGTGCTGGCCGAGTACGCCGAAGCGCATATGTAATGACCTCCTGGCAGGAAACCGGCAAAGGATATTGCCAGTTTCCTGCTTATCCCGTTCGTCCATAGTAGAATCAAGGGCCTCTGTATAACGGAAGGCCAAACATGCTGACCCATCTTGATTCCCAGGGCCGCGCCAACATGGTGGACGTTACCGACAAGCAGGTAACGTTTCGTGAGGCTGTTGCTGAAGCACAAGTGCGCATGCTCCCTGAAACACTACAAATGATTCAGCAGGGCGGCCACCCGAAAGGTGACGTCTTTGCGGTGGCGCGTATAGCCGGTATTCAGGCGGCCAAGAAAACCCATGAATTGATTCCCTTGTGTCATCCGCTTCTGCTGACAGGCGTGAAAGTTGAACTCACTGCCTGCGAGCCCGATAGCGTTCATATTCAGGCAACGTGCAAATTGTCAGGCCAGACGGGTGTGGAAATGGAAGCCTTGACTGCTGCCAGCGTGGCGGCCTTGACGATCTATGACATGTGTAAGGCTGTGGATCGGGGTATGAGTATCGAAGCGGTTCGTCTGCTGGAAAAAAAGGGTGGCAAGAGCGGCCATTTCAAAGTGGAGCACGACGCATGATCGAAGTGCATTATTTCGCGCGTTACCGTGAAGCATTGCAATGCGAGCACGAGCGCATCCAATGGCAGGATGAATTTACTCAACTAAACGATCTTCGTGCTCACCTGGTCTCCAGAGGTGGGGTGTGGGCGGATGTGTTAAGCGAGCGAAACCTGATGTGCGCACGTAACGAAGAGCTATGCATGTTGGATGAGCCGTTGGTTGACGGTGATCAAGTGGCTTTCTTCCCGACTGTAACGGGAGGTTAGACATGACCATACGAGTGCAGGCCGAGGCGTTCGATCCTGGCGTCGAAACCAGCGCAATGCATGCGGCCAATGTAGGCGTAGGTGCCGTCGTAACCTTCATAGGCTATGTACGCGATTTCAATGACGGACTGGATATATCTGGTCTTTATCTGGAGCATTTTCCTGGCATGACTGAAAAGTCGCTGGCGAAGATCGCTCATGAGGCAAACTCTCGTTGGCCGCTACTCAAGGTGGATATCATCCATCGGGTAGGGCGTCTGGAGCCTGGTGAGCCCATCGTTTTCGTAGGTACGGCAAGCGCACATCGTCAGGCGGCGTTCGAAGCCTGTGCATTTATCATGGACTATTTGAAAACAAGGGCGCCTTTCTGGAAGAAGGAAGACACTCCCCAAGGCCCACGCTGGGTTGAAGGCAAGAGCAGCGATGTCAGCGCTGCCCAGCGCTGGAAGTAGGCCCATGCTCTGACAGCGTAAAACCGGAGGGCAGGTATGGTTTGGCTGTGTGCGATGGGAGCCGTTCTTGGGCTGGTACTTGTCATAAGCCTTTGTCAGCTGTGGCAATGGCTGAAGCTGACAGACAGCGCATTGACAGACGGGTATATCGTTTCTCTGGAAAAGGCCCCACTCTATCGGCTGACATTCAGCTATCAGGTCCAAGAGCAGCGCTACAGCCTGAACTTCCTGGATACGCTAATGGGGTATTCGTCTTCCAGTCTAAAAGCCTTGGCGGAGCAGGTAGCAGTAGACGATAGGATCAAGGTTTACTATTGCACCAGCGATCCTTCGTTCTGTTGTGTGGGCTTTAAACCGACACGCGGAAGTATCGTTAAGGTCTGGTTGTTGAACTTGTTGGGACCGCTGGCACCTTTTGGCTTTTGAGGCGCGCAAAGGGGGAGCAGAGTGTTCGACTCCGCCCCCGAGTCGTCAGGAATGCTTGCGTGGGACTGGCTTGAGTAACTCTGCCGGAGGCATATCGCATGCGATTTTGCGGCCTAGCAATGTCTCGATTGGCGGTAGGGCAAATGCGTCGTCCTCGCCTGCAAAACTGATTGATATTCCGCTGGTACCTGCACGACCTGTACGTCCTATCCGGTGTACATAGTCATCTGGATCTTCCGGTAGCGTGAAATTGATAACGTGGCTAATGCCATCGATATGAATGCCACGACCCGCGACATCTGTAGCGACCAGGACACGGATCTTGCCCTCGCGGAAGCCTTCCAGCGTTCGGATCCGTTTATGCTGCGGAACATCGCCTGACATCTGCGCTGCACTGATGCCGTCTTTAGTCAGACGTTCCTCAATACGACGTACCTCATCCTTACGGTTGGCGAAAACCATCACGCGTTCCCAGTTGTTCTGGCTGATGAGGTTGTATAGCAAACGATACTTGTCATCTGAAGACACTGCGTATACGCGTTGGTCAACGGTCTCGCTGGCTACGTTTTCAGGCTCGATTTCCACAATGGCTGGATCGACTGTCCACTGCTTGGCAAGGTTCATGACGTCCTCGGTAAAGGTGGCCGAGAACAGCAAGGTCTGACGTTCATTCTTGTGGGGGGTCTGGCGAATAATCTGGCGGACCTGGGGGATAAAGCCCATGTCGAGCATGCGATCCGCCTCGTCCAGAACCAAGACCTCCACCATGTCCAGATGAACCTCGCCACGCTGGTTGAAGTCCAGCAAACGCCCTGGTGTTGCGACAAGGATATCGCAGAAGCGCGACTCCAGTTGCTTGAGCTGTTTGTCGAAATCCATTCCGCCTACGAAGGTCATCACATTGAGGCCCGTGTACTTGGTCAGATTTTCTGCATCCTTGGCAATCTGTACAACCAGCTCTCGAGTCGGCGCAATAATAAGTGCACGTGGCTCACCCATGTAGCGCTCTTCAGGCGGCGGGGTGGTAAGCAGCTGGGTAATGGTCGAAATCAAAAACGCGGCTGTCTTGCCTGTCCCGGTTTGAGCTCGACCTATGGCATCTTGGCCTTTCAGTGTAAATCCCAGCACTTGTGCCTGGATGGGCGTGCAATAAGGAAAACCCAGGTCATGGATGGCATGCATCAGGCTGGGTGCAAGGTTGAAGTCGTGGAAGCGGACCTTGCCTTCCTGAGGCTCTACTGCAAAGTCATTAAGCGTCCAGTTGCTGACAGGCGCCTTGCGCTCGCGTCGTGGCTTTGGTGATCTGGTCGCTGCAGGTTTCCCGCTTTCTTTCTTCGGTGGCCTGGGCTGACGCTCGGCTTTCGCCTGAGTCGTGGGTTGTGCCTGTTCAGGCTGTGACGGGGTTTCGTCGCGCTGAAGGGGCGCAACCTTTTCAGGGGTGGGCTGAGGTGCTTGCGCATCTCCTTTGCCAAATAGTTTTTTTAGTGCCTTGAGCACGGTTTATCTCGTAATTTGAATAGAAATTAAGCCAGGAGTGTAAAGCAAGTTACGGGCCTGGCAAATGAGGCTTGATCGAGAGGAGGGAGGGGAGTGTTGCCTGTTTTAGCCAAACAGGCAATTTCTTCCGTTGCGCTTGGCTTCATAAAGCGCTTTATCTGCACGCTCTATGTGAGTCTCGAGCGTATCCTGTTTATGCATTTCAGCCAAGCCGATTGAAATGGTAACGCCTGGTAATTTGCCGGCAGGAGAGTAAAAGTCGGCGATACTGGCAAGGCTTTCCCGCAAACGCTCGCCAATCATTCGAGCTTCAGGCTTATCCAGCTCGGGAAGCAGAATGACAAATTCTTCTCCACCGTAGCGCGACATGCTGTCCTTAGGCCTTAACTGGGAGCGTAGGGTATTGGCTACCATGCAAAGTGCGTAGTCGCCTGCCAGATGACCATACGTATCGTTATAGCGTTTGAAATGATCCACATCGAGCATCAACAGGCAAAGCGGTTGCTGGTTGAATGCGCAGCGGGTACTTTCGCGCTCATAGAGCTGTTCAAGGCGCCTGCGATTAAACAGGCCGGTAAGCGTGTCGACATTCGCGTTGCGCTCGGTATCCAGAATGATTCGATTGTTCTGGCGGACACGCTCACACAGGATTTCAAGCAGGTTCTGAGTGGTTTTAGGAGAATGCTCCATCAGTTGGAACAGATCCTTGCGGTGCAGGCCTATGACTTCGCAGACTTCATCGGCGATCACGTACGCCGTTGGCTTGTGATTGTCGAGAAAGCTGACCTCACCTGCACAGTCGCCCTCACTCAGAACGGATACAGGTTGATTATCCAGCGACTCCAGATGAACCCTGAAGCGGCCCTGGACAATCATATAAAGGTAGTGATTATGTTCGCTGGGCGACAGAAGCATCTCGCCTGGGTTCAGAACACGCTTGGTCAGCGTGCGGGCCAATTTTTCAAGGTGCGACAGATCAACATCCCGGAACAACCGTAGATGGCGTATATGCTGAAGGTTTTCCTGCCACTGAGGAATAGCCATCATCAGCATGGCATTACAAGAGTGAAAACGGCGCCAGAAGGCATGGTCGCTCCAAAACTACAGAAAGCGGACGTATAGAGATCACTTCTTGACTGAGATAAGTAAAGAAAGTTCTTCATCCGTTGTTCAGTACTGTGAGCGTTATCTTGTTTTGTATATGAACTGGTACAAAGGCTCAACGACAACAGCCGTTAAGCCGTCCCTCTCAAGCCAAACGGTCCTGTAACCACTGAGTGATCAGGGCGATTTCTTCCTGTGTTACTTCATGGCCCATGGGGTAGTCCTGCCATTGAACAGGCACCTGCTCCTTGGCGAGAAAATCATAGGCTTCACGTCCCAACCCCAGCGGTACAACATCATCGAGCGTGCCATGAATGCATAGCACCGGAATGTCTCGCTGAGCCTCACGGGCAAGCGTTTCCTGGAAGCCGGGTGCATAGGTCGAAAGAGCCAGTACGCCACCCAGAGGTTTGTGGGCAATGGCGAAAGCAGTATGAAACACGACTGCTCCGCCTTGTGAAAAACCTGCTAGCACAATGCGTCGGGCATCAATGCCCATGTCTATCTGCTGCGTGATCAACTCATCGACATAGCGGGCCGACTCATCCAGTTGTGAATGATCAATGGCGCGTGCAGGTGACATGGCCAGGATGTCGTACCAGGACGGCATGGCCCAGCCGCCATTGATACTGACTGGGCGTGAAGGGGCCTGAGGCAGTACAAAACGGGTCGTCGTGAGCACGCGCTGCACTATTTCGGCCACCGGCTGAAAATCGTAACGGTCTGCGCCCAGGCCGTGTAGCCAGATCACGCATGAGTCTGCGGGTTGGGGGGATTCGATGATCAGCGGAGTTATTTCAGGCATGTGTGCTCCATAAGAGTGCGTTCTGATCGGCAGCGGTAACAAATGGTGCGTTAAGAGGATGTCGCATTTATATAAATTCTTTTGCAGTCTCAGTGAAGTTTACTAAGCCGCTTCGATTCTGCCATGTCGCTATAAGTGGTCCGCCTTTTGCTGTATCTGCAATGTGTGCTTTTTGATGCACCGACAGGTAACACAACGTTGTCATGTTGTCTGGTGTATTAAAGGCCACTCGGTCAAGCAAATAAAAACAAATATTTCCAGCAGCGAGCCGAGAGCGAAGGGGGTTGAACCTCTCAATTCCTCGATGGTTCTTGCGATGTATACGTTGCTCTCATGGCTGCGTACAAGCCCTAAAGGGCAAGCGGGACCGGATGCTGACTTTTATAACAACTGGAGGTTATCGATGAAAATGGTGAAATCCACCCTGGCGATTCTGACCACTGCGGCTGTATTGGGTGTCAGTGGCTTCGCCCATGCAGGTGCGACCTTGGATGCCGTGAAGAAAAAGGGCTTCGTGCAGTGCGGTATCAGTGATGGTCTGCCTGGCTTCTCCTATGCAGAGGCGGGTGGCAAGTATGCAGGTCTTGATGTTGATGTATGCCGGGCAGTGGCTGCTGCCGTATTCGGTGACGCCGAGAAAGTCCGCTATTCACCATTGACTGCCAAGGAGCGTTTCACGGCGTTGCAGTCTGGCGAAATCGATATTCTCTCCCGTAATACTACCTGGACCAGTTCACGGGACGCTGGCATGGGTATGAATTTCACGGGCGTAACGTACTACGACGGCGTTGGTTTTTTGGTCAATAAGAAGCTAGGTGTTTCCAGCGCTAAAGAGCTCGATGGTGCAACGATCTGCATTCAGGCGGGTACCACGACCGAACTGAACGTATCTGACTACTTCCGTGCCAATGGCATGAAGTACACCCCGATCACTTATGATCGTTCTGACGAAAGCGCCAAGTCCCTCGAAGCCGGACGTTGTGACGTACTGACGTCCGATCAGTCTCAACTCTATGCCCAGCGTATCAAGCTGGCGAACCCGGACGATTACGTGGTTCTGCCGGAAGTGATCTCCAAGGAGCCTCTCGGTCCTGCTGTACGCCGAGGTGATGATGAATGGTTTGCCATTGCAAAATGGTCGCTATTCGCCATGATCGGCGCTGAGGAACTAGGTATTACCTCTGCCAACGTGGAAGACATGGCCAAGAACGCCAAGAATCCTGATGTGGCTCGTATGCTGGGTGCCGAAGGCAACTTTGGTAACGACCTGAAGCTGCCCAAAGATTGGGCGGTTCAGATCGTCAAGCAGGTTGGTAACTATGGCGAGGTCTTCGAGCGTAACGTCGGCATGGGTAGCGCGCTCAAGATCAAGCGCGGCCTGAATGCTCAATGGAACAAAGGCGGCATCCTGTACGCACCTCCCGTGCGCTGATTTGCCTATCGCCGCGGCCTGGTTAATAGCCAGGTCGCGGCGTTTTGTTTCATCGCATCTCGGAAAACATCATGTCTAAATCAATAGGCACGTCTGGGTCGTTGATCAACGATCCGCGCGCCCGCGCCTGGGCGTTTCAGATACTGGCTATTGTGGCGGTCGCTGCACTTGGCTGGTACTTATTCAACAACACACAAACCAACCTGGAACACCGGGGGATCACCTCCGGTTTTGCTTTTCTTGAGCATAGCGCAGGCTTTGGCGTTAGCCAGAGTCTGATCGACTACAAGGAATCGGATTCTTATGGACGACTCTTTCTGGTCGGCCTGGCGAATACGCTTCTGGTATCCATCCTAGGTATCATCCTGGCCACTGTGCTGGGCTTTATCATCGGTATTGCTCGTCTTTCGCCGAACTGGCTGGTACGTAAACTCGCCGCGATCTATATCGAGACCTTTCGCAACATTCCGCCGCTGCTCCAGATATTCTTCTGGTATTTCGCTGTGTTGCGTCTGGTGCCTGGACCCCGACAGAGTCTCAGCTTCTTCGACACGTTGTTTTTGAACAACCGAGGACTGTACGTTCCAGCACCCGTGTCGGCAGAAGGTGTCGTACCGTTCCTGGTGGCGATTGCGCTAGCTGTTGTGGCCAGTATTGCCCTGGCGCGCTGGGTAAAGGTTCGGCGTGACAGGACCGGAAGAGGCTTTCCGCTGCTGATCTCGATTATCGCTTTGCTGATCGTTCTGCCAGGTTTGGCAGCCCTGATATTTGGTGCACCGTTCCATTGGACCGTTCCGCAGCTCAAGGGCTTCAACTTTCAGGGCGGCTGGGTGGTGATTCCTGAGCTGTTCGCCTTGCTGGTGGCACTCTCCGTTTATACCGCAGCATTCATTGCTGAAACGGTTCGTTCGGGTATCCAGTCGGTGAGCCATGGTCAGACCGAGGCAGCCAATTCTCTGGGGCTGAAGCCTAGTCGGACGCTACGCCTGGTCATCATTCCGCAGTCCATGCGGGTCATCATCCCGCCACTGACCAGCCAATACCTTAACCTGACCAAGAACTCATCATTGGCTGCCGGTATTGGCTATCCGGACATGGTGTCGCTGTTTGCCGGTACGGTACTGAACCAGACCGGGCAGGCGATCGAGACCATTGCTATCACGATGTCAGTCTATCTGGTTATCAGCCTGAGCATTTCGCTGTTGATGAACGTGTACAACAAGCGAATGGCTTTGCGTGAGCGATAAGAGGCGATCATGACTACACATACGTTCAAACCTGATCTGCCGCCGCCGAATCGCTCGGTCGGTGCGTGGGCCTGGATGCGGGCCAATCTCTTTTCCAGCATTTACAACACGCTGCTTACATTACTTGCTTTGTATCTGGTCTGGCTGTTGGTTCCGCCCATGATCAAATGGGCTTTCCTGGATGCAACGTTCAGCGGGACCGAGCGTTCCGACTGCACGCCAGGAGGCGCATGCTGGGTATTCATCAAGATGCGCTTTGGTCAGTTCATGTACGGGTTTTACCCGCCGGAACTGCGCTGGCGTGTGGATGTGGCGCTGGTTCTCGCGGTTCTGGGTGCTGCACCGCTGTTCATCAAAGCGATGCCCCGAAAGGTAGTTTATGGCATCGTTTTTCTGATCGTTTATCCCGTTGTTGCCTGGGTGTTGCTGCATGGCGGCGTGCTGGGGCTCGACGCGGTGCCTACCAGCCGTTGGGGCGGCCTGACGCTGACACTGGTCATTGCCTCTGTAGGTATTGCCGGTGCGCTGCCGCTGGGTATATTCCTGGCATTGGGACGTCGTTCGGAAATGCCGGCCGTACGCGTGTTGTGCGTGACCTTTATCGAGTTCTGGCGGGGTATTCCGTTGATCACGGTGTTGTTCATGTCATCCGTCATGCTGCCGTTGTTCCTGCCTGAAGGCATGAGCTTCGACAAACTCTTGCGGGCACTGATTGGCGTTATCCTGTTCCAGTCAGCTTACATTGCCGAAGTCGTGCGTGGTGGTTTGCAGGCGATCCCGAAAGGGCAGTACGAAGCGGCGTCAGCCATGGGGTTGGGCTACTGGCGCGCCATGGGGCTGGTCATACTGCCTCAGGCATTGAAGCTGGTGATCCCGGGAATCGTGAACACGTTTATCGCGCTGTTCAAGGATACCAGTCTGGTGATCATCATTGGTCTGTTCGATCTTTTGAACAGCCTGCACCAGGCTACCGTTGATCCAGCCTGGCTGGGTATGTCGACCGAAGGCTATGTCTTTGGCGCATTGATTTATTGGGCTTTCTGTTTCGGTATGTCGCAGTACAGTCAGCGTCTGGAACGCCGTCTCGACACCGGCCATCGCCGCTAAGGAGCGAATCAGCATGAGTGAAAATGCCAAGACTCTGGGCATCGGTGACAAGATCATGATCCAGATGCAAGACGTGAACAAATGGTACGGTCAGTTCCACGTACTTAAGGACATCAACCTGACGGTCCGACAGGGCGAGCGTATCGTGCTCTGCGGCCCGTCAGGGTCGGGCAAGTCGACCACGATCCGCTGTATCAATCGCCTGGAAGAGCATCAGAAGGGCAATATTGTCGTTGATGATGTAGAGCTTAATGGGGACCTGAAAAACATCGAGGCCATTCGCCGTGAAGTCGGTATGGTTTTCCAGCATTTCAATCTGTTCCCTCATTTAACGGTACTGGAAAACTGTACGCTGGCCCCTATCTGGGTACGTAAGCTACCGAAGAAGGAAGCCGAAGAAGTCGCGATGCATTATCTGAAGCGCGTACGCATTCCAGATCAGGCTCACAAGTATCCGGGACAGCTCTCCGGTGGTCAGCAACAGCGTGTGGCCATTGCCCGTGCGTTGTGTATGAAGCCCAAGATCATGCTGTTTGACGAGCCTACCTCAGCGCTTGACCCGGAAATGGTAAAGGAGGTGCTCGATACCATGATCGGCCTTGCTCAGGATGGCATGACCATGCTGTGCGTGACTCACGAAATGGGTTTTGCCCGAACGGTAGCAAACCGTGTGATTTTCATGGACAAGGGTGAAATCGTGGAGCAGGCCCCGCCGGATCAGTTCTTCGATAATCCTCAAAACGAGCGTACCAAGCTCTTCCTGGGTCAGATCCTTCACTGATCCATCAAGAAAGGCGCCTCAGGGCGCCTTTCTTACTAGGCTGTCCTTTTACCGGGCCAAGCGGGAGGATACAGCTACGCTCTCTGGTTGAATGGCTTGCTGTACGTGGACGCTTTACCCTTATCCTTGACCATGACTCATCCGCTGCGGCCGTGGTTCGTCTATCTGGTCAGAGCTGAAAATGGCTCACTCTACTGCGGCATCAGCGATAACCCTCAGCGCCGTTTCAAGGCTCACCAACAAGGCAAGGGGGCTCGCTTTTTTCATTCAAGTCCTGCCAAGGCACTGGTCTATACGGAGCCGTGTGTAGACAAATCTGCAGCGCTTCGCCGTGAACGCGCCATCAAAAAGCTGAAGAAGAGCATCAAGGAAGCCATGGCAATGGCTCAGGGAGGATAGTCTTTAAAGGGTGGGGCGGTTACTCTGAGCTTCTACAATAAGAGGACGTGCGCATGACCGATCTCATCCTGCATCACTACTGGACCTCTCCGTTTGCCGAAAAAGTTCATCTGCTGATGGGTTTCAAGCAGCTGTCCTGGCGCTCCGTCATTATTCCCCGTGTCATGCCAAAGCCGGATCTCACCGCATTGACCGGCGGCTATCGCAAGACGCCTGTGCTTCAGGTCGGGGCGGATATCTATTGTGATACGGCGCTGATCGCGCAGCGCCTGGAGCAGGCTAAGGCCACTCCCACGCTCTTTCCAGAGGGCCAGGAGTTTGCCTGTCGCGCCTTTGCAGCCTGGGCCGATAGTGTAGTTTTCCAGCACGCCGTGGCACTGATTTTCCAGCCCGACGTCATCGCCGAGCGCATGGCCAATGTTCCGCCTGAGCAGGCTCACGCGTTCATGGCGGACCGTAAGGCGCTTTTTGAAAAGGGAAATGCACCTCGGGTTACGGCAAGGCAGGCGGCCCAACATTGGCCCACCCTAATGGCACGACTTGAGGAGCAATTGGCGCGCAGCAGTGGCGAATACCTCTTCAATGCTCCCTCTATCGCAGATTTCTCGCTGGCGCATTGCCTCTGGTTTTTGCAGTCGGCCCGTCAGACTGCGCCTCTGGTGGACACTTATCCTGAAGTATCCGCCTGGCTAGGCCGCGTGCAGGGGTTCGGTCATGGCACTTATTCCGACCTGAGCGCAGAGGAGGCCATACGCATTGCGTATGATTCCGATCCTGCCCCTATTCCAGAAGGGGAAATGTTCTTGCCGGCGGGCCTTGCTCAAGGCGATCGTGTAGCGGTTTCAGCTCAGGATTATGGACTGGAGGAGGTAGAAGGTGAATTGCTCTATGCCGGGACAGAGGAAGTAATTCTAAGACGTGAGGACGAGCGTGCCGGCATTGTCCATGTTCACTTTCCCAGGATAGGATTCAATATCGAAACGCGATGAGGCTGACAGGCAGAGCGATCAGGGCTGTCACTCTGCCTGGCGGTCAGTCCTTGCGGCGCTTGATCTGATCTTTTAGCTGGGTAGGGACTTGTCGGATGATCAATACGTCCTGAGACTCGTGGTACTCTACCTGGGAGCCAAGCAGGTGAGCCTCGAAGCTGATGGATAGTCCCTCGGCGCGCCCCGTAAAGCGGCGGAATTGGTTGAGGGTGCGCTTGTCTGCAGGGATTTCAGGCGCAAGTCCGTAGTCCTTGTTGCGGATGTAATCATAGAAGGCCTTGGGCTGCTCTTCACTCATCAGCTCCGACAGTTCATCCAGGGCAATGGGCTCGCCAATACGGGCCTGGGTGCTGGCATAGTCGACCAGGGTGTCGGTTTTTTCCTTGGCTTTCTCCTCAGGCAGGTCTTCGCTTTCTACATAGTCGCTAAAGGCCTTGAGCAGGGTGCGCGTCTCGCTGGGCGCATCGACACCTTCCTGGCAGCCAATGAAGTCACGAAAATAATCCGAGACCTTCTTGCCGCCCTTGCCCTTGATAAAGGAGATGTATTGCTTGGACTGCTTGTTATTACGCCATTCGGAAATATTGATGCGTGCCGCCAAATGAAGCTGCCCGAGGTCCAGGTGTTTGGCGGGCGCTACGTCCAGGGTGTCGGTTACGGTTACGCCTTCACTATGATGCAGCAGGGCAATGGCAAGGTAATCCGTCATGCCTTGCTGATAATGGGCAAAGAGAACATGGCCGCCTGTTGAAAGGTTTGAGCCTTCCATAAGCTGCTTGAGGTGCTCGACGGCCTGCTGGCTGAATGCAACAAAGTTCTTGCCGCCGTCCAGATACTCATTGAGCCAGCCACTGAAGGGATAGGCACCAGACTCCTCGTGGAACAGCCCCCAGGCCTTGTTGGGTTTGGCGTTATAGCTTTCGTTGAGATCGGCCATCAGGTTTTCGATGGCCTGGGATGCCTCGAGCTCGGCTTCACGGGCATGCAGCGTAGCGGGCTGACCGTCGGGTTTCTTGTCGATCAGGTGAACGATAGCGTGGCGAATGGGCATGGGACTCTCTATCAATGAAGCGCAGGCGACATTGCCGCGAAAATCAGATGTGGCCTGATAGTGTACCGCACCCGTGCGACGGGCTTAATCGGCATTCTTGATCCAGCGTGTGCGGCGCCATTGGTCTTGAGCATCCGGTGAAAGAAAAGTCCAGGCCACCAGCCGGCTGCGTTTCTGACCTTGGGACATGTCGATCGTACGGATATCTACCGCATGGACCTGCTTTAGAGCAGCCACCAGACTGTCGACATTAGAAACCTTGGACACCAGAGTACTAAACCAGAACACTTGCGGACCATAGCAGGCACTGTCTTCTGCCAAGGTGCGTACAAAGCGGGCTTCACCGCCTTTGCACCATAGCTCAGCGCCCTGACCGCCGAAGTTAAGTACGGGCAATTTGCGCTTCGGGTCCAGTTTGCCAAGGTTTTTCCACTTGCGCTGACTGCCGCTGCGCGCTTCTTCCAGAGAGGTGTGAAAGGGCGGATTGCAAAGGGTTATATCGAAACGATCATCTGGGGCGATGATGTTTCGAAACGTGCGGTTCTGCTCGGTCTGCTGCCGTAACGATATGGCCTTGGTCAGCTGATTGCCTTGCAGGATGGTCTTGGCGGAGGCCAGCGCCGTTGCGTCGATATCGGCCCCAACGAAATGCCAGCCGTACTCGTGATGGCCAATCAGCGGATAGATGCAGTTGGCGCCAACCCCTATATCCAGCGCCTTGATCATAGCGCCACGAGGAACAATACCCTCATTACGTTCAGTCAGCAGGTCTGCCAAGGAATGAACATAGTCGGCGCGGCCTGGAATAGGGGGGCATAAATAGCCTTCCGGGATGTCCCAGTGGGCAATTCCATAATATTGCCGGAGCAGGGCGCGATTGAAGACTTTGACAGCGGCAGGATCGGCAAAGTCGATACTTTGCTTGCCGTAGGAGTTGATGATGACGAAGGGCGCCAGTTCAGGGCAGGCCTTAATCATCTTGGCAAAATCATAGCGCCCCTGGTGGCGGTTGCGAGGATGCAGAACCCCTTTAGGGGCAGCGGGGCGCTTGGGTGGTTGAATCATGAAAAGGCTCGAACGATTAGGGGTAGCCCAGCAGGGCTTTTATGGTGGGGAGGTTGGAGCGGATCCAGCGCTTATCGATAGCGCCCCAATCACGGATGACATAATGTCCTGCATGGTTGCGAGCGCCTTCGGTCTGCTCAAATGCACAGTCGATATCCAGATCGCTCAACGCCGAAAGGGTGTCCTGTGCAGTACGTCTGGGCATGCCTGTCGCTTCTATCAGGGCCGGTACACTCGTTGCGACTCCAGAGTCGACCAGCCAGGCGACGTACAGGCGGCGGTAGAAGCTTTTCTTGGTTTTGCTTACGTCCATTGTCCAATCCTTGAGCATCCATCGATAACAAACCAAAAGGCCCGCCTAAGCGGGCCTATGGTGGCATTCAACCGTTACAGGCTGGCGATTCGTCCACGCTGTTCGGCCAGCTTGGCGAGCGCCTGCTCGGCTTCGGCCAGCTTGGCGCGTTCTTTGGCAATCACCTCGGCTGGCGCCTTATCCACGAAGCCGGCGTTGTTCAGCTTGCCTCCGACGCGCTTTACCTCGCCTTCCAGACGCTGGATTTCCTTATCCAGACGACCCAGTTCAGCAGCCTTGTCGATCAGACCTGCCATCGGTACCAACACCTCCATCTCGCCAACAAGCGCTGTAGCAGAAAGCGGGGCCTCTTCATCGGCAGCCAGAATGCGGATCGACTCGAACTTGGCCAACTTCTTGAGCAGGGGCTCGTTTTCGCTCATGCGTCGCTGATCTTCAGCGCTGGCATGCTTGAGCAGAATGTCGATGCGCTTGGCCATGGAGATGTTCATCTCACCACGAATCTGACGCACTCCTAGCATCAGCGCCTTGATCCACTCGATATCACCCTCAGCCGCGCTATCGATACGGGCCTCATTGGCAATGGGCCAAGTCTGCAGCATGAGGGTTTCGCCCTGTTGGCTGGCAAGCGGTGCGATGCGATGCCAGATTTCTTCCGTGATGAAAGGCATGAACGGATGCGCCAGACGCAGTGCAACCTCCAGCACACGTACCAAGGTACGGCGTGTGCCGCGCTGACGTTCGATAGAAGCGTTTTCATCCCACAATACCGGCTTCACTAGCTCCAGATACCAAGCGCAGTATTCATCCCAGATGAATTCATAGAGTGCCTGAGTAGCCAGGTCGAAGCGGAACTGTTCTAGCTGGCGAGTCACTTCAGCTTCTGTACGCTGCAGTTGAGAGATGATCCAGCGATCCACAGAAGACAATTCGACCGGTTCGTCATTGACGCCACAGTCCTTGCCTTCGGTGTTTTCCAGCACGAAGTTGGCCGCATTCCAGATCTTGTTGCAGAAATTGCGGAAGCCTTCGACACGGCCCATATCGAATTTGATATCGCGGCCGGTGGAGGCCAGGGAGCAGAATGTGAAACGCAAGGCATCAGTACCGTAGCTGGCAATGCCTTCCGGGAATTCAGCACGGGTCTGCTTGGCAATCTTTTCCGCCAGCTTGGGCTGCATCATGCCGCTGGTGCGCTTCTGCAGCAGGCTCTCCAGATCAATGCCATCGACGATATCCAGCGGGTCAAGCACGTTGCCCTTGGACTTGGACATCTTCTGGCCCTGACCGTCGCGTACAAGACCGTGAACGTAGACGGTTTTGAACGGAATCTGCCCAGTCAGGTGAGTAGACAGCATGATCATCCGGGCGACCCAGAAGAAGATGATGTCAAAGCCGGTTACCAGAACGTCGGTGGGGTGGAACGTCTTTAAAAATTCGGTCTGTTCCGGCCAACCAAGGGTAGAGAATGTCCACAGACCCGAACTGAACCAGGTGTCGAGAACGTCGTCGTCCTGGCGCAGCGCGATCTCGCCCAGATTGTGCTTGCTGCGGACTTCCGCTTCATCGCGACCAACGTAGACGTTGCCAGCCTCGTCATACCACGCCGGAATACGGTGGCCCCACCAGAGCTGACGGCTGATGCACCAATCCTGAATATCACGCATCCAGGAAAAGTACATGTTCTCGTACTGTTTGGGTACGAACTGAATAGAGCCGTTTTCCACGACCTCAATGGCTTTTTCAGCCAGAGGCTTGGTGGAGACGTACCATTGATCGGTCAGCCAAGGCTCAATAACAGTGCCGGAGCGATCGCCCTTGGGTACTTTCAGCGCATGGTCTTCAATTTTCTCTAGAAGACCGGCAGAGTCAAAGGCCGCTACGATCTGCTTGCGGGCTTCGAAACGATCCAGGCCCGCGTATGCGGACGGAATCCCTGCGTCGACTTCAGTGTTTACGCTGCCATCCAGGTTGAATACTTGTGCGGTGGCGAGTACCGCTGCGTTTTTATCGAAAATATTGATCAGGGGCAGGTTATGGCGCTTGCCGACCTCATAGTCATTGAAGTCGTGAGCAGGGGTGATTTTGACGCAACCTGTGCCAAATTCTGGATCACAATAATCGTCGCCCACGATCGGGATGCGACGGCCTACCAGCGGCAGCTCGATGAATTTGCCGATCAGTGCCTTGTAGCGCTCATCTTCAGGATGTACCGCTACGGCGGAGTCGCCCAACATGGTTTCCGGGCGGGTCGTGGCAACGATCAGGTAATCCTTGCCCTCTGCCGTCTTAGCACCATCAGCCAGGGGATAGCGCAGGTTCCACAATGAGCCTTTCTCATCATGGTTCTCGACTTCCAGATCGGAGATAGCCGTATGCAGCTTGGTATCCCAGTTGACCAAGCGCTTGCCGCGATAAATCAGGCCGTCCTCGTGCAGACGGACAAAGGCTTCCTTGACTGCTTCAGACAGACCGTCATCCATCGTGAAGCGTTCGCGTGACCAGTCTACGGAAGAGCCCAGGCGACGAATCTGGCGAGTGATGTTGCCGCCAGACTCGTTTTTCCATTCCCAGACTTTCTCAAGAAACTTCTCACGACCCAGATCATGACGGCTGACGCCCTGCGCACTTAATTGGCGCTCCACCACCATCTGGGTGGCAATGCCTGCGTGGTCCGTGCCGGGCTGCCACAGGGTATTGCGGCCCTGCATGCGGCGGAAGCGGATCAGGGCGTCCATGATGGCATTGTTAAAGCCATGGCCCATGTGCAGGCTGCCGGTGACGTTGGGCGGCGGAATCATAATGGTATAGGGCTCGCCGGAGCCCTGAGGCGCGAAGTATCCCTTGGATTCCCAGGTCTGGTACCAAGAGGTTTCGATGTCGTGTGGCTGGTAAGTCTTGTCCATGTACGTTGGCAAAGGCGTCTGAAGAGGGAAAGCCTTTGAGTATAACGGGGATAACGGTCAGGTGCGATTGATCGCAGCACTGACCGTCTTGTAATCAGGCCTGCCCACGCTGCCTGATCAGTTCATCGAGGCGGGCATCCAGACGTTTTTGCAGTTCGGCTTCAACTTTAGGTGCGAATTCGGCAATGACTTCCTGGAGTATGAGGCGCGCTTCCTGGCGAAGTAGCTCCTCCAGGGATTCCTCGTTCTGTCGAGAAACGCGCTCCGGTTCGATCTGATCAAGCAGCGGAGGAATGGCGCTTAGCCGTTCAATAGAGGGTACGACCACATCGGACAGTACAGGAATACCATCCTGGTCCAGCCGGTCGGTAAGCATGGGAAGGTCGTGTTTATCCAGTAGCTGGCGGATCGATTCCAGATCATTCATGAGATGTGCCGGGCGAGGCGGGAGGTCTTTGTCCATGATTGTCAGACTCGCGGCAGACGATGGTCTTGTAAAGCATAGCCGCGCTCTCGGTAAAAGCGGAAGTTCTCACGAGCCGCTTTGCGTATTGAAGCCTCTTCGATGACCAGTTCGGCAATTCTGCTGAAGCTGGCAAAGAAAGCAGGAATACGAGTATCCAGGTTGATCAACAGTTCGCCGGTTCGCTCCTGTTGGGTGTCAATACCCAGCAGGACTGGGCTATCCGGCTTGTTCTCGGCAAAGTCGTGAGGCAGGAAACTGTCGGGACGGAAGTCCCAAAGCCGTTCGTCCAGCTGACTGCGTTGGGCTTCGTCAGCGCAATGGATATACGTCTGCATCTGCTGTCTCCACGCTTTTTCGGCGAGGCGGCATGCAAACGTCAGTCGGGCGTCAGGGTCGTCGCTGGGAAGAACATAGAAGTCGACACGGGTCATGTCTGGCTCCGGAGTATGGCTGGCAGCAGCGGCGCGATAGGGAAGCGAACCCTATCGCGCTGCACCGATTCAGCCTTGGCTGCGGTCTAGCAGATACTGCATAAGCAATGGGACGGGGCGGCCGGTAGAGGCCTTGTCCTTGCCACCACTGATCCAGGCGGTGCCAGCGATATCCAGGTGAGCCCATTTGTAGTTCTTGGCAAAGCGCGACAGGAAGCACGCTGCCGTAATGGTGCCTGCTTTAGGGCCACCAATGTTTGCGATATCAGCGAAGGGACTGTCGAGTTGCTCTTGATACTCATCATGCAGAGGCAACTGCCATACGCGGTCATCAGCCGCATCGCCGGCGGCTTTGATCTGCTGGATCAGGTTGTCATCGTTACCTAGCAGGCCAGAGACAACCGACCCCAGGGCTGTGACGCAGGCGCCGGTCAGTGTAGCGATATCGATCACGGACTGGGGCTTGAAGCGCTCGGCATAGGTTAATGTATCGCACAGCACCAGACGGCCTTCAGCGTCTGTATTGAGGATTTCCACCGTCTGACCGCTCATGGTTGTGACGATGTCGCCAGGGCGGGTCGCCGTTCCACTAGGCATGTTTTCGGCGCAAGCCAACAGGCCTACCAGGTTGATTGGGAGCTTGAGCTCGAGCGCGGCACGGAATGTACCCAGTACGCTGGCAGCACCACACATGTCGTATTTCATCTCATCCATACCCTGGCTGGGCTTGATGCTGATGCCGCCGGTATCAAACGTAATGCCTTTGCCGACCAGAACATGGGGGGCTGTGTCTTTTGCAGCACCCTTGTATTGAAGCACTACCAGGCGGGGCGGTTGCTCGCTGCCTTGTGCCACGGCGAGAAACGAACCCATGCCCAGCTCGCGCATCTTCTTTTCGTCCAGTACATCGACTTTGATGCCGGTTTCCTTGTACTGCTTGCCAAGTGCTTTGGCTTCGTCCGCAATGTAGGCGGGGTTACAGATGTTTGGCGGCAGGTTGCCAAAATCCTTGGCATAGGCAACGCCTGCAGCAATGGCCTGGGCATGGACAAGGCCTCGATCCATATCAGCTTGAGCGGCCTTGCTGCCTGCCAGAATGATTTTCTTTAGAGCACGAGGCTCGGCTTTCTTGCTCTTGAAACGATCAAAAACATACAGGCCATCCGCCAGCGTTTCAGCCAGCAGGCGAGCCTTCGCATAGCTGTCACGCTGCTTGACGTTTACATCGCCGAGGAAGAAGGCGGCATCAGTACCGCCCAAACCTTTGAGTACGCCTAATGCTGCGCTGACCACTTTGCGATATGCGCGATCGCCCAGGCCTTCTTCAGTATTTCCAATGCCCACCAGCAAAACGCGCTCGGCTTTCAGACCGGTAAGGCCGGTCAGCAGCAGCGTCTGCCCCGGTTTGCCTGCCAGATCACCGCGCTTGACTGCAGCGCTCAGGGCGCCACCGGTAGCGGTATCGACCGTGGCCGCCGAAGCGTCCATGTAACCATGTTCACCAACAGCAAGAACCAGTGTGGCTGTTTTCAGTGTTTCCGGACTTGCACTTTTAACGAGAAATTCCATTACGAGAAGCTCCCCAAGACAAACGAGTAGGTTTGCAGGATAATGCCAGCTATTTTCGCCGGGGCCGCCCTGCGGGCTGCCTTGCGCGGGTCGGTTTAGCAACGGCGGCTAGTTTGAGCGTACGCGCCTGAGCCTGACAACCCTGGAGAGCCTTGTTTGATCGTCTTTCGTTATCTAGCACGTGAAGTTCTCACCACCATGGGCGCGGTAAGCGCCGTTTTGCTGGTGATCATCATGAGTGGTCGCTTCATTAAATATCTGGCTCAAGCTGCGCAGGGTATCCTGGATCCTGGCGCCTTGATGATGATCATGGGATACCGGATTCCCGGTTTCCTGGAGCTGATTCTGCCGCTTGGTCTATTTTTGGGGATTCTGCTCTCCTATGGCCGTCTGTACCTGGAAAGTGAGATGACGGTCCTTTCCGCTACCGGAATGAGTCAGCAACGCCTCCTGGCCTATACGATGGCACCGGCAACACTCATTGCGCTTGTTGTTGCCTGGTTGAGTCTGTCGCTGACCCCTATGGGCGTTCAGCGTGTGGGTGAGATCCTGAATCAGCAGGATGCGCTGACCGAGTTCGACACCCTGGCGCCCGGTCGCTTCCAGTCGCTGCGTGATGGCTCGCGGGTGACCTATACCGAAGCGCTCAGCAATGATCGTACCCAGCTCTCGGGCGTCTTTATTTCTGAAAAGAATGAAGCCAAGGCCGGGTCTGATCGGGGCATTGGTGTGCTGATCGCCGATAAGGGCCACCAGGAAATCCATTCCGATGGCAGTCGTTACCTGATTCTGGAAAATGGTTTTCGGTATGACGGTACCCCAGGCCAGGCGGACTATCGTGCGGTTCAATACGATACCTACGGAGTGTTGCTTCCTAAACCTGAAGTCAGTACGGATGTAGGTGCACGCGAAGCGATTCCGACACGTGCCCTGATGTCCAGTGATGACATCCGTCAGAAGGCCGAGCTGCAGTGGCGTCTTTCCATTCCGGTGCTGGTTTTCATCGTGACGCTGATTGCCGTGCCGTTATCGCGTGTCAATCCACGTCAGGGACGCTTCCTTAAACTACTGCCCGCCATCCTGCTTTATATGGCCTACCTTTCCCTGCTGATTGCCGTCCGTGGTTCGCTCGATAAGGGCAAGCTTCCGCCTTCCATCGGTCTTTGGCCGGTTCATCTGTTGTTTCTTGCGTTAGGTTTGCTGCTGGCCTTCTGGGAGCCGTTGCGCCTGTCCATGCGCCGCCGTGCTACGGAGAAAGGTCATGAGTAAACTCGATCGTTATATAGGTCGCTCGGTTCTAGTCAGTATTCTGGCTGTTCTTGGCGTTATTCTTGGATTGGCCTTGCTGTTTGCCTATATCGATCAGCTAGGGGATTTCGATGATAACTACGGCGCCCTGCAGGCGCTTACGTATGTACTGTTGACTGGCCCGCGGCGGGCTTATGAGCTCCTGCCCATGGCAGCGCTGATCGGCTGTCTAATTGGCCTGGGCTCGCTGGCCAGTAGCAGTGAGCTGATCATCATGCGAGCCGCTGGTGTCTCGCTGGCTCGAATTGTCTGGGCTGTCATGAAGCCTATGCTGCTGATCATGCTTGCAGGCGTGCTTATTGGTGAATATGTCGCTCCCTGGTCGGAAAACATTGCTCAGAGCAACCGTGCAATGGCGCAGGGTGGCGGTGATGCCCAGAGTTCCAAGCATGGCTTGTGGCATCGTCAGGGACGTGAGTACGTTCATATCAATGCAGTGCAGCCCAACGGTGTTCTGTTTGGTATTACACGTTATCAGTTTGATGAGCAGCGCCATTTGCTGTCGGCAAGCTTTGCCAAGCGTGCCGAGTACCGAGGCGACCATTGGGAGCTGCAAACGATCTCCACGACCCACTTCCGTGATCGTCACACCGAGGTCATAACAGCTCCAACAGAAAATTGGGACATCGAACTGACACCACAAATACTCGACACCGTTGTGATGGAGCCCGATGCTTTGTCCATTTCTGGTTTGTGGTGGTACATCCATTACCTGGCGGATCAGGGGCTTAATAATGCCTCTTACTGGCTGGCGTTCTGGGGCAAGGTATTCCAGCCGCTGGTGACAGCAGCACTTGTATTAATGGCCATTTCATTCATCTTCGGCCCGCTGCGCTCGGTAACATTGGGTCAGCGTATTTTTACCGGTGTGGTAGTAGGATTCGTATTCCGTATTGCTCAGGACCTGTTGGGACCTTCCAGTCTGGTATTTGGATTCTCACCCATATTAGCGGTCCTGGTGCCTGCAGGAGTCTGTGCATTGGCAGGCATATGGTTATTGCGTAAAGCGGGCTAATGTCTTCACAAAAAAGGCTGAACATTCATCTGTTTGGCCTTTTTTGTGTCCTACTCCAAGATATGTATGGTTTGACTCTTGGAAGCCAGATCAGACCAGCTTCGCTTGCGTGTATCGACGAGTATCCATAAAAGGCCTACCCCCAGGCAGAGATACGAGAAAAGAGCGGCGGCGAAGCGCAGGGCGGCTTGAGGCAGACTAATCCTTGTGCCGTCGGTATTTTGTATTCGGATCTTCCAGGCCTGCATGCCGAGCGTTTGGCCGTTATGTATCCAGTAGCCCGCAAAGTAAGCAAAGCTGACCAATACAATCAGGATGCTCAATATAGGGTCGCCTATCAGCTCCCCTTGTTCGGCCATTGCCTTGAGGCGGGAACCTCCCATCCAGGCCGCCAACCCGCCGAAATAACCCAATGTAGCCACCATTATCAAGGCAACAAGCAGAATGCTGTCATAGAGGCTTGCAGCTAGTCGCCTGGCAAGACCGGCGGATGGGTATTTTCTGGTAGGCAGAGATAGGGTTCGTGGCATGAGGCGTTGCTGTTCGTAATAAGCGTTCTACTGCAACACCTGGTAGTTAGCATGGCAAGCCTGTCTTTCCTCGAAAGGCTTACAGCAATAAACCGTCCTGAGGATGTAGAGGGGGCGGGAGGTCTCGTTCATCCAGCAGTTCAAGCAGGGAGATTTCCAGACCTCTGCACATGGCATTGAGTGGCAGGTCGTTTGGCATCTTATCGAAAGGGTCCGCTATCTGATCTCCCAGGGCATCCAGTCCAAAAAAGGTATACGCCAGTACGCAAACAGCAAGTGGGGTAAACCAGCCAATGCTATCCACCAGGCAGAACGGTAGTAGAAAACAGTAAATGTGTACGGTGCGATGCAGCATCAGAATATAGGGATAGGGGATAGGTGTATTTCTGATGCGTTCACAGCCTCCCAGCACATAAGAGAGGCGACTGATCTGTTGATCTACAGAGCTAAGAAGAATTTCGCTGGAGTTGTGTTGCCGCATCAACTGACTGATGTTCTGTCCAATAAGACCCAGTATCACATTAGGTCGATTGGCGGCTGCCAGCGCCCGGGCGCAATCGTTCTGTATCAGAAGGCGCTTCAGGTCGGGCGTTGGGTCATCGTTTCTCAAGTGGTCGCGAAGCGCATGGCTGAATGCGGTCAGTTGAAGGGCTATGGAGCGTCGCTCTTCAACAGTCATTCCAGGAAAAAAACTCAACGTTTGCCGCACTAGGTTGCGAGAGACGATGAGCAGTTCTCCCCACAGGGTCCGCGCTTCCCAAAAGCGCTGGTAGGCCACGCTATTACGAAAGCCCAAGAATATCGCCAGCGTCAGTCCCCAAAGTGTAAAAGGCGTAGCTGTCAAAATAACCTTGTAGTGGTAGAGGGTGCCATGCGTGGCTACGACAAAGGAGCTTAGCAGCACCGTGTAGAGCACTCGCTTCCAGATGGCGGGAATAATGGAGCCTTTCAGAGAAAACAGCAGCACCCATAGCGATGGGGTCTGAGGGCGTACGATCATGCTAACCCTTATGCTCAAATACCAAACGGTGGGAAGTGGGCGTCAGCCGAGTGCCGCTAGCATTCGGAAATATCACCATAAAGACGCAGGGTTCGTTTCTGAATTTCTTCTTTTATCTCATCGGCGACAGCCTTGAGCAGAACGGCATGATGAAGCTGGGTGGCGTGTAGATCCCTCTCGACAATGATGCCGTGGGGTGTCGTGACAATGACTCTGGCGAAATTCTCATCTCTTTCCAGGCATTCTACCTTGCCTTCGCAAGCGAGTTGACTGACTAATGCGGCCAGCAGGTTCTTCATATCCATATCCCCTCAGATGTATCAGAATGACATGACTTCCGGTCCCTGAGTTCTCGCCGTTTGGCGGAAGAGGCTTGGAGGAGTGTGCCTGGCGCTCATGCACTATTAAAAAGCCTCGTGCAAGACGAGGATTTAAGATAAAGCGTCAACTGGCTTTTAATCACCATTGGAAAGCGGGCCTGTAATACGTCGGCGCAGGCTTGTGATAACGGGCACGATGACGTGGCGGCGGAGCGTAATAGTGTCTTGCGTGGAGCCTATGGTAGTGCAGCCTTTGAAGCTGACGGTAAGTAATAGGGGCTTTGTAATTCTCATGGTGAGGCGGCGGCCCATAAACCCGCTCACGCTCAAAAGCCGCGGCTTCACCTGCACTGATAAGGCAGCCGATGAGTAAGGTTACCTTCAATATTCGACCTGGCATACGTACCTCCTTCAGCAAGAGTTTTTGCCTCGCTGCTATAAAGCACCGTACGGCTGTCGCGTGACGTCAAGGCAGGTAAAGGTTGGGTAAAGCGGTGAGGCAGGAAGACCGCTCAAGCCTGCGTTAAACGATGCAGAGCGATGCATAGAGAGATCGGGAGGATGAATCTTTCGCGTTGGCTTGTAATGATCTACTCCAAGGCACGCCTGAGGCGCTTTATACCAAGGAAGTAGTTATTACTTGGGAGAAACCAGAAGAGGGCAGGATAGTGAGACACAAAAAAACCGGCTCAAGAGCCGGTTATTCTGATGTTTCGGGACTTGGTGGGAAGTCCTGAAAACTTTGTATGGTGCCTCGGGAGAGACTCGAACTCTCACTCTGTCGCCAGAAACGGATTTTGAATCCGCCGCGTCTACCGATTCCGCCACCGAGGCAATGGCGGCGCAGTATAGGGATGAGATTGTTTCGAGTCAACGCTTTAAATGGTCTTATTTCATCTCTTCCGGTAAGCTGTGCGACCTTTCGAGATGAGCCTGCATGCAAGTTTCCGATTTTTATTTTGAACTACCTGAATCGCTCATAGCACGTCATCCGCTATCCGAGCGCCGCGCAAGCCGGCTGCTGGTGCTGGACGGACCTTCTGGAGCGATCAATCATCAGCAGTTTTCCGACCTGCTGGACTATCTGCGTCCAGAGGATCTCATGATCTTCAACGATACGCGGGTTATTCCTGCGCGATTGTTTGGGCAAAAAGCCAGTGGCGGAAAGCTTGAAATACTTGTCGAGCGTGTCCTGGATGAATTCAGGGTCTTGGCTCATGTGCGTTCCAGCAAGTCTCCCAAGCCGGGTGCAGTCATCCATGTCGAGGGTGGCGGAGAGGCGGAAATGCTGGCGCGGCATGATGCGCTGTTTGAGCTGCGCTTTGCAGAGCCTGTGCTGGGGCTTCTGGAGCGGGTAGGGCACATGCCGCTGCCGCCCTACATTGATCGCCCGGACGATGAAGAGGATCGTGAACGGTATCAGACCGTTTATGCCCGCAATGCAGGGGCTGTGGCTGCACCGACGGCAGGGCTGCATTTTGACGAAGCCATGCTGCAAGCCATTCGCGAAAAAGGTATCGAAACCGAATTCGTGACGTTGCATGTAGGGGCCGGTACGTTCCAGCCCGTTCGGGTCGATCGCATCGAAGATCATCATATGCATCGAGAGTGGTTGCAGGTCAGTCAGGCGGTCGTCGATGCCGTCGAGCGCTGCAAGGCGCGGGGTGGGCGAGTCATTGCAGTGGGTACGACCAGTGTCCGCTCCTTGGAAAGCGCTGCGCGTGACGGTCAGCTCAAGGCTTTTAGTGGCGATACGGATATCTTCCTCTATCCTGGCAAACCTTTTCACGTTGTCGATGCGCTGGTGACCAACTTTCACCTGCCCGAGTCGACGTTGCTGATGCTGGTTTCGGCTTTCGCAGGTTATCCCGAGACAATGGCCGCCTACGCCGCTGCCGTTGAGAAAAACTACCGTTTCTTTAGTTATGGTGATGCCATGTTCATTACCCGTAACCCAAACGCCAAAGGGCCAGAGTCCTGAAATGAGTTTCATGAAGTTTGAGTTGCTGGCGACCGAAGGCCGGGCCCGTCGAGGCCGACTGAGCTTTCCTCGCGGCGTAGTCGAAACCCCTGCGTTCATGCCGGTTGGCACATACGGCACCGTCAAAGGCATGTTGCCACGGGACATTGAGGCAATTGGGGCACATATCATCCTGGGGAATACATTCCACCTGTGGCTGAGGCCTGGGGTCGAAGTCATTGGTCGTCACGGCGATCTGCATGACTTCATGCAATGGAAGGGCCCTATCCTTACGGATTCTGGCGGCTTTCAGGTATTCAGCCTGGGGGCGCTGCGCAAGATCAAGGAAGAGGGCGTGTACTTTGCGTCGCCAGTCGATGGTGCCAAGGTCTTCATGGGGCCGGAAGAGTCCATGGCCGTTCAGCGAGCGCTGGGATCGGACATCGTCATGATCTTTGATGAGTGCACGCCGTATCCTGCCGACTTCGATACAGCCAAGCGCTCCATGGAGCTGTCGCTGCGCTGGGCCAAGCGTTCACGTGTAGCCCATGGCGATAGCCCTTCGGCGTTATTTGGCATTGTCCAGGGCGGAATGCACGAGGAGCTACGTCTGCGTTCGCTGGAGGGGCTGGAAAACATCGGTTTCGATGGTTACGCCATCGGCGGGCTTTCAGTGGGAGAGCCGAAGGAAGAAATGATCAGGGTTCTGGACTTTCTTCCGCCGCATCTGCCTGCTGACAAACCTCGTTACCTCATGGGTGTTGGAAAGCCGGAAGATCTGGTCGAAGGTGTGCGGCGTGGCGTCGACATGTTTGATTGTGTAATGCCTACACGTAACGCACGTAATGGGCACTTATTCATTGATACCGGCGTTCTCAAGATTCGTAATGCTGTCCACCGGCATGACGATTCACCCTTGGATCCGACCTGCGACTGCTATACCTGCCGCAACTTTTCCCGTGCTTATCTGCATCACTTGGATAAATGCGGCGAAATGCTAGGCAGCATGCTGAATACAATCCATAACCTGCGTCACTATCAACGGCTGATGTCTGGTTTACGTGATGCTATTCAACAGGGTAAATTGGCCGACTTCGTCGATTCCTTCTATGCGCGCCGCGGCTTGCCTACCCCGCCGTTGGCAGATTGATTTCCAGACTTTGCAACAGGAGTTATTGCAATGAGCTTTCTGATCCCCGCTGCCTATGCCCAGGAGACTGCTCCGGCGGCCGCCGCACCAGGTGGTGAATATATTCAATTCATTTTCCTGATCGGTTTCGTGGTCATTTTTTACTTTCTGATCTGGCGTCCACAGGCCAAGCGTGCCAAGGAGCACAAGAACCTGCTGGGCAATCTGCAGAAGGGTGACGAAGTGGTAACGTCCGGTGGTATCGCTGGACGTGTAGTAAAGGTGACGGATGATTTCGTGGTTATCGAAGTATCCGATACTGTCGAACTCAAGTTCCAGAAAGGTGCGATTGCCGCTACGTTGCCCAAGGGCACGTTGAAAGCAATCTAATCCTACCTCTAGGTATATGCACGGGGCGCGCAAGGCGCCTCGTTTCTTAATCCGGGCGGTGTCATGCTCAATAAATATCCCTTATGGAAATACCTGCTGATCCTGGCAGTGCTGGTGGTCGGCTTCATTTATTCCGCGCCCAATCTCTACCCCGATGATCCTGCTATTCAAATCAGCAGCTCAAGCACGGAACTGACGGTGAGTCAGGCGGAATTGGATAACATTACCAAGGCGCTGGCCGACGCCAATATCAGCGTAAAGGCTGTCGATCTTGCCAGTGATGGTAAGCGCGGGCTCATTCGGTTGAGTAAGGCAGATGATCAATTGCCGGCTCAGGACGTAGTGCGCAAGGCCTTGGGTGATGACTATGTCGTTGCGCTTAACCTAGCCCCGACTACGCCCGAATGGCTGCGCAAGCTTGGCGCAAGTCCAATGAAGTTGGGTCTTGACCTGTCGGGTGGTGTGCATTTCCTGCTATCCGTTGATATGGATAAGGCTGTCGATGCACGTATGAAGGTGTACGACAGCGAAGTGAAGACACTGCTTCGTCGCGAGAGAGTCCGCTACCGCAGTCTTCCCCAGCAGGGCAATGTCATTCAGCTAGGCTTTGCTGATGCGCAAGCACTGGAACAAGCGTCCGATCTGATCCGAAAGAATTACAACGACTTCGTTCTGACAAATGAAGCGCGTGACAATCTTCAGGTGCTACGTCTTGAACTGTCTCAGGCGAAGCTGACGGAGATTCGTGAATATTCCATCAAACAGAACCTTACTACTGTTCGTAACCGTGTGAACGAGCTGGGTGTGGCCGAGCCGCTTGTTCAGCGTCAAGGTGCCAACCGTATTGTAGTAGAGTTGCCTGGCGTACAGGACACTGCAGAAGCGAAGCGTATTCTCGGCAAGACGGCGAACCTGGAGTTCCGTCTGGCAGCAACGCAAGATACTCCGCGCAGTGCTACAGAAAGCTTTGAGTTCCGTGATGTCGGTCGTCAATCCGTTCCGTTGGAACGCAGTGTAATCATCACGGGCGATCAGGTTACAGACGCTTCTGCAAGCTTTGATGAAAATGGTCGCCCACAAGTGAACATCAAACTGGATGGTCACGGTGGTGATCTGATGAGTCGTGCTACGCGTGGGAACATTGGACGCAGCATGGCCGTTGTGTTCATTGAGCAGAAGCCGGTGACTCGCTACGAGCGTCAGACCGTTAATGGTGTTGAAAAGGATGTCGCCGTACCAAGCTTCCAGGAAGATCGCCGCATTATCAGTCTGGCTACCATCCAGTCAGCGCTGGGCAACAGTTTCCGTATTACAGGGCTGAATGGTTCTGGTGAGGCCTCCGAGCTTGCGCTGCTGTTGCGTGCTGGTGGTCTTGCCGCGCCCATGTATTTCGCTGAGGAGCGAACGCTGGGTCCAAGCCTTGGTGCAGATAATATTGCCAAGGGCCTTGATGCTGCACTCTGGGGAATGGCTTTTGTCTCCCTGTTTATTATCGTGATCTACCGCGTCTTTGGTGTGATCGCGACAGTGGCGCTGGGCTTCAACATGGTTCTTTTGATCGGGTTGATGTCTGTCCTTAATGCAACGCTTACGCTGCCAGGCATTGCCGGTATCGTTCTGACAATGGGTATGGCGGTTGATGCCAACGTATTGATCTTCTCGCGTATCCGCGAAGAACTGGCGAATGGTATGCACGTACAGCGAGCCATTCATGAAGGTTTCAGCAGGGCGTTCAGTGCGATTATCGATGCCAACCTGACTACGCTTCTCGTCGGCGCGATCCTGTTTGCAATGGGCACCGGCCCGGTCAAGGGCTTCGCTGTCACAATGTCGCTCGGTATTTTCACCTCCATGTTCACAGCCATCATGGTGACTCGCGCAATGGTCAACCTGAGCTTTGGCGGCCGTAACATCAAGAAGCTGTGGATTTGAGGAGCTGCGATGAAACGAACCATTAATTTCATGGGCGTACGCAATGTTGCGTTCGCCCTGACACTGGTGCTTACATTGATTGCCATTGGTAGCCTGGCTATCAAGGGACTCAATTTCGGCTTGGATTTCACAGGCGGAACCCTGATTGAGCTGCGTTATGAGAAAGCAGCGGATTTGGGAAGCATTCGTACTCAACTGGAGCGTTCGGGCTTTAAGGATGCTGTTGTTCAGAGCTTTGGTGCGACTACCGATGTGCTGGTACGTATGCCTGGCGATGATGCGCAGCTAGGTCAGAAGGTTGCGGCTGCGCTGCAGCAGGCCAGTAAAGATAATCCGGCTTCTGTTACGCGTGTCGAATTCGTAGGTCCCCAGGTAGGGGAAGAGCTGCGGGACCAGGGTGGACTCGGAATGCTTCTGGCGCTAGGCGGGGTATTGCTTTACGTCGGCTTTCGTTTCCAGTGGAAGTTTGCGTTGGGCGCGATCCTGTCTCTCGTGCACGACGTTATTGTTACGCTTGGCGTGCTGTCGTTCTTCCAGGTTACGTTCGATCTGACTGTTCTGGCTGCAGTACTGGCTATCATTGGCTATTCATTGAACGACACCATCGTGGTGTTTGACCGGGTACGTGAAAACTTCCGTGTTTTACGCAAAGCAAGCCTGATCGATAACATCAACATCTCTACTACGCAGACACTTCTCAGAACCTTGGCGACATCCATTTCCACGTTGTTGGCAATTACAGCATTGCTGGTTTTTGGAGGCGATAACCTCTTTGGTTTCTCGGTTGCCTTGTTTATTGGTGTGCTCGCAGGGACTTATTCTTCGATCTATATCGCAAACGTTGTGTTGATCTGGCTGAATTTGAACTCGGAAGACCTGATACCACCAGCAGCAAAGGAACTTGATGACAGGCCTTGATGTCCGAGGCTTGGAATAAGGTGGATGCCTTGTTGGTAAATCAGGAGAGATTGACGTGAATAAATCGATGCTCGTTGGAACGGTATTGGGCGCAGTTCTGGTTACGGCTGGAGGTGCTGTTGCCTATGGTGTTTCAGATCGAGGTCCAAAGTTCGCTGAGGTCGTAGCCGTCCAACCGGTCAAGGAAACGATCAAAACGCCCCGTGAAGTCTGTAAGGATGTAGCGGTTACACATCGCAGGCCTGTACAGGATCAGCATCAGATTGCTGGGACTGCCATCGGTGCTGTAGTCGGTGGTCTGCTGGGTAATCAGGTCGGCGGGGGTAATGGCAAGAAGCTTGCTACTGTTGCCGGGGCTGTGGGTGGAGGTTACGTAGGTAACAAAACCCAGGAGCATATGCAGAACTCCGATACCTATACCACCATGCAAAAGCGCTGCAGCACGGTTACAGACGCGAGCGAAAAAGTGGTGGCTTACGACGTCAAGTATCTGCTGGATGGCAAGGTGGGGCAGGTCCGCATGGATCGTGATCCCGGTAAGCAGATCCCTGTGCAGGGTGGCCAGCTGGTACTGGCCGAGCAGACTGCTTCCGTACAGTAAGAAAAGTGACCACAAAAAACCCGCCATATGGCGGGTTTTTTTATGCTCGAATCAGTCAATGTACTCGAAGAGTTTCACGATCCTTTGAACACCAGAGACGCTCTGAGCAACGTTTGTGGCCAGATTGGCTTCTTGGTGCGTCACCAGGCCAAGCATGTAAACAATGCCATTTTCCGTGACTATCTTGATGCGAGAGGCAGGCACACTGTTATCAGTAAGCATCTTGCTTTTGATCTTTGTGGTAATCCAGGTATCGTTGTTGCGAGCTAGCAAAGAAGAGGGCTCAAGTACCTGAAGTTCGTTATGAACCAGCTTTACACGTTGTACGTTGCGCGCAACCTGCTCGGCCTGTGCCTTGAGTTCTGGACGCGGAGTCTGGCCGGCCAGTAGAACTACTCCGTTATAGCTGACAACGACAATGTGCGACTTATCCAGGTCAGGGTTGGCCTTGGATATATTCACTTTTGCCTTGGTCTCGATCAGTGAATCATCAATCTTGCTACCGATGGTCCGCGTGCCGCGGTTGTCCGCGATGGGGTCGTCACGGGTTGCGCTTAGAAAGCCGCTGCAGCCGCTGAGTACGACGGTGAGGGCGAGGCAGGACAGTGCCAAGCATTTTTTCATTCTTCACTCCCGAACAGTTGCTGATCTATCTGGTCGCACAGGCAGTGGATGACTAGCAGATGCACTTCCTGAATGCGTGCTGTTACTTTGGCTGGGACGCGAATCTCGATATCTTCTGGCAGAAGCAGCGAGGCCATGCCGCCCCCGTCTCGCCCGGTAAGCGCTACAACTGTCATCTCGCGGTCATGGGCAGCTTGTATGGCCTGGATTATATTGGCTGAGTTTCCGCTGGTAGAAATGGCAAGCAGTACATCGCCAGGCTGGCCCAGCGCCCGAATTTGCTTTGAGAAGACTTCGTTGTAGCTATAGTCGTTCGCAATTGAGGTCAGGGTCGAGCTGTCGGTTGTCAAGGCGAGGGCGGGCAGGCTTGGGCGCTCACGCTCAAAACGATTGAGAAGCTCTGATGAAAAATGCTGGGCATCTCCTGCGGAGCCACCGTTTCCGCAGGACAGGATTTTTCCTTCATTCAATAGTGCATTGACCATTACCTGGCTGGCATGCTCGATGTGAGGAACAAGCACATCCATGGCCTGACGCTTGGTCTCAATGCTGTCCAGGAAGAGTTTGGTAATGCGGGCTTGCGTGTCCATCGGGTTTGCTTGACCTTGTAAAACTACTCAGGAATCGAATGCGTTCTTTATCCATTCGAGATGCGAAGAGGTACTGCCGACAGCAGGGCTGAGCGCAACAACATCAAAGCGGCAAGGGGATTTAGCCCAACGAGACTCGCTTTGAAGAAAAAGCTGTGCGGTTGCAATCAGACGTTGACGCTTTCTGGCGTCAATGCTTTCAACGGCTCCGCCCCAGGCAATATGACGCCTGGAGCGTACTTCCACAAATACTACTGTATCCCTGTCGAGCATGACCAGATCAAGCTCGCCGCTACGCCGCGACCAGTTGCGGACTACAAGTTTGAGCCCTTGTTTCTGCAGGTAGGCAAGCGCTTGATCTTCGGCGGCCTGCCCACTTTCTCGCGTCGTGGTTTTCACAGCGTACCGGATTGTGAAACGGGCTGAACCTGCCCATTGACGAACTGGGCCCAAGGTAGTCTGCGCACCACGCGCTGCGTTGGGCTTAGCGTCAGGTCACCTGACAGGCCATTTATTTGCGTATTGGGGAGCGCCTTGAGCTGTGGCAGACGAGTAGAAAGCAAGTAGGCATCTGCTCCCATGGCATATAGGCGACCCAGGCTGCTGGACGCTTGGGGCCACTGGGTGACGACCTTGCGGCGAACAGGATCGTTGGTATTAAGCAGCCACGGTGTTTCGCAGAACTGAATTCCGTTCAGGTCCTGATCCTGAGCAGGGTTGCTGCTGCCGGAATACAGGTGTGAAGTGGCGTAGACGGGTATATCTCCAGCATATTGATACGCCAGCGTAGGCTTGATCTGGCGAGCCTGTTGGGGTGTTGCTGCAAGGAAGATAAAGTCGATGCTTTGCCCGCCCTGACGGTTTTGCAGCAGACGCGTAATCTGGCGTGCCAGCTCTACCGGCTGATCGATTCGCTCGGCTCCAAGCAGCATGCCGCCTTTTGCCCGCCACTCCTGGTCAAAGGCTGCCAGTACACGGTCCCCCCAATCGCCGCGTGGAACCATCGCTACCGCAGTGTGCTTGCCTTCTTCTGCTGCGCGGTCGGCCGCTTCGCGTGCCTCATCCTCTGCCGCCAGACCGAACTGATAGAGCTGCTTTGGGCCTACGCCTTGGCTGTCGCTGTAGTTGAGCGCAAGAGTAGGCAAAGGTAGCTGTTGATGATCGCTGAGTTGCTTGACCAAGCTTTTCTCTAGCGGACCAACCACCAGCTGGGCGCCGTCGGCTTTGGCCTGACGATAAAAGTCGTCAATGGAGCGGACCTGTGTGCTGTCGTAAAAGGATACGGCAGGAGGTGTCTGGCCGTTTTGCTGACTCTCGTAAAGCGAAGCCATGAAGCCGTCCTGTAAGGCGCGGGATACATTGGCAAGTTGTCCCTGTTGCGGTAGCAGCAAGGCGATATGTGTCAGCGGCTGTTGCTCCAGGTTGCGCAGCTTTTCAAGCGCTTGCGGAGGATGCGAGGCGGCTGGATGATTTGGATTCTGCTTGCGCCAGTCGTCAATGGCGGCGAGCTGATCATCCAGTGAGCCGTTTGAATGAGTGATAGCGGCCAGTGCCAGCCAGCCATTAAGCTCATTGTTGCCTGCCACAGGTTGGAGTTGGTCGGCAGGAAGAGCCGAAATCAGACTCCAGATGGCTTCGTGGTTGGCGCTGGCCTGATCACTTTTGAGAAGCGGGGCAATGAAAATGCGCTCCTTGGCTGCCGCCAGGGTCTGGTTGTCTGCCTGCAGGGCGCGTGCCTTTACCATGGATACACTGATCTGCTGCTCGACAGGCAGCTCGCTCAGGTGTTCGAAGCCAGGCTGTTGGAGTGCTTTCAGAGCCTCCTTTGGCTGATTTTCCGCTAAAGCAATTTCACCTCTCAGGGTGCCGGCATATACCTGCGGTATAGGCTTCAATTGCTGCAGTTGAATGCTGCCCAGTATCTGCTTGGCCTGCGTGAAGTTTTGCTGCTTGTAGGCAATCTCGGCAGCGGAGAGGCGCAGCATGTTGGCCTTCTCTGATGTATCACTACCTGCCTGCTCAAGCAATTGCTGTATGTTGGCCTGGGGGATACGAGGCAGCTCACCCAATGTGTTGGAAGGCGAGCTTGCACAGGCGGCAAGTAGGCTAATAAGTGGAACGCTAACTAGCGTACGCAGGCGAACAGTCATGGCGTAATTCCTGGCGCAAAACAATTAATTGGCTGGATTGTAGCGAGTGCTGGTGAGCGGCGCGAATAGCGATTCCTCGAAACGCGTACAATGGAGGCCTTTATTGATACAAGAGTTTCATTATGAGCACTCCCGGCACGCTTTATATCGTCGCGACCCCCATAGGTAATCTGGAGGACATCAGTGCTCGGGCGCTTCGCATTCTGAAAGAAGTGTCGTTGATTGCCGCTGAAGATACGCGCCATTCTTCGCGCTTGTTGCAGCATTTCGGGATCAATACCCCTCTGGCCGCTTGTCATGATCATAATGAGCGCGAGCAGGGTGGGCGGTTCATCAACCGTTTGCTCGAAGGGGGAAGTGTTGCTCTGGTCTCCGATGCAGGAACACCCCTGATTTCCGATCCGGGTTTCCATCTGGTGCGACAGGCGCGTGCTGCGCAAATCCCTGTTGTGCCGGTTCCGGGAGCCAGTGCTGTCATCGCGGCACTATCAGCGGCCGGGCTCCCATCTGACCGGTTTATTTTCGAGGGCTTTCTGCCTGCAAAGGCCACGGCGCGACGAAGCCGCCTGGATGCCTTGAAGCAGGAAGAGCGGACCTTGATTTTCTACGAGGCGCCCCATCGGTTGCTGGAAAGTGTTGAAGATCTTGCTGCAATCATGGGAGGCGAGCGCATCGCTGTATTGGCCCGTGAATTGACCAAGACGTTTGAAACCATCAAGGACGCACCGCTTGGTGAACTGGTCGAGTGGATCCGATCCGATTCCAATCAGCAGCGGGGTGAGTGCGTTTTACTGATCTCGGGTTATGAGTCGCCTGACAAGGATTCTCTGCCCCCCGAGGCTGTGCGGATTTTAAATATATTGCTCGCTGAAATGCCTCTCAAACGCGCGGCTGCGTTGGCCGCTGAAATCACGGGAGAGCGTAAGAACATGCTGTACCAATTTGCCTTGGAGCAACAGAACAAGCATTAGGAAAAGATCAAGGTTGTTATACGCCTGGCATCTAGGTACCCTTGCGCCCGGAGAGTCGATCGGACAGTCGCTGCTCCCGCTGCGCAAGCAGCAGGAGGGGAGGAAAGTCCGGGCTCCATAGGGCAAGGTGCCAGGTAACGCCTGGGAGGCGTGAGCCTACGGAAAGTGCCACAGAAAATAACCGCCTAAGCGCGCAAGCGCCGGTAAGGGTGAAAAGGTGCGGTAAGAGCGCACCGCACGGCTGGCAACAGTTCGTGGCTAGGTAAACCCCACCTGGAGCAAGACCAAATAGGAATCCATAGGCGTGGCCCGCGCTGGATTCGGGTAGGTTGCTTGAGGCAGTCAGTGATGGCTGTCCTAGAGGAATGACTGTTCTCGACAGAACCCGGCTTACAGATCGACTCTCCACTCACTCTCCCTTCTCCTGCTTCACATCCTTACTGATAACTCTATCTGAGAAATTACTTTAACTAGTCGAGGCAATTAGTTGAGTTAATTTCCGTTTGTCGGAAAAGTATGTTCGTCACCGTTTCGCTAAAAGCCCCATAATTTCTGTAACTCCCTAGTCTGCAAGCCTTTTTGTGCCATGGCCTCGCCTTGACGGTGGGGGGAGCGCGTCAATATAGTGTGCCCGGTGGTACGAAGTGGTTAAAAGTGGGATTTAATGGTAGGGAAAGCCAGCCAAAGGAAGAAGCAACTTGTTCCGTGGAGCGAATGCCATCAGCCTTGACGCCAAGGGGCGCCTTACGATGCCGAGCCGGTATCGTGATGAGCTTCTAGAGCGCTGTGCCGGCCAGCTCATCGTAACGATTGATGCCATTGATACTTGCCTTTGCGTTTATCCCCTTCCCGAATGGGAAATCATCGAAAGCAAACTCCGTGAACTTCCGTCTTTAAGAGAAGAAACACGTCGTTTGCAGCGTTTGCTAATCGGTAATGCGGTAGACCTTGAGCTGGATGGGAGCGGGCGCTTTTTAGTGCCGCCCCGCTTGAGGGATTATGCTCGTCTGGATAAGCGCGCTGTACTGGTAGGGCAGCTGAACAAATTTCAGCTGTGGGATGAGGATGCCTGGAATGGTCTGTGTGAAAGCGACCTCAAGGCAATCAAGGAACCCGGCGGTTTGCCGGAAGAACTGCGCGATTTAATCCTGTGAATATGACCACTACGTTCAGCCATGTCACTGTCTTGCTCGACGAAGCCGTCGAAGCCCTGGCTGTGCGTCCCGAAGGCCTCTATGTCGATGGCACATTTGGCCGCGGAGGGCATAGCCGTGCAATTCTTGCACGACTTAAAAGCGGAAGCCTGCTTGGTTTCGACAAGGATCCCCAAGCGATCCAGTCGGGACAAGCACTGGCGGCCGAAGATGGCCGCTTTGTCATTGTGCAGCGAAGCTTTGCCGACATAGGCGAAGAACTGTTGCAGCGCGCCTGGATGGGACGTACGGATGGCGTGCTTCTCGATTTAGGCGTGTCCTCTCCTCAACTGGATGATCCCGAGCGCGGGTTCAGCTTCATGCATGATGGTCCTCTGGATATGCGTATGGATCCCTCTCACGGTATAAGCGCCGCTGATTGGATTGCAACCGCACCGGAAGATGAAATCACTCGCGTATTCAAAGAGTACGGCGAAGAGCGATTCGCCAAGCGGATGGCCAGGGCTGTGGTACAGCGCAGGGACGTCACACCCTTTACGCGTACGGCTGATCTGGCCCAGGTATTGACTGACGCGAATCCTGCTTGGGAAAAAGGCAAGCATCCTGCCACGCGAGCGTTTCAGGGTATCCGGATTTTCATCAATAACGAGTTGGGCGATCTGGAAAGAGGTCTGGAAGCGGCCTTTGAAAGCCTGGCCATAGGCGGCCGGCTCGTGGTGATCAGTTTTCACTCTCTGGAAGACAGAATCGTCAAGCTCTTCATGCGTCGCCTGGCTAAGGGTGAGGCCGATAAGCTTCCACGAAATCTTCCTATTCGTACGCAGGCTTTTGAGCCCCGCGCCTTGCTGGTAGGCAAGCCTGTATATGCCTCCGAGGCTGAACTGTCCGTCAACCCTCGGTCCCGAAGTGCAGTCATGCGTATTGCGGAGAAGCTGCGATGAGTAGTCTCTTTGTAAAGCGTCTGCCCAAGGGCAGTACGACCATGTTGGTTCTATTCATAGCCGTCCTGCTGTCCGCTGTTGCTGTCGCTTACAGCGCCCACTGGAACCGGCAGTTGCTTAATACCCTGTATTCCGAGTTGAGCGTTCGAGACAAGGCCCAGGCGGAATGGGGGCGTCTGTTGCTTGAGCAAAGCACCTGGACGGCTCACAGCCGCATCGAGGCATTAGCCAGCGATCAACTCAAGATGCGCATTCCTGATCCTGAAGAGATCAAGATGGTGGCGCCATGATGAAGCTGGGGGGCATTCAACATCCATGGCGATTTCGCCTGGTTGTCATTGGCTTGGCAGGTATGGTCGCCGCTATTGGCTGGCGTGTCGTTGACCTGCACGTCATTGATCGTGCCTTCCTCAAGGGGCAGGGAGATGCCCGAAGCGTCAGAACCATTCCCATTGCCGCCCACCGTGGCCTGATCACGGATCGTAATGGTGAGCCGCTGGCTGTCAGTACGCCTGTCAGTACAATCTGGATAAACCCTAAGGAGCTGGCCGGCGCCAAGGAAAAATGGTCGATTCTGGCGGAGTCTGTAGGTCAGCCTTACGGCGATTTGGCAAAGCGTCTGGAGCAGAATTCCAATCGAGAGTTTCTTTACCTGGTTCGGGGAATAACACCGGAGCAGGGCGAAGCCGTCATGGCTACGGTCAAGCAGCACAAGATTCCTGGTGTTTATGACATCGAGGAATTTCGCCGTTTTTATCCGGCGGGTGAAGTGGCTGCACATGTCGTGGGGTTTACCGACATTGATGATCGCGGCCGTGAAGGCGTTGAGCTGGCGTTCAATGACTGGCTGGCTGGTGTCCCAGGCAAACGGCAGGTTCTGAAAGACCGGCGAGGTCGGGTCATCAAGGACGTTCAGGTTGCAAAAAACGCTAAGCCGGGCAATTCGATTGCCTTGTCCATTGATCTGCGCCTTCAGTACCTTGCAAATCGCGAATTGCGCAACGCACTCGCGCAGTTTGGCGCAGTGTCCGGTAGCCTGACGATGGTTGACGTCAAGACTGGCGAGATCCTCGCCATGGTTAACCAACCTACCTACAATCCGAACAACCGTCGCAATCTGAACCCGGCCAGCATGCGCAACCGGGCCATGATCGATGTGTTCGAGCCAGGATCCACCATGAAGCCGCTTTCGATGAGCGCTGCTCTTGAAAGTGGACGCTGGAAGCCATCGGACACGGTGAATGTTTATCCTGGTTATCTGCAGATCGGCCGTTACACGATCAAGGACGTGGCTCGCAGCCAGGGCCCCCTGGACCTAACAGGTATTCTGATCAAGTCCAGTAACGTGGGTATGAGCAAGATTGCTTTCGATATCGGCGGCGAAACCATTTACAACACCATGCGCCAGTTTGGCCTTGGGCAGGACACTGGTCTGGGCTTTCCCGGTGAGCGTGTAGGCAATCTACCCAACTACCGTAAGTGGCATCCAGCAGAAACAGCCACATTGTCATATGGCTATGGTCTTTCCATCACCGCTATCCAGCTGGCGCATGCCTACGCTACGTTAGCCAATGATGGAAGTTTTATCCCGTTGTCCCTGACACGTGTTGAACGTTCCCCTCAAGGCTCCCAGGTGGTTCCTCAACAGGTAGCCAAAACCCTTCAGGGAATGCTGCAGCAGGTAGTTGAAGCGCCTACCGGTGTGTTCCGTGCTCAGGTGCCGGGATATCACGTGGCTGGCAAAAGTGGTACCGCCCGTAAGGCCGCAGTGGGTGCCAAAGGATATACACAGAATTCCTACCGTTCCCTTTTTGCCGGCTTCGGGCCGACCAGCAATCCGCGTATTGCCATGGTGGTCGTCATTGATGAGCCCAGCAAGGGCGGATATTACGGCGGCGTGGTCTCTGCGCCTGTTTTCAGCCGAGTCATGGCGGGTGCTTTGCGACTCATGAATGTTTCCCCCGACAATGTCGCTCCGCTGCCAGAGCAGGAGCAAGCCAGCGCTACTGAAGTATCCAGTGGAGGGCGTGGCTGATGATCTCTCTCACCCGGTTGATACCGCAGGCCAGTAATGATGTTTCTGTAAAAGCACTTTGCCTGGACAGTCGACGTATCCAACCAGGATCCGTTTTTTTTGCAGTACCTGGCGGAGTGCGTGATGGGCGTTTACATATTTCCGAAGCGATTGCCAATGGTGCCTCGGCAATCGTCTATGAGGCAGATCAAGCCCCCGATTTGCCTCCCGCTTCGGTACCTCTTGTGCCAGTCAAAGAGCTTGGCGCCGAGCTTTCAGCCATTGCAGGGCGTTTTTATGGCGAGCCCAGCGCTGCTCTTACGCTGATAGGCGTTACCGGTACCAATGGTAAGACCAGCGTGACGCAGCTAATCGCCCAAGCCTGTGATCGCCTAGGGCAGCGCTGCGGCATCGTAGGCACATTGGGGACAGGGTTTTGGGGAGCACTTGAGGCCGGTCGGCATACCACGCCGGATCCCTTTGCGGTTCAGGCAGCGTTGGCTGCACTCAAGGAGCAGGGTGCTCAAGCTGTTGCAATGGAGGTTTCTTCTCATGGTCTGGAGCAGGGCCGTGTGGCGGCTGTGCAGTTTGATGTGGCCGTGTTCACCAACCTGTCTCGAGATCATCTTGATTATCATGGCACGATGGAGGCTTACGCCGCCGCAAAGGCCAAGCTTTTCCAGTGGCCGTCTTTACGGGCACGTGTAATCAATTTGGATGATGAGCAGGGCTGTCGCCTGGCTGAAGTTGAGCATGCCTCTCGGCTTATTACGTTCAGCCTGGAAAATCCCGCCGCTACGCTGTATTGCAAACACATCGCTTTTAGCGATGCGGGTATCGAGGCGAGCCTTGTAACGCCACAGGGAGAGGCCAGGCTGGTCAGCTCATTGATTGGTCGCTTCAATCTCAGCAACTTGCTCGCAGCGATAGGGGCTCTGCTGGGTATGGGGTTCACTCTCAGCCATATCCAGCGTGTAATGCCTGAGCTTCAGGGACCCGTCGGGCGAATGCAGCGTCTGGGAGGCGGTACGCAACCACTGGTCGTTGTCGATTATGCCCATACTCCTGACGCGCTTGAGCAGGTTCTGGTTGCCTTACGCCCTCATGCCAAGGGGCGATTGATCTGCGTGTTTGGCTGTGGTGGCGATCGAGACAGTGGCAAGCGCCCGCTGATGGCTCGCATTGCTGAGCGGCTGGCCGATGCCGTTATCGTTACCGATGACAATCCTCGTACCGAGTCCAGCGCTCGAATTATCGACGATATTCGTGCCGGCTTTAATGAACCGGCGCGTGCCACATTTATACCCGCTCGCGACGAAGCCATTGCGTATGCCATTGGAGAGGCTTCCCGTGACGACGTAGTGCTCATTGCTGGAAAAGGGCATGAGGACTATCAGGAGGTCAACGGGGTCAGGATGCCTTTCTCTGATCTGGAGCAGGCCGCTCGCGAGCTGGTTGCAAGGGATGAAAGCCATGCTTAAACCAATGTTTCTCCAGGATTTGACCGAACCGCTTTCAGCTTCCCTGAAAGGTGGAAATGTAAGTTTTACAGCGGTCTCTACGGACAGTCGTACACTTGAGGCTGGACAGCTCTTTGTTGCACTTACAGGGCCTCGGTTCGATGGTCACGCGTATCTATCCAGCGTAGCGGCGAAAGGCGCTGTCGCTGCATTGGTAGAAAAAGCGCAGCCTGACCTGAACATTCCTCAGCTGATCGTCAAAGACACCCGTGTCGCCCTGGGGCAGTTGGGTGAGCTTAACCGGCTCTCGTTTTCTGGCCCTGTGGTTGCCGTGACAGGGTCAAGCGGCAAGACCACAGTCAAGGAAATGCTGGCTGCCATTTTGAATACGCTGGGCTCGACACTGGCAACTCAAGGCAATCTGAACAACGACCTGGGTGCTCCGCTGACGCTATTGAGGCTGGAGCAGAGCCATCAGTATGCCGTTATCGAGCTGGGAGCCTCACGCCTAGGCGAGATCGCCTATACCGTAGGACTGACCCATCCCCACGTCTCGATCATTACCAATGCAGGACGAGCCCATGTAGGAGAATTTGGTGGCGTCGAAAAGATTATCGAAGCCAAGGGTGAAATCCTGGAGGGGTTGGCAGCAAACGGCACTGCCATATTGAATCGAGACGATCAGGCCTTCGAAATATGGAGAAAGCGTGCCAAGGGGCGCAACGTTATCAGCTTTGGCCTGAATGACACGGCTATGTTCCGGGCTGCGAATATTGTTCGTGATGCTCGTGGCTGCCCTTCCTTCACGCTGCTCAGCCCGGCGGGTTCTGCTGACATTCAGCTAAATCTGCTGGGCGAGCACAATGTTGTCAATGCACTGGCCGCGGCCGCGGCTGCCCATGTCCTGGGAGTGGAGCTTGCGCATATTGTCCAGGGGCTTGAGGCGTTGCAGCCGGTCAAGGGGCGGACGGTAAGCAAGCTGGGTATCAACGATTCACGTGTTATCGATGACAGCTATAACGCCAACCCCGGCTCCATGAAAGCTGCTGTCGATGTACTGACAGGGTTTTCTGGCCGTACCGTTCTTGTCTTGGGCGATATGGGTGAATTGGGCGAATGGGCCGAATCTGCTCACCGCGAAGTCGGCGAGTATGCGAAAGGTAAGGTATCCGCTTTCTACGCCGTAGGTCCTTTCATGAAGCATGCCGCTGAGGCATTTGGGGCCGATGCACGGCATTTCGATGATCGGGCTGCGTTAATCGAGGCATTGCTTCTCGAGGCGGCTCCTGAATCCACATTTTTGATCAAAGGTTCGCGTAGTGCGGCGATGGATAACGTCGTTTTCGCGCTGTGCAATAAAGATGTTGAGGAGAAACACTGATGTTGCTGCTGTTGGCGGAGTTCCTGCAACAGTTTTACAAGGGCTTCGCGGTCTTTCAGTACCTGACCCTACGCGGCATTTTTGGCGTGTTGACAGCGCTCGTGCTTTCGCTTGCTTTGGGGCCGTGGATGATCCGTACCTTGCAGATACGGCAGATTGGTCAGGCAGTACGTAACGATGGCCCGCAGTCGCACCTTTCGAAGTCGGGTACGCCTACGATGGGGGGCGCGCTGATCCTGACGTCGATTGGTATCAGCACGCTGCTTTGGGCTGATCTTTCCAACCGATATGTATGGACCGTGCTAGCTGTTACATTCTTGTTCGGTGCCATTGGTTGGGTGGATGACTATCGCAAGGTAATCGAAAAAAATTCTCGAGGCTTACCCAGTCGGTGGAAATATTTCTGGCAATCGGTCTTCGGCTTGGGAGCAGCAATCTTCCTTTATGTGACAGCCAAGACACCTATCGAGACGACATTCATTGTCCCGCTGCTGAAAAACATCGAAATCCCGCTTGGGATTTTCTTCGTTGTGCTGACCTACTTTGTGATCGTCGGATCCAGTAACGCCGTTAACCTGACTGATGGCCTGGACGGTCTGGCCATTATGCCGACCGTAATGGTAGGTGGTGCCCTGGGTATCTTTTGCTACCTATCCGGTAACGTAAAGTTTGCTGATTATTTGCTGATTCCCTACGTAGAAGGCTCTGGTGAGCTAATCGTCTTTTGTGGCGCACTGATCGGAGCCGGACTGGGCTTTCTATGGTTCAACACCTATCCCGCCATGGTCTTCATGGGGGATGTGGGCGCACTGGCGCTGGGTGCGGCACTGGGCACCATTGCGGTCATCGTCAGACAGGAAATTGTGCTCTTCATCATGGGTGGGGTGTTTGTGATGGAGACCTTGTCAGTAATGATTCAGGTTGCCTCCTTCAAACTCACCGGTCGTCGTGTTTTTCGCATGGCACCGATACACCACCATTTTGAACTTAAAGGCTGGCCTGAGCCGCGCGTTATCGTCCGATTCTGGATCATCACTGTAATTCTGGTGCTGATCGGCCTGGCTACGTTGAAGCTGAGGTAAGACAACCATGAGCCTGATCGCTTCCGACCAGTTCCGCATTGTTGTAGGCCTTGGCAAGAGTGGCATGTCGCTGGTTCGCCATTTGGCGCGCCAAGGTGTTCCATTCGCTGTGGTGGACACGCGGCAAAACCCGCCTGAGCTGGAAACACTGCGCACCCACTATCCTCAGGTGGAGGTGCGCTGTGGTGAGTTGGATGCTGATTTTTTGAGCCGCGCCAGTGAGCTTTATGTCAGCCCCGGCTTGTCATTGCAGACGCCTGCAATTCAGAGGGCGGCGGAGCAGGGCGTCAGGCTCTCCGGTGACATTGAATTGTTTGCCCGTCTGGCCAAGGCGCCCATCGTTGCGATTACTGGGTCTAATGCTAAAAGTACCGTAACGACCCTTGTTGGTGAAATGGCTTGCAAGGCGGGCAAGCACGTCGGCGTAGGCGGAAACCTTGGCACGCCGGCGTTGGATCTATTGGACGACAATGTCGACCTTTATGTGCTTGAGCTGTCCAGTTTTCAATTGGAAACCTGTGAGCGGTTGAACGCTGAGGTGGCCACGGTATTGAACGTCAGTGAAGATCACATGGATCGCTACAGTGGTATGGCTGCTTACCATCTGGCCAAGCACCGGATCTTCAGAGGCGCACGTCAGGTGGTCGTCAATCGGGATGATCCCTTGTCTCGCCCGTTGGTGTCCGAGCAAGTCCCATGTTGGACATTTGGTTGTGGTCAGCCGGATTTCAACGGCTTCGGCCTGCGTGAGCACGACGGTGAGAAGTGGCTGGCTTTTCAGTTCGATCCGCTCATGCCTGTAAAGGACCTAAAGATTCGTGGCGCCCATAATCAGGCCAATGCCTTGGCTGCGTTAGCCTTGGGACATGCTGCCGGATTGCCTTTCGAGCCGATGCTGGAAGCACTTCGCGAGTTTTCAGGTTTGGCTCACCGTTGCCAGTGGGTAGGTGAGAAGGCTGGTGTGCACTATTACAATGATTCAAAAGCTACCAACGTAGGTGCTGCGTTGGCTGCTATCGAAGGATTGGGAAGCGATATCGCAGGCAAACTGGTGCTTTTGGCTGGCGGCGATGGCAAAGGAGCCGATTTCGAACCGCTCCGCAAACCGATAAGTGCTTTCTGCCGCGCAGTCGTTCTGCTTGGACGGGACGCTGAACGCTTGGCTGAATCCTTGAATACCGATATCACGATCGTTCATGTCTCCACACTAGAGCAAGCCGTCGAGAGAGCCGCAGCGTTAGCCGAGCCTGGTGATGCTGTTCTCTTGTCTCCAGCGTGCGCAAGCCTGGACATGTTCCGTAATTTTGAAGAGCGTGGGCGGTTGTTTGCTCAGGCCGTGGAGGCGCTTAATTGATGTTTTCCTTGCTGCGCCCTTATCCTTCGCCGCTCATCAGCCGGAACGGTGTTGATCTTGACTTTCCTTTGCTGGCTGGCTGTCTGGCCTTGCTCGGTTTGGGCTTGGTCATGATCACTTCCGCATCGTCGGAAGTAGCAGCCGCTCAGGCTGGAAACCCCCTCTATTACATGATTCGACACCTGATCTATCTGGCTATAGGTATCGTGGGTTGCGGAGCCACGCTCATGATCCCAATGGCTACCTGGCAGCGTTTTGGTGGAACTCTGCTAATTGCCGCATTCGCCTTGCTGATTATGGTGTTGATTCCCGGAATTGGCCGTGAAGTAAATGGATCGCTGCGCTGGATCGGCTTCGGCTTGTTTAACGTTCAGCCTTCCGAAATAGCCAAGGTATTCGTTGTGATTTACCTGGCCGGCTATCTGGTGCGGCGAGAGCAGGAAGTGCGACGTAGCTGGGCCGGTTTTTTCAAACCTTTCATTGTGTTGCTTCCGCTGGCCATGCTTCTGCTGCGTGAGCCAGACTTCGGGGCAACGGTTGTCATGATGGGTGCAGCCGCTGTCATGCTGTTTCTGGGTGGCGTAGGGTTGTTCCGTTTCATTCTGATGGTGGCCCTGGCTGTTCTGGCGGTGTTTATCCTGGTTCAGACCCAGGAGTACCGTATGCAGCGTCTCATCACCTTTACCGACCCTTGGGCTGATCAGTTTGGGTCGGGCTACCAGCTCACTCAGGCATTAATCGCTTTTGGCCGAGGAGGCTGGTTCGGGCTTGGCTTGGGTAACAGCATCCAGAAGCAGTTCTACCTGCCAGAGGCTCACACTGACTTTGTATTTGCCGTTCTGGCAGAAGAGTTGGGGCTTGTCGGAGCCTTGGCCACCGTCGGGTTGTTTCTCTTTGTATGCGTACGCGGCCTTTACATTGGCTATTGGGCAGAGCAGGCCAAACAGTATTTTGCAGCCTATATGGCGTATGGACTTTCCATGCTCTGGATTGGCCAGTTCCTGATCAATATCGGCGTAAATGTCGGGCTATTGCCTACCAAGGGACTGACACTGCCATTTTTAAGCTATGGCGGAAGTTCGCTGATCATCTGCTGCATCAGCATGGCATTGTTGCTTAGGATCGAGTGGGAAAGACGGACACTCATGAACGACGAGGAAGTTGAGTTTTCGGAAGAGGATTTTGCTGATGTCCGGTAATGTCCTCATCATGGCAGGCGGTACTGGGGGACACGTTTTTCCCGCGCTGGCCTGCGCCAGGGAGTTTGAAAGTCGGGGGTATACCGTTCATTGGCTGGGTACGCCTCGTGGTATTGAAAATGATGTCGTCCCGCAAGCAGGTCTTCCCTTACACCGTATTACCGTTACCGGACTGCGTGGTAAGGGTATGCAGTCACTGCTGAAAGCTCCCTTTCAGCTCAGCGGAGCCCTAATGCAGGCGCTCGGCATCATGCGTACTCTCAAGCCTGTCTGTGTGCTGGGTATGGGTGGCTTCGTCACGGGGCCTGGCGGTATGGCGGCTCGTCTGTCTGGCGTTCCTCTTATTATTCACGAGCAGAATGCAGTTGCCGGTACTGCAAACCGCTTGCTTGCGCCTATCGCAAAAAAAGTATGCGAAGGTTTTCCTGCCACGTTCGCCGCGTCTCCCAAGCGGTTAAGTACAGGTAACCCTGTTCGCAAGGAGCTTTTCCTGCAAACCGTACGGCCTTCTTTTGAAGGGCGTAGGGCCAATCTGCTGATTTTGGGTGGCAGCCTTGGTGCAGAGCCTATCAATAAACTTGTGCCTGAAGCGCTTGCTCAGGTATCCGCCGGCCTGCGTCCTAACGTGAAACACCAGGCAGGGCGGCAGCATGCTGAAGTAACACTGCAGCGCTATAGCTCCTCGAATCTTGATGCAGAGGTGATGCCATTCATCTCGGATATGGCTCAGGCTTATGCCTGGGCTGACCTTGTGATCTGCCGCGCAGGTGCACTGACGGTAAGTGAGCTTACGGCCGCAGGCTTGCCGGCATTTCTGATCCCACTGCCTCATGCCATTGATGATCACCAGACACGCAATGCTGAATTTTTGGTGAACGAGGGCGCAGCCCTTTTGTTCCCGCAGAAAATGACTGATGCGACGGCGATTGCCGCACAGCTAACTGAGGTTTTGATGCAACCCGAACGATTGACTGCCATGGCCACTCGTAGCCATGCCCTGGCTAAGCCTGATGCAACCCGAGCCGTGGTAGATGCCTGCCTGGAGGTGGCCAATGGTTAAATCCCAGAGCGCAATCCAGGCAGAAGTGCGTCGTATGCGTAGCATTCGGCGAATTCATTTTGTAGGAATCGGCGGCGTAGGCATGTGTGGAATTGCCGAGGTTCTGCTCAATCTGGGGTACGAAGTATCCGGCTCCGACCTCCGGGCTTCTCCTGTTACCGAGCGCTTGCAGCAATTTGGTGCCAAGATTTATATAGGTCATAGCGCCGAAAACCTTGAGCGCGTGGACGTACTAGTCGTTTCCAGCGCTATCAACAAGTCCAACCCTGAAGTGGCAGCCGCCCTGGAAAACCGTATTCCTGTGGTTCCTCGCGCTGAAATGCTGGCTGAGCTAATGCGGTACCGGCATGGAATTGCAGTAGCAGGTACTCATGGGAAAACCACAACGACAAGTCTGATTGCTTCCGTGCTGGCGGCCGAAGGCCTCGATCCTACCTTTGTCATCGGTGGTCGCCTGAATGCAGCGGGGACTAATGCTCAACTTGGAACCAGTCGTTATCTCGTTGCCGAGGCTGATGAAAGTGATGCGAGCTTTCTGCATCTTCAGCCTATGGTGGCGGTAGTAACCAATATCGACGCCGATCACATGGATACGTATGAAGGGGACTTCAGTCGGCTGAAGAAAACCTTTATCGATTTTCTGCATAATCTGCCCTTCTATGGACTGGCTGTATTGTGCGTTGACGATCCGGTCGTGCGTGAGATTATTCCTCAGGTTGCGCGTCCCACGGTGACTTACGGCACCAGCGAGGATGCAGACGTACGCGCAGTCGATATCCGTCAAAAAGGCATGCGTACCTATTTCACCGTACTTCGCAATGGTCGTGAACCCTTGGCGGTGTCTGTGAACATGCCAGGAGTACACAATGTACTCAACGCCCTGGCGACTATCGCCATTGCAACAGATGAAGGGCTTAGCGATGACGCCATCGTGGCGGGCCTGTCTGAATTCCAGGGAGTAGGTCGTCGCTTTCAGGTATACGGTGAACTGCCTGTCGAAAATGGCAGTGTGATGCTGGTAGATGATTATGGTCATCATCCCCGTGAAGTGGCTGCGGTAATAAAGGCCGTTCGTGGTGGTTGGCCTGAGCGCCGCCTGGTCATGGTTTATCAGCCCCATCGCTATAGCCGTACACGTGATTTGTACGATGATTTCGTGCAGGTCCTGGCTGATGCCAATGTATTGTTGTTGATGGAAGTCTATCCGGCAGGTGAAGAGCCGATTCCAGGTGCCGACAGCCGCCGTCTCTGTCATAGTATCCGTCAACGTGGTCAGCTAGACCCAATCTACATCGAGCGTGGTACCGAGCTTGCTCCTCTTATCAAGCCTCTCCTGAAGGCTGGGGATATTCTCCTCTGCCAAGGTGCTGGTGATATCGGCACTCTGGCTCCGCAATTGATAAAAAGCCCCTTGTTCAATTCTGACTTTCTGAGGAAGTCGCTATGAGCGCCATCCTTGATCCAATGTCGATCCAGCCAGCCGATTACGGTCGTGTTGCCGTGTTGTATGGTGGCAAGAGTGCCGAGCGCGAAGTTTCCCTTAATTCAGGGAAAATGGTGCTGGCTGCGCTGCAGGCTGCGGGCGTTGATGCGTTCGGTATCGATGTTGGTCAGGACCTGCTGCAGCGTTTGAACACTGAACAGGTAGACCGTGCCTTTATCGTCCTGCATGGACGGGGTGGGGAAGACGGTAGCATGCAAGGGCTGTTGGAGTGCCTGGGTATACCCTATACAGGAAGTGGGGTGCTGGCTTCCGCATTGGCCATGGATAAGCTGAAAACAAAACACCTCTGGTTGAGCCAGGGTCTGTCCACGCCTAAATACGCCGTTTTGTGCTGTGAGTCTGATTGTCGGAAGGCTGCTGAGGAACTCGGGTTTCCACTTATCGTCAAACCCGCCCATGAAGGTTCCAGCATTGGTATGGCCAAGGTGAACAGTGTTAATGAGCTGATCACTGCTTGGCAGTCCGCCTCGACGTACGATTCGCAAGTTCTTGTCGAACAATGGATTAGCGGTCCTGAGTTTACTGTCGCCCTGTTGGGCGATCAGGTACTGCCGCCTATTCGTCTGGGTACTACCCACGACTTCTATGACTATGACGCCAAATACCTGGCATCCGACACTCGCTATCAGGTTCCGTGTGGCCTTGATGAGGAGCGTGAGTTGGAACTCAAGGTATTGGCTCGTCATGCCTGTGAGGTCGTGGGGACTGCTGGCTGGGCGCGCGTTGATGTCATGCAGGATAAAGAGGGTCGGTTCTGGCTGCTGGAAGTCAATACAGTCCCCGGCATGACGGACCATAGCCTTGTTCCCATGGCAGCCAAGGCCGCAGGCCTTGATTATCAACAACTTGTCCTGACGGTTCTGGCAGGCACAATGGAGTCGAGGGGCTAACATGGTCACGACACTTCGTCATACACAACCTGGATTGGGTCGCACTCCACTTCGTGGCAAGGTACCACCGCGTGGTGCAAGCCGCCTGGTGGAAAAGGAGCCTGTCTCGGCTCGGCTGCCAAAGCCCAGCTTCAATCTCTTTAAGCGTGTGGCCTGGCCACTTCTGCTGGTAGGGCTTGGCTTCGGCACATATGAGCTGTCTCAACAGCTGCTGCCTTATGCGGATCGTCCAATCACAAAGGTGAATGTCGAAGGTGACCTGAGCTACATCAGCCGAGAGGCTGTGCAGCAACGTATCGCGCCCTATGCTGACGGGACATTCTTCTCAATCGATCTGGCCAATATGCGTCAGGCACTTGAGCAGATGCCCTGGATTGCCCATGCAGAGGTTCGCCGTGTTTGGCCGGATGAAGTCGCCATCCATCTTGAGGAGCAGCTCCCTGTTGCGCGCTGGGGGGACGAAGCCCTGCTGAATAACCAGGGCGAGGCCTTTGCACCTAAGGATCTGGCACATTACGACAACCTGCCACGCCTCTATGGGCCGCAACGTGCGCAGCAGCAGGTAATGCAGCAGTATCAATTGTTCAGTCAGATGCTGCGTCCACTTGGATTCACGGTTACGCGGCTGGAAATGCATGATCGGGGGAGTTGGTTCCTGACTACGGGTCAGGGCGTTGAATTGATTTTTGGTCGTGATGACCTCGTGGACAAGATGCGGCGCTTCGTCAAGATGTATGACCAAGTACTCAAGGATCAGATGGCCAATATTGCTCGCATCGACTTGCGTTATCCAAACGGGCTGGCGGTGGCGTGGCGTGAGCCGGTAGCTCCCACAACTGTAGCGTCAGCCCGTGCCGAATAAAGAATTGAGGAGAATTCAATAAACATGGCGAACGTGCAGAGCGGCAAGATGATCGTCGGACTGGACATCGGAACCTCAAAGGTTGTGGCCTTGGTGGGTGAGGTGTCTTCCGATGGTCAGGTCGAGATTGTGGGCATCGGCACGCATCCTTCCCGCGGTTTGAAAAAAGGCGTAGTGGTCAATATCGAATCCACGGTCCAGTCGATTCAGCGCGCAGTAGAAGAGGCCCAGCTCATGGCGGGCTGCCGTATTCATTCGGCATTTGTAGGCATTGCAGGCAACCATATCCGTAGCCTGAATTCCCACGGTATCGTGGCTATTCGTGATCGGGAGGTCAGCCCTGCTGATATCGATCGTGTTCTTGACGCAGCTCAAGCTGTGGCGATACCAGCTGATCAACGGGTCTTGCACACTTTGGCTCAAGACTATGTCATCGACAACCAGGAAGGTGTACGTGAGCCGCTTGGTATGTCCGGTGTTCGTCTGGAGGCTAAAGTCCACGTAGTGACCTGTGCCGTTAATGCTGCCCAAAATATCGAGAAATGTGTTCGTCGTTGCGGACTGGAGGTCGACGACATCATTCTTGAGCAACTGGCTTCTGCATATTCCGTTCTGACGGATGATGAGAAGGAGCTGGGCGTATGCCTGGTGGATATTGGTGGCGGAACGACTGATATAGCCATTTTTACAGAGGGCGCCATTCGTCATACGGCGGTTATTCCCATTGCAGGCGATCAGGTCACAAATGACATCGCCATGGCTTTGCGAACGCCTACACAATATGCGGAAGAGATCAAGATTCGGTATGCTTGTGCTCTGGCAAAGCTGGCGGGGGCTGGGGAGACCATCAAGGTGCCCAGTGTGGGAGAAAGGCCGCCTCGCGAACTTTCGCGTCAGGCATTGGCTGAGGTAGTAGAGCCGCGTTACGATGAGCTCTTCACGCTTGTTCAGGCAGAGTTGCGCCGCAGCGGATATGAAGACTTGATTCCGGCAGGGATCGTATTAACCGGCGGTACTGCAAAAATGGAAGGGGCAGTTGAACTTGCCGAGGAGATTTTCCATATGCCGGTGCGTCTTGGCGTACCGCAGACGGTCAAGGGGCTGACCGATGTTGTACGTAACCCAATTTATTCAACAGGTGTAGGCCTGTTGCTCTATGGGTTGCAGAAGCAATCCGACAATGTGCCGGTTGTCACCGGCGGATACAGCAGTGACGAACCCAAGAATTCAGTCCTGGAGCGTATAAAGCGCTGGGTCCAGGGCAATTTGTAATCTAATTCAATCGCGGCAGCAGTAGGCGAAAACCGAGAGGAAGAGAGGGGATTATGTTCGAGCTCGTAGACAATATTCCACAGAGCGCAGTCATTAAGGTCATCGGTGTAGGTGGTGGTGGCGGTAACGCCGTTAACCACATGGTGAAGAGCGGCGTGGAAGGCGTCGAATTCATCTGTGCCAACACGGATGCCCAGGCGCTAAAAAATGTGAGCTCTCGTACAGTGCTGCAACTTGGCCCAGGGGTAACGAAGGGCTTGGGCGCAGGTACGAACCCTGAGATTGGCCGTCAGGCAGCCATGGAAGATCGCGAGCGTATCGCGGAAGTTCTAGAAGGCGCCGATATGGTTTTCATCACTACCGGTATGGGTGGTGGTACAGGTACGGGTGCCGCCCCGATTATTGCTGAAGTTGCCAAGGAGATGGGTATCCTCACCGTCGCCGTGGTAACTCGCCCGTTCCCCTTTGAAGGTCGCAAGCGCATGCAGGTGGCTGATGAGGGTATTCGCTCCCTTTCCGAATGCGTCGACTCTCTCATTACCATCCCCAATGAGAAACTGCTGACCATTCTCGGCAAGGATGCCAGTCTGCTGGCCGCTTTCGCCAAGGCTGACGATGTATTGGCTGGCGCGGTTCGTGGTATCTCGGACATCATGCAGCGTCCTGGCTTGATGAACGTTGACTTTGCTGACGTCAAGACGGTTATGGGTGAGATGGGCATGGCCATGATGGGAACTGGTCATGCCAGCGGCCCGAACCGTGCACGTGAAGCGACTGAGGCCGCTATCCGTAATCCACTTCTGGAAGACGTCAACCTGCATGGGGCTCGCGGTATTCTGGTCAACATCACTGCAGGCCTGGATCTATCCCTGGGTGAGTACGCTGCAGTGGGCGAAATCATTGAAGACTTCGCTTCTGAGCATGCAACCGTCAAGGTCGGTGCAGTAATCGACCCGGAAATGCGCGATGAACTCCACGTTACCGTGGTTGCTACCGGTTTAGGCGCCCGTCTTGAAAAGCCGGTCAAGGTGGTCGATAACTCTACTCAGCAGGCTAACGTTGCGCCGCGTCAGGAGCATGCTGCCGTCAACTATCGTGATCTGGATCGCCCGACCGTCATGCGTAGTCAGAACCATACAAGCTCTGCTGCTGCAGCCAAGATGAATCCAAACGATGATCTGGATTATCTTGATATTCCGGCGTTCCTGCGTCGTCAGGCTGATTGAATAGATTAATCGATGCAATCTGTGTGATTGGTGGGAATTAATGGGTCGTTCTGTTATGATCGACCCATTATTGACAACTATTCGCGATCAGCGATGAACGGCAACTGTCATGATTAGACAACGCACATTAAAGAACACTATTCGCGCTACAGGCGTTGGCCTGCATTCGGGGGAGAAGGTATATCTCACTCTGAAGCCAGCGCCCGTAGACACCGGAATCGTGTTTCGCCGCATTGATCTGGACCCGGTCGTGGAAATCCGCGCCTGGGCTGAGTATGTAGGCGAAACCACGATGTCGACCAATCTCATTCAGGGTGGTGTCAAGGTCGGCACTGTGGAGCATTTGTTGTCTGCACTGGCAGGTCTGGGCATCGACAATGCGTATGTAGAACTGTCCGCCGCTGAAGTTCCAATTATGGATGGAAGCGCCGGTCCGTTCGTGTTCTTGATCCAGTCCGCTGGCATCGAAGAACAGGAATCTGCAAAGCAGTTCATTCGTATCAAGCGTGAAGTCAGCGTCGTAGACGGTGATAAGCGTGCGACGTTTGTACCGTTTGACGGGTTCAAGGTCAGCTTTGAGATCGATTTCGACCATCCAGTGGTCAGCGGTCGTACTCAGAAGGCTTCCGTAGATTTTTCCAGCACCTCCTTCCTCAAGGAAGTCAGCCGGGCTCGTACCTTTGGCTTTATGCGGGATCTGGAATTCCTGCGCTCTCATAACTTGGCTCTGGGCGGAAGCGTTGAAAACGCTATCGTTGTTGATGAGCACGGTGTACTCAACGAAGACGGTCTTCGTTATGAGGATGAGTTTGTAAAGCACAAGATACTAGACGCCATTGGCGATCTTTATCTGCTAGGCAAAAGCTTGATTGGCGAGTACCGGGGCTATAAGTCCGGGCATGCCATGAACAACCGCTTGCTACGTGCATTAATTGCTCAGCCTGATGCGTGGGAAGTTGTAACGTTCGAAGGCTCTAGCGATGCTCCTATTTCTTACATGCGGCCAGCTGCTGCGGTGTAAGGAACGCGTGTTAAAAAAGCCACCTTTAAGGTGGCTTTTTTATTCTTCTGTCTTTTTCGGCTGCGCTCTACTGGCCAGTCGCTCAAGCGCGGCGCGCAGTGAAGGGTCTGAGATACCTTCAGCCGTGGATAGCAGGCTTTCTGCAGCGACATTGGAAAGCTCGCGTCGCGGGCCTGGCTTTCGATTTGGATCAGGGTTGGGTTTGACCTTGAACAGTATCTTTTGAAGAGCTGTAAATTCTGAAGACTGCTGAAGCTGTCGAAGCAAGCGGCGCTGCTGGTAACGCAAACGTGTAGCCCAATGTCCATCCGTAATAATGAGCAGAAGACACCCGTCCTGCCAGGTTGCGACTTTACAGTGCTCGCGTGCTGCAGGTTGTAGCTGTGCATCGACTAGGCGTTGTAGGCGTTCGAGACGCTCTGCCTGATATAGTAGTGGTTTCAAGGGTTTGGCCTGCCGAAGCAAGGTGGCAGGCGCTACGGCAACAATAGGACGAAAAACCATGTGTGCGCACTCCAGACAGGGGTTGGCATGTTAACAGATGAACCTCATGAGTCGGATAAACCTATTCAGAAATCCGACCTTTGAGTGATGTCAACCTTTTCTCGTCGGCGTTTCCGAGTAGAATGCCCCATTGTCTTTTTGACGGCGCGGGCGATGGCACCGATCCGCCGCCCCCCATTTCTCCGAGTGGAAGACCCAAGTCGATATGTTTGCGCCTTTGTTAAAGAAACTCTTTGGAAGTAAAAACGAGCGAGAAGTAAAGCGCATGAGCAAGGCCGTACAGGCCGTTAATGCGTTGGAACAGCAGATTATTGGGTTGTCTGACGAGCAATTGCGTGCCAAGACGTTCGAGTTCAAAGAGCGCTTGGCGAAAGGCGAGACACTGGACGATATCCTGCCTGAAGCCTTTGCCGTAACTCGCGAAGCAGGCAAGCGCGTAATGGGTATGCGCCATTTCGACGTCCAGCTCATCGGCGGTATGACGCTTCACGAGGGCAAGATTGCCGAGATGCGTACCGGTGAAGGTAAGACATTGGTAGGAACGCTGCCGGTATATCTGAATGCCTTGTCTGGTAAAGGCGTCCACGTAGTCACCGTGAACGATTATCTGGCTCGCCGTGACGCGAACTGGATGCGCCCGCTGTATGAGTTTTTAGGGCTGACGGTAGGCATTGTCATGCCTTTCCAGCCGCCGGAGGAAAAGCGTGCGGCTTACGCAGCGGATATCACCTACGGTACCAACAATGAATTCGGCTTTGATTATCTGCGCGATAACATGGCGTTCAGTATCGAGGAGAAATATCAGCGTGAGCTGAATTTTGCCGTTGTCGACGAAGTAGACTCCATTCTTATCGACGAGGCGCGTACGCCACTGATTATTTCTGGTCAGGCGGAAGACAGCTCACAGCTGTACATCCAGATCAATAAGCTCATTCCTCGTCTTCAGCAGCACGTTGAGGCTGTGGAGGGAGAGGAGGAGAAGGAAGGCCATTACACCATTGACGAAAAAACACGTCAGGTGGAAATAACCGAGCAGGGGCACCAGTTCATTGAGGAACTGCTTACCCAGGCGGGTCTGCTGGCTGAAGGTGAAAGCCTGTACTCAGCGCATAATCTTTCTCTTCTCACTCACGTCTACGCAGCGCTTCGTGCACACAAGCTGTTCCACCGTAACGTGGAATATATTGTTCAGGACAACCAGGTCCTGCTCATTGATGAGCATACCGGCCGCACGATGCCCGGACGTCGTCTGTCCGAGGGCCTGCATCAGGCGATCGAAGCGAAAGAAGGTCTGCCTATCCAGGCTGAAAGCCAGACATTGGCTTCTACTACCTTCCAGAACTATTTCCGCCTGTATAACAAGTTGGCTGGCATGACCGGTACGGCGGACACCGAGGCGTTTGAATTCCGTCAGATCTATGGTCTGGACGTTATTGTGATTCCAACCCACAGACCGCTGGCACGTAAGGATTTCAACGACCTGGTGTATCTGACCCAGGAAGAGAAATATGCGGCGATTATCGCTGACGTCAAGCAATGCCAGGAGGCAGGTCGTCCGGTACTGGTAGGTACCGCGTCGATTGAAAGCTCCGAATACCTGTCTCATCTGCTGCAAAAGGAAGGTATTGAACACAAGGTATTGAACGCCAAATACCACGATCGTGAGGCTGAGATCATTGCTCAGGCGGGGCGTCCTGGCATGGTAACGATTGCTACCAACATGGCTGGCCGTGGTACAGACATCCTCTTGGGGGGTAACTGGGAAGCTGAAGTTGCAGCCCTTGAGAATCCTACTGAAGAGCAGATCGCTCAGATAAAGGCCGAGTGGCAGAAGCGTCACCAGCAGGTCATCGAGTCGGGTGGCCTGCATGTGATTGCCTCCGAACGCCACGAATCGCGCCGTATCGATAACCAGCTGCGTGGTCGTGCAGGCCGTCAGGGCGACCCGGGCTCCAGCCGTTTCTACCTGTCCCTTGAAGATAACCTGATGCGTATCTTCGCGTCTGATCGCGTGAAGAATTTCATGAAGGCGTTGGGCATGGAAGCAGGCGAGGCCATCGAGCACCGCATGGTAACCAATGCCATCGAGAAAGCTCAGCGCAAAGTGGAAGGTCGGAACTTCGATATTCGTAAGCAGCTGCTCGAATATGATGATGTCGCCAATGAACAGCGTAAGGTGATCTATCACATGCGTAACACCCTGCTGGAATCGCAGGATGTGGGTGAGACGATCAACGAGTTCCGCCGTGATGCGTTGGCGCAAACATTCAGCGCCCATATTCCACCGCAATCCTTGCCTGAGCAGTGGGATGTGGCAGGGCTTGAAGAAGCGATCTATAACGACTTCGGACTCAAGCTACCGATTCAGCAGTGGCTGGATGAAGACGACAAGCTGTACGAGGAAACACTTCGCGAGAAAATTCTCGAAACGCTGGTGGCGGCCTACCACGAGAAGGAAGAGATGGCAGGTGCCGAGGCTCTGCGCAGCTTCGAGAAGCAGATGCTGCTGCGTGTCATGGACGATCTTTGGAAAGATCACCTGACTACAATGGACCATCTGCGTCACGGTATTCACCTGCGTGGCTATGCGCAAAAGAACCCGAAGCAAGAGTACAAGCGCGAGTCCTTCAACCTGTTCCAGGAACTTCTGGAAAGCGTCAAGCGTGACACGATTCGTGTACTCTCTCACGTTCAGGTTCGTCGTGAAGACGCTGCCGAAGAAGAGGCGCGCATGCGTCATGAGGCCGAGGAGCTGGCCAAGCGTATGCAATTCCAGCATGCCGAAGCGCCTTCCATTGCGCAGCCTGAGGTACAGGTACCGGAAGAGGGCGAAGACACAGTCGTACCCCTTGAGCCTGCACGCAACGAGCAGAAAATAGGCCGTAACGAGCCTTGCCCGTGCGGATCCGGTAAAAAGTACAAGCATTGCCACGGCAAGCTGGACTAATGCCTGGCTGACGTGCACACGTTATGACCCTATCGCCGCGACCGGCTCAGCCGCTCGCGGCGTTTCATTGTTAGCTACAGGAGAAACCTCATGGCTGTTGGTCTCGGCCCGTTATCTACGTTACATCCTGTTCCAGGATTCGAGCTTGGTATTGCATCTGCCGGCATCAAGCGTCCTGGACGCAAGGATGTGGTTGTAATGCGTTGTGAAGAGGGTGCGCGGGTCGCTGGGGTTTTTACGACCAATGCATTTTGTGCCGCTCCGGTTGTTTTGGCGCGTAAACGATTTGCAGGTGATGTGCGTTATCTGCTGACCAACACAGGTAACGCCAATGCAGGTACCGGCGAGCCTGGAATGGCCGCTGCGGAACGTACCTGTCAAGCGCTTGCCGATTTGGCCGGAGTGGAAGCCTCAACCATTCTGCCGTTTTCAACAGGAGTGATTGGCGAGCCGTTGCCTGTCGAGAAGATCGAAGCTGCCCTGCCTGCAGCGCTGGCTGATCTTAAGGCAGACAATTGGGCCCAAGCGGCCAGCGGTATCATGACGACTGATACCCTGCCCAAGGGGGCGAGCCGGCAGTTTACCTTTGACGGGCAAACCGTCACCGTGACGGGCATCAGCAAGGGCGCCGGGATGATTCGTCCCAACATGGCTACCATGCTGGGCTACATTGCGACGGATGCAAAGGTGGCTCAACCCGTTCTGCAGGATTTGTTGCGTGACGCTTCCAATAAATCCTTCAATCGCATCACCATCGATGGCGATACCTCCACCAATGACTGCTGCATGCTGATCGCTACCGGCAAGTCATTGCTCCCCGAGATTGATAGAGCCGAAGGCGAACTGTTCGCACAGCTCAAACGAGCGATTTTCGAGGTGTCCATGGAGCTTGCCCAAGCCATCGTTCGAGACGGCGAGGGTGCAACCAAGTTTGTAACGGTGGAAGTTAACGGCGGCAAGAATCATCAGGAATGCCTGGACGTAGCCTATGCTGTGGCACATTCCCCACTGATCAAGACAGCATTGTTTGCCTCTGACCCCAATTGGGGACGCATTCTGGCTGCAGTTGGCCGGGCAGGCGTTCCGGAGTTGGATGTCAGGCTGATCGATGTTTTCCTTGGTGATGTCTGTATTGCTCAAAAAGGCGGTCGCGCCGCGACCTATACCGAGGCGCAAGGCGCTGAAGTCATGAGCAAAGAGGAAATTGGCATTCGTATTGAATTGGGTCGTGGACATTGCAGTGAGACGATCTGGACAACGGATCTGTCCCATGAATACGTGAAGATCAACGCGGAATACCGCACCTGACGCGAAACATTCCCGATTTATTGAGGAATCGTTTCATAACGCGCCTCTCTTGTGCTCCTATAGATGCATGATTGTGGATAAGGAGAGGCGCGTGTCTCTTACCCTGGTTATCGGTAACAAAAATTACTCGTCTTGGTCGCTTAGAGCCTGGCTGGTCATGGAGCTGTCCGGTGCTACCTATGACGAGCTCCAAATTCCGCTCTACACACCAGACAGCCGTGCGCGACTTAGACAGCACTCTCCTACCGGTAAGGTACCTGTCCTGAAGACCCCGGAAGGCGTCATTTGGGATTCTCTGGCAATTGCCGAGTATATGGCCGAAAACTACTCGCAAGCAGGACTGTGGCCGTCTGACGCTGCCGCGCGGGCAATGGCCCGTTCATTGTGTGCTGAAATGCACAGCGGTTTTTCAGCGTTGCGTAATCACCTGCCCATGGACCTGAAGCGCCGCCAACGGCTCGCGACAATACCTGCCGAAGCTGAAAATGACATCAAGCGTATCTGTTCCTTATGGGCAGAGTGCCGTGAGCGTTTTGGTGCAGAGGGGCCGTTCCTGTTTGGTCGTGCCAGTATTGCTGACGCTTTTTATGCCCCTGTCGCTACACGCCTGAGAAGTTATTCTGTGCCTCTTGCATCCGATGCTGATGGATATGTAGATGCCATTTACGCATGGCCTGCATTCCAACGCTGGTATGAGGAGGCATTGAAAGAGAAAGAGGTTATTTCATGAGTCGAGTTCACGTCGCAGCAGCGGTTATTCGCAATCCTCAAAGTGAAATCCTGATAGCAAAGCGATCAAAGGAGCAGCACCAGGGTGGTTTGTGGGAGTTTCCAGGTGGAAAGGTCGAGCCTGGCGAGGATGTTCAGGTCGCCCTGGCTCGTGAGCTGAGCGAAGAGTTAGGTATTCAGGTAGAGGCCTGCCGTCCATTGATCCAGGTTTGCCATGACTATACGGATAAGTCGGTTCTACTCGACGTATGGGAGGTCACTTCATTTGCAGGGGAGGCCAAAGGACTCGAAGGTCAACCGTTGGCTTGGGTACGGCCACGTGACTTGCCCGACTATGAATTTCCCGAGGCAAACATTCCTATCGTCAAGGCTGCCCGGCTACCACGCACCTATCTGATCACGCCAGGGGATCTTGAGCCGAAGGCGTTGCTTAATGGGCTTGCCAGAGCATTGGATGCAGGTATCGAGCTGGTTCAGCTGCGCACGCCTGCCTCATTCGATCCTCAATACCGTGACCTTGCAGTGGATGCGCAAGGACTCTGTGCTGGCCGTGCTCAGCTCATGCTCAAGGGGCCATTGGAATGGTTGGGTGACTTTCCGGCTGCCGGATGGCATATAACCAGCCAGCAGCTGCGCCGTTACGCTGACAATGGGCGACCTTTTCCTGAGCACCGTTGGCTGGCAGCGTCTTGTCATAATGCTGAGGAGCTTGAGCTTGCCAGGCAGATGGGAGTGGACTTCGTAACGCTTTCTCCTGTTCAACCTACCGAGTCTCACCCAGGAGCGCCGACGCTGGGATGGGGAGCCGCGGAAGCGCTTTTGAAGGCATTTAACCATCCTGCATATCTGCTAGGCGGCCTAGGGCCGGCTGACTTGTCCCGTGCCTGGGCGTCGGGTGCCCAGGGGGTAGCGGGTATCCGCGCTTTTTGGCCTGCGGACTGAACGTTGAGTTCCGGTGCTGATACGGTCACCGGAATCTATCTAACGAGGTCTGTCTGGCCCCGTTAGCTGAGAGGAGTCAGCCAGCGGGGTGGGCAGCAGTAGTTCACCCAGCTCGCTAGCTCGGCGAGCAATAACCTTTTGCTTGAATACTTCAAGAATTTCGACCAGTACTTCATCAAGATCCGTTTGTCCTCGAGGCAGAATTTCATCGAAGCTACGATCAGCAATACGGCTGGCCAACGCCTTAAAGTCTCTTGACTGCAGACCAACAACCGCCTCACGGATCAGGCGATTGACGATATCGGCAAGCGTATTGTCGAGAGACTTGGCGAGGCGATCGCCCATGGGAAGTCGCTTCAGGGATTTGATGTCCTCGTTTTCGGCTACTGCCGAGCTGATCAATTCGCTGACATAGCGATGCAGCGTAGCCTGGTTATGAGCATAGCTTTCATTGATCATGCGTTGTAACCGCGAGGCGGCCGCATCTATCAGCTGCTGTTTGCGTGGTCGAATGACATCGTCGATAACGCGGCTGGAAAAGTCGTCCTGCGTACGAAGCTCTTCCTGTATCTCGCCGAAGATTTTAATCATGACGCGATCGGAGATTTCCTCCATCAAGAGCTGATAGTAGTGATTAAGAAACTCGTAGAGGCGCCAATGACGAATGTCGATGAGGCCCAGCCGTTGCAGACGAATAAGCAGGGAGGCGACGCGCAAGGCTCTCAGGAGGCGGAAGCCACTCAGCGGAATGCAACCTAGAACGTCATACCAGTGAATAAAAGGGTAGTACCACCACTTGCCATGACACCGCTCTGCAATGGCAATCGCCCAGCTCAGCAGTACATCCAGAATGAAAAAAGCAACAAAGCAGAGATCGATTGTCTGGAAGTGTGCATGCACATAATGCGCATACCAGCCATGTGCAGTGGGGCTGGCCAGCTCAACCAGACGATTCAACGGGCCAATTGAATAAAGGCTATCAAACAGAATCAACGCCAGATTGGCGCATACCAATACGAGAATGAATCCATCCCAGGCGGCATGGAGTCCTTCGCGGCGACGTGTCGGTGGAATGGCGGTGGGATCAGCCATCATGATGTCCCGCTTTCTGAGCCGGCTTCCACAAGTGCTCGGCAATACCCTGACGCCTACCAATGATACGTGCGACAACAAACAGCAAGTCCGAAAGGCGGTTGAGATAAGCCATCCCTACACCTTCGAGCGGCTCGCTTAGGTTTAACGTCTGGCAACGCCGCTCGGCACGTCGAGCGATGCTGCGTGCGGTATGAGCCAACGCAACGGCGCGTGAACCGCCGGGCAGGATGAAGTTCTCCAGGGGCCCCAGCTCTTCATTCCAGGTATCGATCGCCTGCTCCAGTCGTTCGATCTCATCGTAGTCCAGCGCGCGATAATCTGGCATGGCCAACTCACCACCCAGATCGAACAGGCGATGCTGGCAGGGCGTCAGGACGTCAATGACGGAGGCAAGCTCGGGGATGTGAGCCTGCTGATCCTCCAGCTCTGCAAGCAGAACGCCTAGCATGCTATTGAGTTCGTCCACATCACCAATGGCCTCGATACGAGGATGATCCTTGCGGACGCGGCTGCCGTCTGCCAGACCTGTTTCGCCTGTGTCACCGGTTCGGGTGTAGATTTTTGACAGGCGATAGCCCATGTACAAGCTCCTTGGTATCAGTTGTTGCCTGCCTCCGGCTGATTGAGCGGCAAGCGCAGGGTAAAGCAGGTGCCTTCACCAGGTCTGGAATGGACCTCCATTTGACCCTTGTGGTTGTTGGTAATGATGAAATAAGACACGGACAAACCCAGTCCGGTCCCTTGTCCCACTTCCTTGGTGGTAAAGAAGGGTTCGAAGATCCGTTTGCAAATTGATTCCGGAATCCCGATCCCATTGTCCTCAACCTGAATTTCTGCCCAATCGCCTCGGCGGTATGTACGCAGCACCACACGGCCCGTTTCGCCTTCTTCTTCATCATCCCGTTGATGAATGGCCTGGGCCGCGTTCTTCAACAGATTGAGGAGAACCTGCTCAAGTTCATTGGCAATAACCGGTACGGGCCCCAGATCCGGATCAAATTCACATTGGATATTGAGTGCGCGGAAGTCGAAACCTTCTGCCAGGTCAAAATCATTGCCAGCAATTTCGATGGCCTGGTCGATCAGGGAGGGCAGGTCGCAGGCGACCATCTTGCGGTTGCTTCGACGACTGAAAGCCAGCATGTGACTGACGATTTTGGCGGCACGGCTTCCAGCCTGATGAATCCCATCAAGAAGGCGGGGGATTTCCCGTCCCTCCAGGTAGCAGTTCACATCCTCCAGTCCCACGCCGCACTCTGCTGCCTGATCGATATTCTTGGGAAGCTCTGGCGAAAGTCGGCGGCGGATATTCTGGACGTTATGCAGGATGGCACCGAGCGGATTATTAATTTCATGCGCCATGCCCGCAGCCAAGCCACCGACCGAGAGCATTTTTTCGGACTGCACCATCAGCTCTTCCATGTTCAGGCGCTGGGTGATGTCATCGATTCGGATGACGACTCCGCGTCCGGCACCGCCCATGAGTGGATAAAAGGTCAGCGTGTAATGTCGGGGAGCGTCAATCAGCGCCCAGGTGACACGCTCTACTTTTTCCACACGCATATGTTCGGCCGCGCGACTTAGCTGGGGAAGAAACGGTTTGATTGAGGGGAAGGCCAGAAAAATAGGTTGATTCAACGCCTCATCCAGATTGGTGCCTGAGAGGTTGGTTGCCTCCTGGTTCCACTGCGTCACATAGAACTGCTCATCGACAGCAATCAGTGCCGATGGCATCGAGTCGATGATGCTGTTGAGGTAATTTTGAAAGCCAGTGAGCTTTTTCTCGATCTTGCCCCGTACCTGAACTTCCAGTTCGAGCTTTCGGTTCGAGCGCCGTGTTTCTTCGGCCAAGGTTTGAGCCTGAAGCACTGCGGACTGGGCGTCATCACGGGCGCGTTTGAGCTGTTGCTCTCGGCCCTCGATGCGGGTCAGCATTGTATTGAAAGCATCTGCCAGCCGACCTATTTCGTCGTCACTACCCTTGCCAGCGCGCAGCGAGTAGTTTTCCTCGCGGGTAACCTGGCGAGACAGCTCTTCCAGCTGAAGGATCGGCCGGGTGATCAACAGACGAATCTGTCTGGCCACAACAAACCAGAGCAGGAGACTGAACACCAGAATGGCGATACTGGCGGTCAGCGTTCCGGTATAGAAGGCTCCGGGTAACTCGCTGCTGGCGACCAGCAGCAAATGGCCGGAGCGGCCATCTTCTTGAGGAAGCTCGATCAGCACATTCGTACGAAACTCACGCAAGCGCCAGTTTTCAAGGCTTGTGTAATGCGTAGGCAGCTTTAGCAACGTGCCATTTTGTATTTCGGCAAGTAGATGCCCGTCCTGGTTGTAAATGGCGGCCAGGCGGAGCGGGCTGTAATTGTCGAGTCGATGCAGAAGCGCTTCAGCCCGCTCCTTGGAGCTCAGCGCCTCCTGGCTCAGCGTGGGGATTGCCAGCAGCCTGCCAACCGTTTGCAACGCCTGGGGCGTCATGTTTTCCTGGGAAATCCAGTAGGCTGCAGAGATGAAGGTAATGTTAGCTACCAGCAACACAGCGCTTAACAGTACAAGAAGCGCAGCCAACAACTTCTGGCCAACCGGAAGATTTCTGAGTCGCTCGCGCAGAATCATGGCTTACATCGCTGCAATAGGATCGGAAAGGGTAGCCTGCGCTTAGTCTACCGGCAATCCATGGGTCTCCAGATGATCGATCAAGTGGCGATGGAGTTGCTCAAGGGCGCCCAGCTTGAGTCCATGGCGCTGGGCCTCTTGCAGTGCATGGCCAAGCAAAAAACTGATTTCCGTACGACGCCCATGAGCAACGTCCTGAAGCATCGATGAGGTGTTGTCGGCAGTCGCATCAATTACAGCCAGCACCGCTTCCTGAAGGCCAGGGGCAAGGTTTCCGTGCCCGACTGCCTCTAATAACGCGCCCAGCTCAAGGGTGAGGGCTTTGATCTCGCTAGCGTAGGCGTTGAGCTCACCATTACGGCATTTATGGAGCACCGTTAAAGGGTTGATGGCACAGTTGATGGCAAGTTTGCGCCAGAGTTGCCCCATGATTTCTATTGACCACTGGACCGGTATGCCCGCCTCGTTGAGCTCATCCAGCCACTCCGGTACATGATCGGGATGAGCCGGATCACCCAGCCAAGTGTGGCCTTTCCCAGCCTGGACGATGCTGAAATCGGACTCACGGAAGGCGCCTTCCGTGCTGCTTGCAAGTATGCAGCGAGCCCGCGGTATACGCTCGACTACGCGTTCCTGGCTGCCAATGCCGTTCTGCAGCAGAACCACTTCAGCGCCAGGAATGAGGCGGGATGCCACGGCTGCGACGGCGTCCTCCGCATCGTAAGCCTTGCAGGCCACCAGCAGGCGTCGGATGGGGGAGGTCTCTTGAGGTGTTTCGGCAGGTAATGGGTAAAGGCTGTCCTGCTCACCCTCACGTAAGGAGAGTCCACCGGCTGCCCGGTATTGGGCCAGGCGCAAGCGGTCTTTGAAGATCAGGCGTACCGGGATGCCTGCGCGAAACAAGCGCGCTGCCCATAACCCTCCCAGACTTCCAGCTCCCAGAATGTGCCAGCTCATGACGTTATACCTCGTTAGCAAAAATAGAAGGAACCCATGTTTCACGTCCGGGCAGGATGGAATTCCGGGTAATCGACCACAGTCGTTATAATGGCTGCCCCTTTTTGATCGTCAAGCCAGTCGCATCAAGTCAAGCGCCTGGCCTACATGGAGATATGACATGCCTTCTTTTGATGTAGTGTCCGAACTGGATAAACATGAAGTGACCAATGCGGTTGAAAATGCCATGAAGGAACTGGACCGCCGCTATGACCTACGCGGAAAGGGCTCCTTTGAATTCAAAGAGCTTACCGTCACGCTAACGGCGGAAGCGGATTTTCAACTTGAGCAGATGTTGGAGATCCTGAAAATGAATTTAGCCAAGCGCAAGATCGATGTGCAGTGTCTGGAAGTTAAGGATGCCTATGCCTCTGGCAAAAGTGTCAAGCAGGAAGTTGTACTGCGTGAAGGCATCGATAAGGAGCTTGCCAAAAAAATCGTTGCCACCATCAAGGACAGCAAGATCAAGGTTCAGGCCGCAATCCAGGGCGAGCAGGTCCGCGTGACTGGCAAGAAGCGCGATGAGCTTCAGGAAACCATTGCCATGTTGCGCGGCCAAGAATTGGGCATGCCGCTCCAGTTCAACAACTTCCGTGATTGATTCCAGCTTCTTTATGTAGTTTGTCTCAACGGAATCTTCGAAGTACCGGTACGTCGTACATGGCGTGACTAACGGCTATTGGCCGGTCATTTCCATTGATTTAAGGAGAATCCCACGATGGATTTCAGTGCGCAGTTTGATCGTCTACTCAGAGCTTCCGAAGCATGGTTGCCGATCCTGCTGCAGTATACTGGGCAGTTGCTGCTGGCCTTGCTGACCTTGGCCATTGGCTGGTGGGTTATCAACAAGATCACCGACAACATGGCCCGCCTTCTGAAGGCGCGCCGTGTTGACGCCGAACTGCTTGGCTTCGTTGGCAGCCTGGCCAATATCGTACTCAAGGTGCTGCTTGCTGTCAGCGTAGCCTCCATGATCGGTATTGCTACTACCTCATTCGTCGCTGTGATTGGTGCAGCAGGATTGGCTGTGGGGCTGGCCTTGCAGGGTAGCCTTGCGAATTTTGCCGGCGGCGTCTTGATTCTCATGTTCCGGCCTTACCGCGTCGGTGAATTCATCGAGGCGCAGGGCGTTATGGGTACTGTCGAATCGGTCCAGATCTTCCATACGATTCTGCTGACAGGCGACAACAAGACTGTAACCATCCCCAACGGCACACTATCCAACGGGATCATTACCAACTATTCGCGCCAGCCCAAGCGTAAAGTCATTTTCAACGTGGGTGTCGACTACGAAGCCAACTTGCAGAAGGGGCGGGAAATGCTGCTCAAGCTGGCCGAGGACGCTCGTGTCCATCAGGACCCTGCCCCTGAGGTCGTTGTCTCTGAGTTGGGTGATAGCGCCATTACCTTGTCGCTACGTTTTTGGACCAACAGCGGCGATTACTGGCCACTTATGTTCATGCTCAACGAGCGTGCTCGCGATCAGCTGGCTGAGGTCGGAATTGGCATTCCGTTCCCACAGCGAGTGGTCCATATGGTGTCGGAAAAGCCTGCCACCACCTGATAACAAAAAGCCCGCTTCTACGCGGGCTTTTTGTTATCCATTACGGCGTCGTGGGCTCCCCGGTGGGTTGTTGGCTCGATGTCTTGCGCTGCTGCAACCAGAGCACAACGATCAGCACAAGGGTGGGAATTCCTAATAGGGTTGTAATCATGAAAAAGGATACATACCCGACATGCTCAACCACGCTGCCCGAGTATCCACCCAGCAAGCGAGGCAGCAGCAACATCAACGAGCTAAGCAGCGCATATTGGGTGGCTGAAAAGCGTAGGTTCGTAAGGCTGGACAGGTAAGCGATAAAGGCCGAGGAGGCGAGGCCTGCACTGAAGTTATCGCAGCAGATGGCAACAACCAGAAGCATGGTATTGGCACCTGTTGTGGCAATCAGCGCAAAAAGCAGGTTAGTCAATGCAGAGGCCAGTCCGCCGAGAAAGAGGATCGGTAGAATGCTGATTCGAGCCGTCAGGACGCCTCCTGCTGCTGCGCCCAATAACGTCATCACCACGCCAAATACCTTGCTGACCATGGCAATCGTTTCCTTGCTATAGCCAACATCGATATAGAACACACCCGCCATGACGCCCATGACGGTATCGGACAGGCGATAGGTCGAGATCAACCCCAGCAGCATGAGCGCTTGCCAGCGATAGCGTTGGATGAATTCGCTGACCGGTGTCAGAACCGGGCCCATGAGCTTGCGGCCTGAGCTGGACAGGCACAGGGAGGCAATCAGCAGATACATAAGTCCACGGGGCCAGTAGCCACCAAAGAACGCCTGGCAGCCACCGGTTACAGCAATACACAGTACGATCAGCACGATGACCGAGACCGCCTGATGAGCAAAGTCAAAGCGGGGAACTTCGTTTTCGTTACTCGCACTCAGATGCAGGTCCATAGGCTGCCGAATCTTTTCCAGCAAATCCTTGATGGGCTCATAGATACGGCGTCCCCAAGGGGACACGCAGCCAATGATGAACAAAGCGTACAACATTGCACGAGGCCAGGCGAAATCGATGATGGCGTTGATCATAGCGGGAATCGAAATCAGCATGACCAAGACCAGGGCAACCGACAGCAGTTGATGGTTGAAGCCAAAGCGTGAATCGGCCAGGCCCATGGGAGCCGCCAGTAAAGGTTCACGAATCAGAAGGCTGGTCAGCAGACCCGGCAGTACCAGCAATGCAAAAAGCATATAAGTCGTCGCCCAGGCGGACTGGCTGTAATTCATCAGGCTGGACCCAAGCATTTCGGCCAGGAATAGTGCACCTGCACTCGCCAGAAGAGAGGCGATTCGGTAGCCGGTCATATAACAGGCAGCCAGAGCCGCCTGCCGGGAATCCTCTGCTATCTCCAGCCGGTAGGCATCTACTGCGATGTCCTGCGTGGCTGATGCAAAGGCCACCACAACGGCCAGGGCAATCATGGCACTCAAATGATATTGCGGGTTACACAACGCCATGCCCAGCAAACCCAGACCTATTAGGATCTGCGATAAGACCAGCCAGGAGCGTCGACGACCCAGACTGCCAATGACCGGCAGGCGCCACTGATCGAGCATGGGCGACCATACCCATTTGAAGGCGTAGGCAAGACCGATCCAGCTGGCATACCCGATGGTTTCACGCGAGACGCCAGCCTCCCTCAACCAGACGGACAGGGTCGAGAAAACCAGCATCGTCGGAAGGCCTGCGGCAAACCCCATCAGCAGCAAGGCCAGACAGGCAGGGGACTTGTACGTGGCGAGGGCTTCTCGCCAGAAGTTTCTGATCATGCGAACCGGTATTTACAAAAACACACACTCTACTCGCAAGCCTGAAGTGGATTCCACCTGTGCCGACGCATGTCCACCCGATCATTGTGAAAAATGATGCCTTCAGCCCGTAATCGCTGTCGTTGCTCGATACCCGAAAGGGAATCGGACGGTAAGCTGATTCGACCATCTGCCCCGATCACTCGATGCCAGGGAAGGGTGGTCCCTTCCGGCAGACGGGAAAGTGTCCGTCCCACCCATCGAGCCGCACGGCCCAAGCCAGCCAGTTCAGCTAACTGACCGTAGCTGACGACCTTTCCAGGCGGTATTTCTGCCATGACGCCGAAAAGCGCTGCCTGGCGAGTCTCGGGTGTGTCTGAATGTTGGAAAAGGGAGTGAGGCATAGGACTGAACTCGACGTATTTCAAAAAACAAGCAAAGAAATGCTGGGCCAGTGGAATTTGCTAATGAAAATCAGTCATATGCGCTTGGCGTGAAAAGGTTGCTCAACCTCACCCGCGATTATTTCTGCTTTCTTAACAAGGGCCGGACAAACATAACCGGTTCATATCTCTACAACGGCGTCTTTTATGTTGTCACGAACTCTCTTTTGCCTTGCCGCTTTTTCAGCCCTTTCCAGTACCGCTTTTGCGGACACGGTATGGCTGAAAAATGGTGACCGCTTGACCGGGACGATCAAGCTTTTAGACAGCAAGAAGCTATTGTTGCAGACCGATTACGGTGGCTCCATTCCCTTATCCTGGGACAAGGTGGCTACGCTGCAGCGCGATCAGCCCGTGCTGGTGCAGCGTGGTGAATACGAGGAGGATGTCGAGGTCAAGAGCCTCAAGCCTGCCGGCCAGGGTCAGGTCATTGTCGAAACGGCAGAGCAGGGCGCGCAGACCGTACCGCTGGCGAGCATCAGCCAGATTGTGCCACCAAAGCCGCTCCTGCATGACTTTACCTGGAAGGGCAACATCGATGCGGCATTGAATTACAAGCGTGCCGACAAGGATACAGACGACTACGACATCGACTTCAAGACTCAGGCTCGGCACGGCATGTGGCGTCATAATGCCCAGGGCAGTTACGACCGTGAAAAGAAGGACGGAGCGGTATCCACGGATAACTGGTCGCTTCAGTACGCGCTGGATCGTTTCTTCAATGAAAAGTTTTTCTGGCAGGGGCGGCTGTCTTACGACAGGGACAAAGTCGAAGACATCGCTCGCCAGCGTCACGTTGGTACAGGCCCGGGCTATCAGCTCTGGGATAACGAGCTGGGATCCTTCTCCCTGACAGCGCTGCTGGATCGCGCCGACTATCAATACCGCGATGGTGACAAGGACAGCTTCTACTCGGTATCCATGAAGTGGGACTACAACCGTTACGTATACGGACAGACGGTTCAGCTATTCACTACTGGTGAAGTAGGACGCCCGCTGGACAATACCGCAGACTTCAGCCTGGATACGGATTTAGGGCTGCGCTACAAGGTCACCAACTGGGCGTCTCTTAACCTGAAGGCGTCAAAGCAGCTGGTTAGCGGGGCCAAGGGAAGTCTCAACGAAACCCAATACAGCGCAGGGATCGGCGTAACGTGGTAACTGCTTGTGCTAGGGCGCCCCTGTGGCGCCTTAGCCAGCCAGTAGTCAGCTGACTCCTCATCAATCCATACCTTGTAACACTCCTTTCTATTGCGCAGAAGCCCGTGTCGCCTGGCCTTGAGTGTCTATTGATAGCGTGATTCCACACGCAAGGGTTGAATTAATCCCTGGTCAACGCCACCTTGGAGTTTTGGTAGGTTCGGCCTTGGAGGCCCCAAAGGACACTGCGATGCGCAAATTCCTGTTTCTGTTTTTACTGTTTCCCCTGTTGGAACTGGCAGTCATGATCAAGATTGGCAGTTCCATTGGAGTCGGTTGGACGTTGATCCTGCTGGTCCTGAGCACTCTCATTGGTATTGGCATGCTTCGGGTGGCCGGCTTCACGACGCTTTGGCGGGCTCGTATACGTATTGCCATGGGTGAAGTGCCTGAGAAAGAGATCATGCAGGGACTGACGATGGCCGTCAGCGGCTCCTTGTTTGTCCTGCCCGGCTTTATCAGTGATGTGCTGGCGCTGCTGGTGCTGTTACCCATTACACGCAAGTTGCTGATAGGGTCTGTAATGGCGCGGATCAATGTGCGCGGAGGCGGGCAGACTTATCAGCACAGACCGGGTGATTTTCATCAGAATCATCAGCGCCCCGAGGCCCCTCGCGTGATCGAAGGTGAGTACGAGCGGCGAGATGATAAGAAGCCGTTTAATCACTGAATTAGAAAAATTTTTTTGCTCTGCCCCTTGAAATGATTTTCTACAACCTCATGTAGCGGACACCGTAAGGTTCTTGCCATTGGCAGGCTGAATTCGCACCTTGCATTGCAGGGTGCACCCGGCGAAGCCGGTTAAAACAAAACAGCCGGTGGTCTTCACCGGTAATTGGAAACGCTTACATATTAGGAGATACGACTATGAAGCTTCGTCCTCTGCATGATCGCGTCGTGATCCGTCGCAGCGAAGAAGAAACCAAGACTGCTGGCGGCATCGTGCTGCCGGGCTCGGCTGCCGAAAAGCCGAATCGTGGTGAAGTCGTTGCGGTAGGAACCGGTCGCGTTCTGGATAACGGCGAAGTTCGCGCTCCAGCTGTAAAGGTTGGCGACAAAGTAGTATTTGGTCCCTATTCCGGCAGCAACGCCATCAAGGTTGATGGTGAAGAACTGCTGATCATGGCTGAGTCCGAGATCCTGGCTGTACTGGAAGGCTGATTGCCGATCCCTGTTTCCACCGAATTCGTTTAGAGGAAAAAGAACATGGCTGCTAAAGAAGTCAAATTCGGCGACTCCGCCCGCAAGAAAATGCTGGTCGGCGTAAACGTTCTGGCTGACGCTGTAAAGGCAACACTGGGCCCGAAAGGTCGTAACGTTGTTCTGGACAAGAGCTTTGGCGCTCCGACCATCACCAAAGATGGCGTTTCCGTTGCCAAAGAAATCGAGCTGAAAGACAAGTTCGAAAACATGGGTGCTCAGCTGGTCAAGGACGTTGCGTCCAAGGCTAACGATGCAGCTGGTGACGGTACTACCACTGCTACCGTTCTGGCTCAGTCCATCGTGAACGAAGGCCTGAAGGCTGTTGCTGCCGGCATGAACCCAATGGATCTGAAGCGCGGCATCGACAAGGCAACCATCGCCATCGTTGCTCAGCTGAAAGAACTGTCCAAGCCTTGCGCCGATTTCCGTGCCATCGCTCAGGTAGGTACCATTTCCGCCAACTCCGACGAATCCATTGGCAGCATCATTGCTGAAGCCATGGAAAAAGTAGGCAAGGAAGGCGTGATCACTGTTGAAGAAGGTTCCGGCCTGGAAAACGAACTGTCTGTCGTAGAAGGCATGCAGTTTGACCGTGGCTACCTGTCTCCTTACTTCATCAACAAGCCGGACACCATGTCCGCCGAGCTGGACAACCCGCTGCTGCTGTTGGTTGACAAGAAGATCTCCAACATTCGCGAAATGCTGCCGGTGCTGGAATCCGTTGCCAAGGCTGGCCGTCCGCTGCTGATCGTTGCTGAAGACGTTGAAGGCGAAGCGCTGGCTACTCTGGTCGTCAACAACATGCGTGGCATCGTCAAGGTTGCTGCTGTCAAGGCGCCTGGCTTCGGTGATCGCCGCAAAGCCATGCTGCAGGATATTGCCATCCTGACTGGCGGCACTGTGATCTCTGAAGAAGTAGGCCTGAGCCTGGAAAGCACCACTCTGGAGCACCTGGGTCAAGCCAAGCGCGTTGTTATCAACAAGGAAAACACCACTGTTATCGACGGTGCTGGCGTTCAGGTTGATATCGAAGCTCGCGTCAAGCAGATCCGTGCTCAGATCGAAGAGACTTCTTCCGATTACGACCGTGAAAAACTGCAAGAGCGTCTGGCCAAGCTGGCTGGCGGTGTTGCCGTGATCAAGGTAGGTGCGGCAACTGAAGTTGAAATGAAAGAGAAGAAGGCGCGCGTTGAAGACGCCCTGCACGCAACTCGTGCAGCCGTTGAAGAAGGCGTGGTGCCTGGCGGTGGCGTAGCCCTGGTTCGTTCCCTGCAGGCCATCGAAGGTCTGAAAGGCGACAACGAAGATCAGAACGTAGGTATCGCTCTGCTGCGTCGTGCTGTTGAAGCACCTCTGCGCCAGATCGTTGCCAACGCGGGTGGCGAGCCAAGCGTCGTGGTTGACAAGGTCAAGGCCGGTGAAGGCAACTACGGCTTCAACGCTGCGACCGGCGAATACGGCGACATGATCGAGATGGGTATTCTTGACCCCGCTAAAGTGACTCGTAGCGCCCTGCAGGCTGCTGCCTCTATTGGCGGCCTGATGGTAACTACCGAAGCCATGGTTGCTGATATCCCAGAAGACAAGGCTGCTCCGGCAATGCCTGACATGGGCGGCATGGGCGGTATGGGCGGCATGATGTAAGCCACCCAGCTACCTAGCTGAAAAAGCCCGGCCTAATGGTCGGGCTTTTTTATGGGCAATACTTAAAGCGCAGACGGGGCGGGAGCAGTCTTTTCTGGTGAAGTGGTCGGGCGGTAAAGCATTAATCGGTAAAAAGCCAGACACACCAACCAATCAAAAAGTGCCGTCCATATGTTATGGGAAAGAAAGTGAGCCCCTTGCATCATCCTTCCGATGGAAAAGATGCAGCCCAGCGCGAAGGCCGCAGCTAATGCGCCGCGTGCCAGCCGTGCACGGCGATCGCGCAAAAAGAAATAGAATGCAAACAAGGTAAAACCACTGGAAGCATGGCCGCCGGGCCAGCACAGATTGTTCTTGTTGGTCGCAGGGCGCTCTGACAATAACGGGGAGTAAACCTGGTCACCGCCATATTGAACCAGACTCCAGGGGCAGGGGACGTCGGTCAGCTTTTTCAGTGGCATGACAAGCGCTGTACACGTACCCATTGCAAGCACCAAGTATCCCAACGACTTGCGCCAGGGTTTCAGAGGTGTCCAGAAAAAGCTCAGGATCGAGCCTGCAATGGCAATAATACCGATCAGGATAACCAGCTGTTTGGCCCGATCATGCAGAACATCCTCAAGAAAGGCACTGTGTCGCCCAATAAACCCTGTGCCTGGATTATAGAATGCATCGGCCAGTGCAAAGTCGAGGCGTGTGGGCTCAACACTCAATAAAAGAATCATTACTGCCAAAGGCAGACCCAGAGCCCAGAAAAAGTTGAGCGGGCGAGAGTAAGCAGAAGCGTTCATGGGTATCCTAGAAGGAGAGAGGCAATTGTTTACAGGGAAGGCAGTTTCTATCTGAGCAGATGAAACAGGGCGCTCCTGTACAGTGCGCTGTGCCTTGTCATGCCCAGGTGAATGGGTAGTGAAAAAAATGTTAAACAGGCCTGCTGCGACCGCGCGAGGCTATGAGGTGAGTTCATGCGTATTCTGGTGGTTGAAGATAACCGCGATATCTTGAGTAATCTGATGGATTACTTGAGTCTCAAGGGATATACAGTCGACTGTGCCCAGGATGGGCTCTCAGGCCTGCACCTGGCGGCAACCGAGCATTATGATCTGTTGATTCTCGATATCATGTTGCCGGGAATCGATGGGTACACGTTATGCCAGCGCTTGCGTGAGGATGCCCGGCGCGATACTCCGGTTATCATGCTAACGGCGCGAGATCAGTTGGATGACCGTCTCAAGGGGTTTCGCTCTGGCGCAGACGATTACCTGATCAAGCCTTTCGCCTTGTCGGAGTTGGCTGCTCGGATCGAAGCGGTGATGCGCAGGACGCGTGGAGGAGGCAGGCGGCAGCTCCAGGTGGCTGATCTTGTTTATGATCTCGACACGCTGGAAGTTAGCCGTGGGGGTAAATCGCTCAAGCTAAATCCCATCGGTCTCAAGCTGCTTGCGGCGCTCATGCAAAAAAGTCCGCATGTGATTCGGCGAGAAGTCCTGGAAGAGACGCTTTGGGGAGATGACTGCCCTGACAGCGATAGTCTGCGCAGTCATATTCACCAGCTCCGCCAAGTTATAGACAAACCCTTTGAAACGTCCTTGCTCCATACGGTACATGGTGTGGGCTACCGCCTGACGAATGATAGCAATGGAGTATAAGCAGAGCCTTTTACGCCGGATCATCATTGCATTTGTGCTGATGACCGTAGTGGTGGGTGGCCTGTTCTCCTTTGGTATTGTCGAGGTCGTACACCTGGTTGAAGAACAGCTGATCTCCGAAGACATGAGCAACGAGCTGAATCGCATGTTGCGACGAGACATGCGAAACGGTGGTCAGCCGGTACTGGATCCAGGCATGAAGCTCTACTACGCGCCGGAAAATGAGCCACAGTCATTGCCGCCGGATTTGGTGGGGCTCAAGCAGGGCTTCAGTGAGGTTAAGGAGGGCGGTCGGTACTACTATGCCTGGGTTCGGTTCCAGGATGGGCGGCACTACATCCTTTTGCAGGATCAAAGTGATTTTGAGCGACGGGAAAAGGCTCTTTACCGGGTCGTGCTCAAGGGGTTTTTGCTCAGTGTGGCGTTGTCAGGCCTTCTCGGCTGGTTGCTGGCACGCCGAGTCATTGCTCCGGTCAGTCGTCTGGCTCGTCAGGTTCGGCATCGTGACCAGATGCTGCTGATGGCTCCCCCGTTGGCTCCGGATTATGCCAATGATGAAGTAGGGGAATTGGCAGCGGCGTTTGACGATGCATTAGGTCAGTTGCGTGATGCGCTTACCCGAGAGCAGTTGTTCACCAGTGATGTGAGCCATGAGTTGCGAACACCACTGATGGTAATTGCCACATCATGTGAGTTGCTGGCCGAGGATCCAGGTCTTGGTCCTAGAGGTAAGGCGCAGCTACAGCGAATGGTGAGCGCTACTGAGGAAATGCGGGATCTGGTGCAAACCTTTCTCCAGTTGGCCAGGGCACAGCGCGACGGGGCGGTCATTGCGCCTCGCAGTTCGCTCAGAACGATTGCCGATGAGCTGGTGCTGCAGTGGCAGGGAGCAATCGAGGCCAAGGGGCTAACCTTGAGGTATGAACCTAGGGGTTATGAACATCAGCAGACCTACAACGCCCCATTCCTGCGGTCTGTCATGAGTAATCTGCTGCGTAACGCACTTCATTACACGGATGCGGGTGAAATTCGCCTGACGTTGGAGGAGGCTGCTTTTACGGTGGAAGACACGGGCAGCGGCATTCCTGAAGCTCAACATGATGAGGTCTTCAAGCCCTTTGTACGAGGTAGTGCAAGACGTGGCGAGGGGTTAGGGCTTGGCCTCTCACTGGTCCATCGTATCTGCCAGTTGCAGGGATGGAAGGTTGCATTGACTAATCGTCAGCCAAACGGCTGCTGTTTCCGGGTTGAGTTGGCATTGCTTGAAAGCGGCAAAAACGATTGACGTAATTTTCACATGACCTTGACCCTGATTTAACGGTGCGCTCCATAAGGTGGCTTCATCTGACTTATGGAGTGCCGCCATGAAATCCACGATTGAGCTTCCCTTCTCCGAGAAATATGACCGCGCGCATGCCGAGCAGTACTTCAAGAAACACCAGGATGGCATGGCTCGCCGCTTGTCTCATTGGCGAGATGAGCAACTTGCCCGCCGCGCCCTGAGGTTGGCGGGACAGCCCAATTTAGTCCTGGATCTACCATGCGGCGCCGGTCGTTTCTGGCCGCTACTCGCGGAAAAACAGAATCGGGTCATTATTGGTGCTGATAACTCAGCGGATATGCTGGCCGTGGCATGTGCCTCCCAGCCCAAAGAGATAGTCCAGCGTGTGCGTACCTTGCAAACATCCGCTTTTGCTATCGATCTTCCTGATAACGCAGTAGACAGTATTTTCTGCATGCGCCTAGTGCATCACATTGCTGATGGTGCAGACCGTTTGGAAATGTTCAAGGAATTCAATCGTGTAACACGCGATACAGTCATTCTGTCATTATGGGTGGACGGTAATTTCAAGGCATGGCGCCGCAAGCAGCTAGAAGCCAGGCGGCAGCTCCGCAACAAAAGTACGGGTTATCAAAATCGCATTGTTCTAAATGCCGAGCAGGTCGAGCACGAATTCGTACAGGCTGGTTTCAAAGTCGAAAAGCATCTTGATTTCTTGCCGCATTACTCGATGTGGCGTGTTTATATTCTAAGAAAGGTCTGATTATGTCCGATATGTCTTTCCCACTGGGTACAACGTCGTCCAAGGGTACAGAGCGTTCCTTTGAAAACTGGTGGGGCATGTCGGGGGAGTGGGTCGAGGCGCCTAACGAGCGGCGGGGTGGAGAAAGCGGCGTCCAACGCATCCAGATCAATGACGGTACCATTGCCTATGTCAAGCGTCAGGTAGGGCATATCTATCGAAGTCTGCGTCATCCGTTTGGGCGGCCAACGGCCCTGCGTGAGCGAGATGCCTTGACTTCTATCGCTGCGCTGGGCGTGGGCGTACCGGAGCTCTTGTTTTGCGAGGCTCGACGGGATGAGCAAGGCTGGCGTGCGCTGCTGGTAAGTGCCGAACTCGATGGGTATATCTCGCTGGAAGATTGGTACGCCAGCGGTGCCCAGACGCGGTATGACCAGGCGACCCGCGATATATTCCTGAAACAACTCGGCGCTATGCTGGCTCGGCTGCATAAGGCGCGCTGGCAGCATGGTTGCCTGTATGACAAGCATGTGTTCTTGCGCGTCCGTGAAACACTAGGCGAGGTTGAGTTCGATGTTGCATTACTGGATCTCGAAAAATGCCGCCGTCGTTTCTCAGCGCGTCGTGCCGCTCGGCGGGATCTTCTGCAACTTAAGCGCCATTCGTCGCTCAGTCATGCGGACTGGCGGACCTTGGTCTACGGTTACCAAGCAGTATTTGGCAGGGTCATCAAAGGGTTGCAGCCATGAACTTAACAATCACAAGAACTTTGCTTTTAGTGGGTGCCCTCGGCGTTACAACAGTGGCGTTTTCGGCTTGGCACGAGCCGGGTGCAACGGTAGTCCAAGGGCATGAAGGAATCTCCTATTGCCAGACTCCGGCCAACGCACGAATGGTTAAAGCGGTTCCGTCCGATGAAAACCTCATGCTGTTCTTGTATGGGATGACCCAGCGCGCGGCAGGCGCTCATTGATATTTAACGCTGCGAAGTACGGGAAAAGGGTTTTTATTCATTCAGAGCTCGGGCATGCTGTGGATGTTTGATTTGATTACCTCGAGCGAAACCTATGGCTGATGGTATTTTTTCCCGGTGCAGCGTTCAAAGCCTTCTGGATACGGACTTTTATAAGCTCACTATGATGCAGGCTGTCCTGCATAACTATCCCAATGCGGAAGTCGAGTGGGCATTTAAATGCCGAAACAATGAAGATCTTCGACCCTACGAGGCCGAGATTCGCGCCGAGATCGAACGGCTTGCCGATATCAGTATCAGTGATGAGCAGTTGGCGTTCCTCGAGCGTATCCCTTTCATCAAGCCCGACTTTATCCGCTTTCTTCGCCTGTTCCGCTTCAATCCGCGCTATGTGCATATTGGTGTTGAGAACGGTGCGTTCAGCCTGCGCCTGCGAGGCCCGTGGCTGCATCTGATCCTTTTTGAAGTGCCGATCCTTGCGTTGATAAGCGAGGTGCGCAACCGCAATCGCTACCCTGAGCAGACCTTGGAGCAAGCCCGTGAGCAGCTCTATCGTAAATTTGAGTGGCTGAAGCAGGAAGCCAGTCCGGCCGAGTTGGCCGATTTCAAAATGGCGGACTTCGGGACGCGCAGACGCTTCTCGTTTCCGGTTCAGGAGATGGTGGTCAAGGCGCTGCGAGATGATTTTCCCGGGCGTTTCGTAGGGACCAGCAACGTGCATCTGGCCCTTAGCCTGGGCGTAACCCCCCTGGGTACCATGGCGCATGAGTGGTTCATGGCACACCAGCAACTAGGGCCAAGACTGATCGACAGTCAGATCGCTGCACTGGACTGCTGGGTGCGTGAATATCGTGGGCTTTTGGGTATTGCCCTGACCGACACTGTGACCATGGATGCCTTCCTTCGCGATTTCGATCTGTATTTTGCGAAGCTGTTCGACGGCCTGCGCCACGACTCTGGTGATCCACTGACATGGGCCGAAAAAGCGATCAGGCATTACGAAAGCCTGGGCATCGACCCGATGAACAAGACCTTAGTGTTCTCCGACTCGTTAAACTTGGAAAAGGCGCTGAATCTTTACCGTGCCTTGAAGGGCCGAATCAAGGTGAGCTTTGGTATAGGCACCAACTTCACGTGTGATTTGCCGGGCGTTGCGCCAATGAATATTGTGCTCAAAATGACATCCTGCAATGGTCAGCCCGTCGCCAAGATCTCTGATGTGCCTGGCAAAACCCAAAGTGAAGATCAGGATTTTGTTTATTACCTGAAGCACGTTTTTCGGGTTGCTTCCTGAGTGAAAGGCTTGATGGGTACGCAGTACCCATCAATGCAACAGCAAATGGTTATCCCACAGGCCGGAAGGCAGTTCGAGTGGCTTCATCACGATCTGTGTCTGTCTGCAGTCATAATGGCGGCAGCGGCCCTGACCTGAAGTCACGACAAACCCGCTTGCCGCTGCGCCTACGCCTGCACAATCTGGTAGAGGTGCGTCCAGCCGCAGCATGCCACTGTCCAGCTCCCAGATAAAAAAACGATTGCCTCGAGGGGCTGTCAGGGCAACCAGTCTCAATTCGTCATGTACCGCTACGCTTGCCGTGTATTGGACCATGGATTGACGCTGCGTCTCTGCCACCGGAAAGGCTTTGAAGGCTTCTCCGGGACGCTTGATTCCGAGCATGGCGGCTGCGTCGGTGGCTGCGCCCATATATTGCTGACAGGCCAGAATGGTGCCGTCCTTTGCAATGGCCAAGTGGCGAACGCTGTTCATCTGCAGGTCCAACGTCTCCTTGGAAAGGAGCTCACCTGAGCGGCTCATCAAGACCAGGCTGGGTTCCATGGCATCCAGGTTCATTTCTACCCGGCTTTCAGCCTCGGTGCGAATTCCCCCGTTGGCAACAACAAACGTCTCTCCATCCGGCATCCAGGCTACTTCATGGGGGCCCAGACCATGGGTGCTTAGCTCATGGGAGCGAATCAGGGCTCCATCACTGAAGCGATAGGCACTTAGCAGGCCACGGCCAGGGTCCGTCGTGTCGTTCTCGGTAGCGTAGAACCACGTGCCTTCTGCGTGGAAAACCCCGTGCCCATAGAAATGACGATTTGCAGGCGAGTCGAGCGTCTGGACAAGTTTTCCATCGCGCAGGTCGATTACATAGCTCTGCGTACCTGGGCGGCGAGCCACGAAGACAGCAAAGGGCTCGCTGGGGTGCGTGACGATGGCATGGCATCGTTGCGTAACCTCGGTAACGAAAACAGGCTTGCCGTTGAGGCGATAGCCCACGGCAAAGTGGCGGCCATCTACATCGTCCCGGGCAGAAAGCAGCAAGGGTTCCTGGGACCCTGACGTAAACGTCCAGCGACCCAGGCGTTGCAGGTTATGGAACAGACTACTCAACAGAGTGGACATGACGGATACCCAATGTCGTTACTCAATCACCGTCGTTGGCGTTGAACCCTAACTGGATGCCAAGGGCCTTGGCCAGCTCGCCTTCATGTAGACGATGTACGGTATTGAGGCTGTCATAAAAGGCGTTCAGTTTGGCGACGCCCGCCTCGTTACTAAGCCAGGACTTCAGCGGCTGTTGTTGCAGCTCTGCCAGCTGTTTGCTGCTCTCGGCATAAGCGGTATCGATTTTATCAGCCAAGGGTTTTTGTTCCTTGGGCAACAAGGCACGTAGCCCTTTACCGTCTACGCCATTCCACAGCGCCTGGGCGCCAGCAAGGCTCGCGGCAATACTGAGAAGCGACGATTCGCTACGCCAGGCTTCAGCCTGGTATGGCTGTGGAATACCTTTGCTTTGTCTACCCAGCGGAACGCCCAGCTTTTTCTTCAGGCTGTCTAGCGCTGTGACCTGTACCCGCAAAAGGTCGGCAATAGCTTCCTGAGCATCGGCATAGCGTTGATTCGGAAACTTGGAGAGCTGCGCCAGCATGCCATCCGTTTCCTTCCAGCGGGTAAGGATACGCTGTGCCAGCTCCTGCTGGTGCTCGGCAATGGCTGTCAGAAGCGGACAGTAGCGTGCCCTCTGTTCTGCATTAGCCAGTTCGATATTGCTGTCGAACAGAATGTATTCATACGCCGTCAGTCCCTGGACGACAACGCTGGCTTTGTCCAAGGTGGCCTTATCAACCTGAGGATTACTCTTGAGCAGCTGTTCCACCTGGCGGGCGACCAGGTTTTTCTTGTCGGGGTAGAACTGCACTTGCCAAGCCGTATTATTTTCGGCCAGCGGGCCGATCAACAATGGTTGCAGTTCGGCCCAGGCCTTTTGTGCGTTGAAAAAGGCTTCACGAGCCTTGCCAAGCTCTTCCTTGCCGGAGCAGAAGGCTACAGCGCTGCTCGCCAATGCCCGATCGGTCTCCACCCAGCGAGCGTATGCTGGTAGCAGGACCTGCTCGGCCAGGGCGGCGCTGGTCTGGGCCTGTTGATTCTGTGGCGAGCAGGCACCGAGTGCCAGGGCAAGCCCGGTTAGCAAAAGCCGAGGGCGGAACATGCAACGCTCCTTATAGCGAATTCAGAAACTCAAGCAGGGCAGCACGCTCTTCGGCGTTGAGCCCCAATACGTTTTGCTTGGCCGCCTCGGCTTCTCCGCCATGCCAGAGAATGGCTTCAAGCAGGTTGCGAGCACGACCATCATGTAAAAATTGCGTATGACCACTGACTTTTTGTGTCAGGCCTATTCCCCACAAGGGGGGAGTACGCCACTCACGACCACTGGCCAGAAATTCGGAGCGATTGTCGGCGAGTCCTTCGCCCATGTCATGCAATAAAAGATCGCTGTAGGGGTGAATGGTCTGATTGGCCAGTTCAGGGACCGCAGCGTTGGCAGCCGTCTGGAAGGTGGATATGTGACAGGCAGGACATCCCGATGCGTAAAACAGGGTCTTGCCTTGCAGCACGGAAGGCTTGTCGACTCCGCGTCTGACGGGAACCGCAAGGTTGCGCGTATAAAAGAGCACCATGCGGCGAATATTGTCGCTGACTTCCGGATCTCCCCCATTGGGTGCCTGCTTGCAGGCTGTCTGAGCCTCTGTGCAATCGTCATTGGGGACCAGGCTGGTCGTCAGACCCATATCGCCGGAAAACGCCGTGGCGTTCTGTTGGTCAAGTGTGGGCTGGCCTGCCTTCCAGCCGAAGCGGCCCAGCATGGTCTTCTGTTCAGCAAAGCTCCAGACCCAGTTGGCACGCCCGGAGATACCATCCCTGTTGTCATCATTGGGGTCAGCATTCTTGAGGATGTCACTTTCCGATATGGCTTCCAGAAGACCCAAACCAATCATGGGTGGCGCTACACGTGCGGAGAACTGGGCTTGTGGATGAAACGGACCGTACCCGAGACGTTCTATGCGCAGCGTAGGCTTTCGCAGGGTGATGACGGTGCCATCCTTGAATGTGACCGGTACGTCCGCGTAATCGAACCTGACCTTGCCCTCTGGCGGAACGCCAGGAATGGCATTGTCCTGTAGCTGTCCGCCATAGGTGGGTTCGGGTACAACGCCCAGTCTTTTCAGGGTCTCTTGGTCCTGCGGTCCGCCGGGTATGGATAGTCTGACCAACATGGTGAAGGCATTGGTTGCGTGTGGCCCCGGCGGATGACCGCGACCGTCGCTCAGGTGGCAGCTCTGACAGGCGTTGATATTGAACAACGGCCCCAGACCATCTCGTGCTGTTGTGGAGGAGGGCGCGATGACCCACGGATTGCGAAAAAAACTGTTACCTACGCTGAAATCCAGACGCTGAGCGGGCGTTAGGTTGTTAGAGGGAAACGAGAAGGCATTGGCGCTCTGGTCATTGACGCTGGTTGTACCCGCCGACAAGGCCTCGCCCGGTTCTGCGTGGGTAAAGTGCGGTGAGTCATCACAGGCACTGAGAAGCGAGACGAGAAGCGCCAGGGGGGGCAAACGAAGGGAAGCTAGTGTCATCAGAGCCAAACGGTACCGTTAAATGATCGACCTGAACGTATCGAAGCCACGGCAGGTAGGGCCTGCCGTGGCTTCGTAAAAACGCCGTGCCCTTGGGGCGGATCAGAATTCGTGATCGGCGTTATCGGGCTTCAGATCTTGGATGCCCAGCTTGGCCGCGGCCTGTTCGATGGCGCCGGTCTGCTTGACCAGGGCCTGAATGGCGTCACGGATCTTTTGCTGGTCGGCGGTGTTATCTGGAGCGATCATCTGGTCGTAATGAACACCGTCCTTCTCGGCACGATCAACAATGGCCTGCATCTTGGCCTGGGTATCGTCGAGATCAGCCTTGAGCGTGGCATCGGCTTGCGGGTCAGCCTTGGCAACCAGTTCGGAAAGGCTTGGGCCTTTCACCTCTGTACCGTCGATACGCTTGTACTGGCCCAGATAAACATTGCGAATGCCCAGTGCATCGTAATAAAGGGTGTGATGGGTATCGTCGCTGAAGCAGTCATGCTCGTCTTCAGTCGAGTTGGCTTCCAGAGATACCTTCATACGCTCGCCGGCCAGTTCTCCCAGCGACAGACTGCCCATGCCGAACAGCATCTTGCGAATACCGGAGTCTGCACTTTCCTGCTCCAGCGTCGCGCGGTAGTTATCAGGTACGCCCGGTTTCCACTGGCCAGCCATGTACTCAAGGTCGCTAACCAGGAGATCAGTTACCGCTTTCAGGTACGCGCGACGGCGATCGCAGTGACCACCCGTGCAGCCATCCCCTGCAAGATAATCCGTTGCGGGGCGGTTGCCTGCACCGGGGCCTGTCCCGTTAAGGTCCTGACCCCACAGCAGAAATTCGATTGCATGGTAACCCGTCGCTACGTTGGCTTCCGAGCCGGCCAGCTCATTCAGACTGGCCAGCTTTTCACCAGTAATGTCCTTGACGTCAACCTTGTCTTCACCAATCTGAATCTCTTCGTTGGCAATGATGTTGGCAGTAGCAGCCGGGTTACCGGTCGCATGTTGATAATCGGATGCAACATAGTCGATCAGGCCTTCATCTAGAGGCCATGCGTTGAGCTGACCTTCCCAGTCATCCACAACAGGGTTGCCAAAGCGGAAGGCTTCTGACTGGGAATAGGGCGTGCGCGCTGCCATCCAGGCCTCTCGAGCCGCCTTTAGTGTGGCGTCGGAAGGGGAGGCCAGGAAGGCATCGACGGCTTTCTGCAGATTCTGACCCGCTGTAAAGGCGTCGCTGAACACAGCCTCGGCAATGTCAGCGTAATTCTTGATCACGGCCTTGGCCGCGGCTTCATCCGGTTTCGCCGCCTGTGACGTTGTCGCTGAGGTGGCTGCAGGGGCTGCTGCTTGATTGGCGGGTGCCTGTTCTTTCTTGTCGTCACCACAGCCTGCCAGGGAAATGGCGATAGCGAGGAGGCTTACGCTCGCCCAATGCATACGGGTCATTCCGGAATCCTTTTCTAAAATAGGGTGCTCATTACATGAGCCTGGAGAAAAGCCGGATAATAATGCGAAAGATTTTCATTTTTGAAAACCCTTTTCGCCAGGGGTCAGTGCTTTACTGGCATAACCCGTGAAATAGGCAGGCCTTGAGTACGCGCCTCGATAAACGCGGGGATCTGATCGGCGGGAATTGGCCTGCTGTAGAAGTAACCCTGACCCTCGTCACAGCCTTGCTCCACAATGTAGGCCTCCTGCAGGTCGGTTTCCACACCTTCGGCGATAAGCTCTTTGTTGAGGCTTTTGCCCAGTTGGATGATGGCGCGTACTAGGGGAGCGTCGTCTTTTTCGTCGCTCAGATCCTGCACGAAACTCTTGTCGATCTTGATTTTGTCCAGAGGCAGTCGCTTCAGATAAGCCAGAGAGCTATAACCGGTGCCGAAATCATCCAGTGCTATCAGCGCGCCGACTTCTCTGAGACGACGCAGCGTTTGCACGGCAGTGTCCACATCTTCCATCAGTGCCGTTTCAGTAACCTCAAGCTCCAGCCGCTTGGGCGGAATCCCGTGGCGTAACAGGAGCGATTGTATAAACGCAGGCAGATTTTCCTGTTGTAGCTGCACAGCTGACAGGTTGATGGCCATGCGTAGGGAGGTGTAACCGCTTGCGTACCAGGTATGCAGTTGACTGCAGGCCTGCTCAAGCACCCATTCTCCGAGAGCTACGATGCTGCCAGTGCGCTCGGCCAGGGGAATGAATACATCGGGTGGAATGAATCCGTGGGCAGGATGATTCCAGCGCAATAGGGCTTCCACTCCACTGATCCGTTGGCTCGCATAGTCAATCTGAGGTTGGTAGACCAGATAAAGCTCCTGGCGTCTCAGGGCTTCACGAAGGTCCTTTGCCAACCCGCGCCTGAAGCGGATGTCCTGATCCACACTGGCCACGTAGAACTTGTAGCCGCTATGACCCTGGGTTTTTACCAGGGCCATCGTCTGCTCGGCACGCTGCATCAACTGGTCGGCGGTCTGGCCATCCTCCGGATATAGCGTGATGCCGATCGAAGCGCTCAGGTGGGCTTGATACTGTTCGACACTGAATGGCGAATCGAGTGCATCCAGAGCAGCATGGGCCAGTTCAGCGGCTTCGTCGGGTTGCCTGATCAGTTTGATGAGCGCAAAGCGATCCCCTCCCAGCCGCCCAAAACCGTCTACTCCCGGGCAGCCCGCCCGCAGCCGGGTTACCAGTTTGAGCAGAAGCCTGTCGCCTACCTGATAACCGTATTGCTCGTTAATGCTTTTGAAATCATCAAGGCCCAGGCACAGCACGGCTACGCTCAGGTTTTGTCGATCCGCCTCGGAAAGGGTCCACTCAAGCTGACCATGAAAGGCTTGTCGATTGGAAAGGCCGGTCAGCAGGTCATGCTGACTGATCCGTTGAAGGTTGCTGATGGCCTCTTCACGAAGCGCTGTGTTTTGCTCGATCGAGGCAAGTAGCTGGTTGGCAGTGTTTATCCAGCGGCCCAGTTCGTTCTGCTCATGTCCTTTGAGGAGGGGGAGAGGTTTGTGGCCTGGCAGACCGGGTTTGATCGCCGCCAGATGGTTGAGCAGTCGGGAAAGGGGGCGCGTCAGAACCCAGTGATAGACCAGATAAAGCGCCAGCACCAGAATCAGGACGCGAACCAGTAACGAGACGAGAATAAAGGCTGAGTTCTTTAAAAATTTCTGCCCGTAAGGGGCTGTGTCCACAGCGATGCGCAAGTCGCCATAATACTCTTCAACCGGTGGCTCGCCTGTAAGACGGATGCTGAAGCGCTGCTCTTTGTCAAAGAGCCTATCAGTAAGCAGGCGTGTCGAGCCGCTGAGCAGTGGGCGAGCGTGCTCTGATAAGGGCTGCTCGCCGGGAGTGCCAATGTAAGCCTCACGAATGGAGGGATGCTTGAACAAGCCACGGGTAACATGCTCGGCCATGGTGTCATCCAGGCGATACATGGCCTGGGTGGCAGGGTCCCTGAACATGGACAGCGTCTGGCGTGCGTCCGTCTGAATCTGATCACGTACCTGTCTGGCCTCATAGGCAATCTGTACGATGCCTAACAGCAGTCCGACGAGCAAGGCCGTTGGTAATGCTACAAGCAGCAGCTTCAACGACAGGCTATGCCGAATGCTCAGTTTCACTCCGTGCTCCTTTCCATGGATGGCTTTGCCATCCTATGTCTACTACAGGATGAAATGTGTAATAACCGAGTCTAGCTGTCTCTTCGCAAAAGTAGGCATGACTTAAAAACAAAACCCGGCGAAAAGCCGGGTTTTGTCGAGAGATACCAGGATCAGGCGGCGAAGTTTTTCGCTACGAAGTCCCAATTCACCGTGTTCCAGAAGGACTCGAGGTACTTTGGACGCAGGTTGCGATAATCGATGTAGTAGGCATGTTCCCACACGTCGATGGTCAGCAAGGGCTTATCACCCGAAGTGATGGGGTTGCCAGCACCGATGGTGCTGGCCAGCGCCAGGGAACCATCCGCCTTCTTGACCAGCCAGGCCCAGCCGGAACCAAATGTGCCGATGGCCGTCTTGGTCAGCTCTTCCTTGAATTTGTCAAAGGAACCAAATGCCGTTGCGATGGCATCTGCCAGGGCGCCCGTAGGCTGGCCGCCACCGTTAGGCGTCATGCAGTTCCAGTAGAACGTGTGGTTCCATACCTGGGCAGCGTTGTTGAAGATGGCGCCAGAGGACGTCTTGATGATGTCTTCCAGGCTTTTGCCTTCGTACTCAGTGCCGGGCACCAGGTTGTTCAGTGCGGTGACATAGGTCTGGTGGTGCTTGCCGTGATGGAACTCCAGCGTCTCGGCGGAAATATGCGGCTCGAGGGCGTTCTTCTCATAGGGCAGCGGCGGCAATTCGAAAGCCATGGTTATCTCTCCATAATGTTTCGTCAGGGCATTGCACGGCAATGGTCGACCGATCAGGCGCCGGTCTAACCTGCGGTAAGGCATTAGGCTCAATACCGCGGCGGGGGATCATAGCACTCGCTTCGTTAGCTCGCCATGTAACAAACCCGACAGAAGGTCTTATGGCTTGTAAAGGATGAGCTGTATGGCCGTGATCAGCATGACGGTTCCAATCGCCATATCGATCATGCGCCATACGCGCGGTCGGGTCAGGTAGGGTGCCAGCTGCGCCGAGCCGATTGCCAATGTGAAGAACCAGAGAGCAGACGCGCAGCCTGCACCGACCGTAAAAGCCAGTGGTGCCGGTTGCTGGTTGCCTAATGCTCCGAGAACCAGAACGGTATCCAGATAAACATGAGGATTCAGGAGCGTAACGGCCAGTGCAATGCCTAGCGTCTTGCCCAATGAGCGGGGTGCCGCCGCTGCGCTATGCAGTGACTGTGATGTGAGTGCTCGTCTGTAGGCGCAGGCGCTGTAATAGATCAGAAAGATAATACCAGCCCATTTGAAGGTGCTCATTAGCCAGGCATTCCCGGCCAGTAAGGTGGCCAGGCCAAACACGCCAATGGTTACCAGGCTGATATCGAAGAACAGACAAAGCGCGGCCACAGGCAGGTGATGTTCCCTGCGCAATCCTTGGGCAAGGATGAATGTGTTCTGCGCACCGATGGCTATGATCAGACCGCCCATGGTCATGAGTCCTGTCAGATAGCTCTGCCACATCTTATTGGCCCGCCAGCGTGAGTAGGGCAGCCATGGCGCGTGCTTGGTCCGCCTCTGCGACGAAGAGGTGATCATGGTAAAAGCCGGCGACTACATTGCAGCTGATGCCCTGCTGTGCCAAGGCGTTCGAAAACGCGGCAGTCAAACCAACAGCCTCCAGTGCGGAGTGAACGTTCAGGGTAATCCAGGCAGCTACGTAGGTATAGGAGAGCGCCAGGCGGTCAGCATCTTGCCTGGTCAGGACAACGGTCAGGCCTTCCTGCTCCCTGAAGGTTGCCAAGGGGATTACGTCCTGAGGCAACGTCTGTTCATGTAACGAACAAAACACGTATTGGCCTGGATTGAGCACAGGCTGCATTTGGCTCAGCAAAAGCGAAAGATCATGAATGGCGTGAGACATCAGTGTTCTCCAGAAAGGGATGGCCAGTCTGGAGAGAAAGCATGTATAAGAAAAACAAATAGTGCTGATCAGTCATTAGGAAAACTGATGTTTGATTATAAACTTTTGGCTGCGCTTGCCGCTGTCGTAGAGCAGGGCGGTTTTGAGCGCGCGGCACATGTACTGGGATTGTCCCAATCTGCCGTCTCACAGCGAATCAAGCTGCTGGAAGCCCGCATTGGGCAGCCTGTCATTGTGCGTACATCGCCACCCACCTCTACTGATGTAGGGCAAAGGCTTCTAAACCATGTTCAGCAGGTGCGATTGCTTGAACGCGACCTCCATAGTCAGGTGCCGGGGCTTGATGAAGCCAGGACGGTGGAGCGTTTGCGGGTCGCCATCAATGCCGACAGTCTGGCTACTTGGTGGGCGGCCAGTATCGGCCCCTTCTGTACCAGACAGGGGATCCTGCTGGATCTGGTTGTCGAGGATCAGGAGGTGGGACTCAAGCGTATGCAGGCCGGGGAGGTAGCCGCCTGCGTCTGTGCCAGTGCACGTCCGGTCGCCGGTGCCCGGGCGGTATTGCTGGGCGCCATGCGTTACCGGGCAGTCGCCAGCCCCGCCTTTCATGCACATTACTTGTCCGAGGACGTAACGGCTGAGCGCCTCGCTCAGGTGCCTGCAGTCGTCTATGGGCCGGATGATCAGCTTCAGCATCATTTCCTGGCACGGCTGGGCTTTACTGGTCATTTCGATCATCATCTATGTCCTTCTTCGGAGGGCTTCGTGAAAATGGTCGCCAACGGGCTTGGCTGGGGGTTGCTTCCCGAGCTGCAAACCCAGGCGGAGCGCGAGCGAGGCGAATTAATTGATCTGGTGCCGGGGCAGGTGATCGATGTGCCGCTGTACTGGCATTCCTGGCGTAACGGTGGTGATTTGCTGACGGCCTTGACTCGACATCTGGAGAGCCAGGCAGCCTGTTGGCTGGTAGCGACTTGACGGGGAGATCTGATGCGAATTCTGGTGACGGGCGCGAGTGACTACATTGGTGCACGCCTCGCCCTGGATCTATTGGCGGACAAGCATTTGGTGCGTATTCACGGTCAGCCGGGAGCTATGCTCGATGCCTTGGTAAAGCAGGGCGCTGAATATATCCCGGGGACCCTGACCGACACGGAGCAGGCGCGGCGCCTGTGTGATGATATCGATGCCGTTGCACATTGTACCGATGGCGTAGGCGATCTTTCGGCGCAGGCCATGGACGCCAGTTTTTCCTTTATCGAGGCCTGCCTGCATATGCGGGTCTCGCGCCTGGTCTATCTATCTTCCAGCCATGTTTACGAAGCGGGAGGGGAGGCGCTCAAGGAGGATGCCGTACCTGCCGAGCCGCGGACAGTCGAGGCGCAGCGGCGCTTGCAGATCGAGCGCCTGGTTTTTACAGCAGCAGAGTTCGGGTTGGACGTCATTGTGTTGCGCCCTGCCCAGATTATTGGGCTGCCTGATAACGCTTGGGCGCCAAAGCTTGTTCAGCTCAACCGTCAAAAACGTCTGCGTCAATTGGGTAACGGTCTCAATCGCTGGGACTTCACCAGCATGAACAGCCTTTGCACAGCCTTGGGTGTTGCACTTATGACCGAGCACCCAGACGCGCTGAACAAGGCTTTCAACTTGAGCGAGGGGCAATCTCAGCCGGTATGGGACGTGGTGAATTATCTTATGCGCCGTCTGAAACTACCGGTTCTGGGGCAGGCCACGGCTCGCATTCAGCCAAAGGTTCTGCTGCAAGATATGCTTGCTGCAATCAAATCCGCCAGAAAAGAACGTGAACCCGATCCTCTATACCTGATGGATCGCAATTTTACACTGGATATCAATCGGGCCTGCGATATCCTGGGTTTTCAACCCCAGACCACGGTCTGGAAAGCTTTGGATGAATATATTGAAAACCGCTCCGCAAGGCGATAACGCCAGACTGCCAGCGCTGTGATGGCATTTGTATACTAGCTTTTTGAGAGCAAGCCCCGTGCCTGTCGGCTCATGCTTTTTTCACCAATGAAGGTCCGCCATGCGAAACGATTCATTTGATGAACTCGACAATGTACCCAGCCTGACGCCTGATAAGGACCTTAGCGAAGACTTTGGGCATGCCAGCCACGGTCGGCATCATCGCCATGCGCCTGTGGAACAGGGGCGGGAAGTCGAGGCCCATGTCGCGGCTAATCCCCAAGAGCCATTACGGGCTTCGCGTGGAGCCAAACCGGCCCGCGTTCCGAGCACAGGTCCTCTATGGGCATTGATTGCGGCCATGATCATTGCGTTGGCGGGGCTGGGTTGGTGGAGCCATCAGCAAATTCAGCTCATGCAGGAGCAGGTCGTCGCGACCCAGGAGAACTTTGCACGAATCAGTGAGGAAGCTGCCGGTCGGCTTCAGGATATCTCGGGCAAGCTGGTTGCCAGCGAGTCAAATGGGACGTCCAGTCGAGAGTCCTTGTTGTTGCGGCTGAAAAATATCGAGACCAAGGTAGCAGACGTAGCCCGCCAGCAACAGGCGGCAGTGGATGCGCAAAGTGCCCTGGACAAGCGAATCGACCAGCTGGCCGCTGACTTCAAGACGCAGCAGGGCAACGCCTCAGATCTGAATGGCCGCGTAGCGGCGTTGGCTGATGAGCAGGCTGGCCTGAAAGCGGCGCAAGGGGATTTGAAACGTTTCAGTGATCAGATCGATTCGCTCACGGCGCAAAACAAGAGTTTGCAGGCAGATATCGCCGCGCTCAAGAAACGGGGCGACCCTTCTGGTGCTATCGAAAATCTGCAGCAGGATCTTCTTGTACTGCGCAGTGAGCTGGACTCACGTAGCAACAACAGTGGACCGGATTCCGCTTCGTTCGATGCGTTCAGGGCCCAGACCGTGCGCAATATCAGTACGATTCAGACCCAGCTGCAGAACCTTCAGCAGCAGATTAACACCCGCCGCTGACATTCTTCAGACATGAAAAGCCCCGCCAGAGCGGGGCTTTTTTTATTACAGCCGAGGGTAATCGATATAACCTACAGGGCTAGGCACGTAGAAGGTTTCCGGGTGAGGCTCGTTCAACATGGCCTGACGGGCAAAGCGCTCCGGCAGGTCAGGGTTGGCGATAAACGGAACACCAAACGCCACAGCGTCGGCGGTTCCACTTTCCAGCCAGGCATTGGCGCTGTCATGGGTGAAGCGTTCATTGGCGATAAAAACGCCGCCAAAAGCGTCCTTAAGTTGTGGACTAAGGCTGTCATCAGCTTCAGCCTCACGGGCGCAGATAAAGGCAATGCCGCGCTTGCCCAGTTCACGGGCCAGATAGCCGAAGGTCTCGGCCGGATTTTCGTCGCCCATGTCATGCAAGTCACACCGAGGCGAAAGGTGAACGCCTACACGATCGGCGCCCCAGACATCGATACAGGCATCGGTCACTTCAAGCATCAGGCGAGCCCGGTTTTCAATGGAGCCACCATATTGATCGGTACGCTGGTTGGTGCTGGTTTGCAGAAACTGGTCTAGCAGATAGCCATTGGCTCCGTGAACTTCTACGCCATCGAAACCCGCTTTTCTGGCGTTCTCGGCACCCTTGCGGTAAGCCTCGACGATACCGGCAATCTCTTTGGTTTCCAGGGCGCGCGGGACGACGTATTCCTGCTTGGGACGGACCAGGCTCACATGACCGTTGGCGGCGATGGCGCTTGGAGCCACCGGCTTTTCGCCCTGGAGGTAAAGCGGTGCGGAAATACGACCTACGTGCCAGAGTTGCAGCATGATGCGACCGCCTGACTTGTGCACGGCTGAAGTGATCTTTTTCCAGCCCTCCACTTGTTCGTCGGACCAGATGCCCGGGGTATTTGGATAACCCACGCCCATTGGATCGACGGAGGTGGCCTCGCTTAAAATCAGACCAGCCGACGCACGCTGCGCGTAGTACTCGGCCATAAGGTCGGTAGGGACGCGATTATCATCTGCGCGACAACGGGTCAGCGGTGCCATAACGAAGCGGTTCGGCAATTCCAGTGCGCCGATTTTGATCGGATCAAACAGGTTGGGCATGGTAACGACTCCGTAGGTGAATCATTGGCTGACAGCCAAGCCGCTTTTCCGGGCATGGCTAAAGGTCAACAGGGTCAGAATCAAGGCAATCAGGGCCAGTCCCCCGGCAGCCAGCGGAACGCTGGTCAGGCCCAGTCCATGGGCGATAACGCTTCCTCCCACCCAGGCGCCCAGCGCGTTGCCGACGTTGAAAGCGCCAATGTTCAAGGTGGAAACGAGGTTGGGTGCGTCCTTGCCAAAGGTGACCACGTTGATTTGAAGTGCGGGAACCGCTGCAAAGGCGCAGGCTGCCCACAGGAACAGGGTGATCTCGGTAGCGACCATGCTATGACTGGTCCAGGCCAAAAGGGATGACACGACGGCCATCGCGATGAAGATACCTATGAGCGTTGTGGACAGACGCCAGTCTGCAAGGCGTCCACCCAGGATGTTGCCGAGGGTAAGGCCTACACCGATCAATAGCAGCGTGCTGGTTACGCCATACTCTGACAGACCTGTTACATCAGTAAGCAGCGGTGTGATGTAGGTGAAGAGGGCAAACATCGAGGCAGAGAACATCACTGTCATCGAGAGGGACAGCCAGAAACCGGCCCCCTTCAGCGCCGCCAACTCACGGCGCAGGTCGGTTTTTTCCTGTGGCGCCTTGCCGGGCAGAACAAGCCAGAGACCTGCCAGCGCGAGGACACCGATGAGGGATACGGCCGCAAAGGTTGAACGCCAACCGGTTGCCTGTCCTAGTGCTGTACCTAGCGGTACGCCAAGAACGTTCGCCAGCGTAAGGCCTGTGAACATGAGCGCGACGGCAGAGGCCCGGCGGTTCGCTGGCACCAGACTGGCCGCTACCACCGAGCCGATACCAAAGAATGCGCCGTGGCAGAGCGCCGTGATGACGCGAGCCAGCATCAGGACGTTGTAGTCTCCGGCTAAGGCGCAGAGCACATTGCCAATGATAAAGATGCCCATCAGCACGAGCAGGGCCATCTTGCGTGGCCAGTTGGCCGTCACCATCGCCATGAAGGGCGCACCGATTGCAACACCTAATGCATACCCACTGACGAGCCAGCCAGCTGATGGGATGCTGACATGAAGGTCATTAGCTACATTGGGCAAAAGCCCCATGATCACAAACTCGGTGGTGCCGATGGCAAAGGCGCTAAGCGCCAGCACTAACAATGAAGCGGGCATCGCATCTCTCTATGGTAAGGCGGAAAAATCAGAGCTCTCGGCCCAGCTGCTCGACGAAGGCATTGATCACTGCTTCGTTACGCTTGTAGAAGACCCATTGGCCAACACGCCGGGTTGTAACGAGGCCGGCACGCTGAAGCGTGGCTAGATGAGCCGAGACTGTGGATTGGGAAAGTCCCGTTTTCTGATCGATAAGGCCTGCGCACACGCCAATCTCCAACGGGTGGTCCTGTTGGATGAAGTGTTTTTCCGGTTCACGCAGCCAGGCCAGAATGTCTCGTCGGACGGGGCTGGCTATCGCCTTGATCAGATCATCGATATCCATAATGTTCACATATCGGTTTATCGGGATAAGGCGAACCTTATATCGAAATGACACGATATACAATGTTGTTTAGCTACCTAATGTCTGATGCAGATACGCTGATTGTTCAAGAAGGTGCGTCGGCATCTGGTCGTACACTACCGTTTAGCGGTTTCGTCCAGAGAGGGGCACGTTTATCGACTAGTCTTGTGCGGTCGTTCAGCCGTTTCGCTGAAGCGAATTGATTATTCGTCCTGATACCGGTAAACCGCTCTTTCGCCATGGGTTCATTAGGACTTTCATGCGAAAGCATGACTGCTCATGGCTATTCTTTCTGTGAAAAGAGCTGTTTTCACAGGTCCGTTAGAAGTTGGAGAAGTTCATGGCGTCTATGAAGCGTCCTTTGATTCTGGCACTGGCCGGTGCGCTACTTGCAGGGTGTGCATCCAGTAGTCCTTACGAAAACCAAGGCGGTAGTGGCGGATCCCGTACCGCGACCTATGGCGGCCTGGGCGCATTGGCGGGTGCTGTCGCCGGCGCAGCCATCGATCATAACCATCGTGGCAAGGGCGCTTTGATTGGCGCAGCGGCGGTAGGCGCAGCGGCAGCGGGCTATGGTTACTATGCGGATCGTCAGGAAGCCGAGCTGCGTCGTCAAATGCAGAACACTGGCGTAGAAGTACAGCGCCAGGGTGATGACATCAAGCTGATCATGCCGGGCAACATCACGTTTGCAACGGATTCGGCCGATATCGCTGGCAATTTCTACAAGCCGTTAAACGATCTGGCGACATCCTTTAAGCAGTTCGATCAGAACAGTGTCGAAATTGTGGGCTATACCGATAGTACAGGTAGCCGTGCGCACAACATGGATCTGTCCAATCGACGTGCCCAGAGTGTAGCGAACTACCTCGTCGCTCAGGGTGTCGATGCTTCACGTGTTAGTACGCGTGGTGCCGGGCCGGATCAACCGATCGCGACCAATGCGACCGCTGATGGTCGTGCTCAGAACCGTCGTGTCGAGGTCAATCTAAGGCCGTTGCCTGGTGCAGTGACCCAGTAAATGCACCCTCCGTGATGCTACCGTTTAGCGGAATCTGGTAGCGTCACGGTTTGGTCAAGAAAATGGCGCTGTATTTTTGTTGTTCTGGATAATAACCTTATCGCCAAACCTCGGTTCTATTAGTGGCATGCAGTAGAGCCTTGCCGAGTGCTCGAAGGGAGGAGTTGTATTCAGTGCAGTACGAACTGAAAGGAGGCGACACGGAAAGTCCAGTTCCTAGTATCAATCAGGGGCCTGTACTGCTCGTTGTCGATGACCGGGTAGAAAACCTCATGGCCATGCAGGCACTGCTTGAAATAGAGGACTGGCGTGTCTTGACCGCCAACTCGGGTGAGCGTGCCTTGAGATACTTGCTCGATGAGCCTATAGATCTCGTACTGCTGGATGTGCAAATGCCCATCATGGACGGCTTCGAAGTCGCTCGGATGATACGCGGCAATCTGCGCACCCGCTTTACACCAATCATATTCGTCTCTGCCGAGGCTCACTCTTACGAGGCTGTTCTACGAGGCTATGCTACCGGTGCGGTGGATTACCTGCTCAAGCCGGTCGATCCCAACATTCTGCGGCACAAGGTGCGCTCCCTTCTCGAACATGAGCGCAATCGTCGCGAACTCCTGCAGCTGAGTCAGCAGCTGGAGCTTGCCAAGGCATTCAGTGACTCCCTGCTCGATAATGCGGCAGAAGGCATTCTGGTCGTTAATGAGCATGGCCTGATCACATTTGCCAATGCGGCGATTGCCCGCATGCTCAAGCGTCATATCAGCGATCTCGTGAATTCCGAGTTCATGGCTCACTTGAGCAATCCTGATTTAGGGGATAGCTGGGCCGACTCGACGTTCATGGAGCACTATGAAAGACGTGAAACCTATCGCCTGCATGATGCCAGTCTGTGCACATCCCGAGGCGGCATATTGCCGGTGACTCTTTCCTGTGCGCCCCTGCCGCGGATGCAGCGCGCCATGGTGATGATTGCACTCGACATGTCCATGATGCGCGAGCTGCAGGATCAACTGGAATCGCAGGCGGTTACCGATGCCTTGACCGGTTTGCTCAACCGGCGGGGCTTCAACCAGACCCTGGAGGCAGCACTGGCTCGTACGGGGCGTAACGGCAAGCGCATGGCCGTTCTCTACATTGATCTGGATGGCTTCAAGAAGGTGAACGACTCGCTTGGTCATGAGGCTGGCGACCGTGTGTTGTGCATGATTGCCGAACAGCTTAAAACCTGTATGCGTCCTTACGATGTACTGGCGCGTATGGGCGGTGACGAATTCACCGCATTGCTTGATACCCTGGATCATCCCGAGGATGCCGCCCGGGTCGCCGAAAAGCTGCTTGAGCTGATGACTAAAACGCACACTGTTGACGGTGTAGAGGTCAGCTTGGGCGCAAGCATTGGGATCGCGAGCTATCCCGAGTGTGGTCATAGTGTCGACGGATTGCTGCGCTCGGCCGATATCGCCATGTATGAAGCCAAGCGGGGTGGACGCCAGCAATACCGCTTCTTCTCGCCGGAGATGAATGGCCGTGCACGCTCGCGCCTCATGTTGGAGGAGAGCGTCCGCAATGCCATCGATAACAAGGATTTCGTGCTGGCTTATCAGCCTCAGGTATACCTGAAAAACGGCAAGCTGCGCGGCTTTGAGGCCTTGTTGCGGTGGGAGCACAACGTGGCGGGCAAGGTTTCACCGAACGTCTTTATCCCGCTGCTGGAAGAGACTCGGCTGATCAATCGCATCGGTGATTGGATCTTTCGCGAAGGCGCTATGAAGCTGCAAAGCCTGTCCGAAGTCTACGGCAACGGGCTTTTGCTGAGCATCAATTTGAGTCCTGTCCAGTTCGGCATGCCGCAGTTGGCTGAAAGCCTTCGGCAGATCATCGACAGTTATGGTTTGCGACCCGATCAGCTCGAGATTGAGGTAACCGAGACGGCTCTGATGCATGACATTGATTACACCCGTGCTCAACTGGCACAACTGCGCGCGCTTGGTGTTCGAACAGCCGTGGATGATTTTGGTACGGGGTATTCTTCACTGGCCTACCTGCGTCACTTCGAGCTCGATACCTTGAAGATCGACCAGTTGTTCATTGCCAATATGCTCGACTCGCCACGCGATGCTGCGATCGTCAGCACTATTCTTGAGCTGGGACGTAACCTGGGGCTTGAGGTCGTGGCAGAGGGTGTCGAAACACTGGAACAGCGGGAGTGGTTGCTTGAGCACGGTTGCGAGATCATGCAGGGCTTTCTGGTTTCCAAGCCGCTCAATTCCGATGTGACCCAGCATTTTCCTGATCGCGTGGACTGGAGCAGTCGTCGTCCCGACTACTCGCTATAGAAGTGTCCTTGCTCACACTCCTCATGTGGGCAGGGAACTCGCCGTTGTGATGGGTGCCGTATAAGCCATACCGTGATTGGATCAGGTCCGGTCGGGTCTATCGCTGCTCAGTCTTTTGGATAGAAGGCGCTCGCAAGAGGCTCATGTCAATACTGTGCGGCAAGGTCCTGGTGAGCCGGGCAAACTCTCAGGAGAGCTCATGCGCGCATTTATCCTAGCCCTCACAGTGGCCTTCAGTCCTTTTGTCTTCGCGGATTGGCAGGTTGAGTCAAGCTACTCTCGTGTCAGCTTTGTAACCGTGAAGCGCGGCAACATGGCTGACGTTCAATTTTTTTCCACCGTAACGGGCGTGATCGATCAGCATGGTAGTGCTCGATTGGCGCTTCCATACGAGTCACTGGACAACACCCTGGCGCTACAAACCGAGCGGATGAGAGAAACTCTGTTCAAGGCAGATCAGTATCCGGAAGCGGTCATTACCAGTCAGATCGATCTGCCTACCTGGGAGCAAATGCCGGTAGGAAGCATTCGCCAGGAAAAGCTGGACTTCGAGCTTGAAATCAACGGCCAGAAGCAGCGCTTGAAAGCGGATGTTTCGGTTACCCGAATCGGGGAAACATTGGTTCAGGTCAGTACTTTGCAGCCGGTGTTGATCAAGGCGATTGACTTCAGCCTGTTGGAAGGGCTGGACAAGCTCAAGGAAATAGCCAGTGTCCCCTCGATTACACCTGAGGTGCCCGTTTCTGTGCTGTTAACCCTTCGCCACGTGCCTACCCCTACCTGAGTGGCGGGCTTTTCAGGAGCGTCATCATGCCAGGTGCGGTGTATCCATGGCGCGAACAAAATGAATATGAGCTGCTGGTTGATGGCGGGTGTTTTTTTCCTGCCATGCTGGAAGCCATATCCAAAGCCCGGTATAGCATCGACATCGAACTCTATCTGGTAGAAAAGGGCTCGTGTGCAACTGCCCTGATGGAGGCCTTGATTGAGGCGGCGCATCGGGGAATACAGGTGCGTTGTCTTTTCGATGGTTTTGGTACGCTCAAGATGGACGACATGCACCGGACCCAGTTGAGCGAAGCAGGCGGTCAGGTACGTATCTATAATCCGGTAGGCCTCTGGCGTGGCTGGCGCAACTTGTACCGTGACCATCGCAAGCTCCTGATTGTGGACGAGTCGCAGGCCTTTGTGGGTGGAAGCGGGGCAACCAATGACTTCTGGACGCCAGGGGAGGAGCTTTGCCAGTGGCATGAAGTGATGGTGAGCATACGCGGGCCGTTGGTGTCCGACTGGATGAGCCTGTTCCAGCGCCAATGGCAAGCCTGCCATCAGCGGCATGCTTGGAAGCCCGAGGCCAGCCGTGGTCGTATTCTGGTTCCAAGACCGCCGCAGGCAACTTCGGGTCTTGGGCGGGTGGCCTATGCTGATGCTCGCCAGCATCGGGACATTGTACTGTCCCTGGTTCGAGCCCTGATTGTTGCCAAGAAGCGTATCTGGTTTGCTACGCCATATTTTCTACCGTCGTGGCGGGTCAGGCGAGCCTTGCGCAAGGCCGCTCAGCGAGGCGTCGACGTGAGGCTGATTCTGACGGGCCGGCATACGGATAATCCCCCCGTCCGTTTTGCCGGGCAGCGCTATTATCCGCGCTTGCTCCGGGCAGGCGTGAAGATCTATGAATATCAGCCGCGGTTTTCCCACCTCAAGATGGTTCAGGTCGATGACTGGGTCAGCGTAGGCTCATGCAATTTTGATTACTGGAATCTTCGGTTCAACCTTGACGCCAACCTGGAAGCCATTGACCCGACGCTGAGTCAGGCCGTCAGTGAGTGCTTTCTAGCGGACTTCCAGCAAAGCCGCGAAATCACGCTAAAGGATTGGCGCAACCGCCCTTGGTGGAAACGCCTGCGTGAGCGTCTCTGGGGTACGCTGGACCGTCTGGTGCTGACCGTTGTGAGCAAGCGTAAGTCTTGAGTAAAGCAAGCATTGCATTTTTTTAAAGCGATACACTACGCGCCTTGCAGTAAGGAGTGAGCGTAATGCTCAAAATAGAAAAACAACGATTCATTGGGCTTGAGTGGCTTCGCTTCCTGATGGGTCTTTATGTGGTCATCTACCACACCATTCATTTTTATCCCGAACGCAAAACCGTTCCGTTGCTGGACGAACTGACCAGTATGGGTTTTTTTGCGACCAGCACCTTCTTTGTACTTTCCGGGTTCCTGCTGGCGCATGTCTATCTCACTGATAACCAGATGCGAGAGCCTGCCAAGAGTTTCTGGGTTAAGCGATTCTCCAATCTGTATCCTATCCATATTTTCGCGCTGCTGTTTTCCATAGTCGTCGTAACCTGGATCGGCTTCATGGCCATACCGCCTGATGGAGCCAAGGCCAGCGTCCGGTTCGTGGTTTACGACACCAACGAGGTGCTGGCCCGAACCAATCCGGAACTGTTCCAGCACTACATGACCAATCTGGAGCTTGCATTCAATGGGCTGCTGCAGATTACGATGCTGCAGGCCTGGAATCCCTACTACCTCACCTTCAATGCGCCGCTCTGGTCCATCTCGGCGTTATTCTTTTTTTATCTGGTCTTTCCCTATGCGGCGCCGCGCCTGATGCGTGCGCGCAACAAATGGGGTGTGCTTGCCATCATAGGCCTGTGCTACCTGATTCCTCCTGTTCTGGTGATCTGGAACCAGGATTACGGTATGCCGTATACCGGCTTGCTACAACGAGTCCCGCTGCTGCGCCTGCCGGAGTTTCTGGCTGGCATCGTGGCGTATGGCCTCTTCCGTCAGCAAAGTGAGCGAGGCGCGCAGCCAAGCCGGACCATCCGCCTGGTGATGACCGGCTATCTGCTATTGAGTTTTGCAGTGGCCACCGCGCTGTTTACCCATGGCCCTAAATTCTGGTACTTCTTGCTTCATAACGGTCTGTTACTGCCGTCTCAATTGATACTGGTCTATCTCAGCGCATTGGCGCAGGAACCAAAGAGCGAATGGCTTAAACACTGGTCGCCTCGGCTGGGTGCGGCGTCACTGTCCATGTTCGCACTGCATGTGCCATTGTCAGGACTGTTCATGACGCTCGAGAAATGGATTATGGGTGACTTCCCGCTGTGCTTTAGCAACTGGAGCGCGTGTATCGAGGCTGCCGGTCACGTAGAGAACGCCATCGAGGTTTACGGACTCTTCCTGCTGTTTGTGATTTTCATCTGTGTGATTTTCCAGGAGCAGGCCGTGGCACCTACCCGGCGATGGTTGATCAGGCATTTGTTGCCCAAGGTAGAAAAGACCAGGCAACTGCCTACATAGCGCACAGGAAACTTTCAGGCGCCGGGTCTGCCAGGGAACTGCGGGTGGACCCTCTGCTCGAAGAACAGTCGAACCCACCTTTGGAAGGAGACTGCTATGGCGGCAAAGAAAATTCTCATGCTGGTAGGTGACTTCATCGAAGACTATGAAGTGATGGTGCCTTTCCAGGCGCTACAGATTGCCGGACACCAGGTGGATGCTGTCTGTCCAGGCAAGGCACCCGGCGATACTGTGCAAACCGCCATTCATGACTTCACAGGTGAGCAGACCTACAGTGAAAAGCCGGGCCATCGTTTTACGCTCAATGGGGACTTTGCCAAGGCACGTGTAGACGACTATGACGCTCTGGTCATTCCTGGAGGGCGGGCACCCGAGTATTTGCGCGTCAACGAACAGGTGCTTGAGCTGGTAAGGGGATTTTTCAAGGCTGACAAGCCCGTTGCTGCACTGTGTCATGGCCCCCTGATCCTGGCAGCGGCCGGCGTGCTCAGGGATGGCGTTGAGTGCAATGCCTATCCGGCGTGTGCGCCTGATGTCAAAGGGGGCGGTGGGACCTATATTGAATTACCCATGGACGGTGCTCATGTCAGCGGTAAGCTGGTAACCGGTCCGGTGTGGACCGCTCATGTGGAGTGGTTGCGCAAGTTTCTGGAGGTGCTCGGTACACGTATCGAGCCTTGAGTCAGTGGTGCAGATGCAATAAAGCCCGGATTTACCGGGCTTTATTGTTCATCCTAAAGGCTTAGGAGACTTCAACCGCCAGACTTTCAGCGATTTTCTTCTGCCAGATTTGCGGGCCGGTGTTATGCACGGACTCACCATTGCTATCGACCGCAACGGTGACCGGCATGTCCTTGACCTCGAACTCGTAGATCGCTTCCATGCCCAGCTCCGGGAAGGCCAGGGTCTTGGAGGCCTTGATCGCCTGGGCCACCAGATACGCTGCACCGCCTACTGCCATAAGGTAAACCGCCTTGTTGTCCTTGATCGCTTCAATGGCGATTGGGCCGCGCTCGGATTTGCCGATCATGCCGAGTAGACCCGTTTGCTCAAGAATCTGACGGGTGAACTTGTCCATGCGGGTAGCCGTGGTGGGGCCTGCCGGACCTACGACTTCGTCGCCAACCGGGTCGACCGGGCCAACGTAGTAAATGAAGCGACCCTTGAGGTCTACGGGGAGCGTCTCGCCCTTGTTCAACATATCGACCATGCGCTTATGCGCAGCATCGCGGCCGGTCAGCATCTTGCCGTTGAGCAACAAGGTCTCGCCTGGTTTCCAGGTCAATACTTCTTCCGGGGTTACCGTATCCAGGTTGACGCGACGTGCAGAAGGGCCGGCTTCCCAGACAATTTCCGGATAGGCATCCAGCGGCGGAGCTTCCAGGGCAGCGGGGCCAGAGCCATCCAGAATGAAATGGGCATGGCGTGTCGCTGCACAGTTCGGAATCATGCACACCGGCAGCGAGGCCGCGTGAGTCGGATAGTCCTTGATCTTGACGTCCAGGACTGTGGTCAAGCCGCCCAGGCCCTGAGCGCCAATACCCAGCTGGTTGACCTTTTCGAATAGCTCCAGGCGCAGCTCTTCGATACGGTTCTGCGGGCCGCGGGCTTTCAGCTCATGGATATCGATTTCCTCCATGAGCGATTCCTTGGCCAGAACCGCTGCCTTTTCGGCCGTACCACCGATGCCGATACCCAGCATGCCGGGCGGGCACCAGCCTGCACCCATGGTCGGAACGGTTTTCAAAACCCAGTCGACGATAGAGTCGGACGGGTTGAGCATGGCCATCTTGGACTTGTTTTCGGAGCCGCCGCCCTTGGCTGCAACATCAACCTCAACCTTGTCACCAGGAACGATGCTGTAGTGGATGACAGCTGGGGTGTTGTCCTTGGTGTTTTTGCGCGCACCGGCCGGGTCGGCCAGGATGGATGCACGCAGGACGTTTTCCGGCAGGTTATAGGCGCGGCGAACGCCTTCGTTGATCATGTCGTCCAGGCTCATTGTGGCGCCGTCCCAGCGCACGTCCATGCCAACCTTGACGAATACGGTCACGATACCCGTGTCCTGGCAGATCGGACGGTGGCCGGTCGCACACATGCGCGAGTTGATCAGGATCTGGGCCATGGAGTCGCGTGCGGCAGGGGATTCCTCACGCAGGTAGGCCTCATGCATGGCCTGGATGAAATCCACGGGATGGTAATAGGAGATGAACTGCAGGGCATCAGCAACGCTCTGGATCAGGTCATCCTGCTTGATCACGGTCATGTACGCGCTCCTTATTAGGCTATCAGTACTGCGCGGTTCTCGTGTCTCGTCCGTGGCGTCGTTTTGGAAGCAGGCGAAAGTCGTCTGATCACGAAAAGCAGCGTCCGGGCGCGCAGGTCCGGCTTCCAACACTGAGAAAAGAAGTCCAGACACCACGTCTAGGGTGTAGCCGACACGACAAAGGCGGGGCAGTATAGCGCTATGAGACGCTTGAGCGAAGCCGACCAGCTGATAAGGAAATACGTCACAGAAACAGGGTAAACTGCTGGCTAATTGCTATGCCATGGATCAGGTGTCGTCACCATGCGGGATCTTACTGTCACGCGCAGCATCAATGCGTTTGTCATTGGTCATCAGGTATTGCCTCTAGCCGTGGTTGTGCTGGCGTTGCTTCCGCTGCTGTTATCTACGGCTGCGGGGTTCTATTCATTTTCGATCAGCTCTTTTTTTGCCGACACGCTGGGCTTTCTGGCGGGAGTCGCCGTGATGACGGGGGTGATTGTCTGGGCCGGTGGCAAGCATCTGAAGGCCTTGCCGCTTGAGCCCTATATTATCGTCTCGATTCTGTTTCTGACGTATTCCCTGACCCATATCGTGCATTTGCGCGGTACCTTTCTGGTGTCTTATGTACTCGTATTGATGCTGGGTATTTTTCAGATACGACTGGGGGCGTTTGTACGCTGTGCGCTGCTGGCCTACGGTGCCTATGTAGGGTTGTGCTTATGGATAAACCTTGAGCCACAGGACAGCCGGACCGTCAGAATGATGATTGTCCAGAGCATCATATTAGCCATTGTTCTGGTTTCCATGGTGCTGTTTGCTCGCTACCACCACCGTATCCGCTACCAGCTCAACGCTCGGCGGGACGATCTGGAGCGGCATCAGGACAACCTGCGCCATGTGATGCGTCAGTTGGAAGCTCAGGTGATTACGGACGAGCTGACGGGGCTGCGTAATCGCCGTTATTTTCTGCAAATAGCCAGTGAGGCGCTTCATCGGTTGGGGCATGGCCGAATGCACGGGCTGGCATTGATCGACATGGATTTTTTCAAGCAGATCAATGATCAGTTTGGGCACGGAATAGGCGATCTGGTGCTTAAAACGTTTGCCGAGGTAGGCGAGGCCTGCTTGCGAGAGCAGGACGTCCTGGCGCGTTATGGCGGAGAAGAGTTCGTCCTCCTGCTGCCCTTTAGCGATCCGCAGCAGCTGGTAGTCTGCTGTGAGCGTTTACGTGAAGCCTTTTCAAGGACGGTTTTCGAGCACGCTGATCTGGGCACCCTGACCGTTTCGATCGGCATGAGCCTCATCATGACCGGACGTACCCTTGAAGAGTCGTTACTGCTGGCTGATCAGGCGTTGTATCGTGCCAAGCGTAATGGGCGTAATCGCTGTGAGGTTTCATGGGAGAGCTGACGTGCCTAAGCTTGAGGTAGGAGCATCGGTCTGGACAGTCGAGTCGGATCGCACTCTGCTCGACAGCCTGCTCGACGTAGGCCTGGCAGTGCCTTTCAGCTGTCGGGCGGGCAGTTGCCATGCATGTCTGGTTCGGTGTCTTGAGGGGCATGTTGCAGACGCGCAGCCGGAAGCGCTGCCTCCTGAACGGCGGGCCGAAGGATGGCGGCTGGCCTGCCAGTGCCGTATTGTAGGTGATGTTCGGGTATCGATCTTCAACCCTGAGGAAGATGGGATTCCTGCGACGCTGACGGCTGTCGATTGGCTAAGTGCAGATGTGGTTCGCCTACGTATGCAGCCGGAGCGGTATGTACGTTATCGACCGGGGCAGTCCGTAGTGCTCTGGCTCAACGGTATTGCTCGCTCCTATTCCATAGCCAGTTTGCCTGGCGAGGCACCTTGGCTTGAGTTTCACATCGATTGCAGCCGTCCGGGCCAGTTCAGCACTGCCGCACGCCGAATGAAACCAGGTGATCAATTGTGCCTGGGTGTATTAAATCCCAGTGCGCTGCACTATCCGGCGGAACAACCCGATTCTCCGTTGCTGCTGCTGGGCTCCGGCTCAGGATTGGCGCCACTTTGGGGCATTCTTCGTGAAGCGCTGGATCAGGAGCATGCTGGGCCGATCACGGTAGTACACCGCGCGCGTGAGGCGTCTGGGCATTACTTGAGGCCAGCATTGGATAGATTGGCCGCCGAGCAACGCACTCTGAATGTCGAGTACTTGGATGAAAAGGGGTGGGAGCCGTGGCTCAAGGCGTTGCGGCTATCCAGTCGGCGTACGGTCGCGCTGGCTTGTGGCAGTCCGGCATTTGTTGAGGCTGTGTCTCGTCGATTATTCATGGCAGGGCTTCCGCGGGGACAACTGCTGACAGAGACCTTTGTGTCCAAGGCTCTCTAGCATTAAAAAGCCGCCCGAAGGCGGCTTTTTTGTGAGCAATAATCAGACGAGCAGATCACCGACACGGTACATCTTCATGGTGTTGGTGCCGTCACGCTTGGTGTAGCTGTCGCCCTTGGTCAGGATGACCCAATCGCCACGCTCCACAATGCCGCGCTTGAGCAGTTCGTCTACGGCATTCTGGCTGACTTTGTCAGCCGGCATCGACTTGGGATCGAACGGAATGGTATAGACGTTGCGGAATAGTACGGTGCGCGCCTGTGTTATGCGGGATGAAGCAAACGAGAAGATTGGAACGGAGGATCGTAGGCGAGACATGATCAACGGGGTATAACCGCTGTCGGTCAGGCTGATGATGGCCTTCACGCCCGGGAAGTGGTTAGCCACATAGATGGACGCCAGCGCGATACTTTCGTCCCAACGGGTAAAGGTTTGCCCCAGGCGATGGCTGGACAGCTTGCTGGTAGGCTGCTTTTCTGCACCGATACAGATGCGGGCCATCGCCTTGACGGCCTCAACCGGGTACGCACCGGCAGCCGTCTCGGCGGACAGCATCACGGCGTCGGTGTTGTCGAGTACGGCGTTGGCAACGTCAGACACTTCGGCGCGTGTCGGCATCGGGTTGGTAATCATCGACTCCATCATTTGCGTAGCCGTGATAACCGCTTTGTTGAAGCGGCGCGCATGGGAAATGATGCGTTTCTGGATGCCTACGAGTTCGGCATCGCCGATCTCGACGCCCAGGTCACCACGGGCCACCATGACTGCGTCACTGGCCTGAATCAGACCGTCCAGTGCTTCGTCATTGGCTACAGCTTCGGCGCGCTCGATCTTGGCCACCAGCCAGGCCTTGCCACCGGCTTCTTCCAGCAGGCGACGGGCTTCATGCATATCTGCCGCATCACGTGGGAAGGACACCGCCAGATAGTCCACTTCCATGGAGCTGGCAAGCTTGATGTCTTCGCGATCCTTGTCGGTCAGGGCCGGTGCGGTCAGACCGCCGCCGCGACGGTTGATGCCCTTGTGGTCCGACAGCGGGCCGCCGATCAAAACGACGGTATGCAGTTCATTGGCCGTTACGCCTTCGACGCGTAGTACCACGCGGCCGTCATCGAGCAGCAGCTCATCGCCGACATGGCAATCGGTCACGAGGCCCGGATAGTCGATACCAACGACCTCCTGGGTACCGGCATCACGTGGATGGGCCGTGGACAGACGGAAGGTGTCGCCTTCCTTGAGCTGGATGCGCTTGTCAGTGAATTTGGCGATACGGATCTTGGGCCCCTGAAGATCGCCCAGCAAGGCCACATGGCGGCCATGCTTGGCAGCCAGTTCGCGTACCAGCTGACCCCGTGCACGGTGTTCATCCGGGGTTCCGTGAGAAAAGTTCAGGCGGGCCACATCGATACCGGCAATGATGAGCTGCTCGAGCACCTCAGGCGAATTGCTGGCTGGGCCAAGGGTGGCAACGATTTTGGTACGGCGATAAATCATTCAGGTTTTCCTTTCAGATGGTTTCAACCGTGATCGGCAATGAAACGGGCCGAATCTGACGTTTGGCTTCAAAGGCTACTGTGCATTGTAGCCTTGCTGAGCGTCCAGGCACATGAAAGGTTTCATCTCCGTGCAGCAATCCTGAAAAAGTAATGCTTGAATTAACCGGTGAGCTGCGCTTCAGGCCTGGACGAGCCTGCCGATAACCCGGCAACGGAGGATCAATCATGCGTCATATCTTATTTTCGCTCGTCGTCGTGTCGCTGGCCGGCTGTACGGGTGCGTCCATGAATCGTCATATGGACAAGGCTTACGATGCCTATACTGAAGGTGACTGCGATCAAGTCATGCTGGAGCTGTCCCAGGCCGAACGCAAGAGCCGGGCTCGCCCGTGGGTTCAGCCGGAGATTTCCATGCTGCGTGGTCAATGCCTTGAGCGGCAGCGTTTGTATGTCGATGCGGTGGAAACCTATCGCTTCATCGAGAGGCGTTACCCCAGCAGCGAGTATGCGTACCGGGCTCGGGCCAGAATCGATACGCTCACCCAGCTGGGGCTCGATGGTTCCAGACCGGTAATCGTTCAGCCGCAGCCGCTCAAGCCGGTGCTGGCCAAGTAAAGATGCCCTTTCGCATGCTTCTGGTTATGCTTGTGGTCTGATGGGTGCCGACTGGAGCGGCATCAGACTGCAATGACTTCCGGGATGGGTCCATGAAACAGAATCGTCATATCGAGCGCCATCAGTTACCGTACTTTCTGAAGGTGTTCAATCGTTTCACTGACAGGCCCATGGGCTATCTGGGTAATATTTCCCTGGACGGGATGTTGCTCATTAGCCAGCTACCGCTGCTGGTTGGGGCCAGATTCGAATTGCGTTTGAAGGTGCCGGGTCAGGACGGGCAGTTGCACTTCATTGACTTCGATGCCAACTGTCAGTGGAGCCGGGAAGACGTAACGCCAGGATATTACGATTCAGGCTTCTCGATCTCGGCGCCACCGCATGAGTTCACCGAGCTGGTGGAATCGCTGCGTAACTATTTCAGCTTTCACCCCATGCAGCAGTCCGTTTAGGCAGACGAACGCTGCAAGGCTTAGTCAGAGGGTTCCGGCACGTTTCCAGGTGAGATACTGATTGACCAGTTCAGGGCCTAGGGCGGCCGGACGTGTATCGATGAGCGCAACACCTTGGGCCGACAGGCGCTCGTGCAGCGACTCCCTGGCCTGGCGGTAATCCATGGCCCCACAATATTCCAGCGCATCCTCGTAGGTTTCTATCACCTGCTGCATCTTCGTATCCAGGATATCTTCACGCAGGCTGGCAATCAGCATGCGGTGCTGGCGACCGAGATGGCCAAGGGCAAGCCTTAGATCATCGTCATCTTCATCACGCAGGTTGGTGACCAGAACGATCAGTGCACGGCGACGCTGGCGGCTGAGAAGCTGCTGGGCGGCTGAACTGTAATCGGCAGGGGTCAGTGTAGGCTTGAGGTCATAGACGGCATTGAGCAGTCGGCCCAGCTGCCCATGGCCTTTGGCAGGCGCCACGTGCCGTGGTTGCTCATGAGCAAAGGTGCTGATACCTACGGCATCGCCCTGGCGAAGGGCAACGTGGGCCAGAAGCAGGCACGCATCCAGAGCCTGGTCGAAATGCGACAGCTCACCGTCCTGGCTACGCATACGCCTGCCGCAGTCCAGGAGCAGCAGGATCTGCTGGTCCCGTTCCTCCTGATATTCGCGGGCGATGGGCATTTTCTTGCGTGCCGTGGCTTTCCAGTCCATCTGCCGCAACGTATCGCCCTGGCGAAACTCTCGCAGCTGATGGAACTCGAGCCCCAGGCCTCGTCGAGGTTTCTGCCTGACACCCAGTTGACCCAGCCATTGCTCGCCTGCCAGAGGCGATGAGCTATAAAGGCGGGCAAAGTCCGGGTAGACCCGTGCGTCTCCAGGGTGCTCCAGCCGGTAACGGCGCTGCCAGAATCCCAGTGGGCTGGGCAGGATACAATCACAGGCCGGAAAGCGGATATGCCCTCGCTCCAGAGGCCTGATCCGGTAGTGCGCCTCGGTCTGCTGGCCGGGCTTTAGAGTCATCTCCAACGGTAGATGCTCGTGGGCCATGGAGGCGGGGATATGGTCGAACAGCGTGACGCAGCATTCGCGGGGATAGGAATGATGCAGCGTAAGCTGAACGTCGCTCCAGCGTCCCAATGATAACTGCCCGGGTAGCGTACGCTTCAGAATGGGAGGGGCTCGTCGATAGGCACTGACAGCATCGCCCCCGGCTATCAGCAAAAGCGCCAGCAAAGCGCCCCACCAGACAGCATGTAGCGTGTCAGCCACGGAGAGGCCCAGCGCCTCGAGCGTACCGAGGAACAGTGCTATCCCAAGCAGTCCGGTCAGGATCAGCAGAAAACGTCTGGAGGGCTTCATAAAGGCGCGAATCAGAGGCGAGGGGCTGGGGATTGATCAATGATCTGCCGCAGCACCTGATCAACTGTAATGCCGTCGATTTCAAGTTCTGCCGACAGTCTAATCCGGTGGCGCAAAACGGGCAGGGCACACTGCTTCACGTCATCGGGCAGAACGAACTCGCCACCCCGCAGCAGGGCTCGCGCACGCGCGCCGCGGAGCAGGGCGATAGAGGCACGAGGCCCGGCGCCCAGCATGATGCCGGGCCAGTTACGGGTTGAGCGTGCCAGCCGCACGGCATAATCCAGCACTTGATCGTCCACCGGCAGGTCCGCTGCAATTTTTTGCATGGCCATGATTTCCTTGGCTTGCAGTATTGGGCGCAGAGGCGTGACATCCAGCATGTCGCTGCGTGTGGAGCGAGTGACCTGTCTGACCAGGGCACGTTCGTCTTCTTCGCCGGGATAGTCGATATAGAGCTTGAACATGAAACGGTCCAGTTCCGCCTCTGGCAGCGGATAAGTGCCTTCCTGCTCTATCGGGTTTTGGGTGGCTAATACCATGAAGGGTTGAGGAACCGGCAGCGCTCGGCCTTCCAATGTAATTTGCCGCTCCTGCATGACTTCCAGCAGTGCCGCCTGGGTTTTTGCTGGCGCACGGTTGATCTCGTCGGCCAGCAAAAGGTTGGTAAAGGCAGGTCCCTTGCGTAGCTTGAACTGCTCCGTCGCCAGGTCATAGATGGCATGACCTGTGATGTCGCTGGGCATGAGGTCCGGTGTGAACTGAATACGTGCAAAACTGCCTTCGAAACAGCGAGCCAGCGCGCGAACCAGCAGGGTTTTGCCCAGTCCGGGTGCACCCTCGATCAAGACATGTCCTCCAGCCAGCAGGGCGGTCAGAACATCATCAATTACTGTGCTCTGGCCTATCAATGCCTTGTTGAGGGCTTGCCGCAGCGATTGAGCGAGGCTGCTGGCGCGTTGACGCTGTGCCGTATGATCAGGGGGCGTGGGAGTCGCAGTAGGCTCGGTCATGGCGTATTTCCTTGAGTAGGCCGCGAGGGGAGTGCACCGCGAGTCATAGTGCCTTCCTAATGCGTTGCAAATGTGCAACGCGGCGCGTGAAGTCGATTGGAGACAGTTTCTCTGATGTCAGCGGACGCATGCTCTGGCTGATCTCATGCGCAGACAAACGAGCCAGGCGGCCTAGAAGCTGCCATTGCTCGGCAACAGGGAGGCGTTCGAAGCCGGGATGACGGCGTCGGGCGTGCTGCTGAATATCTTTCTGCAGCAACGTGATCAGGCTGGCCAGCCCAGCATGTCGGCGAATGAATTCGGCGCTGGCCCGCAGGTGCTCACTCAGCTGACGGCGCCCGGTGGCGGGACTTGGTAGCAGGGGTCCCAGGCGCTGCGCTGACTGCCATAGCCAGAGCGCCAGAAGCAGGGCTGCGGCGGCCAGCGTTTCAGGAAAGTAGCGTGCCATGAGCGTAACAAGGCTTTCCTTGTCGGCGCGGTATAGCAGCGTGACGTCACTGTCCTGGGTGATATACCAGAGCAGCCAGGCATTGTCATATTCGCCTATATGGGCGTTTTGCCAGATCCAGGGGTCCGTCATGACGGTAATCAAACCGTTGCCCCATGGCAGCTGCATCATGTGCGTAGCGGCTTCGCTGTTGGCCCAGGACTGGGCCAGATTCCTGGAGTCGTACAGATGAAACTCATCATCGAAACCGATATAGGCTGGCTCCTTTTCGTTTTCCAGATAAAGCTTGGTCAACGGAGCCCATTTTTCGGCAGGAGCGGGTTCAGCGTCCTGCTGATCCGTCTCCTCATCCTCCAGGTCGCGCGTCAGCAACTGCTGCACACCGATGGCGTCAAGCAGGAAGTCGCCGCTTTTTTTGCTCTGCTCATCCCACAGCTGCTCGGCTACGAAAACGACATGTCCACCTCGGCTGGCCCAGTCCAGGACCTGCTGACTCTGGGCGGGTGACATACGGTCTCGTTCTGCAAGCAGCAGCAACGTATGGCCTATCGAAGGCAGCCCATTCAGCACCGTAAAAGAGTCACTGTGTTGAATGGTAATGGACCGCTCCTTCAGAAAGCGCTCGGCAGCCAGATAGGGGTTGTTCCGGGCCTCTGGACTGGGCCCTGCATCTTTCAGCGTCTCTGTCAGGGTGATGTACTTCCAGGCCCACAACCCGGTCAGCAGCAGGACGGCCACCATCAGAATAATCCACAGCGAATGCCGACGCGTCATGCAGACACCTGCGGACCAAACAGATGACGCCATTGGTGACAGAGCGCCTGAAGCGTTTCCTGGGAAGGCATGCGATGGCCATAGGCAAGCGCCTGCCATTGGGTCGTCACACCGTGCAGATAACCGACCACATCGGCGTTGGGTATTGATCTGCCAAGTTCAAGGATTTCGCCTTCGGTATGCGCCTCCTTCAAGGGCAGATGAAAGTCATGCAAAAGACGGCTCAGCAGGCCGCGATAAAGCAACCCCAGTGCGCTGCGAGGGTCGTGTTGCCAGAGACGCTCGGCTTCGCCAGGGATATCGGAAGGTAAACTGGTCGGGGCGACTTCCAGACCAAACAGCTGACGAGGCGTGTCGACAGGTCTGGCAGGTTTGGTGGCGATTCGCCGGGTAAAGAGGGTTAGCCAGACGCGGTAACGCCAGAGCAGCACGCCAAGCCCTGCAATCAGTAACGTCCATAACAGGATCTCAATGAAGCGGTCCGCATGGGCAATAAGTGTTTCGAGGTCCCGCCAGTGGAGGCCATTGGATGACGTCACCGAGGCCTTGTTTTTGTCCTGCTGGCCGACGTGCCATTCCAACTGGGTGCGCTCATTCCTGAAGGGCGGGCTCGCCAGTATGACGCCGATGTGCTGCCGGGCAACCTGACTGTTCAAGGGCTGGTTCAGCAGGCGAGGCGCATCCGGGCCGGCTGCTTCCTGAGGTGGCAGTGGGCAGATCGCTGCAGCTGACGGCTCATCTGCCAGGACGGGCGGCGGCGAAAGCAAAGCGCTCATGGCTCCGATCACAAGCAGCATGGGTATCGCACCTGTCAGGCGCTGGCGCAGGCGTCGAAAGGCCAGCTCAATGTCCCAGGCTTCCAGCGCTGTACGCCGGTTCAGATAAAGACTGAAGCCGCACGCCACATACACGGGCTCCCATACAAGCAGAACCAGTGCATATAGCAAATTTGTAAGGTGCTCCACCCAGAGCAGGCCATGAGCCTCGACATCGATCAGTTTGAACCAATCGAGTTGCTCGACGATCTGCGAGGGAATGAAGAGATAAATCAGGCCCAGAAGACCGAGATAAAGGGCCATTTCAATGTGCGCACCGGTAAGGGTCAACCAGAAGGCGGCCTGTGTATCTTGTTGCGTCAGGACCCGAACACGAGCCTGACGTGATGCGCCGGACAGGCCTTCAAGCTGCTGTACGGGTAATAGAAAGCTGCGCTTGGGCGTAAAACGTCTCCATAGAAGGCTGGGCAACAGCTGTACGCTCAGCAACCGTGGATAAGCCATCAGCGCTTGTCTGGCCGTAATCGTTTCGCCAAAGAGCGCTCGGGACAAAATATGCAGGGGTAGCCGCTCGAACAGTGGCTTCAACCACCAGAAAACCAGCATGGCGATGGAAGGATAATTCCAGAGGGCGGCGCTCAACAGGGCCAGAACAGGAAGGGTGAGCAGTGCCCAGCTGGTCATCAAGATATGCAGGTGTTCACGGGCGAGTCTCACGCCAAGATCCAGAGCTTCCCAAGGGCTACGGGGGCGGATAACCGCCTGGCTTTCACTCAGGCGCATGTCGATTTCTTCCTGCCAGCCCGAAATAACCTCCAACGGCCAGCCACAACAGCGCACCTGCGCTGTACTTGAGAGTAGGGCTGAGTGCAGCGCTTGAGGACCAATAGGCCTCGACAAAGGCGGCCAGCGTTAACAGTACAAAGACACCGGCAATCATGCCAACACAGGGTTTGGCGGCATGTCGCAGGGCATCGCTGCGGCGCAGCCGGCCCGGCGCCACCAGCGCCCAGCCCAGCTTCAGGCCTGCCGAGCCGGCCAGCGTAATCGCTGTCAGCTCAAATGCGCCGTGCCCTACCACGAAGGGCCAGAAGGTAGAGCCTGAGCCCAGTTGCGTCAGGTAACCTGCCACCGCACCGATGTTAAGCCCATTGAACAGCAGAAAGAACAGTGTCCCCAGGCCATACAGCAACCCGCCTGCAAATGTCTGAAAGGCGATTCCTATATTGTTGCGAATGTAATAGCCGAACATTTGCCAGTCCTGACTGCTGGCCCGCTCGGGCAAGGCTCCTATGCGCTCGGCATCCGGCCTGTACATACTTTCCATGTTGGCAACCTGGGCGGGGTCCAGCAGGCTGTAGACTAGATCAGGTATGTAATAGACCAGTAAACCCATTATGAGAAGGCTGCCATAGAAGAGGGCGCTTGCTACAGCGACCAGGCGCCATTCTGTCCGGACCAGTCGAGGAAAGTCTGCCAGCAGGAAGCCGAGCAATCGCTGCCGAATATTGCCCGGATGGCGATAGATGAGCTGGTGGCCACGCAGCGTCAGTTGATGCAGGTGCTCAATCAGCTGGGGGCTGTAGCCACGTGCCTGAGCAAGTGCCAAGTGCTGGCACAGACGACGGTAGCTAGCAATAAATGCCTTGCTGTGTTCCAGCGTTGAAGTCGGGGTGCGTTTTTCCAGCGCAGACAACTGCTCACTGAAGCGAGCCCACTCAGCCTGGTAGCGCTGTTCGAAAGGCGCCTGCCTCATCCGTGAGCCCCTAGCAGGGCTTGTGCAATTCGGTTCAGGCGCTCAGTGGCTTCGCTGCGGTCTACCCCCAGAGGCTCTGCCAGTAGTGCGGCCAGCTCGTCTCGACGGGATAGAGACAACTCGTTCTGACGCTCGGCAAACGAGAGAATGGCCTGCTGCTCTATTAACCCCAGCGCAAACGGGGGGGACAATGGAATGACGTCCTGTAAGGTAAAGCGCTCGTGTGGTTGCTCTTGGTGAACGACCAGGGTGCCTGCCACCAGATCTCCCAAGCGTTTGAAGCTGGGATGTAACAGGCTGCTCAGGATACCCATGGCATAGCCGAAGGGGAGAAGATCCACGACGCGCAACAGATTGCGTAGCAGCGAGCCGGACCAGCCCACCGGGGTGCCATCATCATTCAAAACGCGCAATTTCATGAGCTGCTTGCCTGGTGAGCGGCCCTGGTTGAGCACTTCAAACAGCACCATGTACCACCAGCTGATCAGAAATGTCAGCAGCGCGATCAAGCCAACCCCGACATGGCCCAGAAAGCCGAGCACAAGGTAGGCAAGCGCCATGATAGCGCCTCGAATAGCCAGGTCGATGGCATACGCCAGGGCGCGAGGTATGACGCTGGCTGGACGCAACATCAGGTCGATGGCTTCCGGGGTTTCGACGCGTAACAGCGTATCGAGTGGAAGTGGCATGGGTACAGATGAGCCTTCTCTAGTGTAGGTCGGCACAAGAGGTTGCTCGGCGTTCACATGGTGTCATTGGATGAGAACCCCTACGCAGACTGGAACGACAAAAATAACCAGTCGGCAGGCAAGCGCTTCAGCACATTATCACTCCTTTGATAAGGTCATCACCCACGCCTGGTGCGTCTGTGCACGTTAACGCAGCTTGGCTATCCTGACGCACGGCTTGGAATCCATGGGTATCATGAATTCAATGACATACATACGGTCGCAGCCTGCGACATGATAAGCCTAGCGACCCATCAGGCGTATAGGCAACTGAAAAATCCAGAGTGCTCGACTCGAGGCGCTGATAGCTAGGAGAGCTTTGTCGTGAGCCGCACCATATTCTGGTATGACTTCGAAACCACAGGAACCAATCCACGCTGCGATCGCCCACTACAGGTGGCCGGCTTGCGAACGGATGAGGACCTTAACATTGTTGGCGAGCCGCTCAACCTGTATTGCCGCTTGGGCGACGATATCCTGCCGCATCCGGCTGCCTGCCTGATTACCGGCATTACGCCTGAGCGCCTCGAACGCGAGGGGCTTCCCGAGGCCACCTTCATGGCCCACCTGCATGCTCATATAAGCCAGCCGGGTACATGTACGGCTGGTTACAACACGCTGCGCTTTGATGATGAAGTGACACGGCATAGCCTGTATCGAAATTTCTACGATCCGTATGCGCGGGAATGGCAGGGCGGGAATACCCGCTGGGATCTGATCGATTTGCTACGTGCGGCTTATGCCTTGCGGCCGGAGGGCATTGAGTGGCCTCAGGATGAGGGGCGGGTGACCTTGAAGCTTGAGCGTCTTTCCCAGGCCAACGACCTGGAGCATGGTCAAGCACATGATGCTCTGTCGGATGTACACGCCACAATACAGCTCGCTCGGCTGGTGCGTGACCGGCAGCCACGGCTGTATCATTTCTTGTATCAGCTCAGACACAAACGTTCAGTGTTGGAGCACATTACGTTACTTAAACCGCTAGTCCATGTTTCTGGACGGTTTTCAGCCGAGCGTAATTTTCTTTCCATTGTACTGCCGCTTTGCTGGCATCCTCATAACCGTAATGCGTTAGTTGTCTGTGATCTTCACTTTGACCCAAGCCCTATATTAGAGCTGGACGTTCAAACGCTACATCAAAAACTCTATACCCGGCGTGAGGACTTGTTAGCCAATGACGAACTGCCAGTACCGCTTAAACTTATCCAGATAAACCGATGCCCGGTGTTGGCACCTTTGGCTGTTCTAAGAGAGCAGGATCAGGAAAGACTGCAAATAAATATGCAGATGTACAAGCAACGTGCGGCTCTTTTACAAAGTAAGGCAAAAATATGGCGAGACAAATTGTCGCAGCTTTATCAAATAAAGGCTGAGAACGCAGTCTTTGATCCTGAACAGCAGCTGTACAATGGCTTTATATGTGAGAGCGATAGACGCTTATGTGATGAGATTCGAAGCTGTGACCCTATTAAGTTGGTAGATAAAAGGTGGTTATTCACAGACGAACGTTTGCCTGAACTTTACTTCCGTTATCGGGCCCGTAACTTTTCCCATACTTTGACGGCTGAGGAGCAAGGGCGTTGGCATTCATTCTGCCGTGATCGTTTGATCAATAGTGAATTGGGCGCACCCAATACACTATTCTCTTTTGAGGAAGCCTTGCATGCACTGGTGCAGACCGCCAGCGAATCACAGCAAGCCCTGCTAAATACATGGCGAGTACATGCGCAGCAGTTGAGAACTCGGTTCGGAGTTTAAAACCTTTAACTACTCATAAAAAACGCCAGCAATGCTGGCGTTTTTTATCTAACTGACGGATATCAGTCGAGCAGGGTGGCCCAGCTCTCGACATCATCGGCGCCCCACTTGGCTTTCCACTCTTTCAGAGTTTTGTGGTTGCCGCCTTTGGTTTCGATAACTTCCCCTGTATGCGGGTTCTTGTATTGCTTTACTTTACGTGCACGCTTGGTGCCGCTGCCTTGAGTGCTCTTGGCATTACCGCGAGTGCCACGAGTGTTTTTGGCATCAGTGTCAAGAATAGCGATGATGTCACGCAGGGACTTGGAGTATTCACCCATCAATGCGCGCAGCTTTTCTTCGAATTCCAGTTCTTTTTTCAGTTTATCGTCTTGGGAAAGATTACGCAGGCGCTCCTGCAGCTCTTTAATAGCTTCTTCAGTGGCACGGTATTCATTGATAAGGGACATACATTTACCTGCAATGCAAGGGCTGGTCTTTTTTAATGATAGTGTTGGCGTAACAACAAGTAAACCTACTATTAACTTTTTGCAAGCATAAAACAAGTTAATAAGGTTGATAATGTTCAACTAACATTAAAACTCAGGCGCGAGATTCGTCGCCGCAAGTCGATGGAAGCTGAAGTTTTCCGTGCGCAAGGCTAGAATGGCGGCCTCCGTTTTTTCGAGGTTGTTCTATGCGCACTTTTCGTCTGGTGATTGCCTGCCCGGACGGCGTAGGTATAGTAGCCAAGGTAAGTAACTTCCTGGCGACTTACAATGGTTGGATCAGTGAAGCCAGCCACCACTCCGATACCGAAAGTGGCTGGTTCTTTATGCGTCATGAAATACGCGCCGATTCTTTACCCTTCGATTTAAAGGGTTTTTATCAGGCGTTTGCGCCAATAGCCAAAGAGTTCTCCATGCAGTGGCGCATTACTGACTCTGCAGTTAAAAAGCGTGTAGTACTAATGGCCAGCCGCGAATCCCATTGTTTGGCGGACTTGCTTCATCGCTGGCACAGTGGCGAACTGGATTGTGAAATTCCTTGTGTCATTTCCAATCATGATGCATTGCGCAGCATGGTCGAATGGCATGGTATTCCTTATTTCCATGTGCCGGTCGACCCGACTGACAAGCAGCCCGCCTTTGCCGAGGTCTCCCGGCTGATCGATGAGCATCAGGCCGATACTGTGGTGCTGGCGCGTTACATGCAGATCCTGCCGCCGGATCTTTGCCAGCGCTATGCGCATCAGGTCATCAATATCCATCACAGCTTTCTGCCGTCCTTCGTGGGGGCCAAGCCTTACCACCAGGCCGCCAAGCGGGGCGTAAAACTGATCGGGGCAACCTGTCACTTCGTGACCGAGGAGCTGGATGCTGGTCCGATCATCGAGCAAGATGTGGTGCGTATCACCCATCGTGACAATGTCGAGGACATGGTGCGTCTGGGCAAGGATGTTGAAAAGATGGTGCTGTCGCGTGGTCTGCGCTACCACCTGGAAGACCGTGTGCTGGTACATGGCAACAAGACGGTCGTCTTCAACTGATAGGTCCTGAGGTCTTATGAGCGATCCTTTCGAGCGTGCAGTGGCTTTTCCTCCTCCCGTCCTGGGGGAGGGATGTACGCAGCGCTACGACCCGGATGCGCTCAACGAAGACAGCGGCACCGATTTTCCGGGTGCCGCTGAGCTCTGGCAGAATCTCTTGGCTGGCTCTACGTCTGGCGAAAGCGAATCAAGCGATTAAGCAAGGGACGTCCCGCCAGGTGAATGAACACCGGGGCGCCTGCTATGAGATAGAAGTAGTACGTCACGGCTCGCCAGATCAGAATAGCTGCCGCTGCTGTCGACTTGCCCACCATGGGTGTAAGCAGCGCACCTGATGCCAACTCTGCGCCTCCAGCGCCGCCGGGCAGCAGGCTTGCCTGTCCAGCGGTCAGGGCCAGCATCTGTATCAGAAAGGTCCACGCCCAAGGAATGACGGCTCCCAGACCGACCAGCGTGATATACAAGATGCTGTTACGTAGCAACCAATGCAGGGCTGTCAGGCCAAACACCGCCGCCAGAGTGGAGTGAGGCATCCGCAAGCTTTCCTTCAAGGCATTGCGGAAGCGCAGTACCTTGCGTCCCCAGCGCAGGCGTCGTGACTGTTTTACGCCCAGGCGCTTCATGATTCGTCCATTGCTGCGCAAAACGGCGCGATGAAAGCGTGCCAATCCGAACAGCAGGACGATAATTCCTGTCATCAGGGCAGCCGTGCCTCCCAGCAGCAAACCTACGTGGGGATTCAGCGCATGGAAGAGGGCATAAATCAGGATGCCGATCAGCGCACAGACGAAAAACAGCAGATCGCTGATATGGTCCACTGCAAAGACTGCGGTGGCTTGTGCCGGTCGTACGCCGCGGCGTGCAAGAAGCGCCATCATGGTAAACGGACCGCCTGCACCGCCAGGCGTGGCGCAAATGGCAAATTCGGTTGCCATCACAATGCCCAGGGAGCGAAGGTGAGTGGTGCGATGCAGGCGTCTGAGTAGCAGGCGCAGGCGAACCGCATTGACGTTCCAGCACAGCACTATCATGCCCAGCATGAGCAGCAGTAGATCAAGTGGAAAGTCCCATAGCTTGCCTAGTAGCCCGGTGCCGCCTAATAGAAGGGGAATGAGTGCTGCTGCCAGCAATGCACTGAGCAGCAGCCATACACCACGGCTCATGCCGCGAGACGCTCGTTGAAATAATGCCGGTTGAGCCAGTCGATTTTATTGATGGGGGTGCGTCCTTCTGCCATCAGGCGTTTAAGTAGCCCCAGCCAATAGTCTCTGGAAAATTCATGTCGCATATCGACAGGGTGTAGCCCCAGGCGAAGCAGGGGCGCTGATCGATGACGGCGAGCGGCTTGCTCGCTCATAAGCCAGGACATGCCTCTTCGCCATGGGCTTCTGGCACTCCATACCAACCCAGGCGCTTCTACCTGGCGATGGTCAGGTAGCAGATAAAAATGCTGAGGATCGCTGGTATACCGCAAGTCGGTCTGGCTCAGGGCACGACGTGTTCCTTCGCTCATCAACCAGGCTGGCGCCACAAACCCATGCAGAGGCCAGCCAAAGCGCTCAAACAGCGCAATGCCTTTCTCAAGACGCTCGCGGGCCTGTGCTTCATCAAGGGTGTAGAACTCACCCTCGTAGGTGTAAACCCTGCGCATGAACCAGTCACGCGGATTCGTGGGCGCTGGGGCATCATCACAGTGGAAGTAGCCATGAAGCGCCAGTTCATCGCCGCGAGCCAGACGCTGGTCCATGAGCTTGATGAAGGCTGGATGCTGATCGAGCGGGTTACGATGATGGAAATCGGGAACGACCAACAGCGTCATGGGCACATTGCCCAATGCGTCTACCGCCTCCACAAAGGGCTGATAATCTTTCCAGGTTTCTGGTGCCACATCATGTAGCACCAGCATGACATTGCGTTCAACCATGTGCAGCTACCGGCATTTCAGACGTACCCAGCACGGCATGATAGTGGGAGAGCAGGCCCGCAACTACTGTATCCCAGGCATGATGCGCCTCTACATGTTGGCGGGCCTGACGGCCCACGAGACGGGCATCGTCCTCGAAGAGCTCGCGTACGGTGGCCGCCATGGAAACTGGATCATGAGGTTGGCAAAGGCGTCCGGTATTGAAGGGAACGATTTCTGCCAGGGCGCCTGCCTTGACGGCAACAACCGGAATACCACAGGCCATGGCCTCGAGCGCCACCAAGCCAAACGTCTCCTGATGCCCTGCGTGCAGCAGCACGTCGCAACTGGCGACCAGGCGTGCAACTTCGGATGCCGGGCGAAAGCCATTCATGACCGTAACGTTGTCCGGTACATGGCTGGGCATATTCGAGCCCACTAACAGCAGGTGATAGGGCTTGCCCAACTGACGAGCAGTTTCCAGCAGGATGGGCAGATTCTTTTCCCGTGAACCGCGACCGGCAAACACCATCAGACGAGTAGACTCATCCAATCCGAGCTCGCGCTTGAAATGTGGGTCCCGCAAGGATGGATGGAACGTTTCAAGATCCACCCCTAACGGCTGCACATATACATTGCTCACGCCCATGCGCTCAAGCTTTTCGACCATGACCTTGCTCGGTGCCAGGACACGATCAAAGCTGCGGTACAGGCGTGCGATGTAGGTGCTCATGTTGCTGCCGAACCAGGTACCGAGCCGGTTGCTGGCCAGAAGCGGAAGGTCGGAGTGATAGAAACCGATAACGGGCACGTCCAGCCGGCGACCTGCGTCCAGTGCTGCCCAGGCCGTCATGTAAGGATCGCCCACTTCAATCAGATCAGGTTGCAGCTCGTGCAGTACGTTGCGCCACGGGCCGCGTCGGACTGGAAAGCGGTAGCCCTTTCCAAAGGGTAGGGGGGGCGATGGAATCTCGTAGATTCCGCCGTTTTGTCGATAGCTTTCTCCTGGAACAAGCACACTGTGCTGAACCCCAGGATAACGACGTAGACGGCGGTGTTTGGCATCAATATATGTGCGCACACCGCCGCTGGCAGGTGCATAAAACATGGTCATATCAGCAATATGCACGATGGAGCTTCCTCCGTTCGGCTTCTTATAAGAACCGTCTGAAACTACCGACATGAGCATTGTGGGTAAAAAGGATAATGCAGGCTCATGCGTTCAGATGTTCTCTCCCTGTGCCCATGAATGGACCATTACAGTAAAAAGACGTTCGCTAAGACCTTGTTCTAGAGCGAAAGCTTTCGCTTCGTTAGCTAAAGAACAAACACGACAGGGTCTCCCTGCGGCGCTACCGCAGGGAGACCTGAGCCAGAAAATAGAACGCGACGTCTTTCGAAGCGCCAAATATCAGTACGCGCTGGCGTGATCCAGCGTGCTGATATCCTCGGCGCTCAACTGAAGGCGGGTGGCCTCTGCCAACTCCTTGAGCTGGTCAAGCGAGGTGGCGCTGGCAATGGGGGCCGTGACGCTGGGACGTGCCATAAGCCAGGCAAGGGCCACACGAGCTGGGGTCGCATCATACTCCTCGGCCACTTCGTCCAGAGCCGACAGAATCGTAACGCCTCGCTCGGTCATGTATTTCTTCACGGAATCGCTGCGGGCACCCTTGATATCATCCTTGGTGCGGTACTTGCCGGTCAGAAAGCCGCTGGCCAATGAGTAGTAGCTGATCACACCCAGCCCTAATTCCTGTACCACAGGCTCAAGATTCTTTTCATAGTCCTCGCGCTCGTAGAGGTTGTAGTGAGGCTGAAGACTGATATAACCCGGAATCCCAAGACGCTGGGCGATCTGATGCGCTTCGCGTAGGCGCTCGGCACTGTAGTTGGATGCGCCGATAGCGCGGACCTTGCCTTGCTCGACCAGTTTGGCCAAGGCCTGCAGGGTTTCTTCCAGAGGCGTACCAGAATCGTCGATATGGGCCTGATACAGGTCGATATGATCGGTTTGCAGGCGCTTGAGGGAGTCCTCTACGGCCCGCTGAATATAGTCGGCGCGTAAACCTTTCTTACCGTCCCCCATATCCATACCGACCTTGGTAGCCAGAACGATCTGGTCGCGTTTACCGCTCTTCTTCAACCAGTTGCCAATGATGGTTTCCGACTCACCGCCCTGATTGCCGGGTACCCAGCGCTCGTAGACGTCAGCCGTATCGATGAAGTTGAGCCCGTGGTCGACCAGCCCATCAAGTAGAGTGAACGACTTGGCTTCATCAAGTGTCCAGCCGAATACGTTCCCACCCAAGGCAAGTGGAGAAACGTGCAGGCCGGATTGACCGAGTTGACGTGTGCTCATGGTGTTCTCCTTTTAACGACAATAGGACCGTCCGCTGCCAAGCGGCGAACAGACCTCAAAGGAGGTGTGACTAGAGTGAGCAGGGATCGTTCTGGACGCGGGCGTAAGGAAGGAGGCGCGAAGGGTGGGGCCCCGGTCATTGACCGGGGCCAAAGGCGCTACTGTGTCTGGGAGACGGCACGGTTGAGGGCACTAAAGAGGGCGCGGAAGCTGGCGGTTGTCAGGTTTTCATCAATGCCGATGCCATGCAACGGGCGGCCACCGTCCAGGCGAACCTCGATATAAGCCGCCGCCTTGGCATTGGCACCTGCACCAATAGCGTGCTCATGATAATCCATGACTTCGATCTGGACCGGTAGAGCTGACACCAGCGCCTCCAATGAGCCATTGCCGGTGCCTTGCCAATGCTGGGTTTCACCCTTGGCCATGACTTCAACGTTGACCGCACTGATACCGTTCTCTTCCTGCAAGCGGTGACGCTTGAGCTGGTAAGGCGAAACGGCCTTTAGGTACTCCTTATCAAGCAGGTCGTAAATCTGCTGTGCCGTCATTTCCAGTCCCAGGCGATCGGTTTCCTTCTGAACGACCTGGCTGAATTCGATCTGCATCCGACGCGGCAAGGTAATGCCATATTCCTGCTCAAGCAGATAGGTGATACCACCCTTGCCGGACTGGCTGTTAACCCGGATGACCGCCTCGTAGCTGCGACCAATGTCGGCGGGGTCGATCGGCAGGTAGGGCACTTCCCATAGGGTGTCCGGCTTCTGCTGGACGAAACCTTTGCGGATGGCATCCTGGTGTGAGCCCGAAAACGCGGTGTGCACCAGATCACCCACGTAGGGATGGCGGGGGTGAACCGGCAACTGATTGCATTCCTCGACCACCTTGCGTACGGCATCGATGTCGGAGAAATCCAGTTTGGGATCGACTCCCTGGGTATAAAGATTCAGAGCCAGTGTCACAAGGTCCACGTTGCCGGTGCGCTCGCCATTGCCGAACAGGCAGCCCTCGACACGATCAGCGCCTGCCATCAGGCCCAGCTCGCTGGCTGCAACGCCAGTACCGCGGTCGTTATGAGTATGGAGGCTGACAAGCACGCTGTCGCGACGATTGACATGACGGCAGAACCACTCGATCTGATCCGCATAGACATTTGGCGTGGCCGCCTCGATGGTGGCGGGCAGGTTGAGGATCAGGCGGTTCTGTGGGGTCGGCTGGAAAACGTCGATCACGGCATTGCATACTTCGACGGCAAAATCCGTTTCCGTGGAGCTGAATACCTCAGGTGAGTACTCGAAACGCCATTGCGTCTGCGGATTGGCATCAGCCAGGCGCTTGATGACACGACCAGCATTGACGGCAATCGCCTTGACGCCTTCCTTGTCCTGGTTGAAGACGATGCGACGGAAGCTGGGCGCGCAGGCATTGTAGTAGTGCACGATTGCCTGCTTGGCACCTTTCAACGACTCGAAGGTGCGCTCGATCAGGTCCTCCCGCGCCTGGGTCAATACCTGAATGGTAACGTCATCCGGAATGTGGCCGTTTTCGATCAGCTCACGGACAAAATCAAAATCGGTCTGCGAGGCTGATGGGAAGCCTACCTCGATTTCCTTTACGCCTACCTGCACCAGCGTCTTGAAGAAACGCATTTTCTTCTCGCTGTCCATTGGCTCGATCAGAGACTGGTTTCCATCACGCAGGTCCGAACTCAGCCAGATAGGCGCTTCGGTAATGGTCTTGGACGGCCAGGTGCGGTTGGGCAGGTCGATAGTGGGAAATGCACGGTATTTCTTGGACGGATCGTTGAGCATGGCCATGAGAATAATCCTTTAGTTCTTGTTTCTTTCCGCGACCGTAAGAGCGGCGCCATAGTTGAATTGCCGGTCTTTCATTGCTGGTGATGGCACTGGAAAGCACTGCGGCAAGTGAATTCGATGTGTGTCGAGTTCAGGGTCGCAGTCGCGGACTGACCAGACGCAGGCAGGCGTGTTGCCGTAGCAGGATGAGGGTATGTGAAGTAGTCATACCCTCAACACTAGTGAGGAATGCCTTGAATGGCAAGCATGTTTAAAAAATTGGTATAAATCATCGCCAGATGCTTTTTAAAGCAATAAAAAGTTAAAAACTAGGGCTTTGTTGGATTGTTTTTTGATGCGCGTAAAGGGTGTCCGAGCGATGGTTCGGATGTCTGGTCGCTTGGGAATATCAAACATGCGACCATAATGACTCACTGAGACTGGAAGCTGATACGTGATACCGCAGAGGCGCCCGCGACGTTTTGCCTGGCTTGGCTTGTTTGCCATGGCCATGGCCTTTGTCGCACCGGTGGTGTCCCAGGCTCTGGCAGCCCATCACGTCCACAGGCATGAGCATCATCACGATGGCATGACCCATTCTCTGGACAAGCAGCCGTCCGTATCGAATACCTCGCAGATTACACAGACGCCACACTGGGTGTATGTCTGGGAGAAATGTGGCTATTGCGATCTGTTGTTCAATAATCCGCCGCTTTCATCTGAATTCGTCATACGTCCGCCACGCACACTGTATGACAGCCCGGTGTACCTGGGCCTGGCTGCACGGGGCTTTGCGCGGCTGCCCGTTTTTATAGGGGCCATGACCCGGGCGCCGCCTGCATGTGTTTGAGCAACTCGATATTTTAGGTGCCTCGACGGCACGGTAATTCTGTTTTGTTCACGCTGGCGTCTGACGCCTGTAAGGTATTTTTATGCGTATTTTGTTGAGTCTTGTTGCTGCACTACTTCTCACGCCCTATGCCATGGCACATGAGTATGAAACGGGTCAGCTGCATATTGATCATCCTTGGTCACGCGCTACGCCTCCCGGGGCGCCCACCGGAGCGGTTTACTTTGTCGTGCACAATCATGGTAAGCAGGCGGATCGGCTGTTAAGCGCTGATTCGCCTGTCGCGGCTAGTGCTGAACTGCACACCACTATCAACAAGGATGGGATGATGGGTATGCGCCATATGGAGCAGGGGGCCGAGATCGTTTCCGGTGCCGAGTTGCGCCTGGAGCCTCAGGGTAATCACCTGATGTTGGTCGGGCTCAAGCAGCCTCTGGTTGCAGGGCAGCGTTTTCCGCTGACGCTGCATTTCGAGAAGGCAGGTAATGTTGAAGTGCAGGTAGCTGTTCAGGATGACGCGCCTGACGCCCATGAGCATCATCATCAGCACTGATTCTTTTCCTTCGAGTCTGCCTGGATAGCCCTGATAGGGAGTTCAGGCGGGTTAAAGGAAATAGAAATAGGTCGAGTAGCCGTCAGCTCCATTGGCGTGTCGGCAAAGGGATCAGTGTGAAGGCAGTGACAAAAGAGGCATGACAATGCCTCTTTTGTCATTAAGTGAGGTGATCACCTGACGGTGAGCGCCTTCGTAGTCTTGGTAGACAACAGGTGCCGGTCAGGCTTCCTGTTCGTGAACGTCCTGCTCGGAATGAGCTTTTTGTTCAGCGATCTTCTGCACTTCCGCTTCGTAGACCTTGTCCATGACGCTGGGACGTTTCCGCCAGGGTTTACGGTCAGGAGTCGATTGAGCCGCGTATGTGGTGATTTCACCACCATAGATGTTTTGAAAGCGCTGGGCCTGGCGTTCCAGTTCGGCGCGAAGTTCTTCTTTCGTCACTTTATTTAAATCTTCACTATTTGTTGTAGTCAAGGCGGTTGATACAAGCTCAGGGCGAGCGTGTATTGCTACTGACCGCACGAGTCGATGGCCAAGTTGAAAAGATTACTGAACGGCCATCAGGCTAAGCCCTATTTATATAAGGCCTAAACGGTCTTGTCACCTATTCTTAATGTATTGCGTTATTTGTCAGCCCCAATGAATGGGGCCTTTCGAAACACTTTTCAAGTATGGAAACGCTCCGAAACAGGGCCTTCCCGTCTGATCATGCCTGAAAGTGGTGCGCATCATCAGAGGAAGCAAGCGGTTAGAGCGCGAGCTAGAGCCCTTGTTCCCTGGTAGATGGAGAGTTGGCATTATTTTTTCTTGTCTATTTCACAAAGCATGGCGATGTGCCTGTAAGCCTTGACTCTTTATGCGCCCCGATGCGCCCGGGTAACGAAGCCTGAACACGTGTTTCACGACACCTGTTCGGGCTTTTTTTTTGGAGCGAAAAAATGCACGGTAAGGTGGTATCGATTGGCGCTTTATTCTCTACCGACGGCACTTACCGGCGTATGGGCCGGAATGCCCTAGCGGGTGCAGAGCATGCCATTGCCGAGCTTAATGGAAGCGGTCACCTGGACTTTGAGCTTCGCCTGCATCATTTCAACCCCGAAGGTAGACCAGAGCGCTACAGTGAAGGGCTGGCTGAGCTGCATGCACAGGGAGTTCGGCACATTTTCGGGCCTATCACTTCGGCTAGCCGTAAGGACATCATCCCTGATCTTGAGCAGCGCAACAGTCTGCTCTGGTTTCCATGCCCTTATGAAGGGTTCGAAAGCAGTGAAAATGTCTTATACCTTGGGGGCTGTCCTAACCAGACGTTGATTCCCCTGCTGCGTTTTGCCATCGAGGCATTTGGTGACCGAGCCATGCTGATTGGCTCCAATTACGTATGGGGCTGGGAAAGCAACCGTATTGCCCGCGAGATCATGGAGGCAGCGGGTGGCGTCACTTGCGGTGAGAAGTATTTCCACTTGGGCATCACTGCGTTCGGCGAGGTGATCGAGAGTTTACTCACCAGTCGGCCAACGTTCGTACTGAACAACTTGGTTGGCGAATCTTCTTATGCCTTTTTGCAGCAGCTGGACCAGGTGTGCGTCGAGCGTGATATGCGCCTGCCGGTGCTCAGCTGCAACTTTACCGAAGGGGAGCTGGCCGAGCTCGGACGCATGCAGGCCTTGCGGCTGTTTTCCTGCGGTCCTTACTTCGAGGCAGTGGACCCGGTGTTCAGCTTGCGCCAACGCCGTCGGCATGGGCCGCACCCTTATTCACACTATTACGCCTGTACCTACGCCGGAGTGTATCTGCTGGCGGAGGCCTGCCAGAGAGGCGGCAACGATAAACCAGCCGAAGTCTGTAAAGCCCTGTATGCCGCACCGGTGAAAACAGCGTTGGGCGACCTACAGGTATCGCCCCGCAATAACCACACCAGTCTGCCGTGCTACATCGCCGAGCTTGAAGACGAGCGATTCGTGATCCGGCATGTCGAGCCCGCATTGTGTGAGGCGGACCCGTACCTGACGGCAACTGACCTCAGCGTATTTCGTACCCGGCGGCATGCCGTACCGTCCCGCCATTTGAGGATCGTCAAATGACTCTGCTTAAGCGTCCCGATTTCGAGAATACCCGTTTGCTGCTGGTGGATTGTGATGAACGCGCCCAGGCGAGTCTGCAAAAAAGCCTGCAGCGTCTGGGTGTTGCGGCATCGGTCGTGGCGCAGGATGCCGAAACCGGCCTGAATGATGTATTGGCGCTGGTCGTGGAACTGGATCAGTTCGCCAGCCCCGTGCTGTTGGCCGAGGCGAATAGGCGCGCTCTGCCGATCATCGCACTGACCCAGCACGAGACGCTGTCACAGATTCAGCGTGCGCTGGAGTTAGGTGCGACTGCCATGTTGAACAAGCCCATCACGCAGGGCTCGGTTTACACCACGCTGATGATGGCCATCGGGCTGCGCGACCGGCTGCGTGATGAGCAGCAGAAAGTCGTAGGTCTGCAAGACAAGGTGGACAGCCGCCCTCTCGTGGCTCAGGCGCTGGCCTGGCTGATGGTCGAGCTGGAGATCACCGAAACCCAGGCCTACGAGCGTATCCGTCACCTTTCGATGCAAACCAACCGGAGCCTGGAAGAGATCTGCCTGGATCTGACTCAGGCGCATCGGCAGGATGCAAGGGAGGCTCGCTCATGACGGGCGTAGCCACTTTGTACCGTCGGCCCTCCGTCGTGATCGCATTGCTGTTCATTGTGGCAATCGTGCTGCTGGCTGTACTGGCACCCTGGGTGGCGCCCTATGATCCTTCTGAGCAGTTCATCGAGGGGCTGACCCTGGAAGGTGCGCCATTACCGCCGGACGCGACGTATCACCTGGGAACGGATCTGCTGGGCCGTGATCTGCTGTCGCGTCTGCTCTATGGCGCACGAACCTCGTTATTCATCGGCGTGCTGGCCAATGGAATCGCCGTATTGATCGGCACGCTGGTTGGTCTTGCGGCGGGCTTCATACGCGGTTGGCTCGGAACGACCCTGATGCGGTTTACCGACCTCATGATGGCCTTTCCAGCGTTACTGCTGGCCATCGCCTTGGCGGCCATCTTTCAGCCCAGCGTGTGGATTGTGGCGCTGGTCATCGCCATGGTGAACTGGGTGCAGATCGCCCGGGTGATCTATTCGGAAACCGTGGCGCTGTCTGCGCGGGATTTCGTTGAGGTCGAGCGTACCCTGGGTGCAAGCTCCATGCGCATTCTGTTCTCCCACCTATTGCCACATCTGGTACCTACGATTCTGGTCTGGGCCACGCTGGGCATCTCCACTACCGTATTGCTGGAAGCTACGTTGTCGTTTCTGGGGGTGGGGGTTCAACCGCCAACACCCAGCTGGGGCAACATCATTTTTGAAAGCCAGACCTACTTTACGTCAGCGCCCTGGCTGGTGCTGTTTCCCGGGGCGGCCATCGTACTGCTGTCGCTGTCGTTCAATCTGGTCGGTGACGCGTTGCGCGATGCCCTTGATCCGACGCTGAAGGGGAGAGGCTGATGTTGACCTTCATAACCCGCCGAGTGGCGTACGCATTGCTGATCCTGCTAGGGGTTACGCTGATTACCTATCTGCTCCTGTTCATGCTGCCAGCCGATCCGGCGCGACAGATCGCCGGGCGCAGCGCGACACCCGAGGTGGTCGAGAACATTCGCCATCAGTTGGGGCTGGATCTACCGTTCTACCAGCAATACTTCAACTACCTGAAAGGGCTGTTACACGGCGACCTGGGGCGCTCCTTTATCCAGCGCTCGGAGGTCTCTGAGCTGATCGGCTCACGTCTTGTGCCTTCGCTGCAGCTCATGGGGATGGGCATTCTGTTCGAGCTGATCATCGGGATCGGCCTGGGCATTATCGCCGCGCTCAAGCGGGATTCGTTTGCCGACCGCCTGCTCATGGCCTTTTCCTTCATAGGCGTGTCGTCCCCCCAATTCATCGCCGCCATGCTTTTTCTGTACTTCTTTGCTGTAAAGCTTGGCTGGTTTCCCATGGGCGGGTATGGCGAGTTCCGCCACATTCTGTTGCCTGCTCTGACGCTGGGGCTCCTGGGGAGCGGCTGGTACTCGCGGATGGTGCGTTCCTCCATGATCGAGGCCTTGCATCAGGACTTTATCCGGACGGCGCGGGCCAAGGGGCTGAGTCGTCTGCGCGTGGTGTTCCGCCATGTGCTGCCTAACGCCATCGTTCCAATCATTCCGATGATCGGGATCGACATCGGCATCTTCATGGGTGGGCTGGTGGTCGTGGAGTCCGTGTTCGGCTGGCCTGGCATCGGTCAGCTCGCCTGGCAGGCCATTCAGCAAGTGGACATTCCCGTCATTGTTGGCGTTACGACCGTTTCGGCCGTGGCGATTGTTGTGGGCAATCTGCTGGCTGATCTGGTGATTCCACTGGTTGATCCGCGTATCGATGTGAAAAAGCACTAACGACATCTAAAAAGAGGTAGGAGCATGAGAAGGAGCGCTTTATCCCTGGCCATTGCGGCTACGCTGTTCGCTGGCAATCTGCTGGCGGCCGAACCCAAGACGGGCGGCGAGGCGGTCATCACCTATCAGAACGATGTGGCGACACTGGATCCAGCCATTGGCTACGACTGGCAAAACTGGTCCATGATCAAAAGCCTGTTTGACAGGCTCGTCGACTACAAGCCCGGCACGACGGAGCTGGTCCCGTCACTGGCTGAACAGTACACCGTCTCCGATGACGGCACCGAATACACCTTTACGCTGAAGAAAGGCGTCAAATTCCATAATGGTCGCGACCTGAAGGCTGGCGACGTGAAATACTCGCTGGAGCGGGCCGTCAACCCGAAAACCCAGAGTCCGGGCGCCGGATTCTTCTCGTCCATCCAGGGTTATGAAGACATGACCTCTGGCAAGAGCCAGACGCTGAGCGGGGTCACGACGCCTGATGAATACACCGTCAAGATAAAGCTGAATCAGCCTAACGCTACCTTCCTGCACATCATGGCGATCAACTTCGCCTCGGTCGTTCCGAAAGAAGCGGTCGAACAGTGGGGCTCTGACTTCGGCAAGCATCCGGTAGGCTCCGGTGCCTTCGAGCTGGCCGAGTGGAAGCTGGGCCAGCAGCTGGTCTTCAAGAAGAACCCGAACTACTTCCATGCTGGCGTACCGTATCTGGATAGCATCAAGTTCGAGATCGGCCAGGACCCGACGGTCTCCCTGATGCGCCTGCAAAAGGGGGAAGTGGACATCGCCGGGGATGGTGTGCCCCCCGCGCAATTCCTGCAATTCAAGAATAACCCGCAGCAGAAGGAGCTGATGGTCATCGGTGACCAGTTACAAACGGGATACCTCACGCTGAAGACCACGCTGCCTCCGTTCGACAAACTTGAGGTTCGAAAGGCCGTAAACATGGCGATCAGCAAGGACCGGATCGTTCGCATCATCAATGGTCGCGCCAAGCCAGCCAACCAGCCACTGCCGCCTGCCATGCCTGGCTATGACGCTGCGTTCAAGGGCTATGCTTACGATGTGGAGGGCGCCAAGAAGCTCCTGGCCGATGCAGGCTTTCCCAACGGTTTCGATACCGAGCTGTATGTGATGAATACCGACCCGCAGCCACGTATCGCCCAGTCCATCCAGCAGGATTTGGCCAAGGTGGGTATTCGTGCACAGATCAAGTCCCTGGCGCAGGCCAACGTGATTGCGGCAGGTAGCGAGAAAGACAAGGCACCTATGGTGTGGTCGGGCGGTATGGCCTGGATCGCCGACTTCCCCGATCCATCGAATTTCTACGGCCCGATCCTAGGGTGCGAGGGGGCGGTAGCAGGTGGCTGGAACTGGGCCTTGTACTGCAACAAGGCGCTGGATGCCGAAGCGAAAAGGGCTGATTCGATGGCCAAACCCGAGCAGCAGGCCGAGCGGATTGCCTTATGGAAAAAGATCTTTACCGATGTCATGGCCGATGCGCCGTGGGTGCCGATCTTTAACGAGCAGCGCTTTACCGTGCGATCTGCTCGCATGGGAGGTGACGATGCGCTGTATGTCGACCCTGTCCACGTCCCCGTCAACTACGACTACATCTGGGTGAAGTGAATGTGCCAGAACTGCTTGGTTAAAACGATCCATAGCATCAACAGCCATTTTGGCTGGGACAACAGCTTCGAGCCAACGGCTCGGGTAGCGCCCGGAGCCGAACTGGAGTTTCAGTGCCATGACTCCTCTAACGGTTATTTCAATGCACAGTCGGTTGTCGCCGACGTATCTACGATGCCGTTCGACAACATCAATCCGGTTACCGGGCCGATTTTTGTCGAAGGGGCCCAGCCGGGTGATGTGCTCAAGGTGACGATCGACAGCTTCAAGCCTTGCGGCTTTGGCTGGACCGCGAACATTCCAGGCTTTGGCCTGTTGGCAGACCAGTTCAAGGAACCAGCGTTGGCCTTGTGGCACTACGACAAGGAGAGCCTGGCACCCGCTGCGTTCGGCCAGTTCGGCAAAGTCCCGCTCAAGCCGTTTGCAGGCACCCTTGGCGTTGCTCCGGCTGCGCCAGGGCCGCATTCGATCGTCCCGCCCCGTCGCGTGGGAGGCAACCTGGACATCCGCGATCTGGCCGCCGGCACTACCCTGTACCTGCCCGTGGAAGTGGAGGGGGCGTTGTTTTCAATAGGGGATACCCATGCAGCCCAAGGTGACGGTGAGGTCTGCGGGACGGCCATAGAGAGCGCCATGGACGTGGTGGTGAAGCTGGACCTTATCAAGTCCACTCCCTTGGCCGCACCGCGCTTCAGTACGCCAGGGCCGGTAACCCGTCACCTGGATGCCATGGGGTACGAGGCCTTTACCGGTGTCGCGTCTGACCTGATGGATGCGGCTCGTCAGGCGGTGAGTAGCACAATCGACTGGCTCTGCCGTGAACACGGCATGCCGGCCGAGCAAGCCTACATGCTGTGCTCGGTCTGCGGTGATTTGCGAATCAGTGAAGTGGTGGACATGCCGAACTGGGTGGTCTCGTTCTACTTCCCCAAAGTAGTCTTCAACTGAGGTAATGCCATGACTGCCGAGACACCCCGGCCTTTGCTGTCGGTCGAGCACCTGTCCATCGAGTTTGGCAGCAGGCGCGTCGTGAATGACCTCAGCTTTGCCCTGCACAGTGGCAAGACCCTGTGTATCGCCGGAGAGTCCGGCAGTGGTAAATCCCTCACCTCGCTGGCCATCATGGGGTTGCTGCCCAAGATGGCGCGATTGCCCAGCGGCGTTATCCTTTTCGAGGGACAGAATCTGCTGGATCTGCCCGAGCGGCAGATGCAGGCGCTCCGGGGTAAGGACATCGGCATGATCTTTCAGGAGCCCATGACGTCGCTCAACCCATTGATGACCGTCGGCCAGCAACTGGAGGAGACGGTACGTCGGCACGAGGCGGTGAGTCGTGGTCAGGCGCGGCAGCGTGCCCGTGAAATGCTCGACGCGGTGCGTGTACCCCAGGTGGAAAAGCGCCTTACGCAATATCCCCACGAGTTGTCCGGCGGGATGCGGCAACGGGTAATGATCGCCATGGCGATGCTCTGCCGTCCGCGGGTGCTGATTGCTGATGAGCCTACCACAGCCCTGGACGTCACCATTCAGGCCCAGATCCTTGAACTCATGCGCGAGTTACAGGACGAGTTTGGCACCACGCTGTTAATGATCACCCATGACATGGGCGTGGTGGCGGAAATGGCCGATGAGGTCGTGGTGATGAATCAGGGCGAGATGGAGGAGCGGGCACCGGTACGCGAGCTTTTCAGGACGCCCAAGGCGGCGTATACGCAAAAGCTTCTGGCGGCCGTGCCGGTACTGGGCACAGCCGCCAAACCTGAATCGCGAGCAACGCAGCCAGTAGTGCTGGAGGTTCAAGACCTCACCGTGCGTTTTCCGCTGCGGGGCGGCTGGTTCGAGGAAGCTCGCAACGTTCACGCGGTGGAAAACGTAAGCTTCAATCTGCACCAGGGCGAAACCTTGGGAATCGTAGGGGAGAGCGGCTGCGGCAAGTCCACGACCGGCAGAGCGCTCATGAACATGCTGAGTTACGAGGGCAGCGTGAAGCTCATGGGGCGGGAGTTGAATGGGCTTGTCGGCAATGCGCTCAAGCCGGTGCGGCAAGATATCCAGATGATCTTTCAGGATCCGTACGCCTCCCTCAATCCGCGCAAGACAATCCTGGATCTCGTAGGCGAGCCTTTGCTTATTCATGGACAAGGCGATCTTGCGGCCCGTAAGAGGCGTGTCGCCCAATTACTGGATCAGGTTGGCTTACCGGCTGAGGCAATGGAGCGCTACCCGCATATGTTTTCGGGCGGACAGCGGCAGCGTATCTGTATTGCCCGTGCGCTGGCGCTCAACCCTAAGGTCATCATTGCGGATGAGTCCGTATCGGCGCTCGATGTGTCCGTACAAGCACAGGTGCTCGATCTGCTGGAGCGCTTGCAGAGGGAATATCAGCTGAGCTACGTCTTTATTTCCCACGACATGGCAGTGGTCGAGCGTATCTGTCATCGTGTGGCGGTCATGTTTTGCGGTCAGATCGTTGAAATCGGTCAGCGTGATCAGGTGCTTGGAAATCCGCAACATGCTTATACGCGGCGGCTATTGGCTGCTGTGCCCATGCCGGATGTGGATCACCGCAAGGACTTTAAAAGCCTGCTCAAGGAAGTCGAAACGCCTGACCCTATCAAGCCACGTGGTTATCAGGCTCCCTTGCAACGTTATCGCGCGGTAGATCTGGATCATTGGGTTGCGGTTTAAGTCTTTGATTGACCTGAGGTTGCTGCTCTGGTGTCTGTACGCATATACAGTTATCTGGGTCATCAGGTATGTCGATTACCGTACTAGGGCGAAGCGAGCGGCTTCGCCATTTATTGCCCGAGGCGGACTCTCTGCGGATCAGCGGCTTTCAGTCTGCGGCGGGTCAATGGGAAGAAAACGCCATCTCGCTGGATAGGCTGGTGGGGTTGGGCGAGTCACCAATCTGGGTGGTGATGGTGGATGATGAAAGCCTGCTTGAGTTCGGGATCTATCCGGGAGATCGGCTAATTATCGATCGGGCAGTAGAATGCCGACCGGGACATCTGGTTATCATGGATGTGAACGGCCAGTATGAAATACGCCGACTCACGCATGATAACCAGGGCGGTCGCCTGCTGTTGGGTGGGCATCGTCAGGCGCGCCCAATCAATTACGGTCGCGATGAGCCTCTGGATGCGTGTGGCGTCGTAACCTTTGTGCTTAGCTATGTGGCACAACCGGCAACGTAATCAGCGTCGGCGCTGCCGTTAATCCACTGCTTCAACGCGCCAGCCACTTTTCCAGTTCTGCCACATCGTTTCCGGCGCCGGCTGCCCGGTTTTCGGCCAAGCGCCAATAGAGTTGTGCCATGGCAAGGTACAGTGCCTCGCTGGGACGGTCTTTTTGCGCAAAGGCAGCGATCTCTTCCATTTCTGCTACCCAACGGTAGGCTTTGGGGTACATGTCGGGCAGTTTCTCGTTAGCCCACTCGTAAAGCATCGGCTGGCTGCATTTGAGTTCATCGCGCAATGCCTGGCCGGAACCACTGCGCTCGGCAGCCTGCACCATGGCAGCGATAAGGCCGGTCAGCCCCTTGGTAATACCGGCATAACTCATCTTAAGTCCTGACGCGGCACCGATGGGTGCTTCCAGTACCTTCACCGGAAGGCCATAGTCGTTGAGCTGGGCAAATCGCGCGGCATGCTCGCCTGAGGCATAGAACGAGGGGCACGTTCGTTCAGGCGAAGGAGGCGTGCCAAAGATGGCCGCGTCGACGAAGGCACATCCTGCATCGGTAAGGGTCTGACCGACCTGCTCGACGGTGGCTGGAGCAATAGCGTTACAGTCTACATAAACGGTCTTTTTCATGCGGCCCAATAGGGGGGCCAGCTCTTGCGCCAACGGCAAGGCTTCGGACGGCGGCACAATGGAGAGCAGAATATCGGCTTCACCCAGCTGTTCCTGTTCGACCTCACGCAACCCTGCCGCTGCGGCGCGCTCGCGGGTAGCCACGCTGCGGCCAGCCAGGGTGGTACAGACATCCAGGCCGTGATCGCGCAAATAGCGGCCCACAGCAGCGCCCATGGAGCCTGGGGCGATCAGGGCAACAGTCAGCGTCATGGTTCATCCTCGTGGGTTGTTGTTTTCATTCCTAGCTGATCGGCCAGATCCTGCAAGTCACTGGCAACCAGATCCCAGCTGTCGGCTGGCTGTTCGATCGGACCTTTTGGTCCTTTTTCCAGAGGGCGCTGAATAAAGGCCGTCCGCAGACCCAGCTCACTGGCTGCCTGAAGGTCATTGTTATGGGCCGCACACAGCATGACTCGTTCAGGTTCAAGGCCCAGCAGGGTGCAGGCGCCGAGGTAACATTCGGCATCAGGCTTGTAGTGATTGAACAGATCCGCGCCGAATACCATGTCCCAGGGAAGGCCGGCGTGGCGTGCCATATTGACCAGCATGGCAACGTTGCCATTGGACAAGGCGCTGATGCTATAGCCCTGCTTGAGTCGAGTCAGACCGGGAACGGCATCCGGCCAGGGATTGAGGTGATGCCAGAGGCGATGAATCCAGTCCACTTCAGCCTTGATCAGGCCAACCAGTCCGTATTGGGGCAGCAGTTCCTCAAGCGCCACACGGTGCAGGTCGTCAAGCGGCGTCCAGGGTAGCGTTCGCTCGCGAATCTCATCCATCAGCGGGCCGTAGGCCTCAGCTCGCCAGGAATCGGCAAGGGCAGGCCAGTCGGCTTTAAGGCCGTTTTTCTCCCCAAAGGACTCAAGTGAGGCGATTAAACTACCCCTCCAGTCGACTACGGTGCCGAACACATCGAACAAAAGTGCGTGTACTGTCGTCTTCATTGCGAACTCATCGCCTGCGTAAGAAGTACCTACTGTCTTGACGGAAAGAGGTGCGGCGCAGTTCCCCAATCTGTGACTTAGGAAGACCATGAACCTTTGTGACTACACCCATTGGGTATTTGATATGGACGGTACCTTGACGGTTGCCGTACATGATTTCGCAGCCATTCGGCGTGCCCTGGAGATACCACCTGAGGCTGATATCCTCCATTACCTGGCCGCCTTGCCCGAGGCGGACAGCAAGGCCAAGCATGCCTGGCTGCTCGAGCATGAGCGGGAGCTGGCGACGGGTTCCAAGCCTGCCCCGGGGGCGGTTGAGCTGATCAGGGCGTTATGCGCGCGCAACTGCCGGATCGGTATCCTGACCCGTAATGCTCAGGAGCTGGCCTACGTAACGCTGGAAGCTATTGGTATTGCCGAGTGTTTCAATCGGGCGGAAGTGCTTGGGCGAGACGAGGCGCCACCCAAGCCGCATCCAGGTGGGCTGCAGCATTTTATCGAGCGCTGGCAGGTGCAGCCGAGCGACGTGGTAATGGTCGGCGATCATCGAATTGATCTGGAGTGTGGCCGCGCAGCCGGTACGCGTACGGTATTGGTCAACGCACCGGAGAATACCTGGCCAGAGCTGGCTGATGATCATGCCGTGGACTGTTTCGCACTGGCGCAGCGCATCGCGCGGGCTTGAGAGAGGGGTACCGATCCGATCGATCGGGTACCCGCCTTTGCAAGGTTATAAACGAGACGCTGTAAACGTATCGCAGCGCTCTACCGCACCATTGTCGAATCCGGTCCTGAACCAGCGGGCCCGTTGTTCGGAGGTGCCGTGGGTAAACGAGTCGGGAACGGCGCGCCCTTGAGCCTGCTCCTGGAGACGGTCGTCACCAATGGCATGGGCTGCGTTGATGGCTTCTTCAAGATCACCGGGCTCCAGCCAGTGTAGGCGTTTCTGGGCATGATTTGCCCAAACGCCAGCATAACAGTCGGCTTGCAGTTCCAGGCGAACGGATAACCCCTGCGCACCTTGGGCAGGCATGCCACGGCGCTCAGCAGCCTGCATTTTTTCCGTAGTGCCGACCAAGTCCTGCACGTGGTGACCGATTTCATGGGCAATGACATAGGCGCGGGCGAAATCCCCGGCTGCCGAGAAGCGGCGCTCCATCTCGTCGAAGAAGGAAAGATCCAGATAAACCTGCTGGTCAGCCGGACAATAGAACGGGCCGGTTGCGGCACTGGCGGAGCCGCAGGCCGATTGCACATGACCGTTGAAGAGAATCAGCTTGGGCTGTTGATAGTGTTCTCCATGGGCCGCAAAGATTTCGCCCCATGTGTCTTCGGTGTCGCCCAGGATGGCGCGGACAAAATCCACCTGTTTGGAGTTGGCGTCCGGCGCCTGGGTTTGCTGGGCTACCTGCGCTCCGCCGCCTGAACCTGTCACCATGCTCAGGACCTGGAGCGGGTCCTGGCCTGTCACCAGGCTGAACACCACGACCAGCAGAACCCCGCCAACACCGAGGCCACCGCCGATTTGCAGCCCACGGCCACCACCACCGGTGGCCTGTTCAACGTTGTCGCTACGCCGCCCTTTACCCCAGTCCATCTCATCGCCTCGCTTGAACGCTTTGTGGGTGAGACCACAGGCGTTTGGCAGAGTGCGCCAAAATGTTACGAAACGTGGTGACTCGAGCCCTCAGCCGTTTGGCGAACTCGCAGTTCGACCACACACTCGGAGCGAGACAGTAGGTGAACATGTCCACCTACCCGTACGGCACCTTGTTCATCTACAGAAACATCCATCTGGCTGAGGCGCCCGGTGAAACCGCCTTGATGAATAACGAAGGGCTTTCCAGCGCCTTGGCAGCCATGGCGGACCAGATAGGCCGCTGCTGCACCCGCTGCACTACCTGTCGCAATGTCTTCTACCAGGCCGGCATTATCCCAGCTGCGACCTTCGCCACGTTCTACATCCAGCACATATACGAATGCCGCGCCAATACCGTGCAAACGCGCCTCCAGATCCTGCGCTGCGATCCGTGCACGGCCCAGTTGGCTACCTTTGACCGGCAGGATCAGATAGGGAAGCCCGGTACTGACAACCATGGGCGGGTAATCAGCATCAAGGTCTCGTAGTCGTAGTGAAAAGGCGTGGGCAAACCACTGGCTCTGCGCCTGATCCAAATGGCATCCCCACTGGGCAAGGCCTTGGTCCATCTCGGCGTAATAGCCTGTTGCGGCGCGGTGGGTCATCAGGGTGACCGTTTTTTCCGAAAGCTCGACCCGCCAGGTCTCCTGCTCGGCCTGCCCGTGCTGATGGTGGAGCAGGGCGGCGACCCCAATCAGCGGATGGCCGGCAAAAGGCAGCTCTTCCTCCATCGTGAAGATACGTGCACCAAAGGTATTTGCCTGCGCCCGTGGCTCAAGAAAGATGGACTCATACTGGCGCAGCTCCTGGGTAAGTTTCTGCTGCGTACTGACAGGCAGGCCCGAGGCATCCGGGAAGATGGCTAGCCCATTACCCGCGAGCGGACGATTCGCAAAAACATCCACATGCCAGTAAACCAATGGCGACATAGGGGCTCCTAACAAGGGTTGGTGAGTCCACAAGGCTACGTGTACGCGACGGCTCATGCCAAGCCAGTAGTCGGTAGGGCTCATCTTTGTTTCATGGGGATGCCCGGCATCTCCATCGTGGAGAATATTCATGTTGAAAGGTACAGCGCTCATTGTTGGTGTGACGGGAATTTCCGGCTACAACCTGGCCAATGTGTTGATATCCAGTGGCTGGACGGTGTATGGCCTGGCTCGCAAGCCCTCAAACCAGGAAGGTGTCATTCCTGTGACCGGTGATCTGCTGGATGAGCAGTCGCTGACCGCCGCGTTGAAGGATCTCCCCATTACCCATGCCTTCTTCTGTACATGGACCCGCCGCGACACCGAGAAAGAGAATGTCGAGGCCAACGGTGCCATGATGCGCAACCTCTGCAAGGCGTTGGAAAACGCGCCTCTTCAGCATATGGCGCTGGTAACAGGAACCAAGCACTACCTGGGCCCATTCGAAAGCTATGGTCAGAATGCCGCCGAGACGCCATTCCGCGAGGAGCACCCCCGTCTGCCGGGTGAGAACTTTTATTACACGCTGGAAGACATCCTTTTTGAACATGCCAAGCGCCGCGGCTTCAGCTGGAGCGTGCACCGTTCTCACAGCATGATCGGCATGGCGCGTGGCAGTAATGCCATGAACATGGGTGTGACCCTGGCTATCTATGCAAGCATCTGCAAAGAGACCGGACGTCCCTTCGTATTCCCAGGCTCGAAGGTGCAATGGAATGGCCTGACGGATATCACCGATGCCGGCCTTTTGGCGCGCCAGATGGAGTGGGCAGCGTTGTCGCCCAGCGGACAGAACCAGGCGCTCAATACCGTCAATGGCGATGTATTCCGCTGGCGCTGGATGTGGACACAGATCGCGGACTTTTTCGGGCTGGAGGCCACGCCCTGCCGGGACGAGCGTCAACCGCTGGAAGAGCAGATGAAGGACATCGGACCGGTATGGGAGGAGATGGCGCGTCGCTATGAGCTCGTTGAGTCCGACGTAGGCAAGTTGGCTTCCTGGTGGCACAGCGATGCAGACCTGGGACGTGAAATCGAGTGCCTGAACGACATGACCAAGAGCCGAGATTTGGGCTTCCTGGGATACCACGACAGCCGAGCATCCTTCATCGACCTGTTTAATCGCCTGCGGGCCGAGCGGATCATTCCCTAACCGCTGGTCGCTGCACTTGCACCTCCCGAGTCTCCTGGTGCCAAACCCTAGGCACACACATACAAGAGCCAGGAGGTGCCCGATGAACAAGAAACTCGCTATAGCGGCGTTGGCAGGTCTGCTTTCCACGTCTGCCTTTGCTCAAACCGGCCCGACCGATCCGACATCCCCGACCGAGCCGGTAACACCCGGCCCCAGCGTGAACAGCAATGATGTGACACCAGGTGCCGACTCAGGCAGTTCACCCAACAATGGCAAAGGCGCGAGGACCACAACACCGGATGGCATGAACCATAGCACCGGCTCGAAGACAGGGCCTGACACGATGGATCATGGCACGCACCGTAGCCAGGGCAGCCATACCGGCACCGGAGCGGGCATGGGAATGGACAGCAACACTAACGGCACAGGTGCAGGCTCAACGCCGGGCATGGGGCCGGCTGCCAACACGGGCAAAAATCCCTGATGATAGCGTTGCGCCGATAAAGCCCGCCTGACGCGGGCTTTATCATAAGAGGGCTCAGGTGGTCAGGCGTATTGCCTCAAAGTGCTCGCTTGGGGACATGATCTGATCGCGTGCTGCGATCAAGGGCAGGTCGCGGCTACCCGGTGTAGTGCGGGCCACCAGGGCATAAAGCGTACTAACGGCATTGGCTACGGCTTCAGGCGTACTGACCCCACCCAGCAGATGCCCCAGCAGTACGGACGAAAACACATCGCCCATGCCATTAGGCAGTGGCTGCAGCTCAACGTAGGGGGTCTGTACCATCCATGCACTTCGAGCGGTCACCGCCAGTGTGCTGAGCTTGTCGAGTGGAAGATCCGGCGTTCGCAGACTCGTTATAACAATGGTGTCCGGGCCTGGGCATTCAGGCGTGCCGAGTAACTCGCGAGCGGCCTGGATAGCATGTTCTGTCGACGCCAGCGATGCTCCATACAGCAGCTCGAACTCGTAATGGTTGGGTGTAATCAGGCTGGCCTGCTCAATGGCCCGTCGACGCAAAAACTCAGGAATCCCCGGTCGTACGAAGACGCCGCGGCCCACGTCGCCCATTACCGGGTCGCAAAGGTAGTGCACGCCCGGCTTGTTCTTTCGGATCTCCTGTACCACGGACAGGATAACCTCACCAATGGCGGCGTCGCCCAGATAGCCCGACAGGACCGCATCACAGCGCGCGAGAATGCCGCGTGCTCTCAGCCCGTCAAGCACATCATGGATATGCTCAGGGGGAAAGACCTGCCCCTTGAACTCGCCATACCCCGTATGGTTGGAAAACTGCACGGTGTTGACGACGACCGGTTGAATGCCGAGCAATTGTAGCGGCAGGGTTGCCGCCGCATTGCCCACATGGCCATAGGCAACATGGGACTGGATGGAAAGTACCAGAGGAGGAGAGCCGAGCGTCTCAGAAGCCATAGGGTTGCAGATCCTTATCCAATAAAGGAGGCGTTGTACTGTTTATGAAAGGGACATGGGCCGTTAGTGCCGTGACACCACTTCATCCTTGCCATCCGTTTTGAGCCCCAGCACTTCATAGGCGTCCTTCCGATTACCTATCTCCATACCGGGAGAACCCAGGGGCATGCCGGGTACGGCTACGCCAAGCAGGTCAGGGCGCTGGCGAAGAGTCAGAATGTCGTGGGCTGGTACGTGTCCTTCAACAAACTTTCCGTCGATCACACCAGTATGGCAGGACGAAAATCGTGGCGGTACACCCAGCCGGGCCTTGAGTTCGCTCATGTTGGGTTCCATGTGATCGTGAACGGCAAAGCCGTTTGCCTCCAGATGCTTGATCCACTGGCTACAGCAGCCACAGTTGGGATCGCGGTATACGTCAATCGTCAAGGGTTCGGCTGCGTGAACTGTGCTGCCGAGCAAAGCGGCGAGTAGAACTAGGCGGCGCATGTAAAGGTCTCTTTCGGGTTGGCATACAGGCAGCATAAACTCACGGCCGCTCGAAGAGCAGGAGGCATTGGGTCTTTCGCTGTGCAAAGTGCTTCCACTTGTTAAGGACTGTTCAAAAGGCTCGTTGCTCTCTGGCTTTTTGAATGGATCTGTCTGGTTTGGCCCATGCGGCTACACCCCAAGGGAGAACAGGGGATGTTTTACACGCGTTTTGCTCGTGCGGTTCTGATCGTTCAGACACTGGTCTGGGCCGGTCTGGCGCTGGCCTATTGGTTCAGGCCCTATGAAATGACCAATGCCAGCGGAGTGCTGCTCATGGACTCCGCCTCGGTTACCGAAACCCAGGTCTTCTATGGCGGCCTGCAATTCGGTCTGGCATTGTTCACCGGCTTTGCAGTGTTCCGCCCTCAACTGGTACGGGCTGCCTTGCTGTTAATCGTCTTTTTGCAGTTGTCGACTGCCAGCGTTCGGCTTATTGGCGCCCTGTTGGCAGATGCGGGCGAGGCCAACTTCGACTGGTACAGCCAGCTTTACAAGATTGTCATCGCCATCCTGGCGATTGTAGCGCTGCGCCTTTTGGATCGCTGGAATCGCATGCTGGACGAGCGCTACGGAGATTACGAAGACGATTGAAACTCAGCTGGCGGAAGGCTGCGTTGCGGCCTGAGGGGCTGGTTGCAGCATCAGCCCTCCGGCCACGATCAGTCCGGCACCCGCCATCCAGAGTGCCGGGCCAAGCCCACCACTGAAATGGCTGCTGACAGCCGCCAGCAGAGGGCCCAATAGTTGGCCGCCTGCGAACGCAGCGGTTAGTAGACCGGCATTGCGGTGAGGCGTTTCTGGAGCCAGCTCACGGCTATGCTGCATCACCAGTTGCATGGAGGCCAGGAACGGTCCCCCACACAGCAGCACACCCAGAAACAGTGCGCTCATGCCGGGCAGCAGGCATAGCAAGACGCCAGCGGCCTGCAGCCACAGAGTCGCGATGAGCCAACGTCTTGTGGCACCGGGCCGCTGGCGACGAAAGCTGGCCAGCACCACACCCAGTGCGGCCGCCAAACCGAAGGCAGGCCAGAACAGATCAGCTACCCATTCGCCGTGGAAGCGCGCCGTAGCCATCTGGGAAAGAAATGTAGCCGGAACGATATAGCCCATGCCAACCAGGGCATAGGCGGCTGTCAGGCGGACCATGCGTGGCGAGATCGGCTTGGTTGATGTAACTGCATGAGCAGTAGTCGCCCGCGGCAGGGCTGGCAGTACAGCGATGGTCATCACCAGCGCCACCGCTGCATAGATCAGCCACAGGGTTGCCGAACCCTGGCCGTTCAGATTGGTGACCAGGGCCAGCAGGCCGCTCAGTACGATCCCTACGCCAGGACCAGCAAAGACCAGTGCGCCCAGTTTCGGCATGTTTGCCTGTGCCGCTACGCCCTGGCTGAGCCCGGTAACCATCACCAGCACCCAGGCACTGGCCAGGCCTGCGCCAAAGCGAAGCAGGGCATGGGGCCAGAACCCTTCGGCCCACACCGAGAGAAGGGTCAGCCCTACACATAACCACAGGCCGGCAACGAGCCGAAAGCGGGTCTGGCGAGCAAAGAAGGCGTCCAATGCACCTACCAGATAACCCAGGTAATTGGCAGCAGCCAGCAGGCCTGCGGCTGTCAGGTCTATCTGGCCTTCCGCAATCAAGTGCGGAAGCTGAGGCGTCAATGCGAAGCGGCCAATGCCCATCGCAACGGACAGGGCGACCAGGCAGGCAAGCAGGCGGTGCAGGGCGGTCATGAGTGGTCCCTATGTAGGTTCTTGATTGATGTATATAGGGTAGGGCTTGTTAAGTTTCTCTAAAACTGAATAAATAAGAATGGGTTGTTCACTTAAAGAGAATGGTTATGGAACTGGCTGAACTGCGCATTTTTCAGGCGGTGGCTGAAACAGGATCCATTGCCCGTGCAGCAGAGCTGTTAAATCGGGTGCCTTCCAATCTGTCGACGCGCCTGCGTCAGCTTGAAGACAAGCTGGGCGTGGATTTGTTTGAGCGCGAGCGTCAGCGGCTGCATTTGTCTCCGGCAGGTACGGTGCTGTTGGGATACAGCCAGCGATTATTCGCCTTGGCGGACGAGGCCCGAGCGGCCGTGCAGGATGGTGCACCGGCAGGCGCCTTTGTGTTGGGGTCGATGTACAGTACTGCCGCTATTCATCTTCCGGCCATGATTGCGGCCTACCATCAGCAGTATCCCAGTGTAGAGCTGCAACTGCAGACGGGTCCCAGCGGCGAGCTCATCGATGGATTGCTGCAAGGACGGCTGGATGCTGCGTTGGTTGACGGGCCTGCCCGGCATGACGGCCTGGAAGGCGTTCCGCTGTTCGAGGAGCCCATGGTGCTCGTGACCGGAGCTGATCATCCTCCGGTACATTCAGCAGCCGATGTGGCCGGGCGTCCTGTATTTACGTTCCGAACCGGTTGCTCTTACCGGTTGAGGCTGGAGGCCTGGTTTGCGGCGACAGGCGGTGCCATGGGGCCTATCATGGAAATCGAGTCCTATCACAGCATGCTGGCCTGCGTGATTGCCGGTGGCGTTGCCATGATGCCCAAGGCCATGCTGGATAGCTTGCCCGGGCGCGACCGCGTTGCGTGCCATCCGCTCGAGGCCCGTTTCGCCACGGCCACTACATGGCTCATGTGGCGCAAGGGACGCCAGGGTGCAAATCTCAAAGCGTGGATTGCCTTGCAGAGTGACGTGTCAAATGTGGCGGTTAAGTCTTTTGGTGCTTGAAATTCGTATGACGAATGCGAAACTGCACAGGCCGTGAACAAGAATAAAGGCGCGCTTTCTCATGCGCTTTGAAAAAAGGATTGAGAAAATCATATGATCAAAATCGCCATCGTCGGATTCGGCAAGATTGCCCAGGATCAACACCTGCCTGCCTTGCAAAAAAATCCTGACTATCAGCTCGTTGCTGTCGCCAGCCGTAATGCTTCTCTTGATGGCGTAGCTCACTACAAGACCCTTGAAGAGCTGCTCGACGCCGTGCCGGATTTGGACGCCGTCTCCCTCTGCGCACCGCCAGCCGTACGCTATGCACAGGCTCAACTGGCCCTTGCCCATGGCAAGCATGTATTTCTTGAAAAGCCGCCAGGGGCAACCCTCAGTGAGGTCGAGGCACTGTCGGAGCAGGCCAAGGCCGCGGGTAAGACCCTGTTTGCCAGCTGGCACTCCCGTTATGCTCAAGGAGTGGCACCGGCCAAAGCCTGGCTGGCCGACAAAACCATCAAAGCCGTGCAGGTCAACTGGAAAGAAGATGTACGCGTCTGGCACCCGGGGCAAACCTGGATTTGGGAGCCGGGTGGTATGGGCATTTTTGACCCGGCCATCAATGCCTTGTCCATCGTAACCGAAATTCTGCCCAGGCCGTTCTTTCTCAAACAGGCAGCGCTGCAGGTTCCAGAGAATTGCCAGACGCCGATTCGTGCGCAGCTGGAGTTCAATTATGAGCGCGGTGCAGCCATTCAGGCGGACCTGGACTTCCTGCAAACGGGGCCGCAGACATGGGACATTCATGTCGAGACCGATCAAGGCAAACTGACCCTGTCCAAGGGTGGCAGCCAACTCTACATTGACGATCAGCTTGAAAAAGAAGGTCCGGATGAAGAGTATCCCGGCCTGTATGCCCGCTTTGCCGAGCTGGTCAAAAGCGGTCAGTCCGATGTGGACGTCGCGCCGTTGCGGCATGTGGCGGATGCATTCATGTACGGCCGACGTGAGACCATCGAGCCGTTCCACGAAGATAAGCAGTGATAGTAGCCGGGCGGAGTAACCGCCCGGTCAAACCTTAGCGGCGCTCAAGCAGGACGCCGCTTTCCATGTGATGCGTCCAGGGAAATTGATCGAACAGGGCGCAATGCACAATACGGTGAGTATCCTGTAGCTGGGCGATGTTCTGAGCCAGCGTTTCCGGATTGCAGGAGATATAGAGGATACGGTCGAAGCGACGTGTTAGCTCGCAGGTGTCCGGGTCCATCCCCGCACGAGGCGGATCTACAAACACGCTTCCAAAGGCGTAGCTTTTAAGATCAACACCCGCCAAGCGACGGAACGGACGCACCTCATTGAGGGCCTGGGTCAGCTCTTCGGCAGACAGGCGCACGAGGGTCACGTTGTCGATGCCATTATCTGCCAAGTTTGCCAGTGCAGCATTCACCGATGACTTGCTGATCTCGGTGGCCAGTACTTTGCGAACGCGGGTAGACAGCGGCAGGGTGAAGTTACCGTTCCCACAGTACAGCTCAAGCAGATCATCGTCCCGCTCGCCAAGTACATCGTAGGCCCAGCCCAGCATCTTCTGATTTACCGTCCCATTGGGTTGAGTGAAGGCACCCTCTGGCTGGCGATAGTGATATTCGCGACCTGCAATAGTCAGCGTTTCGTTGACGTAATCCCGCCCGACCACGATCCGTTTGCCACGGGAACGCCCGACGATATTGACGTTCAGCTCGGCGGCCAAGCATTCCGCAGCAGTTTCCCAGGCATCGTCCAATGGCCGATGGTAGGCCAGGGTGATGAGCGCCTCCCCGGACAGAGTAGTCAGGAACTCCACCTGAAACAGCTTGAACGACAACGTCTCGCTCGCCTGCCAGGCAGCCTTAAGGCGTGGCATAAGCTCATTGATGAGCGGGCTTGCGATAGGGAAGTTTTCAATCAGGATAGGCGTGTGCTTGTCGCCCTGTTCGAACATGGCGTAGTGCCGTTCGCCTTCTTCACGCCATAGACGAAACTCGGCGCGCAGTCGGTAATTCGCAAGGGGCGAGTCGAATACTTCAGGTTCAGGTGCATCGAATGGAGCCAGCAGTTCGATGAGGCGATTCTTTTTCGCCATTAACTGCGTTGCGTAATCCGCAGGCTCGAAGGAGGGAACATTCATGGTCAGCTCAGTGAACGTAGTGGGCTTTTCAGCTAGGGTGGAGGCAAAGGCTGCTATTCAGCCATTGCCATTAGTCTGAGAATTTTCTCGGGCCGAAACCATAGGGAAAAATCCTAGGGCAACGGCTTGTCGCTACGCATCGTCCAGACTGATCAGGCAGTACCACTGCCTCACAGCGTAAAAAAGGGTGGGCCAGGCCCACCCTCATGCTCAACATCAGGCGTTGAACCAGCCTAATTTGATGACGAAGAGAATGGATAGGATGACCAAGGCAATGTTCAGGTCACGTGTGCGACCCGACAATAGCTTGATAACTGTCCAGGAGATGAAGCCGAACGCGATGCCATTGGCAATGGAATACGTCAACGGCATGGCCAGCGCCGTGATCAGAACGGGCGCAGCAGTGGTCAGATCATCCCATTCAATCTCGGCCAACCCCGAGGCCATCAGCACGGCGATGAAGAACAGCGCTGGTGCAGTCGCAAAGGCCGGAACGCTGCCTGCCAGCGGTGCAAAGAACAGGGCGAGCAGGAACAGACCGGCTACCACGACCGCCGTCAGACCTGTACGACCGCCAGCGCTGACGCCTGCAGCCGATTCGATGTAGCTGGTTGTCGTAGAGGTGCCCAGCAACGAGCCAAACATGGCCGCGCTGCTGTCCGCGATCAGAGCGCGACCCATCTTGGGCAGATGACCATCCGGGCCCATTAGACCGGCGCGCTTGGCCACTCCGATCAAGGTGCCGGAGTTGTCAAACAAGTCTACGAACAGGAAGGCGAATATCACGCTCACCAGACCGATATCCAGCGCGCCCTTGATATCCAGCTGTAGGAAGGTTGGCGCCAGCGAGGGCGGCATGGACAGCACGCCGCCAAACGGCGTCGCACCAATACCGATAGCCACGAGCGTGACGGCCAGAATACCGATCAGGACGGCACCTGTGACCCCACGGGCTTCCAGCGCCACGATCAGGAAGAAGCCCAGGACCGCCAGGATCGGACCGGGTTTCGTCAGATCACCCAGGCCTACCAGGGTGGCAGGGTTATCTACAACGATACCCGCACCTTGAAGGGCGATCAGTGCCAGGAACAGGCCAATACCGGCTGCAATTCCTGAGCGTAGCGCCAGTGGGATGCTGTTGATGATCCATTCGCGGATGCGAAAGACCGACAGGATGAAAAACATCAGTGCAGACAGGAATACCGCCCCCAGTGCTGCCTGCCAGGTATGCCCCATGTGAAGCACGACGGTATAGGTAAAGAAGGCGTTGAGGCCCATCCCTGGCGCCAGGGCGATGGGATAGTTGGCAATCATGCCCATGATGGCCGAGCCAATGGCGGCTGCCAGGCAGGTCGCAACAAATACCGCGCCTTTATCCATGCCGGTCTCGCCGAGGATGCTCGGGTTGACGAACAGGATATAGGCCATGGCTAGAAAGGTTGTAACCCCTGCCAGCAGTTCCGTACGCACATTCGTGCCATGGGCCTTGAGTTGGAAGAGTTTTTCCAGCATGGGAAAAGGCTCCGAATAAGTTGAAGTCAGCGAAGGGCGCGCATGATAGCAGGTCCCCAAGCCGATGTTTCCGTTCATGATCTTTCTGAAAGCGATAAGCAGACGAAGCCGCACTGGCGTGAACGCTTGATAATCATTATCATTTCACGAAATTTTGACATTTGTGAAAATAACGTGAAAAAAGGGCTCGTCATGCGAGAAAGAGATACTTCGGTAATCGGCCTTCCCTACAAGACGTCCATTGGCTTGGCCCTGGCGTCCTTATCGGGGCTGACTCATGGACAAACCGCAGAGCAGGCACCGCAGGAGCTGGACAGTCTGACCGTCACAGCTGATGCCGAAGGGGAGTACCAGACGCAAACGCTGTCCTCCGACAAGTACACGCAACCCTTGCGTGACGTCCCACAAAGCATCACGGTCGTGCCGCAGGCGGTTATCGAGCAGCAGAACGCCCAAACGCTTGAGCAGGTGCTCTCCAATGTGCCTGGTATTACGTTCAGCTCCGGTGAAGGCGCAGGTGGCGTAGGGGACAGCATCAATATCCGCGGCTTCAATAGCGGCAACTACGGTGGGTCGAACGTCTATCTGGATGGCGTGCGTGACTCTGCCTTTTACACCCGCTCCGAAATGTTCAATACCGAGCAGGTTGAAGTCGTCAAGGGCTCCAGCTCCTCGGCCTGGGGCGCGGGCGTCATTGGGGGCGCGATCAACATGGTCACCAAGACCCCCAGCCTTCATGAGTTCAACCGCGTAACGGCGGGTGTTGGAACAGCGGATTACAAGCGGCTTACCCTAGATAACAACCATGTACTCGACGAGGAGAGCGGCACTGCGTTCCGGTTGAATCTGGTTGGGCATGAGTCAGGTATCAACGGGCGTGACTGGATCGAGCGGGATCGGTGGGGGATTGCACCTTCGCTTGCTTTTGGTCTCAATACCGACACGCGCAATATCTTCACGTATGAACATCTGGAAGACACCGGTAATTACGATTACGGAATTCCAACGCTGCACGACGGAAAGAACCCCCGGCAGAGTGGCGGTCACCCAAGCCGGGTTCCGGGCGTCAAGTGGGATGGATATTTTGGCTACCGCAACCTGGATAAGGAAGACAACCGCATCGATCGCGCGACCTGGCGATTCGAGCATGACATCAACAGCAACGTCTCCTTCAGTAACCAGCTCTCGTTCAACCAGCTCCAGCGTAGTTACGTGGTAACGACTCCAGGAGGCGACCTATCGCTTCAAGCTGGCGGAAATGGCTCCCTGCGTCGTTTGCGCGGTCCGGCGCGGCATACCGACAACCAGACACTGAGTGACCAGGCGAACGTGACTTGGCGCTTCGATACGGCGGGTATCGAGCATACTCTCGTCACAGGCCTGGAATACACGCGGGAAGACCTTCGGTACAAGACGGGCAGCCTGCGCTATGGTGCCCAGGGCAACACCTTTGCCGTTGATCCGGCCAACCCGCCGTCCAAGTTCGTTGGTTCTCGTGAGGTCGCCTACACCGGCGAGATCAACGCCGAGTCGGAAACCAAAGCCTATTACCTGATTGATACCCTGAAGTTCTCACCGCAATGGCAGTTGGATGTTTCGGCCCGTCAGGATCACTGGAAGGCACGTACCACGCGTGACCGCACTCGCACCCTGAACACGACTACCGGTACGCTGAGCAACTGGACGGACGCAGCAAATGTCAGCCAGAAGGAAAAGCTCTTCAGCTACCGTGGCGCTCTGAGCTACAAGCCCGTGGATAACGGGACGTTCTACGTCAGCTATGGCAATGCCAAGCAGCCCGGTTCTATTCAGATTGCCGCAACTGGAAGCTTGGGAGAGGAGGGGCTTTCACCTACCAAGGGCAAGACGTATGAGGTAGGGACCAAGTGGGATCTGATGCACGAGCGATTGTCACTGACGGCCGCCCTGTTCCGTACGGATCTGGAAAGCACGCAATATGACAGTGACGACGAGCTGGGTAATGTCTTCAGCTCAAAATATCGCGTTGATGGTCTTGAGCTGGGTGCTTCCGGCAACATCACAGACAAGTGGTCGGTGTTCGGTGGATACGCGTATATGAAGAGCAAGATCCGCAGCTACAGCTCGGTTAACAGTAGCACCGACTTTGCCAACCCCAACGCCAGTGAGGAGGGAATTTCGCTGCCCAACACGCCGCGCCATTCAGCCAGCCTCTGGACCAGCTATGCTCTGCCGCATGACGTGACGATCAGCTATGGCGTCAACTATGTAGGGGAGCGCTACATTGCCTTGGGCCGTGCGCAGGCGATTACCAGCGAACAGCGTGTAAAGGTGCCGGATTATGTGGTGCATAACGCGGCGGTGGACTGGCAGGCGACCTCTGATCTGGCCCTGCGCCTCAACATCGTCAACCTGTTCGACAAGCACTACTGGCGTCAGTACAACGGCCGTGGCTTCGGTGTTCCAGGGGAAGGACGCGGTGCTCAGTTAACAGCCGAGTACAGCTTTTGACAGGGCGGCACCCCTCATTGGGCACTGACTCCCTGCTGCGTTACGGGCTGGAGGATCCGCGGCGACTTGCTCGGTTCCTCCTGCAGGGGGCCGAACGTGGTTTGCCCGAGGCGCAGGCGCGTCTCGGGCAGATCCTGCTTGATGGTAACGGCATTCAGCGCGACCAGGCGTTGGCGTTGCGGTGGTTCCGTATTGCAGCCCACCATGGTCATGCGGATGCCATGAACATGGTGGGGCGTTGTCTGGAACATGGCTGGGGGACGGCTGTAGATCTGGCAGCTGCCGCACGGGCGTATGCCCAAGCCGCGCAGCTTGGGCTCGACTGGGGATTCTACAATTATGCCAACCTGCTGGCGCAGGGGCGTGGTGTACCCAGGGATCGCGCCGCCGCATTGGAGCTGTACCGCCAGGCAGCCAGACAAGGCCACGCCAAATCAATGAACCTGGTGGGACGCTTTTATGAAGAAGGCTGGGGCGTACCCGTGGACATGGAAGAGGCTGCACGCTGGTATCTGTCTGCCGCACAGGCTGGCGACTTTCGAGGACAGTGCAGTCATGCAGCCCTACTGACCCGACAGGGGCGGGTGGATGAAGCGGTATCGTGGCTAAGGCAGGCCATGCGAACGGCCACACCCGGCTTTCTACAAAAAATAGCCGAGGCACTGGCGGTCTCCGACAGTGAGCCATTGCGTGCGCTGGCAGCTGAAATCAATAGCCGCTACGCCCGAATGCAGGAACCTTTGCCAGCGATGTCTTCCGGCAAGAAAGGCTTTTCATCGTCACCCTCGCTGTGCCCTGACATCTAAAGGAAGATTTTATGCTCGTACATATCCCCGGCGTATTTTCGCCCGAAGAGGCATGTGACATCGAACATGTGTTGCGGCAGGCGAAATGGGGAGACGGAAAGGTAACGGCAGGTCATCAGTCCGCCAGAGCCAAGCACAATATTCAATTACCCGAGGATGACCCGGTCTCTATCGAGCTGGGCAATCAGATCGTTCAGCGTCTGAGCCACCACCCTGTTTTCGTGTCGGCAGTCTTGCCACGAAAGGTGTTTCCTCCGTTGTTCAACTGTTATAGAGAAGGCGGGTCTTTCGGATTTCATATCGATAACGCCATCCGCGCATTGAAAGGGCATCCTGAGCGGGTCCGTACGGATGTCTCTGCGACACTTTTCTTCTCTTCGCCCGATACCTACGATGGCGGTGAGCTGATTATTCAGGACACCTATGGCGAGCAGCAGGTCAAGCTTCCTGCAGGTGACATGGTCATCTATCCTGCTACGAGTCTTCATCGGGTTGCGCCGGTGACATGCGGCGCACGTATCGCCAGTTTTTTCTGGACTCAAAGCCTAGTGCGTGATGATGGTCATCGCCGCTTGTTGTATGACCTGGATCAGGCCATACAGCGTCTTACCCGCGATGTGCCTGATCACGAGGCCCTGCTTGCACTGACCGGAACCTATCACAACCTGCTCCGGCAATGGGCCGACGTCTAACGCCTGTTCAGCGGACGTGGCGTGGTTGATGTCCCGTAACGGCATTCCCTGCATTGCGGGCCAGTCCAAGGCTGTCTATCACGCTTAACAAGCCTATTACGCCAATGACGATGAAGGCCGTGTGGAAATCGGTAAGCTGCGCTGTGGCATGATCGTTCCACTCCATGGAGGCCCTGAGCGCCAATGCGCCAATAGCCACGCCAATACCGGTCGAGAGTTGAAATACCGTACTGAACAGGGTGGAGGCGTCGCTCATCCTGGGCTTGGGGACGTCGGCAAAGGCAAGTGTATTGTTGGCGGTAAATTGCAGTGAGCGTGCCATGCCGCTTACGAATAGCAGGGTCAGAATAGCGGGCAGGGGCCAGCGCTCGGACAGCAGAGCGCAGAGCAGAAGCGTCACGGCGCAAACCAGACCGTTGACGATCAGGGTTCGCCGCAGACCGAACAGACGCATGACCGGTGTGGTAAACACCTTCATGAACAGGTTTCCGGCAAACAGCGCTAGTAGAATCAGACCAGCATGAAACGCATTGAAGCCAAAGCACAGCTGGAACATCAATGGCAGCAGAAAGGGTGCGGTGTTGATGCTGATACGAAACAGAGTGCCGCCATACAGCGACACGCGGTAGGTCTGAATGCCGAGGTTCGAAAGGTCGATCAGTGGATGTTCCTGCTGGCGCATATGCCAGACGGCCAATCCACCCAGCATGAGGCCTGCCAGTATCCATACCAGATTACTGCCCAGCGTATCGTGACCTTGACCGATTTGCTCCATGCCGAACATAAGCGTAAGGCAGGCACCGCTTACTAATAGAAAGCCAAACCAATCAAGTGGTGCCCGGCGCGTTTCGGTGCCGGTCGGAATCATTCGTAGGGCCAGAATAAGGGCGATCAGCCCCAGGGGCAGGTTAAGGTAGAAAATCCAGCGCCAAGACGTATAGGTGGTAATCAGTCCACCTAGCGGAGGGCCTAGTACAGGTGCGATCAAGCCAGGCCAGGTAATAAAGGCAATGGCTCTGACCAGATCCTTCTTTTCAGTGATGCGCAACACTACCAGACGGCCTACGGGCACCATCATGGCACCGCCAATGCCTTGCAACACCCGGGCGGCAATGAATTGCTCAAGTGTCTGAGCAATGCCGCATAGCAGCGAGGCCAGTGTGAAGAAGCCTATAGCGCTCGCAAAGACACGGCGGGCACCAAAGCGGTCCGCAATCCATCCGCTGATAGGAATGAACACAGCAAGCGCCAGAATGTAGGCACTGATCCCAACGTTAAGATCGACAGCCGAACGCCGAAAGGACTCTCCCATTTGTGGAAGTGCCGTTGCGATCACGGTAGCGTCCAGGTTTTCCATGAAAAAGGTGGCAGCTACCAGCAGGGCTACAGAAGTCGACTGGCGTTTGGAATAAGACATGAGAAAGGCATCAGGAAATGGATCAACAGCATCCTACAGATATCGTTAAGGACGGGGTATAGCCAATAAGATTGGAAAAGAAGAGAAAACGGTTAATTTCAGCGAAGCGGCTGATAAGTGTTAATGAAATTCCGAGAAAATATAGCTATCTGTTTGATTTCAAATGCCTCTTTTTCGGTTTGTTTGCTCGTTTATTCAACTGGGGTTGTCAGGAGGGCTGGAGGCCGCGCCATTGCTGAGGTTTTGCCCTTCAAAAACAGGTGCATTTGGTCGGGTTTTGATTTGTCAAGGAGGAGTTTTGAGTTACTGTATGTGTGTACAGTATCAAGGGTGTTCGTAATGCAGAATGATCTTTTCCACTCTGATGAAATCCTGCTTGAACTGAACCTGCGCCAGGAAAATGAACTGCTGCGTAAAGAGCTTGAGCAGCAGAAGCACACTATCGAAGGACTGAACGAGTCATACGCTGAGGCGCTGGCACGTATCGAGCAACTTCAGGCGCGTCTGGGGCTATGGTCGCCCAGCTTGCGTGGTCGTAAAACATCCAGAACGCTGCATCAAGCCGGCGTTTAAGTGACCTTGTAACCTACAGGGTCACCATAAATAACCAACTTACCTGTTGAACTGGGGCGTCACGGCAGAGCCTACGACGCCTTTTCTCTTAAAGCAAAGTAATACCAGCCCATAATATTAAGGCACAATGATATTCACAAACTTTGCTTATGACAGGCGAGCAGGAAGGAGTATGTCGTTGCAGTGGGCCGACTTATCTTGCGAGTAGTACAAACAAGGCTCGACTTTTGCCGGACGCTCTGGAATGGCGAGTTTAGCTGCATTATGAATGGCAGCGATTGATTCCATTCCTGCCGATCTCCTCAACGAAGGTAACAAACTGAACCGTTTGTTGTTTTTAGAACCTATGCTTTGCACTAAGGTATGCGTGTCTGACAGCAGGAGGTTCCATGATTCGCGCTTTGCTTGCCGTTGCGGACGGTAATGAGGATATCGAAACCGTTACGCTGATCGATGTACTGCGTCGTGCTGGCATCGAGGTACTGGTAACCAGTATCGAGGCGCGTCGCCAGATTACGCTGGCCAAAGGTACCCGCTTGATGAGCGATGTGACCTTACTGGAAGTGCAGGCCATGAGCTTTGATCTTATTGTCTTGCCTGGTGGCATGCCAGGCGCTCAACGGTTGGCCGACTGCACGGCGCTGCGCCATTTCATGCGACGGCATGTAGAACAGGGCAGACTCTACGGAGCGATTTGCGCTGCGCCTGCTGTCATTCTCGAACCCTGGGGGTTGGTCGAGGGTAAGCGTATAACCTGCTACCCAAGCTTTATCGAGCAACTCGAGCAAGGGCAATATGTCAACGAGCCCGTCGTAGTGGATGGCCGTTGTGTCACTAGCCAAGGCCCCGGTACAGCCCAGCTGTTTGCTCTTGAACTGGTCAATCAGCTTGTGGGTAAGGAACAACGCGACACCGTTGCAGAGGCGTTGCTGACACCCTTTTGATAGCACGTTCCGTGCGCCGTCGTGGGTCAACGGCGCACCTAGGCAGTGCCATCGGAAGCCGCACCTTGCCGGCCAATTGATGGCGTAAGTGCCTGATCATTGGCCGGCTCCGAAAGCGCTTTCATCACCGAGATCCCTTGGCCTGCGTCAATGGCCAGCCCAAACCGTATGGTGTCGATTACGCGCTGAACCCTTGCCGGGTCTGCCAGTTGTTCCGCTGTGATGATTCGGCGGATTTTCGAGCCTTTCTGGTCGGTCAGTACCAGCGTGACGCTGCCTTCCAGATTTTCGATCAGAAAATTGATACTGAAATCCGCCTCGAACGCTTGTGCAATGGATTGCAAGGGACTCATTGCCATAGTGCTTTTCCTCACTGCCTTCACGTACCGCTCAAACACCATGAAGGCTGTGCAAAAACCGAGCCTTCAGGCGAAGCCTTTTATATCTGTAGTGAATAACGGTTTCTGGTCGAGCATCGCACTGAGTCCTCCATCACATCTTGCCATGGGTTTGTGCTGAACCCTTGACGGAAGCTTTCAGTCGTATTCCTGAAATAGACATCCAATCGATGCCTTTCATGAAAAAAAGAGTGACCTCAGATCACTCCCCTTTACGACCGTGAGGCCTTTATGAATGCGACTCCTGCTCGCCAGCTTCGGCCCGACGCCGGTGCTGATACCCATACGATTTCCCTGATCATCAACGGTAAACAGCATGAGCTGGCCGTCGAGCCCTGGACGACATTGCTTGATCTGCTACGCGAACACCTGGACATGACCGGTACGAAGAAAGGATGCGACCATGGACAGTGTGGTGCCTGTACCCTGTTGGTCAACGGAACCCGCATCAACTCCTGCCTGAGTCTGGCCGTCATGCAGGACGGCGCTGAAATCACAACTATCGAAGGCCTGGCCAACGGCGATGAGTTACATCCCATGCAGGCAGCCTTCGTTGAGCAAGATGCCTTCCAGTGCGGTTATTGCACACCGGGGCAGATCTGTTCTGCCATTGGCATGATCAAGGAAGGCAAGGCGCAGACGCGTGATGAGATTCGTGAGCAAATGAGCGGAAACCTGTGCCGTTGCGGTGCTTACAACAACATTCTGGCGGCTATCGAGCAGGCCATGCCTGCCTGCAAGGGAGGGCCACGGGAATGAATCGCTTCAGTTATTCAAAACCCCAGCAAGTCACCGATGCCATCCAGCAGTTAAGTGACACGGGGCGGTTCATCGCCGGTGGGACCAACCTGCTCGACCTGATGAAGGAAAACGTGGCACGCCCTGACCAGCTGGTCGATATCAATGCGTTGCCCTTGCGCGAGATCGAAACGACGCAGGCCGGGGGCTTGCATATCGGGGCGTTGGTCAAGAACTCGACGGTTGCCTACCATCCTGATGTCGAGCGAGTGTATCCCTTGCTCTCTCAAGCCATTCTGGCGGGTGCCTCGGCCCAGCTGCGCAACATGGCGTCCACCGGGGGCAATCTGCTGCAGCGCACGCGTTGTTATTACTTCTACGATATCGGCACGCCCTGCAATAAGCGCGAGCCGGGCTCAGGCTGCGGGGCACTCAAGGGCCAGAACCGCATCCATGCCGTTCTGGGGCACAGCGATCAGTGTATCGCCGTCCATCCATCCGACATGGCCGTTGCGTTGGCTGCGTTGGAGGCCTCGGTTCATGTGTCAGGGCCTGAGGGTGATCGCGTGATTCCGATGAGCGAGTTTCACCGTTTGCCTGGTGATACACCGCATCTGGACATCAATCTGGGGCAGCATGAACTCATTACTGCTGTCGAGCTGCCTCCCAGAGGATTTGCCGAGAACTACGCCTACGTCAAGATCCGTGACCGAGCGTCCTATGCTTTTGCGCTTGTCTCGGTTGCAGCGGCGCTGGAACTCAACGGCGGCAACGTAGGCACAGCCCGTATTGCCTTGGGAGGTGTGGCCCATAAACCCTGGCGTAAACCTGAGGCTGAAGCATTGCTGGCAGGCAAGCCGGCTACCGAAGAGAACTTTCGGGCAGCTGCAGAATTGCTCATGCAGGGAGCCCAGGGGTTCGAGCACAACAGCTTCAAGATCGAATTGGCCAAGCGCGCCATTGTGCGTGCCTTGAGCGAGGCTGCTTCAGGAGTAAATGCCAAATGACAGCTTATCTAGGAAAGGCCGTTTCTCGGGTCGATGGGCCACTCAAGGTAACTGGCAAAGCCCTTTATGCCGGTGAGTTCGGTACAGCCGACCTCTGCACCGGTTATGTCGTCAACAGCTCGGTAGCCAAGGGCCGCATCCTGAGCATCGATACCCAGGCAGCGCTCAGTGTTCCGGGTGTTCTGGATGTCATTACCCATGAAAACCGTCCCGAGGTGGCATCGTATAACGAAAGCTACACCGATATGGACGCCGCAGATGGCAAGCACTTTCGTCCTCTCTATAACGACCGAGTCCTGTTCAACATGCAGCCGGTTGCGCTGGTGGTGGCAGAAAGCTTCGAAACTGCTCGCTATGCGGCTTCGCTGATTCGAGTGGATTACGATACCGAGCCGCATCAGGCTGACATCTACGCTCAGCGTGGCAATGCCCATAAGGCGCCTACGCCCATGCCGCCAGATCGAGGCGATGCCGATAGCGCCTGGGCGAGTGCACCAGTGAAGATCGAGGCGGAATACCATTCGGCCGCCGAGTTTCATAATCCGATGGAGATGCATGCCTCTACGGTCATTTACAACACGGATGGCAAGTTGACCGTCCATGACAAGACGCAGGGCGTACAGAACAGCGCTCAGTTCATTTCCAACATCTTCGGCCTGCCTGATGGAGATGTACGTGTCGTAACACCCTTTGTGGGTGGCGCCTTTGGTTCTGGTTTGCGTCCACAGTATCAACTGGTACTGGCGACCATGGCGGCGCTTAAGCTCAAGCGTTCCGTTCGTGTAGTGCTGTCCCGCGAGCAAATGTTCTCGTTCGGTCATCGCCCGGAAACCATCCAGCATTTCCGGCTGGCGTGTGATCAGGAAGGCAAGCTGGTTTCGACTATCCACGAAGTAGTAGGCGAGACTTCAAGCTTTGAAGACTTCACTGAGATGGTCGTGGTCTGGTCCGCTTCGCTCTATGGATGCCCCAACGTGCGACTGGATTACAAGCTGGCTCCCCTTGACCTCTATACACCGCTGGACATGCGTGCACCGGGCGCTGTGCTAGGTGTCTATGGCCTTGAATCCGCGATGGACGAGCTGGCCTACGCGGCCAACATTGATCCATTGGAGTTTCGTATTCGCAACTTCACGGATGTCGATCCTGCCTCCAACAAGCCTTACTCAAGCAAGGAGTTGCTCGAATGCTACCGCCAGGGTGCCGAACGGTTTGGCTGGTCCAAGCGTAGTCACGAACCACGCTCAATGCGCGATGGCAAGCAGCTGGTAGGGTGGGGAATGGCAACCGGTGTCTGGGAGGCCATGCAGAATCCCGCCAGTGCCAAGGCAGTGATCAACATCGACGGTAGCTTGGTCGTCTCCAGCGCTACAGCTGATATCGGTACGGGTACCTATACCGTCATGAGCCAGATCGCAGCGGAACTTTTCGGCCTGCCTCTGGAAAAGGTCACATTCAGATTGGGCGACTCGACTTTGCCCAAGGCGCCTCTGGAAGGGGGATCGTTTACCGTTTCTTCTGTTGGCTCTGCCGTTAAGCAGGCATGCGAAACCCTTCAACAGCAACTGCTCGATCAAGCCAAGGAAGAGGATCAATCGCCTTTCAGCAACCTTGAGTTGACCGACGTCGTTTTCGAAAATGGTGAAATTTGCATCAAGTCCGCACCTGCCGAGCGAATCAAGATCGCTGATCTCTTGAAAAAGGGGGGGACGCCAAGCATGGAGGCTTCCGCCAGTGCCTCGCCTAAGAAGGAGCGGGACGATTACACAACGGCTACCCACTCTGCAGTGTTTGTGGAGGTCAAGGTTGACGAAGACTTCGGTACGATTCAGGTCAGCCGGATGGTCAGTGCCATTGCAGCGGGGCGCGTCTTGAGTCTCAAGCCAGGACGAAACCAGATCCTGGGCGGAATGGTCTGGGGGATTGGCATGGCCATGCAGGAAGAGGGGATGCTTGATAAGGATCTGGCTCGCTGGATGAACCACAACATTGCCGAATACCATTTTCCGGTAAACGCCGATGTGCATGATCTGGATGTCATCTTTGTCGAAGAGCACGACGAGATTGTCAATCCGCTCGGCGCAAAAGGGATAGGCGAGATCGGTATTGTAGGGGTTGCGGCGGCCATCGCCAACGCGGTTTATCACGCAACAGGCAAGCGTATTCGCGATCTGCCAATTACCCTGGATAAGGTTTTCGAATAAAACGACTGATCAAAAAAGCCCGCCTCTGACAGGCGGGCTTTTTTATGGATACTGCTTTAAATCAACGCTGACTTTCTTCTTCGATCTGCGCTTTATACGCGACCGCATCGGCCTCGGAATGATAAATACCGACTAAATGGCCTTCCTGGTGAACGTCCCAGACAGATAAACCCAGTGAACGGGCTTCTTGAGACATATGGTTTTCGTCGCGTTCAGTCACTGTAACGGTCATTGTCTTTCTCCTTGGTTAAAAGGGCACGCAAGGCAGCTAACAACTCGATCATTGATCAATCAGGAAAAGAGACCAAGCTGATTGTTTGCAATAATCTGTTACATTTATAGCGACAATATGTCGCAGGTTCAACAGGCGGCACGTTCTTTTGCAAAAACACAGGCAATAAAAAACGCGTCTTACCTCTCGATAAGACGCGTTTTAGAGGTACCAGGCGATTTAGCCTTGCTGACCTTTTACCGGCTTGCCATCAACAGAGCCGTCTTCCAGCATGATCTGGTATTCCTTGCCATCGGTTTCCATCTGATACAGGCGGACCAGCAGGTAATCCCAGTTCTTCGCAAACCACAGTTCAGTCTTACGGTTGCTCTTGGTGGGATCTCGAACACGCTCGACCTTGATGGCATCAACCAGACCCACCTTGGTGCGCACGCGCTCCTCGCCAATTACGCGAAAGTCGTAAGTATCGATCTCATCACCATCGACCACCTGGTAGCTCATGCTTTTCTTGCCGTCTGCCACATCATGCTGCAAGAGCAGCTGGTAAGTGGACTTGTCCACCAGACCACGGTCCAGCGGCAGGTTGACCGAGTCGCCTTTTTCAGTGCCGGTGACTTTCTTCGCGGTCCAGTCAAAGGTCAGCTTGCTTTCACGGCTTTTACCCAGGCCATGGCGTGAATAGCTATAGCTCGTGGGCAGGAACGTGTCGCCTTCATAGCGGAACGTACTGGCTTCGGTCAGGCCCGCCACCAGCATGGAGGCACTGAATTCAAGTTTCCAATTGCCATCCTGCTGTTTTGTCAGGTGCCGCTCAGCTGAGCCACTCATGGGCATTTGCTTCCAGTCGGCGGTATAGCTGGCATCAAAGGGTTTAAGGTCGAACGCATGGGCGGGCAGGGCCAGCGCAAATGCGATCAGGCACAACAATCGTCGCATGGGATATTTCTCCTAGGATCGAATGACATGTCCGGTAGCCGGCAACGGCTGGGCATCCAGTTCAGCGCCTCGCTCAGTCAGCCGTAAGCGCCCTTGGGCGAACCAGCTGACAGCCAGAGGATAAATTACGTGTTCCTGTCCGTGAACGCGCTGGGCCAGGGTTTCCGCTGTGTCACCAGGATGAATGGGAACGACGGCCTGTACAACAACCGGGCCGCCATCAAGCTCTTCCGTAACAAAGTGAACACTGCAGCCATGCTCCAGATCGCCTGCATCCAGCGCACGTTGATGCGTACGCAGACCGGTATAGCGTGGCAACAGGGAAGGGTGAATATTGAGCAGCCGGCCTCGGTAATGGGTCACGAAGCGCTCCGTCAGGATACGCATGAAGCCGGCCAGGACCAAGAGGTCTGGTTCAAAGCGATCAACCAGCTCGACGAGGGCAGCGTCGAACGCCTCCCGATCAGCGAACTGTGTATGGTCAAGGACCTGCGCCTCGATGCCCGCTTGGCGAGCACGCTCCAATCCGTAGGCATCCGCCCGGTTGGAAACCACCGCGCGGATCTGGATGGGCGCCTCCGGGCTGGTCGAGGCATCGATCAGTGCCTGCAGGTTGCTACCGGCACCTGAGATCAATACCACGACATTACAACGTGCAGGCATCAATGTGTCTTCAGGTTGTTCAGTACAACGCGAGGAGCGCTTTCATCGCAGGCGGCGATCTGACCGATTACCCAAGGCTGCTCGCCCGCATCGCGCAACGTGTTCAGCGCCTTCTCAACGTGCTCCTGCGCGACGCAGATGACCATGCCAACACCGCAATTCAGCACGCGATGCATTTCTGTCTCGTCAACGTTGCCCTGCTGTTGCAGCCAGTCGAATACAACCGGACGTGTCCAGCTCTCCACGTCGATGACTGCCTGCGCGTTTTCAGGCAGAACGCGCGGAATGTTTTCAAGCAGGCCGCCACCAGTAATGTGGGCCATCGCTTTCACGGCGCCGGTGCCCTTGATCAGCTTGAGCAGGGGTTTGACATAGATACGCGTCGGCGCCATCAGAAGGTCGGTCAAAGGTTTGCCGTCGAGCTGGATGCTTTCGATATCCGCGCCTGCAACTTCGATGATTTTGCGGATCAGGGAGTAACCATTGGAGTGCGGGCCGGAGGAGGGCAGCGCGATCAGCGCATCGCCGGTCGATACCTTGGAGCCGTCGATGATCTCGGCCTTTTCCACCACGCCTACGCAGAAACCAGCCAGATCGTAGTCTTCACCCTCGTACATGCCGGGCATTTCGGCGGTCTCACCCCCTACCAGCGAGCATCCGGCCTGTTCACAGCCTTCGCCGATACCGGTCACTACCTGAGCCGCGACATCAACGTTCAGTTTGCCGGTGGCATAGTAGTCCAGGAAGAAGAGTGGCTCGGCGCCACAGACAACCAGGTCATTTACACACATGGCAACAAGGTCGATACCAATGCTGTCATGCTTTTTCAGATTCATTGCCAGACGAAGCTTGGTGCCGACACCGTCCGTACCTGAAACCAGAACCGGCTGCTTGTAACCGGCCGGGATTTCACAGAGGGCGCCAAAACCACCGAGGCCGCCCATGACTTCCGGGCGGGCAGTACGCTTGGCGACGCCTTTGATACGTTCAACCAGGGCTTCGCCTGCGTCGATATCCACTCCGGCGTCCTTGTAGCTCAACGAGGGTTGCTTGCTCATGAATCCAGGCCTTTTAAAAATGCTGCGAAACAGGCTATGCCGCGGGCACAGCTTTTGAGAGGCGGCGATTTTACCAGAAGCAATCGGGAAACGGCGCTTCCTGACGAGGCACTGTTGGTCATCGAATGGCCTTGTCAGGCTTATTCAGCTTTTATTCAGTCATAAAGGAGCCTTTTGGCATAAAGCGCGGTCTGATTTCACCGTGATGCTGCACATAACCTGCCCTCAGGCTTGCCGACGGGCAGGGCGCCTTTTAAGGTATGCCTCTTCGTTCCTGCTTGCCGAGACTCTACATGCGTCGTTTTGCCTTTCTGCTTACGCTCTGCCTACCCTTGCTGAGCCAGTCTGCTTCAGCAGCCTTGGTGGAAGGCCTTTATCAGGTGCGCGAGCCCGTTGCCTCCCAGCAGCCCTCAGAGCGCGACGCTGCGCTGGGGCGTGCCCTGCAGGATCTGGTGGTTCGTTTGACTGGCGATGCGAATGCCGCTCAGAGCCCTGCCTTATCCGAGTCGGTAAAAAGCCCTCAGCAACTAATTACCCAGTACAGTTACGATGCCGGCCCGCCAGCCGTGCTGGTCGTCAATTTCGATCCTGCATCCGTCAACCGTACCCTGACGCAGGCGGGGCTGCCTATCTGGGGAGCCAATCGCCCCTCTGTGATGACGTGGTGGTTGAACGATTCTGATGGTGGTAGTGCCCTGGTGGGTGACAGCCAACCAGCGGCAGCTCCTTTGCAAAGGGCCGCTCAGGACAGTGGCCTGCCGCTCGTCCTGCCCTTGGCAGACCTCAGTGAACAGCTGGTCGGTACTGCCGAAAATATTGATTCTGGCAAGCCAGATGCCCTGCGTGAGGCTTCTAAGCGTTATAGCAGTGATGTATTGCTGGCGGTTCATGCCAGGCAATCGGGTAGTTCCTGGCAGGCTCAATGGCGGATGTGGCAGGGGACCAACTCGGCCCAGGGCAATGCGCAGGGAGCCGATCTGGATGCCCTGGCCAATACCATCATGCATGAGCTAAGTACACGTCTGGCCAAGCAGTTCATTACCAAGCCAGGTTCTACACAAGCACTGACACTGGTAGTAGATGGGGCCAATTTCGAGCGCTACTCTCAGCTGCAAAAGCTGCTGGAGCCCATGGGTGCTCGGTTGCTCAAGGCAGAGAATGGACAGCTTCGCTATCAGCTGACCGCTAACCCGGATCAACTTCATGCACAGTTAGGCCTGGCCGATCTGGAGCAATCTTCTGCACCGGTCGATGCCAACGCGCCCGTTGCGGCACCGGACACCCAAGCTGCACCAGGCGCTTCACAGCCGCCCGCACCTGCGCCAGCACAACAGGTACTCTATTATCGCTGGCGTTGATCGGGTCCGCTAAAGAGAGACCTTACCGCAGGCCGATCATCAGACACTCCCAAGCCGCCTGGCCTTCGCCTAGCGGCTTTCTTTATGCACAAATTATTTAGCGAGAAACGAACATGACGACACGCCGCTGGTATGTCATTGGCGGACTGGCCGTTTTGCTGTGGCTGCTGCACTCGGTGCAGCCTATTCTGTCTCCCTTTCTGATCAGCATGTTACTGGCCTACCTGGGTGATCCATTGGTAGATCGGCTGGAGCGACTGGGGCTCTCCCGCACATTGGCCGTGCTTACGGTATATCTGGCCTTCCTGCTGGTTCTGCTGGGCATGCTGCTTGTCATCGTGCCCATGCTGGTCAGGCAGTTCATCCGTCTCTACGAGTTGATGCCTGCCATACTCGACTGGCTCCAGTTCACCGCATTGCCATGGATTCAGATCAAATTCGGTCTTGCAGACAGCTTCTGGCGCTTCGATCGTATCAAGGCGGTGCTGACCAGCCATCTGGATCGTACCGGTGATATCGTCGGTATCGTTCTTGCCCAGGCAACGTCTTCCAGTCTTGCTTTACTGGCCTGGATCGGAAACACGTTGTTGATCCCGGTCGTAAGCTTTTATCTGTTACGCGACTGGGATGTCATGGTTGGCAAGCTCAGGGGCCTGCTCCCGCGTCGACACGAAGGTTTGGTGGCTCGGCTGCTGGGTGACTGTCATGAGGTGCTGGGCGCCTTCCTGCGCGGGCAGTTGATGGTCATGCTTGGCCTTGGAATCATCTATGCCGGTGGGCTGATGCTGGTAGGGCTTGAGCTGGGCCTGTTGATTGGTCTGCTGGCGGGACTGGCCAGCATTGTCCCGTATATGGGATTTGCGGTTGGCATCACGGCAGCCATGGCTGCTGGATTCTTCCAGTTTGGCCTTGATTGGTATCCGCTGCTGGGCATTCTCGCGGTATTTGTCTTCGGACAAATGATCGAAGGCATGGTGCTGACACCGCTTCTGGTGGGTGATCGTATTGGCCTGCATCCCGTTGCGGTCATCTTTGCCGTTCTGGCGGGTGGTCAACTGTTTGGTTTCAGCGGTATTCTTCTCGCATTACCCGTAGCCGCCGTCTTGATGGTTCTGCTGCGTCATATCCATGATTTGTATAAACTTTCCGACCTTTACTCCAAACCCGGTCGACCTGAATCCAGCGAGCCGCCAGACACGGCATGAAACCGATACAGTTACCCTTGGGTGTGCGTCTACGCGATGACGCTACCTTTGCCAATTATTATCCCGGTGCAAATGCGGCGGCGCTGGGTTATGTCGAGCGCCTATGCGAGCTGGACGCAGGTTGGGCTGAAAGCCTTATCTACCTCTGGGGAACGGAAGGCGCCGGGCGTAGCCATTTGATGCAGGCTGCCTGCCTGCGGTTTTATCAGATGGGTGAGCAAGCCGTTTATCTGCCAATGGCCGAGCTTTCCGGGTATGGAACCGCACTGTTTGAAAATCTCGAACAGTGCGAGCTGGTTTGCCTGGATGATCTGGATGCCCTGGCAGGCAAGCGAGAATGGGAAGAGGCGATGTTTCATCTCTTCAATCGTGTGCGGGATGCTGGAAAGCGGCTCTTGCTGTCTGGCTCCAAGCCTCCACGGTCATTGCCTATCAAGCTTCCGGATCTCAAATCACGGCTTACCATGGCATTGGTCTTCCAGCTTCAGCCGCTGTCTGATGAAGACAAGCTGCGCGCGCTGCAGCTGCGCGCCTCTCGACGGGGTCTGCATCTGAACGAAGAAGTGGGACGCTATATCCTGACGCGTGGCTCACGGAGCATGAACTCCTTGTTTGATGTGCTTGAGCGTCTGGATCACGCCTCCTTGCAGGCGCGGCGCAAGCTCACCATTCCGTTCGTCAAGGAAATCATGGATTGGTGAGCCGCTACCTGTTTACGGCGCTGTAGCTAAGCACTTCAGCGGCGCGACTCCAGTTGCAGGGCTGTGGTTGCAAGGCGCTTGCCTAGCGCACGGCACAGCGTGATTTCATGTTCATCCAAGGCCCGCTTGCCATCGGTTCCGGCAAAGTGGCTGGCACCATAAGGTGTGCCGCCACCTTTGGTTTCAAGCAGGGCGCTTTCGCTGTACGGCAATCCGGTTACCAGCATGCCGTGATGGAGCAGAGGCAGCAGCATGGAGAGCAGCGTGCTTTCCTGACCACCGTGCAGACTTGCAGTGGAAGTAAAGACCGCGGCCGGCTTTCCTACCAATTCGCCTGTCAGCCATAAGCTGTTTGTGCCATCCAAAAAGTACTTCAGCGCCGCCGCCATGTTGCCGTACCGCGTAGGGCTGCCCAAGGCCAGGCCGCTACAATGCCGCAGATCATCAAGGCTGGCATATAGCGCGCCTTCCTCTGGGATTTCTGGTGCGGTTGCCTCACATACTGTCGACACACTCGGAACGGTCCTGATACGTGCCTCCAGGCCACCCATTTCTACACCTCGGGCAATCTGCTGAGCCATCTGGGCTGTAGCACCATGTCGGCTGTAATAAAGCACCAGGATATAGGAAGCACTCATGGCAGTATCTCCAGAACCTTTTCTGGCGGACGGCCAATGACCGCCTTGTCGCCTACGATGAAAATGGGGCGTTCAATCAGTTTCGGATGACTCGCCATGGCTTCAATCAGTCTGTCTTCAGAAAGAGTTTCATCCGCCAGGCCTAGCGCTTTGTATTCCTCTTCGCCGGTACGCAGAAGCTGACGAGCCGGGATGCCCAGTTTAAGCAGAATATCCTTGAGGTCTGCGGCGGTAGGGGGCGTTTCAAGGTAGCGAACCACATGCAGGTCCAGCTTTTTTTCCTGCAGCAATTCGAGTGCGCTGCGGGACTTGGAGCAACGAGGATTGTGGAAGAGTATCGATTCGCTCATTGAAAAGGTCGCATCGTTGTGGAGGTGACAGCTATTCTAACGGGCCTCCGGTGGTCTGAACGAGCATTGTGCCGGGTAATTGGATTCAAGACGATTCACGCATGGTTGAGGAAATAGAATGCGTCAGCGCCTGAGCGACACATTTGAATGGGGCCGTTTCCTGGTCAAACGCTTTCTTGGCGATCGAGCGCCCAACAACGCGGCGGCCTTGACCTACACCACCCTGTTTGCCGTTGTTCCCATCATGACGGTGACCTTTGCCATGCTCTCTGCCATTCCCGCCTTTCAGGGAACAGAAGAGCAGATTCAGATATTCATCTTTCATAACTTCGTCCCTTCGACCGGCGAGACCTTGGAGGAGCACCTGCGTGGATTTATCGAGCAGGCCCGCCACTTGACATGGCTAGGCGTCGCGCTGCTGGCAGTAACGTCCCTCACCATGCTGGTGACCATTGAAAAAACCTTCAATGACATCTGGCGGGTTTCCCAACCTCGTCGAGGCATGTCCAGTTTTCTCCTGTATTGGGCAATCCTCAGTCTGGGGCCTCTTTTGTTAGGCGCAGGCTTTGCAATCAGTACGTATATCGCGTCGCTGTCCATGATGTCCGGTCGGTATGCGGTCATGGGAACGGCCGTGCTGCTCAAGTTCATGCCGCTCTTCTTCAGCATGGCTGCCTTCACTTTGCTCTATGCCGCAGTACCAAACACGCGTGTTCCGCTCAAGCATGCGTTGGTTGGGGGTATCTTTACGTCAGTGCTATTCGAGGCGGCCAAGTCATTGTTTGGCTTGTATGTCATGTTTTTTCCGGGCTACAAGCTGATCTACGGCGCTTTTGCGACCATTCCGCTTTTTCTGGTCTGGATTTACGTCTCCTGGCTGATCGTTCTTTTTGGCGCTGAGTTGGTGTGCAACCTTTCTTCCTCCAAGCAGTGGCGCCGACAGCCAATCCCTACGTTTCTTGTCTTGCTGGGCGTGCTTCGTGTCTTTCTGGATCGGCAACAGACAGGCGCCTCGCTCGATCTTGTCGAGCTCCAGAAAAGCGGCTGGAAGTTGCCTGAGGATCAATGGCAACCCATTCTGGACTTTCTCAAGAAAGAGAAACTGGTGTGCCACACCAGTAGTGGAAGATGGGTGCTCTGCCGGGATCTCAACACATTCACCCTGACGCAATTGATGGAAAAGAGCCCATGGCATCTACCAGAAATCGATCGTCTTCCTGAGGTCGAGCGCTGTACAGGTGACTGGTATCCTCCTCTGATTGAAGCGCTTAAACAGCTTCATGAGCAACGTGAGCAACTTCTGGGCGGCAGTCTCGCCAAGTGGCTGAAACCTGAAGCCAAACCAGTATCTTCCATGGAGTCAACATGATTACTAAAGCGTTACGTGGCGGCCTGCTTGCCGTCAGTTTCTTGTTGGCAGCCTGTACGCCGGATTACGGAAATGACCAGTATGGCCATAAAATCGATAACGCTCAGCTGGACGGGCGGTGGTTGGTCATTAATTATTGGGCAGAGTGGTGCGGACCCTGTCACAAGGAAATCCCCCAGCTCAATGCCTTGGCCAAAGCCAATGCTGAGATAAGGGTGCTAGGCGTTAACTACGATCACCAGCAGGACGATGCACTGCGTAAGAGTGCAGAAACGATGGGTATTCAATACGCCGTCTTCCAAAAGGATCCTGCCAAGCATTTCGATCTGCCGGTCAGCAACGTCCTGCCAGCCACCTATCTTGTTGACCCCCAAGGCCGTTTCAGGGAAAGGCTTGTAGGGGAGCAAACGGCTGCGGTCATACAGGCACGTATCGCTGAGCTGGAGAAGCAGTCACCATGAGCAGTCAGGCAAGGCATATCCACGTCGACGGACGGGTACAGGGCGTCCGTTATCGAGAAAGTGCCCGGGAAGAGGCAGAGCGCCTAGGTATCACAGGGTGGGTAAGAAACCTGGACGATGGGCGTGTCGAGATAAAATGTGAAGGCGAGCCAGAAGCGCTGGAGCAGTTTCTGGCATGGCTTCGTCATGGCCCCGCACAGGCGAATGTCAATCAAGTCCTGGTTCAGGATCATGCGCTATTGGGGCTTGGTAACTTTACAGTATGGCGCTAACAGCCATATAGATGCTTACTGGCTGATGGTCTTGGGTGTTCCGGTTGCTTTGGCTAATGCAGTGACAAACTCATTTTGCAGCTCCGGATCATTGTGGGTCAGCTCGATCAGGTTCTGTTCCAGTTCGCTGGATTCTTCCTCCAGGCCTAGTTCAGACAAGCGCTTTACACGATGAACCCAGCGAGTCACATCGTCCTCTTCAAGATCATCGTAAATAAGCTCATGGGCCTCCAGAAGTTTGCTACGCAGGCTGCGGCTTACCGTTAACGTGCGCTCGGCTTTGGTCTGGTCTTCAGGGTCGATAACCGTGATGTCCAGCTTGCCAATGCCGCTGATGTCATGACCTGCAAAAGGGTCTTCCAGCAGGTTCAGACGCAAAAAGCCGTTTTGGTCGGTCAGCAGCTCATATCGAGCCTTGCCCGCCTTGACTTCAACGGGGCGCTCAGCCCAGGGAAGGCTGGTGTATTCGACGCGTTTATCGAGCTGCTTTTCATCAATGCTGGCCAGGTTCTGCTCGGAGCGCCCATTGGACGCCACGTTCATGAACGGGTTAAGGCCGTCCAGCCCATAGACGACCAGTCCATGGGTTGCGCTTTCAGGAAGACTGCCAAGAAGAGGCACATTGAGAATATTGGCGCCTATGCCTGCCACGAGTGTTACAGCTCCCAGCGGAACCTCATAAAGCTCCCGCCAGGGCTGATAAGGCGTATACCGATCGTAATGACGTGTTACTTCGAAATCAGTCACTTCATAACGATGTTGATCGAGTACCTTGATTCGTCGCTGTGGCAGTTCGAGCACTTCTTTTTCGCCAGCATTGATCTGCAGGCTGTGTTCGATCAATTTGCGATCGACACGCTCCTCATGCTCGCTGCGCTGCGGTAAATGATTAGCGCAACCAGAAAGCACCGTCACGCTGGCAAGCGTGACGGAAAGGAGAAAAAAAGGGCTTTTTACAGGCATGGCTTGGCTCAACGATTAATGCGTGCTTTCAAAAATGGCAGCAATTCATTGATCGGCACATTCTGGTTGTCCTGCTCGCGGCGTCCTTTGTACTCGTAAGTACCTTCAGCAAGGCCGCGATCACCTACTACGATCCGGTGAGGAATGCCGATCAACTCCATATCTGCAAATTTGACGCCGGGACTTGTCTTTTTGTCACGATCATCCAACAGGACTTCATAACCGGCAGCAGTTAACGCCTGATACAGTTGATCCGTTGCTTCCCGTACGCGCTCGTTTTCATACTTCAGAGGCACCAGTGCAATGTGGAAGGGAGTAAGCGCATCGGGCCACAGGATGCCGCGTTCATCATGATTCTGCTCGATGGCTGCCGCGACGACACGAGACACGCCGATACCATAGCAGCCCATAGTGAGCTTGACGGGCTTTCCTTGTTCGCTCAGGACGGTCAGGTTCATTGCTTCACTGTACTTGGTGCCAAGCTGGAAAATATGACCGACCTCGATGCCGCGTTTGATGACCAGGTTGCCCTTGCCGTCGGGGCTGGGATCGCCTGCCACCACATTGCGCAGATCAGCGACCTCAGGCAGCGGCAGGTCACGCTCCCAGTTCACTCCAAAATAGTGTTTGTCATCAATATTTGCACCTGCTGCGAAGTCGCTCATCATGGCAACCGAGCGATCGATGACGCAAGGCATCGGAAGGTTCAGCGGGCCTAGGGAGCCAGGGCCTGCGCCAATGGCTGCACGAACTTCCGCCTCAGTAGCAAATTCGAGAGGGGAGGCAACAAGTTCGAGATTGGAGGCCTTGATTTCGTTCAGCTCATGATCGCCACGAATGATGAGCGCAACGAGCGTGCCTTCTTCCACGCCATGTACGATCAATGTCTTGATCGTCTTCTCAATCGGCAGATTGAAGTTCTTTACCAGCGCCGCGATAGTTTTGGTGTCTGGTGTATCAACCAGGCGAAGCTCTTCAATAGCCGCGCCGCGTGAAGTTTCACGGGATAGCGCTTCAGCCTTTTCAATGTTGGCTGCGTAATCGGAGCTGTCACTGAAAACGATATCGTCTTCGCCGGAGCTGGCCAGTACATGGAATTCATGGGAGCCGCTGCCGCCAATGGAGCCGTTATCAGCCTGAACAGGACGGAAGTTCAACCCGAGTCGGGTGAATACGTTGCAGTAGGCCTGATACATCCGATCATAGGTCTCCTGTAGCGATTCCTGAGTCATATGAAAGGAATAGGCATCCTTCATGACGAATTCACGTCCACGCATCAGGCCAAATCGAGGGCGAATCTCATCGCGAAACTTGGTCTGTATCTGGTACATGTTGATTGGAAGCTGCTTATAGCTGTTGAGCTCGTTGCGCGCCAGATCTGTAATCACTTCCTCATGGGTTGGGCCTACGCAAAAGTCGCGCTCATGACGATCCTTGAGGCGGAGCAGTTCGGGGCCATATTGTTCCCAGCGGCCTGATTCCTGCCACAGCTCGGCGGGCTGAATGGCTGGCATGAGTACTTCCAGAGCGCCGGCCGCATTCATCTCTTCGCGTACAACAGTCTCGACCTTGCGTAATACACGCAGGCCCAGTGGCAGCCAGGTATAGAGGCCGGACGCCAGCTTGCGGATCATGCCGGCGCGTAGCAGGAGTTGATGACTGATGACAGTGGCATCAGAAGGCGTTTCTTTCAGGGTAGAGAGAAGATACTGACTAGTACGCATGAGGGCAGGTCTTTTCTGATCAGCGAAAACTGCATTGTACGGTGGGCTTTCTTAGCCGTACAGGCGAGAGGGGCAAGCACTAGAGAGAAGTAGATGTGACGGGAAAAGTAAAATGCCCGGCATGGCCGGGCATTTTAGGTATTGCTAATGAGTTCTGTATTACAGAATGCTCAGCGGGTACTCCACCATCAGGCGGAACTGGTTGGTATCACCGTCAGCATAATCGCTGTTGCCACGATGGAAGGCCTGACGCGCACGGATGGAAAGATCTTTAGCGGGGCCGCTTTGAACAACATACTTGGCCTCCAAGTCCCATTCGTGGTGCTTGCCGTCAGATCCATACAGTGAGCTATAGCTACCATCCTCGTTTCGAGTTCTATAACCAGTATCGTTGATATCGACATGGGAGCCATCTGCTCCCCAGCCTCTAGCATATCGAGTCATAAAGCTTAGACCTGGAACGCCATAGGAGGCTATGTTTATGTCGTAGCGGGCCTGCCACGACTTTTCACCAGGGCCGTTAAAGTCGGATACATGGATAGAGTTCGCCAGGAAAATCGAGTCCCCGCCACTGTTTTCCTCGCCAACACCTACGTAGTCAAACGGGGTGTCACCATGTACCTTCTGATAGGCCAGCGTAAATGTGTGGGCGCCCAAGGAATAGGCAGCAGCCAATGACCAGGTAGTGTTGTTGATAGCGCCGGCTTCTGCACGACCCTCATCCAGGGTGCGATAGATATTGAAATCAAATGTCAGTGCCTGCTGATCGCTCAACGGGAGCGCGTAGTTCAAATTACCGTAGTACTGACGCCAGATATCTTCAAATTCGGAGCCGTACAGGCTGGCAGTCAAGCCATCAGCCAGGTCATAACTGCCGCCAAGGTAGTCAACGCTATTAGCATCAAGACCTGTGTAAGCCGTTCTTAGAGGCTCGCGATTGCTTTGGCCGCGAGGTCCCGTGCCGGAAGTGAAGTGTCCCGCCTCAAGCTTCAGCCCTTCGATTTCACTGCTCAGCAGGTTAAAGCCTGTGGCTGTTTGCGGGAAAATACGTGAGCCACCAATAGCAAATACCGGAGAGGTAGGTGCCATCTGGCCATATTTCAATACAGTGTTGGATACACGCAGCTTAACCGCCCCGCCTACGTGCTCCCAATCGTCAGGTGATTTGCCGTCGTCGTGAACCGGAACGTTACCAGCTCCACCAAAGCGCTTGTCGAGTTTCAAACCAATATTGGCGAAGAGATCGACACCAAAGCCGACTGTGCCCTGTGTAAAGCCAGATTGGAAGTTGGTCAAAAGTGCATGTGACCAGTCACGGCCATCGCCCGCGCCGTTCTTGCCGTCATGATTGAAGTAGTAGTTGCGGTTGGTCAGCGTCAGGCTGCTGTCTTCTATAAAGCCTTTGGATTCTGACTGCTGACTGGCGAATGCCATCTGGGTCGTCCCTGCCGCTACGGCGAGGGCGATGACGCTCCACTTCATCACTTGCATTATGATTGCTCCTTTGGATTGAAATATCAGTCATCGTTAAACGTGACTGGTTGTTCTTGTTGGTGCCAACTTATAGCACTCTAGTGTCAGGCTTGAAAGTTCCCATCGAGTTTTTATGGGCGCTTTCTATAATTTTTTAGAATCAGAAAGATGCCTTATCAACCTCATCCGGATTGATAAGAGTTCCCCCTGATAAGATGCTCGAACGCTAAGCAAAGAGTGTGCACAAAGTGCCATCAGCACGTTATCGGGTAGATAATCAATGACTTGCACTCGGTACATGCACACTTTTGAGGCGCGCTCTTTCAGATGAAAGGCGTAGCTGAACTGCTTTGGTGCAAGGGCGTCAATGTCCGTCCCGTTTTTAGTTAGGAAGGTAACTATGTTTGATCTTGATGAGCGCCTTGGGGCGGATACTGTAGAGGTAAGCGATTTACCGTTGTGCAAGTTGCTTTTAATGAAGGATGCCAACTATCCATGGCTGATCCTTGTACCCCGGCGATCCAATATCAGCGAAGTATTTGAACTGTCGTTAGAGGATCAGATGCAACTGATAAAAGAGTCGTCATACGTTGCACAGCGTCTGAAAGACTACACCCATGCGGCAAAGATAAATGTCGCCACATTGGGAAACATAGTTAAGCAACTTCATATTCATGTAGTGGCTCGTTTTGAAGAGGATTTAGCGTGGCCGGGCCCTGTATGGGGTAAAAGGCCTGCAAAAGCCTATAGTGAAAGCGAGCTTGAAAAATGCCTGAGTGACCTCAAGTCCCTTTTTGCCGAAAAGTGGGAGGGTGACAAGCATGACGGTTGAAGAACGAATCAACGAGTTGGAAATGCGACAAGCGTTTCAGGATGATCTGATCCAGACCTTGAACGATATTATTGTCGAGCAGCAGAGAGTGCTGGATCGAATGAAGCTGCAGATCGAAGAGCTTGCGAGAAGGCAGGCTGAAATCGCGGTTTCGCAAGGAGCGGTCGAGGACGATGCTCCGCCACCTCATTATTGATGTTGATAAAGGCGGCTCCCAAAGGAGCCGCCTTTGAAGGGGTTAACGTGCAAACGATACTGTCACGTCTTCTGCCTGAAGCCCCTTGTCACGCTGAATAACAGAAAACTCGACACGCTGGCCTTCTACCAGGACGCGATGACCTTCGCCCCGAATAGCTCGAAAGTGAACGAAAATATCGTCCCCCTGATCACGTGAAATGAACCCGAATCCCTTCGAGGTGTTGAACCACTTTACAGTGCCTATTTCACGGCCCTCTGCAGGAAGTGCATCCTGAGCGTTGTGTCGTGTCTTCCTGTGCTTGTTATAGCTGCCTGTTTTGGACGATTTAAAGGCTGCAAACAGCTTGACTAGCGTTGCAATCATCGCAATCGGCAGGCTGATGCTGACCAGGGGCGGTAGGCCAGGAAAGGCATCAGGAACCAAAAGTTCTAGGGCTTGAAGGCATGCAGCTGCCATCAGCAGCGTTGAGGTGATAGTTTGCGTAGCTCCCTTATTTTTGCTGCTGACGGAAGGGGTCGTAATCAGCAAGAGAAGACCAAGAAAAGCCATGTGCAAGGCTTCATGATGATGAAAAAAGCTGGGTTTATCTGCTTGTAAAGAGGAAACCACGGCTATCGAAAGTGCAATCGCACCAGACGCAATGTGAACAAGTGTAAGCGTATTCAATGATATCACCTTGGAGAAATAGCAAGTCGATCGCTGTTGTTGCCTGAAACGCGTGGCTATGAATGATCGACCTATGCGCAGATACGCACAGCGTTATTTAACCGTAAAGGTGAAGGCTACTCAATCAATGGCCCGATGATGCCATCAGAATGAGAGGAAAAAATGAAAAAGCCCGGCGTCTGCCGGGCTTCTATCAGTTGGCCAGGAGGCTGCGTAGCATCCAGGCTGTCTTCTCATGCGTTTGCATGCGTTGAGTCAGCAGATCGGCTGTCGGCTCGTCGCTGACCTTATCTACAATCGGGAAAATTCCACGAGCGGTACGAACGACTGCTTCCTGGCCTTGTACGAGCAGGCGAATCATCTCCTGCGCCTCTGGAATGCCTTCCTCTTCCTTGATACTGGATAGCTTGGCATAGGCCGAGTAGGTGCCTGGTGCAGCGAATCCCAATGCGCGGATGCGCTCGGCAATATCATCAACTGCGGTAGCCAGTTCGGTGTACTGGGTTTCGAACATGGTATGCAGGGTGTTGAACATCGGCCCTGTCACGTTCCAGTGAAAATTATGGGTCTTCAAATACAGCGTGTAGGTATCTGCGAGCAGACGAGAAAGCCCATCTGCAATGGCCGCACGATCTTGCTCAGCAATTCCGATATTGATTTCCATACCGCTCTCCTTTGGCAGTGATGTTTATTTGAAACGGAGCCTAACACAGGCCCTTGGAAATGGAATGCTCGCAAGCACCGGTCAAGGAGGGCCTGATCGCTTGGGTTCTATAAAAGTCAGTCTAGGCTCTTAAAAGGCAGTCGGCTTGTCATAGGTCGGCTGCGTCAGGCTTGGTAATTGTTATAGAATCGCCTACTGACCAAGAGAAACCAGATGGGAATACAGTCTTTGGCTGGCTTTACGTTGCAGCAGTTCTGCGAGACGTGCCTGTGAATGATGCTTGCTCCCCATCTCTTAATTCCGGACTCAAGAGAAGCGAAACACAACCATGATGCGCAGCCATTATTGCGGCCAATTGAACGAGAGCCTGGACGGCCAGGAAATCACCCTTTGCGGCTGGGTTCACCGCCGTCGCGACCATGGAGGTGTTATCTTCCTGGATATACGCGACCGTGAAGGCCTCGCTCAGGTCGTGTTCGACCCGGATCGGGCAGAGACGTTTGCCAAGGCCGACCGTGTACGCAGTGAATATGTCGTCAAGGTAACGGGTAAGGTCCGTTTGCGTCCTGCGGGTGCGGTCAACCCGAATATGGCCTCAGGGGCTATCGAGGTGCTGGGTTATGATCTTGAAGTGCTGAACCAGGCCGAGACGCCGCCGTTCCCGCTGGACGAATATTCCGATGTGGGTGAAGAAACACGCCTGCGCTACCGTTTCATTGATCTGCGCCGCCCCGAGATGGCTGCCAAGCTCAAGCTGCGTTCGCGCATAACTTCCAGCATTCGCCGTTATCTGGACGAGCAGGGCTTCATGGATGTGGAAACGCCTATCCTGACCCGTGCGACACCCGAAGGCGCTCGTGACTATCTGGTGCCTAGCCGTACCCATCCTGGCAGCTTTTTTGCTCTGCCGCAGTCACCCCAGCTGTTCAAGCAGCTGTTGATGGTGGCGGGCTTTGATCGCTATTACCAAATTGCCAAGTGCTTCCGCGACGAAGACCTGCGTGCAGACCGTCAGCCCGAATTTACCCAGATCGACATCGAGACCAGCTTCCTCGATGAGAAAGACATCATGGGTATCACCGAGGGCATGATCCGTTCCTTGTTCAAGGAAGTGCTGGATCTGGAGTTCGGCGAGTTCCCGCACATGACCTTCGAGGAGGCCATGCGCCGTTATGGTTCAGACAAGCCGGACCTGCGCATTCCGCTGGAGCTGGTGGATGTAGCTGATCTGCTCAAGGATGTCGATTTCAAGGTGTTTGCCGGCCCGGCTAACGATCCCAAGTGCCGTGTAACTGCACTGCGCGTGCCGGGTGGTGCCAGCATGCCCCGTAAGCAGATCGATGATTACACCAAGTATGTGGGTATCTTTGGCGCTAAGGGCCTGGCCTATATCAAGGTCAACAACCGCGCCCAGGGTGCTGAAGGCTTGCAGTCACCTATCGTCAAAAACATTGCTGAGCCGAACCTCAACGCTATCCTTGATCGCGTGGGTGCGGTAGACGGCGATATCGTCTTCTTTGGCGCAGACAAGGCCAAGATCGTCAGTGATGCGTTGGGCGGTCTGCGTATCAAGCTGGGGCACGATCTGAACCTGCTGACCTGTGAGTGGGCGCCGCTCTGGGTCGTTGACTTCCCGATGTTCGAAGAAAATGATGATGGCAGTTTCTCTGCGCTGCATCACCCCTTCACATCGCCTAAGTGCACACCGGAAGAGCTCGAGGCGAATCCGGCGAATGCATTGTCTCGCGCCTATGACATGGTCCTCAACGGCACCGAGCTGGGTGGTGGTTCCATCCGTATCCACCGCAAGGAAATGCAGCAGGCCGTGTTCCGCTTGCTAGGCATTGACGCGGCGGAACAGGAAGAGAAGTTCGGCTTCCTGCTCGACGCACTCAAGTTTGGCGCGCCACCGCATGGTGGTTTGGCCTTCGGCCTGGATCGTCTGGTAATGCTGATGACCGGCGCGCAGTCTATTCGTGAAGTTATTGCCTTCCCGAAAACCCAGAGCGCTGCCGATGTCATGACTCAGGCACCTGGCGCAGTGGATGCCAAGGCGTTGCGCGAGCTGCACATTCGTTTGCGTGAGCAGCCAAAAGCTGAGTAATTGATCAACCGGGCAGCCGCAAGGCTGCCCTTTGTCAAAAAGTGATTTGGAGTTCGTTATGGCGGGTCATTCCAAATGGGCCAACATTAAGCACCGCAAAGAGCGACAGGACGCCAAGAAGGGTAAGATCTTTACCAAGATCATCCGTGAGCTGACCGTAGCTGCCCGTCAGGGTGGTGGCGTTCCGGCGGATAACCCGCGTCTTCGCCTGGCAGTGGATAAGGCGCTTACTGCCAATATGACACGTGACACCATCGATCGCGCCATTGCACGAGGGGCGGGCGCCAACGAAGGGGATAACGTTGAAGAGCTGACCTATGAGGGCTATGCCCCGAGTGGTGTCGCCTTGATCGTAGAGGCCATGACGGATAACCGCAACCGTACGGCCGCTGAGGTGCGTCATGCCTTTAGCAAGTGCGGCGGTAACCTGGGTACTGATGGCTCGGTAGCGTACATGTTCGAGCGCAAGGGACAGATCAGCTTTGCACCGGGCGTTGACGAAGATGCACTCATGGAAGCGGCGCTTGAAGCAGGTGCTGATGATGTAGTCACCAATGATGATGGGTCTGTTGACGTCTTTACCTCATTTAGCGACTTTATTGCCGTAAACGAGGCATTGACGGAAGCTGGCTTCAAATCCGAAGCTGCCGAGATTTCCATGATTCCGTCTACTACAACGCCGCTGGATCTGGATACGGCCCAGAAAGTGCTCAAGCTTATCGATATGCTGGAGGATCTGGATGATGTCCAGAATGTGTACTCCAATGCGGAAATTCCAGATGATGTCATGGCGCAGCTAGGCTAAAGGGCCTGATACCCCTATAGTGTCAGCGCGCAACAGGGGTGGCTGCTACTGGAAAGGTACAAGCCTCCTTAAAGCAGTCACCTTTCTCCCGCCTGGTCTGGGAAGGATATAGAGATGACCCTGGTACTAGGCATTGACCCTGGTTCGCGAATCACTGGATTCGGCGTAATCCGGGACACGGGTAAAGGGTGCGAATACGTAGCCTCTGGCTGTATTCGTACGGGTAATGGCCCTTTGTATGAGCGTTTGCAAATCGTCTACAGAGGGGTGCGGGAAGTCATTGGGCTTTATGAGCCAGTCACCATGGGCATTGAACAGGTATTCATGGCGCGCAATGCCGATTCTGCTTTAAAGCTGGGACAAGCTCGAGGTGCAGCCATTGTGGCCTGTGCCGAAGCGGGGCTTGAAATAGCTGAATACACAGCTACCCAGGTCAAACAAGCCATCGTGGGCTCAGGTGCTGCCGATAAGCAACAGGTCATGATGATGGTCATGCACTTGTTGAAACTAAAGGAGAAGCCCCAGATAGATGCTTCCGACGCCCTCGGGATTGCTATTTGTCATGCGCATACGCGGCAAAGTCTGACCCCTCATGGGCTTCTAGGGGCTCGCCGGCGCGGTGGTCGCCTGCGTCTTTAATAGGTATTTCTGTGATTGGACGTCTCCGCGGTTCTCTGGCTGAAAAACAGCCGCCGCATGTAATCATCGATGTCAATGGCGTGGGCTACGAGCTGGAAGTCCCCATGACAACGTTGTATCGCCTTCCGTCGTTGGGTGAGCCAGTTACCTTGCATACGCATCTGGTCGTGCGTGAGGATGCTCATCTGCTTTACGGCTTTTTTGAAAAGCGCGAGCGAGAACTCTTCCGTGAGTTGATTCGCTTGAATGGAGTAGGGCCAAAGCTGGCACTGGCGCTGATGTCTGGCTTTGAGGTGGACGAGCTGGTGCGCTGCGTACAGGCCCAGGATGCGTCTGCGCTGGTTAAGATTCCCGGCGTCGGCAAAAAGACGGCTGAACGTCTGCTGGTCGAGCTCAAGGATCGCTTCAAGGCATGGGAAAGCCTTCCGTCTATCGCACCGCTCATGATGGAAACGGCTGCCGGCAAGCCTGTCGTAACAGCTGAAACTGATGCAGTCAGTGCGTTAGTGTCGCTCGGATTCAAGCCGCAGGAAGCCAGTCGTGCAGTATCTGCCATCGCTGAAGAAGGCCTCAGTAGTGAAGACCTTATTCGTCGTGCCCTAAAAGGCATGGTGTAACCATGATTGAACCGGATCGTTTGATTTCTGCCGCGGGCCGAGATCGTGAAGAGCAGCAAGATCGTGCTATCCGTCCTCTGAGACTGGCCGAGTACATTGGCCAGCCGGTCGTGCGCGAGCAGATGAGTCTTTTCATCCAGGCGGCAAAGGGGCGGGGCGAGGCGCTAGACCATACGCTTATTTTCGGGCCGCCAGGGCTAGGCAAAACCACGCTCGCCAATATCATTGCCGAGGAAATGGGTGTTGCCATCAAAAGCACATCTGGGCCGGTAATTGAGCGGCCAGGAGATCTTGCTGCTCTGCTGACCAGTCTCGAGGCTGGAGACGTTCTTTTCGTAGACGAAATCCATCGCCTTTCGCCGGTTGTAGAAGAGGTCCTCTATCCAGCGATGGAGGACTATCAGCTCGATATTATGATCGGAGAAGGCCCTGCCGCGCGATCAATCAAGCTGGATTTGCCACCGTTTACATTGGTAGGCGCCACTACGCGTGCCGGAATGCTGACGAACCCATTAAGGGACCGATTCGGAATTATTCAGCGGCTTGAGTTTTATAGCGTAGAGGACCTTGCCAGCATCGTTACGCGTTCTGCCAAAATCCTGAATCTGACAATTGAGGCCGAAGGCGCTGTGGAAATCGCTCGCCGTGCCCGCGGTACTCCCCGTATTGCGAACCGGTTGTTAAGACGTGTACGCGATTTTGCAGAGGTGAGAGGGCAGGGACGAATCAGTCATACGATTGCAAGCCAGGCTCTGGATCTGCTGGATGTGGATGCACGCGGCTTTGATCACCTGGACCGAAGACTTCTACTGACGCTCATCGACAAGTTCGACGGCGGGCCGGTAGGGGTAGATAGCCTGGCTGCTGCAATCAGTGAGGAGCGTCACACCATTGAAGATGTCTTGGAACCGTATTTGATTCAGCAGGGCTATATCATGCGTACGCCAAGGGGTCGGATGGTAACCCGCCATGCTTATCTTCACTTTGGTTTGAACGTGCCCAAGCGTATGGGGCCAGGAACCGTGCCTGATCTTTTTGAGGAAGATAATAATTAATTGCAACTGCAAGTATTTCTGATTGGCAAATTGAAGGCTTGGTTCTAGAGTATGCGCGCGCAACATGTGACTCAGCCGTATTCGCTGCGGTGTCGAGTGTATTACGAAGACACCGACGCAGGAGGCATCGTCTACTACGTCAACTATCTCAAATTCATGGAACGTGCTCGTACCGAACGGTTGCGGGCGTTAGGCTTTGTTCAATCTCGCCTGGCGGAAGAAAACATCCTATTTGTCGTGCATTCATGTGAGGCACGTTACCATGCACCGGCTCGGTTGGATAACGAGTTGGAGGTCAGCGCTCGGGTTATTGAACTGAACCGGGCCAGCCTGCGCTTTCATCAGCAGGTGACTCGGCGAGACGATGGTGTTCTGTTATGCGAAGGGTATGTGACGGTTGCGTGTGTACGTTCAGACAACTTCAGGCCCAGGGCCATTCCTGAGGCCATGCGAACAGTATTCGCGAGCGATTCGGACTCAATTTAAGCAGGAGATTTAGCGTGGAACCAACTGTCGACCATTCCTCCATGTGGAGCCTTGTGAGCAATGCCAGCCTGGTAGTTCAGCTGGTCATGCTGACGCTGGTAGCGGCTTCGGTAACATCATGGGTCATGATTATCCAGCGTGCCAATGCCATCCGTGCAGCCAAACGTGCACTGGAGACTTTCGAGGAGCGTTTCTGGTCGGGTATCGACCTGTCCAAGCTTTACCGTCAGGCAGGCAGCAATCCTGACCCCGATTCAGGTGTCGAGCAGATCTTCCGTGCTGGCTTCAAAGAGTTTTCCAGGCTGCGTCAGCAGGCGGGGGTAGACCCTGACGCGGTGATGGAAGGCGTACAGCGTGCCATGCGGGTCGCCATTTCTCGCGAAGAAGAGAAGCTTGAGCAAAGCCTGCCGTTCCTGGCTACCGTCGGCTCCACCAGTCCGTATGTAGGTCTGTTCGGTACCGTATGGGGCATCATGAACTCGTTCCGCGGTCTGGCTACGGTACAGCAGGCTACGCTGGCTACCGTTGCGCCTGGTATTGCAGAAGCATTGATTGCAACCGCTATCGGTTTGTTTGCAGCGATTCCGGCCGTAGTGGCGTACAACCGGTTTGCTGCGCGCTCAGAGACACTGATCGGACGTTATTACACCTTTGCTGATGAGTTCCAGTCCATCCTGCATCGCAAAGTCCACACCAGCGACGAGTAATAGGTATCAACCATGTCCTCCAGGGGTAGACATAAGCGTAAGCCGGTTGCCGAAATGAACGTCGTACCTTACATCGATGTGATGCTGGTACTGCTGGTCATTTTCATGGTAACTGCGCCAATGATTAATCAAGGGGTCAAGGTCGACTTGCCTAATGCGGACAGCCAGCCCATGCCGCAGGATAACAACAAGCAGATCCTGACTATTTCTATCAAGGCGGACGGTACTTACTACTGGAATACAGGTAAGGAAGTCGAGACGGACCAGCAGCGTGACAGTGCCAGCGCTGTTGCCCTGCCTCAGTTGACGGAGCAGGTTACCAAGATCATGCGTGCAAGACCTGATACCCAGGTTTTCATCCGGGGTGACAAGGCTGTTAACTATGGGATAGTGGCAGCAGCCATGGGCGGCCTGCAGCAGGCAGGTGTACCCAATGTCGGGTTGATCACCGAGGCGCCTTGATGCAAGACCGTGAGCGTTCTCCTTCAGAGAGCTATTTCTGGCCTATCGTTTGGGCTGTGGCTCTCCATGTTGTCATTTTTGCTGCTCTGTTTGTGAGCTGGGCAATGGCACCGGAGCTGCCACAGTCCAAGCCAATTGTTCAGGCGACTCTGGTCCAGTTGAAATCCAAAAGCCCTGCTCAGGTGCAGACAGAGCAGAAGCTGGCTGGAGAGGCCAAAAAAACGTCTTCTCGCCAGTATGAAGTCGAGCAGATGGAGCAGAAGAAAGCAGAGCAGCAGGCCCAGGCCGCTGCTGCGGCGGCGGCAGCCGCCAAAGCTGCGGAACAAAAGAAAGCTGAGGACGCTCGAAAGGCGCAGCAGGTAGAAGCTGCCCAGAAAGCCGCTGAAGCCAAGGCCGAAGCGGCAAAAGCTGAGGCCGCAGCAAAGGCTGAAAAGGCAGCGCAGGAAAAAGCCGCCGCAGAGCAGCAGCGCAAATCTGAATTGGCAAAAAAACAGGCTGAGGAGGCTGCTCAGAAAAAGGCAGCCGCTGAAGAAGCTAAGAAGAAAGCAGCTGAAGAGGCCAAGAAAAAAGCGGCTGAAGCGGCAGAGAAAAAAGCAGCCGCTGAAGAAGCTAAAAAGAAAGCAGCTGAAGAGGCCAAGAAAAAAGCGGCCGAGCAGGCGAAAGCCAAAGCTGCTGAGGACGCCAAGAAAAAGGCAGCTCAGGCTGCCGCACGCAAGGCAGCAGAGGATAAGAAAGCACAGGCGTTGGCTGAGCTTCTTTCCGATGACACGCAGCGACAGCAGGCAATGGCTGATGAGGTAGGCGATGAGGTAGCGTCGAACTTTGATGACCTTATCGTGCGTCTGGTCAGTGAGCAATGGCGCCGCCCGCCATCTGCCCGCAACGGTATGAGTGTGGAAGTGCAAATTGAAATGCTACCTGACGGAACGGTAACCAATGCCAGTGTGACCCGGTCTAGCGGTGATTCTGCTTTCGATAGCTCGGCAGTGGCTGCCGTGCGCAACGTAGGACGCATACCTGAAATGCAACAGCTTGATCGCGCGACGTTCGACCAGCTTTATCGCAAGCGTCGCATTATCTTCAAACCGGAGGATTTGAGTCTGTGAATAACCTGATTCGTATCGTTCTGCTGGGATTCATGTTCCTGGTAGGCGCTGCCCATGCTGCCGACCCCCTGGTGGTATCCAGTGGCAATGACAAAGCCATCCCGATTGCAGTCGTGCCTTTTGGCTGGCAGGGTGGTCAACCACTGCCTGATGATATGGCCAATATCATTGGTAACGATCTGCGTAATTCCGGCTCTTTTGCTCCCATCGACCGGCAGAACATGCTTAGCCTGCCGACTCAGGCAAGCGAAGTGTCCTACAAGGATTGGCAGGCACTAGGGGTCAGCTATGTGCTGATCGGCAATATCGTGCCCAGTGGTGGTCGTCTGCAAATCCAATATGCACTGTTTAACATCGCTACACAGCAGCAGGTCATGACGGGTAGCGTAGGCGGGGGTACTGATCAGCTGCGCGACATGGCTCACTATATTTCCGATCAGTCATTCGAAAAGCTGACCGGTATCAAGGGCGCGTTCTCTACGAAGCTCCTGTACGTCACTGCCGAGCGTTTTTCCCAGAACAACACTCGTTATACCCTGCAGCGTGCAGACTATGACGGTGCTCGTTCCGTGACACTCCTACAGTCTCGTGAACCAATCCTGTCGCCTCGTTTTGCTCCTGATGGCAAGCGTATCGCCTATGTTTCCTTTGAACAGCAGCGTCCACGTATCTTTCTGCAGTACGTAGATACAGGTCGTCGTGAGCAGCTCACCAATTTCGAAGGATTGAATGGCGCTCCGGCTTTTTCTCCGGACGGTAACCGCCTGGCGTTCGTGCTGTCGCGCGATGGAAACCCTGAGATTTATGTGATGGACCTGAATTCGCGTCAGATTCGTCGCGTTACCAACGACTCTGCGATTGATACCGAGCCGTTCTGGGGGCGTGATGGGCAGACTATCTATTTCACTTCAGACCGTTCCGGAAAACCACAGATCTATAAAACCAATGTTAGCGGCGGTGGGGCAGAGCGCGTTACATTCGTAGGCAACTACAATGCGAACCCTAAACTATCTGCCGATGAAAAAACGCTGGTAATGGTGCATCGTCAGGAAGGTTTCACCAACTTCCAGATTGGTGCCCAGGATCTTCAGCGTGGCAGCGTCCGGGTGCTCTCCAACACCAGTCTTAACGATTCGCCTACTGTTGCGCCAAATGGCACCATGGTAATCTACGCGTCCCGCCAGCAGGACCGAGGCGTACTGATGCTTGTATCCATCAACGGACGTGTGCGTATTACGCTACCCACCACCCAAGGCGATGTTCGCGAGCCTTCTTGGTCCCCTTACCTGAACTGACGGCAATATAATCTGTTCTATACAAAACACTTTGCGGTTCTTTAGGAGTTAACGATGGAAATGCTGAAATTCGGCAAGTTCGCTGCTCTGGCTTTGGCCATGGCCGTTGCAGTAGGTTGTTCTTCCAAGGGTGGTGATGCTTCTGGTGAAGGTGCTGGCGCTGGCGCCGGTGCTGTCGATCCAAACGCAGGCTATGGCGCTAACGCCGGTGCCGTTGATGGCAGCATGAGCGACGAAGCCGCTCTGCGTGCTATCACTACATTCTATTTCGAATACGACAGCTCCGATCTGAAGCCGGAAGCCATGCGCGCTCTGGACGTTCATGCTCGTGACCTGAAAACTAGTGGTCAGCGTGTTGTACTGGAAGGCCATACTGACGAGCGCGGTACTCGTGAGTACAACCTGGCTCTGGGCGAGCGTCGTGCCAAGGCTGTTCAGCGTTACCTCGTACTGCAGGGCGTTTCTCCGGCTCAGCTGGAACTCGTTTCCTATGGTAAAGAGCGTCCTGCTGCTATCGGTCATGACGAGCAGTCCTGGGCTCAGAACCGTCGCGTTGAGCTGAAGAAGTAAGATCTATGCCGAAGCGCCTGTTTGTACTGACATCGTTGGCTCTGTGCACTTCCGTTGTATGGGCACAGGTACCGGTTCAGGAAGGGGGATATGGTGGGAGCGGTTCTACTCCCGGCTATAGCACCCAAGGCGCTGCCTATGCAGGGGATGGGGGCGCTAGCGCCCCTGTCTCTGCACAGGGGCAGCTCTTCATGCAATTGCAGCAGATGCAGGATGATATAGCGCGCCTGCGTGGTCAGGTTGAAGAGCAGCAAAATGAAATCAATCAGCTAAAACAGCAAGGACTGGAACGTTACCAGGACCTTGATCGCCGAATTTCTGCAAGTGCTTCTTCTGGAGCGCCAGCGAATGCCACTGGTGGTAATGATGCTGGTTCGTCTGCAGGGGCTATCAATGCGAACGCCGCACCTGTTCCGCCAGCTTCTCAGGCCAACAGCGAGCCTGGTGATCCCGCAAAGGAAAAGCTGTATTACGATGCGGCCTTTGATCTGATCAAGGCAAAGGATTTTGCCAAGGCAAGCCAAGCCTTTACAGCGTTTCTGCGTAAGTATCCCAATAGCCAGTATGCGGGAAATGCCCAATATTGGTTAGGCGAAGTCAATATGGCTTCCGGGGATTTACAAGCCGCAGGACAGGCGTTTGCACGCGTAAGTCAGGCTTACCCAAATCATCCCAAGGTTCCAGACTCTCTTTACAAGCTGGCTGGTGTTGAGCAGCGGCTTGGAAATCGAGACAAGGCTAAAGCAATGTACCAACAGGTCATTGCGCAGTATCCTGGATCGTCTGCCGCACAATTAGCCCAGCGTGATCTCAAAAACCTGCCCTAACGGCAGGTTTTTTCGTTAGAATTCGCCTCCCTTTTTTCGCAACGGAGGCGGACGGCCTGTATCGCTGTCACGCCCGTGGCCTACATGCAACAAAACACTCTGCGTATTACCGAGATTTTCTACTCGCTGCAGGGGGAAACACGAACAGCTGGCTTGCCAACTGTTTTCGTGCGCCTTACAGGCTGTCCCTTGCGTTGCCAATATTGCGATACGGCTTATGCCTTCAGCGGCGGCCAGATCATGTCGCTGGACGAAATCGTTGAGCGTGTCGCTCAGTATAAGCCTCGCTATGTGTGTGTAACAGGAGGCGAGCCGCTTGCCCAGCCAAACTGCTTACCCCTGCTAGAGCGCCTATGTGACGCTGGCTATGAGGTGTCACTTGAAACCAGTGGTGCGCTCGACGTCGCGCCTGTAGATCGGCGAGTCGTCAAGGTCGTCGATCTGAAGACGCCCGGCTCTGCTGAAGTCTCTCGCAATCTGTACGACAACATTGATCATCTTACGCCAAACGATCAGGTGAAGTTCGTAATTTGCTCACGTGAAGATTACGAGTGGGCTGTGTTTAAGCTGATTCAGTATCGCCTTGATGAGCGGGTGGATGAGGTGTTGTTTTCCCCTAGCCATCAGCAGGTTACCCCGCGTCAGTTGGCTGAGTGGATTGTAGAAGACAATCTGCCGGTACGCTTTCAGTTGCAGCTGCATAAAATTCTTTGGAATGACGAGCCAGGACATTGATATGAACCAGAAAAAAGCCGTTATCTTGCTGTCTGGTGGTCTGGATTCTGCCACGGTTGTCGCCATGGCTCGGGCTGAGGGCTTTGCCTGCTACACCATGAGCTTTGATTATGGGCAACGTCATAGAGCCGAGCTCAAGGCCGCTGAACGTGTGGCAACTCAGTTGGGTGTGGTCGAACACAAAGTGATCGGTCTGAACCTGAATGGTATTGGCGGCTCGGCGTTGACCGATAGCACTATCGATGTGCCGGAAGCACCTACCGAGGGTATTCCTGTCACCTATGTACCTGCCCGTAATACCGTTTTTCTTTCGCTTGCCTTGGGTTGGGCTGAGGTGCTCGAGGCTCAGCATATCTTTATTGGTGTTAATGCGGTGGATTACTCAGGCTATCCAGATTGCCGCCCTGAATTTGTTGAGTCCTTTGAGCGTATGGCTAATCTTGCCACCAAGGCGGGCGTTGAGGGCAATGGCTTTAAAATCATAGCACCGCTCCAGTTCATGTCGAAGGCTGAGATTATCCAGTGGGGCGTCGCGAATGGGGTGGACTACTCCCTAACCGTCTCCTGCTACAAGGCTGACGACGAAGGGCGTGCCTGTGGGCGATGTGACAGTTGCCGCTTGCGTGCGGAAGGATTCCGTGCGGCACACCTTGAAGACCCAACGCGATATTTTTAAAAAACTTGCGCTAGGGTATTGATTATCCAGAAGAAATCATTATTATAGCACTCGCTTTCGGGGTCGTTAGCTCAGTCGGTAGAGCAGTTGGCTTTTAACCAATTGGTCGTAGGTTCGAATCCTACACGACCCACCATTTTCCTCCCCTTGTTGTTTCCTTAGGTCGCCGCTTCCTGGCGATACACTCCTTCTGTCCCTTTAGCGTTTGGGTGTAGCGAGCATGTCGCAAATCTCGGAACGACTTCTGGTTCAAGCCCATCTCGCGGCTAAGCAGCCTAAAATTTTAAGTGCAGCTGAAACAGAGCATTTTAGCCATGCCATTGCGGCTGAGCTCAAGGCGCGTGACGCTGTTCTACTTGCGCATTACTACACCGATCCCATTCTGCAAGCGCTTGCCGAGGAAACGGGCGGGTGCGTGGCAGACTCGCTCGAAATGGCACGCTTTGGTAACCAGCATAAGGCCTCTACCGTCGTGGTGGCAGGGGTGCGTTTCATGGGAGAAACTGCCAAGATTCTCAATCCCGAGAAGCGAGTGCTCATGCCTACGCTGGAGGCTACTTGTTCGCTGGATATCGGGTGCGGAGCTCAGGAGTTCGCTGCGTTCTGCGATAAGCATCCCGAGCGGACGGTAGTAGTTTATGCCAATACTTCAGCTGCCGTAAAAGCCAGGGCAGATTGGGTTGTAACCTCTGGCTGTGCCCTGGATATCGTTGAGCACCTGATGGATAACGGCGAACCTATTCTTTGGGCACCGGACCGTCATCTAGGCCGCTACATTCAGCGGGAAACAGGTGCCGATATGCTGCTTTGGGATGGCGCCTGCATCGTTCATGAGGAGTTCAAGTCTTCTCAGCTGACTGATATCAAATCGCTCTATCCTGATGCTGCGGTTCTGGTGCATCCCGAATCTCCTGAGGCTGTGATCGAGCTGGCAGACATGGTTGGTTCAACCAGTCAAATGATCAAGGCTGCACAGACGATGCCCAACTCGACGTTTATTGTCGCAACGGATAAAGGCATTTTTTACAAAATGCAGCAGTTGTGTCCTGACAAAGTATTCATTGAGGCGCCTACGGCGGGTAATGGTGCTGCTTGTCGTAGTTGTGCGCATTGCCCTTGGATGGCCATGAATACCTTGGAGCGTACGCTGGCCTGTTTGCAGGAGGGTAGCGGTGAGGTTCTGGTTGATCCTTCCCTGATACCTAGGGCAGTAAAACCACTCAAGCGCATGCTGGACTTTACCCAGGCAGCAAGATTAAGGCAGACAGGAAACGCCTGATGGGCGTTTCCTGTCCTGTTTCCTATCACATAATTTCTTCAGCAGTTCGCTTTTGCGTAATTATTTCCTGCTGACGTGCATCTATCCGCGCCGCTAACTGAAAATTATTTGAAGCACGCTGTTTTGCAAATCCCAGCTGCTGTATGGCCTGATCATAATCACCTGTCAGGGCAAAGTATTCGGCACGGGCCTGATGGACCTCTATCAGCTGACCCGCTTGGCCGCGCACCTCTGCAGCCCGGTACCATACATCAGGGTCCAGTGGGCGCGCTTTGATTACCTTGTCCAGTAAAGCGCTGGCATCCTTGGGCTTATCGAGCTTAACCAGTAGATCGGCTTGTAGCATGTTGACCGCGAAGTTATCGGGGTACATTTCCATCATTCTCGCTACGCGCTTTTGTGCGTCAGGCAGCCGGTTATTGGTAATGTCGAGCTCGATCTGGGCCAGGTTGTATGTGACATCGTTTGGAGAGGCATCCAGCAAAGGCTTAAGCGTTTCGCGTGCTTCATTGAGCTGGCCGAGGCGAGTCAAGCCAACAGCAAGGCCGTAACGTGCTGCTTCCAACTTTGGGTTTTCATCCAACATGGCACGAAAGCGCTTGACGGCTATGCCTGGAGTTTCCTCGAAAAGCAGCTGAACCCTTGCGCGCATCAGTTGATACTGCAGGCTGTCTTCTCGTCCTCCTGCGGGATACTGATCTGCACGGTTACGAGTATCTGCAACGCGATCCTCTGTTACCGGGTGGGTAAGGAGAAACTCGGGTGGTCGCTGATCGTAACGGTATTGCCTAGCCAATCGGCTGAACATATTGGGCATGCCTCGTGGGTCATAGCCAGCCTTAGCCAAGTTGATCAGGCCTACCCGGTCCGCTTCCTGCTCGTTCTGACGAGAGAAGCGGAGCTGACTTTGTATGGCGGCTGCCTGTGTAGAGGCAATCGCTGCGATACCGGCATCACCACCGCCAGCAGCAGCGGCCACAATGCCGGCCAGCATGGCTGCCATCAACGGTAGTTGCATGCGCTTCTGATTTTCGACGCCTCGTGCAAAGTGCCGCTGGCTCAGGTGGGCTAATTCGTGCGCGAGGACGCCTGCATACTCGGCTTCGGTCTGGGCATACAGGAATAGCCCCCCATTGACGCCTACGACCCCACCGGGGGCAGCAAATGCGTTAATTTGTGGGTCTTTGATCAGGATGAATACGAGGCGATGATCTTGAATCTGGCTCGTCTCGGCCAGTCTATAAACACTGCTTTCCACGAACTGCTTGAGTTGTGGGTCGGTCAATGTCGTGACTTGCCCCCTGAGCATACTCAACCAGGTGCGGCCAAGCTGAAACTCCTGTTCAGGAGAGACAACTGAAGAGCTTGCATCCCCTAGCGACGGTAGATCAGTGGCTGCGGGAGCGGGTACAGCTATCAGGCAGGACAGACCAAGAAGGGCAGGGCGCAAAAATTTCATAGGGGCGCTCATGACTGCAAAACCCTTACTTTATCTGTCCCCACAGCTGCTGCCTAGCGATGAAAGGCTGTGAACGTTATCCTTGGGATTTATGGAGTTTTCTTATGAATGAATCCAGTACTTATACAGGGCCGTGTGATGCGGAGCTGGATGCCAGTGGATTAAGTTGCCCACTGCCATTGCTGAAAGCCAAAATGGAACTGAACCGCTTGGCCTCTGGCTCGATATTGAAGGTCACGGCAACGGATGCCGGCTCGCAGCGTGATTTCAGGACCTTTGCCCAGTTGTCAGGGCATGCATTGATCGGCGAGCAGGCCCAGGAAAACGTATTTCATTATTGGTTGCGCAAGGCATGAAGTGCAGGGAGGCAGAAGCCTCCCTTGGAAATCAACTATTCAGAGCCTGGGCCTCTGCTAGAACGTCTTCCACGTGTCCCGGGACCTTTACCCCACGCCATTCCCGGCGAAGAATCCCTTCCTTGTCGATCAGGAAGGTACTGCGGTCGACTCCCATATACTCCTTGCCGTACAGCTTCTTCAATTTGATCACATCAAATAGCGTGCACAGCGCTTCTGATTTGTCACTGATCAGATCGAATGGAAATGCCTGCTTGGCTTTGAAGTTTTCATGGGACTTGATGCCGTCGCGGGAGACACCGATTATCACGGTATTGGCAGCCTGGAATGCCTCGTAATGATCGCGAAACCCCTGGCCTTGGGTTGTGCAGCCCGGCGTGCTGTCTTTGGGATAAAAATACAATACAACCTGCCGACCCCTGAACGTGTCGAGCGACAGGTCCTTTCCGCCAGTAGCAGCCGCTATGAAATCGGGAACGGGTTGATCAACGGTAACTGTCATGTTCGTTTCTTCGCTTAGCTTACTGGATTACGGGTTCTGAGGTCGCCAGGGCTCGATCAGCGCGTCAAGGTTCAGTGCGTCCGCAAAGTCCAGGAATTGATCCCGTAACCAACTGATCTGAGTACCGGCTGGCAGAATGACCGTAATGGTCGCTGTCAGCATGGTGCCGCCTGTCTGGGGCGCCTGATAGGTATCGCAAACCAGGCTTTCTACCTCTATGCGATGGTCGGTAAAGAACTGGCAGAGTTCGTTGAGAATATCCGAGCGATAGGCCGCACTGACATAAACGACGTACGGTAGGGCTTGCGCTCGGTTTTCCAACGCTGCGCTACGTGTTACACCAATCGTGAAACCTTGTCGCTTTGCCAGAGCAGGTAAACTGGACTCCAGTCGAGCCAGGCCGTCCCAGTTGCCGGACACTTGAAGGATCAGTGCGCTGAATTCGCCGTGTCGGCTTAGGCGGCTGCTGACGACCGCGCAGCGGCTTTCCAAACACGTGCGATAGAGCACATTGGTTAGCTCCATAGGGTTGGAGCCCAGCGCACTGATAACTAGAAATTGCTCACGAGGCGGTGGTGTAGCAGACATTCAGTGTTTCCTGATGATGAAACCGGTAGACCGGCCAAAACCGAAGGGTAGCGAAAAGCGCGTTGTTGGGGAATGCCTTACCGGAGCTTGGCTTGTGCAAGGCTGGTAGCGTCAGTACCATTACGGCTCTCTTTTCTCGGCAGGAGCGGTTGCATGATCACAGGCAGTATGGTGGCGCTGGTCACGCCCATGGATGCACAGGGGCATCTGGACTGGTCCAGCCTGACCAAGCTGGTTGATTTTCATCTGACCGAAGGCACCAATGCCATCGTTGCGGTTGGAACAACTGGCGAGTCCGCCACTCTGGATGTAGAAGAACACACCGAGGTCATTCGCCGTGTAGTCAAACAGGTGGCTGGCCGTATTCCCGTCATTGCAGGGACGGGTGGCAATTCCACGCGTGAGGCGGTTGATCTGACGCAGGCGGCCAAGGATGCAGGTGCGGACGCTTGCCTGCTGGTTACGCCTTACTACAACAAGCCTACCCAGGAAGGCCTGTATCAGCATTTCCGGCATATCGCCGAATCCGTAGCGATTCCTCAGATCCTTTACAATGTGCCCGGGCGTACGGCCTGTGACATGTTGGCCGAGACGGTAGAACGGCTTTCGACAGTGCCGAATATCGTTGGTATCAAGGAAGCGACAGGCGATTTGCAGCGCGCCCGTGACATTCTGGATCGTGTGAGCAGCGATTTCATGCTGTACTCCGGTGATGATGCCACGGCTGTTGAACTGATGTTGATGGGCGGCAAAGGCAATATCTCTGTTACAGCCAACGTGGCGCCCCGTGACATGAGCGAACTTTGCGCGGCTGCCCTGCGTGGCGACGCCGAGACTGCTCGTGCGCTTAATGAAAAATTGATGCCTCTGCACAAGAACCTGTTCATCGAGTCCAATCCGATCCCGGTCAAGTGGGCGTTGCATGAAATGGGAATGATGCCTGAGGGTATCCGTCTTCCTCTGACCTGGTTGAGTCCGCGCTGTCATGAGCCGCTTCGCCAGGCAATGCGTCAGTCCGGTGTGCTGGCCTGATGGAGAATTTACGCATGAAGCGACTGGCTGGACTAACAACCCTTGCCGTAGTAATCAGCACGACCAGTGGGTGTGGCTGGCTATGGGGCGAGCACGGGTATTTTCGTGATCGCAGTAATGATTATCTGGAGTCGCGTCAAACGGCTCCGATGCAGGTTCCGACTGATGTTCAGGCCAAGTCCTTGCAGCCCCTGCTACCCATTCCCGCTAACGTAGCGGATACCCAGGACCATCCTGCAGAGTTCGAGGCTCCACGGCCTCAAGCACTGGCTGTCCAGGCTGATACGGGTAGCTATAGCCTGCAGCGCAATGGTAAGGCCCGCTGGATCGTCGCTCAAAAGCAGCCTGCCGAGATCTGGCCGGTGGCCAATCAGTTCTTTACCGATAATGGCTTCGTGATTGGTGAGGCACGTCCGCAGACCGGTGAGTTCACGACACGCTGGCAACCTTTGACCGACCTGACGACACCGTTGGCTCGCAGCTTGAGCACAGGTGGTGATATCGAGCCGGGCTCCGAAACACGTATTCGGGTGCGGATCGAGCCAGGGGTTTCCAGCAACACCAGTGAAATCTTTGTACAAAGCCAGATGCGCAAGACTGGCAGCAGCAGTGAGCCGAACTGGTCTTCTCGCTCTGATACATCGGCCTTCGATGCAGCCCTGCTGAATGAAATGGTAACCAGTCTGGCAAGTGCCGATACCCAAGGTGGTTCAGTATCTCTGTTGGCTGCTGGTTCCTACGATACGCCTGAGCGGGTCTCCTATACGAGAGATGGCAATGGCGACCCGATGCTGAGCCTGACGAGCGACTTTGATCGTGCCTGGTCCAGTGTCGGTCGTGCCCTGGAAGGCGCTAACATACGCGTTGACGATATGGACCGTAGCTTGGGGGTGTACTACATCAATCTGGCTGAGGGTGCACGCAAGCCCAACGAGGACAAACCTGGGTTCTTCAAGCGCCTGTTTGGTCATGAGCCCTCCAAGGAAGAAGAAAACGCTCGTGCCGAGCGTTATCAGGTTCGTCTGACCAATGTAGGCGATGCTGTTCAAGTCACGCTGGATAAAGACATCAACACCGTAGCGCCAGCCGATATGGCCGAGACGGTGCTGAAAAAGCTACAGACGAGCATGCAATATGCGCTTCGCGGTCCTGGGCAGCGGGAGTCGGGGGAATTCAACCCTGGTTCACAGCCATAACACCTACATACTGATCGATTGCGGTTTTCCGCTACGTGAAACGATAAGACGCCTGGCTCGCCTGGGCGTCGAACCTACACAACTCGATGCCATTCTCGTTACCCATGAGCATTCCGACCATGTTCATGGGGTCGAACTGTTATCGCGTCGTTATGGGATTCCGGTTTATCTGACCGAGGGTACAGTGCGCGGCTTACGCAAGCCTATTTCTGCTACAACGGTACTGGCAGCAGGCGATACGCTCGAGTTAGAAGCCATTGAGATCAAAAGCGTTCCTGTGTCTCATGATGCATACGATCCGACACAGTTCGTCTTCTTTGATGGCCGGCGTCGCTTGGGTGTGCTTACCGATCTGGGCGAGGCTACAACGACAGTACTGGAGTGTTATCGTGATCTGGACGCCCTGGTGATCGAGGCGAACCACGACCGGCAGATGCTGGATGAAGGTTTGTACCCCTATTTTCTGAAAGCGCGGGTCAGTGGATCACACGGTCATTTAAGTAATCAGCAGGCGGCCTCGCTGGTTTGCCGCTTGCAATGCGATGCCCTGCAGCATCTTGTGTTGGCGCATCTGAGTGAAAAGAACAATCGGCCGCATCTGGCTCGGCAAACGTTCGTCGACACCCTGGGGTGCGATGCGGACTGGCTGCAGGTCGCCGATCAGCACGAAGGTCTTGGTTGGCAGCTCATTGCCTGAGCCTTCGATTATTTAAAAGCGGAGCCATCATGGAAAAACGCACCGAACTCTACCGCGGCAAAGCCAAGTCTGTGTTCACGACGGACAACCCGGACCGTCTCATTCTTCTCTTTCGCAATGATACGTCTGCGTTCGACGGTCAAAAGGTAGAGCAGCTTGATCGTAAAGGCATGGTGAACAACAAGTTCAACGCCTTCATCATGCAAAAGCTTGAGGCAGCAGGGATTCCAACCCAATTCGATGCGTTGCTTGCGGACAATGAATGTCTGGTTAAAAAGCTCGACATGATTCCTGTGGAGTGTGTGGTTCGTAACTATGCTGCTGGTAGCCTAGTGCGTCGCCTGGGTGTTGAGGAAGGGCTGGAGCTTTCCCCGCCTACGTTTGAACTGTTCCTCAAGAATGATGCATTGCACGATCCCTTTATCAACGAAACCCATGTCTATGCATTTGGCTGGGCTACGCCTGAACAGCTGTCTCGCATGAAAGAGCTGACGTTCCAGGTGAACGACGTGCTGAAAAAGCTGTTCGATGACGCAGGGCTGCTGCTGGTGGATTTCAAGCTGGAGTTTGGTGTGCACCATGGCCAGATTGTGCTGGGCGATGAGTTCAGCCCTGATGGCTGCCGTCTATGGGATAAGGAAACCCGTAAGAAGATGGACAAGGATCGCTTTCGCCAAGGGTTGGGTGACGTTATCGAGGCCTATGAAGAGGTGGCTAACCGCTTAGGCGTACCGCTCTAAGGTTGGCAGGCGACTTTTGCAAACGCCTGATAATGGTAGAAATTTTGCATTCAAGGCTTCGCCTGACGCATTTCAGCTGTTATCATGCGCTGCATTGGAGAGGTGCCGGAGTGGCCGAACGGGACGGATTCGAAATCCGTTGAGTCAGCAATGGCTCCTAGGGTTCAAATCCCTATCTCTCCGCCATATTAAAAAGCCCCGCAGTTATGCTGCGGGGCTTTTTTATTTCTATACAGCTCAAATCAAATTATTTTCTTTTTTCCACGCCTCGAAGTGTTCGAGCTCAAGACGTATGTCTTCTCCTTTTTCAAGGGATTCTTGCATTGAGCGGATACGGATCAGGCGTTCATGCATGGCCTCCGGGATATCGAGACCTTCCTCCTGATGCGCTTTGATTTCATTTACACCTTCGTCCAATGCATTAGAAAGGTGTTGTTTCAGGTCAGCGATATTGTGGGAAGTCGTGTCGATCATGGGCGCTCCGGTAACGGGGTGTATTGCTCAGCCTAGGCGATAGGAACGAAAGCTGTGAAAAGCCAGGACGTCCATGCCTAGCGAGGCAGCCAAAGGGCAAAGAGATAGACTTGCCCTCTGGTTAATGGTGTCAAGGTTGCGCATTAGCTGGTGGTTGCTGATAGAGATCGAGTAGTTTCAGCGTGACACCGTTGGTCCAGCCAAAGCCATCCTGCAGTTTGTACTCACCACCGCCACCTCCCTGGCTTGAACCCTCCACATCATATTTCTCGACCAATTTGTGCTCTTTGGTGAACAGCGTCTGCACCTGATCAAGGAAACCCTGGCCGATGGTTCTGGCTAGATCCTGCTGGTCATAGCGGCGCAAGCCTTCTACGGCGATCCATTGAAGCGGAGCCCAGCCATTGGGAGAGTCCCACTGCTGTCCGTTATGGATTTGCGTAGTGACAAGCCCACCGGTTTTGACCAGATTCTTTTCAACAGTCAATGCGGTTTGCCGGGCTCTATCGGAATTGGCGATCCCTGCATAAAGAGGATAGAGCGTAGCGGCTGTGATCTGATCGCTGAGTTGATTCTTCTGCCAATCGTAGTCAGCGTAATAGCCCTTGTTGTTCCACAGGTGTTTCTCTATGGCAGCCTTTCGCGCTTCTGCACGCTGGCTGTAGCGTTGCGTACAAGTCGACATGGCGTTCTTTTCACAAGCAAGTGCAATTGTGGTTTCCAGATGATAGAGAAGGCTGTTGAGGTCTACCGGAACGATAGCGGTTGTACGGATAGTCGCGAGAGTTTTCCCATCACCCAGCCAGCGTGACGTGTAGTCCCAGCCACTTTCTGCCCCGGCTCGCAGGTCTTGGTAAACCTCATTGACCGGGCGATCAGCAGCCTTGGCTGCCGTTTCCTTGTCTTGCATGTAGGATTCCTGGCGAGGTGTATCGCTGGCATCCCAGTAGCGGTTGAATAGCGTACCGTCAGCCAGACGAACAACGTGCTGGGCAGCCTCGCCGGGCTTTAGTGTTTGCGAACCTTCCATCCAATAAGCGTATTCCTTTTGCAATTGCGGAAGGTAACGGCGATAGACTTCATCCCCCTCCGTCTTTGCCTCCAGCTCAACCATATAAGAGAAGAAGGGTGGCTGGGAGCGGCTCAGATAGTAGGTGCGATTGCCATTGGGGATATGGCCATAGGTATCGATCAGGTAGGCGAAGTTATCCAGCATCTGACGCGCCAACTTCGTTTGTCCACTCTCTACCAGGCCAAGCATGGTGAAGTAGGAGTCCCAATAGTACAGCTCGCGAAAGCGACCCCCCGGAACAACATAGGGGTAGGGTAGCGGCAGCATACTGCTATATGCCGGTACCTTCTCATAATGTCGCGTGAGTACAGGCCAGAGGTTATCGATATGTTCACGGATATCGGTACCTGTCTGAGGCTTTTGGGTTTCAGCAGCTCCTGATGGCTCGAAGTTGTCCGCCACAAAGCGTCTGAGATCAAAGCCAGGGTTGGCTCGTTGCGCCAAGTAGTCCGCCCGGATAGTGGCGGGAGGCCTTAGCGGTAGGGCATCGACAAAATGCTTTTGATCGTCGAACAACCATTGCTGCTGTACGGCTGCAAATAATTCCGGGTACGCCTGGTCTGGTGGGAGCGCCTGATGCTGTTGGGCATTTTGATAGCTCCACATCTCGGATCTGTCTGTAGCAGTGGCACAGGCACCCAACAGAACAACCGAAGCGGAAAAGGCCAGAAGCCGAGTGGATCGATAAGCGTGGCGGACGAGAGGAAATGTCATGGAAAACCCATTCTGATCATTCTCAACCATCGACCAGCTGATTATCCGGCAAGTTCGTCCAGTCAAGCTTTGTTTTTGTTCGGCTATTGAAAACGGTCAGGTTCATTTTGAAGTTTTGCCCGCAAATAGCCTTTTTCTTTTGCGGAGATTTACGCTTTTTTGATAAATGGCCAATTGCTATCAGGTAAGATAAGAAACCTTGTCTTTCGGTGTGCTTGACCGATGCATTTCTCTACTGTGAGTTATCGCTATTTGAAGGCCGGTACTATTTACCAGGTAGAAATTGACTCGCCTGCTTCTGGTCGCACTCAGGATATTTACGAGGCTGTTTTTCGTCATTTGGTCAATTTTGAAAGCGAGCCAATCATTGTGGCCATGATGCTCAACAATGGTGGGAAGGCTGTTATCCAGAACAAGCGCTTCGATCCTGAGATCAAGACGACTCATATGGTCTCAACTATCGAGACACTTGAAATCTGCATGGATTATGAAAACTGGGTAGAAGTCATTCTGTTGCCCTTGCCTAGGGACTGACTGCACCCATCACTTTCTACCCCTCTACTACCTGTCTTGTCGGGTATGGCTCGGACGTTATGTTGACGTCATGGGTTTGTTATATGGCATCCTCTGGCCTTCCAACCTTGCCGGGATGTGCCGATGAGTTCTACAGGTATCGTAATCGCTGCTGCACAGATCACGCCGGTTGGTCATGACATTCAAGCCAATGTCGAGCGCCATGTCCGTGTAATCGAACAGGCTGCTCGGCAAGGCGTCGACTTTCTTGTCTTTCCTGAACTGTCACTGACAGGGTATGAGCGGAAGACGGCTAGCCAGAATGCGCTGTTGCCCAACGACTCTCGCTTGGTGCCGTTGCGTAAGGTTACTGCTCAGACAGGCATATCAATCCTGGCAGGCATGCCGTTAAGTTCGACAGGGAAGCCGCTTATTGCGGCGCTGGTAATAGGTGCGGGGCGGGACGACGTGTTATATACCAAGCGATACCTGCACGAAGGTGAAGACCAGGCATTTCAGGCGGGAAGCGGTGGGCCACTGCTACTTCTTGAGAACGAGCGCATAGCCCTGGCCATATGTGCCGACACAAGTCACCCTGAGCATGCTGCGAGTGCGGCTCAGGCAGGTGCTTCTCTTTATGTCACCAGCGCCCTGATTACGCCAGGTGGTTTTGAAGCGGATACTGCGCAGCTAAGGTCGTATGCGCAGATTCATGGCTTTCCTGTCCTGTTGGCTAACCATGTAGGCGAAACCGGTGGCTGGCTTGCGACCGGACGTAGTACGTTCTGGCTGCCTGACGGTGAAATTGTTATCCAGGCGCCACATGACCGTGAAGCGCTCGTAATCGCGTCCCGTAATGGTTCTACCTGGCAGGGGCGGGTGGTACTGCTGAGTTGAGACTACACCGTTACGGATTGTTGAAATACTGTGAGGTAGCCGCTCAGTACGAGCTGCATGAGCAATTTAGCGACAGACGAAGACCTTGTTGCCAAGCATGAAGGAGCTTCCATGCGTATCTCTTTGTCCATTCTTGCGATTGTCACAAGCCTGGGTATGACACATTACACCTACGCTGATGAGGTGAAATGTCCCTATGATAAGCCTGTGATATTTGCAGGTCTCAACTGGGAGAGCGGTATGTTCGCCACTGAAGTGCTGCGCTTTCTGGTGGAAAAGGGCTATGGCTGCAAGACCGATGCGATTCCCGGCAATACAGTAACGATGGAAAATGCGCTGGCGCAAAACGATATTCAGGTAACAGGCGAGCAGTGGGCTGGCCGTAGCCCGTTTTGGCGTGAGGCGGAGAAGGCCGGCAAGGTGTTCTCGGTTGGAGAAACGGTCAAGGGTGCTACGGAGGGATGGTGGGTTCCAGAATATCTGGTTAAGGGCGATTCGGCTCGTGGGATTGAGGCCAAGGCGCCTGAGCTGAGGTCTGTAACGGATTTGTCGCGATACAAGGATCTGTTCAAGGATCCTGAATCACCCGACAAAGGCCGTTTCTATAATTGCCCGACTGGCTGGACCTGTGAAATCGTCAATACGCAAAAGCTCAAGGCCTACAAGTTAACTGACAGTTTTACGAATTTCCGTACTGGAACCGGTCCAGCCCTAGACGCAGCCATCAGTACGGCTATCCGCAGAGGCGAGCCGATCGTGTTTTACTACTGGTCGCCTACGCCGTTGATGGGCCGCTTCAAGCTGATACAGCTTGAGGAGCCACCGTTCAGTCAGCAAGCCTGGGAAACACTTTCCGACTCCAAGAATCCCAGCCCTCTACCGTCCCGCTCGCTCCCTGCGAAGATTACGATCGGCATCTCGAAAGATCTGCATGACCAGGCACCTGAGCTTGTACAGCTGTTTGAAAAGGTGCAAATACCGCTTCCATTATTCAACAACATATTGGCCGAAATGTCGGAGAAACATAAGGATGCCGATGCGATGAGCCTGGCGTTCTTCAAGGAACATCGTGATATATGGTCTGCCTGGCTTTCGGCTGATGCCGCGGCGCGGGTGGATGCCGCCTTGAACGCACAGTGAGTATTTATCCGTGACATCGTTAGCTACATGGCCCATGTACGTTACGCCTGAACCGGTACGCGAGGCCGGTCAGATCTTTATCGAGCGGGTCCTGGCGCATCTGGGTATTCAACAATGTGAGGAAGCGCCCGCTGATCTCATGGCGCAATGGTCATCACCGAGCCTGTTGTTATCTCAGAGCTGCGGCTATCCGGTGATGACGCGCCTGCGCGACAAGGTTCAGATCGTAGCAACGCCTTGTTATGAGCTGAGCGGCTGTGAAGGTGCTCAGCACCGCAGTTTTATCGTGGTCCACGCAGATGATGAGCGCAGTACCCTGGAGGCCTTTCGAGGTGCGCGTGTGGTCATCAACGCGCTGGACTCCAATAGCGGCATGAATTTATTAAGGGTGACAGTCGCGCCCATGGCTGAAAAGGGGCGATTCTTTGGTGAGGTCAAGGCCAGCGGTGCCCATGTGACAAGCCTGGGGTTACTCAGCCGCGGCGAGACGGAATTGACAGCTATTGATTGCGTCACCTGGGGGTACCTTGAGCGTTATGCGCCTGACACGTTAGCTCGCACACGAGTTCTTGCCCGCACGGAGCTGACGCCTGCGTTGCCGATCATTACCGCAGCGTCACGTAGTCTGGAAGAGGTACAGCAGATGCAGCACGTGCTGAACGAAATCCTGCAGGAGCAGCCTGCGCTGGCTGAAACACTGGCTATTCGCTCGTTTGTACCGGCCTCCCTTGACGATTATCGAATGATTCTTGCCCAGCGTGATCGAGCAATGGCCGCTGGATATCCCATTATCGCATGAGTAGCCGGACAGGCTTTTTCCTGTTTCGCTGTAGTTTTTATGAAACTGCAAAGGGCATCCAGGCTCAAAACAGCCGCTTCGATAGGTAACGACTTTTCGCGCCGGGCAGGCGTATGGATGCTAAGGACGCAGATCATGAACGCAAGAAATGGCCTGGCGGTAGGCCTTTTGGCGCTGGGGCTGGTTATAGGCAACGCGCAGGCAGCCGGTTGGTGTGAGTCTGGTAAGCCAGTCAAGTTCGCCGGTGTGAACTGGGAAAGCGGGATGCTTCTCACCGAGCTGATGTCGACAGTCTTGAGGGAAGGCTACGGCTGTAAGACCGATAGTATTCCAGGTAACTCGATTACGTTGGAGGCTGCACTTTCCTCTAATGATATTCAGGTTTTTGCTGAAGAGTGGATCGGTCGTAGTGACGTCTGGAATAAAGCCGCTGATGCAGGCAAGGTAGTAGGCGTTGGTACACCCATCAAAGGTGCGACGGAAGGCTGGTACGTGCCGCGCTATCTGGTGGAAGGCAAGAATGCCAAGGCTCCAGATCTCAAGTCCATCAGTGATCTGCCTAAATACGCCAAGCTGTTTCGCGATCCAGAGGAGCCTGGGAAAGGTCGATTTTATAATTGCCCAGCCGGCTGGACATGCGAGCTGGAAAATACCGAGATGCTCGAACGCTATGGATTGGCCGACACATTTACCAATTTTCGCCCTGGCACAGGGCCGGCACTGGATGCCGCAATCCTATCGGCCGTGAAGCGCAAGCAGCCCATCTTGACCTATTACTGGTCGCCTACGCCACTATTGGGGCGAGCGGATCTCATCAAGCTGGCCAGCAAGCCGGGAGATGAGAAAGCTATAACGGTGCAGGCTGGATTGTCCAAACCTTTTTATGAAAACGCCCCGGAGCTTGTTGCCGTTCTGGAAAAGGTCAACGTGCCGATTGACCTGTTGAATAAGGCGTTGGCAGAGCAGGCCGAGCATAAGCAGGACGCGCCTACCGCTGCCAGAGCTTTTCTGAAGGCGCACCCCGATGTCTGGCATGAATGGGTTGATGCTGCCGCTGCACAAAAAATCGAGGCCTCTTTGTAGGCTTTCGCAGGTCATGTGAGGGTAGGCCCTGTTTGAAGGGCCTACCTTTACCAAACGGGCATGTCTATGTTTCCTGACAATCTCACGTTTTCTATTGCTGACTGGGTCAATGGCTGGGTAGACGCTCTGGTCGCCAATTATGGCGATGTGTTCCGCCAGATCTCCGATGTGCTTCTACTGGCAATCGTCCGGCTTGAAGGCGCTCTCCGGACAACACCGTGGTGGTTGATTCTGCTGGTCGTGGCTGTTGTGTCCTACCACGCCACGCGACGTGTGATACCGGCTGCGGTCATTACCGGGCTGCTATTTCTCGTGGGCGCCATGGGGTTATGGGACAAGCTCATGCAGACCTTGGCGCTGATGCTGGTCGCGACACTGATTGCGGTACTGATCGGCATTCCCTTGGGCATTCTGTGTGCACGCAGTAACCGGCTGCGTACGGTGTTGCTGCCACTGCTGGACATCATGCAGACCATGCCTAGCTTTGTGTATCTCATTCCTGTCCTGATGCTGTTTGGTTTGGGTAAAGTGCCGGCTATCTTTGCCACTGTCATTTATGCAGCGCCACCGCTGATTCGTCTGACCGATCTGGGAATCCGACAGGTCGACAAGGAAATCATGGAGGCCGTCAATGCTTTTGGTGCCAATCGCTGGCAACAGCTGTTTGGCGTACAGCTCCCATTGGCCTTGCCTAGCATCATGGCAGGTATCAACCAGACCACTATGATGGCATTGTCTATGGTTGTAATCGCTTCGATGATCGGTGCACGTGGCTTGGGTGAAGAAGTGCTGGTCGGTATCCAGACGCTCAACGTAGGCAAGGGGCTCGAAGCAGGTCTGGCGATTGTTATCCTGGCGGTCGTGATTGATCGCATTACTCAGGCGTATGGTCGTTCACGCTATGAGGGCGAGCGATGAAAATTCAGCTCGATAACGTCTATAAGATATTCGGCCGTCGCGAAGCCGCAGCGCTTGAGCTGGTCCGCCAGGGCCGGGATAAGGATCAGGTGCTGGCGGAAACCGGGTGTGTCGTCGGAGTCAATGGGCTATCGCTGTCCATCGAAGCGGGCGAAATATTTGTGATTATGGGGCTGTCAGGCTCGGGCAAATCAACGCTGGTTCGGCATTTGAATCGCCTGATTGATCCCACCAGCGGTTCTATCCGAGTCGATGGCGAGAACATACTGGCCTATGACATGCAGCAGCTCAGGCATTTCCGGCGCCACAAGATCAGCATGGTTTTCCAGGGCTTCGGGCTGTTACCCCATAAAACCGTACTGGGTAATGTGGCCTACGGCTTGAAACTGCGTGGCGAAAGCCGGACTGCACGAGAAACGCATGCACAGCACTGGATTGAAGCGGTAGGGCTCAAAGGGTATGAGCGCAAATGGCCCCATCAGCTGTCAGGCGGTATGCGCCAGCGAGTCGGGCTGGCCAGGGCGTTAGCAGCTGACACAGAAATCATCCTCATGGACGAAGCGTTCTCGGCGCTCGATCCACTGATTCGTGCCGAGATGCAAGATCAGTTGCTGGAGTTACAGCAGCGCCTGCACAAGACCATCGTGTTCATTACCCACGATCTGGACGAGGCGGTCAGGCTGGGAAACCGGATTGCAATCATGCGGGACGGCCAGCTGATTCAAGTGGGAAGCTCGCAGCACATTCTCAACGAACCGGCAGACGAATATGTTGATCGTTTCGTTCGACGATATCGAAACCGGAGTATCTCCGGGGCAAATGTCTAGCTCAATGATTTGAAACAAAAACAAATCAGCGATACGACAAAAATTTCACATCTTTCTTTTGGCTATAGTTCAGGGTAACCGGGTGCCTTTGGTAACTCATAGGCGCCTTAACTCTCCTATTTTCTGAGAAAAAGGTTCATGGATTACCTCCAGCAGTTGATTTCGGATCCTACCGCCTGGGTTGCCTTGGCAACGCTGATCGCCATGGAAGTGGTGCTTGGTATTGATAACCTTATCTTTATTTCCATTCTGACCAACAAGCTGCCCGAGCAGCATCGGCAAAAGGCCAGGCGTATCGGAATAGGCCTGGCGCTGGTCATGCGACTGGGCCTTTTGGGAACGGTTGCCTGGATCGTTCAGCTCACCGAGCCGGTGATCGAACTCTTTGGCAAGGGCTTCTCATGGAAAGATATCATCCTGATAGCAGGTGGTCTCTTCCTGCTCTGGAAGGCAACCAAGGAGATCCATCACAACGTGGATCCTGACCCGGAAGGCGACCTATTCGAAGGTAAAAGCGGTGAAAAGGCCGTTACCCTTGGGTTTGCCTCGGCCATCGTCCAGATTCTCATGCTCGATCTGGTTTTCTCCATCGACAGCATTATTACGGCTGTCGGAATGACCGAGCATGTGCCCATCATGATCATCGCCGTTATCGTCGCGGTGACCGTCATGTTGGTTGCCGCTGATCCGCTGGCGCGCTTCATCAATAACAATCCCACGGTTGTCATGCTGGCGCTGGGCTTTCTGATCATGATCGGCATGACCCTGATCGCTGAAGGCTTTGGCGCTCATGTGCCCAAGGGATATATCTATGCTGCCATGGCATTCTCGGCCGTTATCGAAGGCCTGAACATGCTGGCTCGCCGCGCAAAGCGCAAGCGTTAGATCCTGTAGAACCGCGCGAGAGTTTCCTCGTCTTCCCGTAGTGCGTCTGTGACCGCTACGGGTTTTTTGTGCCTGCCGGAAGGGAGGGTTCCGCTGGCACGCATGCACCGTTGCACGCTGCCTGTCAGGCGCGTGTCGGGCATCGTATTAGGAAAAGTAAGGCGGGAATGGATCAGGCGCTGATGGCTTTGCGTGCACGTTCAATAACGGACTGCAGACGAGTCGGGCAGCTGTATTCCTCACGGTAAAGTCGCTGAGTATGGCGCGCAACGCCGAATTCATTGACGATGATGAATGAAAAGCCTTTCTTGCTGGGCGCAGCGATTACACAATCGAACGGAGCGAAAGCAGAGGAAAGCATTTGGATTGCGGTTTGAGTTTGCTGATGTGTATTCATAATCTTCTTTTAGTTGAATCACGTGACGCGCTTATGACAGCAGCGGCGTCAATTTGCTGCATTGATAACCTGCTTTAGCAAGTTTTTTGCCAACTTTTCCCATTAAGCTAAGTCGCTGAATGGAAAATGTCTCTTTTTCATGTGCTTCAAATTACTTCAGCACAGTGTTGTGTTTGCCGCTGCAGTGAACCATTTCAAGGCAAAGCTAAAGGACAATGAGCCGCTTTTGTGCGTTGGCCTCTTGTTTAGCACCTTCCTGCCGCAGTCATTGGGTTGCACCAGAGCGTTACAGCGTTTGGCATGCGCTTCGCACTTGCTCTCAGGTCCATGACCAAGCGGGAATAGCGAAATGAGCGAGACGAACGCAAGCGCGAACGACTATCCGTTAAGTGAAGTGCCTATGTCAGCCCGTCGGGGCATCTGGTCGACAACGTTGGTGCTGCTGGGCTTTACCTTCTTTACCGCGACGATGTTTGCAGGCGGTAAGATCGGCACGGCGTTCGATTTCAAGACCCTGCTGAGCGTGATTATGGTAGGTAATCTGCTGCTTGGTCTTTATGCCGCCTTGCTGGGATATATCGCGTATCGAAGCGGCCTTAATTCTGTTCTGATGGGCCGGTTCTGCTTTGGCGAAGTAGGAAGCAAGTTGTCTGATCTGGTGTTGGGATTCACGCAGATTGGCTGGTATGCCTGGGGCACGGCGACGGCGGCAGTCGTGCTGGGTAAGTTTCTGGGATTGCCCGAAGGCATTGTGCTGTTGCTGATGGTGATCTTCGGTTTTGGCTTTTGTGCCACAGCCTATATTGGCTACCGAGGCTTGGAGATCCTGTCTTATGTTGCTGTACCCGCCATGTGTGGCCTACTGGCATTATCCATGTGGGTTGCAACACGAAAGATCGGTGGGCTGGAAGGCCTGCTGGCCATACAACCAGTCAACACGATGGAGTATAGCACAGCGCTGACATTAGTGTTTGGCACATTTGTCAGCGGGGCGACACAGGCTACCAATTGGACACGTTTTGCTCGGACTGGGAGAGTTGCCATTCTGGCCAGCCTGGCTGGTTTTTTTATCGGCAATGGCCTGATGGTGCTGATCGGCGCCTATGGCGCCATTGTGTACCAGCAACCGGACGTGGTGGAGGTCTTGCTGCTTCAGGGTTTCTCGCTGGCAGCGATAGCCATGCTCATGCTTAATCTTTGGAGCACGCAGGACAATACTATCTATAACTTCGCTGTGGCGGGTTGTAATCTGGTTCGAACAGATCGCCGGCGAACCGTTACGCTGGTTGGCGCAGCAATAGGTACATTGCTGGCAGTGCTGGGCATGTACGATCTGCTGGTCCCCTACCTGATTATATTGGGAACCATTATCCCTCCTATCGGCGGCGTGATTGCAGCTGATTTCTTTTATCGTCATAGAGGGCGTTACCCCCTCTTAGCGACTGTTCATTTACCTAAATTCAATTGGGTTGGGCTTGCGGCCTATGGCCTGGGTGTTCTGGCAGCCTTTTTCTCCCCTTGGTTGGCGCCTCTTGTCGGCGTTGGTACTGCCGCGCTGGGGTACGTAATGCTGTGTGGCCTGGTGGGGGCCCGGCTATCGGTTGTCGCTCGCGCAGAGGCATAGGCTGGAATGTTCCAGATCACCTACTGTTATAAAGAATAAGTAGTCCTTTGCTTGAGGAGTCTGTCGATGAATGTCATCAATGCGCGGCTGCGTGGTCAGGAAGGGCTGTTTACTGTGCGTTTGCAAGGCGACCGGATCGCTGCAATCGAATCACAGGTCGCTTTTGTGAGCCCAACCAGCGCTGAAATACTGGATGCGCGAGGCAATCTGGTTATTCCGCCTTTCGTCGAGCCGCATATCCATCTGGATGCCACCCTGACAGCTGGGGAACCGCGGTGGAACATGAGCGGCACGTTATTCGAAGGCATTGAGTGCTGGGGAGAGCGAAAGGCGACTATTACCCACGAAGATACCAAGGCGCGGGCCAAGCAGACCATTAATGCCCTGGCGGTCCACGGTATCCAGCATGTTCGTACCCATGTGGATGTAACCGATGCCAGTCTGGCGGCTTTGAAGGCCATGTTGGAAATTCGGGAAGAAACAAGCCATTTAGTTGACATGCAAATTGTGGCGTTTCCCCAGGAAGGAATCGAATCCTATCCTCAGGGCCGAGAACTGATGGAGGAGGCCATTCGGCTGGGAGCCGACGTGGTTGGCGGAATCCCTCACTTCGAATATACCCGTGAGCAAGGGGTCGGTTCCGTCAAATTTCTGATGGATCTGGCCGAGCGCACAGGTTGTCTGGTGGATGTTCACTGCGATGAGACAGACGATCCCCATTCCCGCTTTCTGGAAGTGTTGGCAGAGGAGGCGCGTAGTCGTGGCATGGGCTCACGTGTCACTGCCAGCCATACTACTGCCATGGGTTCTTATGACAATGCTTACTGTTCAAAGCTGTTTCGTCTGCTGAGTCGTTCGGGTATCAGCTTTATATCGTGCCCCACCGAGAGTATTCACCTGCAAGGTCGCTTCGACACCTTTCCCAAACGGCGTGGCGTAACGCGTGTGAACGAACTGCTGGAGGCCGGTATGAATGTGTGCTTCGGGCAGGACTCCATTGTTGATCCATGGTATCCGCTGGGTAACGGCAACATTCTCAGGGTACTGGAGGCCGGCCTGCATATCTGTCACATGCTCGGTTATGAGCGCCTGCAGCATGCCTTGGATCTGGTGACGGTAAATAGCGCCAACGCCATGCAGCTGGGTGACCGATATGGGCTGGAAGTAGGGCGCCCGGCCAATCTGCTGATCCTGTCAGCCGATTCGGACTATGAAATGATAAGAAGCCAGGGGCTTCCACTGTTTTCTATCCGTGAGGGCAGGGTGTTAATGAGTCGTCGTCCTGCCGAGGTCAGTCTGGCAGAGTGATAAAACATGCGAATTCACTACATTTTCTAGCTCAGGCGAAGGGCTATGCTCAAAAATACACCCTGAGTCAAGGGGCAATGTTCAGGACTTGTGCACAAGCACTAATACGCTTGTCAAGCGCTTCGCTTAACCAGGCATAAAAATATTTAAAACGGTTATTTAGGTATAAATATATGATTTATAAGGATTTTTTTGATTGGTTAAAAAATGGACAGTTTAACGGAACCCCCCATTTCATCTAGCTTACAGGACATTTCCACCAACTTTTCTACAGAGTTATCCACAGGTTCTGTGGATTAACCCTGTAGACCGCATCACGCTTGGCTTCATCAAAATGCAAGAATTTTTTTGCATTATTTCGATTGGGTTTTTATGACCTATCGACACGGTCGCCGCCAAGTCATCTTAAATTCAGATAACGGCTAAGCAATGCGCGTAAGGCGGCTGGCTTTACGGGTTTAGGTAGAAAATCCAGCCCAGCCGAATGCACTTCACTGACACGATCCTGATGTGCATCTGCACTGATCACGATGCCAGGCAACGGCTTATCAAGCCGCGTGCGAAGCCATGCCATTAGTTGAGGTCCGGTATTGCCGTCATCCAGATGGAAATCCACCAGCGCTATCTGTGGCTGAATGCCTTGTGCCAGTAACGCCTCGCACTCCTGCTGATTGCGTGCCGTATGAACCTCGCAGCCCCAGCGGCTAAGAAGGCTCTGCATACCCGTCAGGATGCTTTCCTCGTTATCAACGCAAAATACCGGTGCGCCTCGAAGCGGTTCGCTGGTGTGTGCTCGTGTAGGCTGCAGGACAGGCTCAGATAGAGTTTGAGTCGCGACGGGCACCGAGACGCTGAATACACTGCCTTTACCTGGCCAGGAGCGTACCTCGATACGATGGCCCAGTACCTTGCAAAGACGATCAGCAATAGCCAGTCCCAGGCCCAATCCCTTCTCTGCGCGCGTCTGATGGCTGTCGAGTCGCTTGAACTCCTCAAAAATGACCTGACGCTTATCTTCCGGGATACCTGGGCCACGGTCCCATACCTCCAGTGTCACATGATCACCATGGCGGCGGACACCTAGCAATACATGCCCTCTGGCATAGCGGAAAGCATTGGTCAGGAAGTTTTGCAGGACTCGACGCAGAAGCTTGACGTCGCTTTCTACTCTCAGGCAACTTCCGCTCAGGTGGAAATCTATGCCTTGTTCTCGCGCCAGGGCACGAAACTCTACGCCCAGCGTATCGAATAGCGTGTTAATTGCGAACGTGCCAACTTCCGTATGAACCCGTCCGCTCTCCAGGCGCGAGATATCCAGCAGGTCGGCAATCAGGTCTTCCACGGAGCGCAGGGACGAATCCATGTTGTTAACCAGCTCGCGAGCATCCTTGGGTAACGCATCGTGGTGGGCGAGGGCGGCCGTAAACAGGCGGGCTGCGTTTAGCGGTTGCATCAGATCATGGCTGACGGCAGCGAGAAAGCGTGTTTTGGACTGGTTTGCTGCTTCTGCATGGGCTTTGGCCTCTGTCAGCGCCTGGTTAAGCTGGGAGAGCTCCCGGGTTCGCTCTTCCACGCGCTGCTCCAGCCCTTCGTTGGCTTCACGAAGGGCGCGCTCTGCTTCGCGAAACGCGGTGATGTCGGTAAAGCTCATGACAAAGCCGCGTCCCGGCATGGGTTTGCCACTGAGCTCGATTACCCGGCCATTGGGGAATTGTCGCTCAGATGTGTGGGCAATCCCTTGCCGCATTCGATCGACACGTCGTGCTACGTGCTCGTCAGGATCGCCTGGGCCACAGAGGCCCCGTTCTGCGTTATAGCGAATGATTTCGGCGATTGGACGCCCGACCTGGATCATGCCGTCCGGGTAGTCAAACAACTCCAGGTAACGTTGGTTCCAGGCCACCAGCCGAAGGGATTGGTCGACAACGCTGATACCTTGAGAAATATTTTCGATAGCGCCCTGCAAAAGCGCGCGGTTGAATTCAAGTACTTCGGACGCTTCGTCGGCAATGCGTACGACATCCTCCACATGCATGTCACGGCCTTCGATGGCAGCCTTTACCACCGCCCGCGCAGAGGAGGCACCAATCACACCGGCTAACAGACGCTCGGTATGGGCAATCCATTCTCCGTTGGCATTCTGGGCCGGATGAAAGGTCAGGCCCGTCTGGTCAGCGAAGCGAATAAAGCTCTGCCGAGCACGTTCATCGCCTACGAAGCGGGCAGCGAGTGCGCGAAGATCCTCTAGCTGCACTGCCAATAGCGACCGGGTATTCAGGCGCGCCGAGGTCATTTGCCCAATGAAACGGCCGGCCTGCCAGTGCTCGGATACTCGTGTCCTGGCCTGATTGGAAACCAGAAAGAAGAGGAGAAAATTTCCTGCTAAGGACAGCAGTACGCCTTGAGTCAGGGGTTTGAAGGGCAGGCCAAACGGATTGGCCGCCAGCCAGGCTAGCCCAGGAAAACGGTCGAGTGGCCAGCTCAGACTTTCTGCCATGACTGGCAGAACCAGGGTATAAGCCCAAAGAAAGGCGCCCGCTGCAAGTCCTGCAAATACACCTCTCCGGTTCGCCTGCTTCCAGTAGAGTGCTCCTACCATGGCCGGGCCCAGTTGAGCGATAGCTGCAAAGGCGATCTGCCCGATGGTAGCCAGGCTTGCCGTAGAGCCCAGCAGGCGATAGCAGAGATACGCCAACAGCAGGATCGCCACGATCGCAACACGCCGAATGGTTACCAGCCAGTGGCTGAACACCTCATAGGGGCGCTCTACCTTCTGCTTACGGAATAAGAGGGGCAGCAAAATATCATTGGATAGCATGGTGGATAAGGCCACGCTGGCGACGATCACCATACTGGTAGCGGCCGAAGCGCCACCAATGAAAGCCAGGAGCGCCAGGCCGGGATGCGCCTGTGCCATGGGCAGGCTTATAACAAAGGAGTCAGGTACGACCCCTTTGGGCAGATGCATCTGTCCTGCCAGGGCGATGGGAACAACAAACAGCGCCGCCAAGGCCAAGTAGCAAGGAAATACCCAGCGGGCCAGGTTCAGGTCACGCGCATCCGTATTTTCAACCACCGTGACATGAAACTGTCGTGGCAGACACATGACGGCCGTGAACGCTACTCCGGTTTGCACCAGCAGTGCGGGCCAGTCGAAGGTTTCCTGCCAGTATTTGGACAGCTCGGGCGCAATGCGTGCCTGATCGAAGAGGTCATCGAATCCATCATAAAGTCCATAGGTCACAAAAATCCCTACGGACAGAAATGCCAGGAGTTTGATCAGCGACTCAAAGGCAATTGCGAGCATCATGCCCCGGTGATGCTCGGTAACATCAAGGTTGCGAGTGCCGAACAGGATGGTAAATACCGCTAATGCCAGCGAGACGATCAAGGCGGTGTCCTGTGCACGCATGCCTATTGACTCGGCCCCTACACCGGTCAGCAGATTGACGCCCATGACAATGCCTTTGAGCTGCAGGGAGATATAAGGCAGCACGCCTACCAGGCAGATCAGCGTAACCACAACCGCCAGCGCCCGCGATTTTCCATAGCGGGAGGCAATGAAGTCGGCAATGGAAGTGATGTTTTCCTGCTTGCTGATCATGATCATTTTCTTGATCAGACGTGGCATGAATAGCAGGAGCAGGATAGGCCCTAGGTAAATCGGCAGAAAGGACCAGAGTTGGTCGGCCGCCTGTCCAACGGCGCCAAAGAATGTCCAGCTGGTGCAATATACCGCAAGCGACAGGCTGTAAACCCAGGCGCGTAACTTGGGGGGCAACGGCGTTTTACGTCTGTCGCCATAAAAGGCAATCGCAAAGAGCACCGCCATGTACAGCAGAGCAACGGCGGCGATCAGTCCGCTGGATAGGGTCATGCGAACTCCTGTGGAATTTTGTTGTGCAGGGCCTTTATAGGTGATTGGCCCTAGGCCTTCCGCTGCCAGATAGATTAGAAAGAGCTCGTCTCGAGTAGTGGGAATAACCTAGGGACTATTCTAATGCGCTCGTTGGGGAGCATGGCAGGCTTTATAAGTGTCTCATCAAAGCGACTGCTCCAAGGTCACTGAGACCAATGTCGCAGGTTTGGTTGAGCCAAGGGCTTCAGCCTGTTAGCGTGTCGCAGTGTTATCAAGGAGAGTGGCGCCATGTTCGAAGCGCATCCCATTACCTTGCAGCGAGGTGCTCTTCGTTTAGAGCCTATGGTGGAAAGCGACGTACTGGAACTGGTCAGCTTGGCTGATCTCAACCGGGACGAGTTGCATTACCTGAGCGGTCCACTACGACCGGACTGGTATAGGCACGCCATTGCCGAGCAGCGTGAAGGCAAAACTATCCCTTTTACCATCAGGCTGGCTGACAAGCTGGTGGGTACCACTCGCTTTTCAGAGTTTTTGCCTGCGCTACCTGCCGCTGAAATTGGCTGGACCTGGCTGGATCGGGAGCAGCATGGCAGTGGATTGAATGCCAACATCAAATACCTCCTGCTGCGTCATGCGTTCGAGAACTGGCATCTGGTACGTGTACAACTCAAGACAGCAGCCAGTAATCTGCGTGCGCAACGCGCTATTGAAAAGCTAGGGGCTGTACGTGAAGGACTGTTACGTAACCACCGACGGTTGGCCGACGGTCGGCTTGATGATACCGTCATGTACAGTATTACCGACCGTGAGTGGCCGACGGTAAAAGCCAGTCTGGAAGCTTCTTTTTCCTGAGGCTATCCGGATATAACGATGTTTGACTGACGTACGATGTAACGCGGTTGTTATCTTGGGCTGCAAGGATGGCTGTGGCCCGTTCCGGTTTCCCTTCTTCGAATAGGACCTCGTTCGATGTCCTCACAGTTCGCTCTATTGAAAAAACAGCGCTTCCTACCGTTTTTCGTAACACAGTCCCTTAGCGCCTTTAATGACAACGTCTATAAGCAGTCATTGATTCTGGCGGTGCTGTTTCACTTGAGCGTTACCGGTGACAGGCTGTTGCTGGTCAACCTGTGCGCCTTGCTGTTTATTCTTCCGTTCCTGCTGTTTTCAGCGTTAGGCGGACAATTAGGCGAAAAATATGACAAGGCGCGGCTCATGCGATGGCTGAAAGGCTCGGAAATCGTCATGTTGCTGTTAGGCAGTCTAGGCTTTTGGCTTAACAGCCTGCCACTGTTGTTATTTGTCCTGTTTGCCATGGGTACACGCTCGGCGCTCTTCGGACCTTCCAAGTACTCAATTTTGCCCCAGCATCTCGAGTCTCGAGAGTTAATGGGCGGTAACGCGTTGGTGGAGATGGGCACATTCCTGGCCATTTTGGGCGGGACGATAGGGGCAGGGGCCTTGCTCTCTCTCCCGGATTATTCCCAGGCCGTAGCCATAAGCGTCGTATTGATCGCTCTGGCTGGTTTTCTGGCCAGCCTGGGTATTCCATCCGCGCCGGCCGTCATCTCGCACCTGAGGTTGGACTGGAACATTTTCCGGCAAACATGGGTGATCTTACGTATGGGGCTGGGGCAGGCACCCTCGGTCTCTCGTTCTCTGCTGGGCAATTCCTGGTTCTGGTTTGTGGGTGCGGTATACCTTACCCAGATACCAGCCTATGCCAAGGACTACCTGCACGGTCAGGAAAGCATGGTTTCGCTGATCCTTACCTTGTTCTCGGTAGGCATTGCGCTGGGCTCTCTTCTATGTGGCCGGTTGTCCAAGGGGCATGTTGAGGCAGGTATTGTTCCGCTGGGTGCGCTGGGGTTATCTGTCTTCAGCGTCTTGCTCTATGCCGTCACGCCTGACATGGCCACTATCGCAGGGTCTTATGGCGGATGGGCAGCGCTGAAAGAATTTTCCATGTGGCCAGCGCTTGGGTGCATTCTGGGACTGGGGATCTCTGGCGGATTTTATATCGTTCCGCTCTATGCGCTGATTCAGGCACGCACGCCGCAGGAGGAGCGCTCTCGGGTTATCGCTGCCACCAATATTCTCAATGCGCTCCTAATGGTCTGCTCGGCCCTTATCACTATGCTGCTTTTGTCTGTACTCGAGATGACAGTTCCGGAGCTGTTTCTGGCGGTTGCGTTGATGAATATAGGCGTCAATGCCTTCCTGTTTGCAAGCGTGCCAGAATTCCTGATGCGCTTTCGCGCCGTGATAGGCGGTGGAGACCCTACGCGCAGCATCCGCGACTAGGCCCTAATGGCTCAGTTTAAGCCCGATCAAGCCACATAAAATAAGCAGCACACTGAGCAGCCGGATCGGACTGACGCTTTCGCCAAATAGAATGATGCCAGCAATCACCGTTCCTACTGCGCCAATACCCGTCCATATGGCATAGGCTGTACCAAGAGGAAGCTGCTTAACGGCCATGCCCAAGAGGCTTATGCTGGTCAGCATGGCGGCTGCCGTCAGGACAGTAGGAAGAGGGCGGGTAAAGCCTTCGGTGTATTTGAGGCCTATAGCCCAGCCTATTTCAAACAAGCCAGCCAGAAAAAGAATAATCCAGGACATAAAGATTCCAGGGTTGGTAAAGCGGGGCCGTCCCCGGATAGTTTCAGGCGATGAGGTCGTCCCCTTCGCGAACCGATGCGCTCTTGCCAAGCCCGAGCGCGCCGGTTTCGTTACATGCTCACTCTTTTGCAGAGGACTCGTCATTCAAGCGACGGAACCATGTGGCCAGCAGCGCTCCAGAAATATTATGCCAGACGCTGAACAAGGCACTGGGCACAGCCGCAAGAGGGGAGAAATGTGCTGTTGCCAGTGCTGCGCCCAGTCCCGAATTCTGCATACCGACCTCGATAGCCAACGTCTTGCGCTGCGCCAGAGGTAGCCCAAACACTTTTCCGGCCAGATAGCCAAGCATCAGTCCCAATGTGTTGTGCAGTACGACCACAGCCATAATCAAAAATCCTGACTCTGCAATTTTCGCCTGGCTGACAGCCACAACGGCCGCCACAATCAGCACGATGCTGATAACCGAGACCAGGGGCAACACCTCAACCGCTGCCCGTACCTTTGATCCCAGGAAGCGTTGGGCAACTAGCCCCAGCACAATCGGGAGGATAACGACCTGGACGATGGATAGAAAAAGGGCTGAGAACTTGACTGGTAGCCAGGCTGAAGCCAATAGCCAGATCAATGTAGGGGTCACCAACGGGGCCAGAAGGGTAGTGACGGCAGTGATGCCAACAGACAGTGCGACGTCCCCGCGTGAAAACCAGGTGATGACATTGGACGCCGTACCGCCAGGGCAACAACCCACAAGAATAACGCCTACCGCAATTTCCGGCGGCAATTGCATGACAAGACAAAGCAGCCACGCCATGCCGGGCATAATGATAAATTGAGCGATTACACCTAGAAGAACCCTAAGAGGTTTGCGAAAGACCTCCTTGAAATCCTCAGCTTTGAGCGTGAGCCCCATGCCGAACATGATCAGGCCCAGTAAGGGGACGATAGCTGGCGTTAAGGAACGAAACCCTTCAGGCCATATAAAGGCTAGAACAGCCGCCAGCAGGACCCACAAGGCAAAGGTATTGCCTGCAAAGCGGCTTAAAGCTGCGAGAGCGCCCATGATTATCCTTATAAAAATATGAGCCTTGGAAGTTGGGCGGCGCCCCGAGGCGCCGCACCTGATTAGAGCCCCTGCGGAATTTCTTCTCCACCCAGCGCTTCGACCAGCGACGGAATAAATTCGGCAAAGGTCATCATCATTAGAGTAAAGGTAGCATCCAGCTGCGCCATGGCATCATCGCCGCCATCCTGCTCGGCCTGCTCTTGAAGCAAGTCCTCAAAGCGCAGACGCTTGAGCGCGACCTTGTCATCGATCAACAGCGACAGCTTGTCCTGCCAAGCCAGGGCCAGCTTGGTCACCAGCTTGCCTGCGCCCAGGTGATTCTGAATTTCCTCACTGGTCAAGTCTTGCCCTTTACAGCGGACAACACCGCCATCCTCGTGACTATCGCGTAGCTCGCACTCATCCAGCAGATGGAAATCATTTGTGGCTGCTTGAGACTTGACCCAATCTGTAAAGGTTGCAGTCGGTGCCTGCTTGACCGACATCGGACGGACCGGAAGGGAGCCCAGCGCTTCACGAAGGGTGGAAAGCAAATCTTCTGCGCGCTTTGCACTGGAGGCATCTACCAGAATCCAGCCCTGCTTGGGCGCGATTGCTGCAAAGGTAGTCTGGCGGCGAATGAAGGCCCGTGGCAGCAGACTCATGACAATTTCGTCCTTTATCTGGTCACGCTCCTTTTTGTAAACCTTGCGCATCTGCTGCGCTTCGATTTCATCAACTTTTTCCTGCACGGCGTCTTTTACTACGCTGCCGGGCAGAATGCGCTCTTCCTTGCGAGCTGCGATCAGAAAGAAATCCTGGCTGACATGTACCAGAGGAGCGTCTTCTCCCTTGCCAAAAGGAGCAACGAAACCGTAAGTGGTCAGTTCCTGGCTGGCGCAGGGACGTGCAGGTTTGCTGGCCAACGCGGTTTCCAGGGCATCGGCTTCGAGTGATAAATCCTGGGTAAGACGATAGATAAGAAGATTACGAAACCACATGGCGTGACGATTCCCCAAAAAACGAAGCGCGCATTATTCCGCTGCCATGCTTCCAAGGCCAACCCCCAATTGATCATTGGCAACGATTAAAGGGCTTTAATGACAAACAGGCCGCTTTTTTGGGCGTAACGATACGGTCCTGCCTGCAAGGGCAGACCCGGGAAATGATCCAAAGGCTTGGAAATAAAGGAAAAGAACCTAAGCCTTTGGATCATTTGAAATTTTTTTCACTTGGGGGCTTGCCAGTCTCTAAAACCGTCCGTAGAATGCGCCCCACTTCGAGAGCAAACGCTTACGAAAGTTAAGTGGGTGATTAGCTCAGCTGGGAGAGCATCTGCCTTACAAGCAGAGGGTCGGCGGTTCGATCCCGTCATCACCCACCACTCTTGAAGTTACGCGCAGCGGTAGTTCAGTCGGTTAGAATACCGGCCTGTCACGCCGGGGGTCGCGGGTTCGAGTCCCGTCCGCTGCGCCATTTTTGCTTCATCTTGGGTTGCTTGATTGGGTTTTAAATCCTCTTGATGAACCCAGGAAGAACACTAGCGAAAGCTACGTGGGTGATTAGCTCAGCTGGGAGAGCATCTGCCTTACAAGCAGAGGGTCGGCGGTTCGATCCCGTCATCACCCACCATTTTGCGATATACGCAGCGGTAGTTCAGTCGGTTAGAATACCGGCCTGTCACGCCGGGGGTCGCGGGTTCGAGTCCCGTCCGCTGCGCCATATTAAGTTTATCGGGCCCACTGAACTCCCGATAAATTACGAAAAAGCGGCCTTGCGCCGCTTTTTTCGTTTCTACAGGTTTAGTCCCTTTCTAGCGGCTGTTTTCTGCTTCTATTAAGCATTCTTTGCTGGAAGTTCTTTGTACAGTTAGTTTCTTTTTAAAGATGTCTAGTCCGTATGTTCAGGGTTGTTTGATACGTCACGGACACAGACTGCTTTGTATTCAGTCACTATTCAGCGCTGAACTTATAAGCTACTAACTATTCTTATCATGCCGTAGCCAGTGGCAGTTAGGCCCTGATAAGCTCGCGGTTTTATCGAACGCGCTTCGCGCACGGACAAGGAAACAGCATGAAACAGCACCGGTTGGCAGCAGCAGTGGCCCTCGTTGGCCTGGTTCTCAGCGGCTGCGACTCACAATCACAATCCAAGGTTAATCTTGAAACTCCAGCTCAGAAAGCGTCCTACGGCATCGGCTTGAACATGGGTAAAAGCCTTGCTCAGGAAGGCATCGATGACCTGGATTCAAAAGCAGTGGCTTTGGGTATTGAAGATGCTGTGGGCAAGAAAGAGCAGAAGCTTACCGATGATCAGCTAAGAGATGCGTTTGCCGATCTGCAGAAGCGTGCAGAAGAGCGCATGACCAAGCTCAGCGAAGACAATGCCAAAGCAGGCAAGGATTTCCTGGAAAAAAATGGCAAGCGCGAGGGTGTTGTCACAACGGCTTCCGGTTTGCAGTATGAAGTGGTCAAGAAGGCAGATGGTCCGCAGCCCAAGCCGAATGATGTAGTCACAGTTCACTACGAAGGCCGTCTTGTTGACGGTACTGTATTCGACAGTTCCATCAAGCGTGGCAGCCCGATTGATTTGCCGGTGAGTGGCGTGATTCCGGGTTGGGTTGAAGCGCTTCAGCTCATGCATGTAGGTGAAAAGTACAAGCTGTACATTCCCAGCGAACTGGCCTACGGCGCGCAGAGCCCAAGCCCTGCCATTCCTGCCAACTCCGTGCTTGTCTTTGACCTGGAGCTGCTAGGTATCAAGGATCCAAGCGCTCAGGGCGACAATGGCCTGACGCAAGAGCCATCCGACGAGTCGGACGCTGCACAAGAGCAGGATACTTCCAAGAAGTAACATGCCGTTCTATTAAAAAGCCCCGTTCATACGGGGCTTTTTTGTTTTAGGAAACCTGTTTGTGAGGACGATGCTCTAATCTGGGTAATTATTTACCTATTCGCCAAACGCTCTATCAGACTGCCTTTGCGAGGCGGGGAGATCTCATGAAGCCACCCGTTGGATTTGATCGTTATCTGAGGCTTGCCCAACGTTTTCTTGTTCGGGGGCGCTTACCGGCATTGTTATTGGCCGTCGGGCGTAAGCTGGCCAAGCGAGATTTTCGGTTGGGTGCCGCCAAGGATACCTTGGGGCTCTTCCATTCCCTGCTACTGGCCTGGTGGCGTGGAGAATATCGGGGTATCAGTCGGCAGGCACTCTTGTCGGTAGTCGCAGCACTTGCTTATTTCCTTTCGCCTGTTGATCTGATCCCTGACTGGATGCTTACCTTTGGCTTCATTGATGATCTGGCAGTGCTGGCGTGGGTAAGCAAAACCTGGCAGAGCGAGCTTGATGCCTTTCGCGCCTGGAGAGATGCCCAGCCCGTAGCGGTGCAAAAGTCGCTATCGGCTCCGCCGCTTCCCAATGAGAAACCCGCTGAGGGCGTTATAGTGGTTGAGCGGGCATGAGCCTGGATGGCGAGAGGTGCTTGCACATCGGAACAGGATAAGCTGTGCTGTTATAGTAACCTTTCGTTGAATTCAGGTTTGTATTGTGGCGTTACAGATCAGTCGTACCCATTGGCAGGCGTTGCTGGCCGAGTTGGAAGAAGCTCGTTGCCAGCGGCACTTGGTAACCTATCGCTCGCTGATCGAGCGTCTACAGTTACCGACGCCCGCCATGGCGACACTGACTGCTGCCCTTGAACACCTGATAGCGCTGGATGCCCGTGAGGGTGTGCCGTTGCGCAGCGCATTGGTGGTCAGCCAGGGTGCGAGCCGGCTGCCGCGTCCTGGTTTCTTTGAATGCGCCCAGCGAGTCGGGCGTTTCAACGGCGAGGTGGATGGTATAGAGGCGGCTGCCTGGCATGCATCTGAAGTCACGCGCGTATTCGAGTACAACTTTTCCTCAGATAGGTAACTCAGGCCGTTTCGGCCATCAGGTGCAAGCTATAGCCGGGAATGGTTTTGGCCTGAGCCTTGGCGCTTTCCGCCAGTTTAAGCAGTTGGCGAGCATCGCGTGACGTTCGACTTTCTGCCGTAACCCTTACAACCCCAAGAGATAGAGAGAGCAGCGGATACTCGCGTCGGTAGCCTTCATGATCTTCTGCTATCAGGCAGCCTGCATCCAGGTGCTCCGGTGCGTAAAAGCGACGGCAGCGACTCTGGAAAGTCTCCATGAGTCGAGTCAGCCGTGCTCGCCAGTCCATGGAGCGCAGGACGATTATAAAGTTGTCATCGCCGTAGTGACCGATGAAGTCCTGGGTGCGATCCATGCTTTCTGCCAAGGCCTGTGCCAGGCACAGCAGTACTTCGTCTCCCTTGGCATATCCATAAATCTCATTGAAGGGCGTAAAGCTGTCGATATCAAGGTGACACAGGGTGGCGTTTTGGTTGCGCTCCAGTAACTGGCTTAGACAATGATGAATCGGCACGCTGCCGGGCAGGCCTGTCAGAGGATTGGCATGCCGTGCTTCCTGAATCTTCTGCTCAGTAATCAGTTGGAGAAGATCAACCACACGACCCATGCCGACATATTGGCCTTGATCAACAATAATGAAGTCTTCTTCTACCCGCTGCTTGGCGCGCTGGGTGAGTAGTCGGCTGACGTGAAGAGGAGATTGGCTCTTCTCCACACATAGAAAATCCAGATGCATAAGTCGCGTAATGGGCTTGCGACCAAACAGGTCCGGCGCAAAGGGCTTACGCAGGGCTTCTGCAAGGGCATAATGGTGGACGATGCCGACAGGCGCACCGTGTTCATCAAGCACGGCCAAGGAGTTAAAGCTGGGTTTGTCGTGGAAAAGCTGCATGACGGCAGGTATCAGCGTCTGCTCCTGGATGGCAGGCCGCTCAAGTAACATGGATGTCAGGCCTGTACCGCCCTCTGTAAGGCTTTTGGGGCGTGTCTCCAGGCGAGGCATGATCTCGCGTGCTTCCCGCGGGGGATTTGCTTCAGGACGACTCAGAAGGTAGCCCTGAACTAGATCAATGCCCATTTCGGCCAGCACGACCAGTTCCTCATGCAGCTCAATGCCTTCAGCAACCACCACGGCGTTGGACGCCTTGGCCATTTGAAGGATGGAGCCTACAAACTCCCGTTTGACGCCATCACGATGGATACCATCGATGAAATGACGATCGATCTTCACGTAGTCCGGGCGCAGCTCGGACCACAGGCGCAGGCTGGAATAGCCGGCCCCCAGGTCATCCAGAGCAATCGAAAAGCCCATTGCGCGATAGTAGTGCAAGGCGGTATCAAGCAGGCCCAGATCGTCGGTTGGGGCCTGTTCGGTCAGCTCGATGACGATTCGGTTAGCAGGGATACCCAGACGCTGTAGCAGTTTCAGGGTGCGGCCCTGCTCGTGACTGTTCTCAAGAAGTGATTCGGGGGAAATGTTAAGGAAGAGCTTACCTTCAAGGCCTAGATCACGGAAACCGGTGCATGCCTGGGTGCGACACGCCATTTCCAGCTCGGACAGACGCTGTGCCGTACGAGCAATGGCGAACAGGGGAAGCGGGGAGTGCAGAGGACTGTTGGAAGGCCCACGGCTAAGTGCTTCATAGCCAATGATGCGGCGTTCGCTCAAGGAAACGATAGGTTGGAAAAGGCTGTGTATATCACTTCGAGCCAGTATCTGCTCAAGCGCGCTCAACTGTTCGTTGACGGTCATCTATCTTGGTCCTGAATAAACAAAGCCAGCGATAAGCTGGCCTTGTTCATTTCACGACAGTTCGATGACTATTTGATGACGGCAATCAGTGAGACGGACCGCCGTGACTCAAGTCCAGATAGTCGAGCAGGATCTGACCACTCTCCATCAGGTAGGCATCGTCTTGAGGTTTGGTCTTTTCGTCGTTGTTGGCGGCAGCAATAGCGTCGTCATCAACTTTTTTCAATTCCTTGAGGGGCTCCTCACCTTTAGCTACCCGACGCTCGTTCTCGATTGCCAGCTGGCGCTTGTCGAGGGCGTCCTGCTCGGCGCGACGCTTCTGCTCGTTCAGGCTGACCGTCGTATCCTTCATGACATCCTGTGCAAACTGAAGGCGTTCACGAGCAAAGACAAAGTCCGGGTTGGTCTTGGTGCGGGTATCGTGACGGTTGATCAGCTCAGGCAGATACGGCTTGAACGGATTGTTCTCTACCTCAAGAACCGGACGGATCGTATCCCATGGCATGGAGTTGGGTAGCGCACTTTCGCCGATCTCCTTGTTATCTACGATATCCGGATAGCTGATATCCGGGATAACGCCCTGATGCTGGGTACTTTGTCCTGAAACGCGATAAAACTTGGCCAGGGTCAGCTTCAGTTCCCCGTGATTTAAAGGCTGTATGGTTTGAACAGTGCCTTTGCCGAAGGTCTGTCCGCCCACGATCAAGGCACGGTGATAATCCTGCATGGCACCCGCAAAGATTTCCGAAGCCGAGGCCGAGAGGCGGTTGACCAGCACGGTCATGGGGCCTGTGTAGAAAGCATCGCCTTCATCGTCAGCCAACACGTCTACCTTGCCGTCGCTGTTACGCACCAACACCGTTGGGCCTTGATCGATGAAGAGCCCAGTCAGTTCGGTTGCTTCCTGCAGGGAGCCTCCACCATTGTTGCGTAGGTCGATGACAATACCGTCGACTTTCTCGTTTTTCAGCTCACCGATCAGCTTGCGCACGTCACGGGTAGTGCTCTTGTAATTTGGGTCGCCGGCGCGATACGCCTTGAAGTCCAAGTAGAAAGCGGGCACATCGACTACACCCAGCTTGTAGGTCTTGCCGTTGTGAGGCACGTCAATGATGTGTTTCTGGGCTGCCTGTTCTTCAAGCTTTACCGCTTCACGTGTAATCGAGACGACCTTTGTGGTCTGATCATTCGGCGGATTGCTCGAAGGGATAACCTCTAGGCGAACAACGGAGCCCTTGGCGCCGCGGATCTTCTTGACGACCTCGTCCAGACGCCAGCCGACGACGTCGACCATTTCGCCGTCTTTGCCTTGCGCTACCCCCACGATCTTGTCAGCGGGTGCGAGCTGCTTGCTCTTGTCGGCGGGACCGGCCGGTACCAGACGAATGATCTGTACGTAATCGTTATCGCTCTGCAGTACCGCACCGATGCCTTCAAGGGAAAGGCTCATGTTGATATCGAAGTTCTCTGCGCTTTCAGGCGAGAGGTACTGCGTGTGCGGATCGTATGTTTGGGCGAAGGCGTTGATGTAAGCCTGGAAGATGTCTTCGCTGCGAGTCTGTTTCAGGCGCGCCAACTGATTGCGATAGCGCTTCTGCAGCTGCTCCTTGATGGCAGCATCGTCCTTGCCACCCAGTTTCAGACGCAGCACTTCATCTTTGAGCTTCTTGTGCCACAGATCATCCAGTGCGGCAGTATTGGTCGGCCAGGGCGCCTTTTCGCGGTTGACGTCAAACGTTTCGTCTGCCGCAAAATTCAGCTGGGGAATGCCTTTGTCCAGTAGGCCTAGTGTGTAGTCCAGGCGTTCCTTTACACGATCCAGATAACGTTTGTAGATGGTAAAGCCTGGATTCAGGTCGCCCTGCTTGAGCAGATCGTCGAAGCGAGTCCGCCATGCGTCAAACTCGGCGATATCGGCTGCGTTGAAATACAGTCGATTGGGATCAAGCATCTTGAGATAGCTGTCATAGATCTTTATCGAGCGTTCATCGTTAAGCGGCGGCTTGCTGTAGTGATGGCGCTTGAGCAGCTCTACCACATTGAGACTTGCCACGACTTGATCGCGGTCTGGTTTGAGACCGTCCCAGACGTTTGGGCTCACTGTTTTGGCTGCCAGCGGAAGAGCGCTGACACCGAGGATGAACAGGAGGGCGGTACGGGGGAGGAGCTGCTTCATGCTTGATTCGACTAGAGTACGGGTAATAACGCTATAGGCCGTACTTGACCGTTCCGGTTCCCCGCAACAGTCAAGTACGCTGTTAAAGGTCAAAAGCTAGCTCACTATGGAGGCACCGTGAACGCATTGCAAGGTATTGAAGGTCAGCTTGAGTGGCAACAGCTGACAAGTCCTGCTCTTTCCGCAGGTGAAATTCGTATCCAGGTCGCCGCGGCCGGGCTTAATCGCGCCGATCTTCTTCAATTGGCCGGTAACTATCCGCCACCGCCTGGAGCGCCGCAAACCCTGGGTCTGGAGTGTTCCGGTGTTGTGGTCGAAGTTGGTGAGGGAGCCAATTGGAACGTCGGGGATCGTGTCTGTGCTCTGCTGGCCGGTGGTGGTATGGCCAGCGAAGTCGTGGTGAATGCTCAGCATGCGATTCCGGTTCCCGAAGGGCTGTCGATGGCTGAGGCAGCAGCGTTACCTGAGGTCTGGGCAACGGCCTGGTGCAATCTTTTCGAATTGGCAGCCTTGCGCCCTGGCGAGAAAGTACTCTTGCACGCAGGAGCCAGCGGCGTAGGTTCTGCCGCCATTCAACTCTGTAAGGCTTTTGGTAATCCTTGCTGGGTCAGCGTAGGTTCGGCCGAGCGGCTGGACTATTGCATTTCGCTGGGTGCCGAAGGGGGCGTTGATCGGCACCAGGGGCTGGAAGGACTGCGTGACTTCGGGCCATTCGACGTGATCCTTGATCCGGTAGGCGCAAGCTACGCCGACCTTAATCTGGATGTGCTGCGCCGTGACGGGCGGTGGGTACTGATTGGCCTGATGAGTGGTCGAGAGGCGCAGTTCGATCTGGCAAAGGTGTTGAGCAAGCGCATTAGCCTGATCGGTTCTACGCTGCGTAACCGCGATACGGCGTTCAAAGCCCGATTGATGGCAGAGCTGGCTGCACGGGTCTGGCCGTTGTTTACAGAAGGCAAGCTCAAGCCGAACCTGGAGCGGAAATTTGCTGCCAAGGATGCCGAGGCGGCGTTTGCGGCACTGTCGAGCAACAAGGTGAACGGTAAGGTCGTGATGATCCTCGATGACAGCCTGATCTGATGTCGAGGCTGGCCATACCGGCATGGCCAGCCTTTGTTTGGCTATTTCCACTCAAGGATTGGCCAACTCCGCCGACTGGCCTGCTCGCGCAGATAGGGATCGGGATTCACGGCGTGCGGATGCCCAACGCGTTCTAGCAAGGGTAGATCGTTACGTGAGTCAGAGTAGAAACTGGCATCTGCAAGCTCGACCTCCTGATGATCTATCAGCTCGAGAAGGCGCGTCAGCTTGCCTTCTCGATAGGTCAGAACACCTTGAGTACGGCCAGTGTAGACCCCATGGGCCAGTTCCAGGTCGATGGCCAGTATTTCGCTGATCCCCAGCCTACCGGCAATCGGTTCGACCAGATGAGCACCGGACGCCGAAATCAATACGATCCGGTCGCCTCTGGCGCGATGTTCCGCAATGCAGCGGCAGGCATCGCTGAAGATCAGAGGCTCGATCACGTCTTCGACATAGGCGTCGATCTCCGGCTCCAGCTCCTCAGGCGCTCGACCTATGAGCGGCTCCAGGGCGAATGCCATGTATTCTTCCATGGCTAGGGCGCCTTCGGCATATGCCTTCATCAGGGCGGCATCACGCTGGATGAAGGACTCGTCAACCCAGCCGAGTTGGGCCATTCGCTGGCACCACAAGCTGGAGCAGTCACCGTCGATCAGGGTTTCGTCAAGGTCGAAAATAGCGAGGGTCATGCGACTTCTCTTGCGGCTGATGAATCGATCCCCAATGTGACGCGTGAGCCGCACGGGTGCAAGGCAGAGGCATCCTGATTGAGGACATCTACCAGTAATTCGATCCCCAATGTCTGCACGCGATAGCGAATGACATTGCCTAGCAGCGTATGTCCGACAATCTCGGCACTGGGGCCTTCCGATGCGTTGATCCTGATCGATTCAGGGCGGATCGCCACCTGTTGAGTGAAGTTTCGCCCTAACAGGGTAGAAGCCTGAGCAGGATCTAGAATGTTGTAGTTACCCATGAAGCCTGCTGCAAACAGCGTGGCTGGCGCAGTATAGAGGGTTTCCGCATCGCCACTTTGTACGATGCGGCCCGCTTGCATCAACACGATGCGGTCGGAAATTATCAAGGCTTCTTCCTGATCATGCGTGACAAACAGGGTAGTCAGGTTGAGCGCTTGCTGAAGGCTCCGTATCTGTTCTCGTAAATGCTTGCGGATGCGCGCATCCAGTGCCGATAGCGGCTCGTCGAGCAGCAGCAGACGTGGACGAGTGACCAGTGATCGCGCCAAGGCGACACGCTGACATTGCCCTCCCGACAGCTGATGAGGGTAGCGGTCTTCGAACCCCTTGAGTTCTACCAGTTCGATCACTTCGGCGGTGCGCAGGTGTAAAGTTTGGCGATCCACTTTTTGCATCTTCAGGCCGAACGCTACATTTTGCGCGACCGTCATGTTAGGAAACAGCGCATAGCTCTGAAACACCATGGCAATGCCGCGCTTTTGCGGCGGCAGGGTCGCAATATCCTGACCGTCGAGCAGGATGCGTCCACCGTTTACCGAGGTTAAGCCTGCCAGGCAGCGTAGCAAGGTGGATTTGCCGCAGCCGGAAGGTCCTAAAAGCGTAACCAGCTCACCTTGTTCTGCAGAGAAATCGATGTCCTGAAAGATCATGTTCGAGCCGTAGCTCTTGTGCAGATGTTCAACGCTTAGAAAGCTCATGATTTATCCCGGCTCAAACCACTGGCGGCCCACGTTACGGTCAGGACGACCAGAAAGTACGAGATGACTAGTGCGCTCGTGAAATGGCCGCTGCCATTGCGCATGTTGTACAGATAGACCTGCAAGGTTTCGTAACGCGCTCCAACAAGAATGTTGGCAAAAACGAATTCGCCAATCAGAAACGAAAATGACAGAAACAGCGCCACCATAAGACCCTTGCGCAGGTTGGGCAGTACCACCAGGAGGGCCGCCCGGAAGGTGCTGGCGCCCAGCAGGTGAGCCGCATCCATCAGGTCATGAATATTCAGTGCCTGCAGATTATTGCTGATGGCTCGGTACATGAACGGCAGGGCGATGGTGAAATAACAGCCGATCAGAATCCATGGTGTGCCTATCAACGGCAAGGGGCCGCCAGCATAGAGTTGCAGCAATCCTACGGAAGACACCACAGGCGGCACGGCGAACGGCAGCAGGATGAACACGTTCATGAGTGCATCGAGCCTGGGGAAGTGGTAGGCGATGACGAACATGAGAGGAAGTACGAGGAAGACGGCCAGTAACAGCGCGCCCACGCAGACGATCAATGAATGCCCGAAGGCGATGAGAAAGCGTGAGTCGCTCCAGAGCGCTACGTACCACTTCAAGGTCAGCCCGCTGGGAAGAAGCGTGGCGGACCATTGTGTTGCCAATGAATACAGCAGGGTGGCAGCGAGCGGCAGTAGAAGAATCAGAAAGAGCAGCCAGACGACCAGGCGATGGTAGAGTGAAATCGACCGGTTAGCGTTTGACATGGTAGCTCCGGCGTAGCAGCCATTGGTGAGCAACGGTAATCACGGCCATGAGCATCACCAGCAGCATGGCAAGGGCGCTTGCGAGGTTCGGATCGAGAAAGATGTCGCCAGAGACCAATGCCGCTATACGGACCGGGACCACATTGAAATTGCCCGTCGTCAGGGCATATACGGTTGCGTAGGCCCCCAGCGCATTGGCCAGTAGAATGATGAATGTACCTAACAGCGCCGGAGTCAGCACCGGCAGCCCAATATGACGCCAGAAATGCCAGGTATTGGCGCCAAGCAGTGAGGCAGCTTCATGCCAGTCTTCGCGCAGGGCATCAAAGGCAGGGTAGAGCAACAGAACGCCTAGCGGGATCTGGAAGTAGGTATAGATCAGGATCAATCCGCTTTTGGAGTACAGGTTAAAGTCCTCGATCAGCCCGGTCTGCTTGAGCAGCAGGGTCAGGCACCCATTGATGCCAAGCAGGATGATGAAGGCGAACGCCAGGGGAACACCGGCAAAATTGCTCGTCATGTTGGCAAAGGCTGTCACGAAATCTCTTAGCTTCGAGTCGACCTGGCGTAGCGAGTAACTGCCCAGAATGGCGATTAGCAGGCCTAACAGGCTGGACCAGACCGAAATCTCCAGTGAAAAGCGTATAGCCTGGCGATAGAAGGGTGATTCAAGGATTTCGGTGAAGTTACCCAGGCCCCAGCCATCCAGATGCTGGAGGCTGTTGATAGCGATCCAGATCAATGGGGCTATCTGAAATGCACAAAAGAAAACTAGAAAGGGCAGAAGGCACAATGCGGCGAGCCATTTGCCTTTCATGCCAGGAGTTCCCGACAAACCGGCTTGTCATGGGCGACACCTAAAAGCTCACAAAGCGTACCGCATAGGTCAGTTTGTACAGGGCTTGCCTCTTGCAGGCTGAAGCCTGTCCCGAACACGAATAACGGGACTTCACGCTCTTCAGGCAGCAGCCCCCCATGGCTGCGATCATCATTCATGCCATGATCGGCTGTCACCATCACCTGATAGCCCGCCTCCAGCCATACCGGTAAATGGCCGGACAGGCATATATCTGCCACACGTGCGGCGTTTCGATATTGGCTGCTGGAAAGTCCGTATTTGTGGCCAGCATCATCGATATTCATCGAGTGAGCCAGCAGAAAATCAGGGGAATGACGTTGTCTCAAGCTTTCGGCGTCGTCGAAGAGGTGAGAGTCTGGATAGTGATCGGCGTAATAGAAATGGCCGTACTGGATAGGCAGGTCCGGGGCACAGATATGACGGTCCCGTGCGGCATCAAAGGGCGAACGGTTATAAAGTTCGCTGATCCAGTGATAGGCCGCAGCCGCCGTCGTGAGGTAGGCCTCGCGCGCATAATGAAACACGCTGCGCTGGTTCGAAAGCCGAACGACCTGATTGTGCGTAATGCCGCTGTCGACGGGGCGTACCCCTGTGAGAATGCACTCGTAGAGCGGGCGGGAAAGTGACGGCAATTCACACTGCATGGTATAGAGCCGTCCGCGCCCTGCCTGACAGATACCTTGGAGGTAGCCCATGCAGTCACGGGCGACTCCATAGGCCAGACCGTCCAGCACAACCAGGATCGTCTTCATTGGATCACTGCTTCATCTGCATGATCACGTTTTCCTGCCAGAGACGTGGCAGACGCTTGGCTGTTTCTTCCCAGGCCTTGGCATCCGCGATGGGCTTGGCACTGGCATATTGCTCGCTTGGTAACAGTTTAGCTTTTACATCCTCGGGTAGCTGGATATGGTCAGCACGGATGGGGCGGGCATAACCGCGAGCCAAGTTGATCTGGCCAGCATCGGAAAGAATGTATTCACGTGCCAGCTTGGCTGCATTCGGATGCTTGGCATACTTGTTCAGAATCGTGGTGTAGCCGGACGTAATCGAGCCGTCTGAAGGGATGAGCACTTCAAAGCGTGAAGTATCGATCTGATCGCGATAGTTCAATCCGTTGAAGTCCCAAACGATACCCACTTCGACTTCGCCTTTCTCCAGGGTCGAGACGACCGGGTTGGTCATGGACAAACGGCCCTGCTGCGCCAGCTTGCCAAAGTATTCCAGGCCGGGCTTGATGTTCTTTTCGTCACCGCCGTTAGCGTAGGTAGCCGCCAGGACCCCACTCACTGCCTGTGAGGCAGCGCTTACATCACCAATGGCAACCTTGTATTTGCCCTGCAGCAGGTCAGCCCAGCTATGGGGTACATCAGCTACCAGCTGCTTGTTGACGATAAACGCGATGGTGCCGGTATACGCCAGCATCCAATGACCATCTTTGTCCTTGGCCCAACCGGGAATCTGCTCCCAGGTGGTGGGCTTGTACGGTTGGGTCACGCCTTTCTCCACGGCAATGGGGCCAAACGAGGCGCCCACGTCACCCATATCGGCGGTGGCGTTTTCACCCTCGGCTGCGAATTTGGCTATTTCCTGAGCTGAGCTCATGTCTGTATCCATGTGCTTGAGGCCGTACTTTTTCTGCAGATCGGCCCAAGTGTCCTTCCAGTTGGCCCAGGTATCAGGCATGCCTACGCTATCAACCTGGCCTTCCTGGCGGGCAGCCTGCTCGAGTGTGTTCATATCCGTGGCGGCCAGGGCCAGGGTGCCATTCAGCGCAAGTGCGCTACCCAACAGTGAAGCAAGCAAGCGTTTCATTGAGCGCTCCTTCGAGGCGTGGTCGATTGGCTGGTCTAGAGCAGCAAGACGCAAGCCAATCTACCGCCGAAGGATGACGATTTGATTTCCACCTTGATGGCATCTATGCAGAGGGTTGCCCTAACGACGAATCATGAGCTAACTCGCAGCTTAACGGGGCGGTCATCTAGATAATCTAAGCTGCCACTATTTCTTTCTGGCTCATGCATCCCTGAGCTTTACCGGCTGGACTAGTCCAAATGAGAGCAAGCCCGCACGATGACGCACCAAAAACCGTCACAGCCATCTGCCGCTCATTGGAGGAGCAGATTATGTGTGGTGCGCTTGCGCCCTCCACCAAGCTGCCTGCAGAACGACGTTTGAGCGAGTCGTTTTCAACGACCCGGATTACATTGCGTGAAGCGCTTGGGCAGTTGGAGTCGCAGGGGCTGATTTATCGGGAAGAGCGACGTGGCTGGTTTGTTTCGCCCCCCAGAGTGGCCTACAACCCGCTAGTACGCTCGCATTTTCATGCCATGGTGGCAGGGCAGGGCCGTGTTCCGGCTACCGAAGTCCTCTCGGCTCGGTTGGTGTCTGCTAATGCAACGGTGTGTGGGCTTCTCGAGCTTCCCGAGCGTACAGGCGTCTATCAGATACGGCGAGCCAGGCGTATCGACGGCCGTCTGGTGCTCTATGTGGAGCACTATCTCAACCCGATCTATTTTCCCAATATCCTGCAATTTGACCTGACCCATTCGCTAACCGATCTCTATGCCAGTGAATACGGTATCCGGTATGGGCGTGTTCGTTTCGAAATGCGGCCTACAGCGTTGCATGCGGACGCTGCGCAGGCACTTAAGGTCAGCATGGGAAGCCCGGCGCTGCATATCACACGTATCAACCGCGATCAGCAGGGGCGTCTGATCGATTGCGATCTGGAATACTGGCGGCACGACGCCATTCATGTCAGCGTAGACGTGCCAGAGTAAGGTGAGTGCGGCGCCATGGTTGGCACCGCCTCCGAATGGTTAAGTCAGGCGTAGTTTTCCGGGTTCAACTTACGCTCGATCAGCTCCATAAGGATATGGATGACCTTGATATGCAGCTCCTGGATACGATCGGCATAGTGGCCGCCAGGCGCACAGATGCAGACATCGGCCATGGTTTCGAGCAGGGAGCCTGGTTTGCCGGTTAGTGCAATGACCTTGATACCCAACGCTTTTGCTGCCTCAGCGGCCTTGAGCACATTGGGACTCTTGCCGCTGGTGCTGATGGCCAGCAAGACATCTCCTTCGCGCCCATGGGACTCGATATAGCGAGAAAAAATGTAGTCGTAGCCAAAGTCATTTGCCACACAGCTGATGTGGCTGGCGTCGCTTATGGAGACGGCAGCAATGCCCGGGCGGTTTTTGCGGTAACGGCCGGTCAGCTCTTCAGCGAAATGCATGGCGTCACACATGGAGCCGCCGTTACCACAGGAGAAGGCCTTGCCCTTGTGCTCGAAGCTTTCAACCAGCAGTTCTGCCGCACGCTCGATATTCCGTAGCGCCTGTTCGTCAGCCAAAAAGTTGTCCAGTGCTGTCTTGGCTTCAAGCAGACTGTTGCGGATATGCGTGATCATCGTGCGGTTCCCTCTGCCTTATGGCAGTACATGGCTGGAATAGAAGGCTTTAAGGACTTTCACCAGATAATTCAGGTCATGGCTGCCAGCGAGTTCGCGGATCGAATGCATGGCAAACGTCGGCAGGCCGATATCGACTGTGCGAACGCCCAGTTGGCTGGCAGTAATCGGGCCGATAGTCGAGCCACAACCCATATCGCTGCGGGTCACAAAGCTTTGAACCGGTATTTCATTTTCCAGGCAGAGATGACGGAAAAATCCACCGGTTTCGCTGTTGGTCGCGTAGCGCTGATTGTTATTGATCTTGATGACCGGCCCGGCATTGAGTTTAGGGCCATGATTGCCATCATGCTTCTCGGCATAGTTCGGGTGTACACCATGAGCATTGTCGGCCGAGATCAACAGTGAACGGGCGATGATCCGGGTAAAGTCCTCACCTTCCGGCAGGGCACGGCGCATAACTTGCTCAAGGAACGGGCCGTCCGCGCCACAGTGAGAGCTCGAGCCCACCTCTTCGTGGTCTGTGCATACCAGCACGCAGCTTTCATTGCCATCTGCCGACAGCAGCGCTTCCAGACCGGCATAACAGGACAGCAGGTTATCCAGGCGGGCGCCGGCAATGAAGTCTTCATCCAGACCCACCACAGCGGCTTTCTGCACGTCATAGAACGATAGTTCGAAGTCCAGTACCGACTCGGCCAGGATGCCATGCTCCCGCTCCAGTTGCTCGGTCAGCAGCGCACGGAAATCGCGTCGCTCACTGGCCGGTACCTGCGCCACAATGGGGGGAAGCTCGTTCTGGGCATTAATGGGCCAGCCTTGATTGGCCTCACGATTCAAATGAATAGCCAGATTCGGAATGATAGCGATCGGACGTTTGAAGTCGATCAGGCGGCTATGCTGAGTGCCGGTCTGGCGAAAGGTGACACGACCTGCCAGGGACAGATCCCGATCGAACCAGGGCGCCATCAGCATACCGCCGTAAACTTCCACACCCAGTTGCCAAAACCCTTGCTTGTAGAGCTCTGGGTTGGGCTTTACGCGCAGGCAGGGGCTATCAGTATGAGCGCCGACCATCCGCAGGCCGTTGCGTAGCGGATCATCACCCAGGCGAAATGCGATCAATGAGGAGTCATTACGTGTAACGTAGTAACGTCCACCCGGACGAAGATGCCAGGTATCCCGCTCATCCAGCCGCTGGAAGCCGGCCTGCTCAAGACGGCGACTCATCGTGGCGGTAGCATGAAAAGGGGTAGGGGACGAAGCGAGAAAGTCGATCAAACCTTGATTGAGTGTGTCGCGCATGCGGTACTCCTTACGATATGCCCCTAGTCTATCCATTTATGCTGTTAGGGGGCTAACTCAGTTAGTCGATTAACGCGCCACAAGGTCGAAAAGGTGCCAATGCTTGTTGGCTCCCTTTGCCGTTTTCCCGGCCCCCTCAGTTTCGTCAAAATGAATCAACGTCCAATCCGAGGGCAGCGCCAGAACAGAGGCTCTGCCTAGCACTGTGATACCTCAGGCAGCCCAACTGTCTCTCGGTCCGAACAATTGACCGGCGAACAGCCCGTTTGGCCGTAACGCCGTGGAAATTGAGTGCCATAAGGTGAAGGACGAGGGCTCGCAAAAGGGAAGCGAGAAACTCGCATTGATCAACTGACATTTGGGCAGCTCCAGTGTCTCGAAGCGCGGTTGCAGCAGTGTAATTCCGGGAAACGAATGCTCAGGCGCTCAGCGCCTCTGCCTGTGCATCAACGGCAATGACATCCCAGCCGCGCGCCAGGAGCTCGAGCGTGTCACGAGCTGTACCACAGCCAAGATCAAGCGCTGCTCCAGTGGGACCGTTCCAATGGTCCAGCGCACGCAGTAGTGTAGAGCGGGCCGGCTCGTCACCTACGGCATCGTAATAGCCGGTCCATTTGGACATTTTTAAAATGGTGCTGCGCTTTCAAAGCGCATGCGCTCACCTGTTTTGGGATGGGTCAGTGCCAGAAGGCTGGCATGCAGGCACAACCGGGGATGCGCATTCAAGGCGTCTTCATGAGCATAAAGCCGATCACCTAATAGCGGATGACCAATGGACAACATGTGCACACGGAGCTGGTGGGAGCGTCCCGTAATAGGCGTCAACTCGACCCGGCTGTAATGACCGCAACGTTCCAGGACGCGCCAGAAAGTCAGCGCGTGGCGCCCCAACTCGTGATCGACGACATGCCGTGGCTTGGTCGGTGGGTCATACCGCAGCGGTAATTCGATGCGGCCACTGTCGGCCTCAGGCTCACCCCAGCAAAGCGCGGTATAGGCCTTTTCAGTCTCGCGGTCATGGAACTGGCGAGAGAGTTCACGGTGGCTGTCTGCGTCGCGCGCAAGCACCATGATCCCGGAGGTTTCCCAATCCAGGCGGTGCACAATACGTGCCTCGGGGTAGCCGTTCTCCTGGAGGCGGGTTACCAGGCAATCCCTGTTATCTTCGGCTCGACCGGGAACCGAGAGCAGCAGGGTCGGCTTGTCTACTACCAGTAACGCATCGTCCTGGTGGATGAAACGGATATTTGAGAGAGGCATGTCACGTTCAGAAAAGAGCCCATCGGCGGTATGAGCCGCCGATGAATGACCAGCCAGGGATCAACGATCCCGGTCTGGCAGAGTGATGTTCAGTTCCAGAATCGAGCAGCTACCCTGGTTTTCCAATTCCACCTGGATCTGGTCCTGCTCGATCGGTACATATTTGCGGATGACTTCCAGCAGATCTTTCTGCAGCTGAGGCAGGTAGTCAGGCTGGGAGTGACGTCCGCGTTCGTGAGCGACGATGATCTGCAGCCGCTCTTTGGCGATGGAAGCGCTGTTTTGCTTCCTCCGATCGCGAAAGAAAGCAAAGAGGCTCATTCACTCCCCCCAAATAGTCGTTGTAGGAAGCCTTTCTTCTTCACGTCGAGGAAGCGATGAGGCATTTCCTTGCCCAGCAGCCGCTCTACCGCGTCGCTGTAGGCCTGGCCGGCGTCGCTCTGTTCGTCGAGAATGACCGGAATACCCTGGTTCGATGCCTTCAGGACAGCCTGCGACTCAGGAATGACGCCGAGTAGACGGATAGCCAGAATCTCTTCCACGTCCTCTACGCCCAACATTTCACCCTTGTTGACGCGCTCTGGGTTGTAGCGGGTCAGAAGCAGGTGCTCCTTGATCGCATCCTCGCCGTTCTCGGCGCGCTTGGATTTGCTGGCGAGCAGGCCAAGCATACGATCCGAGTCACGTACGGAAGAGACTTCCGGGTTGGTCACGACAATGGCTTCATCGGCGTAGTACATGGCCAGATGGGCGCCTTTCTCGATCCCGGCAGGGGAGTCGCAGACAATATATTCGAAGTTACCCTTAAGTTCTTCGATTACCTTGCCGACACCTTCCAGCGTAAGGGCATCCTTGTCACGCGTCTGGCTGGCTGCCAGCACATACAGATTCTCGAGACGCTTGTCTTTGATAAGCGCCTGGGTGAGCGTGGCTTCGTTGTTGATGACGTTTACAAAGTCATACACAACACGACGCTCGCACCCCATGATCAGATCAAGGTTACGTAAACCCACGTCGAAGTCGACGATAACGGTCTTATGCCCGCGCAGGGCCAGACCAGTGCCGATGGCCGCGCTTGTGGTTGTTTTGCCGACACCGCCTTTACCGGAGGTGACTACGAGTACTTTGGCCAAGCTGATTCACCCTAAATTCGAAATAAGCTCACGGAATGAACGGCTGGAGTACCAAAAAATGGCCGCCGGAACACTACACAATACTCGGCTGGACTCCAGACGCCATTCGGGTCTGAAAGCGGTATCGATGACACTACCGCTTCGTAAAAAATTCGCGGCAGTATCCGTTAAAGACGTGTGATGTTCAACACATCTCCAGACAGACTGATCTGAACAGGATTTCCCCACTGGGGATGTCTGCGCAAGTCTTCCGCTACTTTGTATTGTCCAGCAATCGAGACCAGTTCGGCGGTGAGTTGCTGGCAAAAAATTCTTGCTTTTGTGTCGCCCTTCACACCTGCAAGGGCACGACCTCGCATTGGCCCATACACATGAATATTGCCGTCTGCGAGCAATTCAGCTCCCGGACTGACCGAGGATAACACCACCAGGTCACCACCGGGTGCATAAAGCTGCATGCCGCCGCGTACGGGTGCCGTAATGACTTTGGTAGGGTTCACGGCAGGTTCGGCAGGCTTCTCCGGTTCAGGTGCAGGGTCTGCCGCTTTTGCCGGTTCCCGCTCGCGCAGCTCAAGGGCACGCTCGCGCCCTGCACCGCTTGCCGGAGGAAGCACCGGCAGATCGAAATCGTTGGCGGCCCGGATGTCCAGAGGCCGCCTGGCTCGAAGCGCCAGGGTTCGCAGGCCATGGCGGCGACAGAGATCGAGCAGGGCACCCAGGTCAAGCACCTCATCGTCTTCCTCGAGCTTGTCGAGCGATAGAATGAGCGGGGTGTCGTGAAAGAAATTGGGCGCCTGTGCCACCTTCTGTGCCAATTGGCGGTCGAGGCGTGAAAGATCGTTGCGGGAGAGTTCCAGCACGGTAACGGCAAGCATGTTGCCCTTTAGCTGGAATACGGAATCGTTATCGAGAAGATCAACCTGGCTCATGTTGGGACCGCGTGCGTCAGATGCCGAGGACTTATAACGAGATGACAAGCATGTCGCAAGCATGGCTGCTTGCTAACGGTCAGGAATGTAGAATGTACCGTTTAATGTTTACCAGGATGTTTGATGGAACGCCCTCGTTTTCGACCTGCTTTTCTTCATCCCCGTTATTGGCTGCTCTGGCTGGGATTGGGCGTACTCTGGCTGATCGTCCAGCTACCCTATTGCGTACTGCTTCGTCTGGGTCGTGCAATAGGCTGGGTCATACTGCACGTTTCTGCCAGTCGACGCCATATTGCGATGCGCAATCTCGAGTTGTGCTTTCCTCAATGGAGCGAGGCCGAACGTAAGCGTGTGCTCAGAGAAAATTTCGCATCGAACGGTATCGCCTTGATCGAGATGGCCATGAGCTGGTGGTGGCCCAGATCACGCCTGAGTCGGCTCGCTCATATCGAGGGAATCGAGCACCTCCAGCGAGCCCAACAAGAGGGCAAGGGGGTCATCCTGATGGCGTTGCATTTTACGACGCTCGAAATCGGCGCTGCGCTGCTTGGGCAGCGGCATACCATCGACGGAATGTACCGCGAACACAAAAACGCAGTGTTCGATTACGTGCAGCGCAAGGGGCGTGAGCGACATAATCTGGATGCCACTGCCATCGAGCGCGAAGATGTACGGGCCATGTTGAAGGTGCTCAGAGGCGGCCGCGCCATCTGGTACGCACCTGATCAGGACTATGGCGCCAAGCAAAGTATCTTCGTGCCGTTATTCGGAATTCAGGCCGCTACGGTTACTGCTACCACCAAATTTGCGCGCCTGGGCCGGGCACTTGTCATGCCCTTTACTCAAGAGCGGCTGGCCGATGGGTCAGGGTACCGCCTGGTTATCCATCCGCCGCTGGAGGACTTCCCGGGTGAGACAGAGGAGACTGACTGCCTAAGAATCAACCAGTGGGTGGAAAAAGAGGTCAGTAAGCTGCCTGAGCAGTACTTATGGGCACACCGGCGCTTCAAGACGCGGCCAGCTGGCGAACCCAAACTGTACGCCAAAAGCGACTGAGTTCCGTCTCGCACCCATGACACGCTATGCTCAAGGCGATGTGTTTAACCTCGGACTCAAGGAAAGGGTGTTGGACGTTACTTCGGCTGTTCCTGTTACAGGATTGATCCTGTCCGGCGGTGGCGCGCGGGCGGCGTATCAGGTAGGGGTGCTTTCTGCCATTGCGGAGCTGCTGCCTGCGGGTGCGCGCAATCCTTTTCCTGTCATCGTGGGAACATCGGCGGGTGCCATCAATGCAACGGTATTAGCCTGTGGTGCGCTGCAGTTCCAACTGGCCTGTCAGCGCCTGACCCAGGTCTGGCAGAATTTTCATATTGATCAGGTCTACCGCAGTGACTGGCCCGGCGTGATCCGGCAGGCCAGTCACTTCATAGGACAAAATGTCTTTGGTATACGTGGCAAAACGCCGGCGGCATTGCTGGATAATGCACCGTTACGCGCACTGCTAACTCGGGAGCTGGACTTTTCAGGTATTACAGCCGCAGTTAAGGCCCGGCATCTGCGGGCCATAGCCATTACTGCATTTGGGTATGACTCCGGCCACTCGATGACCTTTTACCAGGGGCACGGTGCGATTGATCCCTGGCTGCGTCATCGCCGGGTTGGGTTTCCCACTCGTCTGAATGTCGAGCATCTAATGGCTAGTTCGGCCATTCCGCTTATCTTCCCGGCAGTCAAACTGGGGCGTGAATACCTGGGCGATGGCTCGGTGCGTCAGGCGGCACCTATCAGTCCGGCATTGCACCTGGGGGCTAACCGGGTATTGATCGTGGGCGTCAGCAACAACCCTCACGCCGATGCCTCCCGTTCGGAGGACGCCTCTGCCGCAACCGGTAAGGCGCCTACACTGGCGCAGATTGGCGGGCATCTGCTGAACAGTACGTTTATCGATAGTCTGGAAAGCGACACCGAGGTGCTTGAGCGTATCAACTTGATGAGCCGAATGATTCCGCCCTCGGAGCAGCAGAAGCGTCTTGGTGTAAAACCGGTTGAAACGCTGGTGATCGCACCGAGCGAGCCCTTGGCTGAGATTGCGGCCCGCTTTCGACATGAGATGCCAGCGTCCCTGCGTTTGTTTCTTCGTGGGCCTGGTGCAACAAAGAAAAGCGGGTCTGCCGTATTGAGCTACCTGCTGTTCGAGGCAGGTTACTGTTCTGAGTTGATCGCACTTGGGCGGCGGGATGCCTTGGCCCAGCGTGATCAACTCATTCAGTTTCTAGGGCTGGAACTGGCCGCTGCTCACTGACCGAACTCGCCGCGCTGATAGTCACGCAAGGCTTGTTCAATCTGTTCACGTGTATTCATCACGAAGGGGCCATATTGAACAATGGGCTCATTCAGCGGCGCGCCTGCAATCAACAACACGCGAGCACCTTGGGCGGATCGAATCCGCAGCTGCCCTTCATCGCTCAGGCGAACCAGCCGATTGGTCGTTACAGGCGCCACGGTATCGCCTTCGACTTCAATCTGTCCTTCATACACATAGAGTAGGGCGCGATGCCCTTCGGGAAGGCGCGGACTGATAGCGCTTTGTGCCGGCATGATGAGGTCGAAATAATAAGGGTTCGTATCCGGCCGCTGCACGGCGCCCAGCTGCTGGTGTTCCCCGTCATCAAAATGGCCGGCAAGCACGACAACTTCAACACCCTGTGAGGTAGTCAGGCGAGGTACTTCTGCAGGCTCATAGTCACGGTAGCTGGCGGGTCCCATTTTGGTTTTGCCGGGCAGGTTCAGCCACAACTGGAAGCCTCGCATCAGGCCTTCCTGTTGCTCGGGCATTTCGCTGTGAATGATACCGCGAGCAGCCGTCATCCACTGCAGGCCACCAGGCTTCAGAAGACCTTGGTTGCCCAGGTGATCCTCGTGGCGCATACGACCTTCGAGCATGTAGGTGACGGTCTCGAAGCCGCGGTGAGGGTGGGCTGGAAAACCACCGATATAGTCATCTGCATTGGCTGTATCAAACTGGTCCAGCATGAGAAAAGGATCGAAGCGCTCAACGCCCTGGCCGGCAAATACTCGCGTCATGCGTACGCCCGCGCCATCAGAGGCGGGCTGGCCTGTATGCAATTCAAGAACGTTGCGGTACATGATTCGTGCTCTCCAAGCGGCCAGACAAGGTGTCTGATCTCTAGATGAGATCATAATACTTCATTTATTTTAATATATTTATCCATATTATATGTATTTCATATCTAATAATATGATGCTTTTGGTTGGAAAGAAGCCGGCATGAGGCCGGCTTCTTTCTTATTCCTTTATTTGAAGCTTACGTGCTTCGGTATAGACGTAACGGACCTTCTCGTACTCAAACGGCGAGTTGAGCTGCCCATACCGGAAGTTGGTGATGTAACGTAGGTTGATACCGCGTAACAGTAGAATCTCCGGGTGACGGCCGCTTTCCTCATTTACATTCAGATAGTTGATCTGATTCTCGGCCAAGGTATCTACCGCAAAACCGCTGGCATCACGCAGATTGGACGGACCCAGTAACGGCAATACCAGATAAGGGCCGCTGGGAACACCATAAAAACCCAGCGTCTGGCCAAAGTCTTCGGATTGCTTGGCTAGTCCCATGCGCGTAGCGGGGTCCCACAGGCCAAAGACGCCGATAGTAGTATTTAGCAGCAGACGCCCCGTGGTATTCAGAGCCCTTTTACCCTTGAGTTGCAGCGTGCTGTTCAGCAGATTGCTGATGTCACCCAGGTTGCTGAAGAAATTGCTAACGCCACTTCGCACGAAGCCCGGCGTGACCCGACGATAGCCATTGACGACAGGTAACAGTACCCATTCATCCAGGCGGTAGTTGAAGTGGTAGACGCGGCGGTTCCAGGACTCCAGTGGGTCATAGACATCCAGCGCATTGAGCGACGCCCGCTCGAACTCGCGCTGATCCAGGCCTGGGTTGAATTTCAGCGTGGACAAGGGGTTGGTAAACCCGTCTGCGCCTACGGGTGAAGGTGATAAAGTTGACGAATCCGTATCGGCGAAAGCGTAAGCGCTAGCCAGTAAGGGAAGCAGGCAGAGGAATTTAGCCACGGGCGAAGAACTCCAGCATGGCGTCGGCGTTGACGCGATAATTGAGATTGCCGCAATGCCCGCCCAGCGGGTAAAGGGTCAGGCGATTACCGAACGTACGACGTAGGAAGCCGATATCACCAGGACCAAGAATCAAGTCATCTGCGTTGTGCATCACGCCGATCTTGTCGCTCTCCTTGAGATAGCCTTCCAATGCCGTCAGGCTGGATTGCCTGGCCAGTTCAGCCAGGCTGGTGCCCTTGGTCGTCCGTTCCCAGAAGGGTAAGAGCTGGTCATACATGTAGCAGTCAAAATCGCATTGCAGGGCGCGAGCAAAGAAGCGCGACAGGCTGGTCCCCTGATCGATCGGGTAGTCGGGCGGTGTGATCAAGCCACGACGGTTGATCAAATCGGATGTAAAGGCAATGTCTGCCGCTGAAAAGCGGAACGATGTACCAATCAGCATCGCCATTTCTTCATTGCTCAAGCGTTGGGGCGACTGCTGAAAATCGAAAAGCAGGGCTTCATTGAGATCAACATGGCCTTTCTGCTGGAAGTAACGGGTCAACTTTGCCAGGACTAGCTCGTAAAACGTCCGGTTGTTGGTTATCCCATTGACCTGGGTCTGAACCAGTCGATCGAGGTTGCGCACCGAGGTCAACAGATTGACCGGCGGATTGAGCAGCAAGACACGAGAGAAGTTGAAGCTGCGCTGGCTCTCGTCGAGCTTGCTGACGAACGCTGCATCCAGTGCGCCCAGGCTGTAACCGGTAAGAAAGTACTTGGTTACAGGCAGTTTGGGGTGCTGCGCGCGAACGGCCTGCATGACGCGATAGAGGTCTTCTGCATCGCCAGGGGTGTAGCCGGGCGTAGCCTGCCGGGAAGCCGCTGCCATAAAGTCGTAGCTGGTGGGTGAGGAAAGCTGAACGACATGGTAACCCGCGCTGTAATACAGGCGCTTGAGGTACTCCGGTGTGCTGGATGAGTAGTTGGCGCCGGTTCCGGCAATGATGAAGATCAGCGGCGCCGGATGATCCTGCATCGCCAGACGATAGTGCAGCTTCTTGACCGGCCAGAAGTTATCCGGAAGTTCGTACTCCCGTTCAGGCCGCAAGTTGATGCTGTAGTCTTTCTGGTCGATTTCCAGATCAGTAGGCAGCAGTGGCTGCAATTCCAGCGGCGTGGAGGTGATAGTGGCTTCGAAGGGGTTGGTCAATGGGTAGCCATAGGTGGCAGCGTCAATATCAGCTGCGACACCACGACCGGAAAGACCAAGCAAGAGCGCACCCAGGAGAGCTGTGATGCGCAACGGGCTAAGCATAAGGAGAGTCCTTTCGCAGGGTTGCTTATTGGAATAAGCCTATGACCACAGCCTGATAATAAGGTGCGCTGTGCTTGTTGGCTCTCTATCAAATTGTGCGTTCGGCCAGATTGGTTAGGGTTTCGCCTGTTACTCGATTGACTGTCCATTCATCCATTGAGATGGCGCCCAGGCTGCGATAGAACTGGATCGCAGGCTCGTTCCAGTCCAGCACGGACCATTCCAGACGCCCGCAATTACGCTCTACTGCCAGCCGTGCCAGGCTGATAAGCAGTGCCTTTCCGAGGCCTTCACCACGCGCGGCAGGGCTGACATAGAGATCTTCCAGATAGATACCTGGCTTGGCGAGCCATGTTGAGTAATTGTGAAAGAACAGGGCAAAGCCGGCAGGCGTCCCGTCTATTTCTCCAATAAGCACCTCGGCGTAACGGCGCTCACCAAACAGTGTCGCGCGCAAGCTGTCTTCAGTCGCCATGACCTGCTCAGGCATTTTCTCGTAGTCGGCCAGCTCTTTGATGAACGTCAGGATGTGCGAAACGTCAGCGTCAGTAGCTGGGCGGATATTCAGGCGGGACATGTGAAAACCTCGACATCGAAAGCGCTAAGCATGCCGAGGCTATTTCCTGGAGGCAATAGAGGTGCCATTTCATTGCGGGTGTCGCATATGGCGGTTGCTCAGGTCGCTCTCAGGGCAGTCCCGTTTTCGTCGCCCTTGAAGATAAGGATGGCGCAGTGATGCCGTTTTCAAAAAGGGGACAGAGGATGCGAATGTTTCGAAAGGTAGTAGGCCTGGGTATGGTGCTCTTCCTGTCGGCAATGGCCAATCTGGCTATGGCGGCCAAGCCAACGGTAACTATTGGCTATGTGGATGGATGGGCCGACAGCGTTGCGACCACCTTCACGGCGGCCGAAGTCATTCGTCAGCAGCTGGGGTACGAAGTCAAGCTGATGCCGGTTGCAGCAGGGATCATGTGGCAAGGCGTTGCACGGGGCAAGCTGGACGCCATGCTCTCGGCATGGTTGCCTGGGACCCATGGTTCCTATTATGAAAAGATGAAGAATGATGTTGCCGACCTGAACGTGAACACACCGGACGCCAAGATCGGCCTGATCGTTCCTGAGTACGTAAAAGCCTCCAGTATTGCCGATCTGGCCGCCCAGAAAAGCGATTTTGGTGGGCGCATCGTAGGCATTGATGCCGGGGCGGGCGTCATGATCAAGACCGAGAAGGCGATCAAGGCCTATGATCTGGATTACAAGCTGGTGGCAAGCTCCGGCAGTGGAATGATTGCCGAGCTGATACGGGCGGAGCGAGACCAGAAGCCGGTTGCAGTCACGGGCTGGATTCCTCATTGGATGTTTGCCAAGTGGAAGCTCAAGTTTCTGGATGACCCCAAGGGCGTTTATGGCGGCTCCGAGCAGGTACGTACCATGGCTAATCCAGGACTGGAAAAAAAGGCCAAGCCGGTATGGGATTTCCTGAAAAAATTCTCCTGGCAGCCGGGAGAGGTCAATGAAGTCATGCTGGCCATTGAGGAGGGAAAAAAGCCTGAGCAGGCTGCAAAAGACTGGTTGAAAGCCCATCCTGACCGGGTCAAGAGCTGGCTCTAGACGATAAGGTAAAAGCCCCGCGTTTGCGGGGCTTTTCATTTAGCCAATGGTTACTGGCGGAAGCGTACTCAATTCGATGCTCAATGCTTTCTTGGGGGCGAGCACCTCAGCTTCCCCATCAACCACTTGCTCATCGTTCTGATTGAAGACACGTGTAGCCAGGCGCACTCGATTTTTCGGCAGCTTTTCCAGCACCTCGATCTCGACCTTTAGCGTGTCGCCTAACTTGACCGGCTTGTTAAAGCTCAAGGTTTGTCCTAGATAAATGGAACCTGGCCCGGGCAGTTCACAGGCAATGGCAGCGCTGATCAGCGCACCGCTCAACATGCCATGGGCAATCTGCTCACGAAAGACACTCTTGGCGGCATACTCGGCGTCCAGGTGTACTGGATTTCGGTCACCGGAAACCTCGGCAAATAAGAGCAGGTCACGCTCTTCGATGGTACGGCTGACAGAGGCTTTCTGGCCTACCTCCAAGGCTTCGTATGGGATATTGTCGGTCATGCTTGAAAGAGATCTCGTATTCTATTGTTACGGTAAGGGGCGGCCGATGCTAATGGGACCGGCGCCCAATGTTAAATTCAAGGACGCCAGGTTACGACGATACGGCACGTTCTCTGCTATTTCAGCAGGTTATGACGGAGTATTATGAGTTTGTCTAAATACCTATCGTGACCATAAATCCTTTTTTAGTCATTTTCGTTACCAAGAGTCCGCTTTTCGGTGCTGGTGGAGACCTGTCAAAGCTGATAATCTCGGCTCGCCTTCATCGTATGAGTAGGCGATACAATCACAACAAGATCACGTTGTCGCTTAGGAGTGGGCTTCCATGACCCCGAATTTCTGGAAGGACAAATATCCGGACGGTATCGCTTCCGAGATCGACCCTGATCGTTATCCTAATGTCCAGACGGTCCTCAGGGAGTCCTGCGAGCGTTTCGCCGACAAGATTGCCTTCAGTAATTTAGGGCAGACCCTCACGTATCGTGAGCTGTATAGCCTGTCTGGGCAGTTTGCGGCTTATCTTCAGAATCATACTGATCTCAGGCCGGGCGACAGGATCGCCATACAGCTTCCCAATGTTCTGCAATACCCGATTGCCGTCTTTGGTGCTATGCGTGCGGGGCTGATCGTCGTCAATACGAACCCGCTGTATACCGCGCGTGAGATGCAGCACCAATTCAAGGACGCCGGTGCGCTGGCGCTGGTGTGTCTGGCCAACATGGCTCACCTTGCCGAGCAGGTCTTGCCCAATACGCAGATTCGCCATGTCATCATTACGGAAGTAGGTGACATGCTGCCTCCGCTCAAGCGCCTGGTGGTCAATAGCGTAGTCAAATACGTAAAGAAAATGGTCCCGGCCTACCGGTTGCCTCAGGCTGTGAAGTTCACGACTGCACTTGCCAAGGGGCGCCAGGGTGCTCTCAAGGAAAGCCAGCCGCACGGAGATGATGTCGCTGTGCTGCAATACACCGGAGGTACTACAGGTATTGCCAAAGGCGCCATGCTGACGCACCGGAACCTGCTGGCCAATATGCTGCAGTGTCAGGTTCTGATGGCCTCGAATATGAAAGAAGGCCGCGAGATTGTAATCGCGCCGCTGCCGCTGTATCACATCTATGCGTTCACTTTTCATTGCATGGCGATGATGCTTCTGGGCAACCACAACGTGCTGATCACTAATCCACGTGACTTGCCTACAATGATCAAGGACCTGTCCAAGTGGAAGTTCACGGGGTTCGTCGGGCTCAATACGCTATTTGTGGCGTTGTGTAATAATGAGGCCTTCCGCGCCTTGGATTTTTCTGCTCTGAAGGTAACGCTTTCTGGCGGTATGGCCTTGCAGCACGCGGTTGCCGAGCGCTGGGAGCAGGTAACCGGATGTGGCGTCTGTGAAGGGTACGGCATGACCGAGACCAGTCCTGTCGTCAGTGTAAACCCTATCCAGCATCGACGCATTGGCACCATCGGTATCCCGGTACCCTCTACGGACTGTAAGGTAGTGGATGAGGATGGCGTTGCCCAGCCGTTCGGGCAGCCTGGTGAGCTCTGTGTCCAGGGCCCTCAGGTCATGAAGGGGTACTGGAACCGCCCCGAGGCGACTGCCGAGGTATTGAGTCCGGAAGGTTGGCTGCGTACCGGTGATATCGCAGTAATCGATCCAGACGGATATATCCGAATCGTGGATCGTAAAAAGGATATGATTCTGGTTTCCGGATTCAACGTGTATCCGAACGAACTGGAGGATGTACTGGCTCAGCTACCAGGCGTCCTGCAGTGTGCAGCGATTGGCGTGCCGGATGAAAAGGCGGGCGAGCAGATCAAGGTATTCGTTGTACCTAAGCCTGGTGCCTCCCTGACGACCGAGCAGGTGCTCAAGCACATGCACGATAATTTGACAGGCTATAAACGACCCAGGCAGGTCGAGTTCCGAGACAGTCTGCCTACGACAAATGTCGGCAAGATTCTGCGCCGCGAATTGCGTGATGCCGAGCTGAAAAAGCTCAAGGCCTGATCGGCTTTTCCTGCACAGAGCCCCGACTTTCGGGGCTTTGTCGTTTTCGTTTGGGCAAACCTGCGACAATGCCCATCTCTCTTTTTATAAGGTGCCTGAACTGGCGAACCGAGCCAGCCTTTCAGGTTCCTACTTGAAATGGTTGCCATATAGCATTCAATGACTGAGCAAACATCGTCTTTCGAACAACTTTCCAAGCGTCTGAACCAAGCCCTTACTGCCGATCGGCACCGCTTGCGTCGCCAATTGGGTGACCTACGCAAGAAGCCTGATGATGCCCGGCTTGCACAGTGGACAGAGCGCTTTCAGGCCTCCTGCGCCAAAGTGGAGGCGCGTCGTGCCAGTGTGCCGATCATGCGCTATGACGACAACCTGCCCATCGCCGCCAAGCGCGAAGAGATCAAGGCGGCGCTTGAAAAGCATCAAGTAGTCGTGATCGCCGGTGAAACCGGCTCAGGCAAGACCACGCAGTTGCCCAAGATCTGTCTGGAGATCGGCCGAGGTATACACGGCCTGATCGGCCATACTCAGCCGCGTCGCCTGGCGGCGCGTAGTGTAGCCAGCCGTGTTGCTGAAGAAATCGGTACTCCCTTGGGGGAGCTGGTAGGTTATCAGGTGCGCTTTGAGGATCAGTCCAATGAGCGCAGCCTGATAAAGCTGATGACTGACGGCATTCTCCTGGCTGAAACCCAGCATGACCGTTACCTTGAGCGCTATGACACGATCATTGTCGATGAGGCGCATGAGCGCAGTCTGAACATCGATTTTCTGCTGGGCTTTCTGAAGACCCTGCTGCCGCGGCGCCCGGATCTCAAGCTGATCATCACGTCAGCGACCATTGATCTGGAGCGCTTCTCCAAACATTTCGGCGATGCCCCCATCGTCGAAGTGTCGGGACGGACCTATCCGGTCGAGACTTGGTATCGTCCTTTGGCCGCAGAAACGGATGAAGATGGCGAACGCCTGGAAGACGATCTGAGCGTTGATCAGGGCATCCTGGCGGCGCTGGATGAGTTAGAGGCCTATGAGCGCAGTGAGCATAAGCGTCCTGGTGACGTACTGGTCTTTTTGCCAGGAGAGCGTGAAATCCGTGATGCGGCCGAGGTGCTGCGTAAAGCCAACCTCAAGCATACGGAAATCTTGCCACTGTATGCTCGACTGACACCCGCCGAGCAGCAGAAAATCTTTCAATCTCACCCCGGACGGCGTGTCGTGCTGGCTACCAACGTGGCAGAAACATCATTGACCGTCCCGGGCATTCGTTACGTGATCGACAGCGGCACGGCTCGTATCAGCCGCTACAGCTATAGAGCGAAGGTTCAGCGGCTGCCTATCGAGGCGGTCTCCCAAGCCAGTGCCAATCAGCGCAAGGGGCGTTGCGGACGGGTGGAGCCCGGTATCTGCATTCGTTTGTATAGCGAAGAAGACTTTCTTTCGCGTCCAGCTTTTACGGACCCTGAGATTCTGCGGACCAATCTGGCCGCGGTCATTCTTCAGATGCTGCACCTGCGGCTCGGTCGGATTGAGGACTTTCCCTTCATCGAGCCACCGGATGGCAAGGCGATCAAGGATGGTTTTACGCTGCTTCAAGAGCTGTCGGCGGTAACGAATCAGGGACAACTGACAGCATTAGGACGGCAACTGGCGCGCCTGCCAATCGATCCTCGCCTAGGCCGCATGCTGCTGGAGGCGGCAGAGCAGGGCAGTCTTTCCGACGTTCTGATTGTAGCCAGTGCATTGTCTGTGCAGGATCCCCGTGATCGCCCGGCGGAGCGTCAGCAGGCTGCCGATCAGGCTCATGCCCAGTGGAAAGATCCAGACTCGGACTTCGGTGCGCTAATCAAGCTGTGGCATGGCTTCGAGGAGCAGCGCCAGGCGCTCGGCTCGAATGCGCTTCGTAGCTGGTGTCGCAGAAATTTTCTCAATTACTTGCGCCTGCGTGAGTGGCGAGATGCGCACCGTCAGCTGACCTTGATCTGCCGGGAGCTCAAGCTCAAGAGTAAGCCTGCTGACGCACAGCCTGTTGTTCAGACGCCTGTAATCGAAGAAAGCTCGCCTTCGACTGACAAGAAAGTCAACACCAAAGCTGCCCTGCAGGCCGAAGCGGCCGAGGCTGCACAGCGGGCGAAAAGTTATGCCTCGGTGCACAAGGCCATTCTGTCAGGTCTCTTAAGCCAAATTGGTAACAAGACTGAAGAGGGCGACTTTCAGGGGGCCCGCCAGCGACGCTTCTGGATTCATCCATCCAGCGTTATTGGCCGCAAGAAGCCAAACTGGGTAATGGCGGCCGAGCTGGTTGAAACGACCAAACTGTTTGCGCGCATGGTAGCCAAGATCGATGCGGATTGGATCGAGCCGCTGGCGCGCCATCTCACCAAGGCTAATTACTTCGAACCACATTGGGAGAAGCGTCGAGGACAGGTAATCGCCTACGAGCAGATTACGCTGTATGGGCTGATCATTGTAGCCAAACGGCCCGTGCATTATGGGCCTATCGACCCTGCCGTTTCTCGTGAGTTGTTTATCCGCGAAGGCTTGGTGAGAGGCGAGATCCAGTCGCGCGCGAAGTGCCTGAGCGCCAATCGCCAACTGCTGGAACGACTTGATGAATTGGAGGCCAAAGCGCGTCGGCGTGACATTCTTGCCGATGAAGAGACGCTGTTCGAGTATTACTCGGCTCGTTTGCCTGCCGATATTTACCAGACAGCAACCTTTGACAGCTGGTACAAGCGGGAAAGCGCTAAGAACCCGCAGCTGCTGATCATGCGCGAGGAGGATGTGCTGGCCCGTGAGGCCAGCGAGGTTACCGCAGCGCAGTATCCAGATACGTTACATATCGGCGATCTGCAGCTACCGCTGACTTACGAGTTTGACCCCGCCCAGCCACGCGATGGCGTTACCCTGCGTGTACCGGCGCCCCTGTTGTCACAATTGCCACCGGAGCGACTGGAATGGCTCGTGCCAGGGTTGTTATACGACAAGGCCGTTGCGTTGGTGCGCAACCTGCCCAAGGCAATTCGCAAGAATTTTGTTCCGGTTCCGGATTTCGTCAAGGCAGCATTGAGCAAGATCACCTTTGGACAAGGATCGTTATACGAAAGCCTGGGACGTGAGCTGTTACGCATGACCGGAGCGCGGATACCTGAAGATGCCTGGCCGGAGGCTGCCAATCTGCTTGATCGGCATCTTCGAATGAACATCGAGGTTGTCGATGCCAGCGGCAAGTACTTGGGTGAAGGCCGTGACCTCACAGAGCTGACAGCCCGCTTTGCCGAAGCCAGCCAGGCCGCTCTGGCCGTTCCTCAGCAAAAGGCCGAACAGCAAAAGCCTGTTGAGGCTAAAGCCTTTGCAGTCGTCCCACAGCAGGCCCAGCAAAAGATCGCAGGTCTCTCCATGACAGTGTATCCGGCGCTGGTGGAGGAGAACGGTGTAGTCAAGGAGGGCCGGTTCTCTACCCAGTCGGAAGCGGAGTTCCAGCATCGTCGGGCACTACAGCGGCTTTTGTTGCAGCAGCTGAGCGATCAGGTCAAGTTCCTGCGCAATAAGCTGCCTGGGCTGACAGAGCTAGGATTGCTTTATCGAGACCTGGGACGTATCGACTCACTGGTTGAGGATATCCTTCTGGCCAGCCTTGATAGCTGCATTCTGGACGGTGAACAGCCGTTGCCTCGAGAGGGGGCTGCTTTGGCTTCGCTGGCCGAGAAAAAGCGAGGCGGGCTGACCGAGCATGCCGAGCGTACGGCACGATTGGTGTTGGAGATTCTCAAGCAGTGGCATGCCCTGCAGAAGCGATTCAAAGGCAAGATCGATCTGGCTCAGGCCATGGCGCTCAACGATATCAAGCAACAGCTCAGTGCTCTGGTTTACCCCGGATTTGTTCGTGAAACGCCTCTGCAATGGCTTAAGGAGTATCCGCGCTATCTCAAGGCTGTCGATCAGCGTCTGGACAAGGTGGGGTCTCAGGTTCAGCGGGATCGGGTCTGGACGAGCGAATTAGCGGGTTACTGGGAGCAATACAAGGCTAGGGCAATCAAGCATGCTCAAGAGGGCAAGCATGATGAGAATCTGGTCTTGTATCGATGGATGCTGGAGGAGTATCGAGTGTCGCTGTTTGCTCAACAGCTGGGTACGCAGATGCCTGTCTCCGACAAGCGCCTCAGCAAGCAATGGCAGTCCGTAGAGGCGTAAGGGCTTACGGTAAGAGTAGGGTTGAGCTGCTCAACCCTGCCTGCCTGTTACTGGCGGTAAATCCATTCAAGTCCGGGATAATCCGCGAATGCCTGAGGAAAAAGATAGTCACCTCGGAAAACTGGGACATCCAGACTTGTCCAGCGGGGCGCGAAAGAGGGTAGTTGAGTAGCAATCGCTTCAGCCAATAGTGTTGTGCAATAAAGATGGGGCTTGTCGCGCGGTTCGAGCACAAAGGTTCGTCCCAAAGTACTTTTCAGATACTGCGCAATGCGTTCCTTTTGTTCAGGATTCAAAAAAGTCGGCCGCGCTACTGCGAAATGCCTTGCCATGTCTGGCTTTAGAAACTCATCTAAAGGCGTAAGCAGGACTTGGTTTGGATGTGCAGGATCATCGTCTGTTGTGGCATGAACGATCAGGACCGTAGGTGTTGTGGCGACAACCATGCCTACGTGGGAAAACCTGCTACCACTCACCTGTTCTACGATTCGACTGTCTGTTGATGTTCCCAGTCGAAACAGCCAGTCGCCAACTGCCAGTGACGACGGGCTCAGGCGCTGCCCAGGTAGGGTAGGTAATGCCTGAGGCTGACGGCCTTCGTAGGACGTTATTGCCAGACCCATGCACAGCAGGGCTGTTAGAGCCCAACGATACAAACTGTTCATCTGCCGAATAGCAAAAGGCTTTATCCGATGTGGACAAAGCCCTCGTCCAATCAGATCTTGATCTTCCAGTCGCCGTCGCTCTGAATTAGATGAGTGTGTTCAGTACGGGTTTCGCCGTCTTTTTTGAAAGTAACCGTTACGCTGACATCGGCGCGTGTCTTGTCATCGTTATAGGTTGTTTTTTCGGCTTTTATACTCTTGACGCCACCCAGTGATTCGGCCTGTTTAGCCCTTTCCGTAAGCAGCATCTGAAACTTGCCACGTACAAAGTCCTTTGCGTTCGCATCCGCATCCTTGGGTACATCGATCAGATCCATCATGGTATCAAGGTCTTGGGTGTAAGCCGCTTTTATGAAGCGCTCCGCAACGCTTTCCGGGGTGTTGGCACCAGAGCAGGCGATCAGGAGGGAGGCAACAAAAATCAGGGCGAACCATTTCTTGATAAGAAACATATGAAATCCTTTTCGTAGATCAGTAGCTGGAAATCTAGGGCGGCGGATTTTACTTAATCACACCTCTATTAGGTGAGAGCTAATCGTGATTTAGCCGTGCTCTACCAATGTGTGGATACATAAAAAGCGATTTGCGGACAATCAAGGCTGCCAGCCTGCTCACTCGTCGCTGCTCGAGAGACGTAGAATGTACCTTAGCCAATAACAGGAGTATGGCTATGGAGAAGGTGGCAATAGGGATCGTTGGGGCAGGTACCGCAGGTTTGGCTACGGCTACTTTCCTGGCCCGCAGGGGTTACCAGGTCAGGCTGTTCGAACGTGTACCTAAATTGCGGACGGTTGGTGCAGGCATTCTATTGCAACCTTCGGGGTTGGCAGTACTACACACGTTGGGCGTACTGACCGAATGTACTGCTCTAGGTGCGCCAGTCAACCGCCTCTACGGAACATCCATGCAGGGCAAACGCGTCGTTCTGGATACCCGTTATGATGCTTGGAGGCCAGGTAGTTTTGGATTGGGTATTCACCGCGGCGTCCTGATGACTTCCTTACTGAACGCTGCGCGATATGCAGGCGTCAGTATAGAAACCAGCAGTGACATCACCCGTTTTCATCAAACACCAAGTCACGTCCAGCTTTTTCATCGAGACGCACAGGGCAACGAGAGCTTGTTAGGCGATTTTGCTGCGTTGATTCTGGCAGACGGAACACGTTCTGCATTACGTGGGCAGATGGCTGTTAAACAACATGTCAAACCCTACCCATGGGGTGCGTTGTGGAGCATGGTCTCGACGCCAGCACACGCGGACTCTACAGAGTTACGCCAATGGTACAGACACTGTTCTGAGATGTTCGGAATCATGCCTACAGGCTGTACGCATCAAAAACGCGATGCCCAGCTGAGCAGCCTGTTCTGGAGTCTGCCCGTCATCGATTATCCCCAATGGCAGGCGGCGGGTCTGGATAGCTGGAAAAGGCAGGTTGTGAAATTGGCTGGCGAAACCGCAAGGCCTTTCCTGCAACACATTAATCAATCAGAGCAACTAGCATTTGCCGCTTACGCAGATGTCTGGATGCAACGCTGGAGTGATGGGCGAGTACTGGCTATCGGTGATTGCGCACATGCAATGAGTCCTCAATTGGGTCAGGGTGCAAACATGGCGTTGGTCGATGCCGCTGCGCTGGCCGATGCCGTAGATATGTCGGTGTCCTCCCGGGACCACTGGCCAACTGTCTTTGAGGGCTACAGTGTCGCCCGCCGTGAGCATTTACGTTATTACCGGCAAGCCAGCCGTTTTCTAACTCCACTGTTTCAGTCGCATAGCAAGGCCCTTGGTTGGTTGCGTGACAGTGCCTTGTTTTTAGCCCGTCACAACGTATTTGGACGCAGGCATGCGGTTACTACCTTGGTAGGCGCTCGAACAGGATGGCTACTGTCGACTAGACGAGAAGAGACGCTTTATCACTGGGACGGCCAGCAAGATAAGACTTGGGGCTGGAGTAACAATGAAATATCCGGCTCTGAATTGATTCACTAAGTCTTCAGTAGAAGGGTAATTTTATTCAATACCACATGAGGCTGGCGAAATATGGTGTCTGTTCCTTGAATACATGAGCAGACATCAATGGACGTGTTGTTTTCCATGGCCGGCTTCGCCCTGGCTTCTTCTATTTCACCTGGTCCCGTCAATCTTGTAGCCCTAAGTTCGGGAGCCTGTTATGGCTTTCGTAAGAGCCTTAGGCACGTCACAGGAGCAACGACCGGCTTTACAGCACTTCTTTTGCTTATTGGTCTGGGATTGTACGAAGTGCTGGCCCGCATCCCGGAACTGATCAAGCTCATTCAATGGAGTGGTGTTGCCTTTCTTTTTTATATGGCCTACCAGCTTGCAATGGATGATGGGGTGCTGGATATAAAAGAGGAAGGTTCTGGCCCCTCAATGATGCGCGGCGCGCTGATGCAATGGCTGAACCCTAAAGCCTGGCTGGCCTCGTTGGCAGGTATGGGGCTTTTCGTTGCCGATGGCAATACGGTCATGGTCTGGACGTTTGCCATCCTATACTTCGTGGTTTGCTATGGCTCGGTTGCCTGCTGGGCATTTACCGGTAGTTTTCTGCGCCGTTATGTGCAAAGACCAAGTCGTGTTCAGTTCCTGAATCGGATGATGGCAGGGTTGCTGGTCGCCAGTGCCTTATACCTTTTACAAGATTAGTGAGGAAGGCAAATGTCAGCCGCGATAGTGCCCAGGCGTAGCAGCCAAGTGCCGTTTGAAAGTGCGCTGGAAGTGAGCCTGGTCAGCGAAACCGGTTGCCATCGCCACGTCAGCAAGACTGTGTCCTTGCCGAAGCCATTGGCGGCTGAGCTGGATACGTCGGTTGATCAAGTAGGCATGGGGCGTCAAGCCATAGTGATCCTTGAACGCCCTGATGAGATAGGACGCCGATAATTCCGCCGCGGTGGCGATGTCATCCAGGGTCAGCGGTTCAGCGCAGTGCTCACGGATAAAGTCGGCGGCTCGCTTAAGGTGTACATGGGGTATTTCTGGAGCTTTAGCGGGGCGCGTCGAAAGCGATCGTTGCAGCTGGAGAAAAAAGTCGAGGGTTGCGCTGTGCTTGTAAAGCCTGTCGTTACATGGTGATGTCAGTATTTCATGCAGCCTGACGAGTCCTGTGTGTAGGGCAGGTACGCGCGTATGGATGACATCAAACGGCACGAATGAGTCCTGCGTGCTATATCCCGACTCCGTCTGTAGCCTGCCCAGCCACTGCGTATCGATATAAAACATCTGATAGGCCCAGTGTTCGCCCTTGACGGGATTACAGGCATGTACCGTCTCAGGATTCACTATCACAACGGAGCCCTGGCTTATCTGGGTTTGGCTTCGGGCATTGAGGTAGTGACTTCGACCCGCCGTAATGGCCCCGATGGAGAAGGTGTCATGCGTATGCTTGGCATGACTTACCTGACGACCATCATTGACTGTACGAATCTCGATGAACGGCAGTGCGTCGTCGCGCCAGAATCGGGAATTTAGGCATTGTGCGGCTGCAAAATTCACGCGGGACCTCAGGCGGTAGTCGGTAGCTTATGACTATAGCGCTTCTGGTAATGCTATGAGGTTCTGTTAGAGCAACTAAAGAACTTTATTCTGTCGGCTGTACTGCCGAGCATTAAGCATCGGAGGCGCCTAATCGCTCTATAGAGGTATGGCAGTTTAATCCAGGAGTCGTTATGAGCACACTGGAGCAAGAAATCGAACGCAGGATTGCGCGAGAGGTGGCAGCCTGGCAGAAACAGGTGAAGGGCAAGGGCGAGCCAACCAAAATCGATGAAGGATGGCTACAAACACCTGAAGGGCTTCGAATGCCGTTTCGTGTCCTGAAGAATGCGGGCATTCCCCCTCAAGAGATTGAGCTCTTTAATCAGCGTGCCCGTTTGAAGGAGGAAATCAGCAATACCCAGGATGCAGCCCTGCGAACGCAACTATTAAAAAAGCTCAGTGCATTGGAGCAGGTGCTTGCCTTTCGCCTGGAAAAGCTCAGGCAAATGGGAAGAGGTTGAAGTCTCCAGAGACTGTGGAGCAGGCCGGCCGATAGCGTACTGCTCCACAATATTTTAGGCGTCAGGCTTGGCCAGCCAATGATCTACGGTTTTCTGATATTCACCAGTTGCTTTGTAGAGGTGAAGCCACTGATCGATATAGGCTTTCCAGGCGACATCATCCCTGGGCAGCAGAAAAGCCTTTTCACTGTACTGCATGGGCTTATCTGGATTAACTGCGCACAGGGATGGGTAGCGTTTCTGTTGAAACAATGCCTCCGAGGCGTCAGTAATCATGACGTCGACTTCTTTGCTGACAAGTTTTTCAAAAATCGTGACGTTATCCTTGAAGAGGCTCAGCTGGGCTTGCGGTAGCTCGCGGTGAGCAAACGCTTCGTTGGTACCACCTGGCGGCTCTATCAAGCGGACCGAGGGCTGGTTGATCTGCTCAATGGTTTCAAAGCGTTTGGCATCATCACAGCGAACCAGAGGGATCTTTCCATCCACTGTAATGGCGTTACTGAAAAAGGCTTTTTTCTGACGCTCGAGGGAAATCGATACGCCTCCTACCGATATATCGCAGCGGCCCTCCAGAAAGTCCGGCATTAACGTCTTCCAACTGGTTTTTACCCACTCGACGTCAGCGCCAAGGCTTTTGGCCAGTGCCTCGGCCATCGTGATCTCAATTCCTTCGTATACGCCGTCGTCACGGAGAAAGGTGTACGGCTTGTAGTCGCCTGTGGTGCAAACGCGAAGTGTCTTTTTTTGTATAACCGTATCAAGGTGCGAGGTGCTGTCTGCTGCGTAGACGCTGGTGGCCGCCACAAGCAGTCCTGCTACCGCAAATGCCTTCATGGTCACGATCCTTTTTATTGTCGTTTTTGATACCGCTCACGCTACCCGAGCGACAAACCGTTTCACAAGGGGTTCCTGTGTCGAACTGGCCGGTATGAGGCAGGTCCACCGTTGGTAGGCATACTTATGAGGACATGACCATGCATCTTATTGAGTCAAATGTATTCGCAACACGCGCCATGCCTTTTCACTTCGCCGGAAAGGAAGACGGCACCTCGATAGAAAATGTGCCTGGTGGCAGTTATGACGTGGATGAAGATTTCATCGAGTCAGTGGGCGATGAAAGTCAAATGGACGAGAGTGAGGAAGAGCGCTAAAGCCCATCGTCCTCAACATTTCGAGTCGAGCTGTTGAGGACGTTTCGCACAGTCTTCAGTTTCTTTTCTTATAAGGGCCACTATCAAATGCATGGGTCATTACGATAAGGCCAGCTTTTTGCATCGTGATTGGCAGACGGTTATCGACTAGGGATCGGAACGGTCTGCTTAATCATTGGGGAGCTTTTTGTCGCGACAGGCCTCGGGTAAACAAGACCAAAACGGTCACAAAAGAAAAATAAATGTCAGTGAACAGATTTTGGATCTTTTATGCCGATTACCCATCCTTGCGTAATAAGAAACATGCCCCTTTCACGGAGTTAGAAGGGAAGACTATGTTCAAGTTTGTCGCTACGACACTGTTTGCGGCATCACTCGCTGTTGCTTATGTCACTCCGGCAGTAGCCGAAGAGCCCATTGTTATCAAATTTTCGCATGTCGTAACGGACGACACGCCTAAAGGGAAGGGTGCTCGTCTATTCCAGAAGCTTGTTCAGGAGCGTCTGGCAGGCAAAGTGAAAATCGAGGTCTATCCGAACTCGACATTGTACGGCGATGCCGATGAGCTCGACGCCCTGCAGCGTAACGAAGTTCAGATGCTGGCGCCTTCGGTCTCCAAATTCGACCAGTACACCAAGCAGCTCGAAATTTTTGATATGCCGTTCCTGTTCGATGACCTTGAGGCCGTCAAGCGCTTCGAGAAGCGGGACAAAAGTCGTGAGCTTCTAGGCTCCATGGCCGGCCAGGGCATTTATGGACTGGCGTTCTGGAATAACGGCATGAAGCAGTTTTCTGCCAATCGCGAGCTGCGTAAGCCAGCAGACGCGCACGGACTGGCGTTCCGAATTCAGGCTTCCAATCTGCTGGAGGATCAGTTCAAGCAGATCGGAGCATCGGCACTGAAATTGCCATTCAGCCAGTCCTTCAAGGCTCTCCAGAGTGGGCAGGTACAGGGTACGGAAAACACTTGGTCTAACCTTCACAGCCAAAAGCTCAACACCGTTCAGCCATACATTACTGAAAGCAATCATGGCGTGCTGGTGTATATGCTGATCACTAACTCGAAGTTCTGGAACTCGCTGCCCTTTGGCGTCCGCACTCAGCTTGAGCAGATTTCTGACGAAGTGACGCAGTTTGTTAATAAGGAAGCTGAGGCGATTAATAATAAGGATCGTGACAACATTTTGGGCTCAGGTACCAGCAAGCTGGTTACGTTGACGCCATCCGAGCGGCACAGCTCGTTAATCGGTGACACCCGACACATAGTTGGCTGTATCTCCCAACCTTGCGCCAGGCAGGGTTGGGAGACTTCAAAAATGAACAGTGCGCTCACTTCGGTGCCCAAACGTATAGGTCCTTATGGGGAAACACTATGCGTAAAATCATTTCGTTCGTTTTTGCTGCCTCGATAATGCCGGCAGTGTGCCTGGCTCAAGGCCTTGAGCTTGACCAGGATGTAGGGGATCTCAATATTCTAGCTGAGTCTTCCAGTCAGGAATTACCTAATGATGCGCCTCAGGCCATCACGTTAACCAATAACGAAAAGACGCCAGTCAAATGCTGGTTACAGGCGCATGGGCCCAAGGATAGCGAACAGGAAGAGCCTGTAATTGAGCCGGGCAAGTCGGCGATACTGCGTATGCCGGGCAAGTCAGCCGAGACGCCGACCAAGGCCAAGCTGGTATGTCGCACGCAGTAATATAAAAAGCAAGCGCCATTTTCAGGCGCTTGTTTGCTACGAAAAGCCAGAAGCTGATGGCTTAGAACTTGGCTTCAAGATCCAATTGCAAGGTATCAACGTCAGCATCACGCTTGGTGCGGCTGGCAAAGTCAGACTTGGCCATGTAGTAGGTCGCGCCAAGACCAAAGTTCTTGTCGATATCGTAGCTGACCTTGAACTTGTGCCCACGAGAGCCGACATAGCCATTGGCAAAATCGGAGTCAGTAAACGCACCCACTACGGCGTTACGCTGAACGTCGCGATAGTTGTAATCGAAGCCAATACCGTAAGCTTTGGTTTTCAGGCCTGCCAACCAGGCGGTGTCGTTATCGTCGGCCTCGCTGTTAACAACATACTGGCCGTATAGCGACAATGGAATGGCCAAGCCACCAATATCGACTTGACCAAAGCCTTCATACAGGTTGAATTCGTTGGTCGTGTTGCCGTTCGCTTGCAGGGCACAGGGCGTCGTTGTGCTGTTGCCGCACGTGCTGTCCTTGTCCTTGTCGTAACCGTAGATACTCCCACCAACAGTTACCTTCAGGTTGTCGGTAGGCGCAAAGCGGGCACCCAGCTGACCGGCATACAGGCGCAAATCATGCTTGAACTCGTACCCTTCGCCATCAACGTTATCTTTCAGGACGTAGTAGCCGGCGCTGCCAAACAGCTCGGTTGATCCACCCAGGGGATACTTGTAGGTTGCGGCCAAGCCTTCAGGGTTGATGTCACCATCCCAGATGACATCACCCATGCTTACCCAGGGCTGGAGCATCTTGCCACCAATGACGTGCAGATTGGGGACAGCTGTGGGATGAAAGTCGATATACGCCAGGTCCATCCAGATCTGCTTCTTGTTGAAGTAGTTAGTCATGTCCTGGTTTGTGGAGCGTGCATCATCGCCACCGCCTGATGCTACGCGAATACCAGCATCGACCTGAGGATTGATCTGGCTGTAGACACCAAGTCGAGCGCGGATTCGCTGACGATCCCGATCACGACCATTGTCCGGTTCGCCATCGATATCGATATTCTCGTGACGTACGCGTACGTCGCCTTTGATCTGGGTTTTCGCTGCCCAGGCCAGTTTTTCTTCAAACGAGGATAGTTTCTGCTGCTGAGCAACCTTCGCCTGTTCTGCGCGCGTCTCGTTATCCAGATCGGCTTTCAATTCAGTGTACTGAGCCGGAGTAATCGAGCCGTTGGCTCTTAACATATCCAGTAGCTTGGCGTCAACCGCCGCATGGGCAGGAATGCTCATAGCCAATAGAAGGCCGCCACAAAGACCTGAGGCTGTTCCTACTGAAAAAAGACGCATATCTCAATCTCCGTATTTTATAAGGGCGACGTGCGTCACCGCTGAACGAGTCGGCTTTCAAGGCCGCTCCAGTGATCGACTCAGGTCGATTCGAAAGCGGCGCCAGTATTACCGCCGCTCATGACGGGTCGGTTACAGATTGGTTTTAGAGCGATGAAGAAAAAATGAAAAACTAAATATCGTTAGCGTTCTTCATGTTCTCTCTGGTGAGGAAGCCGACTTGTGAGGGAGATAGGCGCTGAGGCGGAAAGTCAGCAAAAAACATCTATCCAGGCAGCCTGATAAGCCAATAGGGTTTGGCCTGGATTTGCGGCACAATAGTGGCTTATTTTATAAAAATCAGAGGAATGATCGTGCATCAGGCAGTCATTAGCGGTACCGGCCTGTATACCCCGCCGAACAGCATCTCCAATGACGAGTTGGTCGCTTCCTTCAATGCCTATGTTCATCAGTACAATACGGAACATGCCGACGCGATAGCACGAGGCGAGCAAGAGGCCAAGCAGGAATCCAGCTCGGCCTTTATTGAAAAGGCGTCAGGAATCAAGAGCCGTTATGTCATTGACAAGGATGGGATTCTAGATCCTGCCCGCATGGTGCCTCGTATTCCTGAGCGCAGTAATGATCAATGGTCTGTACTGTGTGAGATGAGCGTGAGCGCGGCGCGGGAAGCCTTGGAGCGAGCAGGGAAGACGCCAGCAGACATTGATGGGGTTATCGTAGCCTGCTCCAACCTGCAACGACCTTATCCTGCGGTCGCCATTGAAGTGCAGGCGGCGCTTGGCATCAATGGATTTGGTTTTGATATGAACGTGGCATGCTCATCGGCTACGTTTGGACTGCAGGCAGCTGCCAATAGCGTACAACTCGGGCAGGCTCGCGCGATTTTGCTGGTGGATCCCGAAATCTGTACCGGTCATTTGAATTTCAGAGACCGAGATAGTCACTTCATTTTTGGCGATGCGGCTACCGCCATGATCATCGAGCGGGCTGATCTGGCAGCGTCTCCTCATCAGTTCGATATTCTGGGGACCAAGCTGTTGACTCAGTTCTCCAACAATATCCGTAACAATTTTGGTTTTCTCAACCGCGCTGCGGAAGAGGGGATGAGTAATCCAGATAAGTTGTTTGTTCAGGAAGGGCGCAAGGTATTCAAGGAAGTATGCCCCATGGTGGCCGATTTGATCGCCGAGCATCTGGCCGAACTGAACATTCCGGTCGAGCAGGTGCGGCGGTTTTGGTTACACCAGGCCAATCTGAATATGAATCAGTTGATCGTTCGAAAGCTGCTTGGGCGTGACGCTAAGCCAGATGAAGCGCCTGTCATTCTGGATACCTATGCCAATACCAGCTCTGCGGGCTCGGTGATTGCGCTTCACCTGAATCAGGATGACCTGACGGCAGGTGACCTTGGGGTACTCAGCTCCTTCGGCGCTGGTTACTCCATTGGCTCCGTGGTGCTACGCAAGCGCTGAGCATCAGCGCGGCATGCGGCGTCATCAGCCTGTCATGCAGCTGAGGTAAATAGCTCACCTGACTGTCAGCGCGCTGCTGACGGGCTAGCGCAAGTTCATTAGTTCTTTTTGCCCCGCTTGTCGGGGCTTTTTTATGAGCTAAAGAAATGCCGTTTCTGTCCGATCTATATGGATATACGCATAGACAGGGCGAGCTTCGTAAAGAGCCGGTTCGATCATAAGTATTTGTGTATTCAGCAAAATATTTTAAAAGAATGCATAAATATCGTTGACACAAACACCGAGGCCTCTTAAGATTCGCACCGTCTTAGCGACGGGGCTATAGCTCAGCTGGGAGAGCGCTTGCATGGCATGCAAGAGGTCGACGGTTCGATCCCGTCTAGCTCCACCAAATTCCCAGAATCAGCCAATGGCTGGTTTTAATCGAAGGTTTC